>NZ_JAFKOK010000059.1 GCF_017303295.1 Rhodobacter sp. NTK016B | reverse complement strand
ACTAAATACGATCAAACCGAGCGCATCCAGACGAATAAACAAACCTTTCAGTTTGAGTACCCATTTGGCCACGCCAGTGGTCAGCACTCCTGCAACACAGGTGATGGCCAGAAACTCGGGATTCTTTACCCAGCCTAATGGGTAATGACCCAACAGGATGTCACGTACGGTACCACCGCCAATGGCTGTTGCACTGGCCACCAACATCACACCAAACCAGTCCATTTTACGTCGGCCCGCACTCAGCGCGCCTGTCATAGCTTCCG
>NZ_JAFKOK010000058.1 GCF_017303295.1 Rhodobacter sp. NTK016B | reverse complement strand
AAATTTTCTCTCTCCGTCCCTTATCCCTTCCGTCCCTTACCCTTCCTTAAATTTTTCTCTCTCCGTCCGTTTTCTATACAGCGCAACTCTCCTATCAGTTGGGAGCGGAGCGCTTTTTTTTGTACGTACTTACCCGTACACATTTTATGTTTGTATATATAGTTTTCGTTCCTTAGTACCTTTCCTTACTAAGGGCAGACGTGGCCAGGAACTTCTCCACCGACATGTAATTTTTGGGCCGTGATGTTGGACATAATACCTTTTGAC
>NZ_JAFKOK010000057.1 GCF_017303295.1 Rhodobacter sp. NTK016B | reverse complement strand
GCGAAGGCCGCGCGAAGCTGGCCGAGATCGGCCATGCCGACCACGTCGAGGCCGCCGCTGCGCAGCTCGTCGAGATCCCCGTCGCCATGGCGCAGCGCGGCGACCTGGCCGCCGTGCCCTCGGGCCGGGGCGGCTGGGCGCTCGGCATCGTCACGGGCGAGCGGGTCGCGGTGCTGACCCGGCACAAGCTGGAACAGCTGCCGCTCGATGTGGCAGCTCGGGCCTTCGAGCTTCGGCCCTGACATGATCCGCATTTTCCTTCTTGCCGCCCTG
>NZ_JAFKOK010000056.1 GCF_017303295.1 Rhodobacter sp. NTK016B | reverse complement strand
GCCAACAGCGCACCTGGTAAATTAAACCCTTCGAAACCCGAGGCAATCACGCCCGGATTATCCAGTTCAAACGCCAGCCCGCTGCCACCCACAATGCTGAACCAGAAACAGGTGATCAGTGGCGCTGCCACACTCACTGCCAGAATCAACTGACGTATCGTCCGGCCACGAGAAATACGCGCAATGAAAATTGCCATCATCGGACCGTAACCAATAAAACATCCCCAGAAAAACACTGTCCACCAGCTCAGCCAGCCGGTATCTCCGCGATACAGT
>NZ_JAFKOK010000055.1 GCF_017303295.1 Rhodobacter sp. NTK016B | reverse complement strand
CCGATCTGGGGCGGGCTGGTAATCGCGCTTTTTGGACTGATTTACTTGGTGTTGCCAGGGCTGGCGTCGCCGCCTGTCGGGGGCTCTGCGCTGATGATCATCTCGGGCATTGCCTGGGGATTTTATTCACTATTGGGGCGGGGGAGTGCTCAGCCTGTGGCCAATACCATGAACAACTTTGTGCGGGCGGTGCCTTTTGCCCTTGGGGTGAGCTTGGTGAATCTTTCGCAGGTACAGCTATCGGGAGAGGGGGTGCTGCTGGCCGTGCTCTCGGGTG
>NZ_JAFKOK010000054.1 GCF_017303295.1 Rhodobacter sp. NTK016B | reverse complement strand
CCTCTCCGCCCTCCCTCTGCGCCGCAAGGCCGCCTCGCTGTTCCTGGGGCTCGCCGTGCTGGGCTTCACCGCCGCCTGCAGCGCCACCGCGGATACCCGCACCGATAGCCGGACCGCATCCCCGGTCGTCTGCGAGATCGCCCTCGACGCGATCCCCGGCGGCACACGGGTCAGCGGCATCGTCACCGCCGACCGCGCCATTGCCGGCACCTACGAGATGGCGATCCGCGCGCCCTCGGCCTCGATCCGGCAGGGCGGCGATTTCGAGGCCCGGCCCGGTCAG
>NZ_JAFKOK010000053.1 GCF_017303295.1 Rhodobacter sp. NTK016B | reverse complement strand
TCCGCGACCAGTTCCGAGGCCGGGGCATGGCCGATCGCCACGAAGAACCCCTCGCAGGGCAGGACCGTCTCGGCGCCGGTCTTCACGTTGCGGATCTTCGCGCCCGTGACGCCCAGCGGCATGTCGGTGCCCTGCACCTCGACCACCTCGCTGTCCCAGATCACCGAGATCTTCTCGTGCTTGAACAGCCGGTCCTGCATGATCTTCTCGGCCCGCAGGCTGTCGCGGCGATGGACCAGCGTTACCCTGGACGCGAAATTGGTCAGGAACAGCGCCTCTTCCAC
>NZ_JAFKOK010000052.1 GCF_017303295.1 Rhodobacter sp. NTK016B | reverse complement strand
CCGTCGAATGACCTGCAGCTCAGCGCGATCGGCTTCGATATTCAGGATGTGTCGACCAACACCGCCTTCCTGCGCCTGCGTCTGGTGCTGCGGCCCTACGATGCCGGCGATTATCCGACCAGCTGGATCGCCGGTCAGCAGGCCGTCGATCAGCATGTCTGCGTGGTCGAGGTCCCGATTGCGGATGTGTATCAGCTCACCTTCCCGGACAAGCGCCAGCGGGTGAAGATCAACCTTGACCGTGTGGTCCCGGTCCCGCGCGGGATGATGGTTCTGGCCGAGGTTACGGCGCTGCAGGC
>NZ_JAFKOK010000051.1 GCF_017303295.1 Rhodobacter sp. NTK016B | reverse complement strand
GGCGAGCCCCAGGAACAGCGAGGCGGCCTTGCGGCGCAGAGGGAGGGCGGAGAGGAAAACGGGGCTGTACATGGGAAACTCCTGTGACGAAAAAAGGGGGCCGCGGGGCAAGCGGGGGAGAGGCCCCGCGGCGCTGGGTCCGGGCGCTGGGTCCGGGCGGAGGGGAAGCCGCCCGGATCGGATCGGCGCCTCCGGATCGGCGCTTACTGCTGGACGATGGCGACGACGTTGTCCGACCCGGCCTGGGTGACGCTGGCCGAGCTGCCGCCGCCCTGGATCACGGCGGTGACGTTGCGGCGGCCAT
>NZ_JAFKOK010000050.1 GCF_017303295.1 Rhodobacter sp. NTK016B | reverse complement strand
GCGGCAGGCTTTTGTTAACCGCGCATCTTTGTTCCGGAAATATCCCGGGGGTGAGCCCGAAGGGCGAGGGGGCAGCGCCCCCTCTCTTGCGGCCTCGGCAGCCTGCGCGGCGGTGGCGGGGTCAGTCCTGCGCCGCCAGCCAGTGTTCGGCGTCGAGCGCGGCCATGCAGCCCATGCCCGCCGAGGTCACCGCCTGCCGGTAGGTGTGGTCGGTCAGATCCCCCGCCGCGAAGACGCCCGGCACCGAGGTGCGCGTCGTGCCCGGCTCGACCCAGACATATTTGCCCGAATGCAGTGTCAGCTG
>NZ_JAFKOK010000004.1 GCF_017303295.1 Rhodobacter sp. NTK016B | reverse complement strand
AGGCCAGCCCGCCGATCTCGAACGACCGCACCCGCATCCGCCCGGCGGGCAGGTCTTGCATATCGAGCAATGTCAGCGCCGCCACCCGACCCTCGATGTCGAACAGCACCGCCTCCAGCACCAGCCGCTGAAGATCCCCCCCCGAATCGTTCTGCGCCACAAACACCATCTGACAAGCCCCGTCGCGGGGGTATAAGGCGTTGAGCTCGAGAAAGACCGGATCCGCGGAGGCACTGGTCGCCGTCAGGAAAAACGCAAAGGGCAGGATACGAGAAGAGATCGTCATTTCAGTTCCGTTGACCATCCGTTTGAAGGAAACCCGCCAGACCCTTTGCCAGCGGAATTGGAGAGCGGGCCGTTACGAAGAACCCGCCGTTTTCGCAGTATCGTCGAAACGCGAGGCAATACGGCTTTGCGCGGGTCATCGCGTTGCTTCGGCAAGGGCCAGCGGCACCAGAAAGCGGCCGTCGCCGGTTTCGACGAACCCGGCCCGCAAGCCGAAGACCTCGGCCATGCGGTTTGGCGTCAGAACGGCGTCGGGTGGTCCATCGGCCACGATGCGGCCCTGCTGCAGGATCACCAGCCGGGTGCAGTAGCGAGCCGCCAGCCCGAGGTCGTGCAACGACACGAGGATCCCCTGCCCCGCATCTGACAGCTGCCGAAACCGCTGCATCAGCGCTATCTGCTGCGCCGGATCCAGGCCGGCGGCGGGTTCGTCGGTGAAGATCAGGGGCGTGTTCTGGACCAGCACCCGGGCCAGAAGAACGCGTGCCAGTTCCCCGCCCGATAGCTCGGTCGCCGGTCTGTGCGCGAAGGCCATCAGCCCGAGATCCTCGAGAACTGTTTCGACCCGTCGGGCCGCGACGTCCGGCAAGGCGGACCCCTGCCTTCGGTGCGGAAGCAATCCCAGCGCGACCACGTCCCGTACGGGCATGGGCCAGGCCACGGCCCGGGTCTGCGGCAGGAAGCCCACATGGTTTGCCCGCGCCAGTGCAGGCATAGTGGCCAAAGATGAGTGCCCGCGATGCCGAAGCAATCCGAGCGCCGCACGCATGAGTGTCGTCTTGCCCGCTCCGTTCGGGCCTATCAGCCCGACGCATTCCCCAGGCCCGAGTGCGAGCGATGCGTCGGACAGCAGGGCACGAGCGCGCCGGGCAACGCTCAGTTCCCGCAGTTCGAGCAGCGGCCCGGTCAATGTCCCAGCCTTTCGGGGGTGTCCTCGATGGCTTCGATCCCGCCGTCATGCATCAGCGACCAGACGCGGACCAGTTCGGCGTCGAAATGATCGTCGCGTGCCGCCTGCCGGATCCCCACCCTGAGCGCGCGCCGCTGTTCGCGCCCTTCCGGCAGGATCAGGACATCCGGGGTGACGCCCGCGCGCAGATGCTGGCCGAGTTCGGTCTTCAGCATGACCAGATCCGACGGGCCGAAGCGCTCATAGAGCCAGGTCCAGGCCCGCGCGGCCTCGGGGTCATAGGGCTTCTCGCGACCTTCGGCATCGGTGAAAGGACTGGCGGGATAGAGCCCGGCGCAGGGCACCAGTCCTGCGGGAATGGTCTGGTTGGCCGAATGTGTCCGGCCGGCGCGAAGCAGCTGCGGCAGCACATGCGTATGCGGTCCCGGGGGGGACACGCCGCCGGTATCGGGACCGCCAATCTTCTGGAACACCTCGACCCGGCCGAGGCGGGTCAGCGCGACACGGTGCGGATGCGCCGCGAGGATAGCCCCCATCGCGGGGTTGCCGGGCTCCATCAACGGCCGGCCGGCCTGCGCGCGCAAGACCTCGACAAGGTCCGGATTCGCCGTGCGGATGCAGAAATCGACCTGCGGCTGGGCAAGACCCATATCAAAAAGAACTGCCGACTGATCCACGACGCGCAGCGCTTCCCGGTCGGGGCCAAGCTCGGTCAAGACATCGCGCCGCTTCATGGCAGCGGCGTCCGTCGGCAGACACAGCATCAGCGCCTGCCCCCAGCGCCCGGCCCGCGGCGAGAGCGTTTCGCAAGCGACGGGCTGCAGCTCGGGCGGCAACGACAAACGGATGCCGCCGCGATCGGTGACGCGCATCAGCGGCTCGGTGGCGGAAGGTTCGTCGGGGTCATGCCGGAATTCGGCGATGGCGCCGAAAGACCCCATGGACCAGCCGTTGCCGGGATCGGCGAGATGGCGTTCGAGAAGGGCTACGGTCGTTGGAAGATTCATGACAGACCTTAGGCGTTTTGCGCGAAACGGGTGCGCAGGATGAGCAGCAGGAAGAAGGGCGCGCCGAGGATCGCCAGCAGCACCCCCAGCTTCAGGTCGCGCCCGGGCAGGATCAGGCGGACGGCGATATCCGCAGCCAGCAGCATCGCCGCACCACCAAGGGCCGAGACAGGCAGCAGGCGCGCGGGATCGCCGTGCGTGGCCCGGCGCAGCATGTGGGGCACCATGAGACCGATGAAGCCGATGGAACCGGCAACGGCGGTCGCGCCGCCGACCACCGCCGCCGTGCCCAGAAGAACGACACCGCGCAGACGGCCAAGACTGACCCCCATCGAGGCGGCGGCATCTTCGCCCAGTGTCAGGGCTGAAAGCGCGCGCGCCTGCGTCAGCAGCAGAGCGCATCCCAGCACAACGAAAGGCAATGCAAGGGCGACATGGCTCCACGAGCGGTCGGCAAGTGACCCCATGAGCCAGAAGACGATCTCCTGCGCGGCGAAGGGATCGGGCGACAGGTTCAGCACCAGCGCCAGTCCGGCACCCGCCAGCGCCGAGACGCCGATCCCGGCGAGGATCAGCGTCAGCGCGCCCCCCGCAGGTCCGGCCAGCAGTGCCAGCACCAGCACCGCGGCGAAGGCGCCGCCCAAACCCGCCAGCGGCAGGGCCAGTGCCATGGCCGCAGCGAGGCCCGTTTGCAGCGCAAGCACTGCCCCCAGCGCCGCCGCGCCAGAGACACCCAGCAAACCCGGCTCGGCCAGAGGATTGCGCAGGTAGCCCTGCATGACCGCCCCGGACAGCCCGAGCCCCGCACCGATTGCCGTCGCCAGAACCGCACGCGGCAGGCGTAGTTCGCGCATCACCAGCGTCATCGGCCCCCCGTCACCCCGGATCAGGGCAGACAGGCTGTCGGCAACCGGCACCGCGGCGGGGCCGATCAGGAGCGACGCCACGAACAACAAAACCACGAGCGTCAACAGGGCGGGAACAAGCAGGCGGCTCATGGTGTGGTCTCGTCGATGAGCCGGGCGACGGCATCCAGCACGAAAGGCGTGCCGCAGACCCAGTCACGGTCATTCGCCGCGACCCCGGCGCGAAAGGCGCGGCTGTGGCGCAGAGCCGGGTGGTGCAGAAGAGCGCGGGCCTCGGACCAGCCCTCGGGGTTGCGGGCGGGCTGACCCAGGATCAGCCGGTCGGGATCGGCCATCAGCAGCGTTTCCAGCGCCACCATGCCGCCCCATTCAAAGCCCATCTCATCCGCGAGATTGCGCAGACCCGCCGCGCGCAGAATGTCGCCCGACAACGTGTTCGACCCGCCGGTCCACCCGCGCGCGGAATAGAGAACCGCGCGCGGAACCTCGGTTCCGGCGCGGACTTGCGCCTGATAGGCGGCCAGCCGTGCGCGGTCGTCCCGAAAATCGGCGATCAGCGCCTCGGCTTCGGTCTCACGCCCCAAAGCCGTACCCATCTGGGCCAAGGCATCCTCGATATCGTCCAGGCTGTATTCCGGCTCGAAACGGATCACCGGCACGCCCAAGCGTTGCAGCATGGCGACCGTGGCAACGGTCGAATAGCGGCCGGCCAGAACGAGGTCAGGTTGCAGCAGGTAGATCTCTTCGGCCAGCCCGCGATTGGCGGGCAGCGAGCGCGCGGCGTCACGCAAAGGGGCCACCACACCGTCATGCGCAAGATAGCTTCCCGAGACCAGCTGCCCGGGCGCCGCCAGCATCAGCGCCAGTTGATCGGTACACAGGTTCATCGACACCACCCGCGCGGGTGGTGTCGTCTGAGCGCCAGCGGCGCCGGTCCCAAAGACCAGCGCCAGCATCAACGCCAACCCCTCAGAAGCGCGCGCGAAGACCGACATAAGCCGACCGCCCCCGTCCTGCGTAGCCCCACACATCCATCACGTCGGCGTCGAACAGGTTCGACACCCGCCCCACCAGCGTCACGCGGTCGGTCAGATCGTATTGAGCGGCCAGATCGACGGTGGTGTAGGCTGGCAGTTCGACCGTGGAATAGGCGCCCCAGAACTGGGTGTCCCAATTGCCCCGGACATGGCGCAGATCGGCGCTGAGGCTGCCCCGTCCCTGCGCGAAGGCCCATGTCGCGCCCATGGACAGCTCGTGCCGGGGACGGCGGATCTTGACGCTGCCATCGGGGTTTTCGGCGTCAAGCCAAGTATAGGCCATGCGCAGCGAAAGCGCGTCCGTGACCTGCGTGCGACCGCTGATCTCCACCCCGTGACGCGGGCTTTCACCGATCTGGTTGATATAAGAAAAGGTGCCCGGTCCGGTCGAAACGGCGGTGATCTCGTCGGTCAGTACCTCGTGGAACAGGGTCACGTCGACCATGCCATTCGTGCCGACCGGCATTTCGAGCCCGAGATCGATCGAGCGGTTGCGCTCGGGCCTCAGGTTGGGATTGCCGACATAACCGAAATCGTTCGCATAGAGCTCGAAATAGCTGGGATTCACGACGCCGGTTCCGGCCGAGCCATGAACCCTCCAGCCGCCGCCAAAATCATAGGCCGCAGCGAGCGTCCATGTCGTGGCGTCTTCGAAGACCTCGTTGTCATCGTAACGCGCGCCGGCCTGCACGGAGAGGCCGCCGAACTCGCCCCGGTATTCCAGCGCAAACGACGTGCTGGCACGGTCATAAAGCGGGTTCGAGCTGCTGGAATCCTGCTCCCATTCCAGCATGGCGTTCAGCAGATGCGCGCTGGTCTCGACCGGCGCACCGTCCAGCCCGAAGCTCAGACGGTAATGCGCGGCATTGGTCTGCGTTTCGATGGGCACGGCGCCATTATTGCTTCGGGAGTTCTGCGTCGTGGCGAGCGAGAGGCGATGCACCAGCCGACCGCCTGCCATCGCATAGGTCACACCGATCCCCGCTGTCAGCTCGTCGACCTCGCTGAACTGGGTGGGATCGTCGACGACATAGGAACCGGGATCGGTCGCCAGATAATTTGTCGAATCGTAATCGGAATACTCGCGCGACCGGCGAAGGGTGAAATCCACGGTCAGATCGTCGGTCAGCGCATAGTCGCCCGACAGGATAGCCGTTGACCGGCGGATCTCGTCGCGCTCGCCGCCGTCGCCCGAATTGTCGTAGCCAAGGTCATGGAGATGCGCCAGCGCCAGCGAGATGCCGCCCCTGTCCCCGCGCCAGGCAAGAAACCCTGCCGCCCGATGCGCGGCGCCGGTTTCCAGCGTGAACGCGCGCGTCAGGCCGGGCGTTGCACGGCGGGTGACGATATTGATGACGCCCGCCGACGCATTCGAGCCATAGACCACGGATTGCGGGCCGCGCAGCACTTCGATGCGTTCGATCATGGCGGTTTCCAACCCGCTGAGGGTGTATTCACCATCCCCGCCCGCCGCTTCGATCCCGTCGATCAGGATCAGCGTGTGATTGACCTCGGCCCCCCGGATGCGGACCTGCGTGAAGTTGTCGCCCGACCCGCTGACCGACACGCCGGGCAGCGCGCGCAGGGCCTCCTGCACCGTGATAAGACCGCGTTCCTCGATGTCTTGCTCGGTCACAACGGTGACGGCGCGGCCGAGATTGTCTTCCTCGACAGGCGTCAGGCCACCGCTGACGATCAGCGTGCCGAGGTCGTAGTAAGTTTGCGCGCCGGAAAGACCGGGCGTCAGAGCCAGAATGGAGACAGCAGAAAGCAATAGGCGCATGGAACCCCCGAACGGATGCGCAGGCACCCGGAACGGGTGCCGTCTGGACAACGATGTGCGGGGTCAAGAAACCGCCGCGGGTGAAATTCACCGCGACGGCATGGCCGTTGCCCTGGCGCCCTCCGCGCCCGGAACAGGGTGATGTGCCGGCAGGTCTCCTGACTTGCGGGTCATCGCTTGGCCGGGCCTTCCCGGAGCCTGAAGCCCCAGTGGCATATCCGACCGCGCTCGCCGCTCACAGTTGCGGGGGCAGTCCCGGAATTGCGCCTAGAACTCAAGCGCGCACCGGGTTCCCTTCTTGCGTCCTGCACGGTGAAACCGCGCAAGAACCGGAACAGGGATTGGCTAACATTGACGCGACCCACAGGTCAAGCGAAGCTGCGCCAGGAAATTGCGCGCGGACACTCCGCAAGACGACCTGCCGATCGCCCCGATCAGCCCGCCACTGAATGTCTATGCGGGGCTCAGGCCGGGGGCATCCTCGACAGACGCGCTTCTGGTCGCGCCGACAGGAATCAAGGCGGTGCCGGGAAAACGGTTATTCGCTTTCTATATCGGTCAGGGTTCGCAAGACCGCTTCCACATCGTCCAACAATCCCGTCCAGCTTCCATCCCAATCAATGCCGTTGATCCGCATGAGGAACAGCCCCTCGACGGCCAGAAAGGCAACCCGCGCGGCGCGGGCCTCGGGTCCATTTCCGTTCAGGCGCGCGAAGATGCTGTGATACCAGTCGCGGGTCTCCTGCAGGTTCGCGGGATCCTCGAGATAGCTGACCAGCAGCGCGGCCATCTTTGCGTTCATCGCCTCGTTCGAGGCACGGGTCGCGGTGATGTAGCGAAGGACGAAACGGACCGGATCCTGCTCAAGGTGATCGCCGAGCAGCGCGTCGAATTGGCGGGTCCAGCGCTCGATCAGCGCGCGAATGATCGCGTCCTTGCTGGCAAAGGAATATTGGACCCCGCCTTTCGAGATGCCCGCCGCCTGCGCCAGCGCGCCAATCGTCAGCGCATTGCCGCCATGGCTGCGCACAATCTCTTCGGCGGCGTCCAGTAAACCGTCGCGCGAGATGGTCGGTGTCCGGCCCATTCCGTTTTCCCTCTGTCGTATTGCAATCCATACGTATGTATTTATATCGGCGCGTGCAACGGAAACAACAGGTGCTCCATGTCCGCCCCTCGCCCCGATCCCAAGCGCTGGCTTGTCCTGCTGGCGGTCATGCTGGCCTTTTTGCCGGTCGTTCTGGACATGACCATCCTGCATGTCGCTGTGCCCCGCCTGACGCAGGCCCTGTCCGCATCGGCGACCGAGGTCCTGTGGATCATCGATATCTACCCCTTGCTGATGGCGGGCCTGCTGGTGCCGATGGGCACGCTGTCGGACCGGGTCGGCAACCGCCGGATCCTGCTGACGGGGTTGATTGTGTTTGCTGCGGCCTCGGCCGGCGCCGCATTTGCCCAGAATGCGGCTCAGCTGATCGCGGCGCGCGTGGTCCTTGCGCTTGGGGGATCGATGATCATGCCCTGCGTTCTTGGCCTGATCCGCAAGACCTTCGACGATCCGAACGAACGCGCCATGGCCCTTGGTCTCTGGGGCACGGTCGGTGCGGCGGGGGCAGCGGTCGGGCCGCTGATCGGCGGTGCGTTGCTGGAGCATTTCTGGTGGGGATCGGTCTTTCTGATCAATGTGCCGGTGATGCTGGTCGTCGCGCCCGCTTGCTTTCTGCTGCTGCCGCGCACTGAGCGCACCACGCCCGGACACTGGCCCATCGGGCAGGCTTTGCTGCTGATCGTCGGCATGATCGCGCTCGTCTATGGCATCAAGGCGGGCTTCGGGGGCAAGCACACGCTGCCGGTCATCGCCGGCGTGACCAGCTTTGGCGCGGCGGCGCTGGCGCTCTTCGTGCGCATGCAGTTGCGCGCGCCCGAGCCGATGCTGGAACTGTCACTGTTGTCGCGTCCGGCCATCTTTGCGGGCCTGCTGATGGCACTGGTCGCGTCGGGCGCGCTGGCCGGGGTCGAACTGACACTGGCGCAAGAGCTACAATACGTTCTGGGCAAGACGCCGTTGCAGGCCGGTCTTTTCATGGTTCCCATCATGGCGGCTGCGGCCGTCGGGGGTCCGATTGCTGGCTGGCTCTCGAACCGGTTCGGCCTGCGCCGCGTGGCGGGCCTGTCCCTTGCGATCGGCGCTGTCACCCTGTTTTTCCTGGCCCGGCAGGATTTCCACGATCCGGGCCTGCATGTGCCGCTGGCGCTGGCCATGCTGGGGCTGACCCTGAGCATCGGGCTGACGGCCTCGTCCATTGCGATCATGGGCGCGGTCGAGGCCGAGAATGGCGGCGCGGCAGGCTCGCTCGAAGCCACGGGATACGAGCTGGGCACGGGTCTTGGCATCACCTTTTTCGGTGTTTTCATGACCAGCACTTTCGCCCGCGCCATCGAGCTGCCCGTGAGCCTGTCGCCCGAACTGGCCTCTGAAGCCGCGCGCAGCATCGGCGACACCTATCTCGTCGCCGCAGGGCTGCCCGATGATCAGGGCGCGGCGTTGATCCTCGCGGGTAAGGCGGCCTTTTCGCAGACCCACACCGATCTGCTGACCTTCGCGGCGGCCGTGATCATGGCTCTCGCGGTGGTGGTCTACATCGCGCTGGCCGGGCCGCGTCACGCCGCCCGCGCCACGAACCATTGACCCTGTGCCGCTCCAGCGGAAGACCCGAGCCCATGAATCCGATTGAAACAGAGCGCCTTGTTCTCAGGAACTTTCGCCGCGAAGACGCTGACCGATTGTTCGCCTATCTGCAGGCGCCGGTCGCAAGCTGCTTTCTGTCGCTGACGCTTCGGGACAGAGACGCTGCCGAAGCCGAAGCCGTCAAGCGCAGCGACGATGACGAACAGATCGCCGTCGCCCTCAAGGACACCGATCAGCTGATCGGAGATCTGTTCGCGCATGTCGAAGACGATACCGTCGCGGTCGGGTGGAATTTCAATCCGGCGTTTTCGGGACAAGGCTATGCGTTTGAAGCGGCGCGTGCGCTCTTTGCCCACCTGTTCGACGATCTTTCCGCGCGCCGTCTCTACGCGTATGTGGAGGATCACAACCACCCCTCGCAGAGGCTCTGCGAGCGGTTGGGCATGCGGAAAGAGGGGCTGTTTCTTGACTACGTTTCCTTCAGAAAGGATGATGCCGGTCAGCCGATTTACGAAAACACCCTGCAATACGCTCTTCTGCGCCGGGAATGGGAAGCCCTCGGCGGCGGATAAGGCCGTCGGGCCAGGTCCGGGGCAGAAGAACGCCGGCAAGCTAAAGTCGGAGGAGGCAGCGCCGATGACGGCACGGGATCAACCATCGCCGCGCTGCAAGAAGATCACGTTGTCTTCGACCCGCGCGGTCTGTCCTTCGGGGCCCCTCGCCTCGCGCGCGATCCGGCATATGCAAAGCCTTTGCCACGCGTCCGGCTGCAGACGCATCTCTGCCAGCGTGTCTTCGGCGGTAGGAAATCGCGTGCCTTCCGGCGACCACGACCAAGGCGCCCGCGTGCCATGCTCGACGATCAGCAGGTGGCCCATGGGCGCTACGGCGGCGGCCGCGCGCGCCAGCACGTCAGAGCGAGGCCAGTCATGAGGCGAGTGCAAGAAACTGGCCGTCACCAGATCGAAGCGCCCCTCGGGGAAGCTGAGTGACAGATCGTGCCGCTCAAACACGATCCGGTCCGCAACGCGCTTCCGGGCGGCGTTTCCGGCGGCCAGTTCCAGTGCGACAGACGAGATGTCTACCGCCGTCACCTGCCAACCTTCGGAGGCCAGCCAGACGGCATCATCGCCCTTCGCGCAGCCGAGTTCCAGCGCCCGGCCGGGGCGCAGCGGCGCCGCAAACTGGGCCAGCAGCAGCCCCGGCTTGCCCGAGGAGCCGCGCGCGCCGTTCTGATAGATGTCGTTCCAGAACTGATCGGGTGAGCTGTTGTCCATGGTGCGTATCCTTGATGCTGGTGCCGATCAGACCTTGCCGACGAGATCGGGATCGAAAATGAGCGAGCGATGGGCCGCCCCGCCAGCCAGGACGCCCGCAGCGGCGGCAAGCGTTGCATTGGCCATCGGGCTGGCAAGATCTCCGGCGGCAAAGACCCCCGTTACCGACGCCGCCTTCATCGGATCGACTGCGACATAGGGGCCGGTCGGCCCGTCTTCGAACGCACAGGCGAGTTGCTCGGCCAGATCGCTGGCGGGTGTCACACGCGGCGCAAGGAAGAGCCCGGCCAGCGGGACCGTCCGCCCGTCGGCAAGCCGCACGCCGCTGAGCGCGGGGGCATCGCCGATCAGACCTGTCACCGGCGTCTCCTCAATCCGAACGCCCCGCGCCAGCAGCGTCGCGCGCTGCTCGGATGAGAGGTCCAGCGCCCCTTGAGTGAAAAGCGTGGTTTGCCCCCAATCGGGCAGCATCATCGCCTGATGGATCGCCAGTTCGTTCAACGCCAGAACACCGACTGGCTGCTGGTCAAGCTCGTAGCCGTGGCAATAGGGGCAATGCAGCACTGTGGCGCCCCAGCGATCCGTAAGCCCGGGCAGATCGGGCAGATGGTCCCGCATCCCATAGGCAAGGATTAGCCGCCGACAAGCGAGCCGCGCCCCGTCGTCGAGCCACAGGGTGAATCCCGACCCGCTGCGCTCAGCTTTGCTGGCGCGGCTCTGACGGAAACTGACCGTCGCATAAACCGAAAGCTCTGCCTGCAGCCGCGCCTTGATCTCTGCGGGCGCCTGCCCGTCTTGCCCCGGAAAGCCGTGCGAGCTTGCCGCGAAACGGTTTCGCGGCTCGCCTGTATCCAGGATCAGCACATGCTTACGGGCGCGCGCCAGCTGCATGGCGGCAGAGAGGCCGGCAAAGCTCCCGCCCACAACGATCACGTCGAAATCCATCGGGCTCTCCCATTGATGTACTTCACTGTGTTACGTGATTCGTCCTGCGCCGGCAACACATGAAACTTTCATTGTTGCGTGGGATTTGGTAAAACAGGGGGCCACAGACAGGACAATCTCATGCCCCGCGATCTTCGCATGTCCCGCATGCTTCACGTGCTGATCCATATGGACCGCCATGTCGGACGCGCAACGTCGGACCAGATCGCGCGCATGCTATCAACCAATGCGGTCGTCGTGCGCAGGATGATGGCGGGCCTGCGCGAGCGCGGTCTTGTCACCTCGGAAAAAGGGCATGGCGGGGGCTGGGAGCTTGCGCGTTCCCTCGCCGATTTCACCCTTCTCGATGTGTACGAGGCCGTCGGGCAGCCGCCGCTGTTCAATATCGGCTCCGAGGCTGAGCCTGCGGAATGTCTTGTCGAAAAGGCGGTCGATGCGCGGATGGATGCGACGCTGCTGGAGGCCGAGAAACGCCTGCTCGCGGAATTCGCATCGATCCGCGTCGAGGACGTCGCGCAGGATTTCGAGCGGCGATATGCTGAGTTGCCGGGGGCTCCGGCGGAGATGACCGGGCCGGAATGCGGCGGCTGACGCCGAGCGCCTTCTCCTACGAAGTGCGTCCCTCGCCGGATCTGCGAAACATGCTGATCGAGACCGTGCCGCCGGACGGGTCGCGCGTGGCGCTGCATCTCGATCCCGGCCACTGCCACGAAGGCCCAAAACGCTCAGTGGCTCTCTTATGAAACACAGTGTTGCAATTTATCAGGCCGGGCCGTAATCCTTTGCCGACTCATTTAGTCGGAATTGGAGGCCGATCGTGGCGAACACTGAGATCGTCGATCCGCCAGCAGGAAACGAGGGCCAAGGCGGCCCGGATTTCTTCGCCAGCCTGAAACTGCTCATGCGACATGGACAGGAGGCCCGCTTGCCTCTGGCTGTGGCCGCGCTTCTGGCCACTCTCGCGGTGGCACTCGAACTGGTTCCCCTCTGGGTGGTCTGGTGGCTCGTGAGCGCGCTACTGGACGGCAGCGCGACGCCTGCGCAATTCGGGCTGGGGGCATTGCTGGCTCTGGCGGCTGTGGTCGCGGGTTATCTGCTCAACGGTCTGGCCTTGGGCCTGAGCCATGTCGCGGCATTCCGCCTGATCCACGCGCTGCGGCTGGCATTGGCGCGCCAGCTTGCGCGCCTGCCGATGGGTTGGTTCAGTAGCCACCGCTCGGGCGGCGCCAAGCGGCTTATCGTGGACGAACCCGAGCGGCTGGAAGTGCTCATCGCGCATGGCCTGCCCGAAGGGATTTCGGGCGTGGGCACCTGGCTGGCGGTGACGGTATGGCTGCTGCTCGTCGACTGGCGCATGGCACTGGCGTCGATGGCGCTGACCGTGGTGGCGTTTGTCTGCGTGATCCTTGCCGTCAAGCGCAGCGCGCGGCGGATGGGCGATTATCAGACGGCATCCGAACGCATGAACGGGGCCATTGTCGAGTATCTCGCCGGCATGGCGGTCATCAAGGTGTTCAACCGCACCGGCGAGAGCCTCGGTGAGACGGCGGACGCGGTGCGCGACTATGCCCGCATCGAGACGCAGATGGGGCGCGATTTCCTGACATTGGGGGCGATGTTCCTGACGCTGGCGATTGCCAATATCACCGTGATCCTGCCCGTCGGCATGATCCTGATCCATCAGGGCACGCTGAGTCTGGCCGAGCTTGCCCTGTTCGTCATCCTCGGCGCGAATTACAGCCAACCGCTGATCAAGCTGTTCAACTTGTTTCACAACCTCGCCCATCTCTCGATGGCTTCGACCCTGATAGACGAGGTCCTGGCCACCCCCGAACAACCCGATAGCGGCGACCGCGTAACCCTGCCCGACCGCGAGATCCGCTTTGAGGACGTGCGCTTCGGCTACGACGAGACCGAGGTGATCCGCGGAGTTGGCTTCACAGCGCGCGACGGGGCGATGACGGCGCTGGTGGGGCCGTCGGGTTCGGGCAAGAGTACGTTGGCCGGGCTGATCCCGCGGCTTCACGACGTAGGCGGCGGGCGGATCACGCTGGGCGGCGTCGATATCCGCGATATGGCACTCGACCAGCTGATGGAGGAGATCGCCTTCGTGTTCCAGGACACGTTCCTCTTCAGCGGGACGATTGCCGACAACCTGCGCTTCGGCAAGACCGGGGCCACACGTGCGGAGCTGGAAAGCGCCGCCCGGGCGGCCCGGGCGCATGATTTCATCATGGCCTTGCCCGAGGGCTACGACACCCGGCTGGGCGAAGGCGGCGCGGCTCTGTCGGGCGGCGAGCGTCAGCGGCTGGCCATCGCCCGCGCGATCCTCAAAAACGCCCGGGTCATCGTGCTGGACGAAGCCACGGCCTTTGCCGATCCCGATAGTGAAGCAGCCATTCAGGCGGCGCTGGACGAATTGGCGCGCGACCGCAAGCTGATCATCGTGGCCCATAGGCTGCACACGATCATGGCAGCCGACAACATCGTGGTACTGGATGACGGCCGCGTCGCCGAGACCGGCCGCCATGAAGCGCTTGTGGCGCAGAACGGGCTCTATGCCCGGCTCTGGGCCGACTACACGGCCGCGCGGGCCATTCCGCTGCGCGGCGAGGCAGAGACGGAGGCGGCACGATGAGCGTTACAGAAGCCGGGATCAGCATCCCCGAAAGCCGGTCTGATCTGGAGAGCCTCAAGCGAGCCTGGCAACTCGCCGGGCCGCTGAAAGGGCGGGTCGCGCGGGGTATCCTGTTGCGCTTTTTGCAAAGCCTGATGCTGGGGCTCAGCTTTGGCGTCGTCGTCTGGGTGGTCACCGGCTTGGCCGGGGGGCGACCGATGACGACAATCTGGATCCTGCAGGCAAGTGGGCTGATGGCCCTTTCGCTTCTCGGGCAAGTCGTGCTGGGCTACCTGTCCACGCGCGCCTCGTGGTTGTCCTCCTACGAAGTCGCGGGGCATCTGCGGCTCAGCATCCTTGAGAAACTGCGCCACCTGCCGCTGGGTTTCCATCAGGCGCGGCACCGGGGCGACACCGTGACGGTGCTCACCTCGGATATGCAGATGCTCGAGAGTTTCTTCTCCGACGGACTGCCGCGCATCGCCCAAGCGCTCGGACTGCCCGTGGCGATCTTCCTCGTTCTGTTGTCGCGCGACCCGCTGGTGGCGCTGTCGGCTGCAATCTCCATCGTCGTCGCGCTGCCCGTGTTCCTCGGCACCTCGCGGCGATTGTCGCGGCTGGGCATCAAACGTCAGGACATGCAGGCCGAAGCGGGCGCGAGGATGATCGAGTATGTTCAGGGCATGGGCGTGGTGCGGGCCTTCAATCAGGTCGCGCAGGGTCAAGAGAGTTTCCGCAAGGCGATTAACGATTTCCGCGACATCTCGATCCGCATGGTCGTGCAACTGACGCTGCCCATGGCGCTGTTTGGCATGATTGTCATGCTGGGCGCACCGCTGGTGATCTGGATTCTGGGCGGGCGGCTGGACGCGCTGGCGGAAACAGGCACGGCGATCACGGCGCTTTTGCTGTTGTTCTCGCTCTATGCGCCGCTGCTGTCGCTGCTGGGCGTGATGGAGGCCGTGCGCATGGCCGATGCCTCGCTCATCCGAATGGACCGCATCCTCTCCGCACCGGATCTGCCGGTCGGCGCCGATGCGCGCCCCATGGGCAACGAGGTCGCCTTCGAGGGCGTGCGCTTCGGCTATGCGCCGGACAAGGACGTGCTGCACGATGTCAGCTTCCGCGTGCCCGAGCGCACGATGACCGCCATTGTCGGCCCCTCGGGCTCGGGCAAAAGCACGATCCTGAACCTGATCCCGCGTTTCTGGGATGCCAGTGCCGGGCGCGTCACCATCGGTGGTGCCGATGTCGCCCGGATCGGCGAGGAGGGTCTGGCGGAACTGGTGACCGTTGTCTTCCAGCAGGTCTATCTGTTCTCGGGCACGATCCGCGACAACATCGCCATCGGCAAGCCGGGCGCCACAGATGCCGAGATCGAGGAAGCCGCGCGCGCCGCGCAGGCGCATGATTTCATCACCGCCCTGCCCCGGGGTTATGAGACTGAAGTCGGCGAAGGCGGGCACGCCCTGTCTGGCGGCGAGCGGCAGCGGATATCCATCGCACGCGCCATCCTGAAAGATGCGCCCGTCGTGCTGATGGACGAGGCCACCGCCGCCATCGACCCGACCAACGAGCGCGCCATTCAGACCGGGCTTGCGCGGCTGGTCGAAGGCCGCACGTTGATCGTCGTGGCGCACAAACTCTCAACCATCCAGTCGGCGGACCAGATTCTGGTGGTCGATAACGGCCGTATTGTCGAGCGCGGGCAGCATGAAGATCTGCTGGCGCGCGATGGGCTTTATGCCGGGTTGTGGAGCCACCGCGCCCGTGCCTCGGGCTGGCAGATGGGCGGCTGAGCGCTGGCGATACCGGCCGCAATACGCTAGGCACGCGCCATGCAGACGCCCTCCCAGCCTTCGAAAACGGATACGCCCCCGCGCCGTGGCCGGGGACGTCCGCCCCGGCTGTCGCGCGAGCAGATCGCCCGCGCGGCGTTGGAGCTGGGCCTCGACAAGGCGACGGTCACCGCGCTTGCCACGCATCTCGGCGTCGATCATTCCTCGCTTTATCGCCATGTCGAGAACCGCGACGCCATTCTGGCGCTGGCTGCCGAAATGGCGGTCGCGGATCTCGAATGGCGCGGCACCATGGGCGCGGGCTGGCGCGAGGACCTGATCGTCATCACCGACGCCATCTGGGATCTCTACGAGAAAAACCCCGGTCTGGCCGAGGCGTTCCGAAGCATGCAGGTCATGCCGCGCTCGGGCATCCGGTCTTTCGCCGAGGCTGTCGCCCGGCTTCAGGCCTATGGCTTTTCGCTGCCGGACGCGGTGCTGGCCATGGATACGCTTATCGACCTTGCCGGCGATTGCTTCACGGGTTGGCAGGGGCTGAACAGGGCGGGCGACGCGGGCGAGACCCCGCTGCAGCGCATCATCAATGTATGGCAGGACGAGGCTGCCGCGAACCCCGCGCAAGGCACAGAGATCGGCGGTATGATCGCGGTCATGCAAGGCACGTCCCGCGCTTGGTGGGAGCAAAAGCGTGACCTCGTGCTGGACGGCTTGTCGCTGCGCTGCCCGGCCGGTGGCGAGAGCCAGAGCTGATTGCCGCGAAAGTCTCCGGCTGAGTGTCCAGGATGCGGGCTTACCTCTGTAAGTCCGAAACGCTGGCTCCAGCGTAAGCCGCCGCCATCTCACGTCCCGAAATCTTGCGACCGACTGGCCTGACGCGGCCCGGCAAGCGCATCCTGTTACGGGATGCCGATCGCCAGACGGCGGAAATCCTCATTCCACATCGCATGGTTGCTCGTCAAAGGCCCGGCGTTTTCTTGTCCGGAGCATCGTCAAGAACAGTGTAGCCAAAATGACGTACAGTTGTGTACTGTAGAGCCGAATCGTACGACTGCAGGAGTGCACACATGAAATCGCAGTATCAGGTCGTCATCATCGGTGGGGGTGTGGTCGGGGCCTCGGTTGCCTATCACCTGACAAAGTTCGGCTGGCCCGATGTCGCCCTGCTCGAACGCGACGTGCTGACCGCCGGGTCCAGCTGGCACGCGGCGGGTGGTTTCCACGCGCTGAACTCGGACCCGAATATTGCGGCGCTTCAGTCCTACACGATCGACCTTCTGCAAGAAGTCGGCACGGAATCCGGCATCGAAATCGGTATGCACATGACCGGCGGCATCACGCTGGCCAGCGGCCCCGACCGCTGGGAAGCGCTGAAAGCCTCGCTGCGTACCTTCCAGTCGCTGGGCATCGACGATGTGGAGCTGATTTCACCGGAAGAAATCAAGCGCCGCTGCCCGATCGTCTCGACCGAGGGCGTGATCGGCGGGCTCTGGAGCGATCGCGAGGGGCATATCGACCCCTCGGCCGTGGTCCATGCCTATGCCCGCGCCGCGAAGAACCGGGGCGCGTCGATCCTTGAACACACCAAGGTTGAAAGCCTGTCGCAGCGCGCCGATGGCACCTGGGAGGTCCATACAGACAAGGGCGTCATTCTGGCTGAACATGTGGTCAATGCGGGCGGTCTGTGGGCCAAGCGGGTCGGGCGCATGGCCGGGGTCGAGCTGCCGGTGACCCCGATGGAGCACCATTATCTGGTGACGGAATCGATCCCCGAACTGGTCGAACTGGGCCGCGAGGTTCCGCTGATCGTCGACCCCGAGGGGTTCTCGTATACCCGTCAGGAACAGAAGGGTCTTCTTCTGGGCATTTATGAACGGGACTTCAAACACTGGCAGATGGACGGCGCGCCCTGGGACTTCGGGATCGAGCTGTTGCAAGAAGACCTCGGCCGCATCGAGGAAGAGCTGAGCCTCGGCTTCAGCCGCTTCCCCTGCCTTGAGACGACCGGGATCAAGCGCTGGGTCAACGGTGCCTTCACCTTCTCGCCCGATGGCAACCCGCTGGTCGGCCCGGTGCGCGGCACGCGCAACTACTGGGTCGCCTGCGGCGTGATGGCGGGCTTCCTGCAGGGCGGCGGTGTCGGCAAATCGCTGGCCGAATGGATGATCCATGGCGAGCCCGAGGCCGATATCTTCGGCATGGATATCGCCCGCTACGGCGATTTCGCCACCAACCGCGAGTATATCCGTCAGACCACCGGCCAGTTCTATTCGCGCCGCTTCATCATGTCCTATCCGAACGAGCAGCTGCCCGCCGCCCGTCCGCTGAAAACCCCGCCGGTCTATGCCGATCTCAGCGCCGCTGGCTGCCAATGGGGCGTCGGTTGGGGGCTGGAGCAGCCGCTCTATTTCGCACCCGAGGGCTTTACCGAGAAACCGACGCTGCGCCGCTCGAACGCGTTCGACATCATCGGCGACGAAGCCCGCGCCGCGCGCGAAGGCGCGGGGCTGCTCGATATGACCGCCTTTTCGCGCTACGAGGTCACCGGGCCGGGCGCCGAGGCGTGGCTGGACACCCTGCTCGCCTGCCGCCTGCCGGGACCGGGCCGCGCGCGTCTGGCGCCAATGCTGGGTCAGAACGGCAAGCTCAAGGGCGATCTGACCGTGCTCAACTGGGGTGACGGCAGCTGGTGGATCATGGGCTCGTATTACCTGCGCGAATGGCACATGCGCTGGTTCGAGGATCACATGGCCGAGGGCGTCAGCCTGCGCGACATCACGGATGCCACCACCGGCCTGTCGCTGTTCGGCCCGAACGCCCGCAAGATACTCGAGCGGCTCACCACCGACGACGTGTCGCACAAGGGCCTGCCGTTCATGGCCTGCCGCACGCTGGATTTCGGACTGTTCCGGACCAAAGTCGCGCGGATGTCTCTCTCGGGCGAACTGGGATACGAGATCAATTGCGGCGCGCTGGAACAAGCCAGCCTGCGCAAGGCGATCCTGAAGGCGGGCGCGGATCTGGGTCTGCGCGATGTAGGCTTCGCCGCGTTGCTGTCGCTGCGGCTGGAAAAGAGCTTCGGCATCTGGTCGCGCGAATTCACGCAAGGCTACACGCCGGCGCAGACCGGGCTCGACCGCTTCATCGATTTCGACAAGCCCGCTTTCGTCGGCCGTGGCGCAGCCCTTGCCGAACGCGCCAACCCGCCGCAGACGCTGGTTGTCATGCTGGAGGTTGACGCCAC
Source organism: Rhodobacter sp. NTK016B (assembly GCF_017303295.1). Classification (GTDB taxonomy): domain Bacteria; phylum Pseudomonadota; class Alphaproteobacteria; order Rhodobacterales; family Rhodobacteraceae; genus Pararhodobacter. The sequence continues at coordinate 283,033 of NZ_JAFKOK010000004.1, read as the reverse complement.
CAATGCCGACGCCACCGGGTACGAGCCGATCTGGCACGACGGCAAGCGCGTGGGCTACGTCACCTCGGGCGGATATGGGCACACCCTTGGCCGCAGCTTCGCCATGGCGATGGTCGACCGCTCGGTCTCGGCCCCCGGCACGGAATTGACGATGCACGTCGTCGCCGAAGAGGTCGCCGCGCGGGTGATCCCGGCCTCGCCCTATGATCCCTCAGGGCAGAAAATCCGGCAATGACCCGTCACTATTCCGCGCTTTCTCTCCTCAAGGAAGGGTTGACCGGCCAGAAAGGCTGGCAACCCGCCTGGGACGACCGCCCGCTCAAACCGCGCTACGATGTCGTCATCATCGGCGGCGGCGGACAGGGGCTGGCGACCGCTTACTACCTTGCCAAGACCCACGGGATCACCAATGTCGCGGTGATCGAAAAGGGCTGGATCGGCGGCGGCAATACCGGGCGCAACACCACGGTGGTGCGTTCGAACTATTTCTTTCCGGAAAGCGTGCGGCTCTATGACCTGTCGCTGAAACTCTACGAAAAACTGTCGATCGAGCTGAACTACAACATCATGCTGTCGCAGCGCGGCATGGTCAGCCTCGCCCATACGCCCGCCGAGATGGAGATGTCGGCCCGCATCGTCAACGCGATGCAGATCAACGGCACCGATGCCGAGCTGATGGATGCCGAGGCCGTGCGCAAGCGTCTGCCGATCCATCACGGCGGACCGGATGCGCGCTATCCCGCTTTGGGTGGCATCTGGCAGGGCCGCGCCGGCACCGCGCGTCACGATGCCGTCGCCTGGGGCTATGCCCGCGCGGCCTCCCGGCTGGGCGTCGACATCATCCAGCAATGCGAGGTCGAGGACTTCATCATCGAGGGCGGTCGCTGCCGAGGCCTGCGCACCTCGCGCGGCGAGGTCCGGGCCGAGCGCATCGGCATGGCGGTGGCGGGGCATACGTCGGTTCTGGCGGCCAAGGCCGGTTTCCGTCTGCCGGTCACATCCTATGCCCTGCAGGCCTGCGTGTCCGAGCCGGTCAAACCGATCCTCGACACGGTGGTGCTGTCGCCCGGCACCGGCACCTATGCCAGCCAGTCCGACAAGGGTGAGATCGTCATCGGCGGCGCTTTGGACCGCGTGCCGTCTTACGGTCAGCGCGGCAACCTGCCGGTGCTGGAAACGGTGATCGGGGGCCTGCTGGAAATGTTCCCGGCCTTCCGCCAGCTGAAGCTGATGCGGCAATGGGCGGGGATCGTCGACGTGGTGCCAGACAGCTCGCCCCTATTGGGCGAGAGCCCCCTGCCCGGCCTGTTCCTGAACGGCGGCTGGGGCACCGGCGGGTTCAAGGCGATCCCGGCGGGCGGCACGCTGCTGGCCCACCTTCTGGCGACCGGGCAGCACCACGACATCTCGCGGCCCTTCGACCTTGACCGTTTCACCACCGGGCGCCTCATCGACGAGGCCGCCGGCTCAGGTATCGCGCACTAGGAGTTTCCGATGCAGATCTTCTCCTGTCCCTTTTGCGGCCCCCGCCCGGAAACCGAGTTCCATTTCGGCGGCGAGGCCGGCAACGACCGCCCCGGTGGCGGCGCTTCGGTCTCTGCCGCCGATTGGGCGGCCTATCTCCATCTGCGCGACAACCCGAAAGGCACGGCGCGCGAGATCTGGATGCACACCACCTGTCTGGAGGTCTTCGTCATGGAGCGCGACACGCTGACCATGCGCGCCCAACCGGGCCACGCTTTGGGGAGCCACGGATGACCGCTTACCGCCTGCCCCAAGGGGGCGAGATCGACCGCACGCAGCCCCTGCGATTCACCTATGACGGCCGCCAGGTGCAAGGCTATGCCGGCGACAGCTATGCCTCGGCGCTGCTGGCCTCGGGCGAAACGGTGCTGGGCCGCAGCTTTAAGTACCGCCGTCCGCGCGGGATCTTTGGCGCTGGAGTCGAGGAACCGAACATCCACGCCGATATCCGCCTGAAGGGCCACGTCTACCCGAACCAGCGGGTGACGACCGAGGTCGCGCAGGACGGCGCCGAATTGCGCGCCTGCGGGGCCGCACCGGGCGCGAGGTCGGACCGGACGCGGTTCGTGGACCTGTTTTCGCGCTTCATTCCGTCCGGGTTCTACTACAAGACCTTCATGCGTCCGAACTGGCACCTGTTCGAGCCCTCGATCCGCGCGATGGCCGGTCTGGGCCGGGTCGATTCCACGCAGCCTGACGCCCTGCAGGGCGAGCAGCGCAACCACCATTGCGACGCGGTTGTGGTCGGTGCGGGGCCGGTCGGTATCGCCGCCGCGCTGATGCTGGCCGAGGCCGGGCAATCCGTGGTCCTTTGCGACGACGGCACGCGGGCGGGTGGCAGCCTTTTGTCGCGCGCGGCAGTGATCGACGGCATGGAAGGCGCGGCGTGGCTGGCGCAGGCGCTGGACCGGCTGGCGGAAGCGGGCGTCACGCTGCTGACCCGCACCACGGCCTTCGGGGTCTACGATCACGGGCTCATCGCCCTGAACCAGCGGCGCGAGGGGCAGGCCGATCTGCTTTGGCGTATTCGTCCGCAGCGGATCGTTCTGGCGGCGGGGGCCATTGAGCGCCCCCTGCCCTTCGACCGCAATGACCTGCCCGGCATCCTGTCGGCACAGGCCGGGCTGACCTATCTGCGCCGCTATGCGCTCGTTCCGGGCAAGCGTCTGGTGATCGCCGCGAATAATGACACCGGCGAGGAAATCCTTCGTGTCCTGCGTAGCGCCGGGGCCGAGGCCACGCTCATCGACACGCGCAAGGGAACCACGATCCGGTCCGCGCGGGGTCGCCAGCAGGTACAGGGCGTCACCCTGTCCTCGGGCGAGAGCATCGCTTGCGATGCTCTGCTGGTCTCAGGCGGGTTCACACCGACGATCCACCTGCACGCGCAATCGGGCGGCAAGCTGGACTGGGATGCGGCGAAACTGGCCTTCGTGCCGCGTCCGGGCACCAGCGCTGTCATCTCCGTCGGGGGCGCCGCCGGGCATTTCACTCTGGCCGAGGCCTTTGCCGCCCTTCCCGCCGCGCTGGGTGTGGGGCATGCCCCTCAGGCCGAGCCTCAGACCTATCGCGTGGCCGAGGCCTGGCCCAGGCCGGGCATGAAGGGACGCGTGTGGATCGACTATCAGCATGACGTGACGGTCAAGGATGTCGAGCTGGCCAAGCGCGAAAATTTCGTCTCGGTCGAGCATCTGAAGCGCTACACCACGCTGGGCATGGCTACGGATCAGGGCAAGACCTCGAACCTGCAGGGCCTTGCGCTGATGGGCGCGCTGACCGGGCGCACGATCCCCGAAGTCGGCACCACCACCTATCGCCCGCCCTTCACTCCGGTGCCGCTGGCCAGCTTCGCCGGTGCGCGCAGCGGGTCGCGGATGAACCCGGTGCGCCGTCTGGCGCTGGAACCGCAGCACCGCACGGCGGGGGCCACGCTGGGCGAATACGGCGGCTGGCTGAGGCCCGTGCATTACGGCGCCGATGACAGCGCGATCCAGAGCGAGGCAAAACGCGCCCGCCAGACGGTGGGGGTCTATGATGCCTCGCCGCTGGGCAAGATTGAGGTGATGGGACGCGACGCGGCCGAGTTCGTCGATTTCGTCTATTACAACACGATGTCCACGCTCAAACCCGGCCGCTGCCGCTATGGCTTCATGCTGTCCGAGGGCGGGATCGTGCATGACGACGGGGTGCTGGTGCGGCTGGACGGGGGGCGGTTCATCGTCTCGTGTTCCTCGTCGCATGTGGCGTCGGTTCACGCGATGCTCGAGGAATGGCGGCAGGACCGTTATCCCGACCGGCAAATCTGGATCCATGACGCCACCGCCGAGACGGCGACGGTCACGGTGAGCGGACCGAAGGCGCTGGCGGTCCTGAAGGGTGCGGGGATCGAGGCGGGCGATCTTGCGCATATGGCGACCGGCTGGACGGCTATCGACGGGCACGAACTGCGCGTGACCCGCGTCAGCTTCACCGGCGACCGGTCCTACGAGCTGTCGATCCGGCAGGATCTGGCGCCGATCCTGTGGGACCGGGTAATCGCGGCGGCCAAGGACGAAGGCGGCGGCGCCATGGGGATCGAGGCGCTGATGATCCTGCGGGCCGAAAAGGGCTTCATCGTTATCGGCAAGGATACGGACGGCATGACCCGTCCGATGGATCTGGGCTCGGACGCGCCGCTCAGACGCAAGAAGGCCGATTTCCTCGGTCGCCGCTCTCTGACCCTGCCCGAAGCGCAGCGCGACGATCGCAACCAGCTGGTCGGGTTGATACCTGCCGATGGTCAGGGCCTGCTGCCGGTCGGCGCGCATGGGATCGAGACCCGGGCGGGCGTGAAACACTCGATCGGTTACGTCACCTCCAGCTATCCCGGCGCGGGCGTCGATCAGCCTGTCGCACTGGGGCTGATCGAACGCGGCGCGCAGCGTCATGGTGAGGAAATCACGCTTCACCATCTCGGCGAGACGCGGCGCGCGCGGCTGGTCTCCCCCTGCTTCCTCGATCCGAACGGAGAACGCCTTGATGCTTGATCGCGCCCAATTCTGGCCCGTCCAACCCCGGCAGCTGACCGGCGACGGGATCACGGTCACGCTGCTGGACCCGGTGCCGCAACTGATGGTCAGCGGCGACCTGGACGCGGCCTGCGCCGCCCTCGATCTGCCCGCGCCGGTCGGACTGATGGGACAGGCGCAGGATCCGCGCGCGGCGATCCGGCTGGCCCGGCATCGGATGCTCGCAGTGGGCGTCACCCTGCCACATGCCGAAGCCAACCCGCAGGAGAGCTATGCGCTCACGCCCGCCACCGGCAGTCTGGCGGTCCTGCAGATCGGCGGTCCGCGCACCGATGAGCTGCTGGTGCGCGGCACGGCCGTGGATCTGAACCGGAACAGTCCCAGCGCCTCGCTGCTTTTCGCGGGGATCAACGCGGTCCTCTACCGTCACGGCGCCGACGTCCGGCTGCATCTGGACCGCGGACTTCTGGACTATGCCCTTGACTGGGTGCAGGCGAGCGGAGCGCTGGGGGCCTAGCCCTCGCGCTTTTTGCGCCCCCGCCCGGGTTTCGAGGCCGCCAATGTCTTCAGCGCCTGCTCCATAAACGGGGCGCAGGCGGCTTGTTCAGGCTCGACCCCCGAGAAGATCTTCAGATAGCTCGGGGCATGCGACACGCGGGTTTCCGGGCTTTCGGTATCGTCCAGCGTGAAATGCCCGATCTGGGTGAAATAGAGCACACGCGCGCGGATCAGCGCCTCTTCGGGCTCATTGCCGTAGCGCTGGAACATCTCGGCCAGCGCTTTCACCCGGGTCAGATCCGCCTGCAGCACGACCTGCCGCACCTTGGCATCGCGCCGCGCCCAGAGGCGCACGGCGATATCCAGTTCCGGGTCGAACAGGCGCTGATCGACCCAGCATTCAAAGACATTCATCACCGCCGCGTTCACATCCGGCGCCGGACGCATCGCGCGCTCTAAAATGGGGCCGGTATTCTTGGTCAGCCATTCATCCAGCATCGCCGAATGCAGATCCTCGCGCCCGCCGAAATGCCAGTAGAAGCTGGAGCGCGCGACATCGAGCTTGCGCGCCATGATCTGGATCTTCACCCGGTCGATGCCGTCCTTGACCAGCGTCTTCAGCGCCAGCGCCAGCCAGTCCTCTCGGGTCAGGGTCGGGTCGCGCGGCTCAGGGTGCTGGGTCGGGTCGGAACTCGGGCCAGCGTTCGGGCCAGAGCTCGGGGTGGCGTCATCAGGGGTCACTGAGCTGGCTCTCCGGGCTTTGTCACGCTCTTTGTGGGGTGGCTGCGCCCGCAAGTAAAGGGCGCTGCCGCTTACAGCATACCCATCAGGCGCGGCAAGGCGAGCGAGAGATCGGACCAGAAACTGGTGACCAGCATCACCGGCAGCGCGACAAAGGCGAGGATCATCAGCGCCGGGCGCACCGCTGCCAGAACCGACGCGTCGCAGACCCGGCAGGCCATGAACAGGATCGGCGCCATCGGCGGTGAATTGGCCCCCAGCACGACCGAGGTGGCCACGATCGCCCCGTATTGCACGGGCGAGATCCCCACGGCCTCCATCAGCGGCAGGAACAGCGGCGCGACCACGACCGTGACGGACACGTCGTCCATCAGCGCCCCCGCCGCGATCAGGATCGCGTTGACCATCAGGATCGCCATCAGGGGTGAGCCGGCAAATCCTTGCAGCGCCTCGCCCAGTTCCTGCGGGATGCGCTCGGCCGAGAGGATGCGCGAGATCAGGAACGAGAACATCAGGATCAGGATGATCGTCCCGGTCATTTCGGCGGTGCGCAGCAACGCATCACCCAACCCCCGGGGCGTCAGTTCCCGGTAGACAAAGGCCCCGATAAGCCCGGCCGCGACGGCGGCAACGGCGGCGGCCTCGGTGGGCGTGAAGATGCCACCATAGATACCGCCAAGAATGATCACAGGCAGGCTCAAGGCCGGCAGAGCGACCAGAACCCGGCGGCCGGTCTCGCCTTCGGGTTTGGGGGGCGGCGTGATCTCAGGATGCGCCCGGACATAGAACGCGTTGAACACCATCAGGCCCCCGATCAGCAGCAGCGCCGGACCGATGGTCGCGGCAAAGAGCGTGGCCACCGATTGACGGGTGACGACCGCGAACAGGATCATGGTGATGGACGGCGGGATCAGGATCCCCAGAAGCGACGACACGCCGAGCAGCGCCGCGACATAGCCCTTGGGATAGCCGCGTTCGGCCATCGGACCCGCCATAATCGTCCCCATCGAGGCGACGGCGGCGCTGGCCGTGCCGGCAATCGCACCGAACAGCGCCGAAGACAGGATGATCGCATGCCCCATCCCCGCGCGTCCCCGCGCCACGAGGCCGGTGAAATCGACGATCCGCCGGGCGATGCCCCCCTTCTCCATCAGATATCCGGTCAGGATGAACAAGGGCAGCGCCAGCAGGATCACCGAGTTCAGCGACCGGAAACCCTGCAACATCAGCGTGTTCAGCCCGACATCGTAGATCCAGACAAGGAAGGCGGTGACCGCGGCGAAGGACCAGGCGACAGGAACGCCGATGGCCATCAACACCACCAGCAGGGGAATGGCGAACAAGCCAGTCATACGGTGCCTTTCAGGGCGTTGATCGTGTCGCGCAGTGCGCAAAGGAAGCACCCGACCGAGCCGATCAGGAACGCGGCCTGCGGCACCCAGAGAGGGATGCCATAGGCGGGCGTGTGCTGCGGGCGCACAAGGCCCCACGCGAACATGCGGTAGGTCCAGTAGACGAAGAAGGCCGTGGTAATCAGGCTGACCACGGCGATGGCCAGCCGCTGGACCCGGCGGGCGCCGGGGCTGGTCAGGCGGGAATCCAGCCAGTCGACCCGCAGATGCGAGCCATTGCGCGAGGCCATCACCGCGCCCAGCATGTACATCAGCACCGCTGCCAGCAGGATGATCTCGTAGATGCCGACCACGGCGATCTCGGTGAAGCGGGCGACGACAATGAAAAAGGTCAGCGCCGCCACCGCCAGCGTGGCGAGGATGGCGAGCGCATCAAGCGCGCTCGCCAGGATCTTGCCGACAGAGTTTCGGCGCATCGGCTCAGAACTCGGTCGCGTTGGCGCGGATCACGTCCATGATCTCGGTGCCGACCTGTTCCTCCAGCATCGGCCAGACGGTCTCGCGGACGGCGGTCGCAATCGGGGCCAGTTGTTCGGGCGTCGGGTCGATGTATTCCATTCCCGCCTCGATCGCTTGCTGCACATAGCCTTCGTCAAGACCTTGCGCGTTGGCGAAGCCCTCTTCCATCACCGTGACAGCCGCGTCGCGAATGACGGTCTGCTGCGCCTCGTCCAGCCCTTCCCAAGCTTCGAGGTTCATCGACAGGATGCCGGTCAGGAATTGCTGGCGGGTGCGGTTGTAATAGTCCAGCGTGTCGCGGAAATATTCGTAATCCCAGTAGATGACATTGGCCCCGTCGCCATCGACCACGCCGGTCTGGATCGCGGTAAAGACCTCGCCCCAGTCAATTGTCGCCGTCTGATAGCCCATGGCCTGAATGGTTTCCGCCATCGGGAAGACCGGCGGTACACGAATGCGCAGAGACGAGGCATCCTCGACCGTCAGAGCATAGCTGCCACGGGTGGCGATGCCGTTGAAACCCTCGGGCCATGCACCAAAGAATTCGAGGCCGATATCATTGTAGATATCGCCGAGCATGCCGTTCACCCAGCCGCCCGGGCGGTAGGCTTCCATCGCCTCGTCCCAGCTCGCCACCATGTAGGGCGTGTAGAGAACCGCGATCCGCGGGTCGTAGCTGGTCATCGGCCAGTTCAGCATCAGCTGCACTTCATTCGCGACAAACAGGTCGAAAACCTCTTGCTGGCCGCCCAGTTCGTTCTGGAAGAAGACGTCGACCTCGATATCCCCGTCCGAGTTTTCCTCGATCAGCGATGCCCAGCGTTCGATGGCATCGCCAGCCGCCGACCCTCGTGCGCCCGAGTCCGTGGCCAGTCGCAATGTCACCGATTGCGCCTGCGCAAAGCCCGGTGCCATCGCAAGCCCGACCGCGACGGCCGCGGAAAAGACGGTTTGATATTTCATGGTCGACTCCCTGATGTCACATTCTCGCAATATCGAGACATATGTGTACCTATCTGTCAACGGCATCTTTCATTCTGGGCGCGTCCCGAACAGGCAGCGAAGCTAAGGTTCGCGTCGCCAAAGCCCCCATTTGCCAGAACCGCCGCGCCCCAAGACATTCCCTGAGGGAATGCCAATTCGGAAATTTAGTAGCCTTGTCGCAAGTGACAGGGCTTGCGACCCTAGGCGGGTCTCTCACCGGGACAGGCGCAGCAGCAGGAGCTTCCCGTCATGACAATCGCCCCCCTCCGTCCCGACGAAAGCAAGACCCGCCGCAGACGCCGCAACCGTGAGGCCACCCGCACAGCCGAGCGAACGCCGAACTACCGCCAGCTATGCCACCCCTTCCCCGCACAAGAGATGTTCTCGGCTGATGAAATCAGCGCCATGCACGACACCGCCCTGAGGGTGCTCGAAGAGCTGGGCATGAAGGTCCTGCTGCCCGAGGCGCGCGCCCTCTATGCCTCTGCCGGGGCCAAGGTGGTTGATGATATGGTCCTGATTGGTCGTGAGATCGTCGAGGCCGCCATTGCCTCGGCCCCCAAAAGCTGGACGCTCAGGGCGCCAAACCCGCGTCGCGATCAGCGCTACGAGCAGGGCGCGATGATCTTCATGGCCGGGGCGGGTTGTCCCAATGCCTCGGACCTGGAGCGCGGAAGGCGGCCCGGCTCGATGGCGGATTTCGTCGAGACGCTGAAGCTGTGTCAGGCCTTCGACGTGATCCACATGCTGGGCCCGACGGTCGAGCCGCAGGACATCCCCGTCGCGCTGCGCCACTACGCCACCGTCGAGGCGCAGCTCACCCATTCCGACAAGCCGATGTTCCTGTATTCCCGCGGCCCCGGACAGGTGGCCGAGGGGTTCGAGATGATCCAGACCGCGCTTAACCTGACCGATGACGACTTCGCCCGCGACGTCTGGGTCAGTACGGTCATCAATACCAACTCGCCGCGCCTGCTGGACAACCCGATGGCCAAGGGGCTGATCGACTTCGCCCGCGCGGGCCAGATGTGCATCGTCACGCCGTTCTGCCTTGCCGGGGCCATGGCCCCGATTACCCCCGCCGGCGCCCTTACCCTGCAACATGCCGAGGCCTTGGCCGCGATCACCCTGACCCAGTTGGCCAAGGCAGGCAGCCCGGTCAGCTATGGCGGCTTTTCGTCCAATGTCTACATGAAGAGCGGTGCGCCCGCCTATGGCACGCCCGAACATCTGAAGATGCAGATCGGTGGCGGGCAGCTGGCCCGTCATATCGGCCTGCCATGGCGCACGGCCTCGGGGGCTGCATCGAATGCGCCGGACATGCAGGCTGCGCAGGAAACGACGATGGGGCTCTGGGGTGCCTCGCTCGCGCATGGCACGCTGATCGTCCATTCCGCCGGCTGGCAAGAGGGCGGGCTGACCTTCGGCTACGAGAAATTCATCAACGATATCGAAGTGCTGCAAAGCATGGCCGAGCTGACGCAGCGCCCCTCGGGCTCGGCGGCCGAGATCGGCTTCGACGCCATTGCCGAGGTGCCGCCGGGCGGGCATTTCTTTGCCACGCAGCACACGATGGACCGCTATCAGAGCGCTTTCTACGATCCTCTGGTCGCGGATCTGAACAATTTCGGCAGCTGGACCGAGAGCGGCGCCCAGAATTCGGCCGAACGGGCCACCGGGCTGTGGCAGCAGGTCGTGCGCGACGCGCAGCAGCCGGACGGCGCCGGGGAACGCGTCGCCCGCCTGCAACCGCTGATCGAGGCCGGTCGCGCCCGGGGCGGCGCGCCGATTATGGATTGATGTCCGATCACGCGTGCCGCCTGTTCCGTTAAACCTGCCTGTCCGTGGCCCAGGTTTCGCAGCCTTGTTGCGCCGACGGCAGCGGGCAGATCCTAAAGGAAAGCTCGTCGGCGCCCCGCCCCTCAGCGTCCGTGCCGTCCCGCCGGACCGCTTGCCGCCTTATCCAAGCGGCTGTCCGGTCTCTCTGGCCAGCCCCTGAATCCAGTCCCGCACTTCGGCAGTGCCAGGCTGATGGCCCGCCTGCCGAAGATAGAACGCCCCCGGCGCCTGCAGGATCGGCCCCGGCAAGGCAACCAGCGCCCCCTCGGCGATCAGAGGCCGGTCGCCACTGCACCACGCCAGCAGGGTTCCCTGCCCGCCTAGCGCGGCGGCGAGTGCATCCTCGTATCGGTTGACCGACAGCGACGGGCGCAGATCGACCGCCGACAGGCCCGCCGCCCGCGCCCAGTCGCGCCATGTCAGCCAGCTCTGATCCGGGGCATCATACTGGATCAGGGGCGCGCGCAAGACATCCCCCGCCGTCTGCATCGGGTGCCGCGCCACGAAACCCGAGGTCGCCATGGCGCGGATCTCGGCGGGGAAAAGCGGGCTCCAGTCAGGTCCGAGTTCGGCCGTCGGCCCCTTGAAAATCACGGTGAAATCCGCGCCGGTGACGGTTTCAGGGCTGTCTTGCGCAATGACGCGGATCGCAATGTCCGGATGACTGGCGGCAAAATCCTGCAGACGAGGCATCAGCCACAGCTGCGACAGCCGCACCGACAGCGCGACGGTGATCGGCGCGAAGGGCCGTTGCTGCGCCTCACGCATCGCGCGCGCAATCGATCCCAGCGCCATCGCGGTGGTGTCGAACAACTCACGCCCGGCCTCGGTCAGTTCGACATTGCGGGGGCGACGGTGGAACAGCAGCTGCCCCAATCGCGCCTCCCGCGCACCGATCTGCTTGCTGACCGCCGCCTGCGTGACGCCGAGCTCCTGCGCGGCGCGGGTAAAACTGCCCAGCCGCCCCGCAGCTTCCAGCGCGAAGAGCGGCGCAAGCTGTCCAATCTCGGAGCGCAGCGAACCCATGAAAAGGCGTTACCCGAGGGGTTTTCCCAGCTCAAGCCTTTTCAAGGTGCCGTGCTTCGAAGCCAGTTGCTGCGCGCCCGGTTGCTGAGAAACGCGCAGGAAACCGTTTCGCAGGCCCGGCGCGTTGTGGGCCATCATCCCGCCAGATCCGCCTCATAGCGTTGCCAGCCGTCCTCGATGGCGGGCAGGATTGCCACCAGATCGAAATACGGCGCGGTGAACAAGGGCGTGTCGCGCAGCCGTTCGATGACCCGGTTCAGCGCGCCGGGCGACGGGACGTCCAGCATCCACAGATCCGAGCACATGGCCGAAAAGGCCTCGCAATCGAAGGCGCGAAAGCCGATCCCCGGCTCGACCGGCGCGGCCTCTTGCCCGATACGCCGGCGTTCGGGGCGGCTGAGCGCCAGCCATGCTGGCAAGGCCCGGACGAGGATGAAAACACTCAGCGCGTTATCGGTTGGTTGCAAGGTCATGGGCGGGCCTTTCTTCTTGTCGTTCCCGGTCCCTCAAGATATCCGAGCAATTACTCGACTTTCCTACTCGTATCCCTGCCCCGTCTCGCCATGCCCCAGACGCCTTCTCAAACCCCTGTCGAACCTCGCAAAATCCCGCGTCAGTCCCGTGCGATCGCGACCTGCGCGGCAATCGTCGAAGGCGCGGCTCGCATTCTGGAAGCCTCGGGGCCCGAGGCGCTGAACACCAACGCCATCGCCGAGGTTGCGGGTGTCAGCATTGGCACGCTGTATCAGTACTATCCCGACAAGCAGGCGGTGCTGGTGGCGCTGATCCGGCGCGAGCGGGCGCTGTTACTGGACGAATTGCACGCGATCCCCCACGGCGCTGCACAGGCGCTGGAGGCGATGGTCGCGGCCTCGATCCGCCACCAATTCGCCCGCCCCCGCCTTGCTGCGGTGCTGGAGATCCTTGAGAAATCGCTCAGCCTCGATGCCGAGGCCGCGCGCATGGCCGAAGACATCGCCCGGTTATCGGCCGATCTGCTGGCCACGCGGTTCGGACCGCTTGCGCCCGATGACCGCCTGACCGCCGTGTTGATCGCCCGCGCCATCGTCAATACCGCGGGCGACGGATTGTTACCGCAAGAGCATCTGGCCGAGCGCGTGATCGCGGCGATCAGCGGCTACCTCGACAATGTCAGACGTTAATCCAACCCACTGACATCACGCCAATTCTGCCTGTTTCGCGCTTTGGCGGTTCATGCCCAGAAGCACGACAATCAGCGCCGCGCCCGCCGCTTCGGCCCAGAAAGCGGGCCAGAAGATGCCGATCACGCCGGGGATCAGCGCCAGCCGCATCCAGACCGGCATCGGCCCCCACAGGAAGCCTTCGAGCACGGCGGCAAAGGCCACCAGCGCGATGATCACGATCAGCCCGTTCCACAGCACCAGCGGGATCGGCCCGCCGGTGATGATCGGCTCGTTGAACACCATGAAGAGCGGGATCAGATAAAGGCCCTTGGCGAATTTCCACGCCTGAACGCTGGTCTCCATCGGCTTCGCCCCGGCGATTGCCGCGCCTGCGAAACCGGCCAAAGCCACCGGGGGGGTGACGTTGGAATCCTGTGAATACCAGAAGACCAGCAGGTGGGCGATCAGGATCGGCACGCCGAATTCGTTGCTCAACGCCGGGCCCACGAGGATGATCAGCACGATATAGGCCGCCGTCACCGGCAGGCCGAGGCCGAGGATCAGGCTGGCGATCACCACGAGGAACAGCGCGATCAGCAGATTGCCCTGGCTCAGCGCCAGCATCATGGCCGAGAATTTCAGGCCCAGCCCGGTCAGCCCGACGATGCCGACGATGATCCCGGCCACCGCGCAGGCCACCGACACGGCCACCGCGTTGCGCGCGCCGAGTTCCAGCGCTTTCAGGGTGTTGGCCAGCCCCACCCGGCACATTGCCACGAAATGCGCCCCCGATGCGCCCGAAGCCCCCCAGTTCCACAAGGCCCGGGCCGATGCGGCGGCGACAATCGACAGGACGGCATAGAAGCCCACCCGCATGGGCGAATATCCGACGATCAGCAGCGCCACCAAGGCGGCAAGCGGCAACAGGAAATGCCAGCCCTCGGCCAGCACCTTGCGTGTCAGCGGCAGCTCGGCTGCCGTCATGCCCTTCATCCCCTGTTTCACGGCGGCGATATGCACCAGCAGGTAGATCACGCCGAAATACAAAACCGCCGGAAAGATCGAGATCAGCACGATCTCGATATAGGGGACCTGGGTGAATTCGCTCATCAGGAAGGCGCCCGCACCCATGAGCGGCGGCATGATCTGCCCCCCGGTCGAGGCCGCGGCTTCGATCCCCCCGGCCTGAGCGGGCCGGTACCCCAGCCGTTTCATCAAAGGAATCGTGAACGCCCCGGTTGTCACCACATTGGCGATTGCCGAGCCCGAGATCGAGCCCATCCCTGCCGAGGCAAGCACCGCCGCCTTGGCCGGGCCGCCGCGCTGACGACCGGTCGTGGCATAGGCCAGATCAATGAAGAACTTGCCCGCCCCGGTCACTTCCAGCACCGCGCCGAACAGCACGAAGACGAAGATGAAGGTCGCGGCGACGCCCAGCGGCACGCCAAAGATCCCCTCGGCCCCCAGCGTCATCTGGCTTGCGACGCGCTCGAACGTGTAGCCGCGATGGTTCAGGATGCCGGGCATCCAGTCCGACAGCCATGGCAGCTCGCCCCGATTGCCCGCGAACGCATAGAGCAGGAACACCGCAGCAATGAGCGTCATGGCCAGACCGACCGCCCGCCGCGCCGCCTCGAGCACCAGAACAACGGTGATCCAGCTGACGATCACGTCCATCTCGCGCGGGAAGATCGCGTTGGCGATGGCGTCGATATTGGCGGGCACCCAATAGCCCACCAGCACCCCGCCCGCGATCAGCGGCCCGTCGATCAGCCATCCCAGAATGCCGCGTTTGCGATCCGGCCCCCAGACCGGGTAGATCAGGAAACACAGAACCAGAATGAAGCCCAGATGGATCGGCCGCAGGAAGAAAAGCCCGGTGCGAAACAGCTCGAAGGGCAGGAAATCCGAGGTCTGGAACCCGCCTGCGACGCCCATCTGATAGATCGACAGCACCACGCCGACGATGGCGATCAGCTTGAGCACGAAAGCGGGCTGCGCGGCCTTGGGGGCTGCGGGATCGGGCATGGTCTCGTCGTCGCGGGATGCGGGCTGATCCATCACTCTGTCTCCGGTAAAAGCGCGATCAAAACGCGGGCATGTTCGGCCAGCGTGCTGAGGGGTATCTCGCCGCTGGCGGCGCGCAGTCGGTGGTTCACGGGCCCGGCGCCGGGGCGCAGGACATAGGCGTTACCGGGCACCGGCTCGTCGATATCCTCGATCCAATAGCCGCCCTGCCCATCGGAAACCTGCCGCCCGCGACCGGGAATATGTCCCAGCCCGGCGCCAAAATCGGGCAGGTGCGAGCGGACGAGGACCATCGCCCCGTCACGATTTTCATAAATGTCTTCAACTTCGTAGCCGTCGACCGAATGGTTCCAGACGACACTCCAGCGCGCGCCGTTCTCGATTGTCAGACAACCGAGCCGCGCCTGATCTTCAAGCCGCGTGGCACACAGGCTTTCGCCCTGCGCCACGCTCGCCAATGTCAAAAGAGCGGCGCCAGCAAGGCCAGCGCCGCCAATGCGTGAAACGATCACGACAGACGGCTCACGGACGCATACGGTCCGGAACCTCGGCGCCCGTTTCCTCGTAATAGCGGATCGCACCCGGATGCAGCGGAACCGGTGTGGCGTCGAGCGTGAACTCGATCGTGGTCTGGTTCGCTGCCGGGTGAACGGCCTGCAGATCGGCGATGTTCTCGAACATGGCCTTGGTGATCTCATAGGCCAGATCCTCGTCCATCGCGGACGAGACGGTCAGCACATTGGGCACGCCCACGACCGCCACGTCGCCATCGACGCCCGAATAGGTGCCGCCCGCCAGCGTCGTGCGCGCGAAGATCGGGTTGGCTTCGATCGCCGCGTCCATTTCCTCGGGCGACAATTCGATCACATGGATCGACTGAGTGGTCGCAAGGTTCAGGATCGACGAGGTGGGTGCGCCCACCGACCAGAAGCCCGCATCGATATCGCCATTGGCCAGCGCATCGGCGGTTTCGTTGAAGTTCAGGCGCTGTTCCTCGATATCGTCATAGGTGATGCCGTTGGCTTCGAGGATCTGCAGCGCGTTGACCTCGGTGCCCGAACCCGGCGCGCCGACCGACACGCGATGCCCGGCCAGATCGGCCAGCGACTCGATGCCCGAACCTTCCAGCGTCACGATCTGCACCATATTCGCATAGAGCGAGGCGAGCCCGCGCACCATTTCCAGCTGCTGACCTTCGAACCGCCCGGTTCCGGTCTGCGCCTGCGCGACCGTATCGGCCAGCGCGATAGCCAGATCGGCATCGCCGGTGGCGATCAGGCCCATATTCTCGACCGAGGCGCCGGTCACTTCGGCGGTCGCCGAATAGCCGTCGATATGGGTGTTGATGATCTCGGCCAGACCGCCGCCCATCGGGTAATAGACCCCGCCGGTACCGCCGGTTGCGATCGAAAGCTGCATCTGCGCGGCGGCCGGAGCAGCAGCGGCGATGGCAAGTGCGGCGACGCCGAAGTGAAGAGTATGCTTCATTGGTTTTTACCTCCCTTTTATGTGCCCCATAGAAAGAGCCAAGGGGCGATATGACAAGCCGTTCATTGCGAAACGCGACAGAAAAATTCCGCCACGCGAATTGTCTGACTTTCAGGCAACGGGTTTTGCGGCCTTTCACAGCCCGCCCCGACGCGCCATGATGCGCCCGACTGACCGGCCACAAGGACTTGCCATGATCGACCAGCCCGAAACGCTTCTGCGCCGCCTCTTCGACCGCGCGGTCGAGGTCGCCGACCCGATGCGCACGCTGGCCGAGGCCCTGCCGCCCAAGCCTGAGGGCCGCATCGTCGTGGTCGGCGCCGGCAAGGCCAGCGCCCGCATGGCCGAAGCGGTCGAGGCCGCATGGGGCCCTTGCGAGGGGTTGGTCATCACCCGCTACGGCTATGCAAGGCCCTGTCAGGGCATCGAAATTGTCGAAGCGGCGCATCCCGTTCCCGATCAGGCTGGTGCCGACGCCACCGCCCGGATGCTCACCCTGCTCGACGGGCTGAGTGAGGACGATTTCGTTCTCGCGCTCATTTCCGGCGGCGCCTCGGCGCTGCTGATTTCCCCCTGTGACGGGATCAGCCTTGAGGACAAGAAGGCCGTGAACAGTGCGCTCCTCGCCTCGGGGGCGCCAATCGGCAAGATGAATATCGTGCGCAAACATCTGAGCCGGGTGAAGGGCGGACAGCTTGCCGCCGCCGCCTATCCCGCGCGGATGCTGGCGCTGATGATCTCGGACGTGCCGGGCGACGATCCGGCTTTTATCGGCTCAGGGCCCACCGTGGGCGATCCGTCGACCGTCGCGGATGTCCGCGCGGTGATCGAGCGTTGGCAGATAGACCTGCCCGCCCCGGTCCGGGCCGCGCTTGAACGTCCGACCGGCGTCATTCCCCCCGGGGACCCCCGGCTGTCGCGAGTCGAGAACGTGATCTACGCGGCCCCCGCGCAATCCCTCGCCGCCGCTGCCGAGCTGGCGCGGGCCGACGGGATCGCGACCGAAATCCTTGGCGACGCGCTCGAAGGCGAAGCGCGCGACGTCGCCGTGGAGATGGCGCATCAGGCGCTCGAGATGCAGAAGACGCTCGCCCCCGGTGACGCGCCGCGCCTGCTGCTGTCGGGGGGCGAGCTGACCGTGACCCGGCGCGGTGACGGTTCGGGCGGGCCCAATGCGGAATTCTGCCTTGCCTTGGCGCTCGCGCTCGACGGCGCGCCGGGCATCCACGCCATTGCCTGCGATACGGACGGCGTCGACGGCGCTGCGGAAGTGGCGGGCGCGCTGATCGGTCCCGATACGCTGGACGGCCACCGCGAGGAGGCCGAGCAGGCCCTCGCCACCAATGACGCGCACGGCTTCTTCGGGAGGATCGGCGCGCAGGTCGTGACGGGTCCGACCCTGACGAATGTCAATGATTTCCGGGCGATATTGATCGAACCTAAGGCTTGATGAGGCCCCGCGCGCGGGCCTTCGCGCAGGCTCAGTGATAGTTGATGCGCCGCCTGTGAGGGCCATGTTACCCTTCGGGCCTTCATCCAGCCCTTTGATCAAACCGGATAGCCTTCATGCCGCTTATCACCCGTCGACACGTCCTCGCCGCCGCCGCGACCCTGCCGCTCGTCCGGATGGCCCATGCCTCGACCGGGTCCGAACTGGGCGAAGTCCTCGCGGTCTCGGGCGACGGGATGCTGCAACGCGGGGCCGAAGAGATGGCGCTCGAAACTGGTGCCGCGCTGATGAACGGCGATACCGCGCGCACCGGCGAGGACGGGCTTGCGCTCCTCTATCTCAACCGTGACACGCGCATCAATCTAGGGGTTAACAGCCAGATTGAACTGGCAAATTTTCTGTCCGAGGTCGGCGGCGTCATTCAGGTCGGCGGCGCGATGGTCTTCGACCGGCCCGACGACATGCCGCCGCTCGATCTGCGCGTTGTGACGGCGTTCGGCGAGATCGGCGTGCGCGGCACGCGGTTCTTCGTCGGTCCCTCGTCGGGCGATTACGCCGTCTTCGTCCAGCGCGGTACTGTGACGGTCAGCAATGCCGACACCACCCGCACGCTCAACGCGGGCGATGGCTGCGTACTCGCGGAAGGAGCCGAGCCGGGCGTGGTGACGCAATGGTCCTCGCCACGCATCGACGCGGCCTTTGCCAGCCTTGGCGTCACCCCCACCGGCGAGCCGCTCGAAGACACCCCCGACAGCGAATGAAACCTGCGCCCTGTCAGGGCTTTACGGCTTCCTCTTGATCCTGCACCATCACGGCGCGGCAAAGGGGAATCGTCATGCGCAACCGGGGCTTCTGGAAATCCTTCGAGATGTTCGAAAGCCTGCCCGGCGAGGCGCTCGATGCCGTGGCCGACGCCGCACGTGCGCGGTCATGGGCCCCCGGCGAAGTTCTGTTCCAACGTGGCGATCCGGGCGACTGGCTGGTCGCGATCGAAGACGGCCGCATCCGCGTTTCGCTGGTCACGCAAGCCGGCAAAGAGCTTGTGCTGCGTCACGCGGAAGCGGGGGAAATGCTTGGAGAGATTGCGCTTTTCGACCGTCAGCCCCGCTCTGCCGATGCCACCGCCGTCGGTCACGTCAGCGGCTTTGTCCTGTCGCGGCGCGATTTCGACCGGCTGGCCGCGCGCGACACGGCGTTCTACGAGGCCGCGCTGACCCGCGTTTCGACCATGCTGCGCGCGACCACGCTGCAGCTTGAATCTATCGCCCTTTACCAACTTCGCGCGCGTGTTGCGCGGTTCCTGCTGATCACCCTCGAGCAACTTCACGGCGCCGACATTCCCGAGGGCGCAGGCCTGTCGCTGGGCCTGTCGCAAGGCGAACTTGCCGCCGTTCTGGGCGCAACACGGCCCAAGGTGAACAAGGTTCTGCAGGATTTCCGCGACGAGGGCCTGCTTGCCGAAGAGGCGGGCGCATGGCGCTGCGATATCAGCGGCTTAAGGCTTGAAGCGGGGGGCGAAGGCTGACATGCCACGCCACCCACTCGCCGCCATCGTCGTGCTGGCGCTATGCCTGATCGCGGCGGCGCTGCTCTGGTGGCGGCCCCCGGCCATCGCCGGCTGGCAAGATCGCGCGCTCGACATGCTGGTCAGGCTGGATGCGCCACCCGAAAACCAAGCCGTGAGCGTCATCGACATTCCCCGCACCGACGATACCGGCGTGGCATGGTCGCGCGCGGCGTCGGCCAGGCTGGCCGCAAGGCTTGCCGAAAGCCAGCCGCAAGTGATCGGCTGGGACGTGGTTTTCGCAGGAAATTGCGAGGCTTCTGCCGAGAACTTCGCCCTCGCCGCCAGCTTTTCGCGCGCACCCAATGTGCTGGGCGTCCTGCTCTCGGTCAGCGGCACCAGCCTGCCGGGCGCGCCGGCGGCGATGGGGATGACGCAGGACGCAGCCACGCATCTGTGGGCGGCACCGGGGGCCGAGTCCCCGTGCGCGGGGTTCCTGTCCGATAGTGTGACGCTTACCAGCCTGTCGCTGCCCGGCGACGCCGAGGCGCGCGTGCGTCTCGGGCCGGTGGCGGTGCGGATCGGCGACAGCGCCGTGCCGTCGCTGCCACTGGAGCTCGCCCGCCGTGCGCTCGGCGTCTCGGCCCCGGTGATCGCCCGGACCGAGGACGGGCTGCGGCTGATGATGGGCGCGCTTTCTGTCCCGCTCGACGATCTGGCAAGCCTGCGGCTGCGCCCCCGGGACGCCGCCGAGCGCGCGGCACGCACGCTGGATGCCGCAGCGATCTTGTCCGGCGAAGCCATTGTTGCCGAAGGTCAAATCCTGATCGTCGGCTCGTCCGTTCCGCAGCGGGGCGGGTTGCGACCGACCTCGGCCGGGCCGCTTTACCCATCGGTCCAGATCGCCGCCGATCTGACCACCGATCTTCTGGCCGACGCCGTGCCGTGGCGGCCCGGCAACGCGGCCGTGATCGAAGCTGGCGCGCTGACGCTGGCGGGTGGGATTCTGGCGCTGGCGCTGCCCGGCCTCGCGCCGCTTTGGGGGGCCGCGCTGACGCTTGGCCTTGGCGCGGTGCTGTCGGGCGGCGCTGTTGCGGCGTATTTGCTGGACGGACGGCTCTATGATCCGATGCTGCCCGCGTTGGCGGTGGTGGCCGCCGCGACGGTGGCGCTGATCGCGCAGGCCGCGCTGACCGCCCGTGCCGAGCGCGCGCTGCGCCAGCGCATGGGACAGATCTTGCCGCCGGTGGTCGTGTCGCGGTTGGCCGAGCGTCCCAACCTTCTCAGGCTTAGCGGAGAACGCCGTGAAATCACCGCGTTTTTCACCGATCTAGAAGGCTTCACCGCTGCCACGCGCAGCCGTGACCCCGAAGAGCTGATCGCCGCGCTCGACCGTTACTTCGATACCGTTTGCGCGGTGATCCTGCGGCATGGGGGAATGGTCGACAAGATCGTCGGCGACGCTGTCCACGCGCTGTTCAACGCACCGCTGGATCAGCCCGGCCATGTCGATCACGCGCTTGAGGCCGCGCAGGAAATCATAAGGGAAACCGATAGCCTGCGCGAGGTTCTTCAGTTCGGGCGCACGCGGATCGGGATCGAGAGCGGCGAGGCGGTGCTGGGCGATGTCGGGACGGCGTCGCGCATCGATTACACCGCGCATGGTGCCTGCGTGAACCTTGCCGCACGGTTGGAACAGGCTGGCAAAACGCTGGGCCCGGCGGTGGTTATCGGTCCGGGTGCGGCGGCACTGTCCCGTGCCTCCCTGCGCCCGCTCGGTCGGCACGAAATGCGCGGCTTCGGGCCGCTCGACCTCTTCACCTTGGGGGACGGTTGATCCTGTTCCCTGCGGAACCGCGCGGATCGGACCGGGTCCTTATGACGGTATTCCCGGTCCAAGTGCCGGGTACCGTAACTCTTTGCAAAGGACTGACACCTATGATCCGCAATACTCTTATCGCCGCAACCCTGGCCCTGCTGCCCGTCGCCGCTTCGGCGACCGAGGGCTGGACGACCGCCGGCGTCAATTTCCGGGAAGGGCCCTCGACCCAATACACGGTCATCACCGCCCTGCCGCGCTGTGCGGTGATCGAAACCTATGAATGGCAGAACGGCTGGGTCCGCGCCGCGTGGCAGGGCCATAATGGCTGGCTGTCGGGCCGCTACGTCGCGGACAACAATGCGCATTGTGGCTCTGGTTACCACGCGGCGCCGAGCGGCGGTCATTCGGGCGGGCAAAGCGGGTATTGATCCGACCCTGACACGGCATGAACGGGCCCCCTTTGCGGGGCCCGTTTCGCATTTGCCCTGTTCCCTGCGGAACCGCATGCCCTCTGCCGATGCGCCATAACGGGGTCATCGCAACGCACACCCACAGGAGACGACCATGTTCCGCACCACCCTCATCGCCCTCGCCGCCACCGCCACGCTGGCCCCTGTCGCCGCAAGCGCCACGGATTACAGCTATCAGAACCGCTACAATCCCGGCGCGACGGTGCCGCAGCACCAGACCTACGGCGAGCGCTATGACGCCGCGCCCGAAGGCGAGATCGGCACGGCGGTCAGCACCCGCTGCCGGATCGTGCGTGGGCGCTGGGGGTGGCGCGAGGTCTGCCACATTGTCGAAACGCCGGGCGGCCACGGCATCATCTGGCGCAACAGTCGCCGCTGAGCGCGCCCCGATCCCGGACACGACCGAAACGGACCCGCGAGGGTCCGTTTTTTTGTGCGTTTTCGTCAGAGCCGCGCGCCCCTGTTCCCCCGGGAACCGCGCATGGCGGGGAATCGCGGCAGAGTGAAGACATCGAGACACACAGCAACCCGCGAAAACCCGAAAGGACCGACCCGATGATCCGCAACGCCATCTTCACCGTCACCGCCGCCGCTACCCTGATCAACGCCCTGCCCGTTCATGCCAGCGATTACGGCACCCCGGTCGAGCCCTGGCCGACCCACAGCCAGCCGGGTGTCTATTCCTATCCGGTCGACCGCCCGGTCCAGCCGCAGCATCCGCAGCGCCCGCGCCACAACACCCAGACCAATGCCGAGATCGCTGTGGGCGCCGCCGTCGTGGGCCTTGCCATCGGCCTGCTGCTGTCGCGCCGCTGATCTTTCCAAGCCCATCGAAAGGACCCCGTCATGTTCCGCAAGATCCTGCTCGCCGCCCCTATCGCCCTCGCTGCTTCGGCTGCCCTTGCCGATAGTGCGCTCGTCACCTCAACCAGCCCGCTCTTTGCCCGCCCCAATCCCAACAGCGCTATGACCGGCGCGGTGCGCGCCTGCGGACAAGTCGAGGTTCTGCGCATCCGCCGCGGGTATGCGCTGGTCGAATACGAAACGGTGCGCGGATGGTATCCGGTCGACCGCCTGCGCCCGGTGCGGGCAGGCTGCCACAGCAATCTGCGCTACCGACCGCAGCGGGACGACAATACCCGCGAGGTCATCGGCGCGCTGGCGCTGGGGGCGATCGCGCTGGGGGTTCTGTCGAACTTCTGATCCGCCAAAGCCACAGACACAGGCCCGCCAATCGGGCACAATCCCTGCACTCATGCCAAGTTTTTCACAGCCTTCATGGAGATTTCCGATGTTCAAGACCGCCCTTGCCGCCGCAACCCTCGCCCTTCTCGCCCCCGCTGCCGCGTCTGCCGTGACGTTTTACGTGGTCACCCCCGGCATCGCGCAGGCGCAGCCCACCGTGAACAGCGAACAGCTTTATCGCTTCAACGCCTGCATGCAGATCGAAGCCTATCAGATGGTGGATGGCTGGCTGCTGGTCGAGCTTGAAGGCGGCAATGCGTGGTATCCCGGCATCTGGGTCTCGACCGAGACCAATCATTGCCCGAACGGCACCCACTGACCCCGGCACGACAAGAAAAGGCCCGGCATCTCTGCCGGGCCTTTCGTCGTGTTACGCGCCCGCCTCGGCCCGGGCCTGCCATCGGCGCCACAGTGGCAGGACCAACTGAGCGCCGATGATCGCCAGCGTCGCCAGCAGCAACACCAGAGAGATCGGGCGTTCCAGAAAAGTCATGTAATCCCCGCGCGACAGCATCAGCGAGCGACGGAAATTCTCTTCGATCATCGGTCCCAGCACGATCCCCAGAACCAGCGGCGCGGTCGGAAAGGCGAGGATCCTGAGCAGCCATCCCAGCACCCCGAAAGCCAGCAGCTGATAGACATCGAAAACCGACAGGTTGACCGAATAGGTGCCGATCACGATCAGCACGACGATGGCGGGGTAAAGCCAGCGATAGGGAATGCGCAGCAGGCTGACCCACAACCCGATCAGGGGGATGTTGAAGATCACGAGGATCAGGTTGCCGATCCAGAAGCTGGCGATCAGGCCCCAGAAGACCTCGGGCGTGTCGTTCAGCATCGCCGCACCCGGCTGGACCCCGTGCACGATCATCGCGCCCAGCATCAGCGCCATCACCGCGTCGCCCGGCACGCCCAGCGTCAGGGTCGGGATGAAGGCGGTCTGCGCGGCTGAGTTGTTGGCGGCCTCGGGGCCCGCGACCCCTTCGACGGCGCCCTGCCCCATGGTCTTGGCATTGCGCGCGACCTTGCGCTCGACGGCATAGGAAAAGAAGGACGCAATCGTCGATCCGGTCCCCGGCAGCGCGCCAAAGAACGAGCCGATTGCCGAGCCACGCCAGATCGCGGGCCAGCAATCGCGCAGTTCTTGTCGGGTCGGGATCATCGAGCGCATCGTGACCTTCTGCGTGCTCACGCCGCGCTCGCCCTTGCCGATATTCACGAGGATCTCGCTCAGCCCGAACAGCCCCATGGCCGAGGCGACCAGCGAAATCCCGTCGACAAGCTGCATCTCGCCATAGGTGAAGCGCATCGTGCCCGAGATCGTATCGAGCCCGACGATACCCAGCACCAGCCCGAAGATCACCATCGCCAGCCCCTTGACCGCCGATCCCTCGGACAGGGTCGAGGCAGCGACAAGGCCGAGGGCCATCAGCATGAAGTATTCCTGACTGCCGAAGCGCAGCGCGAATTCCGCCAGCGCGGGCGCGAAGGCTGCCATCAGGATGATGCCGATCGAACCGCCCACGAAGGACGCCACCGCCGACAGGAACAACGCCGCCCCCGCACGGCCCTTGCGCGTCATCTCGTAGCCGTCGAGACAGACCACTGCGCTGGACGCCGTCCCCGGCAGCCTGAGCAGGATCGACGCGACCGAGCCACCATATTGCGCGCCGTAATAGATGCCCGCGAGCATCACCAGCGCGTTGGTGGGCGTGGTGTAATAGGTCAGCGGCAGCAGCATCGAGATCGCCGCCAGCGGCCCCACGCCGGGCAGCACGCCGATGAACATGCCGATGGACACGCCGAGGAAGCAGTAAAGCAGCGTCGAGGCCGAAAACGCGACCTCGAACCCCAGCATCAGGTTCTCGATCATCACACGTCTCCCGGATACATCGGCAATTGCAGGTTCAACCCGATGCGGAACACGAGCCACACAAGCGCCACCAGCACCACCGACAGGATCAGCAATTCAAGCGGCCTGCGCCCGCTTTCGGCCAGGGCCGCGATCACCACCAGAATGATGATCGCTCCGCCGGCCCCCAGAAACGGGAATGTCAGGCAAAAGGCCGCGATGGCCGCGATCATCATCGCCGCCGGTCTGAGCGGGCCGAAAGCCACCGTGACGCGGCCCGGCGCGATGGCCTGCACCAGCAGGATCACCGCGAACAGCACGAAAAGCGCACACAGGATCGCCGGGAAATAGCCCGGCCCGACCATACGCCCGCGCCCCATCGACAGGCCCGAAGCCTCGATCCCCACGATCAGCGCGCAGATCAGCAGGAACACCGCCCCCAGACCTTCGCGCGCGGTCAGGATGCGCCACAGCCCGCGCGGCTGCGGCCTGCCGGTCCGGGGTTCAGCGGCCATGGAACACCGGCTTCCGCTTGGCCTTGAAGGCTTCGAGCGCGTTGACGGCGTCTTCCGAGGTCATCACCCGCTCGACCCGCGCGGCAAGGTCGATCTGCGTCTGCATCGGCGCATCGCCCAGCGTGTCCAGCGACAGGCGCTTGAGCATCTCGACCACCAAAGGCGCATTGGCGGCGATCTTCTGCGCCATCTCGCGGGCATGGGTCACATGCTGGCCCGGCGCCACGAGCGCATTTGCCACGCCCACCTGATAGGCACGCTCGCCGCTCAGAGGTTCGCCCGTGAACATCATTTCCAGCGCAACGCGCAGCGGCATCCGCTTGGTCAGGATCGACACGCCACCCTTGGCGACGCCGACCTTGGCTTCGGGGTAGATCAGCGCGGAATCCTCGGTCATCACGACGAGGTCGCACATCTGCGTCAGCACCACCGCCGCGCCGATCACCTTGCCGCTGATCGCGGCAATGATCGGTTTGTCGCAACGAAAGCCCAGCTCGGGCACGCCTTCCCAGAAGCGCTCGGGCGGATCGGTCAGATCGGCCCCCGCGCTGAACACGTCGTCGCTGACCGATTTCAGGATCGCCACCCGCGCGTCACCCGCTGCGAACGCGTCGAAACACGCGCGCAGATCGGTGAACATCTGCGCGGTCAGCGCGTTCTTCTTCTCGGGGCGCCGGATCGTGATCTCGGCAATGCCGCCCTGTTCGAGATAGTCGATATTGTCAAAAGTCATGGGCCCAACCCGGTGCGGCGAACCCCGCCCCGGGGCGGGGTCGCACGGTGTCCTTACTCGATGGAAATGCCGGCCGCGTCGCGGATCTCGGCAAAGTCGACCATCATCGCATCGACCGCCGCATCGGTGGCCGCCGGATCGCGATAGATCGGCAGGATTCCCATCCGCAGCACCTGCTCGCGGTAGCTGTCGCTGGCGACCAGATCGGCCAGCGGCGCGGACATCGCCTGCAAATAGGCGGGATCGGTGCCATCGGGCGCCCAGAGACCGAACCAGCCTTCGATCGCCATATCGACGCCCTGCTCACGCGCGGTGGGCATGTCGGGCAGGTTCGGGTGACGGTCGGCGGTCAGCGCGGCGATGATGCGAAGATGGCTGTCGCCCGCCTGCGTCGCCGCGACCGGGTCGGCCATGAAGTCGATCTCGCCCGACATCACCGCCGCCATCGCGTTGTTCGATCCCTGATAGGGGATATGCGTGGCGTCGGTATCGGTGGCGAGCAGGAACATCTCGGCGGTGAACTGCCCCATCGAGCCCACGCCCGCGGTGCCGTATGTCGCGTCGTTCTCACCCAGCCAGGTGACGAATTCCTCGACATTGGTCACCGGAAGATCGCCGTTGACGGCGAGAAAGCTTGCCGCATCGGCGACGGTGGCGATGCCCACGAAATCCGCCTGCGGGTCATAGCTGACAGCAGGGTTGATGAGCGGCTGAACGACCTGCGTGGCGTTGTTGCCGAAGAAAATCGTGTAGCCGTCGCCATCGGCCTGAGCGGCCTGCGTGGCACCGACGACACCGCCCGCGCCGGGACGGTTTTCCACCACCACGGGCTGCCCCACGGCGGCCGAGATCGCATCGGCGGCGCGGCGCGCCAGAATGTCGGTCGTCCCGCCCGGATTATAGGGCACGATCATCGTGATCGGACGCTCGGGCCATTCGGCCAGCGCCTGCGTTGCACCAATGCCGACGATCAGCGCCAGCGACGAAGCCAAAGTCTTCCGCATGAAATCCTCCCATGTCGGCGCCCTGCACGGGCGCTGTCCTCCCAGACGACTCGGAGGCTAGCACGCGTCCATTTGTCTCGCAATACTGTATTGCGTTCTATATGTTGGAACACTTGGTGATGGTACGCCGCATTGACCTCCTCCGGTTTCCGCCCGTATCCTGACCCAAAGGGGAGCGCGACGTTGGATCGTACATTATTGAAAGGTCTCGATATCTTTGAACGCGTTATCGGCGCGGACGGCCCCGTCCAGATCGCCGACCTCGCCCGTGAGACCGGGCTGCCCAAGTCCAATATCCACCGCACCCTGTCGACACTTGTCGCTGCGGGCTACGTGCTGCACGACCCGGTCGAGCGCCGATACAGCGCGTCGCTGAAGGTCGCGCTGCTGGGTCAGAGCGTTACCACCCGCACGCGCTACCGCGAAGCGTTGGTGCCGCATCTGGAAGACCTCGCGCGCCGGACCGATGAAACCGCCTCGTTCGCGCTGCCCTCGGGCGCGGGGATCGTGGTGATCGCCAATGCCCTGCCTGTCCGCTCGCTGGCCGCGATCCTGCCCGAGAACCAGACCTTCGCCCCGCAGGACACGGCCTTTGGCTGCGCGCTGGCGGCAGAGGCGCCGAGCCATCCCGCGCATGGCGCCTACGGGTTGATCACCGACCACCCCCAGCGCCACACATTCGAGATCGCCCTGCCCCTGTCACTTGATGCGAACCCGGCGCTTGGGGCGATCGGCCTTGTCGGCCCCGCCAGCCGCTATACCGACGACCGCCTTGCGCCGCTGCTCGACGCGCTGGCGCAACTGCGCGCGCGGGCTTTTTCCGGCGACACGCCGGGCGCAGGCAAACCGGAGCACGCCGCATGATCAAATCCGTGGAAAAAGCCTTTCGCGTGCTCGAAGGGCTCAGCCGGGCCGACGGCCCGATGCGGCTGAGCGACATTGCCCGTGCCAATGGCATCACGCGTTCGAACGCGTTCCATCTGCTGCAGACGCTGCAGGAACTCGATTACGTCCGGCAGGCCGAGGACAGCACGCTTTACGAGGCCACGTTTCGCAGCTTCGAGATGGGCGCGCGGCTGTTGGCGCGCAACACGCTGGTGGCGGTGGCGCATCCGTTCCTTTTGCGGCTGTCCGAGCAGGTGCCTGAGAATGTCATGCTCAACGTGCGCGACGGGCTGTGGAACGTGGTGGCCGACAGGATCGAAAGCCGCTCGGTCGTGCGCACGCTCGCCTATCTGGGCGCCCGCGCGCCGCTGCAATCGGTGTCCAGCGGCAAGGTTCTGCTGGCCCATGCCCCGGCTTCGGTCATCGACGAGGTGGCGCGTTCGCTCGTGGCCTATACCATGCGCTCGATCACCGATCCCGACGCGCTGCGCGCCCAGCTCGCCCAGATCCGCGAACAGGGTTACGCGGTCGCCATCGGCGAGGTGAACGAAGACGCCAAGGGCGTCGCCAGCCCGGTGCGCGACCGCCACGGCGACGTCGTGGCCGCGCTCAGCATCGCCGGGCCGATGAACCGGCTGGGCGAGGATACGATCGCCCGCTACGTGGCCCTGCAACACGACACGATCCGCCAGATCGAGGCCGCCTGGGCCAATGGCTGGCGGGGCGGCGTCGCCCCGCCGCAGTTTCCCGGTCAGGCGAGCGTCGCGCGTCCGTCCAGCGCATAGGCGCCGTCAGCCGTTGCGCGCAGCGGATTGACCTCCATATCCACAAGGCTGTCGCCCAGATCCGCCGCCACCTGCGAAATCCGCGCGATGGCGTCGCAGAGCGCGGGCATGTCGACGGGATCCTGCCCGCGCGCGCCCGTCAACAGCGGCCAGAGCTTGAGCCGCCGCAACAGCGCCTCGGCCTCGGCCGGGCTGACCGGCGCGCTGGCCTGAGCCACGTCTTTCAGAAGCTCGACATAGACGCCGCCCGCGCCAACGACGATCTGCGGCCCGAAGCCCGGCTCGTTCGTGGCGCCGACCAGAAGCTCGACACCCGCGCCGATCATCTGCTGCACATCCACCCGCACCGGCTGCCCCGGCGCGTGTTCGGCAAAGGCCGCGGCGATCTGGGCATAGGCGTCGCGCAGCGCCGCCTCGTCTTCGATGCCGACCTTGACCAGCCCCGCATCCGATTTGTGCACGACATCCGCCGCGACGCCCTTCATCACCAGCGGGAAACCGATCCGCGCGGCGATGGCGAGCGCTTCGTCCAGCGTGCCGCAGCCTTCGGCGCCCGGCACGCGAACGCCAGCGGCGGCCAGCATCGCCTTGACCTCGGGCTCGGTCAGGAAGCCCGCGCGCGGCGCCACGGCCACGGCCTGCCCGGCGATCCGCGCAGGCACCCCGTCGCGCACCAGCGCATCGCGCCGCGCCACCATCGCCTCCATCACCCTGAGCGCATCGTCGACGCGGGTGACATGCGGCACGCCCGCCTCCAGCAGCATCTCACGCAGATCGCCCGCAAAGCGCGAGGTGGTCTGTACGATCAGAACCGGCTTCGTCTGCCGTTTGAACGTGTCGATGAGACAGCGCATCGTCTCGGGCATCAGCGGCTGGGGCGTCAGAACATAGGTCAGCAGCCCGACATTCGGATCCTCATGCACCGCGTGGATCGCGCGTTCGAAGATCCCGAAATCCAGCGCCCCCTTATGCGCGCCCAGATCCAGCGGGTTGTTCTGATGCGCGCGCTGGAAATCACCGTCCATGCGGGTGCGCGTGACGTCGTCATAGGACGCGACCGGCAATCCGGCCAGATCCATCCGGTCCGCCAGCACCGCACCGCCTCCGCCCGACGAACATACGACACCGATGCCGCCCGTCGCCATCGGCGGGTTGGCATCCATCAGCCCGGCCACAAGGATCATGCTGTCGGGATCGTCCATCACGACGATGCCGGTCTCGTGGCACAGGGTTTCGAAAGCCGAGAACGACCCGGCCAGCGACGAAGTATGCGAGCGTGCCATGACGCTGCCCGCCTCGGTCCGCCCGGCCTTGACCGCCAGAATGGTCTTGCCCGCCGCGCGCGCCTTCAGCGCCAGATCGCGCAGCCGGGCGGGCGATTTCAGACCCTCGACATAGAGGCAGATCACCCGCGTCGCCGGATCCGCGATAAAACCGTCCAGAAAATCGCACAGTTCCAGATCGGCCTGATTGCCGATGCTGACCATGCCCGACAAGCCCACGCCGTGATCGTGCGAGGCGACGTAAAGCGCCCCCATCAGCGCGCCCGACTGGCTGACCAGCGCCACCCCGCCCTTGCGGAACGGGCCGGTATAGCGAAGCGTGGGCGTCGAGGACAGAGCCATATCGGCGGCGGGCACGATGAAGCCCATGCAATTGGGCCCGACGATCCGCATTCCGTAGCCGCGCGCGATCTCGGTGATGCGGGCTTCCAGCGCCGCGCCCTCGGCACCGAATTCGGCCATCTGCGCGGTGACGACGACACAGGCCCCCACGCCCGCCTCGCCGCAATCGGTGATCATCTCTTCCAGCTTCGAGGCCGGCACCGCGACCAACGCGATATCGGGCGCGGCGGGAAGGTCGCGCACGCTGGGATAGGCCTTGATGCCCAAGACCGTCTCACGGCGCGGATTGATCGGATAGATCGTGCCCGCGTAGCCGTGCTCGACAAGGTGATGAAAGATACGCCCCCCGAATTTCGCGTAATCCTCGGTCGCGCCGATCAGCGCGATGGAATGCGGCGCGATGATGCGCGCGATTCCGATACGGTCGCCCATATCTGTCATCTTTCCTCCCGATGTTCCATATAATGGAACTATGTTTCCCTATTTGGCAGATTGCGGAGGAAGCCCGGCAAAGTCAAGCGCGTGCTCGGGTTGCCTGCATGCGGCTTGGCCGCATCAATCCGGCGCTTGGCTTTGCGGTTTCTGATCTGGATCAAGGCCGCCGGGGTTCAGCCTGCCTAGGAAATACGCGCGAAAGACGCGGATTATCCGCGCAGCCCGGCCCCGCCCCGCTTCCAGATTGCCCCGCTTCCCTATTGCCCGCCTCCGACCGGCCCGCTCTTCACGATGGACCCTTCATGCGACTGACTTTGAGAACGAACCTTGCCATGCGCACGCTCATGCATTGCGCGGTGACCTATCCCGACAGCCTGCGCACCGCCGATGTGGCGCGCGCCTACAACGCCTCGTTCCACCATGTCGCGCAGGTGGTGAACCAGCTTGAAAGCGTGGGCTATCTGATCACCTCGCGCGGGCGCGGCGGCGGGATCGTGCTGGCGCGCGAGGCCGACGAGATCTCCATCGGCACGGTTTTTCGGCTGTTCGAGGCCGACCTGCCCTTCGCCGAATGCATGGATGCCGAGCGAAATACCTGCCCGCTCTGCTCGGCCTGTCGGCTCAAGGGCATTCTGTGTGACGCGCTGACGGCGTTTTACGCCACGCTCGACAAGTACACGGTGCAGGATCTCATCACCGGCAACACGGCGCTGGAAGGGATTTTCCAGAGCGGGACCGGCCAGCCGTCGAACCAACTCGCCTGACCCGAACGGCGCGGCGGCGGTCGGCTTGGTCCGCGTTGCGCAACAGAAATTTCACAAATTAAATACAGGCGGCACCTTGCCTCGTATGCCCGGAAGCGCCACATTAGCGCCCGACGCGCTTTCGTTACGCGCCTGTCCAATTCGAGATCCCGCATGTCATTTTCAGAATCCTCAGCCGGTTCCGCCGGCCCCGGGCACGACGCGCCCGAACAATCCGCCCCCGTCAATATCCGCCTCGTGATCGGCTCGGTCGCCACGCTTCTGCTGCTGGCGGCGCTCGATCAGACCATCGTATCGACCGCCCTGCCGACCATCGTTGCCGATCTGGGCGGGCTTGAACACCTGTCATGGGTGGTCACCGCCTATATCCTCGCCTCGACCGTCGCGGCGCCGCTCTATGGCAAGCTCGGCGATCTTTACGGCCGCCGGGTCATGGTCTTTGTTTCGGTCGCGCTTTTCCTGCTGGGCTCGCTGCTTTGCGGCCTGTCGGGCAGCATGACCTTCCTGATCCTTGCCCGCGCGGTGCAGGGCCTGGGCGGCGGCGGGCTGTTCGTGCTGGCGCTGTCGGTCGTGGGCGACGTGTTGTCGGCCAAAGAGCGCGGCAAGGTGCAGGGCATGTTCGCTGCCGTCTTCTCGGTCTCGTCGATGGTCGGGCCACTCATTGGCGGCTATTTCGTCGAAAATCTCAGCTGGCACTGGATCTTCCTCATCAACGTGCCGCTCGGTGTTCTGGCCGTGGTGGGCTTTGCCGTCAGCTTCCCCGCGCATGTCGCGACGCACAAGCACCGCATCGACTGGGCGGGTGCGGCGACGCTGTCGATCACGCTGGCTTCGCTGACTCTGGTCACCGCGCTGGGCGGCACCACCTTCGCGTGGCTTTCGGTGCAAAGCGCGGCGCTTGCGGCTGTCGTGCTGATCGCCGGTGCGAGCTTCATCGCCATCGAGCGCCGTGCGCCCGAGCCGATCCTGCCGCTCGAGCTGTTTCGCGGCAACGTGTTCCGCAACACGTCGCTTCTGAGCTTTCTCACCGGCGCGATGATGTTCGGCGCGGTCACCTTCCTGCCGATTTATCTGCAGGTTTCGCGCGGCGTCTCGCCGATGATCTCGGGCCTGCTGATGGCGCCGATGACGCTGGGTATCATCGCCGCGACCACCGTTGCGGGGCGCTACATGCGCAATACCGGGCGCTACCGGCTGCTTGCCGTGGTGGGTATGGGCCTGCTGATCGTCGCAGGCGGGCTGCTGGCGCAGATCGCTGTCGATACCTCGGTGTGGATGTTCTCGGGCATGTTGTTGCTCTTCGGTTTCTCGCTGGGTCTCAGCTTCCCGGTGCTGACCACCGCGGTGCAGAACGCCGTGCCGCGCGCGGTTCTGGGCACTGCCACCGCGTCGAGCGTGATGTTCCGTCAGATCGGCGCCTCGATCTCGGTGGCGCTGTTCGGCGCACTGATGGCGTCGCGGCTTGCGCAAAGCTTCGACGGCCTCGCCATCAACCCCGAGGTCGGACCCGCGCAGCTGGCGCAGATGCCGCCCGAGATGCGCGCAACCATCGCCGTGCATGTGGTCGATGCGATCTCGCCCATCTACTGGATCGTCGCGGGGCTTGCGATTCTGGGCTTCGTGACCGCGATCTTCCTGCGGGAGATCCCGCTCAGTGCGCAGCCCAGCGTGGCGCGCGCCGAGTGATTACGCGAAGGGACACCGCCCGGGCTTGATGTCCAAAAGCGGTGTCCCGTTCAGCGCTTCGAGCCCGGCCACACGCAGCCGGTTCCCCTCGATGCCGAGCAGCCGCACATTCGTCACGGCAATCGGGTTCGGACGCACCGGCGAGCGGAGCGAGAACACGCCGCGCAAGCCCTCGGCATGGCCCGGCCTGATCACCAGAAGATCGCGCCTTGCCTTGTGAAACCACAGATACAGCTCAATCCACTCGAACCCTTCGACGCCGATCAGCGCCCGGTCCCATGGCGCATTGACCACCGCGGTCGAGACCGGCCCATCTGGATCGGCGCGTTTGGGGCAATCCGCCAGCGTCTTCCACGGGGTTTCGACATGACCGATGAAGCCCAGCGAGGCATCGGCGGGCAGCACGGCCTGCGTCGCCTCTTCCCCGGGTTTCAACGGCTTGTCGCTCATGTCTCGTCCGCGATGAAGGTGGGCACGATGCCTGTGGCCTCGATAAAGCCGTCGGGATCGACGCCCTTGAAGAACCCGTGCCCTTTGATCAGCACGGTTGCACATCCGGCCGCGTGACCGCCGAGGATATCGGTGTGCAGCGTGTCGCCCACCATCGCCACGCGCTCGGCGGGCAACCCCATCGCCGCGAGCGCCGCATCGAAGGCACCGGCAAAGGGCTTGCCATGGTATTCGACCGGGACCGGCAATTGATGCGCCCAGTGGCCCGGCTCCCATGTGAAGCCGTCTTCGCGCGGGGCGACGATGTCGGGATTGGCGCAGATTACCGGACGCGGGCGGGCTTTCAGCGCGGCGATCAGCGCCGCCTGTTTCGCGTCGGTCCAGTCCTGCGAGCCAAGGAACAAAAACCCGTCCGCGCGGTCCAGCAGAGCGTCGTCCAGCGCCCGCACATCCCCCGGCAGATCGCCGAATCCCGCGCCGTCAGGCGCGATCCCGGCCCATACGCCACCGCGCCCGGCCAGCGCCGCGCCGGCCAGATCCCGGCTGGCGATCACCTCGGCGTCGGAAAAGTCGAAGCCCCAGCCATGATACTTGGCCAAAGCCGCCGCGCGCGGGGCCGAGGCGCCGTTGGTCAGCACCATGACCTTCTTGCCCAGAGCGCGCATTTTCGCCACCCGCACGAGCGCCTGCTCCAGCACGCCCTCGCCGATATTCAGCACGCCGAACGCGTCCAGAATGAAACCATCATAGCGCTTCAGGACGTAATCGAGATCCAGAATCCGGTAGCTGTGTCTGGGCCAGAGCCGCGTGGTGGGCGGCAGGCGGTGTGCAATCGCGCGGTAGCGGGCGAAGGCCCATCGTGCATCGGGTCTCATGGCTCTCACGCTTGTCCGGTGGGATCATCCCGGGACCATGCTGGCAAAGTTCGGGCGCGAGCGAAAGCGGCAAAACGCCCATGGGCGCGGCAAGCTTTGGACGATCCGGCAGCGCCAGCGGACCGGCAAGCGCCTGAGTCGGGGCGATTTCTCTTGCCGTGCTTAAATTTAGAGCACAACGCACAAGACACGGGCAATCCTTCCCTTGACGGGTCACTCAACCCGCCATTGCCCGTCGCCCGCCGCGCCCCCTCTTTTCGCCCGCCCGCCGGTCACGGTATCCCCAAGCCATGCACGCCCAACCCCAGATCCTGCATCAGCGCACCCGAGGCACCGCCGATGTCGCCTTGCAGGGCGGGCGGATCCGGCGGCTGTTCACGCAAGGCTCGGCCAAGGCGATCACCCTGCCCGATCCCAAGCGCCCCGAAATCGTGTTCCTGAACACCTCTGGCGGGCTGACCGGCGGCGACCGGCTGGGCTATGCGCTGCATTGCGACAGCGACACCACCGCCACCACACAGACCGCCGAGCGCGCCTATCGGGCGGGCGACGGCATCGCGCGGATGGATGTGGCGCTCGATATCACGCATGGTCGGCTGGACTGGCTGCCGCAGGAAACCATCCTGTTCGACCGCTCGGCTCTGCGCCGCCGCACCCGCATCGCGCTGGGGCCGCAGGCGGAATGCCTGACGCTGGAAGCCATCGTTCTGGGCCGCGCGGCGATGGGCGAGACGGTGCAGGATCTTCTGCTGCACGACACGCGCGAGATTTCGCGCGCGGGCCGCCCGCTTCTGGTCGAGCCGCTCAAGCTGACCGCAAGCGCGCTGCACGGCACCGCGACGCTGAACGGCGCGCGCGCATTTGCCTCGATGGCGCTGATCGCGCAGGGGGCCGAGGATGCGCTGGGTCCGGTCCGTGCCGCGCTGAATGAAGCGGGCGTGCGGGGCGCGGCCTCTGGCTTCGATGGAAAACTGACGATACGTTTGATGGCGGCGGATGGCTGGCCGCTCAGGCGCCAGATCGCCCGCCTCGTGCAGGTCCTGCGCCCGGGCCCCTTGCCCCGCGTCTGGCAGATCTAGGAGACCCGAATGTCCCGGAGAACGGCATGAACCTTACCCCCCGCGAAAAGGACAAGCTTCTGGTCAGCCTCGCCGCGATGGTCGCGCGCGGGCGGCTTGAACGCGGCGTGAAGCTGAACCATCCCGAAGCGGTCGCGCTGATCACCGATTTCGTCGTCGAAGGCGCCCGCGATGGCCGCCCGGTGTCGGAGCTGATGGAAGCCGGCGCCCATGTCATCACCGCCGCGCAATGCATGGAGGGCATCCCCGAGATGATCCACTCCGTGCAGGTCGAGGCCACCTTTCCCGACGGCACCAAGCTCGTCACCGTCCATCATCCGATCCGTTGACCTATCCCAAGGAAATCCCCATGCGCGCATTCGCCCTCGCCCTCGCCCTGCCCGTCGCCCTGCCTCTCGCCGCCCTGCCCACGCTCGCGCTGGCGCATAGCGGCGCGCATTCCGGCCTGTCTTTCATGAGCGGCCTGTCGCATCCGTTGGGCGGTCTGGACCACGTTCTGGCGATGCTGGCGGTCGGGCTGATCGCGGCGCAGCGCGGTGGCGCCTCGGTGCTGGCCACGCCCGCCACCTTCGTGGGCGCGATGCTGGCCGGCGGTGCGTTGGGCGCGGCGGGCCTGACCTTCCCGGCGATGGAGCCGATGATCCTCGCCTCGATCATCGTGCTGGGCGCGCTGATCGCCATGGCCGTCCGTGTGCCCACTGCGCTGCTGCTGCCGGTGGTCGCGGCCTTTGGCCTTGCCCATGGCTGGGCGCATGGCGCGGAAGGCCCGGCCACAGGGCTGGCCGCCTATGCGCTGGGCTTCGCGCTGGCCACCGCCGCGCTGCACGGCGCGGGTCTCGGCATGGGTCGCGCGGTCAACACGCTGTCGATGCGGGGCCTCGGCGCCCTGACCGCCGGTGCGGGCCTTGTCCTGGCTCTGGCATAAGGAGCGTATCATGATCCCCGGAGAGCTGTTTCCTGCCGAGGGCGACATCACCCTCAATGCCGATGCGCCGGTCACGACGCTGGAAGTCGCCAATACCGGCGACCGGCCGGTGCAGGTGGGGTCGCATTACCATTTCGCCGAAACCAATCCGGGGCTTCGCTTCGACCGCGAGGCGGCGCTGGGCCAGCGGCTCGACATTCCCGCCGGCACCGCCGTGCGCTTCGAGCCGGGCCAGACGCGTGAGGTGCGCCTGATCCCCTTCGAGGGCGCGCGCACGGTCTACGGCTTCAATGCCCGCGTGATGGGAAAGCTGTCGTGATGGCCCGCCTCGCGCCTTCGCCGTTGCCGCCATTGCCGATGCCCGCCTCGCCTCCTGCGCCGGTCATGACCCGGCCTCAAAACGGACGGATCACAGAATGAGCGGCGGGCGCGTGCTTCAGGGCAGCTGCCATTGCGGCGCGGTACGGTTCGGCGTGAACAGCCATACGCCCGTGCCCTACCAGCTTTGCTATTGCTCGATCTGTCGCAAGACCTCGGGCGGGGGCGGCTACGCGATCAATCTGGGCGCCCGCGCCGACACCCTGACCATCGAGGGGGCCGAAAATCTCGGCGTATTCCGCGCCGAGATCCATGACGAGGACGGCGCCTGCCGTCTGTCGACCGCCGAGCGCAATTTCTGCACACGTTGCGGCTGCCATCTGTGGCTTTTCGATCCGACTTGGCCCGCTCTGGTCCATCCGCTGGCCGCCATCATCGACACGCCACTGCCAGAAGCGCCCGAGCGCACGCATATGATGCTCGATTTCAAGCCCGACTGGGTTCCCGTGCTGGCCGGACCGCAGGACCGCAGCTTCGCCCGCTACCCCGATGCCTCGCTTGAGGATTGGCACAAGGCTCACGGCCTCTGGGTCGACTGACCGCGCCATCCCGCCCGCAAGAAAGGACACCCCCATGCCCTATCAGATCCCCCGCGCCCAATATGCCGACATGTTCGGCCCGACCACAGGCGACCGGCTGCGGCTGGGCGATACCGAGATCATCATTGAGGTCGAACGCGACCTGACGATCTACGGCTCCGAGGTGAAGTTCGGCGGCGGCAAGGTGATCCGCGACGGCATGGGCCAGAGTCAGATCACCCGCGCCGGGGGCGCGATGGACACCGTGATCACCAACGCGCTGATCCTTGACCATACCGGTATCTACAAGGCCGATGTGGGCCTGCGTGACGGTCGGATCGCGGTGATCGGCAAGGCGGGCAACCCCGATACCCAGCCGGGCGTCGACGTGATCATCGGCCCGGGGACCGAGATTATCGCAGGCGAAGGCCGGATCCTGACGGCGGGCGGGTTCGACGCGCATATCCACTTCATCTGCCCCCAGCAGATCGAGGACGCGCTGCATTCGGGCCTCACGACGATGCTGGGCGGCGGCACCGGCCCTGCGCATGGCACGCTCGCCACCACCTGCACGCCGGGGCCGTGGCATATCGGCCGGATGCTGCAGGCGGTGGACGCGGTGCCAATGAATATCGGGCTTGCGGGCAAGGGCAACGCTTCGCAGCCCGAGGCGCTGGTGGAAATGGTCAAGGCCGGCGCCTGCGCGCTGAAACTGCACGAGGATTGGGGCACCACCCCCGCCGCCATCGATTGCTGCCTGAGCGTGGCCGAAGAGATGGACGTGCAGGTGATGATCCATACCGACACGCTCAATGAATCGGGCTTCGTCGAGAACACGCTGGCGGCCATCGGCGGGCGCACCATCCACGCCTTCCATACCGAGGGTGCGGGCGGCGGACACGCGCCCGACATCATCAAGGTCGTGGGATCGCAGAACGTGATCCCGTCATCGACCAACCCGACCATGCCCTATACCGTCAACACAATCGAGGAACATCTCGACATGCTGATGGTCTGCCACCACCTCTCGCGCAAGGTGCCCGAGGACGTCGCCTTCGCCGAAAGCCGGATCCGCCGCGAAACCATCGCCGCCGAGGATATCCTGCACGATATGGGCGCTTTCTCGATCATCTCGTCCGACAGTCAGGCCATGGGCCGCGTGGGCGAGGTCATCACCCGCACCTGGCAGACCGCGTCGAAGATGAAGCAACAGCGCGGCCGCCTGCCCGAGGAAACGGGCGAGAACGACAATCTCCGCGCCCGCCGCTATGTCGCGAAATACACGATCAATCCGGCCATCGTGCATGGCATGGCCGACGAGATCGGCTCGATCGAAATCGGAAAACGTGCCGATCTGGTGCTCTGGTCGCCCGTCTTCTTCGGCGCCAAGCCCGAAATGGTGCTGATCGGCGGCACCATCGCCATGGCACAGATGGGCGATCCCAACGCCTCGATCCCAACGCCCCAGCCGGTCTATTCCCGCCCGATGTTCGGCGCGATGGGCCGCTCGGTCGAACGTTCGGCCGTCACCTTCGTGTCGCAGGCCGCCTTTGACGCCGACATCGCCCGGACGCTGGGACTGGCCAAAAGCGTGGTCCCTGTCAAAGGCTGCCGAGGCGTGAGCAAAGCCGACATGAAACACAATGACGCCACGCCGCAGATCGAGGTCGACCCCGAGACCTACGAAGTCCGCGCCGACGGCGTTCTTCTGACCTGCGAACCGGCCAGCGAATTGCCGCTCGCGCAACGATACTTCCTGTTCTGAACACATTGCACCCGGTGCTCGCGGCTGCTTCGGGGGGCCAGCCCCCCCGGCCCCCCCGGGATATTTGAAGAACAAAGATGGTTAAGTTGCCGTTAACCATCATCTTTGATCCGGAAGTATCCTCGGGGGTGAATTGGCCGGAGGCCAAGAGGGGGCAGACAGCCCCCTTTCCCATCCCGTCCACCGCAAACTGGTTTGCCGCTTCCGACGCGCCATGCTGCAAGTGCAAAGCGCCCATGCCGAATGGTCAATGGTTATGTCAGCACTCTTGTCCTATCTTGATATCAGGGAGGAAACCCGCCAGCCAAACGAGGTTTCCACAATGGCCTTCACCAGCACTTCCGATTTTTCGCCGCGCCTGCGCGCGCAGATCGACGCGTTCTTCGTAGCGCTCGGCCAAGGGGTCAATGCCTTCGTCGAAGCCCGGTCGCGTCGTGACGAGATCGAACGCCTGCAACTGATGTCGGACGCGCAGCTCGAGCGTATGGGCATCACCCGCGACGGTATCGTCCAACACGTCTTCCGCGACCGTCTGTGTCTGTAAGCATCAACGGCAGGGCGGCGCTCGGGTTTCTGACCGGGTGAACGCCGCCGCGGGGCTTGTGTTGTCATGGGGTTTTAGCATCGCGTGACCCGGCCATGACGGATTTGCTTGCCAAACCCTCGCCGCAGGAGGGTTTCAACAGATACGCCTGAGCAAGACGCCGTCTCACATGTCGCGCCGGCAGCAACTTCGCGTAGCCGGAAACGACGTCAGCGCGGGGGGTGTCTTGGCTCTCGAGCGAAAGGCTCTGAAGCCGAAACTTTCGCCGAAGGCGCGCTGCACTTGGCGGGGTTTCGGCGGCACCAAGACCCCGCGCTGACACCTCCTGCCAAGAGACACTTTTTCCGTCCCAGCTGACGCGACGCGCCCTTTTCTCGTCAGGTCCAGGCGGCGTCGACCTCTTGCGACATGGCGATCAGTGCCGCGTCGGCCAGGTCGGGTATGGCGGGCACCAAGGCATTCTGCGATGCCAGTTGCCGGTCATCCGCGCGCATATCCGTCGCACCCGGCGCCAGACCGTCGCGTAGGCTCACATCCACAACGATTTTCGTCTGCTCTTGCCAGAACGTTCCATCCGCCTGCAGGTCGAGCGGCAAAAGCCGGTGATCAAACACGCGCACCCGGATTTCGCGCAGATGGGCGATTGTCCAGCGCCCGCGCCGCGCCGCAGCATCGCCCGCGATCAGCGTGGCGCATAACTCTGCTTCGCGCGCTCTGAGCCGGGCGATACGGCTGCGCACCATCGCCAGTTCATCGACTTCTGCCGATATCCTCATCGTTTCCTCCATCGCTTGCGTCCGCGATGGTGCGATGCGAGGGTAAACACCACGTTTACGAGGATACCGGGATGCACGATCTGCCCAATTCCGACCTTCCGCCGGTCGCCCGCCTGCTGCACGACGCCGTGCCCGAAAGTTATGACAGCGTCGTTTTGGATTATGACGCACGGATGCTGCGACGCAAAAGGCTGCAAACGCAGCACGGTCAGGGCTTCATGGTCGACCTGCCCGCCGTCACCAATCTTGACGAGTATTGGGGCTTCGAGCTTGAAGACGGCCGGGTGATCCGCATCGTCGCTGCCGGTGAGGCCGTGCTGCGCGTCACGGGCGATCTGGCGCGACTGGCCTGGCATATCGGCAACCGCCACACGCCCTGCGAAATCCATGAAGACCATTTGCTGATCCGCGAAGACCATGTGCTCGAGCGGATGCTTGAAGGGCTGGGCGCGACGATCACCCGCGTGACGCAACCCTTCGCGCCGGAATCGGGCGCCTACGGGACCGGCCGGACCATGGGGCATGATCATGGCCACTCGCATGCCGGACATGGTCATCACCATGGCGACAGTGAGCATGGCGATCATACGCATGGCGATAATAAACATGGACATCATCACGCCCATGATCGCGTATCAGACGTTGTTCACCACCATGGCGTGCATTCCACTCTGGACGGGGACGATCAATGAAGCTGTTTGCCCCCGGAAACCGTCATGCCTCGGCCGATCACGCGCGTATCTGGGCGACCTATGAGATCGCCTATACGATGGTCGATTTCAGCGCCGCCGGGCTGTTCATCGTGGGCTCGGTGCTGTTCTTGTGGGAAAGCACTGTGACCATCGGCACCTGGATGTTCATCGTGGGCTCGATCTGCTTCGGGCTGAAACCGACGATCCGGCTTGCACGCGAGATCAGGATGGTGACACTCGGCGATGTCGAAGACGTCGCCAAGAGGCTCAATGACTGACACGCCCAACGCAGCCGATCTGCTTTGCTTGACGCAATGGCTTTCGCCGGCCTTTCCGACCGGTGCCTTTGCCTATTCGCACGGGCTCGAACGGGTGGTAGCGACCGGCACCATCCATGACGCCGCGACGCTCGAAGACTGGCTGACCGGCATCTTGTTGCACGGGGCAGGATGGCAGGATGCGGTGCTGTTGGCGCAGGGGCTGCGGAAGGAAAACGATCTCGACGCGCTCGATGCGCTGGCACGCGCGCTGGCCCCTTCGGCCGAGCGACTGAAAGAGACGCTCGATCAGGGCGCCGCGCTGGCGCGGACGATCGCCGGAATGGGCGGGGCTGATGTGCCGGGCGCGAATGCGGCTGCTCAAGTGAGCGCGGCCCCGGCAGCAACGATGCCAACGGATCCGGCCGCGCAACCCGGCGAAGGTCTGACCTCGGCTAAGAGAGAGAGCGTTGCGTCGGTCTCGCAGGAGACTGGTGACGGTGGTGCAGCCGCGCCGTCTTCCGCTCTTACGCCCGAAGCAGAGCCGACAGAGGCCCACCAAGGCTGGAAACAACCGCAACAGACAACCGCGAATGCCAGCGCTCAGACAGGGCCAGCACGCACAGACGAGGTCACTCCTCGGGCGATGCCAGAGACCACTGGCACTAATGCGACAGACATGGAAAGCCCCCGGTCCGCACCGATCTCGACGGTTGCCGGGGCCGATCCGTCCACCGCGTCGCATCAAAGCAACATCACAGACATGCCCCCCAGATCCCATGGCCCGCGCACCCTGCCCGTCGCGCTTGCCGAGGCCGCGCGGCGGACGGCATTGCCGTCCTCGACCGTGATTGCGCTTTACCTTCAGGGCTTTGCCGGGAACCTCGTCACCATCGCCGTGCGCCATGTTCCGCTGGGCCAGACCGAGGGTCAGACGGTCCTTGCCCGTCTTGCACCGGTCATCCTTGCGCTGGCGAGCCAGGCGGCCGAGGCCACGCTCGACGATCTCGGCGGCTCTGCGCTGGCCGGGGATCTGGCCGCTTTCGAACACGAAACCCAAGACGTCAGGATCTTTCGCACATGAGTAAACATGGCCCCCTTCGGGTCGGGATCGGCGGCCCGGTGGGCTGCGGCAAGACCTCGCTGACCGAGCAACTTGCGCGGGCGCTGGCCGGGCGCTGCTCGATGGCGGTGATCACCAATGACATCTACACGCGCGAGGATGCCGATTACCTGCTGCGCGCGCAGGTTCTGCCCGAGGCGCGCATCAAGGGCGTCGAAACAGGCGGTTGTCCGCATACCGCGATCCGCGAGGATGCGTCGATTAACCTTGCCGCCGTGGATGAATTGACGACCGACATTCCGGGGCTCGACCTGATTTTGATCGAGTCGGGCGGTGACAACCTTGCCGCGACCTTCTCGCCCGAGCTGGCGGATCTGACGATCTATGTGATAGACACCGCCGCCGGGCAGGACATTCCGCGCAAGCGCGGGCCGGGGCTGACGAAATCGGACCTTCTGGTGGTCAACAAGACCGATCTGGCGCCGTATGTCGGGGTCGACCTGACGCTTCTGGAAGCGGACACGCAAAAGGCGCGTGGTACGAAACCCTATGTGCTGGCCCAGGTTCGCAACACGGTGGGGATCGACGCGGTCGTGGCGT
The DNA here is from genome assembly GCF_017303295.1 of Rhodobacter sp. NTK016B. GTDB lineage: Bacteria > Pseudomonadota > Alphaproteobacteria > Rhodobacterales > Rhodobacteraceae > Pararhodobacter. The sequence continues at coordinate 240,184 of NZ_JAFKOK010000004.1, read as the reverse complement.
TTCTGGAACGCGAAGGCGGGCTGGCGCTGAGCTGAACCTCAGGCGTCTTCGGTCGGACGCGGGCCGCGTGGCGGTTGGCGCGGCGTGTCGGGGTTTGAACCAGAGCCGTCCGGTGCTGTTGCGCCACCGGCTTTCGCTCCCGGTTTCGCGGCAGGTTGACCGGGCTCTTGAGCGGCGGCTTTGTTGGCGCTTTGGTTCCGGCCTTGCGACGCAGCGGCCTTCTTGCCGTTCCCGGCCCATCCTGTACCGCCTGCTTGTCCGCCCGCCGGTGCCTTCGCGGGGGCTTTGGGGGGCTGTTGTGCCTCGCCCTTAGCCGAAGCAGCCACCGGCGCTGTCGCCGGTGCTTGCGGACCATTTGCCTTGACGCCCTGTCGGACCTGCCCTCCGCCGGCCTTCGCGCCTTGCGGCTTGGGCCATTGACCGGCCGCAGCCGGGCGATTGCCAGCCTGAGCGGGCTTCGTCTGCGCATTGGGGCCCCGTGCCGTCGCGGCCTGAGCGCCCGGACCCTGTGCATTGGGTCCCGCGGCTTTCCCCGCTTGGTTGTTACCGGCCTGCCCCTTCCAAGCCTGTCCCTTCAAGGCCTGCGCGTTCTGACCTTGCGGGTTCGCGGCTTTGGGCTGTTGCCCTTGCCACTTCTGGCCCTGCCATTTTTGCCCTTGCGGCTTCTGGCCTTGCTGGTTGGGGCCTTGCCCGCCGGCACCCTGCCCTGTCCGGCCTTCAGCATTCCGTCCCTGAGCGTTCAGACCCGCAGCTTTCGGGCCCTGATCGATCGCCGCCGTCGGTGGCGTCGGGGTCGCGCTGGCCTCGGCGGCGGCTTCCGCACGGGCGCGCGCTGCCGGTCCCATCTGACGAACCACGCGATGTCCCTGCGCCTCGGCCGCGAGGGCCGATTTCGCGCGCCGCCATTTCGGCAGTTTCACCGTCGAGGCAGCGATCACCAGCGCCAGCCCGCCGAATGCCAGAAGCGGCAGCCGCTCGTCACGGAAGATCATGCCGAATACCACACTGAAGGCGGGCATGAGGAACATCGCCAGCGCCGCGCGGTTCGCGCCCGCCTGCTGGACCAGTGCATAATTCAGAAGGTTGGGCGCGACCGTGGCCAGAACGACCAGCGCCACGAGGGTGCCGATCACCGCGAAGGACGGATCGGCCACGACAGGGCCGTCAATCAACAAGGCCAGAGGCCAGATCGCCACGGTGCCGACCGCGAACATCGCCGCCGACAACATCAGCGGCGCGACCCGGCGGCGGCGGCGGAACCAGACATTCCCGGCAGCATAGCTCAGGGGAGAGATCAGCGTCAGCAGCGTGCCGAACCCTGCCTGACCGAAACCGCCCGCGATGATCGCCGGAACCGAGATCAGCAGAACGCCCAGAATGCCCACACCGATGCGCATCCCCTGTTCCAGCGTGGCGGGCTCATCGGGCAGGAACATCGCCGCCATCGCCAGCGTGAAAAGCGGCATCGTGGCATAGAGCATCCCGCCCATGCCCGACGGGATATACTGCATCCCCGCCGCCATGCTGACGAAGGGGATCGCCACGACGAGCGTCCCGCCGACCAGAGCGGTCAGCAGGTCGTAGCGGCTCAAACGCTTCTGCGGGCCAAGCGCCCCGGCAGCGAGGATCAGCAGCGGCAACCCCAGCGCCGAGCGCAGGGCGGCCAATGTCCAGGGCGGGAAATAGGCTACGGCCTCGGCAATCAGCAGCGGCGACGCACCGAAGCCTGCGGCGGTGAGGATCAGAAGCAAAGAGGTGGGCATGGTCAGGGTCCCGTCCACGAGGTGGGATCAGGCGAGGGATCAGGCAAGTGGCCTCCCGTAACGAACGCGGCCCGCGCCGTCAATCGCCGCTCCCGTAGGATGGGAGTGCCGGGCAAAGGCGCGCTCAGGGTGGCGGCTAACACGCGTCGCCCGGTGCAACCTCACCCGCGCGGGGAAGTTCGGGCCGCAGACCCAGTCCGATGAACCGCGCCGGGAAGCGCCGCAGATACGGCACCCTCGCCAGAATCCGCAGCGGCAGCGGCGGCGGCGCATCGGGTTTGTCCAGCGCCGGGCGGATCACCCGGTCCTGCAAGAAGACCTGAAACCGCTGCGTCACCCGTGCGGGCCACAGGCGCCGCTTCTGGACCTGCTGCAGATGATCGACACTCAGCGTTCCGTTGCGCAGTGGCGCGGCAAGGATATTCGCCGCCGCCACCGCGTCCTGCACCGCAAGGTTGATGCCCACGCCGCCCACTGGCGACATCGCATGCGCCGCGTCGCCGATGCACAACAGCCCGTCGCGCCACCAGCGCTGAAGCCGGTTGACCTGCACGCTGAGCAGTTTCACCTTGTCCCAGTCGTCGATTTCCTCAAGCCGCGCGGCCTCGATCCCCGTCGCGGCACCGACGCGACGGCGGAACGCCGCAAGCCCCTCGGCCCGCACCCGCTCTGCCCCGTTCTTGGGTACGATGAAGGCCATCTGCCAGTAATTGCCGCGATTGAGCTGAATGACGATGCTGCCATCCTTCAACCGGCCCAGTGATTCCGGGTTCTCGCCCGAAGTGCGGCTGACCCGGAACCATAACACGTCGATCGGCGCACCAAGGTCCTGCACATCCAGCCCGGCCGTATCGCGCAGCGCCGAATCCCGACCATCCGCGACCAGCACCAGATCCGCGCGGATCTCGACCGGCCCTGCAGGCCCCTTGGCCCGCAGCCCGGTGACGCGCCCGTTTTCTTCGATCAGCGCCTCGCTTTCGGTGCGCATCAATAGCGTGAAACCCGGATAGTCCGCCGCTTTCTGTGCGACGAAATCCAGAAAATCCCATTGAGGCATCATCGCCACGAAGCCGGTCCGCTCGCCCAGCGGGGTGAAATCCACGACCGGAACCGCCCTGTCGCCGAAGCTGAATTCCATATGCCGGAACGGGTAATGCGGCAGCGCCAGCAGCTCGTCGAGCAGCCCCAGCGCCTCCATGATCCGCAGCGTCGATGGGTGGATGGTATCGCCCCGGAAATCGCGCAGGAAATCGCGGTGTTTCTCAAGCACGACCACCTCGACACCGGCGCGCGCCAGCAGGAATCCGGCCATCAGCCCCGCCGGGCCGCCGCCCGAGATCACACAGCGTGTCGTCATCTGTTCCATGCCGACCACCATGCGCCCGCGATGCCGCCCGCGCAAGGACGCTGGACCCGGGCTGCGCGGCTTGCTACGCCTTTGCAAAATCGGGAGGTTAGCCATGTATTCCAAAGGTCAGGTTCAGTATCAGCCCATCCCCCTGCCCGACCGGGTGCAACGGCCCGAGGCCGAAACGCTCGCACAGGCCGAAGCCTTCCTCGCCTACATGAAAAAACGCCATTCGGTGCGCGACTACGATACCCGCCCGGTCCCTGAAGCGGTGATCGCCGCCTGCATCGCCGCCGCGGGCACCGCGCCGTCGGGCGCCAATCATCAGCCTTGGCATTTCGTGGCGATTTCGGACCCGGCGATGAAACAACAGATCCGCGACGCCGCCGAAGAGGAAGAGCGTGCCTTCTACCAAGGCGGCGCCAGCGACGAATGGCTGGCCGCGCTTGAACCCATCGGCACGGGCGCGTCGAAGCCCCATCTCACCGATGCGCCATGGCTCATCGTCGTCTTCGCGCAGCGCTGGGGCGTCACGCAGGACGGCGAGCGCTACAAGAATTACTACGTCCCCGAAAGCGTCGGCATCGCCACCGGGATGTTGATCGCCGCCTTGCACCATGCCGGGCTGGTCTGTCTGGAACACACGCCCAACCCGATGAAATTCCTAAACGCCTTGTGCAACCGGCCCGAGTCGGAAAAGGCGGTCATGATCCTGCCCGTGGGCTTCCCCGCGCCCGAAGCAACGGTGCCGCAGGTCGCCAAGATCAAGAAGCCTCTCGACGAGATTATGAGCGTGTTTCGCGGCTAAAGCCCCGTTCCGGCGGAATCAGCCCACGATTGGCGAGCACAATCCCTGATGCCTTGGGGCGGGACGCATTGCCATTAGATGACGAGTGCCGCGAGCGATGGCTATAGGTAAGATCGAGTCATGACCGTAGTCGTTCACCCGTCGCGATCGTCATTGCCATCCTCTGTCGCGCCTATGAGCAAGCCTATCCGGCAGAGCCCGGGGGGCCTGACGCGCCTTTGGTCGACGACGTGCCTGCCTGAAGGATGTCAGGCCTTCTGCAGGTGCAGATAGGTCTCGTTGAAACGTTTCTGCAGGTGGTCCTCGGCGCGGATCACTTGCCCCGATCCCGGCGGCGCCACGTTTACATCGGGCGACGGGTTGAAAAAGAGCGGCACCGAGATGCGCTCAGAGGCCGAGCCTACCACACGGTGCAGCGTCGCGCGGATACGCCCGCCTGACCAGCTTTCCAGCATTTCGCCGAAATTCACCACGAAGCCGCCAGGCTCGGCCGCGACCGCTTGCCACTCGCCGTTGCGCATCTTCACCTCGAGCCCCGGAACGCCGTCATTGGCCAGCAAAGTCAGACATCCGTAATCGGTATGCGCGCCGATGCCGAAATCGCGGTCTCCGGCCCAGTCGGGCCGCTCGGGATAGAAATTACCGCGCAACAGCGCCATCGGATGCTCGAACTTGTCGTCGAACCAGTCTTCCTTGGCGCCGATCGCCCCGGCAATCGCCGACAGAAGCCGCAGCGACAGCGCCTGTGCCTCGGCATAATAGGCCTCCAGCGTCTCGCGGAACCCTTCGGGCCGGGCAGGCCACAGATTGGGCGCATGGACCGGCCGGGTCGAGCCGGGCACCGCGAAGCCCATGTCGAAGACTTCCTTGTAATCGGGGTTGGCGCCCGGATCGACCTGTTCGGACAAGGGCGCGCCCCAGCCCCGGTTCGATCCGGTCCGCGCCATGTCGACCGCGCCCTTCTCGGCCAGAGGCAAGGCGAAGAACGCCCGATAGGCAGCGATCACGTCGCGCACCCGTGCGGCCGGTATCGGGGTATTCACCAGCGTCAGGAAGCCGACTTCTTCGGCCCCGCGCCGCAGCTCGGCCCGGGCCTGCGCATCGCCCGCAAACAGCGCTGCGACATCGATCCGCGGGATCGCCCGGCTCAAGGACTCATTCATCGGGCAAGGCCTCTACCAGCATGCGGTCCAGCGATTCCAGCCCCTCCCAGCCGGGGCAGCTGTCGAGTGCGACGCTCACGCCCCAGCCGCCGCGCCAGAGCACCGAATAGGCCGCCGCCTGCACGTCTTCCATGCACAACATCCCGCTATGCCACCATGCCCAGCCTTCGCCCAGCGGACGCCCGACCATGCCCAGCCCGTAAACAACCGGCCCGTCGATCACCGTGACAGGACCCGAGGCCGGGCGGTCGCCATAGAGCATGGCGTGGAACTGTGCGTAATCGGCCAGCGGCGCGCGCCATCCCCCCATCGGCCCGAAGGCGCCCGTGGTTTCGGACAGCGCCGCCGCGGGCAACACCCCGTCGCAGGCCGTCTCATAGGGCTGGCCCGTCACCGCCTCGATAACACTGCCAAGGATCGCGTAATTCTCATTGCTGTAACGGTAGGCCGGCGGCGTGTCGGGCGCGTGGACCGGCGCCATCGGCCAGCCCGCCACATCGCGCCAGTCGCCTTCGGTCAGCCAGCCCGCCATCGCCTCCTGCGTACGGTCCGGCCCCAGACCGGCGCTGTGGGTGACAAGCTGCGCAACCGTGATTGCGCCCGCATCGCCGTCCCAGCCCAGCCGGGCGGCCGTCGTGTCGCTCCAGCGCAGCCGCCCCTCTTCGACCAGCCCCGCAAGGCATTGCGCAGTGATCGCCTTCGACATCGAGGCCAGCTCGCGCGGCGCGCCCGGCTCGACACCTTCGGCCTGCGTCAACACCACCGCGCCGCGATAGGTCACGGCGATCTCGGGCGCGGCGGCGCCCACCTCATGCGCCCAGTCGAAAAACGCTCCCGCCAGCGCCTCGGCCCGGGTTTCGACCGACGCCTCCTGGGCCCGCGCGCCCGTGGCCAGCGATGCAATCATTAACGTAAACAGGGTCCAGGACCGGATCGACACAATGAACTCCCCAAAGCGGTAATGAGCGCAAGATACCCACGCCGCATCGCAGCGCAACTCCTGACTGTGTGATCGGCAGGCCGCGCCCCCCGGATAAGCAAAAAGGCGCAGCCCCCGCCGCGCCCGCGCTCTTTGTTTCGAAAATACCCTCAGGGGGAACGGGCCGCGCGGCCAAGAGGGGGCAGACAGCCCCCTCGCCCCGCCTGCTCACAAATGCGGCGCGTAGATCTGCGCGAGGCGGTCGATCGCGGCCTCGGCGGTCAGCTCTTCGCTCTCGCCCGTCCGGCGCGAGGTCAGCTCGACCACCCCGTTCTTCAGCCCACGCGGCCCGACGGTGATCCGCCACGGCAGACCGATCAGGTCCATCGTCGCGAATTTTGCCCCCGCCCGTTCTTCGCGGTCGTCATAGAGCGGATCAAGGCCTTTCGCCTTGAGCGCTGCATAGAGCGACTCGCAGGCCGCATCCGCCGCCGCGTCGCCCTGCTTCAGATTGACGATCCCGGCATGGAACGGCGTCACGCCTTCGGGCCAGATGATCCCGTTCTCGTCGTGGCTGGCCTCGATGATCGCGCCCAGAAGACGCGACACGCCGATCCCGTGGCTGCCCATATGCACCGGCACCCGCTCGCCCTTGTCGTTGACGACGGTGGCGCCCATAGGCTCGGAATACTTTGTGCCGAAATAGAAGATCTGTCCGACCTCGATCCCGCGTGCCGAGCGGCGGCGTTCCTCGGGCACCTGCGCCTCGAACGCGGCGGCGTCATGCGTATCGTCGGTGCGCGCATAGCGCGAGGTGAATTCCTCCAGCACGGCGCGGCACTGATCAACATTGTCGTAATCGATCTCGCGCTCGCCAAAGCGCAGATCGGTGATCTCGCTGTCGTAGAACACCTCGGATTCGCCCGTCTCGGCGAGAACCAGGAATTCATGCGTGTCGTCACCACCAATGGGCCCCGACTCGGCGCGCATCGGAATGGCTTGCAGGCCCATCCGCTCGTAGCTGCGCAGATAGCTCACCAGATGGCGGTTATAGGCATGCATCGCGTCCTCATAAGTGAGGTCGAAATTATACCCGTCCTTCATCAGGAATTCGCGCCCGCGCATCACGCCGAAACGCGGCCGGATCTCGTCGCGGAATTTCCACTGGATGTGGTACAGCGTCAGCGGCAGATCCTTGTAGCTCGACACATGGCTGCGGAAGATGTCGGTGATCATCTCTTCGTTCGTGGGCCCGTACAGCAGGTCGCGCTTGTGCCGATCCTTGATGCGCAGCATCTCCTCGCCATAGGCCTCGTAGCGGCCGCTCTCGCGCCACAGATCAGCGGGCTGCAGCGTGGGCATCAAAAGCGGGATATGGCCCGCGCGCTGCTGTTCTTCATGCACGATCTGCTCGATGCGCCGCAGCACCTTGAAGCCCAGCGGCAACCAGGAATAGATCCCCGCTGCCTGCTGGCGGATCATGCCGGCACGCAGCATCAGCCGGTGGCTGACGATCTGCGCCTCGGACGGCGTCTCCTTGAGGACGGGCAGGAAATAGCGGCTCAGGCGCATGCGGACCTCGGTTTTGTCGGGCACAAGATTTCCGCCTGTGTCTAGGCGATTGCCGCGCGCCCTACAAGAAGCGTGGTATCGCTCGCGCCCGATGAGCCGCGCTCCAATGGACGCCCTTAGCCCGCGCCCTTTCACTTTGCCTCAAATACTCAAAACCCGCCGCCCTTCACAAGCGCGCGAGCGGTCGTGAGCGCGCGGATGCTCCCAAGCGACGCCTCACACCCCCCAGATCAACACGATCAGCGGGACCGAGACGGTGACGATCACCACTTCCAGCGCCAGACCCAGCTTCCAGTAATCGCCGAACCGGAACCCGCCCGGCCCGAGGATCAGCGTATTGTTCTGATGCCCGATGGGCGTCAGGAAGGCGCAGGAGGCGCCGATGGCCACGGCCATCAGAAAGCCCTCGGCCCCGGCGCCGAGCTGGGCTGCGATTCCCAGTGCGATCGGGGCCATCACCGCCGCCGTCGCCGCGTTGTTCATCACGTCCGACAGGACCATCGTCACCACCAGCACGACCACCAGCGCGGCCAGCGTGTTGCCCTGCGCCAGCCAGTCCACCATGCCCCGTGCCAGCAGGTCCGCCGTCCCCGTCTCCTGCATCGCCGCCGCGACCGGGATCAGCGCGGCCAGCAGTACGATGACCGGCCCGTCGAGCGCGCGGTAGAGTTCGCGCAGCGGCAGCGTGCCGGTTAGCATCGTCGCCAGCACGCCGCCCGCAAAGGCCACCGCCGAGGGCAGGATGCCGAACGCCGCGACCAGCACCGCCGCCGCCATGATCGCCGTCGCAAGCCACGCCTTGCGCTTGTCGGGCACCCAGAGCGGCGCGGTGTCGAGCGGCACGCAGCTATGGTCGCGGGCGAAATCAGACAGGACCTCGGCCTTGCCGCGCAACAGCAGCAGATCGCCCGATTTCAGCGTCAGCGTCCCCAGCCGCCCGCGCGGCCGCGCCCCTTCGCGCGCCACCGCCAGCAACGACACGCCCCAGCGAAAGCGCATTCTCAGCTGGCGCGCCGAGCGCCCGATCAGGGACGAGCCGGGCAAAAGCGCGAATTCGCGCAGCACGAATTCGTCGTCGTTTTCGTCCTCGTCGCGCGACCCCAGTCCTTCGAGCGCGATCTCGTGGCGTGCCGCGCTTTCAGTCAGCGCCTTGGCCTCGGCCTCGACGATCAGCACGTCGCCTTGTTCGATCTTGCGCGAGCCATGCGGGTTGTTCTGCCGCTGCGTGCCCCGGATGAGGGCGAGGATCACCAGATCGACGCCTTCGAGCTCGTCTTCGAACTTGCGCAGCGTCAGGCCGATGGCCTTGCTGTCCTCGGGCACGCGCAGTTCGGTCAGATAGGTGCCGGTCTCGAAGGGCATATCCCCAGCCGGACGCCGCACCGGCACCAGTCGCCAGCCGATCAGCGCGACGAAGGCGATCCCGGCCAGCGCCACGGGCAGACCCACCCATGTATAATCGAACATCCGGAAAGCGCCGTCGGGGCGGAACGTCGCGACGATCAGGTTGGGGGGCGTCCCCACCAACGTGACCATGCCGCCCATGATCGTGCCGAAGGCGAGCGGCATCAGCACCTGTCCGGGCGGCAGCTTCAACCGGCCCGCCAGCTGGATCGCCAGCGGCATCAGCAGCGCCATTGCGCCCACATTGTTCATGAAGGCCGACAAAGCCGCGCCCAGCCCCATCAACGCGGCCACGGCGCTCAGGCGCCCGGCTTCGGCGGGCAGCACCCGGCGGGCGAGCACATCGACGGCGCCGGTATGCTGCAATGCGCGGCTGAGGATCAGCACGCAGGCCACGGTCACAACCGCCGGATGGCCGAAGCCGGTAAACGCGCGCTCCGGATCGATTAGGCCGGTCACGACGCAGGCGATGAGGCCGAAAAGAGCCACGGCATCGTGGCGGAAGCGTCCCCACAGGAACCCCGCGACGACAAGGATAAGAATCGCAAGGATGGTCAGTTGCGGGGTGGACATGGCCTCTCCTGAGCCGCCTGGGGTCTTGGGTGCGAGACTCGCATCATCTGTGCCTCGCATCGCCGCCAAGGTGGCCTGTCTTGCGCGCGGAATCAAACGCCTAGGCGCCGGGGCGGGTTCCCGGCACTGTTTCGCGCCCGCTTTGCAAAGCCCGGCCCGAAGGAAACCGCCTGCCGCGAAGGCCCCGGTTTCCCTGCGCGGCGATCCCATGTATAGAGCCGCGATCAATCTGGGCATTCCCGCGTGAGCCAAGTGTCGACCCCGAAAAAGAAATCCAAGTCGGAACCGCTGCCGCGCCGCGCGGACCCGGCGCAGGACCGCGCACTGGCGCGCTGGTTCTGGCGCACCCATGTCCGCCGCTGGCTGCCCTATATCATCGTCGGTATCATCCTGATGGCGATGGATGGCGCCATGGCGGGCGTGCTCAGCGCGATGCTGAAGCCCATGTTCGACGATGTTCTGGTGGCGGGCCAAGAGGACATGGTGTTCTGGGTCGCAATCGGGATCTCGGCCACGTTCGTGGTGCGCGCGGTGTCGTCGCTGACCTACCGCACGCTCATGGCCTATGTTTCCGAAAAAGTCGTGACGCGGCTGCAACTCGACATGACGCAGCACCTGATCGGGCTGGACCAATCGTTCCATCATCGTCACCCGCCCGGGCATCTGATCGACCGGGTGCGGGGCGATACGCTGGAACTGAACGCGGTCTTTGAAAAGATCATCCCCAATGTCGGGCGTGACATGGTGTCGATCGTGGTGCTTCTGGGCGTCGCGATGTGGACTGACTGGCTGTGGACGGTGATCGCGCTGGTGGGCGTGCCGCTTCTGGTCCTGCCGGCGGCCTTCCTGCAGCGGCTGGTGCGGGCGATGGGCGTGCGGGCGCGCGAGAGTTCCGCTGCGGCCTCGACCCGGCTCGATGAGATTTTCCACGGCGTGCAGACCATCCAGCGCACCGGCACCGAAGAGAACGAGACCGCGCGCCTGAGCCGTGTCTTCACCCGCTTCGTCAAGGCGCGCGTGCGCGTGACGGGCGGTCAGGCGGCGATGGGGTCGATGTCGGATCTGGTTGCCGCGATGGGCTTCGCGCTGGTGATGATCTTCGCGGGCAGCCAGATCGCCGCCGGAGACCGCACGGTCGGCGATTTCATGACCTTCTTCGCCGCGATCGCCTTCCTGTTCGAACCGCTGCGCCGTCTGGGCAACCTTGCCGGTGCATGGCAGAACGTCCTCGCCTCGCTCGAACGGATCCACCGCCTGCTGTCGGAAAAGCCGCGCATCACCCAGCCCGAGGGCGACCTGGCCCCACTGCCTGAGCACGGCAAGGAAGACGTGGTCTTCGACGACGTCACCTTCGCCTACGAATCCGAGCCGGTGCTGCGCGGTCTCAGCTTTACCGCGAAGGCCGGGCAGACCACGGCGCTGGTCGGGCCGTCGGGCGCGGGGAAATCCACCGTCTTCATGCTGCTGACGCGTCTGGTCGATGCGCAAGCCGGGAAGGTCCTGCTGGGTGGCGAGGATATCACGCGCATGGATCTGCGCGGGCTTCGCAGCCAGTTCAGCGTCGTCGCGCAAGACAGTGCGCTGTTCGACGAAACGCTGCGCGACAATGTGCTCATGGGCAAGACCGACGTCCCCGAAGAGCAGTTGCAGCGCGCGATCAAGGCCGCGCATGTCGACGAATTCGTGCCCGGACTTCCGCTGGGGCTTGAGACACGGGTCGGACCGCGCGGATCGGCTCTGTCGGGCGGTCAGCGGCAGCGCGTGGCGATCGCCCGCGCGCTGGTGCGCGAAGCGCCGGTTCTGCTGCTGGACGAGGCGACCTCGGCGCTCGATGCGCAATCCGAAGCGCTGGTGCAGGAAGCGCTCGACGAGCTCAGTTCGCAGCGCACGACGCTGGTGATCGCGCACCGCCTGTCGACCGTGCGCCATGCCGACAAGATCGTCGTGATGGAAGCCGGCCGGGTGGTCGAAGAAGGCGATCACGAGACCTTGCTGGCGCTTGAGGGGGTCTATGCCCGCCTGCACGCGCTGCAATTCAACGACGGCTGAGCGACCGTGCAGCGCGCAGCGTGCTTTGGCCCCGGCCCATGCGCAACGCCTGTGAAGATGCACTTTCCCCTTTCCTTCGTGCCCGGCCTGCGCTATGGGCAGCCCGGCTGCGCATCCACCCTTGGAGGGGCGTGGCTTATGCAACCTAATTCATGGAGAACCGATATGGCTGGTGAGATCCAGGATCTGATCGCCGAGGTCCGGACGGGGTCGGGCAAGGGGGCCGCTCGTCAAGCTCGTCGCGACGGCAAAGTGCCCGGCGTCCTCTACGGGGGCGGTGCGGACCCGCTGAACGTCAACTTCGACTTCAACTACCTGCTGAAACTGCTGAAGCAAGGCCGCTTCAAGTCGCAGCTTTGGAACCTGAAAGTCGACGGTCAGGAAGACGTGCGCGTGATCTGCCGCGATGTGCAGCGCGACGTTGTCAAAGACCTGCCGACGCATGTCGACCTGATGCGCCTGCGCCGCACCTCGCGCATCAACCTGTACGTCCACGTGGAATTCGTGAACCACGACGCGGCACCGGGTCTGAAGCGCGGCGGCACGCTGGTCGTGGTGCGCTCGGATGTCGAACTGAACGTTCTGGCGGGCGAGATCCCCGAAAAGCTGGTGGTCGATCTGACCGGCAAGCAAATCGGTGACACCGTCCACATCAACGACATCGAACTGCCGAACGGCGTGAAGCCGGTCATCAACCGGAACTTCGTCATCGCCAACATCGCCGCCCCGTCGGGTCTGCGTTCGGCCGATGCCGAGGACGACGGTGCCGAAGAAGAAGCCGCCGAGGAGTAATCCTCAGGCTTTCGCTTCAGGCGAAGCTATCCGAAACCCCGCCCCTTCCGGGCGGGGTTTTTCGTTGCGCAGGTGGCACCTTCAGTGGTTGCGCAGCGCCTCGATCAGCTCGTCCTTGCTCATCGCCGAGCGTCCGTCGATGCCGATCTCCTGCGCCCGGGCATAGAGATCGTCGCGCGTCCATTCCTCGTAAGGCGGCGCCTTGCCGCCCTTCCGGGACGGATGCATGTCGGGATTGGCCTTCGCATTCGAAATGCGGGCTGCCTTTTCCTTCGACATTCCCTCGTCGCGCAGGGTCTCGTACAGGTCTTCGTCCTTCAGACTGGGATTGGCCATGGCATTCTCCTTTCGCAGACCAACCCCGGCAGCGCGCGCCCGGTTCCCCGCCCCACGCCCGAACTGTCCGTTTCCGCAGCAGTCATGACCTTGCCCGACCGCCCGCCGCCAATGGACACCCCCCGGGGCGCGCGCTAGAACAAGCGCCATGAAACTCATTGTCGGCCTTGGAAATCCCGGCGCGAAATACGCGCAGAACCGTCACAATATCGGCTTCATGGCCGTGGACCGGATCGCCTCGGACCACGGGTTCAGCCCATGGAAAACCCGCTTTCAGGCGCAGGTTTCCGAGGGCCGTCTCGGCGGCGACAAGGCCATGCTTCTCAAGCCTCAGACCTTCATGAACCTCTCGGGTCAGGCGGTGGGCGAAGCGATGCGTTATCTCAAGCTCGACCCCGCCGACGTGATCGTCCTGCATGACGAACTCGACCTAGCCCCGGGCAAGTTGCGGCTGAAACAGGGCGGCGGCCATGCGGGCCATAACGGGCTGCGCTCGATCCACCAGCATATCGGCGAGGCCTATGGCCGCGTGCGGCTGGGCATCGGCCATCCCGGCCACAAGGATCGCGTTGCGGCCTATGTGCTGCACGATTTCGCCAAGGCCGACGACGACTGGCTCGACGACCTGATGCGCGGCATCTCGGACGGCGCCGATCACCTCGCCGCCGGGGATGGTGCGAAGTTCCAGAACGCCGTCGCGGCCCGCACGGCGCCTGCCCGAAATCAGGGGCAAAATCAGGGCCGCAATCAGGGGCGCGAGACGCCAGCAACCGAGCCCAAGACCGCTGCCCCGCAGCCCATCTCTGCGCCGGAAGATACCCGCTCGGCCCTGCAGAAACTCGCCGACAGGTTCCGATGACCCATCCCCTTCGCCAAGCGTTTCGCGCTCAGGGCGCAAGCTGTGCCGCCCTTGGCTCTCCCTTCATGGAGCGGCTCTGCACCCTTCTGGCCGACCGCCTCGAACCCGACCGGCCTCTTACGAAGCGCCTGTTCGACTGGCCCGGCGACATGACCGCTTCGGGCGACGCGGTGCCGCTGCGCCTTGCCGGGGCGCTGCACGCGCTCGTCCTGCGCGGGAACACGGCGCTGGAAGCGGTCTATCCGCAACACAACGTCCCTGACGAGGCGCTCTGGCAGGCCATCGACACCGCGCTGGATGCCGCGGTCGATTTCATCGCCCCGTTCATCGAGCGTGCACCGCAAACCAACGAGGTCCGCCGCGCCGCCGTGCTGATCGCCACCGGCCATTGGCTGGCCGAGCGTTTCACCCTGCCCTTCGTCTTCTCTGAACTCGGCGCCAGTGCCGGGCTGAACCTGAACTGGGACCGGTTCGCGCTGCAAGCGGGCGGCACGCGGCTGGGCAGCCCCTCGACTGGCGTAGTCCTCAGCCCCGAATGGACGGGCGCCCTGCCCTTTGCTGCCGATATCACCGTGGCTAATCGCGCGGGCGTCGATCTCAATCCGATCGACCTGAACGATGCCGACGAGCGGCTGCGCCTTCTTGCCTATCTCTGGCCCGATCAGCCGCATCGCCGCGCGCTGACCGAAGCGGCCATCGCCACCAATCCGCCCAGGCCTGACCGTGCCGACGCCGTCGACTGGCTCGAAATCCGCCTCGCGCCGAAGCCCGGCCACCTGCATCTGGTCTGGTCCACCGTCGCGTGGCAGTATTTCCCCGACGCCGCGAAGCAGCGTGGCACCCGGCTGATGGAAGCGGCGGGCGCCCGCGCCACCCCCGACGCCCCGCTCGCCTGGCTTGCCTATGAACATGACGGCGCCAGTCCGGGCGCGGGCCTGACCCTGCGGCTCTGGCCCGGCGACCGGACAATCGATCTCGGCCGTGCGGATTTCCATGGCCGCTGGGTCGAATGGCGCGCGCGCTGATCCCCTCACCTTGTTGACAATACTCAAAAGTCGCTGCCACCGAGAGGCTCCATGACCGATTTCGAAACCCGCAAGACCGAAGCCGCCGATTGGTTCCGCAGCCTGCGCGACACCATCACGCAGGCCTTCGAGGCGCTCGAGGACACGACCGACAGCGACCTGCCCGCCGGGCGGTTCGAAGTCACGCCCACTCAGCGCGACGGCGGCGCGGGCGGCGGCGGGATCATGTCGGTGATGCGCGGCGGACGGCTGTTCGAAAAGGTCGGCGTCAACTGGTCGGCGGTGCATGGCACGCTGGGCGAGCGCGCGCAAAAAGCGATGGCCGCGCGCGGCGTGCCAGGCATGGCCGACGACCCGCGCTTCTGGGCCTCCGGCATCAGCCTTGTCGCGCATATGCGCAACCCGCATTGCCCGGCCGTGCACATGAATACCCGCATGTTCTGGACGCCCGGCGCGTGGTGGTTCGGCGGCGGCGCGGATCTCAATCCCTGTCTCGAATACCCCGAGGACACGGCGCATTTCCATGCCGAGCTGCAGCGCGCCTGCGACGCGCATGACGCGGGCTACTACGACCGGTTCAAGGCCTGGGCGGACGAGTACTTCTTCATTCCCCATCGCGGTCGCGCGCGCGGCGTCGGCGGGATCTTCTATGACGACCTCAATTCGGGCGGACAGGACGCCGATAGCTGGGACGCCGATTTCGCCTTCACCCGCGCGGTGGGCGAGGCCTTCTTGCCCGCCTTCGCGCCGCTATGCGAAAAGCGCCGGGTGCAGGACTGGACCGAGGCCGATCGCGACGCACAGCTCATCCATCGCGGGCTCTATGCTGAATACAACCTTGTCTATGACCGCGGCACCAAGTTCGGTCTGGAAACCGGGCACGACGCCAATGCGGTCCTGATGAGCCTGCCGCCGCTGGCGAAATGGGTCTGACCCGCGATCCGGCCCCCAACCCCTTGCCCAAGGACGAGACAGAGATGACCGCTATGCAGGCCCTTTGCTACGACCGCACCGGCCCCGCGCGCGAGGTCCTCACGCTGCGCAAGGTCGAGCGCCCGAAGCCCGGCCCCGGCGAGGTGCTGGTGCAAGTGGCCTTTTCCGGCGCCAATCCGTCGGACGCCAAGACCCGTGCGGGCGCCCGCGCGCCGATCCCTTTCCCGCTGGTCATACCCGACAGCGACGGCGCCGGGCGTATCGTCGAAACCGGCGAGGGCGTCGATCCCGCGCGCCGGGGACAGCGCGTCTGGCTGTGGAACGCGGCGTGGCAAAGACCGTTCGGCTCTGCCGCCCAATATGTCTGCCTGCCCGAGGCGCAGGCCGTCCCCCTGCCCGATGCCGCCAGCTATGCCCAGGGCGCGTGCCTGGGCATCCCGGCGATGACCGCGCATCGCTGCCTCTTTGCCGACGGTCCGATCACCGGCCAGACAATTCTTGTCACCGGCGGCGGCGGTGCAGTCGGGGCCTATGCGGTGCAGATGGCGAAACTGGGCGGCGCGGCGCGGGTAATCGCCACCGCCTCGCCCGCCAAGGCCGACCATGCGCGGATGATGGGCGCCGATGCGGTGATCGATTACCGCGACCCCGATGCGGCCCTGCAGGTCGAAGCCGCGTCCGAGGGCGGCGTCGACCGCATCGTCGAGGTCGAATTCGCCGCCAACCTGCCCGTCACGCGCGCGGTTCTCAAACCCAATGGCGTGGTTGCGACCTATGGCTCTATGGCCGAGCCCGAGCCGGTCCTGCCCTTCTACCCGATGCTGTTTGCCAGCCAGACCCTGCGCATGGTGCTGGTTTATATCCTCCCGCCCGAGGCCCGAAGCGCGGCGATCCGCGATATCAATGGCTGGCTCGAAACCGGCGCGCTGACCCATACCATCGCGCTCGAAGCCCCTTTCGCCGAGGGCTGGCGCGCGCATGAAGCCTGCGAAAGCAACGACCGGATCGGCGCCGCGCTGATCGCCATCGATCCCGACGCCTGACACATCTTTAATCCGGAAATATCCACAGGAAGAGCACCGAGAGGGGGGCGTGTCCCCCTCTCGGTCCGGGTGCGGGCGGCCAGCCCGCGCGGGTGGCGGGGGCTCGATGCCCCCGTCACGCGCCCCTTCCGTCATCCGGGCCTCCTTAGCGCCTCAGGCTCAGCGCTGCACCATCAGCCGGTCGAGCCCGTGGAAATGGTACTTCATCGCGTAATCCACAGGCTCGGCCAGCCGCAGATCGGGACAGGCGGCGAACAGTTTGGGCAGCGCGCGCACCAGTTCCATCCGCGCCAGCGGCGCGCCGACGCAGAAATGCAGCCCCACGCCGAAGGCCAGATTGGGCTTCGCGGGCCGCCCGGGATCGAAGACCGAGGGGTTTTCCCACATCGACGGATCGCGATTGGCCGCGCCCAGCATCACGCCCACCTCGTCGCCCGGCTCGAAGACATGGCCCATGACCTCGATGCGCTCATAGGCCCAGCGGGTGAACATGTGCAGCGGCGGGTCGAAGCGCAGGGCTTCCTCGATCGTGGCCTCGACCTTGTCGGGGGTCAGCCAGTCTTTGGGCCCGCCCGCTTCAAGGATCGTCTTCACCCCGTTGCCGATTGCATGGACCGTGGCTTCGTGGCCCGCGTTCAGAAGCAGGATGCAGGTGGTGATCAGCTCGTCGGTGGACAGCTTGTCGCCCGCTTCCTCGGCCTCGATGAGCGAGGTGATCAGGTCGCCACCCGGCTGGCGGCGCCGGGTCTCGACATAGTCGCGCAGGAAGTCCGAGAAATCGCGGCTGGCGCGGGCGGCGGCATCCTCCATCGCGCGGGTGCGGCCCGCCTGATACATGCCGACCATGTCATGCGACCAGCCCAGCAGCTGATCCTTCATCTCTTCGGGCACCCCCAGAAGCCGGGCGATGACGATCACCGGGATCGTCTCGGCGAAAGCGGGAAGCAGGTCGAAGGGGCCGTCGGGCAATCGCGCGATCAGATCGTCGACGAGGCCGTCGATCTCGGGTTCCATGGCCTCGATCCGGCGCGAGGTGAAGGCGCGCAGCACCAGCCCGCGTAGTCGCTTGTGGCGCGGCGGCTCCAGCTCGAGCATCGAATGCGCCTCGATCTCGTAGAACGGCGCAGTATGCGGCGCGACGGGCGCGCGCTTGTTCTCGGGGATCTCGCGCCCGAAGCGGCGGTCGCGCAGGATCTGGTTCGCGGCGGCGAAACCGAAGACGCAGGGCAGATTGTAATCTTCCCAGAAAACGACCGGTCCGGCGGCACGGGCGCGGTCGTAGAAAGCATAGGGATCCTGCACGAAGGCGGGATCGGTGGGCGATTGGCTCAGGCGCTGCATAAGGGGCTCGGTTCAGATCTGCCATTCGGGGAAAGCGGGACGTTGCCCGGACCTGACCGAAAGGTCAAGAAGTGCGGCGGACGACGCGGCGGCACCGCGAGACAATCTTTGAACCGGCGGGCCGCCTGCGCCGTCTAACGGGCATGTCCCGTATCCTGCGCCCTTCGGCCCCGCCCTCGCCCGCCATACCTTCCGCCCTCGTCGCGTCGGCCCGGGGGGCCGGCCTGCTCTTCGGCCTTGCCCTTGTCGCCGGTGCCGCAACGCTGGTGCCGGTGCGCGGCGAGGTGCTGGCGCTGGTCGCCGCGATTGCCGGAATGCTGGCGGTGCCGTTGATCGTGCCGCAGCCCGAGCGGCATCTCGCCATGGCCCTGAGCTGGAGCGCGCTGGCACTGGGTCTGCCGCTGGCGCTGGTCCTTACCCATCCCGAGCTGGCGCTCGGCGCCGCGCTGACGTTGGGGGCGGCGGGGGCCTGGACGGCCCTCGCCTGTCTTGCCTGCCGACGGATGTGAGACCGCCGGCGTCCTCGATTCAGGCTTTCGACAACGCGTCGAGCACGCGCACCCAACTGCGGATGCCCTTGTGGAACGAGGTCAGGTCGTATTTCTCGTTGGGCGAGTGGATCTGGTCGTCGTCATTGCCGAACCCGATCAGCATCGAATCCATGCCCAGAAGCGTCTGGAAATGCCCGGCGATCGGGATCGACCCGCCGCAGCCGATAAAGGCCGCCGGTTTGGGCCATTCGTCGCTCAACGCCTGCCGCGCGGCTTCGAAAGCCGGGTTCTCGACCGGCATGGTCGTCGCACTGCTGCCTTCGGGCTCATTGATGACATAGTGGCAATCGGCGGGCATCCGTGCCTTGATATGCGCCTCGAGCGCGGCGAGTACCGCCTTGGGGTCCTGCGTACCGACCAGCCGGAAGCTGATTTTCGCCGTCGCCTTCGATGGCAGCACCGTCTTGAACCCCGCGCCGGTATAGCCCGAGGTCATGCCGTTCACCTCGCAGGTCGGGCGCGACCAGATCATTTCGAGCACCGAGCGCCCTTTCTCGCCCGCGGGCACCGACAGGCCCACGCTTTTCAGGAATGCCTCGGCATCGAAGCCCAGATTTTCCCATTGCGCCTTTTGCGCGTTCGACAGCTCCGGCACGCCGTCATAGAAGCCGTCGAGCGTGCAGCCGCCGTTTTCGTCGTGCAGATCGGCCAGGATCTTGGACAGGACATGCGCCGGGTTGCGGGCCGCGCCGCCATACATGCCCGAATGCAGATCCTTGTCGGGGCCGGTGATGACCAGCTCGATCTTGGCAAGGCCGCGCAGGGCGGTTGTGATGGCGGGCGTTTCGGGGTCGAACATGCCGGTGTCGCAGATCAGCGCCAGATCGGCTTTCAGATCTTCGGCGTGCTCTTTCATATAGGGCACGAGCGAGGGCGAACCCGATTCCTCTTCGCCCTCGAAGAACATCGACACTTTGAGCGGCAGGCTGCCATGCACCGCTTTCCACGCGCGGCAGGCCTCGACGAAGGTCATCAGCTGACCCTTGTCATCGGCTGCGCCGCGTCCCCGGATCACCCGGCCCTTGGGCGTTTCCTCGACCTGCGGGTCGAACGGGTCGCGCGCCCAAAGCTCTAACGGATCAACGGGTTGCACGTCATAGTGACCATAGAACAGAAGGTGCATCCCTTCGCCGTCATCATCCTGCGCGACGACCATCGGATGGCCCGGCGTGGGATGCTTGGCGGCGTCGAAGCCCAGTTCGGCCAATTCATCGACCAGCCAGTCGGCGGCCTTGTCGCAATCGGCCTTGAAGGCGGGATCGGTCGAGATCGACGGAATGCGCAGCAGGCCCTTCAGGCGCTCGAGCGACTCGTCGAGATGCATATCGACATGAGCGAGGACGGGGGTGGCGGCATCGGAGGTCATGGAACATCCCTGTTGTTGCGGCCCAACCCTAGTCCCGCGCGGGCGGCGAAGTCCAGATGCCCGCGCGGTGCGCCCGGCGGCGTAGGCGGGCGGACGGCGTTCAACGGAATGTGTGCACGAAAAGCGGCGCTCAAGGGGCTGCATTCGCGTCATAAAGTGGATAGAAGTGAAGGCCGAAAACCGACCCGGAGTCACGAATGTCGCACCGCACCGTTACCGCCCTGACCTGTGCCCTTGCCACGCTGCTGGCCTCTGCCGCGACGGCGGACCCGGTGCCGTCGCGGACCGCGCAGGCGATGGTCTTCCCCGCGGGCCAGATCGAGGTCGCCCGTTACGACCTGCCCGGGCTGAGCGAACAAGAGATCGCGGCCCTGATGACCGTGGCGCGCAGCCAGCCCTTCTATGCCGCCGTCGCCTATGCACCGGATGCGGGCATCATGTCCGACCCCACCGTCATGGCCGCGAATTACCATTCGCCTGACGCAGCGCGCGCCGCGGCGCTGAGCGGCTGCAATGCGCGCCGCGATGGCGGCAGCGCCTGCACGCTCGCATTGGAAGTGCGCCCCGCCGGCTGGGAAGAACGGGCCTTGATGCTGTCCTCGGACGCGACGACCGGCTTCACCACCGACTTCGCCGCCGCCTCGGCGCCCCGCGCGCTAGCCATTTCGCCCAGCACCGGACAATGGGGAATCGGCACCGGCCGTGACGCCGGATCCGACGCTGTTGCGGCCTGTATTGGCGGTGCCGAGGTTTCCGATTGCGAAGTTGTAATCGCAGATTGATGGGAAAAACGTCACATTCCTCAGGGTGCGACGTTTTTTTCAATTGATCCAGGTCATGTTAATGTCGCATTCAAACATGCAGAGATCGTCCAGCTTTTGAGCTGGCCACACCTAAAGAGTGCCCAGCAGGACGCCAGGAGAAGACCCTTGACCTACGATGCCGCCCTCGATTCCGCCCTGCAGCGCCTACACGACGAAGGGCGGTACCGGACCTTCATCGACATCGAGCGCAAGAAGGGGCACTTCCCCCACGCGATCTGGACCAAGGAAGACGGCTCGAAGAAAGACATCAGCGTCTGGTGCGGCAACGATTACCTCGGCATGGGCCAGAACCCCACGGTTCTGGCCGCGATGCACGAAGCGCTCGACGCGACCGGCGCGGGCTCGGGCGGGACGCGGAACATTTCGGGCACGACCGTTTTTCACAAGCGTCTCGAAGCCGAGATCGCCGATCTGCACCGCAAGGAAGCGGCGCTGGTCTTCACCTCGGCCTATATCGCCAATGATGCGACGCTTTCGACGCTTCCCAAGCTTTTTCCGGGGCTTATCATCTATTCCGATGCCCTGAACCACGCCTCGATGATCGAAGGCGTGCGCCGCAACGGCGGTGCCAAGCGCATCTTCCGCCACAACGATGTCGCCCATCTGCGCGAGCTTCTGGAAGCCGACGATCCCGCCACGCCGAAGCTCATCGCCTTCGAATCGATCTATTCGATGGATGGCGATTTCGGCCCGATCGAGGCGATCTGCGATCTGGCGGACGAATTCAACGCGCTGACCTATATCGACGAGGTCCACGCCGTCGGCATGTATGGTCATCGTGGCGCCGGTGTGGCCGAGCGTGACGGCCTGATGCACCGCATCGACATCATCAACGGCACCATGGCGAAAGCCTATGGCGTGATGGGCGGCTATATCGCGGCGAGCGCGAAAATGGTCGACGCCATAAGGTCTTATGCGCCGGGCTTCATCTTCACCACCTCATTGCCGCCCGCCGTGGCTGCGGGCTGCGCGGCCTCGATCGCGTTCCTCAAGACCGCCGCCGGGCAAGAGCTGCGCGACAAGCAGCAACTGCATGCGCGGATCCTGAAGATGCGACTGAAAGGCTTGGGCATGCCGATCATCGACCATGGCAGCCACATCGTCCCGGTCCATGTCGGCAACCCGGTGCACTGCAAGATGCTGTCGGACATGCTGCTGGAAGATCACGGCGTCTATGTGCAGCCGATCAACTTCCCGACCGTGCCGCGCGGCACCGAGCGGCTGCGCTTCACGCCCTCTCCGGTACACGATCCCAAGGAAATCGACCGTGTTGTGGGCGCAATGGACAAACTGTGGTCGCATTGTGCGCTGAATCGCGCCGAGATGTCCGCCTGAGAACGTCTTAGACTTCAATTGCTTTTGATGATCTGCTAAACCTTACGCAAGAGATCGTTCCCGGCGACTCGTCCGCACTTATCCCGGTGCGGAAGTTGTGGTCGGGGCAAAGCGATCCATTCAGAGCAGGCGGTCAAGGGACAGGGCAGATGATCTGGCGGAAGGAACAGCCTCCGGCGCAGCACGATGAAAGTCCACGCGGTTTCGATGATTTCGAACTGCATCTCGGCGACATCCTTCGTGGCGAACGCGCCACTTTGGGCAAGTCGCTGCTGGACGTTCAGCGGGAACTGCATATCCGGGCGGCGTATATTGCAGCCATCGAGAATGGCGATCTCGACGCGTTCGAGACCCCCAGCTTCATCGCCGGGTTCGTGCGGTCTTATGCCCGCTATCTGGGTATGGAGCCCGAATGGGTGTACGAGCGCTTCTGCGCCGAGCACGGTTTTCAGGTTCAGGTCCAGGGCATGGGCGGCATGTCGGGGCTCAACAAGCCCTCGCGCAGCGAACCGATCGAAGCCCGCGGCGGTGCGCTGAAAGGCGTTGGCATCCTGCCCGATCCCGAACCCTTCTGGCGCCGGATCGAACCCGGTGCGCTGGGATCGGTGACGATCCTTTGCGCGCTGATCCTTGGCCTTGGTTATGCGGGCTGGACAGTGCTGAAAGAAGTGCAGCGCGTTCAGGTCGCCCCGGCCGATATCATCCCCAACGTCGCCAGCGACATCAACCCGTTGGGTACGGATATGCGCGCCGCGCCGTCCATGCTGGCCGAGAATGACACCGATCCGCTGATGGGGGCTGGCACCGCGCCGCGGTCGCCGTCGCTCAGCGCGACGGATGAAGGCTCGATGCAGGGCGACGATGCCACTGGCAGCGCCGAGGGTATGGTTCGCATCGCCCGGGCGCCCGCGCTCGATGTGCCGATCGTGGTGCCGCGCGACGGACCGATCGCGTCGATCGTGCCCGCCGCCTCGACGCCCCGCCCGGCCGAAGCCGCGCAGCGTGCCGCGACCGATGACGCGGTGCTGGCGGCTCTGGCCTCGAGCGATGAAAGCGCCGATCCGACCGCGCCGCAGGTGCTGGCCGCCGGTCCCGACACGGTCGAGCTGCTCGCCGTGCGTCCGGCATGGCTGCGCGTGCGGGCCGCCGACGGTTCGGTCATCTTCGAGCGGATCCTCGACGCGGGAGAGCGTTACACTATCCCGCAGACCGAGGATGTGCCGACGCTGCATGCGGGCAATTCCAGCTCGGTCTATTTCCTGATCAACGGTCAGGCCTATGGCCCCGCTGCGCCCACGGCTTCGGTCGTGCGCAATGTGGCGCTGGAGGCCGACGCGCTGCAGGGCAGCTATCAGGTGGCCGATCTTGAACGCGATGACGATCTGGCCGTCTATGTCGCCCAGCTTCAGGCGGAATAAGGCGAAACGTGATCGACAGGGGCCCGCGCGATGCGGGCCTTTTGCTTTTGCAGCATTGCCGCCGTCCGCCACAGACCTTATCTCAGCCCTCAGACCCATTTCTCAGGATCGACACAGATCGAGGAGCCCGGCCCCATGTCCCTGAACCCGATCCGCCCCTGGCGCAACATCGAGCGCCGCGCCTCGCGCAAGATCATGGTGGGATCCGTCCCCGTGGGCGGCGACGCACCGATCTCGGTGCAGACGATGACCAATACCGACACCACCGACGTCAAGGCCACGCTGGCTCAGGTGCTGGCAGCTGCCGATGTCGGCGCCGATATCGTCCGTGTCTCGACCCCCGATCAGGCCAGCACGCAGGCGCTGCGCGAGATCTGCCGCGAAAGCCCGGTGCCGATCGTGGCCGATATCCATTTCCACTACAAACGCGCGATTGAAGCCGCCGAGGCGGGCGCCGCCTGCCTGCGGATCAATCCCGGTAATATCGGTGACGAGAAGCGCGTGAAGGAAGTGATCCGCGCCGCCAAGGATCACGGCTGTTCGATCCGCATCGGCGTGAATGCCGGTTCGCTGGAAAAGCACCTGCTCGACAAATATGGCGAGCCCTGCCCCGACGCGATGGTCGAAAGCGGGCTCGATCACATCAAGATCCTGCAAGATAACGACTTCCACGAATTCAAAATTTCGGTGAAAGCCTCGGATGTGTTCCTGGCCGCCGCCGCCTATCAGCAACTGGCCGATGCCACCGATGCGCCGATCCATCTGGGTATCACCGAGGCGGGCGGTTTCGTTTCGGGGACCGTTAAATCGGCGGTGGGGCTAGGCAACCTGCTATGGGCCGGGATCGGCGACACGATCCGCGTGAGCCTGTCGGCGGACCCGGTCGAAGAGGTCAAGGTCGGCTACGAGATCCTGAAATCGCTGGGCCTGCGCACACGCGGCGTGCAGATCATTTCCTGCCCGTCCTGCGCGCGTCAGGGCTTTGACGTGATCAAGACGGTCGAGATCCTCGAAGACCGGCTGTCGCATATCAAGACGCCGATGAGCCTGTCGATCATCGGCTGCGTGGTGAACGGCCCGGGCGAGGCGCTGATGACAGATATCGGCTTCACCGGCGGCGGTGCGGGCTCGGGCATGATCTACATGGCGGGCAAGCAGGACCACAAGATGTCCAATGACCGCATGATCGACCATATCGTCGAGCTCGTCGAAAAGCGCGCAGCCGAGCTGGAAGCCGAGGCCGAGCCGGTCGCGGCGGGCTGAGCCGAGTAGTCTGGCGGGGCGCTTTAGCGGCGCCCCGGACAAGAAAAAGCGCCGCGAGAGGGAGGTCTCGCGGCGGCATAGTCGACCAGACGCAGGAAGGTGCGCCCGGAAACGGGAGATGAAGATCGGACGATGTCCTGCCCTTCGCCATCCTGTCTAATGCTCCCGACGCGCCGCGACCTTGACATGGATCAAGCCCGCGCAACGCCCTTACCAAACCAGCAAAAAATCCGCTCGGAATTATCGGTCGATTAACCGTCATTCCTGCATCCTGCGCTCAGCCAGAACGGATGAGCCGATGTCACAGGACCTTGCCAAGTTTTCTTTCCCGTCGCTCGACACAGACACAGACGCCGAGGCGCTGATGCACGCGCATGCCGCGTCGGGTCGCACGATCAAGAAACTGACGGGTCGTCAGAAAGCGGCGATCATCGTCCGGCTACTGGTGGCGGAAGGGGCCGATATCAAGCTGTCGGCGCTGCCCGAAGACATGCAGACGGCGCTGACTGAAACCATCGCCGAAATGCGGCTGGTGGATCGCGACACGCTCAACACCGTGATCGCTGAATTCGTCGAGACGATGGAACAGGTAGGGCTCAGCTTTCCGTCCAATCTTGGCGGGGCGCTGAAAGCGCTCGACGGCAAGCTCAGCCCCGGCGCCAGCTCGCGCCTGCGCCAGCGCGCGCTGGCGGGCGAAGATCCGTGGGAACGGATCGTCGGCGCCGATACCCCAACGCTGTTGAGTGTGCTGGAACCTGAAAGCGCCGAAGTGGCCTCGGTCGTGCTATCGAAATTGCCGGTCGCCCGCGCGGCCGATATTCTGGGCAAGATGCCCGGGGAACGGGCGCGGCGCGTGGCGTATGGCGTGTCGCTGACCGAAGGAATCGCGCCCGAAATGGTGGCGCGGATCGGCACGTCGATCGCGCGCGAACTCGACGGCCGCCCCTCGCGCGCGTTCCCCGCCGCCCCTGCCGCGCGGGTTGGTGCGATCCTGAACTCTACCTCGTCACAGGTCCGCGACGATCTGCTCACCGGGCTGGAAGAGGACGACGCCGATTTCGCCGAGGGCGTGCGCAAGGCGATCTTTACCTTCGCCAATATCGCCGAACGCGTGAACCCGCGCGACGTGCCGAAACTGCTGCGCGAGATCCCGCAGGCGGAACTGATCACCGCGCTGGCGGCAACCCTGCCGGCCCCCGACAGCCCCGACGGTCAGG
Organism: Rhodobacter sp. NTK016B; assembly: GCF_017303295.1. Lineage (GTDB taxonomy): Bacteria > Pseudomonadota > Alphaproteobacteria > Rhodobacterales > Rhodobacteraceae > Pararhodobacter. The sequence continues at coordinate 214,282 of NZ_JAFKOK010000004.1, read as the reverse complement.
CCGCGACCTTCCTTCTGAACAACATGTCCCAGCGTATGGCCGGCGCCCTGCGAGACGAGGTCGAAACACGCGGCCGCATCAAGGCGAAAGAGGCCGAAGCCGCCCTTGCCTCTGCCGTGGCCGCGGTGCGCAATCTGGTCGAGATCGGGGAAATCACACTGCTGGAAGACGATGACGAGTAACGCGGAGCCTGCGTCACCGCGCTATCGGTCGCCTGCGCCCAAGTCGTCATCCGGATCGTTGTCCAGATCCTCATCCAGATCGTCCTCAGGCGCGTCGGGAAGCGTCAGCAGGCTCTGGAAACGGCGTTTCTGCCGTGCCGACCATGTCAGCGTCAGCGTGATACCGTCATCGCCTGCGACCTCTTCCTGCACGATCCCCTCGGCATAGGCCCAAGCGCGCGCCCTGCCCTCGCCATGGTCGATCACCACGGTCTCGCGTCGGCGCTCGTCGCCAAGCGCGCGGCCCACGGCCTCGACCAGCGTGTCCATGCCCGTCCCATTCAGCGCCGAGACGGCAATCACGTCCTCGCGCCGTTCGGCCACGGTGACCTGCGCGTCGTCGGGCGCCAGAAGGTCGATCTTGTTCCACACTTCCAGCGTGACGACATCTTCGCCCACTCCGAGATCGCGCAGGATCGCCGCGACGTCGTCGGCCTGCGCCTCGGTCTCGGGATGGGCAATGTCGCGCACATGCAAGATCAGATCGGCTTCGAGCACCTCTTCCAGCGTCGCTCGGAACGCCGCGACCAGCTGCGTCGGCAGGTCCGAGATGAACCCCACCGTGTCCGACAGGATCACCGCCAGACCACCGGGCAGCGTCACCGCGCGCATCGTCGGATCGAGCGTCGCGAAGAGCATGTCCTTGGCCATGACCTCGGCCCCGGTCAGGGTGTTGAACAGCGTCGACTTGCCCGCGTTCGTGTACCCCACGAGCGCCACGATCGGATACGGCACGCGCCGCCGCGCCGCGCGGTGCAGTTCGCGCGTTTTCACCACCTTTTCCAACTGACGGCGCAGGCGGGTCATCTGCGTGTCGATGGCGCGGCGGTCGGCCTCGATCTGCGTTTCGCCGGGCCCCCCGACGAAGCCCAGCCCACCGCGCTGACGCTCAAGGTGGGTCCAGGCCCGGACCAGCCGCGTGCGCTGATAGCTCAGCGCGGCCAGCTCGACCTGCAGCACGCCCTCGCGCGTGCGGGCGCGGTCGGCAAAGATCTCGAGGATCAGGCCGGTGCGGTCAAGAAGCTTGACGCCCCATTCCTTTTCAAGATTGCGCTGCTGAACCGGCGTAACGGGACCATCCACCAGAACCAGCTCGATCTCGTCCTCTTCGATCTGAAGCTTGAGTTCGGCCACCTTACCGGTGCCGAACAACAGGCCCGGCTGCGCCTTGGGCAGCCGCACGACCTGCCCGCCCGCCACGTCGATGCCGGGCAGCGCCAAAGCCAACGCCAGCGCCTCGTCCAAGGCGGCCTCGGGCGAGCGCGCGGCGCTGTGGCCACGAATATCGGGATGCAGAACCAGCGCCCTCTGGGGATGCGCACGCGGCCCCCGGTCGTGGTCAAACCTGTCGTCAGTCACGATGAGACGTCCGGCTCGCGATCAGTCGTCACCGTTATACAGCGAAATCGGCTGACCCGGCATGATGGTCGAGATGGCATGCTTGTAGACGAGCTGGCTTTGCCCTTCCCGGCGCAGCAACACGCAGAAATTGTCAAACCAGGTGATGACGCCCAGCAATTTGACCCCGTTGATCAGGAAAATTGTCACGGGGACCTTGTTCTTGCGAACGTGGTTCAGAAATGCATCCTGCAGATTTTGTTTGTCGACGGCCATTGTCTTGCCTTTTCTTATTGGCCCGCGCAGCCATTGCAGCTGGCGCAGTCTCCCCCTGTCGCCAGAGTATGGAGGTGGATCAGGCAAGTTTCCAGCCCGAAAACTTGCCTTTTTCAGCGCATTACCCGGTCAAAACGCATGGCGCTACCGGGTCCGCAGCGAGAGGAGTGTCAGTTTCGCCGCGAACGATCAAGGATCGCCGCCAGCAAAACGAGGATTTCGAGCCTACCGAGAATCATCGCGAGCGCAAGGACCACCCGCTGGGTATCGGTCAGCAGGACCCAGTACAGCGGCTGATCGCCGCCGACCTGTACAAGCTGGCCGGTATTCGTCAGCGCAGCCACGGTATAGATCATCGCCGTTTCCAGCCGCATCCCGCTGAACAGCAGGAACGCCACGACCACGATCGACGTCAGCGCGAAGACCATCGCGAACAGCCAGGCCGAGCGTGCGGCCGAGGTCGCCAGAAAGCGGTCATATTCATTGCCGCCGATCACCATCGACGGGTAGATCATCCGCATCATCTCGTAGCGGCCCATGCGTCCCAGCGCGTAGATCCTGAGCAGCTTGATGCCCCCCGCCGTGGTCGCCACGCCGCCGCCCAGAAGCGCCACCGCCATCAGCACAAGCCCCGGCGGCGTCAGCCCCGACCATGCGCGTGAGGCGATCCAGTCCTGATTGACGAAGCCCGTGGTGGTCAGGAACGACAGCGCGGTAAAGGCCGCGCCCCAGGCCGCACGCCCGATGGCGGGCAGGTTCTCGCCCTCGGCGGTCTCGAAGGCGCCGAACCAGTGGCGGGCCACGACGAACAGCGTCACCAGTCCGATCACCAGCGCCGCCGTCAGCAATTCGGGGTCGCGGTGCAGGGGCCGGGCGCGGGCGGAATAGCCGGGCAGAAAGCGGCGGCTCAGCGCGATGCACAGGAACCCGAAGATCGCGATTTCCCCCGCGAGCCCCACATTCCCCAGCGTTTCGCGCGGCAGCACACCCGAGGTCGACAGCGTCGCCATCGCCTGCATCAGCGCATGGAACCCCGGCACCCCCACGACCGACAGGATCAGCCACAGCGCCAGCGTGAGCCCGGCATAGGCGGGCAAGACGACCGCCGCGTGAACCCTGAGCCGCATCCCGTAGCCCGCGCCGACGCCTGCGTTGCGCAAGGCGGTGGGTTTGCGCCGGATCATTTCGTACCCGCCCAGCCGCAACGGGGCGAGAAGCGCGGTCGCAGCCGAAAGGATGAAGGCGCCACCCAGCCATCCGGCCAGGCCGCGCCACAGATGGATTGCCTGCGGCACCCGGCGCGGCAGGTCGATCAATGATGCGCCGGTGGTGGTGAAGGCCGAGATCATCTCGAACCACGCATCGAGATAGCGCATGTTGGGCAACGCATCGGCCATCGGCAGCGCCATCACAGCGGGCAAGGCCAGATAGATCGTCGCCAGCAGCGGGAACGGCCCCTTGGCCACGCCCCGCCGCGTCTGCCCGGCCATGGCGATGGCGACGAAGCTGGCGACGAGCAGGCTCAGAAGCCCCCAATAGAAAAACGTGCGCGCCAGCGAGGCATTGCCGTCCAACGCCGCCACGGCGGCGGGCACCAGCATCAGCGCGCCTGCCAGCGCGATCAGCGCGACAAGCGGCGGCACCTTGGACAGGCGCGCGTTCATGTCAGAAATACTCCACCGCCACCTGCAACAGCCGCTCGATTACCGGCACATCGTTGCGAAGGGCGAAGATCACCAGCAGGTCGCCTTCCTCAAGTTCGGTCGAGCCGGTGGGCTTGATGAACTCGCCGCGCTTCTTGACCGCGCCAACCAGCGCGCCTTCGGGGAAGCCGATATTGGCGATGGTGCGGCCCGCCAGCGGCGAGGTGGACAGAACCTGCGCCTCGATCACCTCGGCCTCGCCATCGCCGATCGTGTAGATCGAGCGCACGCGGCCCAGACGGACATGGCGCAGGATCGACGAAACGGTCGTGGCGCGCGGGTTGATATGCGCGTCGATGCCCAGATGCGTCATCAGCGGCACCAGCGAGGGATCGTTGACCAGCGCGATGGTCATTTTGCAGCCCATCGCTTTGGCACGCACGCAGGCCAGCAGGTTGGTCTTGTCGTCATCGGTCACGGCCAGCAGCGCATCGGCGGAATCGATGGCCGCTTCGCCCAGCAATTCGCTGTCCATCCCGTCGCCATGCAGCACGATGGTCCGTTCCAGCAGATCGGCGGCGGTTTCTGCGCGGGTGCGGTCGCGCTCGATCACCTTGACGCGGACCCGCTCCTTGCGGTTTTCCAGCGCACGCGCCACGCCAAGCCCGACATTGCCCGCCCCGACCACGACCACGCGTTCCTGCTTGGCCTGGGGCTTGCCGAAAATGGCCAGCGTGCGCGCAAGGTCCGACGCTTCCGAGACCACGTAGATCTGGTCGCCGTTGAACAGCTGATCGCCCGGCTCTGGCGCGAAAAGCTTGCCGCCCCGGCGAACGCCGACGACGATGGCGCGCAGGGACGAGAACAGCTCGGTCAATTGGCGCAGCGGCGTGTTCAGAACCGGGCAGTCTTCGTCCAGCGCCAGACCGGCCAGTTGCACCGAACCGTCGAGGAAATCCTGCACATCGAAAGTCGACGGCGCGGCAAAGCGCCGGAGCGCCGCTCGCGAGACTTCCTGTTCGGGGTTGATGACCACGTCGATGGGCATGTGATCGCGGCGAAACAGGTCGCTATAGACCGGGTCGAGATAGCTTTGCGCGCGCAGGCGGGCGATCTTGCGGGTGACGTTGAACACCGAATGCGCCACCTGACAGGTGACCATGTTCACTTCGTCCGAATGCGTGGCGGCGATGATCATATCGGCTTCGCGCGCGCCGGCCTGTTCCAGCACATCGGGATGCGAGGCGAAGCCGACGATTCCCTGCACTTCCAGCGCATCGGTGGCGCGGCGCACCAGCGCGGGGTTATTGTCGACGATCGAGACGTCGTTGAACTCGCCCGACAGATGGCGCGCGATCTGCCAGCCGACCTGGCCCGCGCCGCAGATGATGATCTTCATCGTCCGTTTCCCAATCTGGCCCTAGCAGGTCCGACTCAGTATGCCTGCGACCTCAATCGTCGCGATTGCTGCGCCCGCCCGAAAGGGCGGCGGTGTTCACACCGAGCGACTTGAGCTTTCGATGCAACGCCGAGCGCTCCATACCCACAAATGCGGCGGTACGCGAGATGTTGCCGCCGAAGCGATTGATCTGCGTGAGCAGGTATTCACGCTCGAACAATTCGCGCGCCTCGCGCAGCGGCAGCGTGGCAAGCCCGCCCGCCAGCACGACGCGGCCTTCCTCCTCGGCGCCCGCAGGATCCGAGGCCAGATCGCGCGCCTCGATGGCCCCCTGCCCGTCGCCCAGAATCAGCGCCCGCTCGATGACATTGCGAAGCTGGCGGATATTGCCGGGCCAGTTCATCGACTGAAGCTGCGTTTCGGCCTCTTCGGACAGATCGCGTTTGGGCAGGCCCTGCGTCTGGTGCAGAAGGTCGATGAAATGGCGGGCCAGCACGGGGATGTCATCGCGCCGCTCGGCCAATGCGGGCACCGAAATCGGCACCACGTTGAGCCGGTCATAGAGTTCCTGCCGGAAGGTGCCCGCCGCAATCTCGGCGCGCAGATCGCGCGTGGTGGACGAGATCACCCGCAGATCCACCTTGACCCGGTCGGCGCCATCGACCCGGGTAAAGGTCTGCTCGACCAGAACGCGCAGGATCTTCGACTGTGTGCCCAGCGGCATGTCGGCCACCTCGTCGAGATACAGGATCCCGCCATTTGCCTGTTCCAGAAGCCCCGGAATCACGCCGCGCGCGCCGCTTTCCTGCCCGAACAGCACGGTCTCCATCTTGTCGGGTTCGATCGCCGCGCAGGAAACAGTGACGAAAGGCGCGTCGGCGCGATTCGAATTGAGGTGGATGTAGCGCGCCGCCACTTCCTTGCCCGAGCCCGACGGCCCGGTCAGCATCACCCGCCCGTTCGAGCGCGTGACCTTGCCCAGCTGCGAGCGCAGGAATTTCATCGACTGGCTCTGACCGATCATCTCGGTCGGGCCGGTATCGCGCTTTTTCAGCTTGGTGTTTTCACGCCGCAGGCGCGAGGTTTCCATCGCGCGACCGATCACCACAAGAAGCTGGTCGGTGTTGAAGGGTTTCTCGATGAAGTCGTAGGCGCCCTTCTTGATTGCCTCGACGGCGATTTCGATATTGCCGTGACCCGAGATGATGACGACCGGGATATGCGGGTATTCGCGTTTCACCGACATCAGGATGCCGATCCCGTCCATCTTGGAATCGCGCAGCCACAGATCGAGGATCATCAGCATCGGCGGATCATTGGCGACGGCGGACATCGCCTCGTCCGAATTGGCGGCGAGACGGGTCGAATACCCCTCTTCGCGCAGGATTTCGGCCACCAGTTCCCGGATGTCGCGCTCGTCGTCGACGATCAGGATGTCGCTCATGCCTCGGCTCCTGTTCTTTCATTGCGGCTGCCGCGCGGAGTGCGCAGGATAGGCAGCCGGATTTCCGCCAGCGCGCCGGTATGGGCGCATCCCGGCATGACCGGGGCATCGCGCAACGCCAGCGAACCGCCGTGCTCTTCGATGATCTTCTTCACGATCGGCAGGCCCAGCCCGGTCCCGCGTTCGCGCGTCGTCACATAGGGTTCAAACAGCCGCGCCCGGTCTTCGGGAAGGCCGATCCCGTTATCGGCGATGGTAATGATGGCGCGATCCTCGGTCACGTCCATCTGCACCTCGATGCGCGGATGGTAACCGTCGGGCGCGTTGCCCGCCTCGATCAGCCCCTCGGTCGCTTCGCCCGCATTCTTGATCAGGTTGGTCAGCGCCTGCGAGATCATCGTCGCGTCGATCTCGATCACCAGCGGCTCTTGCGGCAAGGCGATATCGAATTCGACCGCTTCCTGCCCGGCTTCCTGCAGGGTGGTCGCGTCGCGCAGGATCTGTACCAGATCATGCGGGCGGCGATCGGGTTCGGGCATCCGCGCGAAGCGCGAGAATTCATCGACGATACGGCGCAGGTCGTTGGTCTGGCGCACGATGACATCGGTCAGATTGCCCAGCGACGCCGCGTCCTCGTCATCCATCACCTTGGAAAACTTGCGCTTGATACGCTCGGCCGACAGCTGGATCGGGGTCAGCGGGTTCTTGATCTCATGCGCGATCCGCCGCGCCACGTCGCCCCAGGCCGCCATGCGCTGAGCCGAGACCAGCTCGGTCACATCGTCGAAGGCCACAACGTAGCCTTCAAGCTCGCCGCTCGCGGTACGCCGTTCGGCCAGCCGCACCAGCAGGCTTTCAAGCCGCCCGTTGCGGCTGAGACGGATCTCGTCCTGAACGCGCCCGCCGACCATGCGCCCGTCGCCCTTGCGCAGACGCGACAGCAACACCTCGAATTCCGGCACGATCTCGGTCAGCGGCGAATGCACCGCGCCTTCGGCCTCGACCCCGATCAGGGTTTCGGCGGCGCGGTTGACGAAATCGACGCGGCCCTCGGCGTCCAGACCGATCACCCCCGCCGTCACCGAGCCCAGCACCGAATCGAACAGCCGGCGCCGTTCCTCGATCTGGCGGGTGTTGAACAACAGCGCCTCGCGCTGCCCTTTGAGCTGCCAGGTCATCTGGTTGAACACCCGGCCCATCGTCGCGATCTCGTCATCGCCGCGCTCTTCGGGCACCTGCACGTCCAGATCGCCCTTACCGACATTCTCGGCCGCCGCCGCAAGCCGCCCGATGGGACGCGACAGCCCTTCGGCAAACCACATACCTAGCCAGACCGCCGCCAGAATGAGGATCATCGCAAAGCCGATATAAACCAGCGCGAAGTTGAACAGCACGGTGCCCCGCTCGGCTTCAAGCTGGGTGTAAAGCTGGATCGTCTGCTGGGTTTCGTCGAGCAGGCTCAGGATCTCGCCATCGACGGCGCGCGCGACATAGAGCAGCCGGTCGCCATAGCCCGGCAGCGCCACCAGCGCGCGGAATTCGCTGTTGGGCCAGTCCTTGATTAGGGCCAGTTCGCCATCCAGCGCGCGGACGATATCCTCGGGCGCGGGTTCGATGAAGTCGAACAGATACGAGCGGTCGCCACGCAACAGCAGCTCGCCATCCGAATTGATGATGAACGCGACCCGCAGCCCACGCTGGATCGCCGCCTGCGCCTGACTGAGAAGCTGGCGCACCTCGCCTTCGCTGATCGCGGGGCTGCGGCGACGGGCCTCGGCCAGCACATCGGCGACGGCCTGCGCGTCTTCGATGAGGTTGCGCTCCTGTTCGCCCTGATAGGCTTCGGCGGCGGCAAGCGAGTTGCCCACAACGTTGCGCACCCGGTCCGAGAACCAGCTCTCAAGCCCCAGATTGATCGTCACCACCGCGAAAACGGCGACGGTGATCGCGGGCAGAAGCGCGATGACGGCAAAGAGCGAGGATAGCCGCAAATGCAGCTTGGCCCCCACCGCCTGCGAGCGGCGCGCACGGATCAGCCGGATGATGCGGGTCAGAACCAGCACCGCGACGACGAGGATATAGACCAGATCCGCGATCAGCACGACGCGCAGCGACGGCAACCCCGACACGAACGAGAACGGCCCCAGAACCAGCACGGTCGCGGCCACCAGAACCGGTGCCAGCAGCACAAGCGTCAGCGTGCCCAGCGTCTGCACGCGCCGCTGGAACGGGCTGCGACGGCGTGGACCGAAGGCTTCGGCCTGATGGGCCGGATCGACGGAAGAGTCGGGCGAAGTCATGAATGATGATCAGGCAACACAGGCGCAGCCGCGGGGTTGAATGCATGGGGTGCGGCAATTGCGCCACGCCCTGTTGCCTGACTACATCAATTTGCGCCGCCGTGTCACGCGAATATCCAGCTCGTTGGTTTTCTTGCGCAAGGTATTGCGGTTGATCCCCAGCAGATCGGCACAACGCGCCTGATTGCCGCCGGTATATTCCAGCGCAATGTCGATGAGCGGCGCTTCGACCTCGCGCAGGATGCGCTGATAGACGCCCGGCGGCGGCAGATCGGCGCCGTGCAGTTCGAAATACCGGCGCACGTGGCGGGCCACCGATTCCGCCAATGTCCCCGCCTCGCTCGACTCGCCTGAGGGCGCGGCGGCGGGATGGGCGTTGAGCGCGCTTTCGATCTCGGCGCGGCCGATCTCGGGCTCTTGACCAGTAATAACCAGCCGCCGGATCACGTTTTCCAGCTGCCGCACATTGCCCGGCCAGCGGTATTGCCGGACGAGTTCCAGCGCCGAGGTCGACAAGCGTCGCGGATTGCCGCCGTCGCGGGCGGCGCGGGCGAGGAAATGCTCGGCCAGAAGCGGAATATCCTCGATCCGTTCGCGCAACGGCGGGACATGCAGCGTCACGCCCGACAGGCGGTAATACAGGTCGTGGCGGAAATTCCCGGCCTCAAGCGTGGTGTTCAGCGTGCCATCGGCAATAGCGATGATGCGCGGCCCGTCGGACGGCAGCGAATCGAGAAGCCGCACAAGCCGCGCCTGCGCCGAGGCATCGAGATCGCCGAGCCCGTCGATCACCAAGGACCCGCCCCGCGCGCGCGCCATCATCGACGGCCCCGCCGAATTCTGATCGCCGGTGAAATCCTGCGCCGAGGCCAGAACAAAGGGTTGCGCGCGGCGGTCCGAGAAATCGTGCAGCGCGCGCGCCAGCAGCGACTTGCCGGTCCCGGATTCGCCGGTGATGAGCGCCGGAAGCTCGGCATTCATCACGCGCGCGACCAGCCGGTACAGCGCCTGCATCGACGGCGTGCGTCCGACCAGCGGCAGATCGGCGGCGGCAGCGGGTTCGGGCGTGGCAACCGCCGGCGCGGGCGCTGCGGCGGGCGACTTGACCCGAACTCCGCCGCGACGCGAGCTTTCCATCGCCTTGCCCGCCCGCGAGAGAAGATCGGGCAGATCGAAGGGTTTGGGCAGGTAATCCCACGCCTCGGCCTCGGTTGCCTGAATGGCGGTCATGATCGTGTTCTGCGCCGAAATCACGATCACCGGCAGCCCCGGACGCATCGTCTTGATCTGCGGCAGCATCTCGATCCCGTTGCCGTCGGGCATCATCACGTCGGTGACGACCAGATCGCCCTTTCCTTCCTCGACCCACCGCAGCAGCGTCGTCAGGCTCGAGGTCGCGTGAACGCGGCACCCTGCCCGCGTCAGCGCCTGTGTGAGCACGGTCCGAATCGTGCGGTCATCGTCGGCTACGAGGACGGTTCCATCCATCAGCGGGACTCCTTGCTTGTCATCGGGGCCATGGGAAGGGACACCCGAAAGATCGTCTGACCGGGACGAGACTTGACCTCGATCCAGCCTTCATGTGCGGCGATGATCTTCGACACCAGCGCCAGCCCCAGCCCGGTGCCGTTCTCGCGCCCGGAAACGAAGGGTTCGAACACGTTCTCGGCAATTGAATTGGGCAGGCCGGGGCCGTCATCCTCGATATGGACATGGATTGGCAGCGCCACGCGCCGCCCGTCGAGCCCGCTCACCTGCAGCCCACGCTCGAACTGCGTGCGGATGCGGATCGTACCGCCATCGGGCTGGGCCTCGGACGCGTTTTTCAACAGGTTCAGAAACACTTGCTGCAACTGATCGGGATCGGCCCAGACTTCGGGCAGCGACGGGTCGTAATCGTCGCGGATCTTCATATGCGCGCCAAAGCTGACCCCGGCCGAACGCCGCGCGCGCTCCAGAACATCGTGGATATTCGTGGCCTTGCGGTCGGGCGGACGCTGATCGCCGAATTGCTCGACCTGTTCGAGCAGCTTCACCACACGCCGCGTCTCGGCGACGATCAGGTCGGTCAGTTCGCGGTCGGCGGCACTAAGCCCCATCGACAAAAGCTGCGCGGCCCCGGCGATCCCGGCCAGCGGATTCTTGATCTCATGCGCCAGCATGTCGGCCATGCCGATGGCCGATTTGGCCGCCGCCTTGACCACCTGCGTGCGCCCCAGTCGCCCGGCAATGTCGCGCGGCGTGATCAACATCAGAAGCGAATCGGAATCGTCGTTCATCGGCGCAAGCTGCAGCGTGCACAGGATGGGCGGACGTTCCCCGGTGGTCACTTCGCAATCGTTGATGAAGATCGGTGCGCGGTTCTTGCGCGCGCGCTCGACGGCCTCTTCCATCGGCGCGTCGATCAGCAGCCGGTCGAAAGCGGGCTCGCCCTTGAGCACCTGCGACGAGACCGAGCAGAATTGCTCGGCAGCCGTGTTGCAATCGAGGATCACCTCACGCGTGCCGTCCGCCCCGGTCAGGAAGGCGGGCATCGGCAAGGCGGCGAAGATGGCGCCGGGGACCGGAACGTAGCTCATGCCGCCGCCCGATCCGGAGTCAGCGCGCCGGGCAGCGTGCGGATCACCCGCGCGGGATCGGTTTCACGCATGAGCAGGGCGCGCAGATCGGCGGGCCCGGCGACCGCATCAATATACCAGCCCAGATGCTTCCTTGCGATGCGCACGCCCAGTTCGGCGCCGTAGAAGGACAGGATCTGCTCATAATGCTCGGCCACCAGATCGGCGAGCGCGTCGCCTTCGGGCACTTCGGGCGCAGGCGTGCCATGAAGCGCGGCCCCGATCTCGGCCAACAGCCACGGACGCCCCTGCGCGCCGCGCCCCACCATGATACCCGCCGCCCCCGAGGCCGCCAGCGCGCCGCGCGCGCTTGCCGCATCGACAATATCCCCGTTGGCGATGACCGGGATCGACACCGCGTCGACCACCTCGGCGATCGCGGTCCAGTCGGCATGACCTTTATAGAACTGCGCGCGGGTCCGGCCATGGATAGTAAGCATCCGTACACCGGCCTCTTCAGCCTGTCGCGCGATCTGCGGCGCGTTCAGGCAATCGTTGTCCCAGCCCAGACGCATTTTCAGCGTCACGGGCACGCTTACTGCGCCGACAACCGCCTCGATCAGCCGCAGCGCCAGATCAGGCTCGCGCATCAGCGCGGAACCGGCGGCGCCGCCCACGACTTTCTTTGCCGGGCAGCCCATATTGATGTCGATCAGCGGGGCACCCTGCCCTTCGGCGATGCGCGCGGCCTCGGCCATCGCGTCGGCATGTCGCCCGGCAAGCTGCACGGCGGTCGGCACGCTGTCATCGACCTCGGCCCGCGCGCGGCTTGCGGCGCGGCGCGACGGGCGGGCGGTCACCATCTCGCCCGAGGCGATCATCTCGCTCACCACGAGGCCCGCGCCAAATCGGGCCACCATCCGACGGAACGGCAGATCCGTGATCCCCGACATGGGGGCCAGGACCACGGGTGGCGTCAGGGATACTGGAAACGCTGAGGAAGTCATCAGGCTCGGTTCGGCAATGCGGGTTGTGCCCATCTAGCGCGCAGAAGCGGCAAACGGAAAGGCGAGCGGGCAGGATTCTGCTTCCCGTTTCATCGTCTGCACAAATATCACGCACTGCCCAAGCAGGCACGCCCGTTTTTGCATCTTCGTCGTTCTGCGCATTCGCTTGCAGGCCCTTGCCACATCCCCTAATTCACATCTCATGACTGGGAAAAGCGACATCGCCGTGATCCTTGTGGCTGCCGGTCGCGGCAGCCGGATGGGTGGTGGCGTGCCCAAGCAATGGCGGATGCTGAACAATCATCCGGTGCTTGCCCACACGATCGATGCGTTTCGCGCGGCGGGGCTCGAAAACATCCTGCTGGTGACCCACGAAGACGACCGTGAGCGCGCGGAAACGCTGGGCGTCCCGCATGTGCTGGGCGGCTCTTCGCGCACGCAATCGGTGCGCGCCGCCCTTGAAGCCCTGAGCGACACGCCCCCCGGCAAAGTACTGATCCATGACGGCGCGCGCCCGCTTGTCGAGCCGGAGGTCATCCACGGCGTCGTCGGCGCGCTCGCTCAGCATCCTGCCGCCGCCCCCGCGCTGCCGGTTACCGATGCGCTCTGGCAGGGCGAGAACGGCCATGTCGCCGGATTGCGCGACCGCGACGACTTGTACCGCGCCCAGACACCTCAGGGTTTCGACTATGCCCGCCTTCTGGCCGCCTATCGCTCGCATCCGGGCGATGCGGCCGACGATGTGGCCATCGCGCGGGCCGCCGGCATGCCGGTGTGGATAACTCAGGGCTCCGAAAGCAATATAAAACTCACCTATCCTGCTGATTTCGAACGCGCCGAGCGGGCGCTGGCCGAACGTCAGGCAATAGAAGGTCAGACAATGGACATACGGCTGGGCAATGGTTACGACGTGCATGCCTTTACCGAGGGCGATCACGTCTGGCTCTGTGGCGTCAAGGTTCCGCATAGCCGTGCGCTGCTGGGCCATTCGGATGCCGATGTCGGGATGCACGCGCTGACCGACGCGATCTATGGCGCCATGGCCGAGGGCGATATCGGCCGCCACTTCCCCCCTTCGGACCCGCAATGGAAAGGCGCCGAGAGCCATATCTTTCTGCGCCACGCCGCCGAACTGGCCCGTTCCAAGGGCTATGCCATCGCCAATTGCGACGTGACGCTGGTCTGCGAACGCCCGAAGATCGGCCCGCATGCCAACGCGATGCGCGACACGCTGGCGCAGATCATGGCGGTCGAAGTGGACCGGGTTTCGGTCAAGGCCACGACCTCGGAACGGCTCGGTTTCACCGGGCGTGAGGAAGGGATCGCGGCGCTTGCCACCGCGACGCTGGTGCGGACATGACCCTCGCGCGTCTCGTCACCATCGGCTTCGGAGCCGGGCTGATGCGCCCCGCCCCCGGCACTTGGGGCTCGGCGGCGGCCATCGCCGTGGGTCTGGTCATCGACCGCTATCTGGGCGCGCCGATGCTCGTGGTGGCGGCGCTCGCGGCGACCGCCGCGGGGCTCTGGGCCTGTTACGTCGAACTCAAGGACCGGCCCGGTCTGGATCCCGGTGAGATCGTTATCGACGAGATCGCCGGTCAATGGATCGCGCTGGCCTTTCCGGCGCTGGCCTTCTGGTGGCGCGGCTGGGACGACTGGATGCCCTATCCCGGCTGGGTCGCGGCCTTCGTCTTCTTCCGCCTGTTCGACATCTGGAAACCGTGGTTCATCGGACGTGCCGACAAGCGGCACGACTGGCTGGGTGTGATGCTGGACGATCTGTTCGCCGGTCTGTGCGCCGGGCTTGCGGTGATCGTCGCAGCGGGCGTCGCGCATGGATATTTGATGTGAGCCTCGCGTCGGAAGTCCTTGATCTCGCTCGCGCAAAGGGCGTCATGATCGCAACCGCCGAAAGCTGCTCCGGCGGCCTGATCGCGGCGGCGCTGACGGATATTCCCGGCTCGTCTGATGTCGTCGACAGGGGCTTCGTGACCTATTCCAACGGCGCCAAGCGCGACATGCTTGGCGTCCGCGACACCACGTTGCGGGCCCACGGCGCGGTCAGCGAAGAGATCGCGCGCGAGATGGCCGAGGGCGCGCTGCGTCACAGCACGGCGCAGATCGCGGTATCGACCACCGGCATCGCCGGCCCCGGTGGATCCGAACACAAGCCCGAGGGCCGCGTCTGTTTTGGCCTTGCCCGAAAAGACGGCACGACGCGCACGGAAACCGTCGAATTCGGGCCTATCGGACGAGCAGAGGTACGCGCGGCCTCGGTCGCGCATGCCCTCGCGGCGCTCAAGTCCGCGCTTTCCTGATTCATTTTCGCTGTTTTTAAGGGCGATACGTCCAAATTGCGGGCGATTACGTGCATTTTTCGCCCGTTGCACAGCATATTTTCGTATTCGGGGCCCTTTGCCCGTTTTCTGACCTCTCGCGAGACGCTCTAGAAGCGCCATCAAACCTGAGGGGGGACAGATGAACGCTGCGGATACCGCTTTCCTGATCACTGCAACAGCCCTTGTGCTGTTCATGACCTTGCCCGCGCTGGCGCTGTTTTATGGCGGGCTGGTGCGCGCAAGGAACGTGCTGAGCGTGTTCATGCACGTCTTTTCCATCGCCTGCCTGATGTCGGTGTTGTGGCTGGCGCTTGGCTATTCCATCGCTTTCGGCGAAGGCGACGCGATCTGGGGCGGGTTGTCCCAAGCGTTTCTGATCGGCATTGACGCCGACACGCTGTCGGGCTCGGTGCCGGAAGTGCTGTTCTTCGTCTTCCAGATGACCTTTGCGATCATCACGCCCGCGCTGATCGTCGGCGCCTATGTCGAGCGGATCGGCTATGGCTTCGTGCTGGTCTTCTCGGCCCTGTGGATGATCCTTGTCTATGCGCCGGTCACCCATTGGATCTGGGGCGGCGGGTTTCTGGCCGATGGCGGGATTTTCGGCGCAACCGGCACGCGCGATTTCGCCGGCGGCATCGTCGTGCACGAAACCGCCGGTCTTGCCGCGCTGATGCTGGCCGTGGCGCTGGGTCCGCGTTCGAACCGGGTGACACCGCCCCACAATCCGGGGTTGGTGATGATGGGCGCGGCGATGCTGTGGGTCGGCTGGTTCGGCTTCAACGGCGGCTCGGCGCTGGCGGCGAACGGACAGGCGGCGATGGCCATCACCGTGACGCATCTGTCGGCGGCGGCGGCCTCCCTGACCTGGGCGCTGTGGGAGAGGATCAAGTTTGGCCGCGCGTCGATGGTCGGGCTTGTGACCGGCACGATTGCGGGGCTGGCCTCGATCACGCCCGCATCGGGCTTCGTGGGGCCGGTCGAGGCGCTGATCATCGGCGCGATTGCCGGGATCCTGTGCCAGGAGGCCGTGAACTTCGTGCGCCACAAGATGAAGGTCGACGATACGCTCGATGTCTTCGCGGTTCATGGCGTGGGCGGCATCTTCGGGACGGTGATGCTGGCCGCCCTCGGTCATGCGGCATGGGCTGCGCAGCTGGGCGCACTGGCCATCGTCGGGGTCTATACCGTCGTGATATCGTGGGTTCTGATCAAACTGGTCGGCTTGATCACCCCGCTGCGCGTCGATGCCGAGACCGAGACCAACGGGCTGGACCTGTCGGTGCATGGCGAGCGCGCCTACGACGTCTCGTCGTAACGCCCTGCCCCGCCCGTCAGCCGTAGAGCTGGCGGGCGCGGGCCTCGAACGCGCCGACGACGCGGCGCATGGCTTCATTGAAGACCAGCCCGATCACCCGTTGCAGCATCGCGTTGCGGAATTCGAAATCCACTTCGAAGGTCACGCGGCAGCCCTCGCCCTCGGACTCGATCTGCCAATACGAGTGCAGGTACTTGAAGGGGCCGTCCAGATAATCGGTCTCGATCCGGTTCTCTGTCGGGATCAGCACCACGCGCGAGCCGAATTTCTCGCGGAAGACCTTGAAGCTGATGACCAGATCCGCCTCCATCACCTCGGCCCCGTCGCCGCGCTCGGGCAAAGGTTCGCGCGAACGGATGCGCGCCGCCGCCGTCCATGGCAGGAATTCGGGATATTTGGCGACATCAGCCACCAGATCATAGATCTGATCCGCGCGATACGGAAGCTGGCGGTTTTCGCGATGATGGGGCATTGCGACCTCTGGCGTGTGCGATGGTCTTTTCCTATTGTGTGAGCGGCTTTTCAACCCCCCCTTCCACAGGACGCGACGCCATGACCCAGCCCGCCTATGTGATCGATCAGATGATCTCGGCCAAGCGCATCGCCGCGCGGGTCGAGGCGCTGGCCGAAGAAATCACCGAGGCCTTCGCCGGCACCGACAAGCTGATCGTCGTGGGCCTTCTGCGCGGCTCGTTCGTGTTCATCGCCGATCTGGTGCGCGAGATCGACCTGCCGGTCGAGGTCGATTTCCTCGAAGCCAGCTCGTATGGCGATTCGATGGAATCCAGTCGCGAGGTGCGCATCCTCAAGGATCTGCGCGGCGAGATCGCCGGGCGCGACGTGCTGGTGGTCGAGGATATCGTCGATACCGGCTTCACGCTGCATCACGTCAAGCACATGCTCAGCGCGCGCGAACCGCGGCGGCTGGAAATCTGCGCGCTTCTGGACAAGCCGACGCGGCGCGAGGTCGATATCAAGGCCACATGGACAGGTTTCGAGATCCCCGACGAATTCGTCGTGGGCTATGGCATCGACTACGCGCAGCGCAACCGCAACCTGCCCTATATCGGCAAGGTGCGCTTTACCTGACGCCGGGCGCTGGACCGGCTTAACGCACGGCCCCCGCTATCGCACAAGCCCCCGGTCGGTGACATGCTTCATCAGATCGTGGCAGTTGCGCTGGCGGCTCCAGACCATGTCGGGATCGGCAAGAACCGGCTGGCAATACTGCACGATCTCTGCGTCGCCGATCTGGGTATGCGGCTCGCGCAGGTTGAGAAGCATCGCCAGATGCAGGCCCGACCGCGTATAGCCCATATCCAGCGCACGGCGATACAGCACCTCGGCCGCGTCCAGATCGGTCTCGCCGCCCTGCCCGTTATGCAGCATCCATGCGAGGTTGTTCAGGCTCACAGGGACGCCATGATCGGCCCCGGCCCGGAACAGCGTCCGCGCGCGCCGCCAATCGGCATCGGTTGCGTGGCGCCGGTACAGCAAGCGGCCCAGATAGAACGGCGCCCAATCGTCATCGAGCGCATGCGCGCGCTCATACAGGGCGATTGCCCGCGCCTCGTCAGCCAGAACGCCAAGACCGCGTTCATAGACCCGGCCCAACTCGGCAATGGCGGGGGCCTGTCCATCGGCCTCGCCGCTTTCGAGATAGGCGCGCGAACGGTCCAGATCGACGGGAACACCGGGCGCGCCGTTGCGCAGCATGATCGCGGCGTTCAGGCGCGCGCGCTCGTGCCCCAAACGCGCGGCGCGGTCATACCAGTGCAGCGCCTGCGGCGCACTTTCGGCCACACCGCGCCCCTGACGATAGGCATAGCCCAGCAGGAATTGCGCCCCGGGATGATTGCGCTCGGCAAGCGGAACGAGAACGCGCAGCGCTTCCTCGTGCTCGCCATTGCGAAACGCGCGGCGGGCGGCTTCATAGTCGCGGTCGTCGACGCTCTGAGTCGCTGTGGATGTGGAGGCGGACTGAGCCATGACCGGCGCGGCGCATCCCAGCGACAGGACAACCGCCAGAACGGCGCTGAATGCCGGCAGGGCGGCGGCGGGCGCGGGTGTCATATGGATGGGGGCAAAAAAACGGCCCATGATGAAATCCCTTCTTCGTCAATCACTACGCAAAGCAAGCGCGGCAAGGGGGCGAAGCCCGAAGGGCCGGTGCCGAAGCAGGTCCGCAAATAGGAACCCCATAGCGCGCCGACACGACCAGTCATACCTCAGGTTGCAGTTTGTCCTTTCCCATCTGTCGTCGCAATTGTGGCACCGGTTCAAATCCAAGTCTTAACCCGAAGGGGTTAAGTCCCGGAAATTTTCGCCTAATCGCGGGCGCGGTGCAGATATACCATCGGCATATCGCGGATCATCGTCGGGCTCTTGGTCCGGCACCATCCGGCCTCAAGCGCGCAGGCCTCGATCTCGGCGATATAGGGTGCGGGATCGCCCCATGTCGCGTAGAGTTTGAAATCGGTGTTGGCGATGGGCCTGAGCCCGTCATTCAGGATCGCCTCCCACACCGCCGCGCCGCAGCCCATCGCGCCCGCTTTGCGGTAATCGTCGAACACAATGACCCCGTCTTCGCGCAACAGCTTGCGGGCCGAGGCGGTATCCTCGCGCACCAGATCGTAGGTATGGCCCGCATCAATATGAACGAACCGCGCCGATCCCGGGGCGACATGGCGGGTGATTGTCGAGGTCGGCGCGCGCACGATGCGTGGCAGCTCGCGGTGGAAAGCGAGGTAATTGCGCTCGAATTCGACCTGCGACAGCGATTGCCCCTTGAAGAACCGCTGTTCGTCGGGCGCGACGCTGGCATCGGTGGCCACATCCTCGAACAGATCGCAGGCGGTGAATACCTCGCCCGGACGCTGGAAATTGCCGATCACCACGGCGCTCTTGCCCTTGAACACGCCCAGCTCGACCAGACCGCCCAAGGGCTGCGTGCGGTTCTGGTACTGCAAGACCCAGGTGAAAGCCGCCTGATCGATGGGCATGAACCATCCGGGAATGTCGTCGAATTTCATCTTGTGCCCTTGAATATGCATCGGCTGCGGAACGTCGAAGCCAAGGCTATGACCCCGGCACAGACACCGCAAGGCGCGGCTTTGTATCGGATAGCGAAACAGTAGCGCGCGATCGTTTCCGCCAATGCGGCGGATGTCACCACTCAGCCACGATTGCACCGTTTCAAGGTCCCGTCTGTTGCGCTAGGCTCGTTAACACTGCCGTCCAAGCGGCGTGCGTAAGGGTTCCAGACAGGCAGATGTGACGGATGAGTGACGATTCCATCGAGATGTTCGACGCCAGCGAGGCCGCCAACGATGCCGACTGGCTGGCGATCATGCAGGAAATCGGTGACGAGTCGGGCTATTTCGAGCCGCTCGGCGACAAGCATTCGGCGTTCTTCTCGGATCTGGGCCCCGTGCTGCTGGTCAGTTTCGAAACCGTCTCGGGCGTGCGCAGCGCGGGCGGCGGACAAATGCCACTGGGCTACCAGATCGCCGCGCCGCGCGGCTGGTCGTCTCTGACGATCCTCGCGCATGACGAGACATGGTATCGCGACGCGTCGGTCTATGGCTTTTTCGACCGGCTGATCGACGACGCTTTCTTCGAGGATTTCGACCGCGTTGTGTTCTACGGCGCGGGCATGGGCGGTTATGGCGCGGCGGCGTTTTCGGTCGCGGCCCCTGGCAGCACGGTACTGGCCCTCGCGCCGCAATCGACGCTGGAAACCGAAGCCGCCGAATGGGACCGCCGCTATATGCAGGCCCGGCGGCTCGATTTCACCAGCCGCTTCGGCTTTGCGCCGGATATGGTGGAAGGCTGCGAGAAGGTCTTCATCGTCTATGACCCGATCCAGCAGGTCGATGCCGTCCATGCGGCGATGTTCCGGGGCGCGCATGTGAACCGGCTGCGCGCGCGCCATATCGGGCGCGACCCGCAGGCCGAGCTGGCCCGCATCAGCGTGTTGCGCCCGCTTCTCGACGCGGCCTGCAACGGTACGCTGACCCCGCTTCAGTTCTTCCGCCTCTGGCGTCAGCGCCGCACCAACGCGCATTACCTCGGGCGGATGATCGGACGACTCCAGATCCAGAACCGTCCCGCCCTGCTGCTGCGCGCGCTCAAGGTCGCCAACACGCTGGTCGAGCATCCGCAGCTTCGCAAGGCGCTCGAGCGGGTCGAAGCCGGCAGGCCGCTGCGCGACTAACGCCCTTCACACCGTGCAGGCCGCGCGCTATGGGAACGCCATGACGCGCTTGACCCTGACCCGCCCCGACGATTTCCACCTGCACCTGCGCGACGGCGCCATGCTTGAAGGCATCGCGCCCGAAACGGCGCGCGACTTCGCCCGTGCGATCATCATGCCGAACCTCGTGCCGCCTGTGGTCACGGGCGCGCAGGCCGCCGCTTATCGCGACCGCATCTCCGCCGCGCTGGAAAAGACGATGCCGTGTGCGGAATTCACGCCGCTGATGACGCTCTATCTGACCGAAGAGACCGATCCGGCGGATGTCGTCGCCGCGCACAAGGCGGGCATCGTCAAGGCGGTCAAGCTGTACCCGGCGGGGGCCACCACGAATTCAGCCTCGGGCGTGCGCGACTTTGCCAAGGTCGCCCCGGTTTTCGAGGCGATGGCGAAAGCGGGCGTGCCGCTTTGCCTGCATGGTGAGGTCACGGATCCCGAGATCGACATTTTCGACCGTGAAGCCGTGTTCATCGACACCGTTCTGGACCCGATCCGCCGCGCCCATCCGGGCCTTCGCGTGATCATGGAGCATGTGACGACCAAGGATGCGGTCGACTATGTGCGCGCCCATGACACGGATCTTGCCGCGACGATCACCACGCATCACCTGATCATCAACCGCAACAGCCTGCTCGTGGGCGGGATGCGGCCGCATTATTTCTGCCTGCCGGTTGCCAAGCGCGAGCTGCATCGCCAGGCGCTGGTCGAGGCTGCGACCTCGGGCGATGCGCGGTTCTTTCTGGGCACCGACTCGGCGCCTCACAGCGATGACCGCAAGGAATGCGAATGCTGCGCGGCGGGCTGCTTCACCGCGACCAACACGATGCCGCTGCTGGCCGAGATATTCGAGCGCGCGGGCGTGCTGGACCGGCTTGAAGCCTTCACCTCGCATTTCGGGGCGGATTATTACGGATTGGCCCGCAACAGCGGCACCCTGACGCTGGAAAAACAAACCGATCCCGTGCGCTTCCCCGCCAAGATCGATACGGGCGCCGGGCCAGTGACGGTGTTCGAACCGGGCTTCGCGGTGCATTGGAAGGTGGTCGCCTGAACGCGGCCTGCGTGCGTTACCGGCGTCTGTCAGGACCTTATTGCGAATAGCCGAGTTCGGGCAACTGCGCGACCGAGGCGTTTTCCAAATGGGTTTGCATCGTCTGCCCGACATCGTTCGGCCCCGAGCCGAGGGCGATGAAGACCATAATGCCGAATGACGCGGCAATCGCCGTCAGCACGACCCAATCGACCGTAACCGCACCGTTGTCACGGCACAGAAAGCGTCTGATGGCATACAGCATGGCGGCTCCCGGTTGCGGTCAACTTGTACCCTGACAAGGGATTCTGACCGAATTGTGGTAAAGCTGCCGTATGAAATCGGTCTCCTTACATATGGTTAACCGAATGTGAGCGCGGGTTGCCGTCCGGTCCATTCCACCGCCTGATGCCACCCATGGGCGAGTTGCAACAGACCCAGATCGTCGCCATGGCGCCCGATCAGCTGCAACCCC
The DNA here is from genome assembly GCF_017303295.1 of Rhodobacter sp. NTK016B. Classification (GTDB taxonomy): domain Bacteria; phylum Pseudomonadota; class Alphaproteobacteria; order Rhodobacterales; family Rhodobacteraceae; genus Pararhodobacter. Next base: position 192,679 of record NZ_JAFKOK010000004.1, on the reverse strand, counting down.
ATCGGCAGCGCCGCCGCCCCGAAACCCGCAGGCACGCACAAGGCCGGCAACCCGATGAGCGAGGCGGGAATCACCACCTCCATCCAGCGGTGATAGGTGTCCATCTGGCAGCCCGCGATCTCGGTCGGGTATTCCAGCGACAGATCGAAGGGCCAGACCTGAGCGCTGGGCAGGATCAGCGCGTCGAAATCCTCGAACAAACGGGCAGCGGCGGCGTACCATCTCGAGCGGGTCAGGCTGGCCGCCTTGACCTCGGCCATCGTCAGGGTCTGCCCGGTCTCGATCTCCCAGATCGCGGTGGATTTGAGCTGTTTGCGCCAGGCCGGGTTACCATAGAGTGCGCCGAGACGGTCGGCATTGGCGAAGGCGCGCAGATGCAGCCAGCTTTGCCACAGCGCCTTGGCGTCGAAGGGCGCGTCGATCGCCTCGACCGTGACGCCCAGCGTCTCAAAGACCCGCAGCGCCGCCGCGCAGGTGTCCAGTACGCCCGCCTCCATCGGATAGGCGCCGCTCCAATCGCCCAGCCAGCCCACGCGCCGCCCGCGCAGGTCGCTCTCGATCCGGTCAAGAAAGCTCTCGCGCGGCAGGCAGAAGGGGCGTTCGGGCACCGGGCCTGCCTGAACCTCGAGCAAGGCCGCCAGATCGCGCGGGCTGCGCGCCATCGGGCCATTCGTGGACAACGGATGCAGATAGGTATCGCCCTCGGCGTCATCCGGGACGCGGCCCCAGCTTGGGCGCATCCCGTAGACATTGTTCCAGCCCGCCGGGTTGCGCAGGCTGCCCATCATGTCCGACCCGTCGGCGATAGACGTCATCCGGCAGGCCAGCGCCACCGCAGCACCGCCCGACGAGCCGCCGGCGCTGCGCGCCGGATCCCACGCATTCCCCGTCGCCCCGTGGACCGGGTTGAACGTATGGCTGCCCAGCCCGAATTCAGGCGTGTTGGTCTTGCCGATGAACAGCGCCCCCGCCGCGCGCATCCGGGCGACCATGAGCTCATCCCTGCGCGCGACCTGCCCGGCAAGGATGGTCGAGCCCATGCTGGTGGGCAGGCCCGCGACATTCGCTAGATCCTTCACCGCCATGGGCAGGCCATGCATCCAGCCCTTGCGCGGCGTGGCATCGGCCTGCCGAGCCTGCGCCAGCAGATCCTCGGGATCGGCAAGACTGACGATGGCATTCACGCGGGGATTGCGGGCCTCGATCCGCGCCAAGCTCGCGCGCATCAGTTCCTCGGCCGACACCTCGCGCCGTGAGAGCGCGGTCGATTGGTCAAGCGCGTCGCGGTCCAGCAAATCGTCCATCAAGGCCCCCGTTTCAGACAAGGGCCACGCTAACGCAGCGCCGCGGGCAAGGCGAGAGGCCCGGCTACGAACGATCCGCATCCGGCGCGAATCGGTTCCGGTCGACGCGAATCACAGATTCGGCTTATCCCGCGCCTTTGAACGCGCCATGATGCGCGGCCTCTTGACCAAGATGCGTGCGCTCTCACAGGCTATCGGCACCGAGCGGGCCCCGGTCGAGCTCGCCAGTTGGACAAATGTATAACAAGCGGTCATCCTGCGCGCAGGCAGATCTATTATCGGAGAGACGTGTGGACATCATCGACACGGATGGCGTGACCATCCCCCTGCCCGACGGCACCAAGCTTTCGGCCCGGATCTGGCGCCCTGCGTCAGGCGACCCTGTCCCCGCGATTCTTGAATACATCCCGTACCGAAAGCGCGACAACACGCTGCCGCGCGATGAGACGATCCATCCGTGGATGGCCGCCCGCGGCTATGCCTGCCTGCGCGTGGATCTGCGCGGCAATGGCGACAGCGAAGGCGTGTTCGACGACGAATACTCACCCACCGAGCTGCAGGATGCCTGCGATGTCATCGCGTGGATCGCCGCACAGGACTGGTGTACGGGCAATGTCGGGATGATGGGCAAAAGCTGGGGCGGCTTCAATTGCCTGCAGACCGCCTTCCTGCAGCCGCCCGCGCTGAAAGCCGTGGTCAGCGTCTGTTCGACCGTCGACCGCTTCGCCGACGACATCCATTTCAAGGGCGGTTGCCTGCTGGGTGAAAACTTCGGCTGGGGCACGCTGATGCTGTCCTATGCCTCGCGCCCCGCCGATCCGCTCTTGCGTCCCGACTGGCGCGCGGATCTGCGCCAGCGGATCGAAACGCTGCCGCATCTGTCCGAGTTGTGGTCGAGCCATCAGGCGCGCGACGATTACTGGAAGCACGGCTCGATCTGCGAAGATTACAGCCGCATGACCGCCGCGGTGCTGTCTATCGGCGGCTGGGCCGACAATTACATGAACACCCCCGCGCATATCGTCGAGAATGTCGCGATGGGCAAAGCCATTGTCGGACCCTGGGTGCATCAGTACCCCCATACCGCCGTTCCTGCGCCGCGCATCGGTTTCCTGACCGAGATGAAGACGTGGTGGGATCGCTGGCTCAAAGGGGTCGAGAACGGCGCCGAGGACTGGCCCGATTACCGCGCCTACATGATGACCTCGGCCAAGCCCGACGCATCTGCCCCTGAAAAACTGGGCTACTGGGTGGCCGACACCCTGCCCTCGCCGCATGTGACATGGCGCGCGCTGCCGCTCTCGGCGGGCGGCGCGCTGGGCGACGGCCCCGCGCCCGAGGCCACGATCTGCACCAAGCAGACGCTCGGGGCGATGGCGGGCGAGTACTTCCCGATGGGCCTCAATGGCGAGATGGCGGGCGATCAGCGCAACGACGACGCGCATTCGGTCTGTTTCGACACGCCCCTGCCCGACGGGTTGCGGATGCTCGGCGCCGCGACGCTGTCGCTGCGCCTTTCCTCGGACAAGCCTTTCGCCTTCGTCTGCGCCCGGCTTTGCGATGTGGCGCCGGACGGATCTTCGACCCGGATCGCCCATGGGTTGTTGAACCTTCATCACCGCACCGATCCGCCGACCCCGCTGACGCCCGGCGAAGAGATCGAAGTCGAGCTGGTTCTCGACCAGATGGCCTATGAAATCGCGCCGGGCCACAGCCTGCGGCTGGCGCTGTCGAATACCTATTGGCCCTTCGTCTGGCCGTCGCCGGAAATCGCCGCGCTCTCGCTCACAGGCGGCACGCTGAGCCTGCCCGTCCATGACGGCAAAACCCCCGGCTGGACCTTCGGCGAGCCCGAGGTCCCGCCGCCCGGACGCCTGCAGGCGTTGAGCGAAAGCCGCCATGCGCGGACCCGCGAGATCGATGTGGTGAGCGGCGTCGAGACCTATACCGTGATCTCGGATAGCGGCGAGACCGAGAACCCCGATCACGGCCTGATAACCCGCGACACGATGGTCGAGATCTGGTCGATTCACCCCGACGATCCGCTCAGCGCGTGTTGCAAGATCACCTGGACTCAGCATTTCCGCCGGGGCGACTGGTCGGTCGATACCCGCGTCGAGGCCCAGCAGACCGGCACAACCGACGCGCTTGTTCTGGACGCGGCCCTGAATGTCCACATCAAGGACGGCTCAGAACCCCGTGAAACTATCGACAGAAACTTTCATGCACGTGTTGCCCGCAAGCATGTCTGATTGTTACAGTTAGGGCGAACATAATGATTGCTTCATTAGCCAGCCAGTTGTTATTGATTCAACAGTCAAGAAAAATTGGACGCTGGAGAAGCGCCGAAACCATGACCTTCCGTCGAGAAGGCTATCCAGGGAGACATCCATGAACGACGAATTTCGCTACCTTCTGGCCCGTGCTGCGCGCGGCAAGCTGGACCGTCGGGCCTTTCTCGGCCGCGCCGCCGCACTTGGCGTGACCAGCACCGCCGCGACCGGCCTACTGTCGAAGGCTGTGCTGGCTCAGGGCCCGCGTCAGGGCGGGAACCTTGTGATGGGCCTGCAGGGCGGCGAAAGCACCAACTCTCTGGACCCGGCGCTGGCCGCCAGCCAGGTGCCCTTCATCTACCTGAAGGTTTCGGGCGAGCCGATGGTCAACATCCTGCCCGACGGCAGCCTGCAGGGCCGCATCGCCGAGGAATGGAGCGCCTCGCCCGACGCCACGACCTGGAGCTTCAAGATCCGCTCGGGCGTGGAATTCCATAACGGCCAGACCGTCACCGCCGAGGACGTCGCCCAGACCCTGCGCCGCCACTCGAACGAGGAAAGCCAGTCGGGCGCGCTGGGCATCATGCGCGGCATTTCCGACATCTCGGTCGACGGCGACACGCTGGTGCTGACCACCGATGGCCCGAATGCCGACCTTCCCTACCTGCTGGCCGATTATCACCTGATGATCCAGCCCAATGGCGGCATGGACGATGCCACGTCAGGTATCTTCGCGGGCGCCTACAAATGGGTCGAGAACGAGCCGGGCGTGCGCCATGTGCTCGAGAAGTTCGAAAATTACTGGGATGACGGCGCGGGCCATTTCAACTCGATCGAGATGCTGGTCATCAACGACGCGACCGCGCGCAACTCGGCGCTGCAATCGGGTCAGGTTCAGCTGATCAACCGGGTCGAACCGCGCGTCGCGGGTCTGCTGTCGCGCGCCCCGGGCGTGAGCGTGGAATCGACCGCCGGTCGCGGGCATTACGTGTTCATCATGCATTGCAACACCGCGCCCTTCGACAACAACGACCTGCGCATGGCGCTGAAGCTGGGCATCAACCGTCAGGACATGGTCGACCGGATCCTGCGCGGCTATGGCTCGGTGGGCAACGACATGCCGATCAACGCCTCGTACCCGCTGTTCGACGACACGATCCCGCAGCGTGAATACGATCCCGATCAGGCGCGCTTCCACTACGAGCGTTCGGGCCATTCGGGTCCGATCGACCTGCGCGTCTCGGACGTGGCCTTCCCGGGTGCGGTCGACGCAGCCCAGCTGTTCAAGGAAAGCGCCTCCGCTGCCGGGATCGACATCAACATCATCCGTGAACCGGGCGATGGCTATTGGTCGGAAACCTGGAACGTACAGCCCTTCTGCGCCTCGTATTGGGGCGGGCGTCCGGTGCAGGACCAGATGTATTCGACGGCCTATCTGTCGACCGCCGACTGGAACGACACGCGCTTCTTCAACGACCATTTCGACGAGCTGCTGCTGGAAGCCCGCGGCGAGCTGGATCAGACGCGCCGCAAGGCGATCTACAGCGAAATGGGCATGATGGTGCGTGACGAGGGCGGTCTGATCTGCCCGATGTTCAACGACTTCATCGACGCCCATAACGACCAGATCACGGGCTGGGTCACCAACCCGAATCTGGAATTGATGGACGGTCTCGCCCCCGTCCTGATGTGGTCGGCTGAATAAGGCTGATGCATCCCGTCCTGACACTGGTGATCCAGCGCCTCGCGCTGGGTCTCCTTCTCCTCCTTGCGGCATCGGTCCTGATCTTCGTCGGAACCCAGATCCTGCCCGGAGATGTGGCCCAAGCGATCCTGGGCCAGGGTGCCACCGAACAGGCCCTGCAAAACCTTCGCGCCGAACTTGGGCTGGATCAGCCCGCGTTCACCCGGTACTTCGAATGGCTTTTCAATGCCGTCCAGGGCGATCTTGGCACCGCTTTGTCGAATGGCCGCGATATCGCCTCGTCCATCAGCGGACGTCTTCAGAACACGCTGTTCCTCGCCTCGGTCGCGGCCTGCATCTCGGTCCCGCTGGCAATCTTTCTGGGCCTTCTCGCCGTCCGCTACCGCGACCGCTGGCCTGACAAGCTGATCTCGGCCATCACGCTCACCTCGATCTCGCTGCCCGAATTCCTGCTGGGCTATGTGATCATGTACTTCTTCTCGGTGAAGTGGGGTCTCTTCCCCTCGGTCTCGAACATCAACAGCGGCATGACCTTCTTCGAGAAGCTCAACGCCGTCGCCCTGCCCGCCATGGTGCTCACGCTTGTCGTGCTGGCTCACATGATGCGGATGACCCGCGCGGCGATCCTGAACGTGATGCAATCGGCCTATATCGAGACCGCCGAGCTGAAAGGCCTGCGCCGCTTCACCATCATTGCCCGCCACGCGATGCCCAACGCCATCGCGCCCATCGTCAACGTGGTAATGATCAACCTCGCCTATCTGGTGGTCGGCGTCGTGGTGATCGAAGTGGTCTTCGTCTATCCCGGCATGGGGCAATACCTTGTTGACCATGTCGCCAAGCGGGATGTTCCCGTGGTGCAGGCTTGCGGCCTGATCTTCGCGACCATCTATATCGGACTTAACCTGTTGGCCGACATCATCTCGATCCTGTCCAACCCCCGTCTGAGGCATCCGAAATGAAGGGCATTCCCATTTCTGCCCTTCTTGGGCTCACCATCACGGCCGCTTTCTTCATCGCGGCCATCCTCGCTCCCTGGATCGCACCTTACGGCATGTCCGAGATCGTCGGAGATATCTGGGAACCGGCGTCGGACCAGTTCCTTCTGGGCACCGACAATCTGGGCCGCGACCTGCTGACCCGCATGATCTATGGCGGGCGCACGACGATCTTCGTGGCCTCCATGGCGACGCTGGTGTCGTTCTGCACCGGCGCGATCCTGGGCTTCACGGCGGCCGTCTATGGCGGCTGGATCGATCAGGTCATGTCGCGGTTCAACGACCTGATCATGTCGATCCCGACGCTGATCTTCGCGCTTGTGGTGCTGTCGGTGATGCCGGTCACGCTGCCGGTGCTGATCCTTGTCATGGGGCTGCTGGATTCGACACGCGTGTTCCGCCTTTCGCGGGCCGTCGCGGTCGACATCAATGTCATGGACTTCGTCGAGGCCGCGCGCCTGCGTGGCGAAGGCCAGCGCTGGGTCATCTTCCGCGAGATCCTGCCCAATGCCCTGTCGCCGCTGGTGGCCGAGCTGGGCCTGCGCTTCATCTTCGCCATTCTCTTCATCTCGACCCTTTCGTTCCTCGGCCTCGGCATCCAGCCGCCGGCAGCGGACTGGGGCGGTATCGTGAAAGAGAACCGCGAAGGCATCGTCTACGGCATCCCAGCGGCGCTGGTGCCGGCGGTGGCGATCGTGACGCTGTCGATTTCGGTCAACCTAGTGGCCGACTGGGCGCTCAATCGCACCACCAGCCTGAAAGGAGGCCGCGGTGTCTGATCAAAGCGACGATATCCTGCTCGAGATCAAGAACCTGCGGATCGAGGCCACGGCCTATGCTCCCGGCGAAAAGCCCAAGGACATCGTCATCGTCGATGACGTGTCCCTCAAGCTTGAGCGCGGCAAGGTCATGGGCCTGATCGGCGAATCCGGTGCGGGCAAATCCACGATCGGCCTGTCGGCGCTGTCCTATGGGCGCGGCGGCATCCGGTTGGCCGGGGGCGAGATCCTGCTCAACGGTCGCGAGATCCGCAAGGCCAGCCCCGGCGTTCTGCGCAGTCTGCGCGGCAAGGAGGTCACCTATGTCGCGCAATCGGCGGCGGCGGCCTTCAACCCCGCCAAGAAGCTGATGGAACAGGTCACCGAAGCCACGCTCAAGCACGGCTCGATGTCCAAGGCCGAGGCCGAGAAACGCGCCGTTGAGCTGTTTCGGACCCTGTCGCTGCCCGACCCTGAGCATTTCGGCGACCGCTATCCGCACCAGGTCTCGGGCGGTCAGCTTCAGCGCGCGATGACCGCGCTGGCGCTGTGCCCGAAGCCGGACCTCGTGATCTTCGACGAGCCGACCACCGCGCTCGACGTGACCACGCAGATCGACGTGCTGGCCGCGATCAAGACCGCCATCGCCGAAACCGGCGTTGCTGCGCTCTATATCACCCACGACCTTGCCGTCGTGGCGCAGGTCTCGGACGAGATCATGGTGCTGCGGCACGGAAAGATGGTCGAACACGGCACCGTCCAGCAGATCATCGAAGCTCCGCGCGAGGAATACACCCAGGCGCTGATCTCGGTCCGCTCGATCGAGCACGAGGAAAAGAAGCCCACGCCCGAGCCGTTGCTCAGGGTCGAAGGCGTCTCGGCGCGCTATGGGTCGATGGCCAAGGACGTGCTGTCGAATGTCTCGGTCGAGCTGCATCCGGGCCAGACACTGGCGCTGGTCGGCGAATCGGGCTCGGGCAAATCAACGATGGCGCGGGTCATCACCGGGCTTCTGCCGCCACGCGAAGGCTCGATTGTCTTCGACGGCAACACCTTGCCCCCGTCGTTGAAGCAACGCTCGCGCGAGGAACTGCGCCAGTTGCAGATGATCTACCAGATGGCCGACGTGGCGATGAACCCGCGTCAGACGGTGGCGACGATCATCGGCCGGCCGCTCGAATTCTATTTCGGGCTGCGCGGTCGCAAGCGCGACGAACGGGTGCAGGATCTGCTCGACGCCATCGAACTGGGCCAGGGCTTTGCCGACCGCTATCCGGCGGAATTGTCGGGCGGGCAGAAGCAGCGCGTCTGTATCGCCCGCGCGCTGGCGGCCAATCCCAAGCTGATCATCTGCGACGAGGTGACCTCGGCGCTCGATCCGCTGGTGGCCGATGGCATCCTGAAGCTGCTTCTGGACCTGCAGAAGCGCGAGGGCGTGGCCTATCTGTTCATCACCCATGACATCGCGACGGTCCGGGCCATCGCCGATTCCATCGCGGTGATGTATCAGGGCCGCGTGCAGCGCTACGGCACCAAGAGCGAGGTGCTGACGCCGCCCTTCGACGATTACACCGACCTGCTGCTGTCCTCGGTCCCCGAGATGCAGATCGGCTGGCTGGAAAAGGTGCTCGACCATCGCAAGATGACCAGCGCCGGGAACTGAGCCGGTCCCCCACTCAAGACGCATTGCGCGCCCTGTCTGGTAAGTCTAGACAGGGCGCCAATTCGTTGAAGGTATCCGCAGAGACCAGCATGTCCGACACGCAAGACGCCAAAGACCGCCCGCAGATCTATCTGGTGACGCCGCCCGCCTTCGACGCCGAGGACTTCGCGCCCGTGCTCGCGCGGGTCTGCGACGGGATCGAGGTGGCCTGCCTGCGGCTGTCGATGGCCTCGGGCGACGAGGACAACATCGCGCGCGCAGCCGATCAGCTGCGCGAACTGGCCCATGCCCGCGACATCCCGCTGGTCATCGACCGCCATGCGGTGCTGGCCGAACGGCTGGGACTGGACGGCGTGCATCTGCCCGAAGGCGCGCGCGATCTGCGCAAGCTGCGCAAGACGCTGGGCAATGACGCGATCATCGGTGCCGCCTGCGGCGCCTCGCGCCATGACGGGATGAGTGCCGCCGAAGCGGGTGCGGATTACGTCAGCTTCGGTCCGGTGGGCGAAACCGGGCTGGGCACCGGCCTGCGCGCCGAGGCCGAGCTGTTCGGCTGGTGGTCGGAAATGATCGAAGTGCCGGTCGTGGCCGAAGGCGCGCTGACACGCGATCTGGTCGAAGCGCTGGCCCCGGTCACCGATTTCTTCGCCATCGGTGCCGAGATCTGGGGTCAGGACGACCCGCTCGCCGCGCTCAGGGACCTGACCGCGCCGCTGGGCTGATAGGGGTGCAGGGGGCTGTCGGCCCCCTCTTGGCCTGCGGCCAATTCACCCCCGAGGATATTTATAGATCAAAGATGCGCCGAGCCTGTGCGGGCCGGGATGTGCTCCGTCGGACGCGCGCGGGCGGGTGCTACGCGGGCTCAGGCGAAGGCTATGCCCATGATGACCATCATCAGGCCGATCACCGACACGAACAGCGCCGACATGTTCCACATCACGCCCGTCTTCAACCCCCGGCGCAGCCCGGCATCGTCCAGCCCCTTGCGGCGCAGGCGCAGCACCCAGATCACGCAGGCCACGAGGCCCGCCACGCCCAGAAGCGTCACGCCCGCGCCGCCCCAGATCAAGAGTTCGCCCGTCGTCATCGGTGGTCTCCGTTTTGGTCGGGTGCGGTCTAGCCCCTGCTTGCGCGCGCGGCAAGCGCCTTGCCCCGTCCGGCGCGCGCCGCTAGGAACGGAAATCTGAACCAGCACCAGAAAGAGGCCGGAATATGAGCAGCACCGACACCGCCTATGACGTCACCGCCGACGAGCTGCGCAGCTTCGTCGAACGCTACGAGCATCTCGAGGCCGAGAAAAAGGACATCACCGACCAGCAGAAGGAAGTGATGGCCGAAGCCAAGGGCCGCGGCTACGACACCAAGGCGCTGCGCAAAATCATCGCGCTGCGCAAGAAGAAGCCCGACGAAATCGCCGAAGAAGAAGCGGTGCTGGATCTCTACAAGGCAGCGCTCGGCATGCAGTAAGCGCGGCTTTCCGGCGGCCCCTGCCCCGTAATCCCGGGTTTCATAACCTCAGGGTTCGAGCAGGGTCACGCCGGGGATCGACGCCACGAGGTCGAGATCGGCCTCGTAGATCTCGCTCAGCCGGTCGACCGTGTCCTCGGTCCAGCCGGGGATCAGCGGATCGGAGGCGACCGCTTCGGGCCGCACGAAGCGGCTGAGCAGAACGCCCAGCATCTTGCGGCGCGCGGCATCGTCGGCGGGGGGATTACGCTCGAACCAGCGGCGCATCGCGGCATGGGTCTTGGGCGTCACCAGTTCCCAGTACCACGCAAGCCAGCCATCGAGCACCGTTTCGGGCGCATGGCCCGCCACCGCGCGCAGGATTTCGGGCCATAGAAGCGGTGTATCTTCATCGCACCAGACCGTCACCGGCACGTCGGGCACCGCTTCGGTCAGGCGGGCGAGCATTTCGGACCAGCGCAGGAGGTCCGCATCGGCCTCGGACAGCCGTCGGGCGAGTGCGCCGCTCGAATCGCCCGCCGCCAGAGCGGGCAACAATGTCGCCGGATTGCGAATCGCGAGGTAGAATTCCAGCCGCGCCTCGGGGAAGATATGCCGGATCATCGCCGCGCGGTCGGCGGCGGCATGGTAAAGCTGGCCGTCATTCACCACCCAGGGCGGCATCGACAGCTGGTTCTCGGACGAGAAGACCACGCGGTCGATCTCGTCCTCATCAAGGATACCGTCGAGCAGGATCTCCTGCGTTTCCGCCGAGGTCTCGCGCTCGCGCATGTCGAAGCCGATCTGGCGCAATTGCTGACGGTACCGTCCCGGCCCGGGCACGGCGATCCCCTGTTCGAGCAGGGTCGCACGGTTGCGCATCAGGCATTGCACGAGCGCATCGCGGTCGGTGCAATGCGCGCCGAGGTGAAAAGCGATTTCCATGCAGGCATCTAGCGCGCTGCCCGGTTGCGAGGCAAGAGCGCAGGCCCGGCGATCACCGCGTTGGGTTCTTGTCGAGCCGCGGGAATGTCGCTATCAGGACGCAGCGCCGGTATAGCTCAGCTGGTAGAGCAGTTGATTTGTAATCATCAGGTCCCGGGTTCGATTCCTGGTGCCGGCACCATTTCCTTCCCCGCGACGCGTGTCATAGCCGGGCCGGGAATGCGTCCTGCGCCGCCGGGGAAAACCGCAGATAGACCGACAGCGCGAGATAGAGCGCGAACTCGGTCAGCATGATCGGCACCGCCATCGCTCCCCCGCCGAAGGCGCCGAAATCCATCACCTCGATGAAGCAGAGACAAGCCAACACGGCATACATGGTGGCCGAGGTATGCGGCGTCGCCCGCCATCGGCGCAGATAGCCCGCGACGAAAACCAATCCGGTCAGGCTGAGGGCGAAGAAATGCAGGAATTGCCGGCCTGCGGGGAAACTCTCGTCCTGTAGCCCGATTGCCAGACCGGGATGCGCGTATTGCAGAAGCCCCAAGATACCCCAGCAATGCCTTAAGGCCAAATCGGTCGAGAGGTTTTGGCAATCTGTCTGCTCAAATCGTGGTTCAGGCGCGCGCGACACAAAGGGCGGTGAGCGTCACGCGGCTGACAGGATGTCTCGTCGGACGCTGCGACGCCAGACCCCTTCACCGCGAGGCCCGCATGACCGCTTGGGTTGCTTTGTCGAAAGAGCTGACCTAAGCCGGATCTGATCGGCCCGGGCTTGGCATTCGAGGGCACTCAACACTGGCAAACCGGGCCGTTGCGCGGCTCGGCCCTGTGATCGGCGCAGGTCTGCCCCTCTTGCGTCCCAATTGCCCCGCATGGCATTTTCCGGGACACGACAATCAGACTGGCGCGCAGGGACGTACGAGATGGATCAATTGGCCGATACCCGTCCTGCCACAGAGCGCGTTCTGGCGGTGGATCTGGACGGGACGCTGGTGCGCTCGGACATGCTCTACGAATCCTTCTGGGCGGCGATGGCAAAGGACTGGCGCACGCCGTGGGTCGCGCTTCGCGGCCTGTCGCGCGGCAAGGCCGCGTTGAAGGCCGAGCTGGCATCGATGGCGCTGCCCGATCCGGCCACCCTGCCCTATGATCCCGAGGTGCTCGCGGAAATCCGGCACTGGCGCAAGACGGGCGGACGCGTGGCGCTGGTCACGGCGGCCGACAGCCGGATCGCGCAGGCGATTGCCGACCATCTCGATCTGTTCGACGAGGTTCATGCCTCGGACGGGGCAACCAATCTCAAAGGTCCGGCAAAAGCGGCGTGGCTGCGCGCGCGCTACGGTGCGGGCGGATACGTCTATGCGGGCGATTCCCCGGCCGATATGGCGGTCTGGAAAGAAGCCGGTGGCGCGATGACCGTGGGCGCGCCCGCTGCCCTACGCGCGCAGGTGCAGGGCCTGCATGCCAATACGCGCCATCTGTCGCCACCCGTGCCGATCTTCCCCGCTGCTCTGCGCGCGGTGCGTCCGCATCAATGGCTGAAGAACATGCTGATCTTCTTCCCGATGGTGGCGGCGCATGATTTCAACCTGATGGCCGTCTTCATGGGCGCGCTGGCCTTCGTGGCGTTCAGCCTTGTGGCCTCGTCGGTCTATCTGCTCAACGACCTGCTCGACATCGCCTCGGACCGCGCGCATCCGCGCAAGCGGCTGAGGCCGCTCGCCGCCGGAACATTGCCTCTGAAAACGGGCATGATGCTGATCCCCGTTCTGCTGCTGGCGGGGATATTGGTGGGATTGCTTCTGCCGCCCGTCTTCCTGTTGGTGCTGGCGGGATATTACGCGCTGACGGTGGCCTATTCGCTCTGGCTCAAGCGCCGTCCGATCATCGATATCTGCGCGCTGGCCAGCCTTTACACGATGCGCGTGATCGCGGGCGGGGCCGCCGCCGGGATCAGCCTGTCGGTCTGGCTTCTGGCGTTTTCCGCCTTCCTGTTCTTTGCGCTGGCCGCCGTCAAACGGCAGGCCGAGCTGGTCGATATGAGCCAGCGCGGCCTCGACGAGGCGGCGGGGCGCGGCTACCGGGTGTCCGACCTGCCGCTGGTCACGCAGATGGCCACCGCGTCGGGCTTCGTCGCGGTGCTGGTGCTGATGCTCTATCTCAATGAACCCGAAGTGTTGGTGCTCTACAGCCACCCGGTCCTGCTGTGGGCCGCCTGTCTGTCGCTGCTCTACTGGATCTCGCGCATGGTTCTGGTGGCAAGCCGGGGCAAGATGGATGACGACCCGACCGTCTTTGCCGCGCGGGACCGCGTCAGCCTGACCATCGTCGCGCTGATCGCGGCGCTTTTCATCGCGGCCAAGGTGCTATGAGCGCGACCGGCTGGACCTTGTTGTGGCGCTATAGCGCGTTCGCGGTGATCGCCACGCTGGCCAATCTGGGTGCGCAGCGGCTGGTGCTGCGGATGGGCGACGGGCCAGTGTTGTTCGCGCTGGCGGTCTTTGCCGGGACGGGGCTGGGGCTCGTGGTGAAATACGTGCTCGACAAGCGCTGGATATTCGCCGACACCGAAACCGGAATGCGCGCCCATTCGCGCAAATTCGGGCTCTATACGGTGATGGGGCTGGTCACGACCGCGATCTTCTGGGGCACCGAGACCGCCTTCTGGCTGGCCGCCGGCACGCATGAAGCGCGCGAGATCGGCGCGGTGCTGGGCCTCGCCGTGGGCTATGTTGTGAAATACCGGCTCGACAAGCGCTTTGTCTTTAACGCGCGCGTGGCCGAGGGGGTTTGATGAAACTGTCGGGCTGGGGACGCTATCCCCGCGTCGAGGGAAAGCTGAGCACACCGCGCAGCATGGCCGAGATCGCGGCCTTACTGGGTAATGGCCCCGTGATCGCGCGCGGCATGGGGCGCGCATATGGCGATGCGGCGATCGGGCCGCATGCGATTTCGACCCGCCATCTGACGCATATGATCGCCTTTGACGAAACAACCGGCCAATTGGTGGCCGAGGCGGGCGTCACGCTCAAAGACATCCTGTCGTCTTTCCTGCCGCGCGGCTGGTTCCTGTCGGTGACGCCGGGGACGCAGTTCGTCTCGCTCGGCGGCGCGATTGCCTCGGACGTGCATGGCAAGAACCACCATTCCGAGGGCTCGTTCGGCACCTTCGTCGATTGGTTCGACCTGATGGGCCCCGATGGCCGCGTGACCCGCTGCTCGCGCGACGAGAATGCCGATCTGTTCCACTGGACGCTTGGCGGAATGGGGCTGACCGGGATCATCCTGCGCGCGGCGATCCGGCTGAAGCGGGTGGAAAGCGGCTGGATCCGTCAGACCACCATCGCCGCGCCCGATCTCGACGCCGCGCTCGACGCGTTCGAGCGGACCTATTCCGCCACCTATTCGATGGCCTGGATCGACTGCGCCGCCACCGGCTCGGCCATGGGCCGGTCGCTGGTGATGAATGGCGAACATGCCACGCTGGCCGAATTGCCGCCCGAGAAGCGCGCGAAACCCTTTGCCGCACGCGGGCATCTGTCGCCGCGCGTGCCGGTCGATTTCCCCGGATTCGCGCTGAACCCGTGGTCGATCCGGGCCTTCAACCAGCTTTACTGGACCAAGGGACGGCTGTCGGCAGGCACCGGGCTGACCGGGTGGGAGCCGTTCTTCTACCCGCTCGACGCGATCCGCGACTGGAACCGGATCTATGGGCGGCGCGGTTTCATGCAGTTTCAATGCGTGGTGCCGCTGGAAAGCCGCGCCGAGGGCCTGCGCGCCATCCTGCGGGCGATCAGCGACAGCAGCGCGGGCTCGTTCCTTGCCGTGCTCAAGCGTTTCGGGCCGCAGGACAGCCGCCTCAGCTTTCCGATGGAGGGCTATACGCTGGCGCTCGACTTTCCCGTCAACCGCCGGTCGCTCGACCTGATGCCCCGGCTCGACGCGATCACCGCCGATCACGGCGGACGGTTCTATCTGGCCAAGGACAGCCGTATCTCGGCGCAGACCCTGCGCCGCACCGACCCCCGATGGGCGGATTTCGCGGCGATGCGCCGCGACAGCGGCCTTGCCGCCGCGTTCGCCTCGGCCCAGAGCGAAAGGCTCGACACATGACCCCGACCCTGCTGATCCTCGGCGCCACCTCGGATATGGCCCGCGCCTGCGCCCATCGTTACGCACGCGAAGGCTACGACCTGATGCTCGCCGCCCGTGACCCCGACACGCTGGAGGCCGACGCGCAGGACCTGCGGCTGCGCCATGGCCGGATCGTAACCTGTCACGCCTTCGACGCGCTCGATATCGACAGCTTCGCGGATTTCATCAACGGCCTGCCGCATCTGCCCGACAGCGTGATCTGCGCGATCGGCGCGATGGGCGACCAGAATGAAAGCCAGATCGACCCCGCTGCCGCCGCAAAGGTGATGCGCGCGAATTACGAAGGGCCTGCGCTGATCCTGGGTGCGCTGGCGCAGAAGATGCAGGCGCGCGACCACGGCGTACTGATCGGCATATCGTCGGTGGCAGGCGACCGGGGGCGCGCGTCGAACTATGTCTACGGCTCGGCCAAGGCGGGCTTCACCGCGTTCCTGTCCGGCCTGCGCAATCGGCTGGCGAAAACCGGCGTGCAGGTCATCACCGTGAAACCGGGTTTCGTCGCCACCAAGATGACCGAAGGCATGGACCTCAATCCCCGCCTGACGGCCCTGCCCGAGGAAGTGGCCGAGGCCATCTGGCAGGCACAGGCCCATAAGCGCGACGTGATCTATGTGCGGCGGATCTGGCGCATGGTGATGACCATCATCCGCCTTCTGCCCGAGATCATCTTCAAGCGCACCCAGCTTTGACGCGTCCGCTCTGATTCGGCGGGACGCGGGGTGCGGGGCCTCTGTGGACGGCGCTTTCGCTGCTTTGCAGCATTGCCCCCTTGCGGAACACCCGGTCGCCGGTCCCCGAGAGGTCCCCTTCGCGTTTCGCCACCGGCCTGAGCTCCCCACCGTGGGCTCGCAGCCTAAGCGATTGACCTGTGGATAAATTCCCCCGACAGCCGCCCGAAACAGGGCCGCCGCGCCCTTGTCAGCTTGGCCCGTCGGCGCTTTCCGGTCGGCGAAACATGGCCGACCAAGTTTTGCCTTCGTTTGCTGTTCATTGCCGGTTATCCTTTTGGCCGGTAGAGCAACTGCCATGACGAGGGACATGAACGAAACGCGCGCCGCAAAGGCACGCATCTCCGCGGTTGCGGGGCGGCTTTCACTGGTGGCTACGGGGCTTGGCGCTCTGACGCTGATTGCGATCAGCGCGCAGATGATGCTGGACAATCCGGGCGATACACCGGCGGGCGACGCCCTTGCGCAACGTATGATGCGCGCGACGGACGAGCCGGTGACAGCCGCGCCGACGACCCGGCCCATGCCGGCGGTCGCGTCGCTGGGCGGCACCGCGCCCGCTGCCCTGCTGCCCGACACCACCGCGCCGCAAATCTGGTACAGCGCCCTGCCCGACACGCTGCCCCCCGCAGCCTCGCAGGATTTCGACAGCCGGTCAGTAATGGTCGCGCGGCCGATGCAAGACCGTTCGCGGGCCCCCGCCACGGCGACCCGGACTATTCCGGACATCGCCGGCGATGCGCCGCAAGCGGTGGTCACGCTCGCCAGCTATGATCCGCAGGAAATCGCCCGGATCGCCACCCTGCGCGACCCGCATGAAACCGATCTGGGCAGCCTTGTCGGCGGGCGCCGCGCGCCCGGCTCTCTGGTGTCCTCGCCCGGGCAAGGGCTTTTCGTCCTCGACACCGAGGCCGAAAGCGGGTCCGAGGCCACGACCGAACCCACGATGCCCGACGCCGCCTTCATCGCCCGCGCCGAAACGCAGGCGCTGCGGGCATCGCTGATGCCGCGCGCCCGTCCGGTCGTGACCGCAGCCGTTCCTGACGCTGAGCCTGCCGATACCGCGCTGGACGAACCGGTTCAGCTGGCCGAGGCCGACACGACCGCCGAGGAAACCTTTGAGAACCGCGGCGCCCCGCTATCGTCACCCGCGCCACAGCGCCGCCCGCGCATCGAACGCGCCGTGGCCGAGGCCCCGAGCAACGACGCTCCCGTCGTTCTGGCCAGCCTGTCGGACAGCCGGAGTGTCACCGCAGCGCCCGCCGCGATCGAAATTCCCGCGCTTTCGGGCCGCAGCGATGACCAATGCTCCAGCCGCATGACCCGCGCGATGCCGTCGCGTCCGCGCGGCGCCGAGGCGGGCAGCACGGTGATCTCTCACCTGACATCCTCGGGCGGGCGCGAGCGTGACAACGCGATCACTGCCGAAGTGCTGCGCGGCAACATGCCCGATTTCCTGCGCAATCTGGTCCCTGTCAGCTTCGACGGCACAGATGCGCAGGGCCGCCCGACGCGGATCACCATCTGCGTGACGCCCGATTATCTCGCCGTCGGGTCAAACCGCGATTTCGTCCGCGTGCCGCTGGGCCTGCCCGCCGCCATGCGCATCGCCGAGCGTTTCGACATGGTCCTGCCCACGACCCGCATGGTCGACGAGATCTACCGTCAGGCGCAGGTGCATCTGAGCCCGCGCCCGATGGATCCGACCTCGGCCATGGTCACGACCGGCTATTTCCTGCGCCACAACAGCACCGTGCAGGGCCAGCTTCAGCAAGCCGGTGCGCGTCTGGGCCAGCTTGTTTCGGGGCACAAGAAGGACCTCGTGCTGACCAACCGCCTGCAATCGCGGCCCGGACAGGTGGCGATTTATGGCTGGCACCAGCGCAACGGTCGGGCGATCCAGCCGCTCAGCACCGTGCATGGCGCGCAATATGCCGATTACAGCCATGGCATCCGGCTGGTGTCGCGCCGCGCCTTCGTCAACGGACGCGAGGTCGATCTGCGCGACCTGCTCTCCAACAGCCAGGTCGCAAGCCTGGTGAGCGAGGAAGGCACGATCACCAACCGTCAGCTTCTGGCGCTGGCGGATTAACACCGCCTCACGGGTCAGATCTTCGACAAGACAGGTTTCAAGTGCCGCGCGCCGCCACCCCGGCGGCGCGCCCGGTCGCGCGAGGGCCAGAGGCCGGAGGCCTCTTGTCCGAGGGCGAAACCGCTCACCCGTTCCGTGGGACTCAGTCCTGCGAGCGAACCAGCAGCGGCATCAACGCCTGCACCAAGGCCATCGCGCCATCGGGCTCGTAATCCCAGCCCAGCCAACCGCGCTTTTCCGCCGCCGCCACATTGGCCGGGGTGTCGTCGATCAACAGGATCTCGTGCGCCGGCATGTCGAGTGCCTGCTCGACATGCGCAAAGGCAGCCACCGACGGCTTCATCGCCCCGATCTCGCCCGATGCGAACACCGCATCCACTTGCCCGGCCCAACCCGCCTCGTGCATGATCCAGCGCGTGCGGCGGGCCTCGTTATTGGTCAGGATCACCTGCGCGATCCCGGCCTGCGTCAACAGGGGCAGCAGCCGCTCCAGCTCGGGATCGGGGTCGTGATCGGTCTCGAACCAGATTTCCAGCACATCCTCGGGGTCGAACTCGGCCCCCGTCTCGGCGCCCCACTCGGCCAGCCGGTCCAGCACATCCTCGCGCCCCTCGAACAGGGCCGCCTTGTCACGCCCGAAAACCGCCTGCCCCATGGAGCGCGCATCGATGCCCAGCTCTTCGCCGACCTTGCGCTGCCAGGGAAACATCCCATCGCCCTCGCGTTGACCCGCGCGGTTCAGCACGCCGTCGAAATCCCAGACGATGGCGCGGACGGCCTCGATGCCTTCGATCTTCTCGCTCATGCCAACCGCGCCCTCAGCGCTGTCAGGGCTTCGGCATCGGCGCCCTCGCAAAGGGCCGAGCGCGAGGCGAACAGCGTCGCCTGACTACATAGCACCGGCGCGCCGTCGAGGATCTTCAGATGGTTGGCGCGCAGCGTCTCGCCGGTCGAGGTGATGTCTGCCACCGCCTCGGCGGTCAGGTTGCGGATCGTGCCCTCGGTCGCGCCCTGGCTGTCGACCAGCTGATAATCCGCCACCCCATGCGCGCGCAGATGCTCGCGCACCAGCCGGTGGTATTTCGTGGCGATCCGCAACCGGAAACCATGATCGGCCCGGAACGCCGCAGCGGCGGCGTCGAGATCGTCCAGCGTCTCGACATCGACCCAGCAATCGGGCACCGCGATGATCAGGTCGGCATGGCCGAAGCCCATTTCCGCCACGACCTCGACCACGCTGTTCCAGTTGCCCAACTTCTCGCGCACCAGATCGGTCCCGGTCACGCCCATATGGATGCGACCCGCCGCCAATTCGCGGGGGATCTCGCTGGCCGAAAGCAGGACAAGATCCACCCCCTCGATCCCTTCGACCGCGCCGGAATATTCCCGTTCTGCGCCCGTGCGCTTCATGGTGATGCCGCGCTCTGCGAACCAGTCGAAGGTCTTCTCCATCAACCGGCCCTTCGAGGGCACGCCGATCTTCACGCTCATTGCCCGCCCTCCAGTTCCACCAGCAAGGCAGGCCGGATCACGCCGCCCACCGCCGGGATCGACCGGCCCTGTCCCAGTACCGCCGTCAGCGCATCATAGCGCCCGCCCGAGGCGACCGGCGGCAGGTCCGGCCGCGCCTCGGCGAAAAAGCCGAAGACGAAGCCGTCGTAATATTCCAGCGTCGTGCGCCCGTAAGAGGCTTCGAAATCCAGCGCATCGGCATCGACGCCATGCGCCGCCAGCACCGTCAGCCGCTGCTCGAACGTGTCGAGCGAGGGCGCGATCCACGGCATTACCTGCGCAATCTCTTGCATCGCCGCAAGCGCAGCGGGCGCCTTGTCGGCCACGGCCAGAAGAGCCTCGAGTGCGTCGACCACATCGCCGGGAATGGCGGGCGTTGCGGAATCCTCGGCCAGCCGCATCAGCCGGGTCTCGATTTCCGCGCGCGAACGCAGGCCGATCTGCGGCGCCGTGCTTTCGATGGGATCGCCGGACTGCAAGCGCTCCAGCAACGCCGCGCGTCCTTTGGGCAACGGCGCGCGACCGGCGAAGCGTTCGAGCAGCGCCCGAAACCGGCCCGGACGCCACAGATGACGCATCAGCGCGGATTTGCGCGTTTCGCTCGTGGGCAGGCCACGGACCGCAGCAATCAGAATGCCGATATCGCCGGTCGATGCCCTCAGCCCCTTGCCCGCCAGCATCCGCGAAAACAGCGCGAAAACCTCGGCATCGGCCCTCAGCGGTTGCTCGCGGTCGAAAACCTCGTAGCCCACCTGCAGGTATTCGCTGGCGCGCTCAGCGCCGTATTCCTGTTTGCGGAAAACCTCACCCAGATAGCAATAACGCGCGGGCTCCGCGCCGCCCGCCATATGCGCCTGCACCACCGGCACGGTGAAATCCGGGCGCAGCATCATCTCGCCCTGAACCGGATCCTGCGTGACATAGGCGCGCGCGCGAATATCCTCGCCATAAAGGTCCAGAAGCGTCTCGGCGGGCTGCAGAACCGCGGCCTCGACCGGCGCGGCGCCCCAGGTCTGGAACGCCCCGAACAGGCGCTGGCCCTCGGCGCGTGCGGCGGGCGTGGCGATACGCATCACAGGCTATCCTTGCCCAGCATGTCCTTCACCGTCGCCACCAGATCGGTCACCGGGACCTCGACCTGCGCCGGGCGGTCTTTCCATTCCTCAAGCGTTGCGCTCTCGGCGATCTTGGCGCCCAGCACCAGATCCTTGATCTGCACGACGCCGCGCTCGGCTTCGTCCGACCCTTGGATGATGGCGACCGGCGATCCGCGTTTATCGGCGTATTTCAACTGGTTACCGAAGTTCTTGGGGTTGCCCAGATAGACCTCGGCCCGGATCCCCGCGCGGCGCAGCTCGCCCACCATCTTCTGGTAATCGGCCATCCGCGCGCGGTCCATCACGGTCACGACGACCGGGCCGGTGCTGCCGGTTTCCGTCCGTCCTTTGGCGGTCAGCGCGGCCAGCAGCCGGTCGACGCCGATGCTGACCCCCGTCGCGGGCACAGCCTGCCCGGTGAACCGCTTGACGAGGTCGTCATAGCGCCCGCCCCCCGCGACCGAGCCGAACTGGCGCTTGCGGCCCTTCTCGTCGAGGATCTCGAAGGTCAGTTCGGCCTCGAAAACCGGCCCGGTATAATAGCCAAGCCCCCGCACGACCGACGGGTCGATGACCACCCGGTCCGAGCCATAGCCCTGCGCGGCGAGCAACGCGGCCATTTCCTCAAGTTCGTCAACGCCTTCCGCGCCGATCTTCGACTCGCCCACCAGACGCCGCAGCTCGGCGCAGGTCTCGGCCCCGGTATCGCGCCGCGCGGCGGTGAAGGCCAGCACGACATCGGCCGAGCTGTCCGGCAGCCCCGCGCCCTTGGTGAAATCGCCCGACTCGTCCTTGCGCCCGGCCCCTAACAGGGCGCGCACGCCGTCCTCGCCCAGCCGGTCGAGCTTGTCGATGGCGCGCAGCACGATCCCGCGCTCAGCCTCGAATTTCGACGGATCCTCGGGGTCCAGAACGCCCGCGGCCTCCATCACCCCGTTCAGCACCTTGCGGTTGTTGATGCGTACGACAAAATCGCCGCCCAGACCCAGATCTTCGAACACATCGGCCAGCATCGCGCAGATCTCGGCATCCGCAGCCACGGTCGAGGCCCCGACCGTATCCGCATCGCATTGATAGAACTGGCGGAAACGGCCCGGCCCTGGCTTCTCGTTGCGCCAGACGGGCCCCATCGCATAGCGCCGATACGGCGAGGGCAGATCGTTGCGATACTGCGCCGCGACACGCGCCAGCGGCGCGGTCAGGTCATAGCGCAGCGCGAGCCAGTCCTTGTCATCCTCCTGCCATGCGAAGACGCCCTCGTTGGGGCGATCCACATCGGGCAGGAACTTGCCCAGAGCCTCGACCGTCTCGACCGCCGAGGTCTCAAGCGGGTCGAAGCCATAGCGATGATACACCCGCGCGATGCGATCGAGCATCTCCTTGCGGGCCGTCACCTCGGCACCGAAATAGTCGCGGAACCCCTTGGGCGTTTCGGCCTTGGGACGACGGATCTTGGTCTTGCTCATGCTCGCACCCGGTTTGTCCGCGCGTGGTCTAGCCCAGCCGGGGCGCGGCGGCAAGCAGCGCCTGCCCGTAACGCCGCCCTTCCCGATTGACCCTGCCTTTCCGCAGGCGCATCATAAGGCATGTCCCGTATCGAAGACCTCGAAGAACGCATCGCCCATCTGATCCGGACGGTTGACGACCTGTCCGATATCGTTCGCGCGCAGGGCGCCCTGATCGACCGGCTGACCTATCGCACCGGCATGCTGATGGAGCGCGAGGCCGAGCGCGAAGCGGACAGCGGCACGCAGATCCCGCTGGCCGATCAGCGCCCGCCGCATTGGTGACATGCTGCTGCGCTGCACCAAGGAAGGGGATGGCGCGCTGGTCTTCACCCGCAGGCTGGATGCGGCCCCCGCGCTCGTCTGGCACGCCTATACCAGCCCTGCGCTGCTGGGGCGCTGGATGATGGGCCCACCGGGCTGGCCGATGACCCGCGCGCAGTTCGATCCGCGCGCAGGCGGGCTGATCCATCTCGAATGGTCGGACCGGATGGGTCAGGGTCTCGCCCTGACCGGCGAGGTGATCGAGGCCGAGCCGCCCTACCGGCTGTTGCATGTCGAGCGCCTGCACCTGCCTGAAGCCTCGCCCGAGAACGTGATCGAGACGCTTCTGGCCGGGGATGCGGGGGGCACCAACCTGATGCTGCACATGCGCCTGCCCGATTCCGCCGCGCGCGACGAGATGCTCGCGGGCGGCCTGGCCGAGGGGCTTGAGGACAGCTTCGTACGCCTAGAAAGCCTGCTCGCCACCGGCTTCTGATCGCCCCTCACTCTGTCTCAAATACTCAAAACGGCCGACCCGCCCTCGGCTTGGCGTTGTGGCGCCCTGCTTTCATTCTGCTTCAAATACTCAAGCTTCCAACGGAAAAGGGGCGCACCGACGGAGCGCCCCTTCCCAAGTCCGATGGACCGGCAGATTACATCATGCCGCCCATGCCACCCATGCCGCCCATGTCGGGCATGCCGCCGCCGGCCGCGCCTTTCGGCTCCGGCTTCTCGGCGATCATGGCTTCGGTGGTGATCAGCAGGCCGGCGATCGAGGCCGCGTCTTCCAGCGCGGTACGGGTCACTTTGGCCGGGTCGATCACGCCGAACGAGAACAGGTCGCCGTATTCTTCCGTCTGCGCGTTGAAGCCGAAGTTGACGTCCGACGATTCGCGGATCTTGCCGGCGACAACGGCGCCGTCGACGCCCGCGTTGTCGGCGATCTGGCGCAGCGGCGCTTCCAGAGCGCGGCGCACGATGGCGATACCGGCTTGCTGGTCGCTGTTGGCGCCTTCGAGCCCTTCCAGACCCTTGCCCGCCTGAACCAGCGCAACGCCGCCACCGACGATCACGCCTTCCTGTACGGCCGCGCGGGTCGCGTTCAGGGCGTCATCGACACGGTCCTTGCGCTCTTTCACTTCGACTTCGGTCAGGCCGCCGACGCGGATCACGGCAACACCGCCAGCCAGCTTGGCCAGACGCTCTTGCAGTTTCTCTTTGTCGTAATCCGAAGAGGTCTCTTCGATCTGCTGACGGATCTGCGTGACGCGGGCTTCGATCTCGGCCTTCTCACCGGTGCCATCGACGATGGTGGTGTTGTCCTTGTTGATCTGCACCTTCTTGGCCACGCCCAGCATGTCGATGCCGACGTTTTCAAGCTTCATGCCCAGATCTTCCGAGATCACCTGACCGCCGGTCAGGATCGCGATGTCCTGCAGCATGGCCTTGCGGCGATCGCCGAAGCCCGGCGCCTTGACGGCAGCAATCTTCAGGCCGCCACGCAGCTTGTTGACCACGAGGGTCGCCAGCGCTTCGCCTTCGACGTCCTCGGCGATGATCAGCAGCGGCTTTTGCGACTGGATCACGGCTTCGAGCAGCGGAACCATCGGCTGCAGCGACGAGAGCTTCTTCTCGTGCAGCAGGATATAGCAATCTTCCAGCTCGGCGATCATCTTGTCGGGGTTGGTGACGAAGTAGGGCGACAGGTAGCCACGGTCGAACTGCATGCCTTCGACCACTTCGACCTCGGTCTCCATGCCCTTGTTCTCTTCGACGGTGATCACACCCTCGTTGCCGACTTTCTGCATCGCGTCAGCGATGAAGCGGCCGATCTGGGCTTCGCCGTTGGCCGAAATGGTGCCGACTTGAGCGACTTCGTCCGAGTCTTTCACCGGGCGGGCAGCGGCCTTGATGGCTTCGACGACCTTCGTGGTGGCCATGTCGATGCCGCGCTTGAGGTCCATCGGGTTCATGCCGGCGGCAACCGCCTTCATGCCTTCCTTGACGATGGCTTGCGCCAGAACCGTCGCGGTGGTGGTACCGTCGCCGGCTTCGTCATTGGTGCGGGAAGCGACTTCCTTCACCATTTGCGCGCCCATGTTCTCGAACTTGTCCGACAGTTCGATTTCCTTGGCGACGGTGACGCCGTCCTTGGTGATGCGCGGGGCGCCGAACGACTTGTCGATGACGACGTTACGGCCTTTGGGGCCGAGGGTGGTTTTCACGGCGTCGGCGAGAACGTTGACGCCCTTGAGCATCTTGTCGCGGGCATCGGTGCCGAACTTGACGTCTTTAGCAGCCATTGTGGGTGCTCCAATATCTGATTTCTTGCAGGAGATGCGCGGCGCCGCGCATCGTCAAAGCAACGCTGTAGGGTGCGTGCTTGCACGCACCGCGTCGCGACAGGCTCAGGCGATAATGCCGAGAATGTCGCTTTCCTTCATGATCAGCAGGTCTTCGCCGCCGATCGTGACCTCGGTGCCCGACCATTTGCCGAACAGGACGCGGTCGCCCGGCTTGACGGACATCGCGATCAGCTCGCCCGAATCTTTACGTGCGCCTTCGCCCACGGCGACGATCTCGCCTTCGGCCGGCTTTTCTTTCGCCGAATCGGGGATGATCAGACCGCCCTTGGTCTTATCTTCGCTCTCGACACGGCGAACCGTCACACGGTCGTGGAGGGGTTTGAATGCCATCTGTGAACACTCCCTGGGTGCTACGTTCGAACTGTCTTAGCACTCACTGGGGGTGAGTGCTAACGAGGCCGAGATAGGCAGGGCGCGGCGTTCTGTCAACAAGGGGGATGAAGAATTTTTTGCCACGATGGCGAGATTTTCAGCGCGGCAACGCGCCCATGCTCTCGGCCTCGCCAGAGCCCGCGTTGAAACACGCCCAAGCACCCGGAAGAAGCGCCTCGATCTGCGCGCGACTCATCGGCGTCCCGTCGGGCGCCTGAGCCGAAATACCGCCCGGCCCCGCCAGAAGAACAGCGACGGGCACAAGACTACCTTGCGCCGCAAGCGCGTTGCTTGCCCCCGAGACGTAGACGTCGAGTGTCTGCTCTACAAGGGCAGCGACGCGAAAACCGCGTGTCTCGGCAAGGTCTTGCAGGAAGATCGTCACGCCCGGCCCCATGATAGACGCCGGGGCCGCATTGCCCATCCAAGACGGGCTGCGACCGGGATCAGCCGCGCCGGGATCAGCGACACGATCAGAATGCCGTCCCCTTCAAGCGTCACGCGGTCAAAGACCGGGACCAACTGAACCCGCCCGCGACACGGTGTCGCCGCAACGAGCCCCATCGCGCGCCCGAACGCCTCGCCCGTCGAAGCGGGATCGCCGAGCCCGAAAGCAATGATGCCTTCGAACCGTTCCACCCGGATCACGCTCAGCGCCTCGAACCCCGCGCGTATCAGCGCCCGCCACGGCCTGCGGCGCCCGCCCGTCCGGCGCGCGTTGCGGCGGGGCGTAGCGGACTTGCTGGATGTCGATGCTTCGGGCTCGAGATCTCGTCGCGTCTTGGGAAGGGCCTTCGGTCGGCCTGTATCAACCAGCGTCAACCGCACCAGCCCCCAGAACAGACCGAACCGAAGGCGGAACCGTGCAGGGTCCCGCGACAGTCGGGCCTGAAGCCGCACGGGCACGAACAGCAGCACGACCAACAGCCCCGCCACGCCCGCCACCCCCCAAGCCAGCGCGGCCAGAAGCGTCGACGCCATGTCAGGCCTCGGGCGATTTCGGGTCCGCCTCGGGGGGCGAGGCGGCAGGTGTGTCGCCGCCCTTGCGGGCCTTCAGCACGCGGCTGACGGTCGCGCCCAGAGCCTCGGCAAGCGTCGCCGCGTTCGAGCGCACCGGCTCGACCCGCGCGCCGTTGTCGTCAAGGATGATCGCGCCCACGGGCCGGATCCCGCCGCCCGCCGCACTGCCCGTGCCGCTGGGACGCGCCGCGCCCTCGGTCCCGCCGCCCGCGCCGAAGCCGAAGCCATAGCTTACCAGCGGGATCACCGTGGCATTGTCGCGGTCGATGGGCTCGCCCAGCACGTTCTTGGCGCTGAGCAGTTTCTCAAGCTCGGCCACCGTCGCCTTCATCAGGCCTACAACGTCATCCATTCATGTCTCCTGTGCCAACCAAACGAGTGTCGCGCGAAATGCGCGCAGACGCCATGACCTGTATCAGCCTTCCTGCCCGCGATGCAGCTTGCGCGGCCCGCGACACGGCTTTAGCTGAGACGCATGACCTTTTCGATATCGTCCCTTGCGCTTCGGGGCGGCACGCTGGCGCTGTGCCCCCTGCCCCTGACTTCCGCCGACCGGGCGGCGGTGGCCGCCTTTGCGCCCGATCTCGTCGTGTCGATGACCCGCAGCGACGAGATGGAATCGCTTGGCGCCGGGGATCTGCCGGGCTGGTTCAAGGCCCATGGCATCGGCTGGCGGCATTTCCCCGTCGACGATTACGCCGTGCCGCCCGACGGTGCGGACTGGAGCGGTCTGGCGCAGGCGGTCTTCGCCGTGCTCGACCGCGCGGGCACCGTGATCCTGCATTGCCGGGGCGGTCTGGGCCGGTCGGGGATGGTGGCGCTTCGGCTGATGATCGACAGCGGCGAGGCACCGGACGACGCCCTGACGCGGCTGCGCGCGGCGCGGCCCGGCGCGGTCGAGACCGACGCGCAATTCGACTGGTCCAAGCGCGGGCTGCTCAGCCGGGGCTGAACGCGCCCGCCAGTTGCGGCGCGATCACCGGGCGGCGCAGGCGCAGGGTTCTCGCGGCCTCGTCGCTGCGGCCCGAGCGCATCAGCGCCGCCACATAGGTCAGTTCCAGAATATCGCGCTGCGCCCGGCTTCCCCCGAACCGCTCGTGCTGTGCCAGTGCCGGGATCAGCGCCGTCAGCGCCCCGTCCCAGTCGCCGCGCGCGATGGCCGCGAACGCCTCAGCGACCGGAGGAACCAGATCGCCCGCGAAACCCACGGGCTTTTCGGCCAGCCGCGCCAACCTGTCGCCCTGCCCGGCCATGGCATGGGTCAGCGCCGCGTGCAAATCGACGAAGCTTTGCCCCGGATCGGGAAAGAACTGCGCGGCGTAATCGCTCAGCCCGGCCCAGCGTTCGGGCGCCACAGGCACCCCGGCCAGCTCGGCGCGCCACAACAGCGCGGCGCTGTCGGTCAGCTTGTTGATCGGCAATCCCTGCGAGCCGCCGGGTGCTACGGCTTCGTCCAGCATCTGCCACATCGTCCCGGTGTCGCCGTCATAGAGCGCCCAGAGCGCCGAGTGCCAGCTCAGATGGCCGTGCAGCGCACAGCGGCGGTCATAGCCCTCCATCCATGCGTCCAGAAAGCGGCGGCCCTCGCGTGTGTCGCCCTTCTCATAAAGCGCATGGCTTTTGAAATGCGCGGCATTGGCGTTGCGGGGATTGAGCGCAAGCGAGCGGTCCATCAGCGTCAGCGCGCGGTCCTGCTGTCCCGTCTCGCACAGGGCGATGGAATGGAGCGTATGGATGAACCACTCGTCGCCGTAATGGGGCAACAGGGTGGCCACGTAATCGAGCATATCGACCTCGCGTCCCGCCTGACCGGAAAAGCCGATCAGCCCGAACACACTGCCGCACATCTGCACGATCATCACGTCGCGGGGATAGTCGCGGGCATGGGCTTTGACCGCCTCGCGGGACTCGGCCGCGCGTCCGTTCAGCGCGAGCCCCAGGATCCCGATATGCGCCCGCTCGCGCGCGTCGAGCCGGTCTGCCAGCGCTTCGGCCCGCGCAAGGGTCTGGCGCGCCAACGCGGGTTCCGTGGCCTGCGCGCGAGCAAGACCGGCCAGCGCCATGGCAAAGCCCGGATCGGCCGCGAGCGCTTCCTCGAAAACCGCGCCCGCGCCCCAGATATCCGACAGGAACATCTCGACGCCCCGGTCATAGGCCGCGACGGCCTCGGCCGAGGCGGTGCTGACCGCGTTTCCGTACCGGTCTTTCAGACCCATGCCCGTTCCCCCTGTTTCCTCACGATAGCCGGCGCCGCTCGCCGGTCACAGCCCGCTCAATCGGGCAAGGCGCCGTCCCAATCGGCCAGCCCGGTCCGTCCCTCGGGCGTCAATGTGTAGATGCCCTTCTCGACCCTTTGAAACCAGCCGTAATGATTGTCGGCCATCAGCCGTGTCGCCACCGGCACGCCGGTATCGCGGGCAACCGCCGCCCCTTTCGAGGCCCCGTATTCGGCCAGATAAGCCGCGCAGCGCAAGGCGTCCTGCCGATATCCCGTGACCAACCCGTGCCGCGTGGCCCCGCCCGCATTGGGATCGCCCTGACGGCGCGCGAACTCGGCTTCCAGCCGCTTGCGTTTCACCTTTGAGCCCCGCGGCGCATAGGGGCCGGGGTCGGCCAGAACCTCGACATACCCGTCGCGCGGGCGCACGGTCAGTAATCCCAGCCCCAGCCTGCGGCACATCGCGGTGTTGTCCTTGATCATCCGCCGCGCCTGCTTTCCATCGGGCCGGGCCACGGCCAGATAGACCTGCGGGCTCAGCGCCAGCCGGGCGATGGCCTGATGATAGAGCGTCAGCGAGAACTTGAGTTTCATCTCGACAATGACCGGATCGCCCGCGCCCATCGCGACCAGATCGGCCGCGCCGATCTCGCCTTTCACATCAAGGCCGCGCGCCTCGAAAAAGGCTTTCAGGGGCGGATAAAGATCGGCTTCGCGCAGGGTCGGCATGACGATTGTCTAGCCCGGCAGGCCGGCGAAGGGAACGACCCGCTTTGTTCTGCCCGGTGTGGAACCTTGTACGAAACCGCGCGCCGACGACTGCGACCAAACGGAGACCTTGGCAGCTAGTGACAAGGCCGGACCCCGCGCCTATAAAACCCGCGAAAAATCGCCCTTACATTCGCGTCACCACGGGACAGAGCAAATGAGCATCCAAGTTTTCGGCCACAAATCCCCCGACACCGATTCGACCGGCTCGCCCATCGTCTGGGCGTGGTACCTGTCCGAGGTGAAGGGCACGCCGGCAAAGCCCGTTCTGCTGGGCGAGCCGAATACCGAGGCCGCTTTCGTGCTCAAGCACTGGGAGCTTGAAAAGCCCGAGATCATTGCGGATGTCGAGGCCGGTGCACCGGTGGTCATCGTCGACACCAACAACCCCGCCGAACTGCCCGACGCCATCAACACCGCCGATATCCGGGCGATCATCGACCACCACAAGCTTGTCGGCGGGCTGGAAACCAAGGGGCCGATCGACATCACCGTGCGTCCGCTGGCCTGCACCGCGACCATCCTCTACGACCTGATGGGCGAGGCCGTCGCGCAGGCGCCGCGCGGGATCAAAGGCGCGATGCTGTCATGCATCCTGTCCGACACGCTGGAATTCCGCAGCCCCACCACCACCGACCACGACCGCAACGTCGCGCAGGCGCTGGCTACCGATCTGGACGTGGACATGAACGTGCTGGCCACCCGGATGTTCGAGGCGAAATCCGATGTCTCGGCCTTCTCGGATGCCGAATTGCTGCGCATGGATTCCAAGGAATACACCGTCGCCGGCAAAGAGCTGCGCGTGTCGGTGCTGGAAACCACCGCGCCCAAGGTGGTGCTGGATCGCAAGGACAGCCTGATGGCCTCGATGGTCGATGTCGCCAAGGAAGACGGCGCCGATCAGGTGCTGCTGTTCGTGATCGACATCATCAAGGAAGAAGCCACGCTGCTGGTGCCCAACGATCTGGTCAAGGACATGGCCGAGAAGAGCTTCGGCGCCACCGTTACGGGCGACACGGTGGTTCTGCCCGGTATCATGAGCCGTAAGAAGCAGATCATCCCTTCGCTGGCGCTCTGATCCCTCGCGAAAGCGATAGCCAGACAAAAGAAAGGCGCACCTCGGTGCGCCGTTTCCCTTTTCCGTCAGAGCGTTGCGGCTCAGAACAAATCGCGCTCGTCAAGCACCTTGGCAATCTCTGCGCGGACCAGCTTGCGGACCTGTTGAGTGATGCGCTCGCCCAGCTGGCCGCGCAATTCCTCGCGAACGATCAGCGCCACGAACTGACGCAGGTCCTCTTCGTCAAGGATCGTGTCGGCAAGCGCGTCCTCGTCAGTCTCCGCGCCGGGTTCGATCGTGGCCTCGGCTGCGGTTTCGGCGGGGACCTCGGCAACCGTTTCGGGCACGCCGCCGCTATCGGCTGCGGTTTCTTCGGGCGCCAGAAGGTCCGCCATCTCGGGCGTGGGCTCGGCTTCCGGTCCCTCAGCCGCCGCCGCTTCAGCATTCGCAGCCCCGGTAGGCTGATGGCTAAAGCTCATCTTGCCATAGAGCTCGGTCACGTTGGACGGCTTGCCGGGCGCCGGTCGTCCGATGGCCGGGGCATCGTCGCCCTCGCTTCCCGAGACTGCCGCTTCCAGTTCGGCGATGGTGGCTTCCAGCTTGCTGAAATCCGGCGCGGGGATCGACACGTCCTCGGCCTTAGGCGCCAGCGGGGCGGAGGCGTCTGCATCCGCCGTATCGGCCTCGGCGTCTGCCCGAACGGGACCGGACGGCCCCGTCCCCGGCTGCGCGACGCCAAGCGCTTTGACCTGTTCGCTGACGCGGTGGGCCTCGGTCAGGATCAGGCGGCCGTTCTCGACACCCCGATCGCCTTCCTGTGCCACAAGCCTGCGAATCGATGTGAGAACGTCCTCGATCTCGCGATTGGACATCGGATCGGACATGCCGTTTTTTCCCCTGCTCGTTATTGGGGAAATCATACTCTTACACGGCGTTTGAAACAACCGAAGATGACGCTCAGTCGGCGTAGCGGCTCATGATGCGATCCAGACGCGAACCCTGAACCGAGGGCACCGTGCCCGACTGGCCGTGCTGCAACGCGCTGGAATAGGCCGAGACGTCATAGGTCGGAATGCCCAGACCCAGCGAGTCGACGGTCAGCCGCCCCATCGCTTCAAGCAGCGAATACGCCGCAAGCTGCACATTGGCCGCCGCTAGGATGCGCGACGAACGGGCATCGAGAAGCTCCTGCTCGGCATCGAGCACGTCGAGCGTGGTGCGCGAGCCCAGTTCGGCCTCGGCCCGGACCGCGTCATAGGCCGAGCGCGCCGCCGAGATCTGCAGATCCCCCGCCGCCAGAGTCGCGCGGGCGATCTGAAGCCGTGCCCAACTTGCCGCCACGGATTGCTGCACGATGGCGACCGTCTGGTGCAGGTTCGCGCGTTCAGCCTGGCCGCGCGCGACGCTCTGACGCTCGACCGAGCGCAGGCGCCCGCCATCGTAGAGCGGCACCGAATAGGTCATCGACGCGGTGACATCTGCTGAGCGCGCGCTCGGCAACGGATCGATACGGCGGATCCCGGCATCGGCCGACACCGAGCCGGTCACCGAACCATAACGCTCGCGATGAGCGATATCGGTGGTCAGGTCGGCCACAGCAACCAGATGCTGAACCTGCGTGATCGCCGGGTGGTTACGCCGCGCGATCGCCTGCGCCTCGTCCAGCGACCCGGGCAGATGCGGCAGGCTGGGCGGCGAATCGAGGTTGTCGGGATACATGCCGATGGCAAGGTTCAGCTCTTCGCGCGAAATCGCCACGTCGCCTTGCGCGCCGGCCAGCGCCGAGCGCGAGGCGGCAAGCCGCGCTTCGGCCAGCGCGACATCGGTCCGGGTGGAATCGCCCAGCTCGAAGCGCTCACGCGCGGCGCGGAGTTGTTGGGTGATGACGGTCACGTTGTTGCGCTGCAACTGCAGCGTCTGCAGATCGGAATAGAGCTGCATATAGGCCGAAACCGCGTTCAGAAGCACGCTCTGTTCAACCACGACCAGCGCCGAGCGGGTGGCCATGACGCTTTCGCGCGCGGCCTGAACCGCCAGCTCTCCACGCCCGAAATCGATCAGCGGGATCGTCGCCGACAGGCTCAGCGTGACCGCCGCATGCGGGCTGTTGTCAGAATTGGTCAGCGCGGTGGCCGCGAAACTCAGCACCGGGTAAAGCCGGGCAATACTTTGCTGCACGTCCTCGTCGGCGGCGCGCAAAAGCGCACGGTTCTGATCGAGCAGGTGCGAGTTGCGATAGGCCGAGACCAGCACATCGGCCAGCGAGTCGGCGTCAGCGGGCAGCGCAAGGGAACTTGCGATGGCGAGTGCGCTCACGGCGGCAGCCAGACGTTTAGCGATGCGCATCGAGGTCTCCAGATATCACGGCCAAGGCCAAAGAAGCGCGGGCCCAGTCGGGCCCTGCGCGGTCGGTCGCCGGTGGTTAAAGCGCGAAGGCGTGCGTGGTGGCGAACCCGTCGAGCACCGGCGCCGAGGCGTTGAAAATGTCGCGCCAGCGGATCGTACCGCCATGTTTGACGCCCAGTTTGACCGTGCCCAGCTCACCCGTCATGAAAAGCGCTGCGACGCGGCCGTCTTCCTTGAGCTGTTCGGCCAGCGGTTCGGGGAAGGCTTCGATTGCACCTTCGACGATGATCGCGTCATAGGGGCCGTGACCCGGCGCGCCCGAGGCGATCTCGCCCACTTCCAACGCGACGTTGTTGGCGCCGACCGCGTCCAGCGCGTTGCCCGCGTCCTCGGCCAGCGATGTGTCGGACTCGACCGCCACGACGGCCTGAACCATATGCGCGATGACGGCGGTGGAATAGCCGGTGGCGGGCGCCAGATCGAGCACCAGATCGGTCGATTTCAGGTCGAGCGCGTCGAGCATCTTCGACAACGTGCGCGGATCGAGCAGCACACGCCCGTTCCCAAGGTCGATATTCTCGCCGATATAGGCGGCTTCGGCCAGCGCGGCGGGAACGAAACGCTCGCGCGGGATATCAAGCATCGCCTGAATGATCGGCAGCTTGGTCACGTCCGAAGGGCGCACCTGAGTGTCGACCATCGTGGTCCTGCGGGCGGCGAAATCGGGCATGGATCGGGCTCCGTCTGGATCTGTCAAACCCTCTTGCCACAGGCGCAGAGAGGTTGGCAATGCTGCCGCCGGTCGCAGGGCATCGCGACCGGGATCTGTGACTTCGTCGCACGGGGGCGGACAGGGTGCAAGCCGAAAGTTCAGTCACGATTGAACAATCATACCGGCACCCTGCCCTGTTACCCCGCATGCCCGGACGTTCGCCGCCCGGGGCGCGTTACGCTCAGTTTTCCGGCGGAACGCTCATGCCGCGCTGAACGCCCGGCCGTTCCAGAAACCGGTCCAGCCAGGCGGGGACGTTCTTAAGCCCGTCCCAGCCGACGATATCGGTGGCGCCATAAAACTCTCTTAACGTCCGCACCCAGGGCGCAGTCGCGATATCGGCGATGGAATAATCGGCCATGATCCAGTCGCGCCCTTCCAGCCGCGCATCCAGAACCTTCAGCAGCCGCTCCGATTCGGAGCGGTAGCGTTCATGCGGGCGCTTGTCTTCGATCTCTTTGCCGGCAAATTTGTGAAAGAAACCCAACTGGCCAAACATCGGCCCGACGCCACCCATCTGCCACATCACCCATTGGATCGTATGCCAGCGCTCAGTGGGGTCCTGAGACAGGAACTGCCCGCTCTTGTCCGCCAGATAGAGCAGGATCGCGCCGCTTTCGAACAATTCCAGCGCCTCGCCCCCCGGACCGTCGGGGTCGATGATCGCCGGGATCTTGTTGTTGGGATTGAGCGCAAGGAATTCGGGCGTCGTCTGGTCGTTATCGGCGAAAGACAGGCGATGCCCTTCATAGGGCAACCCGCATTCTTCAAGCATGATGCCGACCTTCATGCCATTGGGCGTGGGCAGCGAATAAAGCTGCAGGACGCCGGGATCCTTGGGCGGCCAGCGGCGGGTAATCGGATGGTCGGTAAGTTGCGCCAAGATACTTATCCTTTCGAGGGTAAATTACGCTTTGACTTGTCCCCAACCGGACGCATCATCTGCACCCTACCGAGGTAGTTGCCCGGTGCGGCGGATCAACCGTCAGGACAGAAGTGAGCGCATCGAAGGTGCGGATAAAAGGGACCGACTGTGATCAAGGAATTTCGTGACTTCATCGCCCGGGGCAATGTCATGGACATGGCTGTGGGTATCATCATCGGCGCGGCTTTCACCGCGATCGTCAGCTCGCTGGTTGCCGATATCATCAACCCGGTCATTGGCCTGTTCACCGGCGGCATCGACTTTACCGACAAGTATCTGGTGCTGTCGGGCGAGGTCGCCGCGGGGACCGGGCTGGACGCGGCACGCGAATCCGGTGCGGCGATCTTTGCGTGGGGCAAATTCGTTATGGCCGTGATCAACTTCCTGATCGTGGCCTGGGTGGTCTTCATGCTGGTTAAGATGGTCAACCGGGTAAAGGACTCGGCGGTGCGCAAAGATGCCGAGCCCGTGACCTCGGACGAACCGGCGGCGCCCCCGCCCCCGTCGGCTGAAGCCCTGCTGACCGAGATCCGCGATCTGCTGAAAGAGCGCACGGCCTGATCCCGCAGCCTGATCCGATACGCGACCCGGTATCGGCGCCCTACTAGGCGCCGGTGCCGGTGCCGAACACCTCGTCACCGCTGCGCCATTGCGTCCAGAGTTCGGCGATCGTGTCGGGGCGCGACTGCACCTTCAATGTCAGTGCGTCCGCGCCGATCAGCGCCGCGATCCGCCATGCATCCAGCGCCGCTTGCCGTGCGTCCTCGCCCCCGCCAAGCACTTCTTCAAGCGCGCTGGCGGCCATGCAGAACGGCAGCGCCAAAGACAGAGCAGGCCGCTCAGGGCATTCGACGGCAAGACGCCCGGCCAGCTCATAAGCGACCGAGCGCGCGCTCTCTCCCTCGATCAGAATCCGCGACACCACGGTTTCCGTCAGGGCGTCGATGTCCATTCCATCCAACACCGGACGTTGTCCTGATTCTGCGGCCGCGACGGAAGGCGGGCGGCCCGACGAAGACGGTAGCGCATACAAACAGTTGCGGAAACAACTTCAAACTGTTTCGAGCCGAAGTTTCTGGCCCGCCGCTGCGCTGACCCGGCGGGGCAAAGCCCGCGCCGCTCAGATCGTCGTGTCCGTCGTCCCCGGTTCTGGCGGCGGGACATCGCGCACGCCACGCGCCGGGCCATCGGCCGCATAGCCCGCCCAGCCCACGGAATCGGGCGCTTCGGGCAGCGTGTCGGGACGTTCGCGCAGATGCAGATGCACCTTGGCGATGAACAGAGCGCTGATCGGCGCGGTCAGCAACAGGAACAGGGTAATGAGCAATTCATGCATCGACACCCGCCCCTCATTGGCAAAGACATAGACCATCGAGGCGATCAACACCCCGCCCACGCCCAGCGTCGTGGCCTTGGTCGGCGCATGCAGCCGCGTGATCGGATCGGGCAGCTTGACCAGCCCCACCGACCCCACCAGTGCAAACAGGCCGGCGACGACGAGGAAGATTGTCACGGTGATCTCACCCCAGAGCGGAAGTTCGTGCGTCATGGCGTTCTCCTCACTCGATGATGTCGCCGCGCAACAGGAAGCGGCAGTAACTGACGGTCGACACGAACCCGACCAGCGCGAACAGCATCGCCACTTCGAAGAAGATCGGCGATCCCAGCGAGAAGTTCAGCAAGATGAGCAGCGCGATGCAGTTCACCGTCATCGTGTCCAGCGCGAGAATGCGGTCCGAGATGCGCGGCCCGACGATCACGCGCCACAGGTTCAGCAATAGCCCCACCGAGAAACAGGCGATGGCAAAGATCAGGGCATAGATGATCATGCGAAGATCTCCTTCAGTCGGCGCTCGTAGCGCTGCTTGATGGAATCCCGCACGGCGGCGGGATCGGGCGCGTGCAGGGCATGAACCAGAATCGCGCGACCATTGGCCGACAGGTCGCACGACACGGTGCCCGGCGTTAGCGTGATGGTGCCCGCCAAGGTGGTGATTGCCTCGGGCGAGCGGACGTCGAGCGGCACGGTGATCCAGGCGGGTCTGAGCGCGTGGTTGGGTTTGAACAGCACGATCAGCGCCACTTCGACATTCGCCTTCACGATATCGTAGAGCACGACGAAGATGTATTCGACCACCCGGAACGGATGGCGCAGGCGCGGCATATCGGGCCAGTAGGGCCGAGTGATGACCGGGATCACTACGCCAAGGATCACCGCGAAGACGATCGAATTCACGGTGATATGGTTGACCAGCAGCATCCACGCGATGGCCAGCGTCAGGGACAGAAGCGGGTGCGGCAGGAAACGCGAGATCATGTCAATGTCCTTCCTCGTGCCCGGCGGCTTCGGGATGCGCGGGCGCCCCGTGATCCGAACCATGCAATTGATCGGCCAGCGCCTCTTCGGCGGCCGCGCGCGCGGCGCGCTCTTCGGGCGTGCCCAGCACCGCGTAGATATATTCCTGCGTGTTGAACAACTGCGCCGAGGTTGCCTTAACATAGCGCGATACCGGCGCCGCGGCGACGGTCAGAACGACCAGCAGCGTCAGCAGCGCCCCCATCGCGGCCAGCCCCAGCGACGATGTCGTCCCCGGCACCACGGTGAAATCGTCGTCTTGCGGCGACGCATTATCGAACGGACGCCAGAACAGCACCGAGCCCGCGCGCGACAGCCCGACCACCGCCAAGAGCGAGGTCACAAGCACGAAGGCATAGCCCCAGGCCCACCAATCCTCGACGCGGATCGCCTGCAGGATCATCAGCTTGCCCAGAAAGCCCGAGAGCGGCGGCATCCCTGCGATGGCGATGGCCGAGACGAAGAACAGCGCCGACACGATGCCCGCACCGCCCATCGGCGCCTGCGGGTGCAGCGTGGAATTGCCGCGTCTTGCGCGCACCTGATCAACCACCAGAAACAGCGAGGCCGAGGCCAGCGTCGAGTGGATCAGGTAGTAAAGGCCCGCCGTGATCGAAGCTTCGGTGAAGGTGCCGATGGCCAGAAACAGCGTCCCCATCGAGCCGATGACCCCAAACGAAACAGTGCGCGCCAGCGTCCCGCCGCCCAGAACGCCGATCATG
Source organism: Rhodobacter sp. NTK016B (assembly GCF_017303295.1). Classification (GTDB taxonomy): domain Bacteria; phylum Pseudomonadota; class Alphaproteobacteria; order Rhodobacterales; family Rhodobacteraceae; genus Pararhodobacter. The sequence continues at coordinate 155,312 of NZ_JAFKOK010000004.1, read as the reverse complement.
CCAACCGTCAGCGTGACCAGCGCAGCGGGCACCATCACGTCCGAAACCAGCCCCCCCATCGCGCCCAGCGTGGTCGGAAAAATCAGCGTGAAGACGCGGATCACCGAATAGGCGCCGACCTTGGTCATCACCGCGAACAGCGCGGCGACCGGCGCCGGGGCCAGCGCGTAGGTGTTGGGCAGCCAGAAATGCATTGGCAGCAGCGCGCCCTTGAGCACGAAGACCATCAGCAACAGCACCGCCGTGACGCGCACCAGCGCCTCGTCCCCCGGCGGCAACTGGGTCGCGCGCTCGGCCAGATCGGCCATGTTGAGCGTGCCGAACACCGCGTAAAGCGTGCCGAGCGCGAACAGGAAAAGCGTCGAGCCGGCGAGATTGTACATCACATACTGCACCCCGCCCCGCATCCGCATCCGGCCGCCGCCATGCGTCATCAGGCCATAGGACGCAATCAGCAGGATCTCGAAGAACACGAACAGGTTGAAGATATCGCCGGTCAGCATCGCGCCGAACAGGCCCATCACCTGAAACTGGAACAGCGCGTGGAAATTGCGACCGCGCTGGTCCCAGTTGGTGGCGATGGCGTAGCACAGCACGACAAGACCCAGAACAGCGGTCAGCAGCACCATCATCGCGCTCAGCCGGTCGAGCACCAGCACGATACCGAAGGGCGCGGGCCACGAGCCCAGCTCGTAGCTGGCCACATCGCCCATCGACGCGCCGACCAGAAGCGCGATCGCCACGGCCAACGAGAGAACCGACGAAACCAGCGAGCCCACACGCTGCAGCAGCGTGTCGTGGCGCATCGTCAGGATGATCATCGCGCCGAACAGCGCGGGGATGATCACGGGGGCAACAATCCAGTGAACCATGGCTGGCGCTTAACCCCCGGTTTCCGGCTGTTCACCGGGCTTTTCGATATCGATCTCGTCGGTGCCCGCGTTCAGATACGCGCTCAGGGCCAGCATCACGACCAGCGCCGTCATCCCGAACGAGATCACGATCGCCGTCAGCACCAGCGCCTGCGGCAGCGGATCGCTCAGCTCATCGAGCGAGCCGAGGATCGGCGGCGCGCCGGTCACAAGCCGCCCCGAGGCGAACAGGAACACGTTGACGGCATAGGTCAGCATCGACAGACCCAGCACGACGGTGAAGGTGCGCAGACGCAGCATCAGGTAGATCCCCGCTGCGGTCATGGCGCCGATGGCTACCGCGACAAGCACTTCCATCTCAGGTCTCCTTCCGCTTGTCTGCAAGCATTTCGGTACGCGAATGATCGGCGCTGGGATCGACATCCATCGGTGTCAGGTTGACGCCCTCGCCCGCGCGCAGACCGATCCGGCTGAGGCTGGCCAGCGCCAACATCACCGCGCCGACAACGGTCAGGAACACGCCCAGATCGAAGGACACGGCCGAAGCCAGGTGGATCCGGTCAAGCCCCGGAATATAAAGGTAATCGTTGGTCGATGTCAGGAAGTTCCAGCCCAGCACGACGCTGGCCAGACCGCTGACCACCGCGATCAGCACGCCCGCCGAGATCATGCCGTGATAGGCCACTTTCTGACGCTCGGTGCTGAACGCAAAGCCCGACGCCATGTATTGCATCAGCAACGCAATCGCCACGACCAGCCCCGAGATGAAGCCCCCGCCCGGCTCGTTATGGCCGCGCAGGAAGATATAAACCCCTACGATCAGCGCGATGGGCAGCGTCATGCGCGTGATGACGACCATCATCAGCGGGTGGCGGTCGCGGCTCTGGGGCATGTCGGGCACCCAGTTGCGCAACCGCCGCGAGGCCGGCCCCTGCAGCGCAGCTTCGACGATGGCGAAGATAACGAGAGCGGCAATGCCCAGCACGATGATCTCGCCCATCGTATCGAAGCCACGGAAGTCGACGAGGATCACGTTGACCACGTTGTTGCCGCCACCGCCGGTATACGAATTGGCGACATGGTAATCCGAGATCGTCGGCAGGCTGGGATCACGGGTCAGCAGCGCATAGGCCAGCCCACCGACCGCGCTGCCGGTAACCAGCGCGATCACCACGTCACGCACCCGGCGCGGGAAGGTGGTGCCGACCGGCGTCTCCTTGGGCATGTAGTTGAGCGCCAGAAGCAGCAGGATGATCGTCGCCACCTCGACCGTCAGCTGCGTCAGCGCCAGATCCGGGGCCGAGAAGCGCACGAAGGACATCGCCACCACAAGCCCGCAGATCGAAATCACGATCAGCGCCACAAAGCGCATCCGGTGCATCAGCACCACGCCAAGGCTGCAGGTGATCAGCACCACGAAGAACACCATCTCGACCGGACCCACCGGCAACAGCTCGCGCGTGCCGGCACTGTGAGTGCCCGTGGCGAAAGCCCAGACCGCATAGGTCAGGATAACCACCGTCAGGATCCCCAGATAGCGCGAGATCGCACCGTCATGCAGCGCATCGGTCAACTCGTTCGCACCCTTGGCCGCGCGCGAAATCAGCGCGTCGAACATCGCCTTGGCCTCGGGCCGCGGGGCGTTGTCCCAGATCGGCGCCAATCCGCGCTGGAAGGCCAGAACGACAATGCCCACGCCGACGGCGATGATCGACATGATCAGCGCGGGCGTGACGCCATGCCAAAGCGCAAGGTGTTCATGCACATGCTCGCCCACCACCGCCGAGGCGACGACATCGACGAAACCGCCCACGGTCTGCGCCGGGAACAGGCCGATCACAACCACCAGCACGCACAGGATGGCGGGCGAAACCCACATCCCGAAGCCCGGATCATGCGGGCGATGCGGGTAGTCCTCGCGCACCGGGCCAAGGAAGGTGTGGACGATGAAGCGGAAGGAATACGCGACCGAGAAAATCGCGCCGATCGTGGCGATGATCCCGAACCAGAGGCCGGTTTCTTCGGTCGCCTGCAGCATCATCTCCTTGGACAGGAACCCGTTGAACAGCGGGATCCCCGCCATCGACAGCGCCGCGATGGTGCCGATGGTGAAGGTGATCGGCATCAGCCGCCGCAACCCGCCCAACAGGCGGATGTTGCGGGTATGCGCCTCGTGATCGACGATCCCGGCGGTCATGAACAACGCCGCCTTGAAGGTCGCATGGTTGAGAATGTGGAACACAGCCGCATAGGCCGCGTATTCGGTCCCCAGCCCCAGAAGCAGCGTGATCAGGCCCAGATGCGAGACGGTCGAAAAGGCCAGAAGCGCCTTAAGGTCGTCCTTGAACAAAGCGATCACGGCGCCGAGAACCATCGTGATCAGGCCCGCGACCGAGACGATCCAGAACCATTCCGGAGTGCCGGACAAGGCGGGCCACATGCGCGCCATAAGGAACAGCCCGGCCTTCACCATCGTGGCCGAATGCAGATAGGCCGAAACCGGCGTCGGCGCAGCCATGGCATGGGGCAGCCAGAAATGGAACGGGAACTGCGCCGACTTGGTAAAGGCGCCGAGCAGGATCAGGATCAGCGCGGGCAGATACAGCTCGCTCTCGCGGATCGCGTCGCCGTTTTGCAAGATGACATGAATGTCGTAGCTGCCCGCGATCTGGCCGAGGATCAGCATCCCCCCGATCATCGCAAGACCACCCATCCCGGTCACCGTCAGCGCCATCCGCGCGCCCTGACGCCCTTCGGGCAGGTGCTTCCAATAGCCGATCAGCAGGAAGGACGAGAGCGAGGTAAGCTCCCAGAAGATAAGCAAAAGCAGGATGTTATCGGACAGAACGATGCCCACCATCGCGCCCTGAAACAACAGCAGATAGGTATAGAAATTCCCCATCGGGTCCGAGCTGGCGAGGTAGAACCGCGCGTAGATGATGATCAACAGCCCGATGCCGAGGATCATCAGCGCGAACAGGAATCCCAGCCCGTCGAGCATGAAATTCACGTTCAGGCCGATCTGCGGAAGCCATTCGTAGCCTTCGATGATCGTCTCGCCGCGCAGGATCACTGCGGGGGCGTTCATCAGAAGGCCGATCAGCGCCAGAGCGGTCGCTGTCAGGGTGATCGACGCGCAGACGTTACGTCCCGCACGGATCATGAGACCGGGAAAAAGAGCGCCAATGAAAGGCAGCGCCGCGATCAGGGCAAGGGACATGTCGGTTCCTTTGTCCGAGGGCGGCCCGCCGAGGGCCGATCACAATGTTGGCCGGCGAGACCGGACCTTGCCCCTAAAAATTGTTTACTGAGCGGCAGTGTCAAGCGAAACCGGAGCCACATTCGGCCCGCACGGTGCGACAAAATAAAACGGGCGGCCCAACAGGCCGCCCGTCTTGAAAGTCAAGGGATACGGAGATCCGTTTCGATCACACCAGCGCGAGGTTGGTGGCCGACTCGCGGCCATCACGGCTCGTTTCCAGGTCGTAGGTGACCTTCTGGCCGTCGTTCAGACCGCGCAGGCCCGAACGCTCAACGGCGCTGATATGCACGAAGATGTCCTTCGAGCCGCTTTCCGGCTGGATGAAGCCGTAACCCTTGGTTTCATTGAACCATTTCACGGTGCCATTGGCCATCGTGAGTACTCCTGTCAAAATGCTGCCCACAGTATGCGGCAACCCGGCTCGGTAAGATCGTAATCGAGCAGAGGAGGCCTTGTAGGGCCGACAGGTCGATGCAGATAACGTCGCAGGCCTACTTATGGCCGAAAACGCGTCGAAGTACAAGACCCGCGTCCGGTCGCGTGTCGGAAAACCCGTCCGGCGCGCGCGTTTTCGCCCGGTGCCGTCCCGGCCTCACCGCTGCGCACGGGCCGCGTGACCGCCGCTCTTCCCGGACCGTCCAGCGCCCCCGTGCCCGCGCGGACCCTCGGCAGTGTCACGCCGCCCGCGCGCCTTTCCGGCCTTGCTCTGTGCAGTCAACGCTTTGTCAACCATGCCCGCGCTAGGCTACCCCACGCTGTCCTTTCCAACCCGTTTTCAACCTCTTTCCGGCCCTGCAAGCCCCGGTGCCCGCGATGAAGAAGTCTCGCCCCAGACCCGCTGCGACCCTGGCGCTTGCCATGGCGTTAACCTCGGCTCTTTCCGTGGCGCCGCCGGCCCTCGCCCGGCCCGAATTGTGCGAATCGGCCGCCGTGCGGGCCGCGCGGGATGCGGGCGTGCCGGCCGAAGTCATGCTTGCGATCACCCTGACGGAAACCGGCCGGACGCTTGACGAAAGGCTGCGCCCCTGGCCCTGGACCGCAAATGCCGAAGGTCAGGGCCACTGGTTCGCCACCCCCGACGAGGCCGCGCGATTCGCGCGCAGCCTGCTGGCGCGCGGGCAGGATCTGTTCGATCTTGGCTGCTTCCAGATCAACTGGCACTGGCATGGCGACCAGTTCGCCCGGCCCGAAGATCTGCTCGACCCGATGATCGCCGGGCGCTACGCCGCGCGGCTGATCGCCGATCTGCATGACGAGTTCGGCTCGTGGGAGGGCGCGGCAGGCGCCTATCACTCGCGCACGCCCCGCTATGCCGATCGCTACCGCGCCCGTTTCACCCGAATCCGCGCGGGGCTGCGCGACGCCCCTGCCCTGACGGCGCTGCTCGACAACGCCCGACCCGGCACGATCCGGGTCAACACCTTTCCCTTGCTGGGCGGACAGGCTTCGGGCGCGTCGCTTGTGCCTGACACGGCCAGCGGCACCCGCCCCTTTATCGAGGTCCGGCCATGACCCGCCTGTTCCAGCCTACTGTCCTTCTGGCCATGGCGCTGATGGCGATCATCGTGATGATGATCCTGCCGATGCCCGCATGGATGCTGGATATCGGCCTCGCCGCGTCCTTTGCGCTGGCGATCCTGATGTTCACCATCACCCTGTTCATCGAGCGTCCGCTCGATTTCTCGATCTTCCCCACCGTGCTGCTGGCCTCGCTGATGCTGCGGCTGTCGCTCAATGTCAGCTCGACACGGCTGATTATCGGCGAAGGGCATACCGGCCCGCAGGCGGCGGGATCGGTGATCCAGGGCTTTGCCAGCTTTATCATGGGCGGCAGCGTGTTTCTGGGCGTCGTGGTGTTCTGCGTCCTGCTGATCGTCAATTTCATCGTCATTACCAAGGGCGCGGGCCGGATGGCCGAAGTGGGCGCCCGCTTCGCGCTGGACGGCATGCCGGGCAAGCAGATGGCGATCGACGCCGATATGTCGGCAGGCGCGATCACGCATTCCGAGGCCCGCGCCCGGCGCGAGCAGGAACAGGCCGAGACGACGTTTTTCGGCTCGCTCGACGGCGCGTCGAAATTCGTCAAGGGCGACGCCATCGCGGGCCTGCTGATTACCGTTCTGAACATCGTGGTCGGCCTGCTGATGGGCACGCTGGTGCATGACCTGTCGCTGGGTGAGGCGTTCGAGACTTACGCGATCCTTACCGTGGGCGACGGGCTGGTCAGCCAGATCCCGGCGGTGGTGATTTCGATCGCTGCCGCCCTGCTGCTGGCGCGCGGCGGTGCCAGTGGGGCCACCGATACCGCGCTGATGGCGCAGCTTGGCCGCTACCCTTCGGCGCTGCTGACGGTCGCCACGCTGATGGTGATGTTTGCGCTGGTGCCGGGGCTGCCCTTCACCCCCTTCGTGATCGGCGGGGTGCTTCTGGGCGCGGCCGGATGGTTTGCGCGCCGCGCCGCGCTTTCGCGCGAAAAGACCGAAGCCGCGCCGCCCGAGATCGAAAAACCCACCTCGCTGGGCGATGTTCTGGATCTGGACGAAATCCACGTGACTTTCGCGCCCGATCTCGTGCCGATGGTGCTGGACCCGGCGACAGGGCTCGATGCGCGGATCATGAACATGCGCAACCATGTCGCGCGCAGCTACGGGATGATCCTGCCCGAGGTCCGGCTGACCGACGATCCCTCGCTCAATCCCGGCGAATATGCGATCCTCATTCAGGGCGTCGAACAGGGCCGCGACCGGTTGCGCCCCGATCAGAGGCTGGCGCTGCTGCCTGACGGCGCCGCGGACGAGGCGCCGCCGGGCACCGATGTGCGCGAGCCGGTCTATGCCGCCCCGGCCCGCTGGATCGACCGCGCCGACGAGGAAAGCGCCGCGTTGAGCGGCCTCACCGTCGTCTCGCCGGCCGAGGTGCTGGCAACCCATCTGCTCGAGGTATTGAAGGCCAATTTCGCACGGCTTCTGACCCTGCGCGGCCTGCGCCGGATGCTCGACGAGATGACCAATCTCTCCGACCCCGCGCGGGCCGAAGCCAATCGCCGCCTGATCGACGAACTGATCCCCGACAAGGTGCCGGTCGACACGCTGCTAGCGGTGTTGCGGCTTCTGCTTGATGAGCGGGTGTCGATCCGCAACCTGCCGATGATCCTTGAATCCATCGCCGAGCTGCGGGTTCAGCATCTGACGCCCGAAGCGGTCTGCGAACATGTCCGCCAGCGGATGGGGTTTCAGCTGGTCGCTGCGCTCAAACGCGCGGATGGCACGCTGCCGCTGGTCCAGCTTGCGCCCGAATGGGAAGAGGTCTTCACCCGCTATCAGATCGACGGCGAGCGGGGCGCCTTCGACATCGCCCTGCCGCCCGACGATTTCGGCAAGCTGGCCAACGCGCTTGCGCGCACGTTCTCTGATCTTGCGGATGAGGGCACGCAGGCCGCGCTGGTGTCGCCTGCCCGCCGCCGCCGCTTCCTGCGCACGGTGATGGCCGCGCGCGACGTCTCGGCGCCGGTCCTCGCCTTCGAGGAAATCGGCATGGAGGCGCGCCCGGCGCTTGTCGGGCAGATCGCCGCATGACCGCCGAGATGATCGCCGCCCTGACCGCGCTGAGCGCGCAGCTGCAGGCCTGGTTCATCGGCGGTGCGCTGGTCTTCGCGCGGATCGGCCCGGTCTTCGCCCTTGTCCCGGTCTTTGGCGAGCGGGTCGTGCCCGCGCGCATCCGGCTGGCCGCGGCGCTGGTAACGACCGTCGTCGTCGCCCCGGCGGTTGTGGGCGCGGTGCCGATGCCTGCCGCGACCCCGCTGGGATGGGTGATCTTCTCGGCGCAGGAAACGCTGATCGGCGTGATGCTCGGCATGGCGCTGCGACTGATGATCCTTGCGCTGATGATGGCGGGCACGATGGCCGCGCAAGCGACCTCGCTGTCGCAGGCCTTCGGCGGCGCGGGCGTCGATCCGCAACCCGCGATCTCGCAGGTGCTGGTGATGGCAGGGCTTTGCGCGGCAGCGCTGGCGGGCATGCCCGAACGGCTGGTGCAGTACCTCGTGCTGTCCTACGACATCTTCGCGCCGGGTCGCTGGCCCGATCCGTCCTCGGTGGCGGAATGGGGCGTCGGGCGGATCGCGCAGGCCTTCGCGCTCGCCTTCTCGCTGTCGGCCCCGTTCGTGATCGGTGCGGGGCTTTACAATCTGGCGCTCGGCGCGATCAACCGCGCGATGCCGCAACTCATGGTGGCCTTCGTCGGGGCCCCGGCCCTGACGCTGGGCGGGTTATTCCTGCTCTTCATCACCGCGCCCATCATGCTGAGCGTCTGGATCCCCGCTTTCCTTGCCACTCTGGGTAATCCGGTGGCGCCATGAGCGGCGAAGACGACGGCGCCGACAAACCGCATGAAGCAACGCCGCGCAAGCTGGACGAGGCGCGGCGCAAGGGCGATCTGCCGCGCTCGGCCGACCTGACGGCGGCGGTGGCGATGATGGGGTTTCTGGGCCTCGCGTTGCTGCCCGGCGGCTGGGTGCCGATCCGGCTGGGCGAACTGGGCGTGTCGCTGCTGGACCGGGCCGACAGTACAGGGCCGCTGATGCTGGGCGGCGGCACCGCGCTGGGGGGCACCGTGCTGGGCGCGGTTGTCGCGGCGATGGCGCCGATCCTGATCGTGCCGGGCGTGTTGGTCATCGCCACGCTGATCGCGCTCCGGGGCCTCGTCTTCGCGCCCGAGAAACTGCAATTCAAGGCCTCGCGCGTCTCGCCGCTGGCCAATGCAAAGAACAAGTTCGGCATCTCGGGGCTGGTGGAATTCGCCAAGTCCGCGGTCAAGCTGGCGATCTATTGTCTTTTGCTGTGGCTGTTCCTGTGGGCGCGGCTGCCTGATCTGGTCATCACCATCGAACAGAGCCCCGGACAGGCCAGCGTCGCGCTGATGCAGATGCTGGCCGAGTTCATGGCGCTGGTGGTGCTGATCATGCTGGTGATCGGCGGGCTCGATTACCTGTGGCAGGTCTTCGATCACCGGCGCAAACAGAAGATGTCGCATCAGGAATTGCGCGACGATCACAAGCAGAGCGAGGGCGATCCGCATCTCAAGCAGGAACGCCGGTCACGCGCCGCGAGCTATGCCTCGAACCAGATGATCGCCGAAGTGCCACGCGCGGCGGTCGTCATCGTCAACCCGACGCATTATGCCGTGGCACTGGCCTGGGCGCCGGGATCAGCGGGCGCGCCGGTCTGCGTGGCCAAGGGCACTGACGAGACCGCCGCCCGCATCCGCGAGGTGGCGACCGAAGCTGGGGTGCCGATCCATTCCGACCCGCCCACCGCGCGGGCGATCTTTGCCACCGTGCCCCTGGGCGCCGAGATCGCGCCCGACCTCTATCAGCCCGTCGCTGCCGCGATCCGCTTCGCCGAAACGATGCGCGCCAAGGCCCGCGCCCGCAACGGCGCGCAGGGCAAGGCCGGAAAGGCGCCACGCTGATGGACCGCAGACAGGTCGACGCCCTGCAACGGCTGGCCGCTTTGAGCGCGATGAAGCGCGAGGCCGAGCTTGCCAAGCTGGCCGCCGTCGCCCGCAGCCGCAACCGGCTCAAATCCGCGCTGGCCACGCTGAAGACCACGGAGGCCCCGCTGCAAGGCAGCGACGAGGAAGGCAACGGCGCCGGTGTGGATCCGGCGATGGTCGCCGCGCGTCTTGCGCATCGACGCTGGATCGAGAACCGCCAGAGCCGCCTGAACCAGCAGCTCGCCGCGATCACCGCCGACTGGCTGCGCCAGCGACCTGCCGCCGCGAAGGCTTTCGGGCGTGCCGAGGTGATGGAAACCCTGCGCGACCGCGCGCGCACTGCCTACCGCGAGGCACGCGACAAAGAGCGTTGAGCCGCCGTCAGGCCGGCATGCGCTGCTCGACGATCTCGGCCCACCACGAACAGCCCGCCGGGATCGCGTTGTCGTCGAAATCATAGGCCGGATGGTGCACCATCGCCGTGTCACCATTGCCCACGAGGATATAGGCGCCCGGACGTTCCTCGAGCATATAGGCGAAATCCTCGCCACCCATGACCAGCGGCGCGTCGGCGCAATCGCCTGCGACCTTAGCGGCCACCTCGGCGGCAAAGGCGGTCTGTTCCTCGCTGTTGACCATGACGGGATAGCCCGGACGCCAGTCGACCTCGGCCTTGGCGCCGAAGGTCGCGCCGATGCCCGCGGCGATTTCCTTGATGCGCTGCTCGGCCATGTTGCGGGTTTCGGGATCCATCGTGCGCACCGTGCCGCGCAGTTCGACATGCTGCGGGATGACGTTGAACGCCTCGGATTCCGTGCGGAACGAGGTGACGGAAACCACCAGATTTTTCACCGGGTCGTGGTTGCGGCTGGCGATGGTCTGCAAAGCGGTGACCAGATGCGCGGCGACCACAGTCGTGTCGACCGTCTCATGCGGCTTGGCGGCATGGCCGCCCAAACCCTCGACCAGAATGCGGAACTGATCGGTGCCCGCAAAGAACGCGCCGGGGCGTATCGCGAAGGACCCCACCGGCATGCCGGGCCAGTTATGCATGCCGTAGACTTCCTGAATGCCCCAGCGCTCCATCAGCCCGTCTTCGCACATGAAGCGACCGCCGCCGCCGCCCTCTTCGGCGGGCTGGAAGATCACCACGACGGTGCCATCGAAATTGCGCGTCTCGGCAAGGTATTGCGCGGCGCCCAGCAGCATCGCGGTGTGGCCGTCATGACCGCAGGCATGCATCGCGCCGGGCACTTTCGACGCATGCGGCGCGCCCGTTGCCTCGTGGATCGGCAGCGCGTCCATATCGGCGCGCAGCCCGATCACCTTGCCCGAGCCGGTCGCCCGCCCCTTGATCACGCCCACGACGCCGGTGCGCCCGATGCCTTCGACCACCTCGTCGCAGCCAAAGGCACGCAGCTTCTGGGCGACGATGCCGGCGGTGCGATGCACCTCGAACAGGATCTCGGGATTCTCGTGGAAATCGCGTCGCCATGCGGTAATGTCGGGTAGCAATTCGGCGAAACGGTTCTTGACCGGCATGTCTGTCTCCTCAGGCCGTGATCGGCATGCGTTGTTCGGCGAGCGCCGCGAACCAGCTGCAGCCGGCCGGGATCGCCTCGTCGTTGAAATCGTATTCCGGGTGATGCAGGTCGGCGCTATCGCCATTCCCCAGAAGAATGAAGGCCCCCGGACGCTGCGCCAGCATTTCCGAGAAATCCTCGCCCCCCATCGACGGCGCAAGCGTGGTATCGACGCGGCCCGCGACAACCTCGGCGGCGGCGATGGCATGGGCGGTGGCTTCGGGCGCGTTGATCGTGGGCAGCACGCCGTCGCGGTAATCCATCGTGATCGTCGCCCCGTAGGCTGCCGCCGTCGACTCGGCCACGACCTGCATCCGGGCACGCACACGGTTCTTGGTGGCCACGTCGAAGGTGCGGACCGTGCCGGTCAGGCGGGCGCTATCGGGGATCACGTTATGCGCCATCGTGTCGGTGGCAAAGCCCGTGACCGACAGCACGACGGGCTGCAAAGGGTCGATATTACGCGACACCACCTGTTGCAACGCCATCACCACCGCCGCCCCGGCCAGCGTCGCATCGGCGGTCACATCCGGTTGCGCGCCGTGGCCCCCCTTGCCCTGAACCGTGATCTCGAAGAAATCCGCCGCCGCCAGCAACGGGCCTTCCTTGATCGCGAAAGAGCCCACCGGCGCGCCGGGATTGTTGTGCAATCCGTAGACTTCCTGAATACCGAAACGGTCCAGAACGCCGTCTTCGACCATCGCCTTGGCACCGCCGCCGCCCTCTTCGGCGGGCTGGAAGATAAGCACCACGGTGCCGTCGAAATTGCGCGTCTCGGCCAGATACTTGGCTGCGCCCAGCAGGATCGAGGTATGACCGTCATGCCCGCAGGCATGCATCTTGCCAGCATGGGTCGAGGCATACTCGGCCCCCGTCGCCTCGATGATCGGCAGCGCGTCCATATCGGCACGAAAGCCCATGACCCGGCCCGAACCGGCCTTGCGGCCCCTTATCACCGCGACGACCCCGCTTCGGCCGATCCCTTCGACCACCTCATCGGCGCTGAATTCGCGCAAGAGCGACGCTACGCGCGACGAGGTTCGGGGCAGATCGAATTGAAGCTCGGGATGGGCATGGAAATCCCGCCGCCACGCGGCGATTTCGGGAAGAAGCTCGGCGAAACGGTTCTTGATCGGCATCGGCGTTACTCCAGCGGCATACGACGTTCGGCGAGGGTGACGAACCAGCTGCACCCGAGCGGGATCGTCTCGTCATCGAACTGATAGGCGGGATGGTGGCACATCGGCGTATCGCCATTGCCCAGAAAGATGTAAGCGCCCGGCCGCGCCTCGAGCATATAGGCGAAATCCTCGGCGGGCATGACCGGCATCGTCGCCCGGTTCACATTCGCCTCGCCGGCGACCTCGGCGGCGCAATCGGCGGCGAAGGCGGTCTGTTCGGGGTGGTTCATCGTCACCGGATAGCCCCAGTGATAAGCCACATCGGCGCTGGCCCCGAAGGCCGCCGCAGTGGTGGGCACAAGCGCCATGATGCGCTCATGCGCCAGTTTGCGCAGGTCAGGGTCCAGCGTGCGGACCGTACCTTTCAGCACGACCTCGTGCGCGATGACATTCGAGGCGACCGAATCGGTGTGGAAGCTGCCCACTGTCACCACGACCGACCCCAGCGGGTCGATATTGCGCGCGACCACCGATTGCAGCGCCACGACGATATGGCTGGCCACAAGCGTGGTATCGATCGCTGCGTGGGGCATGGCGGCGTGCCCGCCGCGCCCGGTCACGGTGATCTCAAATTCATCGGCCGAGGCCAGCAGCGCGCCTTCGCGGATCGCGAAACGGCCCACCGGCTCGCCGGGCATGTTGTGCAGCCCGTAGACCTCCTGCACGCCCCAGCGATCCATCAGCCCGTCATCGACCATCGCCTTGGCCCCTGCCCCGCCTTCCTCGGCGGGCTGAAAGGCCAGCACCACGGTGCCGTCGAAATTGCGTGTCTCGGACAGATACTTGGCCACCCCCAGCAGGATCGAGGTATGCCCGTCATGTCCGCAGGCATGCATCTTGCCCGGCGTTTTCGACGCGAAATCGAGCCCTGTCGCCTCGGTGATCGGCAGGGCGTCCATGTCGGCGCGGAAACACACCACCTTGCCCGAGCCGGTCTTGCGCCCCCGGATCACCGCCACGACGCCTGAACGCCCGATTCCCTGCACCACCTCATCGCAGCCGAATTCCGTCAGCTTCCCGGCCACGAAGGCCTGCGTGCGCGGCAGGTCATAGAGCAGTTCGGGATGCTCGTGCAGGTCGTGGCGCCACTCGGTGATTTCGGGGTGCAGCTCGGCAAGACGGTTACGGACGGGCATCGATACGCTCCTGCGGTTTCCTTATAGCCGAGCGTGACGCGGAAACGGCGCCCGGACAAGAGTGGTGATACCCGCTCTTACAGCGCCGGACCCGGCGTCACCGCGCTGCCATCGCGAAACCGCGCCAGACGGAAACGTGACAGATCGTGCCCCGGATCGCCCCCGGTCGCCAGATCGGCCAGCACCCGCCCGATGGCCGGACCGATGCCGAAACCATGGCCAGACAGCCCGCATCCGACGGTCAGGCCGGGCAACGCGTCGATCGTGTCGAGAACAGGCACCACGTCGGGCATCGTGTCGATCATGCCGCCCCACCATGCGCGGATTGCTGGTTTGCCGATCGTGGGATAGGCCTTGCCGAACGCCGTCAGGGCGGCGTCGAGCGCTTTCCTGTCAGGCTTGGGGTCGAGGATGCGCATCTTTTCGAACGGCGATGGCTGGTCGGGCGACCAGTGCCGCCGGGTCGACCATGCATCGGGGAAGCCCGCCGGCGCATAGGGCCGAAGCTTGGTGCTGCGCCAGTCGGTTTTCAGCACGGTCAGATAGGCGCGCAGATGCCGGAACGCGTCGGGCCCCACATACATGACATGGGTGTCGCCCGGCGCGACGGTATAGCCGCCATCCGCCCGGCGCCTGAGCGCGAATTGCGGATCCGATGCCGCACCGTCGAAGCCCTCGGGCAAAGGCACCGTCGCGCAGGCCGAGGCCAAAACCGACAATTGCGGGATATCGACACCGTGGGCGCGCAGGAAAAGCGACGACCACGCGCCGCCCGCCAGAACCACCGCGTCGGCGCGGACCGGCCCGTCTTCCGTCACCACGCCGCGCACGCGCCCGGCCTCAATGATCAGGCTGCGCACCGCGCAGGATTCGCGGATCGTCACCCCCGCTTCGGCGAGTGTGCGCGCCATCATCGGTACCGCGACCCAAGGCTCGGCCTTGGCGTCCGAGGCAGTGTGCAACGCGCCAATCCAGCGATCGGGCGCGGCATTGACCATCCGCTCGGCGGTTTCGGCCCGGCTTAGCATCCGGGTGTCGAGATCATGCGCGCGGGCATGTTTCATCCATGCTTCGTCCTCGGCCAGTTCGGTCTCGTTGCGGGCCAGATAGGTGACGCCCACCACCTTGTAGCCCAGGTCCGGCCCCAGCCGCTGCGCCCAGCTTTCCCAGATCCGCCGCGCCTCCAGCACCAGCGGGATCTCGGACGGGTCGCGCCCCTGCACCCGGATCCAGCCCCAGTTGCGGCCCGATTGCTCGGCCCCGACCCGGCCCTTGTCGCACAGAACGACCTTCAGGCCCTTGCCGGCAAGCTCCCACGCGGCGCTGACACCGGCGATGCCGCCGCCGATCACCACGACATCCGCTTCGGCGGGCAAGTCGGCGCGATGGGTCTGCGGCAGCGCCGCGTTCAGGGGAAAGTCGTTCATGCGAAGAACCCGGTCAGAAAGGTGTTGAACCACGCGTCGATACGCGCGTCGTGGCAGTCCATGAGCGCTTGCTGCTCGTCCAGCGTCTGCGCCCCCGGCGCCCCGAACGGCGCCTCGGGCAGCGCCTGCCATTCGCGCATCAGCTCGGGCGTGACTTCGGGATGGAACTGGAACCCGATGGCCGAGCCCAGACGAAAGGCCTGTGTCGGGAACATCGCACTTGAGGCGAGACGCTCGGCCCCCTCGGGCAGCGCGATGCCGTGCCAATGCCATTGCGGCATCGCAAGAGGTTCGGCAAACAGCGCCGTCCCGGCGCCTTCCGGGCGGACTTCGTAATATCCGAACTCATAGGCAGCGTCGGGGCGCGGTTGCACCTCGCCCCCATGGGCATAGGCGATGCACTGGGCGCCAAGGCAGATCCCAAGAAGCGGCACGCCCGCCGACACGGCGCGGCGGGTAAAGGCATGCTCATCGGCCAGATAGGGATAAAGGTCGGTCTGGTAAATTTCTTGCGCGCCGCCATAGATCACCACGCCGTCGATGCCCGCCATCGTGTCAGGCAAAGTATCGCCCGCATGGGGCGCGATTACTTCGTAAGACCGGCCAGTGCGCTCGAGAAACAGCCGCACGCGGTCGGGCGCCGACCCGTCATAGCCATGGCTGACCAGAATAATCCGGCTCATTGACAGAGTTCGTCCAGCAGTTTTTCCATGAAGACCTGCCCGGCCTCGAGCTGGGCAATATCCAGAAACTCGTTGGGCTGGTGCGCTTGCGCGATATCGCCCGGCCCGCAGACCACGACCGAATATCCGCGCGTCTGGAACTGCCCGCCCTCGGTGCCGTAGCTCACGACATGCTCGCCATTATCGCCGGTCAGGCGACGGCTGAGCAGCTCGGCCGGACCGCCATGTTCGGGCGCCAGCGCAGGCACGCCGAAGCCCATTTCCAGATCAATGCCGGTTTCGGGGCGGATAGCCTGCATCCCGGCTTCGATCTCGCGCACGGCGGCGGTGATCTTGTCGCCCCAGCCGGTATCGCCCGGCACCTGCCGCACCGAGATCAGAAAGTCGCAGTCCTTGGCGGTTATGTTATGCGCGGTGCCGCCTGAAATCACGCCCACATGCAGCGTCGAATAGGGCGGGTCGAACGGCGCGGCCAGTTCACTGGGCGGCGCGTTGTCGGCATTCGCCGCGTTCATGTCGTTGCACCACTGGATGAGCCTTGCGCCCTCCATGATCGCGCTTACGCCGTACGGCTGCATCGAGGAATGCACCTCGTAGCCGCGGATATGGACATGCACCCCCAGCCCGCCCTTGTGGCCGGTCACCACCTTCATCATCGACGGCTCGCCCACGATCACCGTCTCGGCGCGCGGCAGGTCCGAGCCGATCATCGCCTCGACCAGATCGGCCACCGCCATGCAGCCCACCTCTTCGTCATAGCTGAAGGCAAGTTGCAGCGGCCGCGTCAGCGGCGCGCGCGAGGCTTTCGCCATCGCCCAGAGCGCCAGCGCGTCGAAGCCTTTCATGTCGCAGGTGCCGCGACCGTAAAGCTTGCCGTCCTTCTCGGTCAGCGTCCAGGGATCGGTATCCCAAGCTTGCCCGTCGACCGGCACGACGTCGGTATGGCCCGACAGCACCACCCCGCCCGGCGCATCGGGCCCGACCTGCGCGTAAAGATGCGCCTTTGTGCCGCAAGGCGACATCACGCGGGTGCTGTCGATACCGTTCGACGCCAGAAACGCCTCGACCCAGTCGACAAGCGGCAGGTTGGTGTCGCGGCTGACGGTCGGGAAGGCGATCAGCGCCTCAAGGATCTCGCGCGGGCCAGCCTCGGGGTTCAGAGCGGCGCTGTCGGGGGTCGTCATCGGGATCTCCACGGGGTTGCGAAAAGTCATCCTCGCCACGCGCCCATCCAGAGGTCAAGCCCGCGAAAGCCGCAAGCCGATGACGCAACGACAGGCAGAATCCGGCTCTTACCTCCCCAATTTCGTGGAAAAATTGAGCAATCGGCGTCATTAGACATGCGTATAGCTACCGCGTTTTTTCTTGCCGTAGCGATCGAATGTTGCCAAGCTTCCCCGATAAAGACCGAGTCAGAACACTGGCCGGAACAAAAATAATAAGACAACGGGGAGACGCCCATGCATGACGGGGCGGTGCCGGTTCTTGATGTCAAGAACCTGAAGACGGTGTTCAGCACCCGCATGGGTGAAGTGCATGCCGTGAATTCCGTAAGCTTCGACCTGCGCCCCGGTGAGCTTCTCGGCGTCGTCGGCGAGTCGGGATCGGGCAAGTCAGTGACGATGATGTCGCTGCTCGGCCTGCTGCCGTCTCCTCCGGCAGAAATTCGCGGCGGCGAGGTGCTGCTCGACGGTCAGGATCTTCTGACACTCGGCGAGGACGGTTTGCGCAAGGTGCGCGGGCGCGAGGTCGGTTTCGTGTTCCAAGACCCGATGACGTCGCTCAACCCGGTCTTCACCGTGGGTTTCCAGCTGACCGAACCCCTGCGCACGCATCTGGGCATGTCCAAGACCCGCGCCCGCGAACGCGCGGTCGAGCTTATGGAACTGGTCGGTATCCCCGATGCAAGGCGTCGTCTGGGCGATTACCCCCACCAATTCTCGGGCGGGATGCGTCAGCGGGTGATGATCGCCATCGCGCTCGCTTGCGATCCCAAGGTGCTGATCGCCGACGAGCCGACCACGGCGCTCGACGTGACCATTCAGGCGCAGATCCTCGAACTGGTGAAAGAACTGCGCCAGAAGCTGGGCATGGCGATCATCTGGATCACCCATGACCTTGGCGTCATCGCCGGGATCGCTGACCGGGTGATGGTGATGTATGGCGGTCAGGTGGCCGAACACGGCCCCGTGCGCGAGCTGTTCGCCAATCCCGCCCATCCCTATACCCGCGCGCTTTTGCAGACGATGCCGAAGATCCACGGCGCGCGCGACGCGAAGTTGCGCGTGATCGAAGGCCAGCCCCCGGTGATGGGCCGGCACCCGGAATCCTGCCCTTTCATGGCCCGCTGCGCGCATGCGTTCGACAGGTGCGCGCGCGAAAACCCGGCGCGGCGCGACCTTGGCACGGGCCATGACGTCGCCTGCCACTGGGATCACCTGACGGGCGAACCGGTGCAGACCATGGCCGAGGTGCAATCGTGAGCGTTCAGACCCCGCCCAAACGCCCGCTTGTCGAAGTCCGCGATCTGAAGATGCACTTCCCGATCCTTGGCGGGCTGCTGCGCCGTCAGGTCGGTGCGGTGAAAGCGGTGGACGGTGTGTCCTTCGAGATCCTGCCCGGCGAAACGCTGGGCGTGGTGGGCGAATCCGGTTGCGGCAAATCGACCGTGGGCCGCGCGGTGTTGCGTCTCTACGAGGCCACGGCCGGATCGGTCATCATCGATGGCGAGGATATCGCCGCGATGCCTGCAGAAAAGCTTCGTCAGAAGCGTCCGACCATGCAGATGGTGTTCCAAGACCCGCAAGCCAGCCTGAACCCGCGCATGACGGTCGCGGGCATCATCGGCGAGCCTCTTGACGAGCATACCGACTGGTCCCGCGCGCGAAAGCTCGAGCGGATCTACGAATTGATGGATGCCGTGGGTCTGAACCGCGATTTCGCCAACCGCTATCCGCACGCCTTTTCCGGCGGGCAGCGACAGCGGATCGGCATCGCCCGCGCGCTGGCGCTGAACCCCAAGTTCATCGTCTGCGATGAACCCATCGCCGCGCTCGACGTGTCGATTCAGGCGCAGGTGGTAAATCTGCTGGAACAGCTTCAGGACGATTTCGGCCTGACCTATCTGTTCATCAGCCACGACCTGTCCATGGTGCGTCACATCGCCGACCGCGTGGCGGTGATGTATCTGGGCAAGATCGTCGAACTGGCCCCGGTGGCCGAGCTCTATGCGAACCCGCTGCACCCCTATACCGAGGCGCTGCTTTCCGCGGTTCCCGAGCCCGATCCCTCGATCGAGGCGCGCAAGGACCGGATCGTTCTGAAGGGCGACGTTCCCTCGCCCGCCAACCCGCCCAAAGGCTGCAATTTCTGCACCCGCTGCCCGAAGGTGATGGAGATCTGCCACCGGATCGATCCCGAAACGATCGAAGCG
This sequence comes from Rhodobacter sp. NTK016B, assembly GCF_017303295.1. Taxonomy (GTDB): domain Bacteria; phylum Pseudomonadota; class Alphaproteobacteria; order Rhodobacterales; family Rhodobacteraceae; genus Pararhodobacter. The sequence goes on along the minus strand of NZ_JAFKOK010000004.1, from coordinate 136,242 downwards.
GCGCCCGGTCACCTTGTCGCCTGCCATCTCATTTCCAACAAACAGACCGCCGGCTCAACCGGCGGCCCCGAGGCTGAGCGCAAACAAACGGAAAACCAACAAGGAGAGGTTGCATGATACGCAGAATGGCCCTGTTCGGGGCGGCTGCCGCGCTGTCCCTGATGCCCCTGGCGGCATCGGCGGAACGCGGAGAAAGCGGGCACCTGAACATCATCTACTGGCAGGCGCCGTCGATCCTGAACCCGTATCTGTCGGGCGGCACCAAGGACGTGCAGGCCTCGTCGATCGTGCTCGAGCCGATGGCCCGCTACAACGAAGTCGGCGAACTGGTTCCGTGGCTCGCCGAAGAGATCCCCACGGTCGAAAACGGCGGCGTGTCCGAAGACCTTATGTCGATCACCTGGCGGCTGCGCGAGGGGCTCATGTGGTCCGATGGCACCCCGGTGACGTCGGCGGATCTGGCCTTTACCGCCGAGTACTGCATGCATCCCGAAGGCGGTTGCGCGCAGGGAAGCTTCTTCAACGATGTCGACAATGTCGAAGTCGTCGACGACCTGACCGTCACCGTGCATTTCACCGTGCCCAAGCCGGTCCCCTACCTGCCCTTCGTCTCGGCCCAGTCGCCGGTCATTCAGGCAGCGCAATTTGCCGATTGCCTTGGCGCCCGCGCGCCCGAATGCACCGAGGCGAACTTCAACCCGATCGGCACCGGCCCGTTCCGCGTCGTCGATTTCCGCCCCAATGACGTGATCCAGTTCGAGGCCAACCCGAACTTCCGCGATCCCGCCCTGCCCCATTTCGCCACGCTGACCTTCAAGGGCGGCGGCGACGCGGCTTCGGCCGGGCGTGCGGTGATGGAAACCGGCGAGATGGACTATGCCTGGAACCTCCAGCTGGCGCCCGACGTGATCGAAACCATGGCCCGTGGTGGTCAGGGCGTTCCGGTCTCGGCCTTCGGCACGCTGGTCGAGCGCATCGAGATCAACCTCACCGACCCGTCGCCCGACCTGCCGCCCGAGACCCGTTCGACGCGCGAGGCGCCGCACCCGATCCTGTCGGATATCCGCGTGCGTCAGGCGCTGTCGATGGCCATCGACCGCGAGCTGCTGGTGGAAATCGGCTACGGTCAGGCCGGTCAGGTGACCTGTAACCTCGTTCCCGCCCCGCCTGCCTTTGCCTCGGACGCCAACGATGCCTGCATGGTGCAGGATCTGGACGGTGCCCGTGCCCTGCTGGAAGAAGCGGGCTGGACGGTCGGCGGCGACGGTATCCGGGTGAACGCCGATGGTGACCGTCTGGTGCTCGATTACCAGACCTCGACCAATGCCGTGCGTCAGGATTTCCAGGCGCTGGTGCAGCAATGGTGGCGTGAGATCGGTGTCGAAGCCAATCTGCGCAACATCAACTCGTCGGTGTTCTTCGGCGGTGATCCGGGCTCGCCCGACACGTTCCAGAAGTTCTATGCCGATGTCGAGATGTACGCCAACAACTTCAACGGCACCGACCCCGAGCAATATCTCGGTGCGTATCGCTGCGGTCTGGAACCGCGCCCGGCATCGCAATGGCAGGGTGAGAACATCAACCGCTTCTGCGATCCCGAATACGATGCGCTGCACATGCAGCTGGCCGAAACCGCCAGCATCGAAGAGCGGGCCCGCATCGCGCGCGCGCTCAACGATATCCTGATGCAGAACTACGTCATTCTGCCTCTGGTCCACCGCGGCCGCGTCTCGGCCCACTCGGTCACCCTCGGTGGCGTTGTCCTGAATACTTGGGACAGCGAGCTGTGGAACGTTGCCGACTGGTACCGCATCGAGGAATGATCCTCTGATCCAAGACCGGCCCGCCCCCCACGGGGCGGGCCGACGCCGAGCCGCGCCACGACCCGCCCACCCCCGGACGTGAGCGCGCCCCACGCTCTTTGCTCAAAGGCGCTGCCCTCGATGTTCAATTACACGATGCGACGATTGCTGCTGGCAATCCCGACGCTTCTGTTCATCGCTCTGGCCATTTTCCTGCTGCTGGAATTGTCGCCCGGCGACCCGATGGCGGACATGCCGCTGACGATCCCGCCCGATGTCCGCGAGCAGATGCGCCTTGCGCTGGGTCTGGGCGAGCCGTGGTACATCCGCTTCGTCAAATGGCTCTACCTGTTCTCGGTCGTGGAGCCCAGCCATGTGCTGGCCAGCATTACCGGCCTCGAGAACCTCGCCATCGACAGCCAGCGGATCATCTCTTTCCAGACCCGCTCGCCGGTGGGCGACATCATCGCGCAGCGCCTGCCGCAGACGCTGTGGGTCGTGGGGCTGAGCTATCTCTTCGGCATCATGGTCGCCCTGCCGATCGGCATCTATTCGGCTTACCGGCAATATTCGTGGTTCGATCAGGCCGGCACCTTCGTGTCGATGGTCGGCTTTTCGCTGCCCACCTTCTTCACCGGGCCGCTTCTGATCCTGATCTTCTCGATCTGGCTGGGCTGGTTCCCGATCATCTACGACACCACGCTGGTCGTCGACAGCTGGCACAACTTCGCGCTGCAGATGCGGCAGATGGCCATGCCGGTCTTCGTTCTGACACTCTACAACGCCGCGCAGATCACCCGGTTCATGCGCGCCTCGATGCTCGACAACCTCACGCAGGATTACGTCCGCACCGCGCGCGCCAAGGGCCTGACCGAGCGCATTGTCGTGCTGGTCCACGTGCTGCGCAATTCGATGATCCCGGTCATCACCGTGATCGCGCTGGGTATTCCGCAGATCTTCACGGGCGCCATCATCACCGAACAGATCTTCCGCGTGAACGGTCTGGGTCAGCTGCTGATCACCGCGATCTACGCCACTGACATACCCATGGTGCTGACGCTCTCGGTGGTCTTCGCGATCCTGATCGTGCTGTTCAACCTGATCGCCGACCTGCTCTACGCCGTCTTCGACCCGAGGATCCGCTATGACTGACGCCGCCCCGACACCGGCCCCCGATACCGCCCGGATCCGCCCGCCCCGCAACCAGTGGTGGGACGTCTGGGACCAGTTCAAGATCCATCGCGGCGCGCTGCTGGGCTCTATCGTCTTCCTCGCCATCATCGCGTTTTGCTTCATCGGCCCGCTGATCTGGCCCTATGACGCGACCTATATCGACATCCGCGCGCGCAATCAGGGCATGAGCTGGGCGCATCCCTTTGGCACCGATCAGCTGGGGCGAGACATCATGGCTAGGATGATGTCGGGCGGTCAGGTGTCGCTGGCGGTGGGGATCGTGGCGATGGGGCTGGCGATGCTGATCGGCACCGGGATCGGGGTGCTGGCGGGCTATTTCCGCCGCATCGACGGGCTGCTGATGCGGATGACCGACCTGTTCCTTGCCCTGCCGCTGCTGCCGCTCCTGCTGGTCATGTCGATGCTGTTCCGCCAGCCGCTCTCGTCGGCTTTCGGGGTCGAGACGGGGATGTTCCTGCTCATCGTCACCGCCATCGGCATCACCTCGTGGATGCCGACTGCGCGGGTCGTGCGCGGCGACGTGCTGGCGCTGAAAGAACGCGAATACGTCCTCGCCGCCCGTTCCATCGGCACCCCGCCACGACGGCTGATCCTGCGCCATGTCGTGCCCAACGTGCTGTCGCCGGTGATGGTCTCGGCCACGCTGATGATCGCCACCGCGATCATCACCGAAAGCGCCCTCAGCTTCCTCGGCCTCGGCTTCCCCCCCGATTTTCCGACATGGGGACGGTTGGTGAATGACGGGATCGACTACCTGCAGCAATATCCCGGCCGGGCAATGCTGCCGGGCGTGTTCATCTCGCTCACTGTGCTCAGCGTGAACTATATCGGCGACGGCTTGCGCGACGCCCTCGATCCCCGCATCCGCGGACGCTGAACGCCCACAATGGTCAACCGAACAAGGGGGGCTTTCCGCCCCCCTCTTTGCTGCGCAAATTCACCCCCGGAGGATATTTCGGGATTAAAGATGCGCGCCCGCAAGACATCTTTAATCCTGAAATATCCACGGGGGAGGTCCGGAGGGGGCGCGTGCGTCCCCTCCGGCGGGGCGTGGGGCTGGCCCCGCGCGGCGCGAGGCCCCTCGACGGGGCCGAGCGCCGCCCCGCCCTCCGACAGAAAAGGGCCGGGGTTTCCCCCGGCCCTTTCGTGCTTCCCCGGCTCTTGGGCCGCCGGATCAGCTGCAGCCCGAGGTCGAGCCGCAGGTGTTGCATTTCATGCAGGTACCGTTGCGAACCAGCGTGTAATTGCCGCATTCGCCGCAGGGATCGCCTTCATAGCCCTGCATCTTGGCCTTGGTGCGGGCGTCCATGCCCATCGCGCTGACCGCCTCGACCGAGGTTTCCGAGCGCGCGCCGACCGAGACGCCGCCCAGCGGCGGGATAGGTTGCGGGGCGGCCGACCCATCCGCCGTCCGCGCCACGGGCTGGACCGACGACACGGTGCTCACCGTCGACGAGCCGCCCTGCAGTACCACCAGCTCCTGCGGCAGGCGCTTGCGCAGATAGCCCGTCGACGAGATCTGGCGCAGCACTTCCAGCCCGCGCGAGGCCGCGTCGTCCGAGACCGGGCTCACGTTCTTCTGGCCTTCCTTGTCGCCCGAACCGAGATCGTCGAACGACGCGCCCGAGGGTTTCACATGCGCCAGATCCGTGCGGTCGAGATACGAGATCGCCAGTTCGCGGAAGATGTAATCGAGGATCGAGGTCGCGTTCTTGATCGCCTCGTTACCCTGCACCATGCCCGCCGGTTCGAACCGGGTGAAAGTGAAGGCGTCGACGAATTCCTCCAGCGGCACGCCGTATTGCAGGCCGACCGAGACCGCGATGGCGAAGTTGTTCATCATCGCCCGGAAGCCCGCGCCTTCCTTGTGCATGTCGATGAAGATCTCGCCCAGACGCCCGTCGCCGTATTCGCCGGTGCGCAGATAGACCTTGTGGCCGCCGACGATCGCCTTCTGGGTATAGCCCTTGCGGCGCTCGGGCAGTTTTTCGCGGCCCCGGGCGATTTCCTTGACGATCACCTTCTCGACGATCTTCTCGGCGATCACCGCCGCTTTTTCCTGGATCGAGCCCGATTGCAGGATCTCTTCAGCTTCCTCGTCATCCTCGATCAGCGCCGAGGCCAGCGGTTGCGACAGTTTCGAGCCGTCGCGGTAGAGTGCGTTGGCCTTGATGCCCAGCGACCACGACAGCTCATAAGCGGCGAGCGTCTCGTCGATCGAGGCCGTGTTCGGCATGTTGATCGTCTTGGAGATCGCGCCCGAGATAAACGATTGCGCGGCGGCCATCATGCGGATGTGGCTGTCGACCGACAGGTAACGCTTGCCCTTCTTGCCGCAGGCATTGGCGCAATCGAAGATCGAGTAATGCTCGGGCTTCAGATGCGGCGCGCCTTCCAGCGTCATCGTGCCCAGCACATGATCGTTGGCCGCTTCGACCTGCGCCTTGGTGAAGCCCAGATGCTTGAGCAGGTCGAAGGACGGATCGTTCAGCTTGGCTTGCGGAATGCCCAGCGTCTCGCGGCAGAATTCCTCGCCCAGCGTCCACTGGTTGAAGACGAAACGGATGTCGAAGGCGGTGGCCAGCGCGGTTTCGACCTTCTTGATCTCGGCGGGGCCGAAACCGTGGCCGATCAGCGCGGTGTGGTTGATGCCCGGCGCCTGACCGATCGTGCCATGGCCCACGGCATAGGCGACGATTTCCTCGATCTGGCTGGGCTTGTAGCCCAGTTTCGTCAGCGCGGCGGGGACCGACTGGTTGATGATCTTGAAATAGCCGCCACCGGCCAGTTTCTTGAACTTCACCAGCGCGAAATCGGGCTCGATGCCGGTCGTGTCGCAATCCATGACCAGACCGATCGTGCCGGTGGGCGCGATGACGGTGGCCTGTGCGTTACGGTAGCCGTGCTGTTCGCCCAGCGACAGCGCCTCGTCCCAGGCCGTACGCGCCAGAGCGACCAGCGAGGCATCGGGGCAATTGGCCGCGTCGAGAAGAACGGGCGTGACATTGACCGCTTCGAAATCGGTCAGGCCATGGGCCGCGCGGCGGTGGTTGCGGATCACGCGCAGCATATGGGCGCTGTTGCGCTCGTAGCCCGGGAACGCGCCCAGTTCGGCAGCCATTTCGGCCGAGGTGGCATAGCTCACGCCGGTCATGATCGCGGTCAGGGCACCGGCAAGGGCGCGGCCTTCGTCGCTGTCATAGCCAAAACCCATATTCATCAGCAGGCCGCCGATATTGGCATAGCCCAGACCCAACGTGCGGTAATCATAGGAACGCTGCGCGATCTCTTTCGACGGGAACTGCGCCATCATCACCGAGATTTCCAGCGTGATGGTCCACAGACGCGAGGCGTGGACATAGCCCTCGGCGTCGAATTTCTGCCCGTCGAAGAATTTCAGCAGGTTCATCGAGGCCAGGTTGCAGGCCGTGTCATCGAGGAACATGTATTCCGAGCACGGGTTCGAGCCGCGGATAGCCCCGTCTTCCGGGCAGGTATGCCAGGCGTTGACGGTGTCGTGGAACTGGATGCCCGGATCGGCGCAGGCCCAGGCGGCGTGGCCGACCTGATCCCAGAGTTCGCGCGCCGAGACGGTCTTGGCGACCTTGCCGTCGGTGCGGCGCAGAAGCTCCCACGGGGCGTCTTCCTTGACGGCTTTCAGGAATGCATCGGTGACGCGAACCGAGTTGTTCGAGTTCTGGCCCGAGACCGAGACATAGGCTTCCGAATCCCAGTCGGTGTCGTAGGTCGGGAATTCGATCGAGGTGTACCCCTGACGGGCGTATTGCAGCACCCGGTTGGTATAGGTGTCGGGGATCATCGCCTTCTTGGCCGAGCGGATCGCCGCTTTCAGCGTCGGGTTCTTCGCCGGATCGACCGCGTCTTCCGACGAGCCGTCCCAGGTACGGATCGCTTCGAAGATCTCGTTCAGGCGCGCTTCATGCGCTTTCGAGCCGGCGACCAGCGAGGCCACTTTCTGCTCTTCGATGACCTTCCAGTTGATGAATTGTTCGATATCGGGGTGATCCATGTCGCAGATCACCATCTTCGCCGCACGGCGCGTGGTGCCGCCCGACTTGATCGCGCCCGCCGCGCGGTCGCCGATTTTCAGGAAGCCCATCAGGCCCGACGAACGGCCGCCGCCCGACAGGTTCTCGCCCTCGGCGCGCAGGCTCGAGAAGTTGGTCCCGGTGCCCGAGCCGTATTTGAACAGCCGCGCCTCGCGGACCCACAGGTCCATGATCCCGCCCTCGTTCACCAGATCGTCGCTGACGGACTGGATGAAGCAGGCATGGGGCTGCGGGTGCTCATACGAGGATTTCGACTTCACCAGCTTATGGGTGAACGGGTCGACGTAGTAATGCCCCTGCGACGGGCCATCGATGCCGTAAGCCCAGTGCAGGCCGGTGTTGAACCATTGCGGCGAGTTCGGCGCGGCCATCTGACGCGCAAGCATCACGCGCATCTCGTCGAAATAGGCCTGCGCATCGGCTTCGGTGGTGAAATAGCCGCCCTTCCAGCCCCAATAGGCCCAGGCGCCGGCGAGACGGTCAAAGACCTGCCGGGCCGAGGTTTCGCCGATGAAACGCTCGTCTTCGGGCAGCTCGGCCAGGGCTTTCTCGTCGGGGACCGAGCGCCACAGGAATTCGGGCACACCCTTTTCCGAGACCTTTTTCAGGCGGGCGGGGACACCGGCCTTGCGGAAATATTTCTGGGCGATGACGTCCGACGCAACCTGCGACCAGCCCTGCGGGACTTCGACCTGATCGTTGCGGAACACGATCTTGCCGTCGGGATTGCGAATCTCCGACACCGTGGTCGTAAAGGCGAGAGCCGCGTAGGCCTCTTTACCTTCGGTCGTAAACTTGCGCTCGATTTTCATAGGCCCGGTCCCCTGTGTCCTAAGAATGATAGTGACAACAGGGACTGCGGCACGAACGCGCCCGCGGTCGGCTGGAACTCTCGCCATAAGTGTCTCGCTCGGCGCGCTCGGATGCGCGCCGACCACCACGATTCCTCGTTGGTTTGTGCGATTCTGCTCGGTCTGTCCCTGCCTCGGCGAGCCTTACTATATATAGTGGCCCTGTTGTCGGCCCATACAACTTGCAGCAAATCGGCATGGATGGTCAACGCGATTCTTTGCACGCGACACCGGATTTTGCGCTTGACCATCGAACTGCACACAAGGGGTGCACCGATTCATGGGTTAACGCCCTTTTGTTTGTCAGTGTTTCGGCCACCTTGCCGCCCGAATCTCACACAGGACCCCGGCGCAAAAAAAATCCGGGGCCCGCGCGGGGCCCCGGTCGTCTTGCAACGGTGATGCACGAAAGCCTCACTCGGCGTTCATGGCATCCGTGACAGCATGGGTCCATGCGCCTTCGGGCTCGGCGGTGATCACCGGGTCCGAACCGCCGCCCAGCAGCGTTGCCACGGTGCGCTCATAGGCATCGACGTCCAGAGCGCCGGTCGAGCCTTCGGTCAGCAGCGCGACCTCGCCCATCATGCGGACCTGATGCTCAAGCGTCTGAGCGCCGGTCTGGTCGTTGTCGAGCACGATCTCGGCCGCTTCCTCGGGATTCTCGGCCGCCCATTCCCAGCCGCGCATCGACGCAGCCACGAAGCGCGCCATGCGGTCGACGAAGTCCGGATCTTCGAGATTGTCCTCAAGCACATAAAGACCGTCTTCCAGCGTCGCGACGCCCTGATCCTCGTATTTGAAGGTGATCAGCTGATCCTCGGTGATTCCCGCGTCGATGACCTGCCAGTATTCGTTGTAGGTCATGGTCGAGATGCAATCGGCCTGACCTTGCAGCAGCGGATCGACGTTGAAGCCCTGACGCAGGACCTCGACACCGTCCTCGCCGCCCTCGGTCGGGATGCCCAGATGCGCCATCCACGACAGGAACGGGTATTCGTTGCCGAAGAACCAGACGCCCAGCGTGCGGCCCGGGAAGTCATCGGGCGAAGTGATGCCCGATTCGGCCAGACAGGTCAGCATCATCCCCGAGCGCGTGAAAGGCTGGGCGATATTGACCACCGGCGCGCCCTGCTCGCGCGCGGCGAGCGCCGAGGGCATCCAGTCGACCATGACATCGGCGCCGCCGCCCATCAGCACCTGAACCGGTGCGATGTCTGGGCCGCCCGGCAGGATCGTCACGTCGAGCCCGGCTTCGTCGTAATAGCCGTTCTCAAGCGCCACGTAGTAGCCCGCGAACTGCGCCTGCGTGACCCATTTCAGCTGAAGCGTCACCGCGTCCTGCGCCTGCGCCATGCCGGCGGTCAGAGCGAGGGCCGATGCGAAACCGGCGAGGGTAATCTTTTTCATGGTTATCAACCTCCTTGTTGTCCGTCCCCTTCGTGGGGTCGGTATTATCTGCCGCGCTGCGAGGGGTGCCAGAAGGTCACCCGCCGTTCGAGCAGAGCCCAGACGCCATAGAATGCCGACCCGAGGGCCGCGGCTACGGCGATTTCTGCCCACACCATCGGAAGCTGCAAGCGCCCGACCTCGGTGGAAATGCGGAAGCCCATCCCATAGGTGGGCGAGCCGAAGAACTCGGCCACGATCGCCCCGATCAGGGCCAGCGTCGCACAAATTTTCAGCCCGTTGAAAACGAACGGCATCGCCGCCGGAAGCCGCAGGCGGATCAGCGTCTGCCACCAGCTGGCCGAATAGGTGCGCATCAGGTCGCGCTGCATGCTGTCGGTTGCGGCCAGCCCCTGCACCGTGTTGACCAGCATCGGGAAGAACACCATCGCCACCACGACCGCCGCTTTCGAAGGCCAGTCGAAGCCGAACCACATCACGAAGATCGGCGCCGTACCGATGATCGGCAGCGCGGCCAGAAAGTTGCCGACCGGCAAAAGCCCCCGGCGCAGGAAGGCATAGCGGTCGACCACCAGCGCGAACAGGAAGGCCGAGCCGCAGCCGATCACGAAGCCCGACAACGCGCCGCGCCCGAACGTCTGCACCAGATCGGTCCACAGCGTGTCGGTCGAGCTTGCCAGCCGCCCGGCGATCTCGCTGGGCGCGGGCAGGATCACGCGCGGCACGCCGAGGCCATGCACCGCCGTCTCCCACGCCCACAGGATGGTCACGCCGAACAGCAGCGGCGCGATCAGCGCCGACAGGCCCGATTTGCCGGGCTGCTCGGCCACGAAGGCCACCAGCACCCAAGCGCCCAGCCAGACCGCCGCGAAGGCCGCCCAGAACGCATCGCCCTCGCCGCCCGTCTGCGCGACGGCCAGTTCCAGCCCCGCGAAAAACAGCGCCACGCCCAGCAACAGGGTCAGCAGTGCGCGCGCCGCGCCCGCCGGAACCTCGTCGAACAGCCATGTCAGCACCGCAGCACCGACCAGAACCCAGCAGACCAGATCGGTGGGCTGCGCCCCTGCCCCGCGCTCAAGCCAGCAAGTCAGAAGAACGGCCAGAGAGAACAGCACCCGCAGATAGGCGCCGCCGATTGCGAAAAGCCCGTTCATGCCGCCATCCCCATCCGCTTGAGCACCCGCCGCTCGATCATGCCGACGATCCCCACAAGGCCCGCGGCCAGAATCGCCGCGACCAGAAGCGCGGCCCAGATCTGGATCGTCTGGCCGTAATAGCTGCCCGAGAGCAGCCGGACACCCAGCCCGCCCTGCTGCACCGGCAATTCGCCGACGATGGTGCCGACCAGTGCCGCCGCGATCCCGATTTTCAGCGAGGCGAAGAGATAGGGCATCGACATCGGCAGCCGAAGCTTGGCGAAGACATCACGCCCCGCGGCGGAATAGGTCTTCATCAGGTCGAGTTGCATAGCGTCGGGCGCCCGAAGCCCCTTCACCATGCCGACGACGACCGGGAAGAAGCTGAGATAGGCGGCGATGATCGCCTTGGGGATGAGCCCCGAAATGCCGATGGAATTGAGCACCACGATGATCATCGGCGCCAGCGCGATGATCGGAATCGTCTGGCTGGCAATCGCCCAGGGCATGACCGAGGCATCGGCCGCCCGGTTATAGACGATACCGATGGCCAGAAGAATCCCGCCGCCGGTGCCGATCAGGAAGCCCAGAAGCGTCGCGCTCAGCGTGATGCCGGCATGGTAGATCAGGCTGCGGTTCGAGGTGAAGGACGCCGTGATCCGTTCGCCGAAGCCCTGCAGCGTCAGCGGCGTGGTCGCGCGGCACATCCGGCGCCCGACGGCATCGCAGCCCACGGTTTGCTCATAGACGCCGATCACCACCTGATGCGGCGCAGGCAGAACGGGACGATCCTGCGCCATGGTCAGCGCGACCATCTCGCCAAAACCCAGCTCGCGCCCGTTGCGCGCGGCCTGATCGTATTCCCATTTCGCATTCATCGGGATCACGGCGACATACCAGATCGCAAGGATCACCGCGACGACGACAAGGACGGGGCCAAGAGCCGGAAACCTGTTGCGCATGGCTCAGACATTGTCCTCATAGCCCGCGCGCAGTCCTTCGCGGACGCGGTGGGCGATGGCGATGAATTCCGGGCTGTCGCGGATGTCGAGCGGCCGCTCGGCGGGCAGGGTCGATTGGATCACATCGGTGATCCGCCCCGGACGCGGGCTCATCACCACGATCTTGGTGGACAGATAGACCGCCTCGGGGATCGAGTGTGTGACGAAGCCGATGGTCTTATGCGTGCGCGCCCAGAGCTTCAGCAATTCCTCGTTCAGGCGGTCGCGCACGATCTCATCGAGCGCCCCGAACGGCTCGTCCATCAGCAGGATGTCGGCGTCGAACGCCAGCGCCCGCGCGATCGAGGCGCGCTGCTGCATCCCCCCCGACAATTGCCACGGGAATTTCTTCTCGAACCCTGACAATTCGACCAGTTCCAGAACCTCGCGCACCCGCGCAGCCTGATCCTGCCGGGTATAGCCCATGATCTCGAGCGGCAGGCGCACATTGGCCTCGATCGTGCGCCACGGATAAAGCCCGGCGGCCTGAAAGACATAGCCGTAAGCGCGCGCCTTGCGGGCCTCTTCGGGCGTCATGCCGTTCACGCTCAGCGTGCCGCCCGTGGGCGATTCCAGATCCGCGATGGTGCGCAGGAACGTGGTCTTGCCGCAGCCCGAGGGGCCGATGAAACTGACGAACTCGCCTTTTCGGATCGTGAGATCCACGTCCTTGAGCGCGTGAACCGGCCCGTCATTCGTCTCGAAGGTCAGGTTGAGACCCTTCGCCTCGATCACCGCAGCGGACGCGTCCTCGGCGCGGGCACTCGTTGCGTCCGTCATCGCCATTGTGTTCCCGTCATCGTCCATCCCCGTTCTTTTGTTTTGATTGGCCCGGGGCGCAAAGCAGGCGCGCGCCCCAAGCTTGATGGTGCCACAGTGTTCCGCGCAAGACAAAGTCTCGGCGGGCCGCCATCACGCACCGACGCCCCAGAGTTTGGGCTCGGCGAATTCGATGGAATTCCCCGCCGGGTCGCGCACATAGATCGAGCGCGCACCATTGGGCCATTGAAAATCCGCCTCGATCGGGAAGCCCGCCTCGGGCAAGGCCCGCGCCCAGTGGTCGAGCTGCGCGGCATCGGCGGCAAAGCACAGATGCCCCGGCCCCGTCGCGCCATGGGTCGGCACCGGCAGGGTCGAGGTCGGATCGACCTCGCGCGTGGCCTCGGCGATGAAGGTCAGAACGATGCTGTCGCCTGCGCGAAAGAACGCGTGACGCCCGTCCTTGCGCACCACCACCGGCAGGCCAAGAATGCCTGCATAAAACGCTTCGGTGGCGTCGAGGTCGTCGACATAAAGCGCCGCCTCGAGAAGCCCGTTCAGCATCGCCGCCATCGTCAGACGCCCGTCGCCGGGATGCCCGAGCGCTCGATCGGGCGCGGCGCGGTCAGCTCTTTCCACGTCGACAGCGCCGTCGAGACCGAGCCCTTGGGCTCGCGCTTGACGAATTTGCCATGGCCCTCTTCGGTGCGGATTTCGCCGTCATGCACGGCCACCTGCCCCCGGCTCAGCGTGAAGCGCGGCAGGCCCTTGACCTCGAACCCTTCGAACACGTTGTAATCAATGGCCGATTGCTGGTTCGATGCGCTGATGGTTTTCGCTTTCTCGGGGTCCCAGACCACCAGATCCGCATCCGCGCCCACCAGAACCGCGCCCTTCTTGGGATACATGTTCATGATCTTGGCGATGTTGGTGCTGGTCACGGCCACGAATTCGTTCATCGTCAGACGCCCGGTACTGACCCCTTGCGTCCAGAGCATCGGCATGCGGTCTTCCAGCCCCCCCGTACCGTTCGGGATCTTCGAGAAATCGCCGACGCCATAGCGCTTCTGATCGGTGGAGAAAGCGCAATGGTCGGTGGCCACGCAAGACAGCGTGCCCGCCTGAAGACCGGCCCACAAGCTGTCCTGATGCTTCTTGTTGCGGAACGGCGGCGACATCACACGGCGCGCAGCATGGTCCCAGTCGGCGTTGAAATACTCGCTCTCATCCAGCGTCAGATGCTGGATCAGCGGCTCGCCCCAGACCCGCTTGCCGTTCTGCTTGGCGCGGCGAATGGCTTCATGCGCTTCCTCGCACGAGGTATGCACGACATAAAGCGGCACGCCCGCCATATCGGCGATCATGATTGCGCGGTTGGTAGCCTCGCCCTCGACCTGAGAGGGGCGCGAATAGGCATGCGCTTCGGGGCCGGTATTGCCCGCCGCCAACAGCTTGGCGGTCATCTCGGCCACCACGTCGCCATTCTCGGCATGGACCATGGCGATGCCGCCCAGCTCGGCCAGACGGCTGAACGACGCGTACATCTCGTCGTCATTCACCATCAGCGCGCCCTTATAGGCCATGAAATGCTTGAAGGTGTTGATGCCGCGCTGGCGCACCACGGTTTCCATCTCGTTGAAAACCTGCTCGCCCCACCAGGTGACGGCCATGTGGAAACTGTAGTCGCAATTGGCGCGGGTCGATTTGTTGTCCCACATCTGCAGCGCGTCCATCAGCCCCTGTCCGGGGCTCGGCAGTGCGAAATCGACGACCATCGTCGTGCCGCCCGCCAGCGCCGCGCGCGTGCCGCTTTCGAAATCGTCGGTGGAATAGGTGCCCATGAAGGGCATTTCCAGATGGGTATGCGGATCGATGCCGCCGGGCATCACGTAGCAGCCCGTGGCGTCCAGCTCGGAATCCCCTTTCAGCCCCTTGCCGATCTCGATGATCACGCCGTCTTCGATCAGGACATCTGCCGAATAGGTCAGATCTGCGGTAACGATGGTGCCGTTCTTGATGACGGTGCTCATGGTCTCTCCTGTTGGTTCATACCGAGGCGAAACAGGCCAGCGCCGGCCCGTGCACCCCTATGTCTAAAGGTCCGAAATCGCTGTCCACGCAGAGCGTGAAACAGCCCGCGCGGGGTACATAGAGCACGCTGTAGCAGCCGTCCGAGCGCACCACCGTCCAGCAGGTCTGCGTAATCCCGCCCGAGAAATTGACAGTGATCGCCCGATGCTTGCGCACCCGCCGCGCCTGAAAGTCCCGCAGCGTCATGGCGCCCCCGCGCGACGAGGCGTCAAACCCAGCAATCTCCGCCTCGATCAGGGCGTCGATCTGAACTCCCATGGCCGCTGCGCCTGTCCCCATCTTTGTTCTCTAAATATCCTCCGGGAGGGACCGGGAGGGTGGAAAACCCTCCCGGCGGGGGGTGCGGGGGGCTGGCCCCCCCCCACCGCTCAACTCACCACTTCCGCCGCTTCGAGCACCGCGTGCAACAGCACATCCGTCCCCGCCCCGGCCCAGTCCTTGGAAATTTCTTCCGCTTCGTTATGCGACAGCCCGTCCACGCAGGGGCACATCACCATCGCCGTCGGCGCCAGATCGTTGATCCAGCAGGCATCATGGCCCGCGCCCGAAACGATATCCATATGGCTGTAGCCCAGCCGCTCGGCCGCCGCGCGCACCTTCGACACGCAGCCTTCGTCGAAGGCGGGCGGCTCGAACTGGCCCACCACCTGCGTCGACAGGCTCACGCCGATCTCTTCGCACAGGCCCGGCGCGCGCTCGTAGAACTCGGCCTCCATCCCGTGCAGCACCTCGGGCAGATGCGAGCGGAAATCGACCGTGAACACAACCTTGCCCGGGATCACGTTGCGCGAATTGGGATAGACGTCGATATGCCCGATGGCGCCGACCGCGCCGGGCTGATGCTTCATCGCGATCTCGTGCACCAGCTCGGTAAGCAGGGCCAGACCGCGCCCGGCATTCTTGCGCATATGCATCGGGGTCGAGCCGGTATGGCTGTCCTTGCCCGTCACCGTGCATTCGATCCAGCGCAGCCCCTGTCCGTGGGTGACAACGCCGATATCCTTGCCCTCGGCTTCCAGGATCGGCCCCTGCTCGATATGCAGCTCGAACAAAGCGTGCATCTTGCGTGCGCCGACCTCTTCCTCGCCCTTCCAGCCGATCCGCTCCAGCTCGTCGCCGAAGCGCTTGCCCTTGGCATCAACGCGGTCATAGGCCCAGTCCAGCGCGTGACGTCCGGCGAACACGCCCGAGGCCAGCATCGCCGGCGCGAAGCGTGTTCCTTCCTCGTTGGTCCAGTTGACGACGACGATGGGATGCTTGGTCCGGATGCCCAGATCGTTCATCGTGCGCACCGCTTCCAGCGCGCCCAGAACCCCCAGCACCCCGTCGTATTTGCCGCCTGTGGGCTGGGTGTCCAGATGGCTGCCCATATAGACCGGCAGCGCGTCGGGATCTTCGCCCGGACGGGTGGCGAACATGTTGCCGATCTGATCGACGCCCATGGTCATCCCGGCCTCTTCGCACCAGCGCTGAAACAGGTGGCGGCCCTCGCCGTCTTCATCGGTCAGCGTCTGGCGGTTGTTTCCCCCCGCGACGCCGGGGCCGATCTTGGCCATCTCCATGAGGCTGTCCCAGAGACGGTCGGGGTTGATGCGCATATTCGCGGCAGGCGCGGTCATGGTGACTCCTGTTGGCTATTCGCATATTGGCCCGGCGGTCTGGCGCCCCCGTGGCCCGGCAACGGCGGCACGGCGACAGGCCGCGCGCCGCGCATTTCCGGTCAGTCGAGCGCTTCCAGCACGTCCTTGATCGTCCCGACAAGCTGATCGACATGCTCTTTCTCGATGATCAGCGGCGGCGACATGGCGATGATGTCCCCCGTGGTGCGGATCAGGATGCCCTTCTCATAGGCTTTGAGGAAGGCCGAGAAGGCGCGCTTTGTGGGTTCGCCCGGGATCGGCTCAAGCTCGATCGCGCCGATAAGCCCGAGATTGCGGATATCGATCACGTGTTTCGTGCCCTTGAGCGAGTGCAGCGCCTCTTCCCAATAGGGCGCGATTTCGGCGGCGCGCTGGAAAAGGCCCTCTTCGCGGTAGATATCCTGCGTCGCCAAAGCGGCCGCGCAGGCGATGGGCGAGCCGGAATAGGTATACCCGTGAAACAGCTCGATCATGTGCTCGGGGCCGGTCATGAAGGCGTCGTGCACGTCGCCCGTGGTAAAGACCGCACCCATCGGCACCGTGCCCGAGGTCAGGCCCTTGGCCGTGGTCATCATGTCCGGCATCACACCGAAGAAATCGGCGGCAAAGGGCGTGCCCAGACGGCCGAACCCGGTGATCACTTCGTCGAAGATCAGCAGAATGCCGTGTTTCTTCGTGATCTCGCGCAGCTTTTCCAGATAGCCCTTGGGCGGCAGGATCACGCCCGCCGACCCCGCGACGGGCTCGACGATCACCGCCGCGATCGTGTCGGCGCCGTGCAGGGCGATCTTGCGCTCAAGATCCTCGGCCAGCCACGCCCCATGCTCGGGGATGCCCTTGGACCAGCGGTTTTCTTCGGGCAGATAGGTATGCGGCAGGTGATCGACGCCGTTCAGAAGCGTGCCGAAAACGCGCCGGTTATTCACCAGACCGCCGACCGAGATGCCGCCGAAGCCCACCCCGTGATAACCCTTCTCGCGGCCGACGAGGCGCGTGCGTTGCCCCTCGCCCCGTGCGCGGTGATAGGCCAGCGCGATCTTCAGCGCGGTATCGACCGATTCAGAGCCGGAATTGGTGAAAAAGACATGGTCGAACCCGTCGGGCGACATGTCGACCAGCCGGTTCGCCAGTTCGAACGCCGCAGGGTGACCCATCTGGAACGCGGGCGCGTAATCCAGTTCGGCTGCGGATTTCTGGATCGCCTCAACGATCTTCGGGCGGCAATGACCGGCATTGCAGCACCACAGGCCCGCAGTGCCATCCAGCACCTGCCGGCCATCGGCACTCGTGTAATGCATGTCCTTCGACGCCACCAGCATCCGCGGGTTCTGCTTGAACTGGCGGTTGGCCGTGAACGGCATCCAGAAGGCGCTCAGATCGTTGGGGGCCACGGCGGGCTTACCGGAATGGTCGAGGCTCATATCTGTCTCCGAAGGCGGGGCCCGGCTCGGTGCAACCAACAAGACGGGCGGTTGTCACTGGGTTGTCACTGGCCGGGCGCTTGCCTATTCTCGTTGAAACCGGGCCGAAAAGCCCCGGTGCATAAACGACGCTAGCAGACCTGACCAACCAGTCAAGGTGCCGCGAAGCGGGCCGGATAGTGCGGCAGGGTAACGGCAGGTAGACGGCTGCACGACAGCCGGACAGGGGGCAAGGCGCGCATGGCTCAGACCGGGGGCGCTGAAAAATCAGGCAGCCGCGCAAGCATGCGCGAAGAGACCGAACGAGCGATCCTCGACGCGGCCGAAGTGGTTTTCGCCGAAAAGGGCTTCGGCGGCGCGACGATGCAGGCCATCGCCGATAGTTGCGGCCTGCCAAAGGCAAACCTGCACTATTATTTTGCATCCAAGGAAAAGCTCTACCGCCGCGTGGTCGAGCGGATCTTTACCATCTGGCTCGAAGCGGCGGACAGTTTCGAGACCGAAGGCAGCCCGGACGTGGCCTTGCGCAGCTACATCGCCCGCAAGATGCAACTCTCGCGCGAACACCGCTACGGCTCAAAGGTCTGGGCCAACGAGGTGATGCACGGCGCGCCGATCATTCAGGATTATCTGGAAACTAATCTGCGCAGCTGGACCGAAACCCGAGTCACGGTGATCCGCCGCTGGATCGACGAAGGTCGGGTTCGCCCAATCGATCCGCGCTGGCTGCTCTACATGATCTGGGCCACGACCCAGCATTACGCCGATTTCGCACACCAGATCGAAACGCTCAATCACGGGCCGCTCGACGATGCACAATGGGCCGGCGCCACGGAAACGGTGTGCGACATCATCCTGCGCGGCATCGGCATCGATTCGGACCCGCCCGCATGACCACCCGCATCCAGCGGCGCAACCGGCGCCGGATCCTCGAGGCGGCGCTTGACGTCTTCTCGGCCCAAGGCTTTCGCGGCGCCACGCTCGATCAGATCGCGGGGGTCGCCGGGCTGTCGAAACCGAACCTGCTCTATTATTTCGACAGCAAGGAAGCGATGCACCGTGCGCTTCTCGACGACCTGCTGGATATCTGGCTCGCCCCTTTGCGCGCGATGAACCCCGATGGCAACGGGCGCGAAGAGATCCTCGCCTATATGCGCCGCAAACTGCAGATGTCGCGCGAACTTCCGCGCGAATCGCGGCTCTTCGCGAATGAAGTCCTGCAAGGCGCGCCCCGCCTCGCCGATCAGATCAGCGGCGACCTGAAACGCCTGGTCGACGATCAGGCGGTCGTCATCCGCCGCTGGATCTCGATGGGCCAGATCGCCGCCGTCGATCCTTATCATCTGATCTTCTCGATCTGGGCCCTAACCCAGCATTACGCCGATTTCGACGCCCAGATCCGCCTGATCCGCGACGGCGCGGACCCGATGGACGGCGCCGACGGCTTTCTGGAAACGCTGTTCGACAAGCTCTTGCAGCCCTGACCGCGAGCCGCGCGCCAGCGTCGATCCCGGGGGATCCTCCCCCGGACCCCCTGGGATGTTTTGGGATTAAAGATGCGCGGTTAACGAAAGCCTAACAGCCCATCTTTAATCTCTAAATATCCCAGGGGGTGAGCGCGTAAGCGCGAGGGGGGCAGACAGCCCCCCCTGCCCGCATCGGGTCGCGCGTCAGGGTCGGCTCAGCGTGCCGCCGCCGACGGGCGCGGCCACGCCGGTCGTGCCCGGAGCCGAGGTCGGCAAGCCGCGTGCGACACGGGCGGCGAGATAGGCGAAAGCCTGCGCCTCGATCATGTCGCCGTCGAGCCCGGCAGCCTCGACCGGTGCCACCGAACAGTCGCAGCCCGCGCCGATCATCGCCATCAGCGTCGCGTTTCGGCGTCCTCCGCCGCAGACCAGCATCTGCGCGGGCGGTTCAGGGAAGTGCTCGAAGGCCAGCGACACGCCCGCAGCACAGGCAGCGGCGAGGGTTGCCAGCGCGTCGTCCGGAGAGAGACCCTGCGTATCGGGAACCGGGGCGGCGCGGTCGAGCGACTTGGGCGGCATACGCCGGAAAAACGGATGCGCGATATAGGCGTCAAGCCGCGCGGCGTCGGGGTCGCCCTTTGCAGCGCGCGCGCCGTCCTCGTCGCGCGTGCAGCCCAGATGCGTCATGCAGTAATCGTCCATCGGCGCGTTGGCCGTTCCACAATCGAAGGCAAGGCAGGCATGTTCGGGCGCGGGTACACGCGGATCGCACCATGTCACATTCGCCACGCCGCCGAGATTGAGAAAGACCAGGGGCCCGTCGGCCCCGATCCGCCGCGCCAGAGCGTGATGATAGAAGGGCGCGAGCGGCGCGCCCTGCCCGCCCAGCCGCACATCGGTCGAGCGGAAATCCCAGACCACCGGCCAACCCAGCGCCTGCGCCAGATCCTGCCCCGATCCGGCCTGATGCGTGCCGCGACCGCCCGGCTCATGCGCCAGTGTCTGGCCGTGGAAGCCCACGAGATCCACGTTGCGGAACCCCGCCAGCAGCTCGGCATGGGCCAGCTCGACCACTTCGGCCGCCGCCTCGGCCAAGGCGGACCCCGGCCAGCTGCCCAGGGCCGCGCGCAGGATATCGCGTTCGTCGTCGCTATAGGGCCGGTAGGCCGTTTCGCCAAAGCCGCCGATATCGATCCCGTCCGTCACAAGCACCGCCGCGTCGACCCCGTCGAGCGAAGTCCCCGACATCGTGCCCAGCACGCGCTGCATCCCTGCCTTCTTCATCGCGCAACCTTTCGCGGCTCTTTCCCTTCACGGGCGCTTCGGTCTATAGACAGCCCGACCCGCGCGGTGAAGACAAGCGAAATGACCGGACACAAGACATGACCCATCAGCCGAAATCGGACTTCCTGCGCATCATCATCGAGCGCGGCTTCCTTGCCGATTGCACCGACCTCGAAGGTCTCGACGAAGCGCTGCTCAAGGGCGTCGTGCCTGCCTATATCGGCTATGACGCGACGGCGAAATCGCTGCATGTCGGGCATCTGCTGAACATCATGCTGCTGCGCTGGTTCCAGAAGACCGGCAACAAGCCGATCACGCTGATGGGCGGCGGCACGACCAAGGTGGGCGACCCGTCCTTCCGCTCGGACGAGCGTCCGCTGCTCACGCCCGAGGCGATCGACGAGAACATTGCCAGCATGAAGGATGTCTTCGCCAAGTACCTCAGCTATGGCGACGGGCCGACCGATGCCATCATGCGCAACAATGCGGAATGGCTCGACAGCCTGAATTACCTCGAATTCCTGCGCGATATCGGGCGGCATTTCTCGGTCAACCGGATGCTCAGCTTCGAAAGCGTCAAGTCGCGCATCGACCGCGAACAATCGCTGTCGTTCCTCGAATTCAACTACATGATCCTGCAGGCCTACGATTTCCTCGAGCTGCGGCGCCGCTATGGTTGCCTGTTGCAGATGGGCGGGTCGGATCAGTGGGGCAATATTGTCAACGGCATCGACCTGACGCGTCGGGTGATCGACGAGCAGATCTTCGGCCTGACGACGCCGCTTCTGACCACCTCGGACGGGCGGAAGATGGGCAAGTCGCAGGGCGGCGCGGTCTGGCTCAATGGCGATATGCTCAGCCCCTACGAATTCTGGCAGTTCTGGCGCAACACGAC
Source organism: Rhodobacter sp. NTK016B (assembly GCF_017303295.1). Lineage (GTDB taxonomy): Bacteria > Pseudomonadota > Alphaproteobacteria > Rhodobacterales > Rhodobacteraceae > Pararhodobacter. The sequence continues at coordinate 115,225 of NZ_JAFKOK010000004.1, read as the reverse complement.
CGATGCCGATGTGGGCCGCTTCCTGAAGCTCTATACCGAGCTTCCGGTCGAGGAATGCGACCGTCTGGGCGCGCTGCAGGGATCGGAGATCAACGAGGGCAAGATCGTCCTTGCGCGCGAAGTCACCACGCTGTGCCACGGGGCCGAGGCGGCAGCCGCCGCCGAAGCGACCGCGAAGGCTGTCTTCGAGCAAGGCGGTCTGGGCGAGGATCTGCCGCGCGTCGCCCTCTCTGCCGAAGAGGCGGCCGAGGGCGTGTCGATCGTGCAGCTCTTCGTGCGTGCGGGGCTGGCGAAATCGGGCAAGGACGCGAAGCGGCTGATCGCGGAAGGTGGCGCGCGGATGAATGACGAGACGCTGGGCGACACCGCTCTGGTGATCACCGGCGCCGACCTGTCGTCGCCGCTGAAACTGACCGCCGGACGCAAGCGTCACGCGCTGGTCACGCTTGGATAAAATGTCAGGCATTTATTTGCCTGTCATTTAAGGGCCTCGATAAGCCCTTTACTTCGTTTGCTAAAGCTCCCGCGCACCTAGGCGCCGAACACTTTACCCACAGCCGCCTCAGACCAAGGCGATTGAGCGATCGACAGGGAAGTGTCAGACCGCATTCGCCCGCCCGCTGCGCATCGCGCGCGGCGGGTGGCCGAAACGACGACGGAAAGCGCGCGAAAAGCCCGACTGGTCGCTGAACCCGAAGCGCAGTGCGATCTCTTGCACCGGATGGGTGGTATCGGCCATCAGCCGCCGCGCGCCCTGTAGCCGCAATTCCAGATAGGCCGCGCCCGGCCCCTGCCCCAAGCCGTCGCGGAACAATTGCTCAAGCCGACGCACGCCGACCCCCTGATCCTGCGCGATCCGATCAAGGCTCAGCGGCTCTTCCAGATTGCGGCTCATCAGGGTCAGCGCCGCCGACAGCCTTGGGTCGCGCGCGCCCGGCACCAGCCCTGTGCGCTGCGGGCGTGTCCCGTCCGCGCGCGCGTCGTAGAGGAACGAATCCGCCACCTGCCCCGCAACGCCCGCCCCGCAACGGCTGCCGATCAGATGCAGCATCAGGTCGGCGGCGGGCACCGCGCCGCCCGCCGTGAACCGGTTGCGCGAGACGACGAAACGATCGGGCACGACATCCACAGCCGGAAAGGCCGTGGCGAAATCCTCCATATCCTCCCAATGCACGGTGGCGCGGTGTCCGTCGAGCAAACCTGCCCGCGCCAGAACCCAGGGCCCGGCATCGACGCCGCCCACGGCCCGGAAGCGCCCCGCCATGCGTCTGAGCCCGGCGATGACGCTGCGCGGCGCGCCCTCAGATTGGCCATACCCCGCCACGGCGATCAGCACATCCGCGCCCTCGGCAACGGATAGCCCGCCCTTCGACGGCAGCTCGATACCACAGGTCAGCGGCACCGACCCACCATCGGGCGAGACCACGCGCCAGCGGAAGCCTTCGCGCCCCAGATGCCGGTTGGCCGAGCGGATCGGGTCGAGCACCGAGGCCACTTCGAGGATCGAAGCGCGCGGAAGGACCAGCACCGCGATCTCCAACGTGGCGTTGGACGGCGCAAAAATGGTTTCGGAAATTGCCATATTGGTTTCGTACTGCGCCAATTCTTGTGCCGCAACCCTGTTACGCTGGCCGGAACACGGGAGAAACCAATGCCTCTGACCATGAACCGCGAGGTCTTCATCACCGCCGCCATCACCGGCTCGGGCGGGACGCAGGACCGCAGCCCGCATGTGCCCCGCTCGCCGCAGCAGATCGCTGACAGCGCGATCGACGCGGCCAAGGCGGGTGCCGCCATCGTCCATTGCCATGTCCGCGATCCTGAAACGGGCGTCCCCTCGCGCGATCCGGCCCTCTACCGCGAAGTGACCGAGCGGATCCGCGATTCGGGCACCGATGTCGTGTTGAACCTGACCGCCGGGATGGGCGGCGACCTGATGTTCGACGGCACCGAGGCGATGAACCGCATGTCGCAGACATCAGACATGGCCGGCGCCGCCGAGCGCGTGCAGCACGTCGTCGATTGCCGTCCCGAGATCTGTACCCTCGATTGCGGCACAATGAACTTCGCCGAAGCCGATTACGTCATGGTCAACACGCCCGGCATGCTGCGCGACATGGCGCAGCGCATGACCGATTCGGGTGTGCAGATCGAGATCGAAGCCTTCGATACCGGCCATCTGTGGTTCGCCAAGCAGCTTGTCAGCGAAGGCATCATCAAGGACCCGGTTCTGGTGCAGCTGTGCATGGGCGTGCCGTGGGGGGCGCCGGACGATCTGAATACCTTCATGGCGATGGTCAACAACGTGCCCGCAGACTGGCACTGGTCGGCCTTTGCGCTGGGACGCCATCAGATGGCTTATGTCGCCGCCTCGGTTCTGGCGGGTGGCAATGTGCGGGTGGGTCTGGAAGACAACCTGTGGCTCGACAAAGGCGTCTTGGCGACCAACGCGCAGCTGGTCGAGCGCGCCGTGACCATCACCGAGAACATGGGCGCGCGGGTCATCACCCCGGACGAGGTACGCACGCGCCTGAAGCTCCAAAAGCGGGCGCCGCTGTGAAACTGCCGCTGATCCTGTCGATGATCGTGGCGCTTGCCGCCTGCACACCGTCCGATGACGGCGGGATGCCGCCGTCCGAGAGACTCGCGCCCGACGCGCGCGCGCAATGCGAGTCGGCGGGCGGCCAGGTGATGATAGCCGGGCTCAGCGGCAACGAGATGTGCGCGACACGCTCGCCTCAGGCCGGTGAAAGCTGTTCGGTCGCGTCCGACTGCTCGTCCTATTGCGACGCCGACACGCGCACCTGCGCAACCTATAACTACCCGTTCGGCTGCTACGCTTTCCTCGCCGAAGACGGTGAACGCGTCGACATCTGCGTCGACTGACCCGGAGATATCCATGTCCAACAATCGCAAGGCCGCCATCATCGGTGGGGGCGTCATCGGGGGTGGCTGGGCCGCCCGTTTCCTGCTCTCGGGGTGGAACGTGTCGGTCTTCGACCCCGACCCCGAAGCCCCCCGCAAGGTGGCCGAGGTTCTGGCCAATGCCCGCGCGGCGCTACCCGCGCTGGCCGATGTGCCGATGCCGCCCGAGGGCGTCCTGACCTTCGAAGACAACATTCACGACGCCGTGGAGGGTTCTGAATACATTCAGGAATCCGTGTCCGAGCGACTGGACCTGAAGCATCGCGTCTATGCCCAGATCCAGCAATCGGCGCCGCATGTGCCGATGGGGTCGTCCACGTCAGGGTTCAAACCCTCGCAATTGCAGGAAAACGCCGCCAATCCGGCCAGCATCTTCGTCGCGCATCCGTTCAATCCGGTCTACCTGCTGCCACTGGCCGAGGTCGTTCCTTCCGAGAAGAACGACGCGGGAGCAATTGAAAAGGCGAAGGAAATCCTGCGCGAGATCGGGATGTTCCCGCTGCATGTCCGAAAGGAAATCGACGCCCATATCGCCGACCGTTTCCTCGAAGCCGTCTGGCGCGAGGCGCTTTGGCTGGTCAAGGACGGCGTCGCCACGACCGAGGAAATCGACGAAGCGATCCGCATGGGCTTCGGCCTGCGTTGGGGCCAGATGGGCCTGTTCGAAACCTACCGCATCGCCGGGGGTGAAGCCGGGATGAAGCACTTCCTCGACCAGTTCGGCCCCTGTCTGAGCTGGCCGTGGACGCGGCTGATGGATGTGCCGGAATACAACGACGAATTGGTCGATCTGATCGCCGGTCAGTCGGACGCGCAATCGGGCATGCACTCGATCCGCGAGCTTGAGCGCATCCGCGACCGCAACCTGATCGGCTTCATGCGCGTACTGAAAGACAGCAACTGGGGCGCCGGCAAGGTGCTGCTGGAACACGATGCCCGCCGCCGCACCACGGCCTCCGATCCCACGCCCGAAACGGCGCAGCCGATGGTGCTGGCTCATATGCAGGTGCTGCCCGGTTGGATCGATTACAACGGCCACATGACCGAAAGCCGGTACCTGTTCGCCTCGTCCGAGACCTGCGACGCCTTCCTGCGCCATATCGGCGCCGGGATCGATTATGTCTCGGCAGGCCACAGCTATTACACCGCCGAAAGCCACATCATGCATGCGGGCGAAGCGAAGCTGGGCGACCGGCTGACCGGCTCGGTTCAGGTACTCTCGGCCGATGAAAAGCGCCTGCATCTGTTCATCCGGATAGAGCGGGACGGCGCACTGGTTGCCTCGATCGAGCAGATGCTGCTGCATGTGGACATGAAGGCGGGCAAGGCGTGCCCGGCGAAGCCCGAAGTGCTGGAACGGCTGATGCCGATTGTCGAGGCGCACAAGGCGCTCGACCGCCCCGCGACAGCGGGCCGCCATGTGGGCGAGCGCCGCAGGTGAGCCGCCGCGTTCTCATCACCGCCGGAGCCTCGGGCATCGGGCTGGCGATGGCGCAGGCTTTCGCCGATCTGGGTGACCGGGTCTGGATCACCGATGTCGATCCCGGCGCGCTCGCGCAGGCGCCGTCGGACTGGCACAGCACGCAGTGCGACAGCGCCGATGAGGGGCAAATGGCCGCACTGGAAGCCCGGATTGCCGAGGATTGGGGCGGGCTCGACGTGCTCTGCGCCAATGCGGGGATCAAGGGACCGACCGCCGGGATCGAGACGATGGAGTTGTCCGAATGGAATCGCTGCGTCGCCGTCAACCTGACCGGCGCGATGCTGGCAGGCCGCATGGGCGCGCGGCTGATGCTGCCGCAGGGCAAGGGCGTGATGAGCTTCACCTCCTCCACCGCGGGCCTTGAGGGCATGCCGTTCCGCGCGCCCTATTCGGCGGCGAAATGGGGGGTGATCGGGCTGGCCAAATCCATCGCGATGGAGCTGGGGCCGCGCGGCATCCGCTCGAACGCGATCTGCCCCGGCTCGGTGTCCGGCGCGCGCATGGACCGCGTGATCGAGGCCGAGGCCGGCGCCAAGGGCAAGACGCCCGGCGAGATCCGCGCGCTTTACGTCTCGGGCAGCGCGCTCAAACGCATGGCCGATCCACAGGACATCGCCGCGATGGCCGTCTTCCTTGCCTCGGACGGCGCGAAGATGATCACCGGACAGGCGATGGCCGTGGACGGCTACACCTATAACGTCGACCCGTAAGGAGCTGACAGATATGCATTTTGGTTTGACCGACGAACAGCGGATGATTGTCGACACGACGCGGGCCTTTGTCGAGACCGAGCTTTACCCGCACGAAGCGCTGGTCGAGCGGACCGGCCACCTGCCAATGGAGCTGATCCGCGAGCTGCAGAAAAAGGCCATGGAGGCAGGGCTTTACGCCGCGAACATGCCCGAAGATGTCGGCGGCGCGGGGCTCGATACGCTGTCATGGTTGCTCTACGAGCGCGAACTGGGCCGGGCGAATTACGCGCTGCACTGGACCTGCGTGGCGCGGCCCTCGAACATCCTGCTCGCCGGCACGCCCGAGCAGCGCGAGAAATACCTCATGCCCTGCATCCGCGGCGAGACCTGGGATTGTCTGGCGATGACCGAGCCGGGCGCGGGATCGGATCTGCGCGGGATGCAGGCCAGCGCGAAACAGGACGGCAACGACTGGATCCTGAACGGCACCAAGCATTTCATCAGCCATGCCGATGTCGCGGGCTTTACCATCGCCTTCCTCGCTACCGGTGAAGAGGACACGCCGCGCGGCAAGAAGAAGAAGATCACCGCCTTCTTCGTCGACGAGGGCACCAAAGGGTTCACCGTGCGTGACGGCTACCGCAATGTCTCGCATCGCGGCTACACGAATTCGGTGCTGGAATTCGACGATTGCCGCGTCCCGGCCGAGAATGTGCTGGGCGAGGTCCACAAGGGCTTCGATGTGGCCAATGACTGGTTGGGCGCGACCCGGCTGCAGGTCGCCGCGACCTCGATCGGCCGGGCGCAGCGCGCGCTGGACCACGCGCTGTCCTATGCCGCCGAAAGGAAGCAATTCGGCCAGCAGATCGGCAAATTTCAGGGCGTTTCCTTCAAGCTGGCCGACATGGCGCTGGAGCTGAAGGCCGCCGAACTTCTGACCTACGAGGCCGCGTGGAAATTCGACGAGGGCAGCGTCACCGACGGCGACATGGCGATGGCCAAGCTGAAAGCGACCGAGGCGCTGGCGATGATCGCGGACGAGGCAATCCAGATCCATGGCGGGATGGGCCTGATGGACGAGCTGCCGCTCGAACGGATCTGGCGCGATGCGCGGGTCGAGCGGATCTGGGAAGGGACGTCTGAAATTCAGCGCCACATCATTTCGCGCGAAATGCTGCGCTCGGTCGGCGGCTAGTCCGGGGGGCTTCTCGCCCCCCGGTCCCCCTCGCCAAAGGGGGCACGCCCCCTTTGGAAACCCGTGGATATTTGGAGAACAAAGATGGGCAATCGGTCCCGGCCGCCACGCCATGACGCGCGTCTTCATGACAACCGGCTTTCGCGCCTGATGCGCCCCCGCTCGATCGCCGTTCTGGGCGCGGGCTGGGCGGCCAATGTGATCGAGCAATGCCAGAAGATGGGCTTCGACGGGCCCGTCTGGCCGGTGCATCCGACGCGCGATGAGATTGGCGACGTGGCCTGTTTTCGCAGCCTCGCCGATTTGCCCGAACCGCCCGATGCTGTGTTCATCGGCGTCAATCGCTATGCGACACTCGAAGTCGTGGCCGAACTGTCGGCCATGGGCGCGGGCGGCGCGATCTGTTTCGCATCGGGTTGGGAAGAGAGCGGCGAGCAGGCGCTTCAGGCGCAGCTGGTCGAAGCGGCCGGAGATATGCCGGTCCTCGGCCCCAATTGCTACGGCGTGATCAACTATCTCGACGGGGCGCTTTTGTGGCCCGACCAGCACGGCGGCAAGCGGGTGGAACGCGGCGTCGCGCTGATCAGCCAGTCGTCGAACATCGTCATCAACCTGACGATGCAGGCGCGCGGCATGCCGGTGGCCTATGTCGCCTGTCTGGGCAATGCGGCACAGGTGGGTCTGGCCGAGCTGGGCGACGCGCTGCTGGGCGATGAGCGGGTGACGGCGCTGGGGCTTTACGTCGAGGGCTTCGACGATGCGGGCGCCTTCGCTGCGCTGGCGGAGTCTGCACGCGCGGCGGGCAAGGGGATCGTCGCGCTGAAATCGGGCAAGACCGATGCCTCGCGTGCCGCTGCTGCCAGCCACACGGCGGCTCTGGCAGGGGGTGGCGCGGCGTCGCAAGCCTTCCTGCGGCAACTGGGCGTGGCCGAAGTTGCGACGCTGGGCGGGCTGATCGAGGCGCTGAAGATCGTGCATGTTCATGGGCCTGAAATCGGCGACCGCCTGTGTTCGCTGTCGTGTTCGGGTGGCGAAGCGGGTCTGGTGGCGGATCTGGGCGACGCGGCGGGGATCGTTTTCGAGCCGCCGAGCACGGCGCAGAAAGAACGGCTGGGCGCGGTGCTGGGTCCGCTTGTCACGATGGCGAACCCGCTCGATTACCACACCTTCATCTGGGGCGATCTGGAAAAGACGACCGAGGTCTTCGCCGGGATGCTCGAAGGCTATGACGCAGGGATCTATCTGATCGACCCGCCGCGCCCCGATCGCTGCGATCCGTCGAGCTTCGAGGCCGCGCTGCAAGCCATCGAAACCGCGCAGACCATGACCGGAAAACCCGCCTTTCCCGTGGCCTCGATGCCCGAGAATTTCGACGAAGGCCGGGCCGAGGCGATGATCGCTCGGGGCGTGGTGCCACTCATGGGGCTCGAGACCGCGCTGGAAGCACTGGTCGCAGTGCGGGCCAAACCGCGCAGCAGCGGCTGGCGGCCCTGGCCTGTCACCGCCGGTGAAGACGCCGCGATGCTGGACGAGGCCGCCGCGAAGGCCCTGCTCGCCACAGCCGGGATCGCCGTGCCGCGCGGCGTAACGGGTTCGACGCCCATGGCGCTCGACGCTAGCGGGTTGACCGGGCCTTTCGCGCTCAAAGGCCTCGGCCTTGCGCACAAGACCGAGGCCGGTGCGGTGCGGCTGGGGGTCACCGATCCCACCCGCGAAAGCCCGATGGACGGCGTGCAGGGCTACCTGCTGGAAGAAATGGTGACCGGCGGCGTCGCCGAGATGCTGATCGGCCTTCGCCGCGACCCGGTCTATGGCGCGACGCTGACGCTGGGTCTGGGGGGCGTGACGGCCGAGCTTCTGGCCGATACGGTCACGCTGGTGGCGCCGGTGACAGGGCCCGAGATCGCGGCGGCGCTGCGGCAGCTCAGGCTCTGGCCGATGCTGGATGGCTGGCGCGGGCGGCCCCGCCCGGCTATGGGCGCGGCGATCGAGGCCGCGCTGGCGATGCAGGCGATGATGGCGGCCGACCCCGCCTTGCGCGAAATCGAGGTAAACCCGCTGATCCTGACGCAGGATCGCGCGGTTGCCGTGGATGCAGTGATATGGAGAGAGACATGAACGACCGGACCGAAGGCCCGATCAGAACCCGGCGCGAGGGCGGTATCCTCGAGGTCACGCTGGACCGCCCGAAGGCCAATGCGATCGACCTCGCGACCAGCCGGATCATGGGCGAGGTGTTCAAGGAGTTCCGCGACGACGAAACCCTGCGCGTGGCGATCGTCACGGGGGCGGGCGAGAAGTTCTTCTGCCCTGGCTGGGATCTGAAAGCGGCAGCAGGCGGCGACGAGGTCGACGGCGATTATGGCGTCGGCGGTTTCGGCGGGTTGCAGGAACTGCCCCATCTCAACAAGCCGGTGATCGCGGCAGTCAACGGCATCTGCTTCGGCGGCGGCTTCGAGCTGGCGCTCAGCTGCGACCTGATCCTTGCCGCCGACCACGCGACCTTCGCCCTGCCCGAGATCCGCTCAGGCACGGTGGCCGATGCGGCGACGATCCGGCTGCCCAAGCGGATCCCCTATCACGCCGCGATGGACCTTTTGCTGACCGGCCGCTGGTTCGATGCCGAGGAGGCGCAGCGCTGGGGCCTGATCAAAGAGATCGTCCCGCAGGCCGAGCTTATGACCAAGGCATGGGAACTAGCGCGGCATCTCGAAGCCGGGCCGCCGCTGGTCTTCGCCGCGATCAAGGAAATCGTGCGCGAGGCCGAGGACATGCGGTTTCAGGACGCGCTGAACCGGGTCACCAAGCGGCAATTCGCCAGCGTGGACCGGCTCTACGATTCCGAGGACATGAAAGAGGGGCAAATCGCCTTTACCGAGAAACGCGACCCGGTCTGGAAGGGACGCTGACACAGCCCGGCGCGGGCGCCCCGTTATCCAAGCGTGAAAGCACCCTTCATCTTTGTTCTGAGAATATCCTCAGGGGGTACGGGGGGCAGAATGCCCCCCGCGCTGGTCGCCCGAAGAGACCGCGCGCAAGCGCGGGCGATAAGGGCGAAACCCCTCGCCCTTGCACCGCTGACGCCCCCCGGCTATCCCCGCCGGGAAAGGGTCCCCGCCATGCCGCTTCTGTTGCGCCTGTATCTTGCCTTCGCCACGGTTTCGGCCCCGTTGTGGCGGCTGGCTCTGCGGCTGCGTCAGCGCAAGGGGCGCGAGGATGCCGTGCGCGGGCGCGAGAAGCTGGGATACGGCCTGCCTGCCCGCCCCGACGGCGCGCTTTTGTGGTTCCATGCCGTCTCGGTCGGGGAATCACAGGCGTTGATCACGCTGCTCGACCGGCTGACGGCGCAGCATCCGGCGCTCAACGTGCTGCTCACCACGCATACGCTGGCTTCGGCGAATGCGCTTGAGGCGCGCGGCCTGCCTGACCGGGTGATCCACGCCTATGCGCCCGCCGATTATCCCGGAGCGGTCCGGCGGGTGCTGGCGCATTGGCGGCCCGATGCACTGATCGTGGCCGAGGCCGATATGTGGCCGGTGATGCTGACCCGCGCGCATCGGGCCGGTGTGCCGATGATGCTGATCAATACGCATGTGACCGAGCGGCGCTATCGCCGACGCAGCCGGATGGCCGCGACCAACGGCTATCTGATGAACCTCTTCGACCGCATCCTCGTTCAGGATGAGGCCTCGATGGAGCGGTATAAGGATCTGGGCGCCCCGGCGGACAAGATGTCGGTGATGGGTGTGCTCAAGGCCGCATCGGACCCGCTGCCCGACCGCCCCGACGAGCGGGCGGCGCTCGAAGCGCAGATCGGCGGGCGGCCTGTCTGGCTTGCGGCTTCGACCAAGGTGATCGAAGAGCCGCAATTGATGCAGGCGCAGGCGCTGGCCCTGCGCGATTGCCCGGACATGCTGTTCCTCATCGCCCCACGCCAGCGGACCGAGGCCGACAGGACCGAGACCGCCGCCCGCGCGCTGTTCGCGCCCGAGGCCATCGCGCGGCGCTCGCGCGGAGAGCCGATCACAGCGGCCACCAAGGTCTATATCGCCGACACGATCGGCGAGATGGGGCTGTGGTACCGGCTGGCGCCGGTCGCCTATACCGGCAATTCCCTGCGCGTTGCGGGCACGCCCTTGACCGGCAAGAACCCGTTCGAAGCCGTCGCTCTGGGCGCGATGGTGGTGCATGGCCCCGATGTGGGGAATTTCACCGAAGCCTATGGACGGCTCAAGGCCGCCGGCGGCGCGCTGGAAGTCGCCGATGCCGCGGCGATGGCGCGGGCGGTGGTCGCCGCGCAGGACCCCGCGTTCCGCAAGCCTTATCTCGACGGCGCGGCGCGGGTTCAGGCCGAGAATATGCACCCGCTCGCCGTGTCGCTGGCCGCGATCGAGGCGCTGATCGCGCAGATCGGCCAGCGATGACACCGGTGCGCAGGGCAAGAACTGAAGGGCAAGCACAATGACGCAGCACCAAGATGAACGCGGGATGTCGGGCCTGCCGCTTCTGGCGCGCAACCTGCGCAACCTGATCCGCGCGCCCCGCGCGCTGGCCGCAATCGACCGGCGCTATGGCAAGCGCGTGGCGCAGCGCAAGGCCTTGCGGCGGCTGGCTTTTTATCCGGGGTTGGGGCTGGCGTTCAACCGCGTGAAAAAGAATGCCAATTCCGCGCTGATCCTGCTGCTGCACGAGCTGGAAACCGGGCGATCCACACTCTCGGATCAGGCCAAGGACGCGGCGGCCAACCTGTTCGAACTGCCTGCAGATGATCTGGCCCGGCTCGACGATTTCGCGGTCTTCGTAACCGTTAGGAACCCGTATTCCCGCGTTCTGTCGGCCTTTCTCGACAAGTTCCGGTTCGAGGAATACCGCCGCAAGCACGGAGATTTCGCGCTGACGCCCGACGGGTTCGGCGCCTTTCTTGACTGGCTCGATGCAGGCGGCCTGACGCGCGATGCGCATTGGGACAAACAGGTGCGGCTGATCGCCCTGCCTCTGGCGCGCTACGACGCGGTGCTGCGGTTCGAAACCCTGCGCGCGGATGCCGTGGCCTTTCTGCAATCGCGCGGCCTGACCCTGCCCGAGGATGCGTTGGGCGGCGAGCACAAGGGCGACAAGGGTAAGCAGACCGGCGCCGACCGGCAGCTTGGCACCTTCTACACGCCCGAGCGCGCGGCGCTTGTGGCGCGGCTCTATGCCGACGATTTCGCAGCCCTGGACTATGACCCCAAGGATCGCCCATGAGCCAGAAATACCGCGCCGATATCGACGGCCTCCGCGCCGTCGCCGTTCTGCCGGTCATCGCCTTTCACGCGGGCTTTCCCGGCTTTTCGGGCGGATTCGTGGGCGTGGATGTGTTCTTCGTCATCTCGGGCTATCTGATCACCGGCATTCTGGCGGGCGATCTGGCGGCGGGGCGCTATTCCATCGCCCGCTTCTACGAGCGGCGCGCGCGGCGGATCCTGCCCGCGCTGTTCGTGATGATGGCGGTCAGCGCGGTGGTGGCGCATCTGCTGATGATGCCGCCCGCCTTCAAGGATTTCTCGGCTTCGGTCTTTTCCGTGGCACTGTTCCTGTCCAACATGCTGTTCATCAGCGAGGTGGATTATTTCGCGCCGTCGGCCGATGCGGTGCCGCTGTTGCACACATGGTCGCTGGCGGTGGAAGAGCAGTTCTATATCCTGTTCCCGCTGATCCTGTGGGGGCTGTGGCGGCTGGGCCGGGCGCGGTCGCTGGCCTGGGGTGTGGCGGCGATCACGCTGGCATCGCTGGTCTTTTCGGAATGGGCATGGCGGCATTACCCGGCTGAAAGCTTCTATTTCCTGCCGTCGCGCGCGTGGGAACTGGGTGCGGGCGCGCTGTGTGCGCTGATCCCCGCCCGACCCGGACGCGCGTTGCGCGAAGGGCTGGGTCTGGCCGGGCTCGCGGCCATCGTGGTGGCGGTGGTCACGCTGGACCGTTCGGTGCCGTTCCCCTCGCTCTGGGCGCTGCTGCCGGTGGGCGGCTCGGTCGCGCTGATCCTGTCCGAAGGCAGCCTCGCCGCGCGGCTCTTGTCGTGGCGGCCGATCGTCGCGATCGGGCTGGTGAGCTATTCGGCCTATCTGTGGCACAATCCGGTCTTCGTCTTCGCGCGCGCCGCCGGCGACCATGAGCCGGGCACGCTGATGATGCTCGGGCTCTCGGGGCTGTCGCTGGTCCTCGCCTGGCTCAGCTGGCGCTTTGTCGAGCAACCCTTCCGCACGGGCGGTGCCCGCAAGGCCTTGCTGCCGCGCCGTTGGCAGGTCTTCGCGGCTTCGCTCGCCGGCATCGCGGTGTTCGTGCTGTTCGGCCTATGGGGCTGGACCACCGAGGGGCGCGCAGCACTCTGGCTGCGCCATGCCAGCGAAACCGAGCGCCGGACCTACGCCCTCTTCGCGCCCGCGCGCGAGCTGATTCGTCACCTCGACGACGGCGATTGCCGCTTCAACGAACGGGTGGTCGGACCTGACACCCCTGCCCGGCTTGCGCGATGCCGCGCCGAATACGGGCCGGGGCTTGCCATCGTCGGCGACAGCCACGCCATCAATCTCGCCGATGCCCTTATCATGGCCGAGGCCGCGCCGTTCCTTTACGGCATGACGCAGGGCAATTGCCGCCCCGATACCCCGCGTGACGAATGCGGGTTTGACCGCTTCGCCACCTTGGTTGAAGAAACGCCGGATCTCTTTTCCGAAGTGGTGTTCGAAGTCGCGGGTCAGCGGCTGATCGAGGGGCCGGGCGGCCGCCGGACCGAGAGCCTGTTTCGTTATTACGCCCCCGATGCCGCGATCCCCGAGGATGACATCACTCTCCTGACCGATGTCATTGCCGCCAACGAAGCCTATGCCGCGCAACTCGCGGAACATGTGCCCGTGGTCTGGCTATCCCCGAGGATCGAGCTGCATATTCCGGACAGCTGGATCATGGAGCGCGGCTGCGATTATGCCTTCGCCCTGCGTCCGGGCCAGCACGCGATTTTCGAGCGTCTCACCACGGTGATCGAGACCATGACCGCCGACGTCCCGAACCTGCGCGTCGTGGACCAGCCCGCCGCGCTGGACCTGACGATGCCCGAGGATTTCCTGACCTGCGAGCGCTTGTTGTGGCGGGACGGCGATCATCTGGGGCGCGCGGGGCTCGAATGGCTGGGGGGGCGTCTGACGCCGGTTCTGGTGGCCGATCCGGGCCAACAGTGACGTATTGAAGCGATTCCGCCCCGCGCCTATGGTGCAAGTGATCCGCGGGACGTAGCAATGACCGAAATCAGGACCCAGTCTGGTAGCAAGACCCGCGTTGCGCTGAGCAAGAAGCTGACGCGCTACGGAGGTTTTCTGCTGCGCGCCCCCCTCGTCCTGCTGCATCTGCGGCGGCGCTTCGGCACAGCGTTGCGGGTGGGAACCCTTCACCGCGTCGCGGTCTATCCCGGGCTGGGCGTCGCTTACAACCGTGTAAAGAAGAACGCCAATACCACGCTGGCGCTGCTGTTTCGGGAACTGGCGGGCGACGGCGAGACGCATCGCGATCAGGCAAAATGGGAAGCGCTGACACCCTTCGACCTGTCGGCAGATCAGCGTGCCGAGCTTGACCGGCTGTGCTGGATCGTCGTGGTGCGCAATCCGTATTCGCGCGTATTGTCAGCGTTTCTCGATAAGTTCCGCGAAGAGAAATACCAGAAGTCATATGGCAATTTCGACCTGTCGCCCGAAGGGTTCGCAGCCTTCGTGACTTGGCTTGAACAGGGTGGGCTGTCGAAGGACGGACACTGGGACCTTCAGACGAAGCTGATCGCTGGCCCGGTATCGAAGTTCGACGCGGTGATCCGGTTCGAGACGCTGGGTGCGGATCTGGAACGCGCGCTGACGCGCGCGCGGGTTCCGTTCGATGCAGGGAAGCTGCGCAAGGCCTACCCTTCGGACGAGGGCAAGAAGACCGGCGCCTCGGACCGGATGCCGGCGTTCTATACGCCCGATCTGGCCACCCGCGTCGCGCGCCTCTATGCCCGCGATTTCACCGCCTTAGGCTACGATACTGCCTTTCACGAGGGCGATCCTGTGACGGCGTGACGCTGTGTGCGCCCGAGCAGGACCTTGTCGCTTCTCCGTGCGCTGATACACAATCTTTGTGCAAAGAAATTCCCGTCGATCACGCATTCGCGACCACACGAACCGGCCTGTGCGTCTATCCTCGGGGTACGCAACGTACAGGGAGTTTCCGATGTTCCGTTACCTGAGCGCAGCCGCACTCGCAGCCGCCATGGTTCTGCCCACCCTCGCCCAAGCCGAGGAACCGACCGATCCCAACGTCAACGCGCGTCACGCGCTGATGCAGCTTTACGCCTATAATCTTGGTGTGCTGGGCGGCATGGCGCAGGCGCGGATGGATTACGATCCCGAACTGGCGACCGAAGCCGCGACGGCGATCTATCACGTCTCGATGGCCCATGCCGACCGCATGTGGCCCGAAGGCACCGAAGTCGGCGCAACCGCAGATTCGCGCGCCCTGCCCGCGATCTGGGAAAACCGGGCCGAATTCGACGCCGCCGCGCAGGCGCTCACGGCCTCGGCGGAATCGGCGATGGGCTCGGTCGGCACCGATCTGGCCAGCCTGCAGGCGGCTCTGGGCGGTATCGGCCAGAACTGCTCGGCCTGTCACCGCACGTTCCGCCAGCCGGAGTAAGCGACGATGATCGGAAGACTGGCGGGCGGAGTCGCTGTCCTTGCCGTCCTTGCGGGCGGTGCCTTCTGGATGCTGACACGGCCAGCCAGTCTGTCCGACGAAACGTTGGCGGCGCTCTCTGCGCATGAGGGCGACGCGCAGGCGGGCGAGGCGGTGTTCTGGGCGGCGGGCTGTGCCAGCTGTCACAGCGCCCCCGACCTTGCCCCCGGCGCGGCGCCCGAACACCGCATGGTGCTGGCTGGCGGCCGCAGTTTCCCCAGCGATTTCGGTACGTTCTACGCGCCTAACATCTCGCCCGATGTGGAACACGGCATCGGCGGCTGGACCTTGCCGCAATTCGCGCATGCGCTCTTGCAGGGCGTCTCGCCCGAGGGCGCGCATTACTACCCCGCCTTCCCCTACACGACCTATACCCATGCCACGCCCGAGGATATCGCCGATCTCTGGGCCTTCTGGCAGACATTGCCCGCCGATGCGACGCCCTCGCGCGCGCATGATGTGGGCTTTCCATTCTCGTTCCGGCGGGGGTTGGGGCTTTGGAAGCTGCTCAACCTGCATGACGATTACGCGACGCCCGCTTTCGACGACGCCGAACTGGCGCGCGGGCAGTATCTGGTCGAGGCTCTGGGGCATTGCGCCGAGTGCCACACGCCGCGCGATGCGATCGGCGGGCTTGAGCGGGATCAATGGCTGGCAGGAGCGCCGAACCCGGCCGGTCAGGGCCGCATTCCGGCTTTGCCGCCCGAAGGCTGGACCGCCTTCGATATTGCCGCCTATCTGGAATCCGGCTTTACGCCCGAATTCGATACGGCCGGCGGCGAGATGGCTGATGTCATTGAAAACATGAGCCGGATTGCCGCCCCGGACAGGGCGGCAATCGCTGCGTATCTCGTGGCGCTCAGATCATCGCCCAATCCGTGAACCGATGGGTCTGGCCTTTTTTCGGGGCCGGCTTGGGGGCGTTCTTACGAGCGTTGGTCGACATTGTCCTGTCCTTGGTTACTGCACGATACGGTTCTTCGAATCGCTCGCGCTTCATCTATCTGTCGCATTTCCTGCACAAGAGGTTCATTTCCGAATGTGCCGATTTTGAGGCGACTTATCCACAGGCTGAGCGGAAGGTCGCGCAGCGTGTTTTCCCGCTTGACTTGACGCCGGGCCGGGGGCCAAACCACGGGCCATGAGCGCCCCCCTTCTGACCATCGATCTCGACGCCCTCGCCGATAACTGGCAGCGGCTTGCGAAACTCTCCCGCTCCGAAACCGGCGCGACGGTCAAGGCCGACGGCTATGGCCTCGGATCCAGCCGCGTCGCCCGCAGGCTGGCGGAGGCCGGCGCGCGGAGCTTCTTCATCGCGCTGGCCGAGGAAGGTCTGGCGATCCGCAAGGTTCTGGGCAACGGCCCGCGGATCTTCGTTTTCTCGGGCCACATGGACGGCGACGCGGCGATGCTGCGCGAGCTGGGGCTGATCCCGCTTCTCAACTCGGCCGAACAGATGGCGCGCCATCTCGAAACGCTCCCCGATCATCCATACGGCGTACAGCTCGATTCGGGCATGAACCGGCTGGGGATGGAGCCGCCCGAATGGGCCGCCGTGCGCCAGATCGGCCTGCCGAACGCGCCGCAGCTGGTGATGTCGCATCTCGCCTGCGCGGATGAGCCCGATCACGCCATGAACGCCCAGCAGCGCGACGCCTTCGTGCAGATGACGCAGGATCTGGACGCGCCGCGTTCGCTGGCGGCAACCGGCGGTATGCTGCTGGGGCCTGATTACCATTTCGACCTCAGCCGTCCGGGCGTGGGTCTTTACGGCGGCCTGCCCTTTGAAGACGCGCGCGCGGTTGCGCATCTGTCGCTGCCGGTGATCCAGATCCGTGATGTCGAACCGGGCGAGACGGTGGGCTACGGCAATACCTGGACCGCCGCGCGCGCCTCGCGCATCGCCACGGTCGCGGCGGGCTATGCCGACGGCATCCACCGCGCGCTGTCGCACAAGCTGCAGCTCTGGGCGGGCGATCAGCCCTGCCCGACCGTTGGGCGCATTTCGATGGACCTGATCGGCGTCGACGTGACCGATCTTCCGACCCCGCCCGAGACGCTCGACCTTCTCAACGCGCGCCAGACCGTCGACATGCTGGCCGATGCGGCGGGGACGATCGGCTACGAAATCCTGACCTCGCTGGGCGGCCGCTACCGGCGGCGCTATCTGGGCGGCGGGGCATGAGCCCCACGACCCTTCTGGGCGCGACCGGGCGCGGGACGGCGGGCATTCTGGGCGCCATCGGCCGCTTTATGGGCTTCGGCGCGCAGGCCCTCGGCTGGGTCTTTCGCCCGCCCTGGTACCCGCGAGAGATCGGCGCGCAACTGATGCAGATCGGCTGGCTGTCGCTACCGGTGGTGGGGATGACCGCGCTGTTCACCGGCGCCGCGCTCGCCTTGCAGATCTTCGCCGGCTCCGCGCGCTATGGCGCAGAATTCGCGGTCCCCTCGATCACCGCGATCGGCATGGTGCGCGAATTGGGGCCAGTGCTGGGCGGGTTGATGGTCGCCGCGCGCGTGGCGTCGTCCATCGCCGCCGAGATCGGCACGATGAAGGTCTCCGAACAGCTGGACGCGCTGCGCACCTTGGCTGTTGAGCCGATGCAGTATCTCACCGTCCCGCGCGTGATCGCGGCCACGCTGGCGATGCCGGTTCTGGTGGCGGCGGGCGATTCCATCGGCATTCTGGGCGGCTACGCGGTGGGCGTCACGCGGCTGGGATTCGACGGCCCGACCTATCTGCGCAACACGCTGGAATTCCTGCAATTCTGGGACGTTGCCTCGGGCCTCGTGAAGGGGGCCGTGTTCGGCTTCCTCGTGGCGCTGGCGGGCTGTTTCTTCGGCATGAATTCGGGCCGGGGCGCGCAAGGCGTGGGCGAGGCCACGAAATCGGCGGTCGTGCTGGCCTCGGTCCTGATCCTTGCCGCCAATTACCTGCTGACCGAAGCGTTCTTTTCCACATGATCCGCGCCACCGATCTAAGCAAAGCCTTCGGCCCCAAGCAGGTTCTGCGCGGGGTGGGTTTCACGCTGGAACAGGGCCAGAGCCTTGTGGTCATCGGCGGGTCGGGCACCGGAAAATCCGTGCTGCTGCGCTGCCTTCTGGGGCTGGAGCGCGCCGATAGCGGCACGGTCGAGATCGCCGGGCTGCGCAATCCCAAGCCACAGGCGCTGGCTGCGCATGTCGGCATGCTGTTTCAGGGCGCGGCCCTGTTCGACTCGCTGCCCGTCTGGCAGAACGTGGCCTTCCGCATGTTGCGCGGCCGTCAGCGTGCCCACGCCCGGGCGCTGGCCGTCGAAAAGCTGGCGCGGGTCGGGTTGGATGAACGCGTCGCCGATCTCTACCCGGCCGAGCTGTCGGGCGGGATGCAGAAACGCGTGGGGCTGGCGCGTGCCATCGCCGGCGATCCGCCGATCCTGTTTTTCGACGAGCCGACGGCGGGGCTGGACCCGATCATGGCGGCGGTGATCAACGCGCTGATCCGCTCGGTCGTGACCGAGATGGGCGCGACGGCGGTGACGATCACGCATGACATGACGACGTTGCGCGAGGTGGGCGACCGGGTGGCAATGCTGCATGACGGGCGCATCCACTGGGAAGGCCCAGCTGCCGAGGCACTGACCAGCGAGGACCCGGTCATGCGGCAATTCACGCAAGGGCGAGTCGAGGGGCCGATCGCGACCCTGCGCTGAGCGCTGGTGTCCGAGGCGCAAGGGGGCTGTCTGCCCCCCTCTTGGCCTTCGGCCAATTCACCCCCGAGGATATTTCCGGATCAAAGATGGGCGGCGCGGGCTGGCAGGTCAGTCATCGCCCGGCAGGTCGAGCGACATCGGCGCCATGGCGGGGAAACCGGCGGCGGGATCATCGGGTTCGGTGGGTTCGGCGCCCTGAAACGTGAAGGGCTGCGCGTCTTCTGAGGTATCGCCTTGCGGCGGGTCATCCAAGGGGGCGCCAAGCGACATGCCTGTCCCGAGGCCAGCGGCGGCACCCTGCGCACGCGGGGGCGCCGCGTCGATCATCGTGTGGTGCTGCAGGCTGCCGGGCCAGCCGGTCAGGCGGACGGCGCGCATGCCGCGGGTCTGGCCCAGACGCCCGATTGCATGCGTGACGCCGTCGAGCGCCACGAGGTTCACCTCTTCGAGGTTGGAGAGCGGCAGCGTCAGGGCCCGGCCCGATGCGAGCGCCAGCACATCGGCGAGCGGCAGGCGCAGACGCCCGAGTTCGGCCCGCAGATCGGCGCTGGCACCCATCACCGCATCTTCGATGGCCTCGGTCCAGCTGGGCGCGGGAGTGTCGGTATCGGACGGATCGACGGGGTCTTCAGGCAGGGGCGGCAAGGCGAGCATCAGCCGAAGCGGGCGCGTCACGTCGCCCGAGATCAGAACGGCGGTCAGGGCCACGAGATCATAGTCGATTTCATCGAGCAGGACGGGCAGAAGGCGGTGATCGGGCACCGGGCGCGCGCACCGGAAGCCGGTGACCGGATCCTCTGGCCCGAGCCCTTTGAGCGCCGCGTCGAGTATCTCGGCCAGCAGCGCGGAATCGGTGCTTGTCGGGCGACGGATCCCGGGCTTGGCAACGCCGAGGCGACCGATCGTCATCGCCTCGATCACCGTGGCGAAACCTTGCTGATCCATCGTGACGAGGCCCGGCGGCCCGCCGCCGGTATCGAGCAGCATGACGAAGGCATCGCTGTCGATCGCGTCGAGCAATTCGGGCAGACTGGCATGCTTCCAGTGCAGCGCGGTATCTTCGGCCACCAGCGGCGCGGCGTTGGAAATCGAGCGCCCGAAAGCGCGCGCGAGCAGCCCGGCGCGGCCCGACAGGACCGGAGCATCCGGGTCGGGCGGAGGCGGTCGCGGCGTCAGTTTGCGCCGGAGCACGGGATCGCGGTCGGGGACGCTCATAAGGGGACGGTCATGCCTGTGGTTCCTGCTTGGCGTGCAGGATCGCAGGCAGCCGTTAACAAAGGCTTTCGGAAGGCGGGATTGGCCCCGCCTGCTCCGCGCCTTGGCCCGATCAGTCGGACAGGCGGCTGACGACCACGGTGACTTCGGGCTTCTTGCCGATCTGGTCGACGCAGGTCGAGCGGACGCGGCGGCGGATCTGTTCGATCAGCTTGTCGTCGTTGCTCAGCACCTTCTTGGGAAGGCGCGCGACCTCTTCGGCGAGTTCGTCCTCGATCACCTCGTTCAGCGGCTTACGCGAACGGCCCTCGCGGGCGAGGCCCATGCAATCGGCCCAGGCATCGCCGAGCGGCTGGCCGTCCTCGTCGATGATGAGCGTGACCATGACCATCCCGTTGAGCGCCATGCGGATCCGTTCGCGCACGATCCCGTCGAGCGCGCCGTAGATCGCCGTCCCGTCGAGATAGAGCCGCCCGGTATCGACATATTCCGCGACCACCGGATCGGGGCCCGACAGGTCGAGCATGACGCCATTGGGGGCGATGACCGACACCATGCCGCGCGCCTGCGCGTGCAGCGCGTGCTTGCGCAGATGGCGGTGTTCACCGTGCATCGGCACCAGCACGCGCGGACGCACCAGGTCGTGCATACGCTCCAGATCGGGCCGGTTCGCATGGCCCGAGACGTGGTACTGGCCCTGACTGTTATCGACGACATCCACGCCCTTTTCGCTGAGCGCATTGACGATCTTCAGGACGTCGCGCTCATTGCCGGGGATCGTCATCGACGAGAACAGGAAGGTGTCGCCCTCTTTCAGCGAGAAGCCCAGATACGAGCCGCGCGCCAGCTGTGCCGAGGCGGCGCGACGCTCGCCTTGACTGCCGGTGACGATCAGCATCAGGTTCTCGCGCGGGATCTCGTTGGCTTCCTCGGCCG
The DNA here is from genome assembly GCF_017303295.1 of Rhodobacter sp. NTK016B. Taxonomy (GTDB): domain Bacteria; phylum Pseudomonadota; class Alphaproteobacteria; order Rhodobacterales; family Rhodobacteraceae; genus Pararhodobacter. The sequence continues at coordinate 94,354 of NZ_JAFKOK010000004.1, read as the reverse complement.
GGATGGTCGGCGGGAAATCGTGCAGCAGCCCCGCCTCGGTGGCGGTGCGGACCATGGTCTGCATCGCGCGGCCCAACAGGCAGATCGAACGGCCCGCCGCGCGACCGGCCTTGGCCAGCGTGCGCACGCGCGCGACGTTCGAGGCAAAGGTAGTCGCCACGACGAGGCCGGGGGCCTCTTTCACCAGTTCGGTGATGGCGTTGGGCAGCGAGCTTTCCGAGCGGCCGGGATGGGGCGAAAAGATATTGGTCGAATCGCAGACCATGACATCGATGCCGCTATCGCCGATCGCCTGGAACATTTCCTCGTCAAAGGCCTCGCCGACGCCGGGGGCCATGTCGAGCTTGAAGTCGCCGGTATGCACGAGACGCTGTTCGGGCGTCTCGATCAGCATGGCCGAGGCTTCGGGCAGCGAATGCGCGATGGGCAGGAAACGGATCTTGAACGGACCGATTTCCAGCGTCTCTTCCAGAGGGACGGTGATGATCTCGTCAACCGGCTGGCCCGCTTCGAGCATCTTCTTGGCGGCGATGCGAGCGGTGAAGTCGCGGCAATAGACCGGCGCGCGCAGGCGCGACCACAGATGGCCCAGCCCGCCCACATGGTCTTCATGCGCGTGGGTGATGAAGATCGCGTCCAGACGGTCGCGGCGCTCTTCCAGCCAGGCCATGTCGGCCATGATCAGATCGACGCCGGGCGTGCCGTCCATGTCGGGGAAGGTCACACCCACATCGACCAGGATCAACCGCTCGCGTCCCTTAGGACCATAGCCGTAGACATAGGCGTTCATGCCCACTTCGCCGGCGCCGCCGAGCGGCAGATAGATCAGGCGGTCGTTGGTCATGCGGTGGTCAAATCCCTGTTGTAGCGGTTGATGAGCACAAGCCCATGCATCGTGAGGTCTTCCTCGACAGTGTCGAAGATATCGGTGCCCTGATCGAACAGCGGCGCAAGGCCCCCGGTGGCGATCACGCTCATCGGGCGATCGCGCTCTTGCCGGATCTGGCGCACGATGCCTTCGACAAGGCCGACATACCCCCAGTAGATGCCCGACTGGATACAAGCAACCGTATTCGTACCGATGGCGCTTTGTGGCTTGGTCACATCGACATGCGGAAGTGCTGCGGCGGCCATGTGCAACGCCTCGAGCGAGGTGTTCACGCCCGGGGCGATCACCCCGCCGATATAGGCGCCGTCATGGTCGACAACGTCGAAGGTGGTGGCGGTACCGAAATCCACTACGATCAGGTCGCCGCCATGGCGGTCGAAGCCCGCCACGGTGTTGACCAGCCGGTCGGGGCCGACCGTGGTGCCCTGATCGACGCGGGGCGCGACGGGAAGACGGCAATCGGGCTTGCCGACGACCAGCGGGCGGCAGTTGAAATACCGGTCGCACAGGACGCGCAGGTTGAACACCACGCGCGGAACGGTGGACGAGATGATCACCTCGGAAATGTCGGCCTCGATGCCCTTGAGGCTCATCAGCGTCGAAAGCCACGTGTAATACTGGTCGGCGGTCTGGCGATGATCGGAGGCCGTGCGCCATGTGGCAATAAAGTCATGGCCGTCCCAGATCGAGAACACGGTGTTGGTGTTGCCGCAATCAATGCACAGGATCATGGCGGGGCTCCGGGTCTTGCGGATCAGGGAAAGAAGATATCGGCGGCCGGGATCGCCCGCGCCCCTTCGGCGGTGGCGAGGATCAGCGCGCCATTGTCGTCGATGCCGTCGAAAGTGCCATGGAACTCGGCCTGCAGGGTGCGCGCGACAAGCGGCTGCCCCAGCCGCGCCACATGGCGCAGGAATCCCGTTCGGATCGGATCGAAGCCATAGGTTCTGAGCCGTTCGTCCCAGTGCTCGAAAGCGGGCGCAAGGCGGTCGAGAAGCTGTTCGGGCCGAATGGCCAGCCCGGTCTCCTGCCGCAGGCTGACGGGCGGAAAGGCGGCCTCGGGATCAGGATCGGGGGCGGAATGCAGATTGACACCGATCCCCATCGACAGGATCCCCGCGCCAGGGCTTTCCAGAAGGATGCCCGACAGCTTGCCGCCATTGAGCATCACGTCATTGGGCCATTTCAGCGCGAAAGCGTCCGGCAGATGGGTAAGGTCGGCAAGCGCCTCGTGCAGTGCGAGCGCGGCCACGAAGGACCGAAGCGCAAGCCGTGCGGGGGGCTCGTCAGTTTTGCGGATCAGCGTGGCGGCGAAATTGCCCTGCGGGTCCTGCCATGCCCTGCCCCGCCGGCCCCGCCCGGCGGTCTGCCGCAGGGCGAGGATCCAGGTCGGGCCGGCAAGATCGCCGAGGCGGCGCTGCGCCTCGGCCATGGTACTGTCGGTTTCCGCCAGCACCACTTTTGCCACGCCCGAAGGCCAGGTTACGTCACTGGACAAGTGCCTGCGCCGCGACGGCAGCCGCCCCTTCGATGCCAAACAGGTTGATGACACCGAGGATCGTGATCGCTGCCGCGCCGAGGGTCATCCAGCGCTGCGCCGGGGCGCCGTCATTGTCGAGCGGATCGCCCTCGGTCCCGAAATACATGAAGTATACGACACGGATGTAGTAGAACGCGGCGATCACCGACGAGATCACGCCGACCACGGCAAGGAAGACATAGCCCGACGAGATGACGGCGCTGAGCACCGCGAACTTCGCCCAGAAGCCCAGGAACGGCGGCACACCGGCCAGCGAGAAGAACAGCACCAGCATCGCCAGCGCCTGAATCGGCTGGGTCTTGGACAGCATGTTCAGATCGTCGATCGAGCTGACGACCCGCCCTTCGCGGCGCATGGTCAGCATGAAGGCGAAGACACCCACGGACATGGTCAGATAGATCGCCATGTAAAGCAGCGTGGCTTTCACGCCCGCCTCGGTCCCCGCCGTCACGCCCAGCAGCGCGAAGCCCATATGCGTGATCGAAGAATAGGCCATCAGGCGCTTGAGGTTGCGCTGGCCGAGCGCACCGACGGCACCCACCACCATGCTCAGACCGGCAAGCAGGCCGACGATCTGGCCCCAGTCGCCCGGCACCGCGCCAAACGCGTCGATCACCAGACGGGTGAGCAGCGCCATGGCCGCGACCTTGGGCGCGGTGGCGAAGAAGGCGGTGACCGGGGTCGGCGCACCCTCGTAGACGTCGGGCGTCCACATGTGGAACGGCACGGCCGAGACCTTGAAGGCCAGACCCGCCAGCATGAAGGCCAGCCCCATCAGCAGGCCCACCGGCAGATGCTCGCCCGTGATGACCGAAGCGATACCGTCGAACCGAGTGGTACCCGCATAGCCATAGGTGAGCGACGCGCCGTACAGCAGCAGACCCGAGGCCAGCGCGCCCAGCACGAAGTATTTCAGCCCGGCCTCGGTCGCCTTGACGCTGTCGCGGCGGAACGCGGCAAGCACGTAGAGCGCCAGCGATTGCAGCTCGAGCCCCATATAGAGGGTGATCAGGTCCTGCGCGGACACCATCACCATCATCCCCACCATCGAGAGCGCGACGAGGATCGGGTATTCGAACTTCATCATCTTGGCGCGTTCGAGATAGTCCATGCCCATCACCAGCACAGCAGCCCCCGCAAGCAGCATCGCCATCTTGGCAAAGCGCGCGAAGCTGTCCTCGACGAAGAGACCGCCGAAGGCCTCATGCGTCTCGAGGTCCTGTACACCGACCAGCACGGCGATGAGGATGAACACCGCCACCGTCGCCCATGTCAGGGCCGAGGCGAGCCGGTCCTTGCCGAAGTAAGCGCCCGCCAAAAGGGCCACCATCGCCCAGAGCGACAGCAGGATTTCCGGAAGCGCGATCGAAAGATCAACCGAGGTCATCGGAACGGGCCTTTCAGTGGCTCGAAGCCGCGGGCGCGGCCTCGGAAGCGGTTTCGTGGGACGCGTCGGTCACGGCGTGCAGCGAGGTCGCAGCCTCGGGCACGATGCCGTTCGCATCGTTATAGCTGGCGACAAGCGCCTCGGTCGACGGCGAGATCACATCGAGGATCAGCGCGGGGTAGACGCCAAGCAGCAGCGTCATCACCACCAGCGGCGCGAACATCAACTTCTCGCGCAAATCCATGTCGGTGATGGATTTCAGGCTGTCCTTGATCAATTGCCCCCAGATCACCCGGCGATAGAGCCAGAGCCCGTAGCCCGCCGAGAAGATCACGCCCGTCGCGGCGACAGCGGCAACCCAGGTATTGACCTGGAACACGGCCATGAAGGTCAGGAATTCACCGACGAAGCCCGAGGTGCCCGGCAGACCCACATTCGCCATGGTGAACAGCATGAACACCGCCGCGTACATCGGCATCCGGTTCACCAGCCCGCCATAAGCGTCGATATCGCGGGTATGCATGCGGTCATAGACCACGCCCACCACGAGGAACAGCGCGCCCGAGACGAAGCCGTGCGACAGCATCTGGAAGATCGCGCCGTCGAGACCCTGCTGATTGGCCGCGAAGATCCCCATCGTCACGAAGCCCATATGCGCGACCGAGGAATAGGCCACCAGCTTCTTCATGTCGTCCTGCACCATCGCGACGAGCGAGGCATAGACGATGGCGATAGCCGACATCCACAGAACCAGCGGCGCAAGAATTTCGGAGCCCACCGGGAACATCGGCAGCGAAAACCGCAGGAAGCCGTAACCGCCCATCTTCAAGAGCACCGCCGCCAGCACGACAGACCCCGCGGTCGGTGCCTGAACGTGCGCGTCGGGCAACCAGGTATGGACCGGCCACATCGGCATCTTCACCGCGAAGGAGGCGAAGAAGGCAAGGAACAGCAGCGTCTGCGCCCCGCCCGCGATCTGCCAGCCCAGCAGCGTGATCGGGCCTGCGTCGAATTCGTAGCTCAGCAGCGTCGGGATGTCGGTCGTACCGGCCTGCCCGTACATGTAGATCATCGCCACCAGCATCAGCACCGAACCGATGAAGGTATAGAGGAAGAACTTGAACGCCGCGTAGATCCGGTTCTTGCCGCCCCAGATGCCGATGATCAGGAACATCGGGATCAGGCCAGCCTCGAAGAACAGGTAGAACAGCACCATATCCAGCGCCACGAACACGCCGATCATCAGCGTTTCGAGCAGCAGGAAGGCGATCATATATTCCTTGACCCGGTGCGTGACGTTCCAGCACGCGCCGATGGCAATCGGCATCAGGAACGTGGTCAGCAGCACGAAGAGAACCGAGATCCCGTCGACGCCCAGCTTGTAGGTCAGGCCCATGATCCAGGCGTGTTCTTCCACGAACTGGAAGCCGGTATCCGACGGGTCGAAGCTGAACAGCAGGATCAGCGAGATGGCAAAGGTCGCGAGCGTGGCCACCAAAGCCAGCCATTTCGCGTTGCGTTGCGCCACTTCGTCCTCGCCGTGCAGGAAGACAGCCGCGATGAGGGCTGCCGCCGCGGGCAGGAAGGTGATGATGGACAGAAGGCTCAGCATCAGTGCGCCCCTCCGGTGAGCGTAACATAGGTCACCAGCGCCGCGATGCCGATGACCATGGCGAAGGCGTAGTGGAAGACATAGCCGGATTGGGCACGGGCATAGAGACGGTTGAGCATCGGCATGACGCCCATCGACAGACCGTTAAGGAAGCCGTCGATCGTGTTGCCGTCGCCGCGCTTCCAAAGGAAGCGACCGATGGCAAGCGAGGGACGCACGAAGATAGCGTCGTAGATCTCGTCGAAATACCACTTGTTGAGCAGGAAGCGGTAGAGGATCGGCTGGTTCTCGGCCAGATCCTTGGGCAGACGCGGGTTCACGATGTAGAACAGATACGCCAGACCCAGCCCCAGCAGCATCGCGATGAAGGGCGCCACCTTGACCCAGACCGGCGCCTCATGCGCGTTGTGGATCGTGTGGTTCGACTCGAGCATGGCGACGGAATGGCCGAAATACTCGTGCACCGCCTCGTGCGAGCCGAAGAAGGGCTCGTACCAGATCATGCCCGCGAAGACCGCGCCAAGCGCCAGAACACCCAGCGGGATCACCATGACCCACGGGCTTTCATGCGCGTGGTCGTGCGTGTGGTGATCGCCGCGCGGCGCACCGAAGAAGGTCATGAAGATCAGGCGCCACGAATAGAACGCGGTCATCGCCGCCGCGATCACGAGGAACCAGAAGGCATAGAGCGACCCGCCGCCGAAAGCGCTTTCGATGATCGCGTCCTTCGAGATGAAGCCCGCGAAGCCGAAATGCGTCAGCGGGATACCGACGCCAGTGATCGCCAGCGTGCCGATCATCATCGCCCAGAAGGTATAGGGCATCTTGTGGCGCAGCCCGCCATAGTTCCGCATGTCCTGTTCGTGGTGCATCCCGTGGATGACCGAACCGGCGCCGAGGAACAGCATCGCCTTGAAGAAGGCGTGCGTCAGCAGGTGGAACATGGCGACCGAATAGACGCCCACGCCCGCCGCCACGAACATGTAGCCCAGCTGCGAACATGTCGAATAGGCGATCACGCGCTTGATGTCGTTTTGCACCAGCCCCACGGTTGCCGCAAAGAACGCGGTCAGGGCGCCGATGAACACGATGAACATGCGCGTGGTCTCGGCATATTCCATCAGCGGCGACATGCGCGACACAAGGAACACGCCCGCCGTCACCATGGTTGCCGCGTGGATCAGCGCCGACACCGGGGTCGGACCTTCCATCGCGTCGGGAAGCCAGGTGTGCAGGAACAGCTGCGCCGATTTACCCATCGCGCCGATGAACAGGAAGAAGCAGGCGACGTTCAGTGCGTTCCAGTCGGTCCACAGGAAATGGATCGATTGCTGCGACATTGCCTCGGCACCGTGGAAGATGTCGTCGAACTGGACGGAATCGGCCATGAAGTAGAGCATCATGATGCCGATGATGAAGCCGAAATCGCCCACCCGGTTGACGATGAACGCTTTCATCGCCGCAGCCGAAGCCGATTGCTTTTTCCAGTAGAAGCCGATCAGCAGGTACGAGGCGAGGCCCACGCCCTCCCAGCCGAAGAAGATCTGCACAAGGTTGTCGGCGGTCACCAGCATCAGCATCGCGAAGGTGAAGAGCGACAGATAGGCAAAGAACCGGGCGCGGTAGGATTCGTCCTCCGTCCAGTTCTCGTCATGGGCCATGTAGCCGAAGCTGTAGAGATGGACGAGCGCCGAGACCGTGGTCACGACGATCAGCATCACCGTGGTCAGCCGGTCCAGCCGGATCGCCCAGTCGCCCACCAGCGTACCGGAATCGATGAACCGCAGGATATGGATCGATGTCTCGGCCCCGTCATAGGTCAGGAAAGTGATCCACGATAGCAGCGCCGACAGGAACAGCAGCGCCGTGGCGATCACCATGCCGGTCTTCTCGCCGATCATCCGCCAGAACAGGCCGCAGATGATCGCGCCGACCAACGGAGCAAAAAGAAGCGTCGTCGCCATGCGCTTTAGCCTTTCATCACGTTGACGTCTTCGACGTCGATCGTGCCGCGGTTTCTGAAGAAGGTCACCAGAATGGCAAGGCCGATAGCGGCCTCGGCAGCGGCGACGGTCAGGACGAACATGGTGAACACCTGCCCCACCAGATCCCCGAGGAAGCTGGAAAAGGCCACAAGGTTGATGTTCACGCTGAGCAGGATCAGTTCGATCGACATCAGGATGACGATCACGTTCTTCCGGTTCAGGAAGATGCCAAAGATCCCGATGACGAACAGCGCCGCCGCCACGGTCAGGTAATGTTCAAGTCCTACCATTCTCGTCCCTCCGGGCTTGTCACCCGTTAAAATATCCGTTTGCCACCAGCAGGGCGGTCACCACCCCGACAATGACGGCAGTCCAGCTCGCGGCGTTCAATCCGTCCCCGTGGCCGCGCAATCACAGCCGCCGACACCGCCTTCGCCCATGCGCGACAGCGCGCCGACATCCATCGACCTGTCAGCCATCTGCAAGAGCGAATAACTCGTCTCCGAGGTCATCATCTCTTCGAACCGTGCCAAAACCGCATCGGCCACGGACGCATCGGCCCGAAGCGCCAGAAACTGGCCGCTTGGGCAATGGTTCAGTAGCTGAAGCGCGCCGCCATTATTGGTGCGCACCATGGTCGTCACGAAGCCGCCACCCCGCGCCTGAGGCCACGCGTCATAGACCCGACCGGGCCGCCGCGCGCCCTGTGCGGGCGTCAGGACGTCGAGCGTTTCGAATTCGACCACGCAGGGCGCATCGCTCGCCTGCGTATCGCCCGTCTGCGCGCCAGCCGGCGTCGCGGCCCCCGCCGCAAGCGCCAGCGCCACGGTCGGAACCCGCAACCCGGCAGAGAGGATCCGCATGCCCATCACAGCCCCTGCCCCGGTTTCACATCTTTCAGCTCCATCGCCTTGGCCGGATCGCGCCACATCTGCTGCAGCACGTTCTGACGCTTGACGTCGGTGCGGTGCCGCAGCGTCAGCACGATGGCCCCGATCATCGCCACCAGCAGGATCAGGCCCGAAAGCTGGAACAGGATGAAATACTGATCGAACAGGATCAGACCCAGCGCACGGGCATTGTCGACCTGCGCCAGATCCGGCGTCACCGCCTGCCGCAGCCCCGGCGCGCCCTCGGCCGTCGACCATGCGCCGTACAGAAGCGTGAGCTGCATCAGGATCACCAGCCCGACCAGAGCGGCGAGCGGGAAATAGCGCGTCATCTCGGCCTTCAGCTCGGCGAAGTCGATATCGAGCATCATCACCACGAACAGGAACAGCACCGCGACCGCCCCGACATAGACGATCATCAGAAGCATCGCGAGGAATTCGGCGCCCAGCAGCACGAACAGCCCCGCCGAGGACAGGAAGGTCAGGATCAGCCACAGCACCGAATGCACCGGGTTCTTGGCCGTCACGACCAGAAGGCCCGCGATCACCGCAACGACGGCGAAGGCGTAGAAGGCAAAATCGGCAACGCTCATGCGTCCTTCTCCTTGGTTTCCGCGAAGACACCCTGGGCCAATTCCAGCGCCTTCTGCATGGCGGGCAACCCGCCGAACATGCTCATCTGCCAGATCACCTCGGCGATCTCGCGTTCCGTGGCGCCGGCTTCAAGCGCGTGGCGCACGGTCATTTTCAGTTGCGGCTCGGCCTGCGCGCCCAGAACCGTCAGAGCGGCGATCGAAACCAGAAGCCGCGTCTTGGCGTCGAGCCCTTCGCGGTTGAAGGTCCGACCGAACCACATCTCCATCATGTCCTTGGACATGGTGGGGATCATCTTCTCGAAACCCGCCAGCGACATGGTTTCCAGCGCCGGATTAAAGGCCCGCATCATTTCCTGCGAGCTTTCCATCATCTGCTGGAACATCTTGGTATAGGCTTCGGTCATCGGGTCCTCAGCGATAGGGCGCGTCGAGTTCGAGATTGCGGGCGATCTCGGCTTCCCAGCGGTCGCCGTTGTCGAGAAGTTTCGCCTTGTCGTAGAACAGCTCTTCGCGGGTTTCGGTGGCGAATTCGAAATTCGGCCCTTCGACGATGGCGTCCACCGGGCAGGCCTCCTGACAGAAGCCGCAATAGATGCACTTCGTCATGTCGATGTCGTAGCGCGTGGTGCGGCGCGAGCCGTCTTCGCGCGGTTCGGCATCAATCGTGATCGCCTGCGCGGGGCAGATCGCCTCGCACAATTTGCACGCAATGCAGCGCTCTTCGCCATTGGGATAACGGCGCAGCGCGTGCTCACCGCGGAAACGCGGGCTGAGCGGCCCCTTCTCATGCGGGTAGTTCAGCGTGGCTTTCGGCTTGAAGAAATACCGCAGCCCGATGCCGAACCCTTTGAAGAAGTCGACCAGCAAGAAGTATTTGACGGCACGGGTGACGTCGACGGTCATGGATCAGCCTCCGATCGCCCAGCGGGCCCAGAAGCCGCCAAGCACCTCAAATTTCGCAAGGAACGCCACCAGAACGACCCAGCCAAGCGACATCGGCAGGAACACTTTCCAGCCGATACGCATCAGCTGGTCGTAGCGGTAGCGGGGAACGATGGCCTTGACCATCGAGAAGACAAAGAACGCGCCCAGCATCTTGATGACCATCCACCAGATGCCATCGGGCAGGCCCGGAATGGGCGACAGCCAGCCGCCGAAGAACAGAAGCGAGATCAGCGCGCACATCAGCACGACTGCGACCAGCTCGCCAATCATGAACAGCAGGAAGGGCGTCGACGAATACTCGACCTGATAGCCCGCCACCAGTTCCGATTCCGCTTCCGGAAGGTCGAAGGGCGGGCGGTTGGTTTCGGCCAGCGCCGAGATCAGGAACAGGAACATCATCGGCAGATGCGGGATGAAGTACCAGTTCAGCAGCCCGTAATCGCCCCGCTGCGCGTTCACGATGGCGGTCAGATTCATCGAACCCGTCGAGATGATTACGCCGATGATGATCAGGCCGATCGACACCTCGTACGAGATCATCTGCGCAGCCGAGCGCAGCGAACCGAGGAACGGGTATTTCGAGTTCGACGCCCAGCCGCCCATGATCACGCCGTACACTTCGAGCGACGAGATCGCGAAGATATACAGGATCGCCACGTTGATATTGGCCAGAACCCAGCCGTCATCGAACGGGATCACCGCCCAGGCGGTCAGCGCGCAGACCAGCGTCACCATCGGTGCCATCAGGAAGACGAAGCGGTCGGCCCCGGCGGGGAAGACGACTTCTTTCACGATGTACTTGATGAAGTCGGCAAAGCTCTGCAGCAGGCCGAAGGGGCCCACCACGTTGGGCCCCTTGCGCATCTGCACCGCCGCCCAGATCTTCCGGTCGGCATACATCAGGAAAGCCAGCGCCACCAGAAGCGGCACGACGATCAGCAGAACCTGCCCGACGATCAGCAGGAACATCCCGAAATAGTTCGTTGTAAAGAATTCAACCATGGTTCGTCCTCAGACCGTCGGTATCCCCTGCTCGGTGCAATCGGCAACCGTCACTTCGGCGTCGATCGTCCGCGACCCCCGTGGCAGAGCGGGCGAGACGGTATAGACCGCATCGGCTTGCCAGAGGGTTCCCTCGTTTCCTGTTGTCGTGCGCACATGGCGCGCGAAGCCCATGCCGCGGATCAGCGCATATTGCGCCGCCGCGCAGCGGGCATAGGCGATGACGTCGGATGCGTCGCGCGCATTGTCCATCGTCACCACGAAATTCACCAGATCGCCTTCCAGCAGGTAGGTATTCACCCCCCGGTACACGGCGTTCTCGGGCGCGCCCATGCCCGTTTCCCCGGGCTGCGGCGTCGAGGCGACGCAGCCCGCCAGCGCCGACACAAGCAGCGCGATGGGAAACGAGGACCAGAGGCGCAGGCGCATGCATCACTCCGCCGCCATCGACGGCGCGTTGCGCGCCGCCGCCGCCGCGCTGAGTTCGGCCATCAGGCTCGACGCGCGGGCGATCGGGTTCGTCAGGTAGAAATCCTTGACCACGGGGCGGAAAGTCGCGTCGCCAAGGCTGTCCTTGGCCAGCGGCTGCCAGTCGTTTTCGGGCACCTCGTCGATGAATTCCAGATGCGGCACGGCCTCGATCAGCGTGCGGCGCAGCTGGTTCAGGCTGTCCCACGGCAGCACCTGACCGCATTCGGCCGACAGTGCGCGCAGGATCGCCCAGTTTTCCTTGGCCTCGCCCGGCGCGAAACCGGCGCGCAGGGCCAGTTGTGGGCGGCCTTCGGTGTTGACGAAAATGCCGCTCTCTTCGGTATAGGCCGCGCCCGGCAGGATCAGGTCGGCGCGGTGCGCGCCCCTGTCGCCATGGCTACCCTGATAGATCACGAAGGGACCCGCATCGATGTCGAGTTCATCAGCGCCGAGATTGTAGATCACATCCGCCCCGTCGGTCGCCGCCAGCAGCCCGCCTTCGGTCACGGCGCCCACATCCAGCGCGCCCACGCGGCCGGCGGCAGTGTGCAGGACCAGCATCTTGCCCGACAGCGCCTGCGCGGCGGCGATGACGGCAAGGCCATCGGCCTCGGTCACGGCGCCCTGCCCGACGATCACCAGCGTGCCGTCTTCGACCTTGGCGTTCGACAGCGCAGCGCGGTCGGTGCCGAGATGCTCGTATTCATAGGTCAGGTCCGCTGCCGGGCCGATCAGCGACACGGTGGCACCATGCGTCCAAGCGCGGCGAATGCGGGCGTTCAGCACCGGCGCCTCGTCGCGCGGATTGGTGCCGATCAGCAGGATGTGCTTGGCGGTGTCGATATCCTCGATCGCGGCATTGCCGACATAGGCCGAACGGTTGTCGCCGGGCACCCGCGATCCGTCGGTGCGGCATTCGACCGAACCACCCAGAGATTCCACCAACGATTTCAACGAGAACGCCGCTTCGGTCGAGACCAGATCGCCGACCAGCGCCGACAGTTTCTTCGCGCCGCGCATCTTTTCGGCGGCAAGCGTCAGCGCCTCGCCCCAACCCGCTTTGCGCAGCTTGCCGTTCTCACGGATATAGGGCGTGTCCAGACGCTGGCGCTTCAGACCGTCCCAGATGAAGCGGGTCTTGTCGGAAATCCATTCCTCGTTCACGCCGTCATGGTTGCGCGGCAGGATGCGCATCACTTCGCGCCCCTTCACATCGACGCGAATGTTCGAGCCAAGCGCGTCCATCACGTCGATGGTCTCGGTCTTGGTCAGTTCCCACGGGCGGGCGGTGAAGGCATAGGGCTTGGACACCAGCGCGCCGACCGGGCACAGGTCGATGATATTACCCTGCAGGTTCGAGTTCAGCGTCTCGTTGAGATAGCTGGTGATCTCGGCATCCTCGCCACGGCCAGTCTGGCCCATCTGCATGATGCCGGCCACTTCCGAGGTGAAGCGCACACAGCGCGTGCAGGAGATGCAGCGCGTCATATGGGTTTCGACCAGCGGCCCCAGATCCAGATCTTCCGAAGCCCGCTTGGGCTCGCGGTAGCGCGAGAAATCGACGCCGTACGCCATCGCCTGATCCTGCAGGTCGCATTCGCCGCCCTGATCGCAGATCGGGCAATCGAGCGGGTGGTTGATGAGCAGGAACTCCATCACCCCTTCGCGCGCCTTCTTGACCATCGGCGAGTTGGTCTTGACGACCGGCGGTTCACCATCCTTGCCGGGGCGCAGGTCGCGCACCTGCATCGCGCACGAGGCGGCGGGCTTGGGCGGGCCGCCGACGACCTCGACCAGACACATCCGGCAATTCCCCGCGATCGACAGACGCTCGTGATAGCAGAAGCGGGGCACCTCGATGCCCGCGACTTCGCACGCCTGGATCAGGGTCATCGCGGGATGAACCTCGACCTCACGGTCATCGATGATGATCTTGCGGAGATCTGTCATGGCTTACCTTGTTCTCATGAGTTGACCGGCGGGCGAGCCGGCTGCCATCTCGGCGCGCCCGAGGGCGCAATAGGTTTCGGCGTCACCTTCGACGACGCCATTGGCCTCGTAATAGGCGCCGACTTCCGAGCGCAGCCGCGCCTCGGTGGAATCGGCAGTCTGGAAGGTGCGGATCTGGCGGCGCGAATAGCCATAGGCGCGGGCCTGATTGTAGAGCCCGAAGATATAGCTGGTGGCCGCGATCCGGCGGGGTTCGATGCTGTCGCAATTGTTGTCGATATCCCACGCCATGGCGAGTTGGAACAACCCGGCCCAAAGCTGCGGATCGGCACCGAGCGTCGCGTTGACTTCGTCCTGGCTGACCTCCTGCGCGGCGGCGGGGTAGGCAAGGGCAAGAGTGGCGACAGCGAGGGCTGTTTTCAGGGTTTTCATGCGAAGTCCTTTGCTTACGCGCCAATCGGCGCGCGCGGACCCTAGCATGACCGCCCGCAGGGATGCGTTCACAGACCCGCGCTTGCGGCAGCGATCCGCCGACGCGCGGCGGCGCGGCAGATCGTGCAGGACAAGGGCGGGTTGCAGCGACATCGCGGGTTACTCGGCTGCCGTGAGCGACACGCGGCCGCCCTTGTGGATACGGATACGATCTTCGATCTCGTCGCGGAAATGGCGGATCAGACCCTGGATCGGCCAGGCTGCGGCATCCCCCAGCGCGCAGATCGTGTGGCCTTCGACCTGCTTTGTCACCGACAGCAGCATGTCGATTTCCTCGACCTCGGCCTCGCCCTTCACCAGACGGTCCATGACGCGCATCATCCAGCCGGTGCCTTCGCGACACGGCGTGCACTGACCGCAGCTTTCATGCTTGAAGAACGCCGACAGCCGCCAGACGGCTTTGACCACGTCCACCGACTTGTCCATGACGATCATGCAACCGGTGCCGAATGAGGACTGGTTCTCGCGCATCCAGTCGAAATCGAATATCGCGTCTTCCAGCTTGTCCTTGGGCAGGATCGGGCAGGACGCGCCGCCGGGGATGATCGCTTTCAGATTGTCCCAGCCGCCCCGGATGCCGCCGCCATGCTTCTCGATGATCTCGCGCACGGTGAGCGACATCTGTTCTTCGAAAACGCAGGGCGTGTTCACATGACCGGTCAGCCCCATCAGCTTGGTGCCCGCGTTGTTGGGCCGACCGAAGCTGGCAAACCAGCTGGCGCCGCGCCGTAGGATGGTGGGCACGACGGCGATGGATTCGACGTTGTTCACGGTCGTGGGGCAGCCATAAAGGCCTGCGCCCGCCGGGAAGGGCGGTTTCATGCGCGGCATACCCTTCTTGCCTTCGAGGCTTTCGATCAGCGCCGTTTCCTCGCCGCAGATATAGGCGCCCGCACCATGCGCGAGATACAGGTCGAAATCCCAGCCCGACCCGGCAGCGTTCTTGCCCAGCATGCCCTTGTCATAGGCTTCGTCGATCGCGGCCTGCAGCGCCTCGCGCTCGCGGATATACTCGCCCCGGATGTAGATATAGGACGCATGCGCGCCCATCGCGAACGAGGCGATCAGCGCGCCTTCGATCAGCGTATGCGGATCGTGGCGCATGATCTCGCGGTCCTTGCAGGTCGCGGGCTCGGATTCGTCGGCGTTGATGACCAAATAATGCGGACGGCCATCGCTTTCCTTGGGCATGAAGGACCATTTCAGCCCCGTCGGGAAGCCCGCACCACCCCGGCCACGCAGCCCGGAATCCTTCATTTCCTGAACGATCCAGTCACGCCCCTTGGCGATGATCCCGGCCGTGTCGTCCCAATGGCCACGCGCCATCGCGCCCTTGAGCGAACGATCGTACATCCCGTACAGGTTGGTGAAGATCCGGTCCTGATCCTTCAGCATCGCCTATTCCTTGTTGTTCCGGCGCGCGCGCCAGACCCCGAATAACAACCACAGCGCCATCGCGAAGCTGGCCATCGCGGCCAGATCGAAAAAGGCGAGCGTGCGCTGGGACCAGCCCAGCTCTTCGCCGAGCGCCAGAACCAGCAGCCACACGATCCCCGTGCCGGCAATCAGGAACGACGCGAAGCGTCCCTGCTTGGCCAAAGGTTGTTGGGTGTTGCGGGTCATGGCGTCCTGTCGGTCCCGTTTCATTGCGTCAGTACACGTCGCCCTTGTCGACGCGCTTGGAGAATTCCGTGTCTTCGCCCGCCGCCAGTTGCTTGGCCTGTGCAACCCATTCGTCGCGCGTCACGCGGCCCTTGAAGCCTTCGAGATTGCTGTCGACCCAGGCGATTTCCTGCGGCGTCCAGTTGGCGATCTGGTCGAAATGGTAAAAGCCCATCGAATTGCAGAGCTGTTCCAGTTTCGGACCGATCCCCTTGATCCGCTTGAGATCGTCAGCCCCGCCTTCGCGCGGCGCGTCGAGCGCCTGCGGACGGGCCTGTTCGGTCTCGGCACCGTTCTCCGCCCCGTTGTCAGCACCGTCATCCGAGGCTGCGGTCGCAGCCGCCGCCGCTTCGGGCTGAGCGGGTTTCTGACCGGCTTTCTCGGCGGGGATCACGTCGCGGGTGTCTTCGACCGGCGTCTTGATCTCGTTCGGGGCACCGCCCAGCCGCGAGGAAACGGGCTTACCGTTCGAGACGGGCTTTTTCGCGTTCTTGTCGCTGCGGTCCAGCCACGGCGTCAGCAGCGGCACTTCGGTGCCGTCGATGCGCTTGATCGTGTCGCCCAGTTCCAGAGCATTCGCCACCGAGGCGTTGTGCTCTTCGACCCGGTCACCTTCGGTCAGCACGACGGGGCCGCCCTTGGCTTCCGAGCTGAAACGCCCGTTCTGCGGACCCGGCGTCGGCACGCGGCCGGCGGCGAGTTCATCGAGGATCCAACCGAGTTTCTCGGCGGTCAGGTCTTCGTAGTAATCTTTGCCGATCTGCACCATCGGCGCGTTGGCGCAGGAACCGAGGCATTCCACCTCTTCCCACGAAAACTTGCCATCCGACGAAAGCTGATGCGCGCCCGGCGCGATCTTGTCGCGGCAGACGCCGATCAGATCCTCGGCGCCGCAGATCATGCAGGTTGTGGTGCCACAGACCTGAATATGCGCCACCGAGCCGACCGGCGAGAGCTGGAACATGAAATAGAAGGTCGCGACTTCCAGCACGCGGATATGCGCCATGCCCAGCATGTCGGCGACATATTCGATCGCCGGACGGCTGAGCCAGCCTTCCTGTTCCTGCGCGCGCCACAACAGCGGGATCACCGCCGAGGCCTGACGCCCCTCGGGATACTTGCTGATCTGGCCCTTGGCCCAGTCCAGATTGGCGGGCGTGAACTCGAAGCTCGCGGGCTGTTCGTGATGCAATCGACGCAGCATCAAAGGGCTCCTGACTGGCACCGGCGCTGGCCGAAAGCCAGAACCGGACGGGACCCGCGCGCGAACACGGGCAAGACTTGGGGATGACAGCTCATTCGCCGGCCCCCTCTTCGGTGGCACCCTCGTCACCTGCGCCGTCCTGGCCGGGCATCGGGGGCATTTCGGGCATCGCGTGACGCTCGTTCCAGGTTGCCATCAGCGCAGCCAGCGTCGGCGCGTCCTCGGCCGGATCGCCGTTGCACAGATCGTCCGAAAGCTGCAGCTCGGTGCCGTCGTCCGACACCGTCGCCAGTTCGCCGTCGAGCAGCACCGCAACGATGTCGCGCGTCGAGACCGGCGTGAAGCCCAGAGGCGGCAGCGAGGTCTGAGCGGCCTCATCGGTCAGCGTGCAATCCTGTTCGCGGATCGCGGCGATCAGCTCGGCGCCGCGCTCGGGCTCGAATTCGGGCACCCACGGCTCAAGCGAGGCTTCCTGCCGCGCGAACGCCTCGACGATGATCTCCATCGCCGCATCGCCTTCGGCCTCGCACAGCACGGGGGCAAGGGTCAGCGTTTCGTTGTCATCGGACAGCCCGACGAGACCGGCCGCGAAAAAGGTATCGACGAAAGCCTGCACCTCGACCGGGTCGAGTTCGAGCGGCGACAGCGCGGCTTCGGCCTCGCTCGCGTGCATGGCGCATCCGTTGGTCCGCAAAGCGTCAACGAAGATCCCCGCACGCTCGGGCGTGAAGGCCGCGGCGGGCAGCGCCGCGAGAAGCGACAGCGAGGCCGCGAGAAGGGCCGGTTTGGTGAAGGTCAACGGTCCACCTCGCCGAACACGATGTCCATGGTCCCGATGATCGCGGCGACATCGGCCAGAAGGTGGCCGCTGGCGACATGGTCCATGGATTGCAGATGCAGGAATCCCGGCGCGCGCAGTTTGGCGCGGTAGGGTTTGTTGGTGCCGTCGGCGACCAGGTAGACCCCGAACTCGCCCTTGGGGGCCTCGACCGCGGCATAGACTTCGCCGGCGGGGACGTGGAAACCCTCGGTGTAGAGCTTGAAATGGTGGATTAGCGCTTCCATCGAGGTCTTCATCTCGCCGCGTTTCGGCGGCGTGATCTTGCCCCGGGCCAGCACGTCGCCCTGCCCGTCCGGCGCCCGCAGCTTGGCGATCGCCTGCCGGATGATCGAGGTCGATTCGCGCATCTCCGCCATGCGGACAAGGTAGCGATCATAACAATCGCCGTTCTTTCCGATCGGGATCCGGAAGTCGAATTCGTCATAGCATTCGTAGGGTTGCGAGCGGCGCAAATCCCAGGCAAGGCCCGAGCCGCGCACCATCACGCCCGAATAGCCCCATTGCTGGATCTCTTCTTCGGTGATCACGCCGATATCGGCATTGCGCTGTTTGAAGATCCGGTTCTCGGTCAGCAGCGTGTCGATATCGTCAAGGACGCGCGGAAAGGCTTCGGCCCAGGCCTCGATATCGTCGATCAGCGCAGGCGGCAGATCCTGATGTACGCCGCCGGGACGGAAGTAAGCGGCGTGGAAGCGCGCACCGCAGGCCCGCTCATAGAAGATCACAAGCTTTTCGCGTTCCTCGAAGCCCCAGAGCGGCGGCGTCAGCGCGCCCACATCCATGGCCTGCGTGGTGACGTTGAGCAGGTGGTTCAGCACCCGGCCGATTTCCGAATACAGGACCCGGATCAGCGAGGCCCGGCGCGGCACCTCGACACCCGTCAGCTTTTCGATGGCCATGCACCACGCATGTTCCTGGTTCATCGGCGCGACATAATCGAGACGGTCGAGATACGGCAGGTTCTGCAGATAGGTGCGGCTTTCCATCAGCTTCTCGGTGCCGCGATGAAGCAGCCCGATATGCGGGTCGCAGCGCTCGACGATCTCGCCGTCGAGTTCCAGAACAAGCCGCAGCACACCGTGGGCCGCCGGGTGCTGGGGCCCGAAGTTGATGTTGAAATTGCGGATTTTCTGCTCGCCCGTCTGGGCGTCAGTGAATCCTTTCGATCCGTCCATCATCGCTGCAACCTCCGTCGCATCCTTAAGCCTTCCCGCCTCATGCCGATGCCGGCGTGGTGGCGAAGCGGTCGTGCCATTTCTCGGGCACAGCCTCATCACCCACCGCCTTGCACACGGCGTCGTATTGCGGGCGCAAGAGTTCCGTCAGACGCGCGATCTGGTCGGGGCGCATCGTGGCGTCCTGACCGACATTGCGCGCGTCGACCAAGTCAAGTTCCTCGCGCTCGAGCCCGAGGAAATCCTGTATCCCGTCCACCGTGTCGCGCTGGAACAGGGTCTCGAAAAAAATCACCTTGCGCCGCCCGGCGGGGACCGAGGCGCTCAGGCAATCGAGCGTGCGGGCATAATCGCTGCGCTGCCAATGCCCGCCCGCCGGAACCTCGATCCATGTGTCGAGCAACTGGCGGCAGGCCTCTTCGAAGCTGAGATCATGCGCGGCAATCGTAGCCGCCTTGGGTCCGGCCTTGGGCCCGCGCGCATCGTCGACGCGCATCCGCACCGAGGACCAGAACCGCGCCACAGGCTCGCGCAGGATGAACAGAAAGCGGGTATCGCCCAAGCCCGCCATCGCGCGAAACGCCTCACCCGGCAGGAAGGCATAGGCGGGCGTCGTGTCGACGGCCACTTGCCCCGGTTTCACGCCCTTCGAGACGACCTCGACATAGCCCCGATGTGTCAGGTCGTGTTCATCGACCGCCTGCTGCAGACGGCGTACGCGCGCAGCCTCGCCCGGCTTGCCCTTGGCATCCAGCGTGGCCAGACGACGGCGGCGCATCTTGTCGCCGATCTGTGAGGGCCCGTAGATGCCGTCGAAATAATGCAGCTCTTTCATCGGCCCGGTGCGGGTCATGGAATGGTGCCGCAACACGTCGTGCAGCCAGCTCGTCCCGGCCTTCTGCGCGCCGACGCACAGAAAGAGCGACACACCGTCCGGCAGGCGGGCGGTGGTCGGGGCGTTGCTGCTGGCCGCGCTCTGGCTCATCCCTTGGCCCTTTCGTCGCCGGGCAGGATGTATTCGGCGCCTTCCCAGGGCGACATGAAGTCGAACTGGCGGTATTCCTGCACCAGTTTCACGGGTTCGTAGACGACGCGCTTGGCGGCCTCGTCATAGCGGACCTCGACATAGCCGGTGGTCGGGAAATCCTTGCGCAGCGGATGGCCGCGGAAGCCGTAATCGGTCAGGATCCGGCGCAAATCTGGATGGCCCGAGAACAGGATCCCGAACATGTCGAAAACCTCGCGCTCGAACCAGTTGGCCGAGGGATGCTCGGTCACGATTGAAGGAACCATCTCATCCTCGCGCACGGCGGCTTTCACGCGGATGCGCTGGTTCCGGTACATGCTGAGAAAGTGATACACCACGTCGAAGCGCGCACGGCGCTGCGGGTAATCGACGGCGGTTATATCCACCAGCGTCGAGAACTTGCAGGTCTCGTCGGTCTTCAGGAAGCGCACGAAAGCGGGCAATTCCGACACGGCGACGGTGACGTTCAGTTCGCCGAACGCGATCTCGCTTTCGACAATCGCCTCGCCCTGCTTGGCGCTGATGTAATCGGCCAGTTCGGTCATGGACATGGCTGTCTCCTCAGCGGATCAGGGTGCCGGTGCGGCGGATCTTCCGCTGCAGCTGCAGGATACCGTAGAGCAGCGCCTCGGCGGTCGGAGGGCAGCCGGGAACGTAGATGTCCACGGGCACGATCCGGTCACAGCCGCGCACCACCGAGTAGCTGTAATGGTAATACCCGCCGCCATTGGCGCAGGACCCCATCGAGATGACGTAACGCGGCTCGGGCATCTGGTCGTAGACCTTGCGCAGCGCCGGCGCCATCTTGTTGGTCAGCGTGCCCGCCACGATCATCAGGTCCGACTGGCGCGGGCTGGCGCGCGGCGCGGTACCGAAGCGTTCAAGGTCATAGCGCGGCATCGAGGTATGCATCATCTCGACGGCGCAGCAGGCCAGACCGAAGGTCATCCAGTGCAGCGAGCCGTTGCGCGCCCAGTTGATGATGTCGGCGGTCGTGGTCAGCAGGAAGCCCTTGTCCTGCAGCTCGGAATTCAGCGCCTGCGTCGCGTGTTCGCGGTCGGCCCCGGCGGTATTGGCTCCGGTCATCACTCCCATTCGAGAGCCCCTTTCTTCCATTCATAGGCGAAGCCGATCGTCAGCACGCCAAGGAACACCATCATCGACCAGAACGCGACCATGCTCAGATCACCGAAGGCCACGGCCCAGGGGAACAGGAAGGCGATTTCGAGATCGAAGATGATGAACAGGATCGACACCAGATAGAAGCGCACGTCGAATTTCATCCGCGCGTCGTCGAAGGCGTTGAACCCGCATTCATAGGCCGAGACCTTTTCCGGGTCGGGATTGCGCACCGCAATGACCATCGCCGAGAGCATCAGCACGAGGCCAAGCGCGATGGCGATTCCCAGAAAGATGATGATGGGGAGATAATCTCGGAGGAGGTCGTCCAAGGGTGGCTCCTTTTGGCGTCCGCAAGGTCGGTCGCAGCTCAAGTTGGCTCGTTGCCCCGTTTACTCCCGCCTCGGTCGCGGGTCAACCGAGGGGGGCCTAATGCAAGGGTCTGATTTTACGCTTTTCGGCCCCGGCATGCGAAGGGATGCCGGATTCACCAAGCCTGCCCGCGCGGCACGCGCTGCTCTGCGGCGAAAGCGCACGCTGCGGCACGGCGTCGCGCGACTCGGGGCGGATCGGCGGCCTGCACGGTTGCTTGCGGGCGGTCATCCATGGGGACACCGCCACGCCACCCCGGGAGATTTAGCGCCCGAAGCGGCAGCGCAAGCCTGTCTGGCGCTTAGTCCGGCGTCGCCCAGCGGGGCTTGCGGCGCTCGAAAAAGGCGGCGATGCCCTCGCCCGCCTCGTCGTTCTCCCACCGCGCGACAAGCTGGGCGATGGAATGTTCGACATCGTCCGCGCCGATAGCGCTGCCCAGCCGCAGCGCCAGCGCCTTGGCCGAGGCCACAGCACCCGGCGCACAAGACAGATAGGGCGCGATCTCGGCCTCGATGGCGGCGTCGAGGTCATCAGGCGCGACGGCACGGGCCAGAAGCCCCAGTGTAACCGCCTCGGCCGCATCGAATAGGCGCGCGGACATGAAGACGCGCCGCGCCATCGCCTCGCCCATCCGCGCCAGAACATACGGCCCGATGGTCGCCGGGATCAGCCCGAGCCGGGTTTCGGTCAGCCCGAAACGCGCAGTCTCGACGCCGATCGCCACGTCGCAGACCGACACAAGACCCAGCCCGCCGCCATAGGCCGGCCCCTGAATGCGCCCGATCACCGGTTTGGGCAGCGCGTTCCACGCGCCCAGCATCGACGCCAGCGCCCGCGCGCCCTCGGCCCGTTCCGCAGCACTCGCCTTCATCTGCGCCTGCATCCAGCCCAGATCGCCGCCGGCGCAGAAACTCTTGCCCGCCCCCGTCAGCACCACCGCACGAACGCTGTCATCGGCGCTCAGCCGGGCGGCCACAGCGGCAAGTTCGTCGATCATCGGCGCCGACATCGCGTTATGCTTGTCAGGCCGGTTGAGCGTGAGCGTGGCCACGCCGCGCGGGTCAAGGTTCAGGTCAAGTGTGTTATAACTCATCGCGGCTCTCTCATCGTGCGGGCCATGGCGGCGGCGCGGTCGATCACCGCGCGGTCAAGGCCGGTGGAAAATCCAAGCGACTCAAGTCGGTCCATCGCCGCCTCGGTCGCGACATTGCCCTGCGCACCGGGCGCATAGGGGCACCCGCCCAGCCCCCCGACGGCGGCATCGAAAACCCTCAGGCCAAAGCCGAGCGCGGTCTCGATATTGTCGCAGGCACGCCCGCCCGTATCGTGGAAATGCCCCGCCAGCTGCACGGGCGCGACCGCCCCCGTCGCGGCGTTCAGCATGGCGGCAATGCTCTCGGGCGTGGCGCGCCCCACCGTGTCGCCAAGGCTGATCTCATAGCAGCCAAGCCCGGTCAGCCGCGCGGCCAGCGCGGCCACGGCATCGGGGGACGTCGGTCCGTCGAAGGGGCAGTCGGTCACGCATGAGATATAACCGCGGACCGGGATGCCATGATCCTTCGCCGCCTCAAGGATCGGCAGAAAGCGCTCGATCGACTCGGCGATCGTGCAGTTGAGATTGGCCTTCGAAAACCCTTCGGACGCCGAGGCGAAGATGGCGATCTCATCGGCTCGGGCCGCGCGCGCGCCCTCGAAACCCTTCATGTTGGGGGTCAGCGCAGCATAGGAAATCCCCGGCGCGCGACGGATACCGGCCAGCACATCGGCGCTGTCGGCCATCTGCGGAACCCATTTGGGCGACACGAAACTCGCCACTTCGATCCGCCGAAAGCCCGCTTGTGACAGCAGGTCCACCAGAGCGATCTTCTCGGCGGTGGGGATCGGGCGTTTTTCGTTCTGCAACCCGTCGCGGGGCCCGACTTCGAAGATTTCCACACTCTCGGAACGGTCAGTCATAGTAACGATCCTGCAGGTACAACTCGGCCGGGCCGTCTTCGGCCCGCGCCGCGCGAAAGGCCGGGCGCGCGATCAGCCGGGTATGCCAGGCGGTAACGCGGGCAAGATCGTCCAGCGGCACGAAACGCCGCGCGAGGTCCACCGACGCACCGGTCATGATGTCGGCCGCGCTGAAATCCTTGAGCAGCCAGTCCCCTGACAGAGCGGCCTCCAGCCCCTCGATGGCGCGGCGCAGGCGCAGAGCTTCAAGCTTCTGCACGACGGGGCTGCGATCGGCGGGCTTCAGCGCGATATGATGAAAGGTCAGCTGCGCAAGATGCTGCGCCAGCGTCTCGCCGTAATGCAGCCATTCCAGAAACGCGCCGCGCTCGGCATGGTGCGCAGCCCGGTTGAGCGCCGGCGCGCGTGTCTCGGCCAGATACTCCAGAATCGCGCCGCTCTCGAACAAGGTGATGCCATCGACCTCGACCACCGGCACCCGGCCCGCAGGCGAGATCTTCAGGAACTCCGCGTCGCGCAGGCCCTTTCCGCCGAAACGGTGATAGCGGACCTCATGCGCAAGCCCGGCCTCGTGCAGGAACCACAGGATCCGGAAACTGCGCGATTGCGGCGCGTGGTGCAGCGTGATCATCGTCTCTCTCCCCGCCCCGCAGTGAAGCGCCCTCCGCCGCCCTGTGCAAGCGTGACGCAGCGGAGACCCACGCCCTTTCACTCTGTCGGAAATACTCCGGGGGTCCGGGGGCGGCGCCCCCGGGGCTGCCACCCTGTCACCGCCCCGTGGACCAAAGACCCCGCCGGGGCGCGCAGCGCCCCGGCCCGGCCCAACGGGAGGCGCCGCTCATGTCCGGAAACGAATTGCGTCAGTACAGCCCGCCCGCCGAGAGCGTGCCGAAATTGGTCTGCGCCGGGACCTCGATCGTGGCGCTATCGGATTGGGGCTCGACCGGAACCTCGACCCCGTCCTCGTTGAGCATCATCTGCACATCGGGCTCGAAGACCGGCAGCGACATGCCCATGGCGAACCCGCCATCGATCAGCGCGTCGATGCCGAAGACCGGCTCTTCGCCGTCGCGGAAATACTCTGACACCACGTCGCCGCCGCTGCCATCGGGCACGCGCTCGCCGGTATGGCGGTCGATGGCGATAAAATGGCCGCCCGGCGGCACGGTAAAACGCCCCCCGCCGAATTCGTCGATCGCTTCGAGCATGAATTCCTGAAAGACCGGCGCGCACATGCCGCCGCCCGAGGCGCGACGCCCCAGCGAGCGGGGACGGTCGAAACCGATATAGCAGCCTGCCACCACGGTCGAGGAAAAGCCCACGAACCACACGTCGCGCGCGTCGTTGGTCGTGCCGGTCTTGCCCGCGATCGGCACCGGCAGGCGCACCGCCCCCGAGGCCGTGCCGCGCTGCACCACGCCCTGCATCATCGAGGTCAGCTGATAGGCGGTGATCGGGTCCATCACGCGCTGGCGGCGCGAGGCGATCCACGGCGCCTGACCGGCGGGCAGGTCGGGTTGGCCGCATTCGATGCATTGCCGTTCGTCATGGCGATAGACTGTGCGCCCCCAGCGGTCCTGCACGCGGTCGACCAGTGTGGGTTCCACCCGTTCGCCGCCATTGGCGAACATTGCATAGGCGGCGACGACGCGGAACAGGGTGGTCTCTTGCGCGCCCAGCGAATTGGCAAGGAAGGGCTGCAGCCGATCATAGACGCCGAAGCGTTCGGCATAGCCCGCGACGACCTCCATGCCCACTTCCTGCGCCAGCCGAACGGTCATCAGGTTGCGCGATTGCTCGATCCCCAGCCGCATCGGCGCCGGGCCCAGCCAGTCGCCGCCGGCATTCGAGGGCCGCCAGATCCCGTCGCCGGTATCGATCTCGATCGGCGCGTCGATGATGATCGTGGCGGGGGTGAAGCCCGAATCCAGCGCGGCGGCATAGACAAAGGGTTTGAAGCTCGACCCGGGCTGGCGCATCGCCTGCGTGGCGCGGTTGAACGAGCTTTCCTGATAGCTGAAGCCCCCCTGCATCGCGATCACGCGGCCGGTATTGACGTCCATCGCCATGAAGGCGCCCTGCACTTCGGGGATCTGGCGCAGCGACCAGCGCTGGAAACTGTCATCGTCATCCGAGGTGATCGCGCGGACATAGACAACGTCGCCCGGGCTGAGCGTGTCGGACATCGAGCCGGGCAGCCAGTTGATATCGGGGCGGTCCACCTGCCCAGTGCCCTCGATCCCCTCGATGCCCAGTTCGGCGCGGTCGGGCGTGACCGACAGCACCACCGCCGGGCGCCACAGATTGTCGAGCGTGATGTCACGCGCAAGGGGGGTCTCGGCCAGCGCCTGACGCCATGCCTCTTCCGTCGCCCGCTGCTCGTCGGTCAGCCGCACGCCGGTGCCGCGCCATTCGCCCTGTGCTCGGTCGTAGCGCTCAAGCGCGCGCTGAAGCGCATGCGCCGCCGTCACCTGCAATTCGGGATGCACGGTGGCGCGGATCGACAGGCCGCCGGTGAAGAATTCCTCTTCGCCGAAGGTCGTGGACAGCTGGCGGCGGATCTCGTCCGAGAAGTAATCGCGGTCGGGCAGGCTCTGGCGGAACGCGTCGATATCGCCACCCTGCACCGTTTGCAGCGGGCGGGCGCGCGCCGCCTCGGCCTCTTCGCGCGTGATATAGCCGTTATCGGCCATCTGCCCCAGCACCCAGTTGCGCCGTTCGGTCACGCGTTCTCGGGCACGCACCGGATGATATTGCGACGGCGCCTGCGGCAACGAGGCGAGGAAGGCCATTTCCTCGACCGTGAGTTCTTCGAGCGTCTTGTTGAAATAGGTCTGCGCTGCGGCGGTGACCCCGAACGAATTCTGCCCCAGAAAGATCTCGTTGAGATAGAGTTCGAGAATCTCGTCCTTGGACAGCGTCTGCTCGACGCGAAAGGCCAGAATGATCTCGCGGATCTTGCGCTCGACCGTGCGGTCCGACGACAGCAGGAAGTTCTTCATCACCTGCTGGGTGATGGTCGACGCCCCCCGCACGTTACGCCCGCGCGACACCACAGCGTCGCGCGCCGCCGAGATCATCGCCAGCGGATTGAAGCCCTGATGCTCGTAGAAAAAACGGTCCTCGGCCGAGATGAAGGCCTGACGCAGCAGCGGCGGGATATCCTCGATCGGGGTGAACAGGCGGCGTTCCCTCGCGAATTCGTCCATCATCTGGCCTTCGCCCGAATAGACGCGGCTGATCATCGGCGGTTCGTAATTCGCCAGCTGCTCGGTCGAGGGCAGATCATGCGTGTAAACCCAGATGACCCCGCCGACAGTCAGCGCGGCAAAGACCGTGCCCAGCATGATGAAGCTGAACAGGCCGCCAAAGAACGAGAGAATGGCTCGGGTCAAGGATGCGCTCCGGGTCGAGGCAGGATGTCGAGGGGTGTGCGCATCGTCTATACACAAGCGTTGCGCGGGTCAAAAGCCTAGCGCGCGCGGATGCGGGAAATCGCGCAAGCGTGAGCGAACGGCCCCGAACGGACGACGCCCCCTGCCCGTTTCAGCGCAGCCGCAGATCCTGCAGCGCGACCTCGCCCGCGACCCAGGTGTCCAGCGCCGAGATCAGCGCCCGTTCCATCTGCGTGCGCCAGCGCCGGTCGCCCAGCCGCGCGCGGTCGGCATCCGAGGACAGAAAGCCCAGCTCCAGCAACGCCGAGGGAACCGAGGGCGATTTCAGCACCGAAAACGCCGCCTGCTGCCACGGATGACGGTGCATGTGCAACTCGGCATCGCGGATCCCGCCCACCAGCGCGCGCGCCAGCCGGTCGGTGGCGGGTTGGGTCTGCACGCGGGCCATGTCCATCAGCACGCCTGCGATCGCGTCGTCGGTGCCGGTCAGATCGACGCCGCCGCCCATCAGGTCGTCGCGGTCGTGCCGCTCGGCCAGCGCGGTAGCGGCGGCATCGGCGGCACCGTCGGCCAGCGTGTAGACCGTGGCGCCCACAGCCTGACCATCGGCAAGCGCATCGGCGTGAAGCGACAGGAAAACATCGGCCCGCGCGGAATGCGCCACGGTGATGCGCGCTTCGAGCGAGACGAACGTGTCGCTGTCGCGGGTCAGGACCACCTGATAGCGGCCGGTACGCTCCAGCGCCTCGGCCAGTTCGCGGGCGAAGGTCAGCGTGACATTGGCCTCCTGCGTGCCCTCGTGAACCGCGCCGGGATCGACGCCGCCGTGACCGGGATCAAGCACCACCAGCGTGGGCCGCAATCCCAGCGGCGCGCGGCCATCGCCACCGCGCAGCGCGCTGTCGGGGATGCCGTTATCGGTCGCAGCCAGCGCAGCGGCCTGACGCGCGAAATCCTCGGCATCGATGGGTTCAAGGCGCAACGCCAGCCGCGCGGCCCCGGTTTCGGCATCCGAGGTCAGGCCCGCCCGGGTAAAGCCCATGGGCTCGTCAAGTTCGATCACCAGCCGCGACCAGCCGCCGCCCGCATTGCCGATCCTGAGCGCCGTGGCCTGCCCGGCCCGCGCGATGTCGGCGGGGTCCAGATCGCCCCAGTCGAGCGTGCGGAAATCGACCACCGCGCGCGGCGGTTCGGTCATCAGCCTTGTGCGCCACGGCACCGGCTGGCTGAGCGGGATCTCGACCAGAAGATCGCTGCGCACGGCGTCGAGCGTGACATCACCATCCAGCCGGGCCACGGCGCCAAGGCTCTGATCGCCGGTCTGCGCCGCGAGCGGCTGGGTACAGAGCATCAGCAGCAGGACCAGCAGGCTGCAAAGCACGCCCCTTATCCCGATGCGCATTCCGATGCTGTGCATGCTGCTCTCCGATGGTGTCGCGCTGCCTTGGTCCGGGGCGCTGGTGTTCTGCTCGCTACAGGTGGTAGCGCGAAAGTCGCGCCGGGAAAATCCCCGTGCCGCGCCCCCGGCTTGCGGGGGGCCGGGAAACGGTTCACGATTGGGTCAATGATTGGGCACAGGTCGTATCCGGTCTTGTGTTGCCCCGCCCCGCCGCGCACTCTGCGCGCGATTTAGATGTCAGGAGCCCGCCCCCATGATCCGCAAGTCCGTGATCGCCGCAACCCTCGCCGCCTGTTTCGCGACCACGTCGCTGACCACCCTGCCCGCCATGGCACAGTCGGCACCGGCGTCCGAACAGGACCGTGAGGCCTTTGGCGATGCGGTGCGCGCCTACCTGATGGAACACCCCGAGGTGATCTTCGAAGCCGTCGCCGAATACGAGCGCCGGCAGGAAGCGCAGCAGGCCGAGATGGATCTGGCGCTGGTCGAGATCAACGCCGCCGATATCTTCGATGACGGCCATTCGTGGGTCGGTGGCAATCCCGAGGGCGATATCACGCTGGTCGAGTTCATGGATTACCGCTGCGGCTATTGCCGCCGCGCCCAGCCTGCGGTCAGCGAGTTGATCGAAAGCGACGGCAATATTCGCCTGATCGTCAAGGAATTCCCGATTCTCGGCCCGCAATCCGAAATCATGAGCCGTTTCGCCGTGGCCGTGCAGCAGATCGGTGGCGACGAGCCCTATGCCGAGGTCCACGACGCGCTGATGAGCTGGGACGGCGATGTCACGCCCGACGATCTGCGCGGCATGGCCGAGGACCTTGGCCTCGATGCGACCGAGGTTCTGGCGGCGATGAACGGCGACGCTGTGACCGAGATCCTGCAGGCGAATCATGCGCTGGCCGAGCGGCTGCGCATCACCGGCACGCCCACCTTCGTGATGGGTGACGGCGAGGACGAAGGCGAGCTGCTGCGCGGCTACCTGCCGCTCGACGCGATGCAGGCCACCGTAGCGCAGATGCGCGGCTGAGGCGCGGCAACAAAGACCCGTGAAACCTATCCGTCGAACTTCGCGCGGCCCGGGGGCGCCGATCCGTCGCCTCCTCGCCGCGATTTTCACCGTCGCGCTGACCTTTCCGGTCGCCGGCGCCGCGGCCTTGGCAGGTCCGGTGCCCGGATCGGACGATGCCGATTTCCGCGCCGCGCGCGACGCCTGGCTTCAGGATTACGAGGCGCAAGCCCTGCCCGCGCTGGCGCAGCTTGCCACCGATGGCAACGACGCCGCCCGTCTGCTGCTGGGGCGCATCGATTCGATGCCGACGCTGCAGGGGCCGTATCTGGCGCATATGCCCGCCACCGAGCGTGCAGCGCTGATGCGGGCGCCGGGCGGGATGTCGGGCCTGAACTGGGTGCCGCTGGCGGGCGATCATCCGGTCGTCACCGCGATGACGGCGCTGCGGCGCCCCTATGCCGCCGCCGATGGCGGCATCGGCGCGGCCGAGACGCTGGCGCGCGAAGGCGAACCGCTGGCCGCGCGCACAGCGGCGATGGTGCTGGCCGGACGCGGCCATGCCGGGCTGCGACACCTGACACCCGAAACGCTCGAGTCCCCGCTGGTCGACAGCGAGATGCTGTTTCTCGTCTGGCGCCATGCCGACCGGCAGGCGCGCGAGCGGGTGGCGGCGCTGGTGGCCGAGGGCCATCCCCAGCGCGCGCTGATGGGCCTGAGCACCGATCCCGAGCGCACGGCCTTGTGGCTGCGTGAAAGCGAAACCGCCGCGCCGGTGGCCGCCCTGTGCGCCGTCGCCTGCCCCGAGGATAACAGCGCCTGCCTGGGGGCCGCTTATCGCGCGGTGGGCGGGCATGAGCTGCTGTTGCGGATCGCCTCGCCGTCGGAAACGCTGATCTCGCAGGAAGAATTCCTGGCCAGCCCGCGCGGGCGCGGCAGCGTGCTGCGGCGGATGATGCTGGCCCATACCCTGCGCGCGCGGGGCGAAATGCTGGCCCGGATGCACGAACGCGTGCCCTGTCTCGCCGCCGCGCTGGAAGACGAGATCGAGCGTTACCGGCGGCGGCTTCCGTCGCTGGACAACCAGCCCTGAAAACGGGCCTTCCTGACGACGGCCCGACAAGGCGACGACCATTATGCCCATGAAAAACGCCGCCCGAGGGCGGCGTTTCTATTCCTGGCCCGAAGCCATGGATCTGCGGGCAGTCTTGCGCAGGCTCAGCGCGGGGCGATCATCATCACCATCTGACGGCCTTCAAGCTTGGGCATGTTCTCGATCTTGCCGATTTCCTCGACATCCGAGGCAACCCGATTGAGAAGCTCCATCCCGAGCTGCTGGTGCGCCATTTCGCGGCCCTTGAAGCGCAGCGTGACCTTGACCTTGTCACCCTCGCCCAGAAACTTCTGCACCGAGCGCATCTTGACGTCGTAATCGTGGGTATCCGTATTGGGACGGAACTTGATTTCCTTGATCTCGATCGTCTTCTGCTTCTTGCGTGCTTCGGCTTCGCGCTTCTGCTGTTCGTATTTGAACTTGCCGAAATCCATGATCTTGCAGACCGGGGGCGTGGCGTTCGGCGAGATCTCGACAAGGTCGAGCCCGGCCTCTCCTGCCAGTGCCATCGCCCGGGCGGGCGGAACGACGCCGATATTTTCGCCTTCTGCCCCGATGAGTCGGACTTCGGGTGCGCGAATGCGGTCGTTCACGCGGGGTCCGGTATCGCGGCTGGGCGGTGCGTTGTGGGGTCTGCGAGCTATGGTCGGATTCCTTCTGTTGTCTGACGGGCGAAAAATAGTCCCGGCACCGCTGGGTTGCAAGGGAAAGCAGCGAAGGAACCGCATTTGGCCTGCAGATCGGTGGCGCCGGGTCGTAGCGAAGCGCCCGGACCCGCCCACCACGGGTTCCAGAAGTCGATGAACGGCGCCTGCGCGGATTGATCGCGGTGTGAGGGCCGGAAAACGGGTCTTGTGTCCCGTGGTGCCATTGCCTTTGCCGTTTTGCAGTGCAACATTTTCAGAGCAAAGCATTCGAGGAAGAATTCATGAAAAAGATCCTGATCATCGCAGCCATCGTGCTGGCGGCTGGTCTCGGCATCTGGGTTGCCCGCGAGCAGCCCGCGCCGCAACCGGAACCCACGCCGGCCCCCGCGCCGCAAGAACCCATCGCTGAAACCGCCCCCGTGGCCCCGCCGCCCGAGGCCCCCGACACCCCCACCCCGCTTGAGAACGCTGCCGAAAGCGTCGAGCAGGCGATCGAGGAAACCGTCGACAGCGTCGGCGAGGCCATGGACGGCCTGACCCAAAGCGCGAGCGAAGCGGTCGGCTCGGCCTCGGACGCGGCACGCGAAATCGCCGAAGATGCGGCGCAGATGTCCGAAGACGCGGCCCAGAACGCGGATGAAGCGCTGGACGCGGCGGGCGAAGAGACTGCCGACGCCGCGCAGGCGGTCGGCAGCGCGACCGAGGACGCAGCCGAAGCGACCGGCGATGCGCTTGACGATGCCGCTGCCGGTGCCGATGCGATGGCCGAAGACGCCGCCGACGCGACGGGCGATGCTGCCGAGGCCGTCGTGGACGGCACCGAAGCCATGGCCGAGGATGCGGCGGAAGCCACCGGCGACGCGGTCGATGCGGTGCAAGAGACCGGGGCCGAAGCGGTTGACGGCGCGCAGGACGCGCTCGGCGACGCCGCCGGCGCGGCGGAAGAGGTCGCCAGCGACACCGCCGAAGCAACGGAAGACGCCGCTCAGGCCACCGAAGACGCCGCTGAAACCGCCGCGAGCCGCGCCGCCGATATGACGGGCGATGCCGTCGAGGCGACAGAAGACGCTGCCGAAGCCACGGCTGACGCGACCGAGGACGCAGCCGAGGCAACGATGGCGACCACCGAAGACGCGGCGGAAGCCACCGCCGAAGCAACCGAGGACGCCGCACAAGCGACCGCAGCGGCCACAGACGACGCGGTTGATGCCACGGCCGAGGGTGTCGAGAGCGCTGCTGAAGCCACGGAAGAAACCGTGGGCGATGCCGCCGAAGCGGCGGGCGATGCGGCGGACACCGCCGTCGCGGCGACGGGTGACGCGGTGGAAGCCGCCGGTCAAGCCATCGAAGACATGGGCGATGCCATGAACGACGCGGCGACCGAAGCAGCTACTGACATGGCGCCGTCTGTTGCGGCCGAGCCCGAGCTCGCCACCGCGGACATGCCCGCCCTGCCCCAGACCGACGCCGAAATGGAGACGCTGTTCACCGTGGACGGCTACGATCACGACACCGCCGTCGCGGTCGTCGAGGCCTCGGATCTGAGCGACGCGGACAAGGCCACGGCCCGCGCCGAACTGGACGCCGCGCAGGACAATCCCGACGCCCTGCCCGCCGCGCTGGAGCAGGTTCGCGAGATGCTCGACCTCTGAGCCTTTCGGCCAGGCAAGATCGGAAACGGGCGGCGGGACAACTCGCCGCCCGTTTTCTTTGGCGACGCGGTTGCGCGGACGGCCCGGTCCGGGCAGTCTTTGCGCTCGACCATGCAGAGGCCCCCATGATCCGACTGGCCGAGGCCCGTGACGAGGCCGCAATTCGCGACTGCGCCGCGCAGGCCTATGCGCGCTACGTGCCCCGGATCGGGCGCGAACCCGCGCCGATGCTGGCCGATTACGCAAGCCAGATCGCGGCGGGCCGGGTCCATGTGTCGGAAAGCGATACGGGCGCGTTTCAGGGCTTCATCGTCTTCGTTAACGAAGACAGGCATGTCTTGCTGGAAAACGTGGCCGTCCTGCCCGAGGCTGCGGGTCAAGGTATCGGCAAGGCACTGATCGCGTTTTGCGAAGCGGCGGCGCGGGCTGGCGGCAAGCGTGCCGTGCGGCTTTATACCAATGCCGCGATGACCGAAAACCTGTCGATCTACCCCCGGCTTGGCTATATCGAATACGACCGCCGGGTCGAGGACGGGTTCGACCGGGTCTGTTTCGAAAAGATCCTGCGCTGACAGTCGCTTAAGTGCATAGTAAAACGCCCGCGACCATCCGGCGCGGGCGTTATCGTGCGATGTGGAACGGGTTCAGACGCCGTCGCCGACGAACGCCTTTTCGACCACATATTCCTTGGGGTCGCTGTTGGCCCCTTCGCGCAGGCCAAAGCTTTCCAGCACCTCTTTCACATCGAGGTTGAAGGCCAGCGAGCCGCAGACCATGGCGCGGTCTTCGTCGGCATTCATGCGCGGCAGGTCGAGATCCGCAAACACCTTGCCCGAGCTCAGATTATCGGTGATCCGGCCCTTGTGGTGGAAGTCCTCGCGCGTGGTGGTCGGGTAATAGAGCAGCTTGCCCTCGACCATTTCGCCGATCAGCGGGTCATTGCGCAGATCCTCGACCAGTCGGCGGCCATATTCCAGCTCGGCCACGGTGCGGCAGGTATGCATCATGATGACCTGCTCGAATTTCTCGTAGGTCTCGGGGTCGCGCATCAGCGAGGCGAAGGGCGCAAGGCCGGTGCCCGTGGCGAGGAACCACACGCGCTTGCCGGGCAGAAGAGCGTCATGCACCAGTGTGCCCACCGGCTTGGGGCGCAGGATGATCTGCTGTCCCACCTCGATATGCTGCAGCTTCGAGGTCAGCGGGCCATCGGGGACTTTGATCGAGTAGAATTCCAGCTCGTCATCCCAGCTGGGAGAGGCGATGGAATAGGCGCGCAGAAGCGGTTTGCCGTTATCGCCCATCAGCCCGATCATGACGAATTCGCCCGAGCGGAAACGCAGGCTCTGCGGGCGCGTGCAGCGGAACGAGAACAGCGTGTCGGTCCAATGGATGACCTGCGTGACGGTTTGCGCGTCGGGCAGGGTCTTGACCTTCGGAGCGGAGCCGGGCGTCGCGGCATCGGTCATGATACGGCCTTTCGATCTGGGCGTTCGGTCAGGAAGTGCGCGTCGTGATACGGGGATTCCGGAGCAAAGAGAACCCCCGCTCTGACCCGCGACGCGGCGATGCGGCCCTCAGCCGCAGGCGATGCGGGAACGGGTGGTGCGGGTGACGTCAGCGAAGACGCGCATCCCGCATCGCCGCCCCGCCCGAACGCCGCGCGGGCGACCAGTCGGGGACATTGCGCCAATGCTCGGCCGGTTGCAGACGCGCCTGCTCGGGATCCAGTTCGATCTCGTCGAAGCCTGCGCGCCGCGCCAACGTGTAAATCCGTGCCAGCACCGCGCCATGCGCGCGCAGCCGACCGCAATAGCCCGTCCGCCGGATCGCCTGTGCCAGATCCAGAGCTGCGACATCGCCGAAATCGCGCATCCGCACCCGCACCAGCCCGATCTGCGGCAGCAGGCGGCATAGCCGCGCCCATTGATCACGGTCGAGCCGGGGCGAGGACAGATCGACCCCGGCCTGACCGGGCGTGTTGGACAAAGCGGCCAGGGGCACATAGCCCGCCTGCCAGTCGTCGGGCACGAAGCCCCCATCCTTGACCAGTATGTTCATGGATCTCATCCGCAGCCTGTTTGGGCCAAACTGCGCGCGACGCGGCGCTTGCACCATGATTGAGATCAAACGGCCGTGGCTGCGTCCGCTCTCACCCCTTGCCGGGCGCGGTTGCAAGGATACGCGCGGCGCCCAGCCAGCCCATCATGATCGCCGGCGCATTGGTATTGCCGCCGATCAGCGACGGGAAGGCCGAGGCGTCGCAGACCCGCAGCCCGTCGATGCCGCGCACCCGAAGATCTTGGTCAAGCACGCTGGTCGCCGGATCCGCGCCCATCCGCACGGTGCAGGACGGGTGAAAGACGGTGCCCGAACGGGCGCGGAAATCGTCGATCAGCGCGGCGTCTTCCGCCGTCCCGGGCCCCGGGCGCAACTCTTCGGCGATGAGACCCGCAAGCGGCTCTTGCGCGGCGATCCGGCGGATGAACTTCACCGCCGCCAGCATCTCGGACACATCGCTGTCGGTCGAAAAGGCATTGGCGGTGATGCGCGGCGCGGCAAAGGGATCGGCAGAGGTCAGCGCGATCTCACCCCGGCTGGTCGGGCGGCAATTCGACAGGCCGATGGACAGGCCCGGAAAGGGGTCCGGCGACAGAATCGGACGCTCGCCCTCGCGCGGCATGAGGGTCGAAAAGGCCTGAAAATACAGCTGCATATTGGGCCGTTCCAACGCCGGATCGGTGCGAAAGAAACCGCCCGCATGGTTGATCGACACCGACAGCGGCCCCTTGCCGGTCAGCAGATATTGCATCCCCACCAGCGCCTTGCCCCACCAAGGGCGCAGCAGGTCGTTCATCGTCGGCACCGTCATGCGGTAGGTGTAATTGATGCCCTGATGGTCGTTCAGGTGCCGTCCCACATTGGGCTGGTCCAGCCGCACCTCGATCCCGTGTTCGGCCAGCGCCGCGCCCGGACCGATGCCCGACAGCATCAGCAATTGCGGCGTGTTGATCGCGCCGCCCGACAGGATTACCTCGCCTGCATGGGCCTGATGAAGACGGCCCTTACGCGCATACTCGACCCCGATGGCGCGGTTGCTGTCGAACAGGATGCGGGTGACATGGGCCCTGAGCTGCACCGATACCCGCCCGGTCTTCATCGCCGGGCGCAGGAAAGCGCGCGCCGCCGAATTGCGCCGACCGCCCTTGATGGTGAGCTGGTAGAGGCCCGCGCCCTCTTGCCGCGCGCCGTTGAAATCCTCGTTGCGGGGCAGGCCAGCGGCGGCGCAGGCTTCGAGAAACGGCTCGACCAGCGGATGGGCCGGAATGCGGCCCGAGCGGATATGCAGCGGGCCGCCCTGCCCGCGCCATTCATCGGCGCCATCCGCGTTGTCCTCGATCGCGCGGTAGGCGTTGCGCGCAGCGTCCCAGCCCCACGCGTCTGAGCCCGTCAGCGCCTGCCAGTCGTCGTAATCGCTGGCGTCGCCCCGGATCCAGACCATCGCGTTGATGGATGACGAGCCGCCCAGAACCTTGCCGCGCGGCCAGTAATCGCTGTTGCCCGCGAGGCCCGGGTCCGGTTCGGTCCGGTAGGCCCAGTTGACCGCCGGATCATAGAACAGCTTGCCGTAACCCAGCGGCATCTGCACGAAGAACCGTCGGTCGCTGCCGCCCGCTTCGAGCACCAGAACGCGCTTCCCCGCCTCGGCGAGCCGCGCGGCCAGCACCGAGCCGGACGAGCCCGAGCCCACGATCAGGTAGTCGAAATCGCCGTCCATGGTCCGCCTCGTCCGTCATCCGCCCGCCGGCCGGGTATCGCCCGCATTCGGGGCCATGACCGTCATGGAAACGCCATGGACGCCCGCGTTGCAAGGGGGCGGCGCTGGACGCTGGCGTGACGTGGCGATACACAGGATCAGTCCCGGAGTACCCCCGATGTCCCGTTCCGATCTCGACCCGCTCGACCGCAAGATCCTGATGGAATTGCAAGACGATGCCAGCCAGTCGCTGGAAGACATCGCGCGCAAGGTCGGCTCGTCCAAAACCCCGGTCTGGAACCGCATCCGCAAGATGCGCGACAACGGGATCATCGGGCGGCAGACGGTGCTGCTGGATCCCGAATCGCTGGGGCTCGAGGCCTGTTTCTTCGTGCTGGTGCGCACTGCCGAGCACGACCCCGACTGGCAGGACCGCTTCCTGACCTCGGTGCGCACCCGTCCCGAAGTGATGGAAGCGCACAGGCTGGCAGGCGATATCGACTATATCCTGAAGGTCCGGGTGACCAATGCGCGCGCTTATGACGAGTTTTATCAGGGGCTGATCCGCGACGTGAAGATCCACAACGTGACCGCGCTTCTGTCGATGGAAGAGATCAAATCCACGACGATCCTGCCGGTCTGATCCGGATATGGGCGATCTGCTGGAACCCTGGGTCCTTGTGACGCTTGCCGCCGCGGCGGTTCAGACATGGCGGCTGATGCTGCAAAAGCAGCTCAAGGGGCTGGGCCTGTCGACGGGCGGCGCGACCTTCTCGCGTTTCCTCTTCGCCGCGCCCCTCGCGCTGGCGGGGCTTGCCACGCTGCTGTGGTGGCACAACGGGCCCTTTCCTGCGCTCGACCTGCGCTTCTGGGCGTTTGCCGTGACGGGCGGGCTGGCGCAGATCGTCGCCACCTTCTGCCTCGTCGCGCTGTTTTCCGAGCGCTCTTTCGCGGTGGGCGTGGCCTTTACCAAGACCGAGGTCATTCAGGTCGCAGCCTTTTCGGCGCTGGTTCTGGGCGAAGCGGTCAGCCTGCCGGGCCTCGGCGCCATCGCACTGGGCACGCTTGGCGTGATCGTCCTGTCACGCCCGCCCGAAGGCTGGCGCAGTGGCAAGGTGCTCAACCGCGCGACCGGCCTGGGCGTGTTGGCGGGGGCGCTGTTCGGGCTGTCGGCGATCGGCTACCGGGGCGCCACGGTCGAAATCGACCATCCCGACGCGCTGCTGCGCGCCATCGCAGCACTGGCGATGGTGACGAGTCTCCAGACGCTGGTGATGATCGCATGGCTGCGCTGGCGCGAGCCGGGCGAGCTGTCGCGCGTCTTCGGCGCGTGGCGCCGGGTGCTGCCGGTGGGCGTGACGGGGATGCTGGGCAGTCTGGGCTGGTTCACGGCCTTTGCGCTGCAGAACGCGGCCTATGTGCGCAGTCTGGGACAGGTGGAATTGCTGTTCTCGATCCTCGTCTCGGCGCTGGTTTTCCGCGAGGTGCCGCGCCGCTGGGAGGTTCTGGGCATCGTGCTGTTGGGCCTGTCGATCGTCGGGATCGTGCTGCTGGCGTGACGCCCCGCGGCCCTCGTCAGCCCTGCGCGTTCACTGCATACATGCGCCGCACGAAGGTCTGCAGGATACCCAGCCCGCTGTCGCGCTCGAACGGATGGTCGGCGGCGGCAAGCACAGCAAGCGTCACAACCCGTCCGCCCACCGGCAGAATCGCGCGCCAATAGGTCTCGTCGAACGAGGACGGGTTGCCCTCGTCGCGAATCAACAGCCAGACCGCGCCCTCGGCATAGGTCGCTTCCAGCACCTCGACATCGCGCGGATCGCCCGAGCGGCTGAGCTGCGCGCGCCCGGGCGTCGAGCGCATGAAATCGGGCAGCGAGCGGAACATGTCGGGCGTGCCATCGGTCTGCAGCCCCGTGACGGTCGCGCTGAGCACCGGCGTCGGGCGCAGCGTCATGCGGCAGCGAACCAGCAGAACGAAGGCTTCGATATCGCTTTCGGTTGTTGCCTCGACATCGATGCAATACCCCGCCGGACCCGAGACCCGCACCGCCCCTCTGAGCACCGACACCTCGCTGGGCCCCGAGGCGGGCATCAACCCGCGCGTGGCCGCTTCCGTCAGCGGCGCGGTCTCGAAACAACCCGCCAGCGGCAGGATCAGCGCGGCAAGCGTCAGGCGCAAAGAGCGAAGCCAGGGTTTGCTCATCGCAACGGTCCCGCCGGTCTCGAAGGCGAACGCGCGCGAAACGCCGGCCGCGCGTTCGGGCGGTGACGGCGACCTGCCGGCGGGCAGTGAGGGTGTTGGGGCAACCCGGTTCGGTTCGCAGGCATCTCGGTCTCGGTCAGCATGGTGAATAACCGGGATACTGAAGGACCGGCAGCCGGGCAAGCCCGCCGGCAGGGCGCGGGGTTAAAATCGCCGCGATCCGGGCGCCCGGCGAATGCGACAAAAGCGCCGGGAAAAGCCGCAAGAAAGGCTCGACAGGCCGCGGGCGACAGGCTATTCGCATCGCATGATCGATTTAAGCGCCCCGTTTGTCTCGCGACGCCGACGCCCCCGCGTCTGATCGATCCCGCATGCCCGGACGTCTGATGTCCGTATGCGACCCCTCCACAATCTGTGAACCTGCATTGACTTGGCCCCGTGCCTTGGGCACCTATGGGCCTTCCCATTCAAAGGGTGATTGACATGATCCCGTCTGTCCTGCCGACCTATAACCGCACGCCGCTTTCCTTCGTGAAGGGCGAAGGCTCGTGGCTGACCGAGGCGGATGGTCGCCGATTTCTCGATCTGGGCGCGGGCATCGCGGTGAACGCTCTGGGTCATGCCAATCCCGAACTGGTCGCGACCCTGACCGAACAGGCGCAGAACCTGTGGCATGTCTCGAACCTGTACCGGATCCCGCAGCAACAGGCGCTGGCCGACCTGCTGGTCGAGACCACCTTTGCCGATACCGTCTTTTTCACCAATTCCGGCACCGAAACCGCCGAACTGGCGATCAAGATGGCGCGGAAATACCATTACGACAAAGGCACCCCGCGCGAGACCTTCCTGACCTTCGAGGGCGCCTTCCACGGCCGCTCGACCGCCGCGATTGCCGCAGCGGGATCGGAAAAGATGGTCAAGGGCTTCGGCCCGCTGATGCCGGGTTTCAAACAGCTGCCCTGGGACGATATCGAGGCCTTCGAGGCCGCGATGGATGACAGCATCTGCGCCGTCATGGTCGAACCCGTGCAGGGCGAAGGCGGCATCCGTCCGATGCCCGCCGATCAGCTCAAGGCCCTGCGGGCGGCCTGCGACCGGACCGGCGCGCTTCTGATCTTCGACGAGGTGCAATGCGGCATGGGCCGGACCGGCAAGCTCTTCGCGCATGAATGGGCGGGCGTTGCGCCCGACATCATGATGGTCGCCAAGGGCATCGGCGGCGGCTTCCCGCTGGGCGCCGTGCTGGCGACCGAGGACGCGGCCTCGGGCATGGTGGCGGGCACGCATGGCTCGACCTATGGCGGCAACCCGCTGGGCTGCGCCGTGGGTCTGAAAGTCACGCAGATCGTCTCGGACCCCGCCTTCCTCGACGCGGTCAGCCGCAAGGCGGGTTTCCTGCGCCAGAAACTTGAAGGCCTCGTCGACGCGCATCCCGACTGCTTCGAAAGCGTGCGTGGTCTGGGCCTGATGCTGGGGCTGAAATGCAAGGCGCCCGCCGCCGATCTCGCTGTCG
Source organism: Rhodobacter sp. NTK016B (assembly GCF_017303295.1). Lineage (GTDB taxonomy): Bacteria > Pseudomonadota > Alphaproteobacteria > Rhodobacterales > Rhodobacteraceae > Pararhodobacter. The sequence goes on along the minus strand of NZ_JAFKOK010000004.1, from coordinate 54,551 downwards.
CCGCGCGCGAGGCGGGCGTGCTGGTCGTTCCCGCCGCCGATAATGTGCTGCGCCTGCTGCCCGCGCTCAATATCCCCGACGAGGATCTGGCGCAGGCCGTTGAGCGCCTCGACACCGCCGCCACGGCCTTTGAAGCCCAATGATCTTCACTTTGTTGCAAATACTCCGGGGGTGAGGCGCGACAGCGCCGAGGGGGCAGCGCCCCCTCCCCGGAGTTTCCGAAAGCCTGAATAATGAAGCATTTTCTCGACATCCACACCACCGACACCGCCGATCTGCGGGCGATCATCGACCAGGCCGCGGCGATGAAATCCGCGCGCAAGGACCGCCACAAGGGCGCGCCCGATGACGAACAGCCGCTCAAGGGTCGCATGGTCGCGCTGATCTTCGAAAAACCCTCGACCCGGACCCGCGTCAGCTTCGATGTCGGCGTGCGCCAGATGGGCGGCCAGACGATGGTGCTGTCGGGCAGCGAGATGCAGCTCGGCCATGGCGAGACCATCGCCGACACTGCCCGCGTGCTGTCGCGCTATGTCGACCTGATCATGCTGCGCACGTTCGAAGAATCGGTGATCCAGGAAATGGCGGAATATGCCAGCGTGCCGGTGATCAACGGGCTGACCAACCGCACCCATCCCTGCCAGATCATGGCCGATGTGCTGACCTATGAGGAGCATCGCGGCCCGATCGCCGGAAAGAAGGTGGTGTGGGCCGGCGACGGCAACAATGTCTGCGCCTCGCTTTTGCACGCGGCCGGGCAGTTCGGCTTCGACTTTACTTTCACCGGCCCCCAGCCACTGGACCCGGAAAACGAATGGATCCGCTATGCCCGCGACAAGGGCCGCGACGTGGTGATCGAACGCGACCCGATGAAAGCCGTCGCGGAGGCGGATCTCGTCGTCACCGATACCTGGGTGTCGATGCATGACAGCCAGTCCACCAAAGAGCGCCGCCACAACCAGCTGCGCCCCTATCAGGTGAACGAGCGGCTTATGGCAGCGGCAAAGCCCGACGCGCTTTTCATGCATTGCCTGCCCGCTCACCGCGAGGACGAAGTGACCTCGGCCGTGATGGACGGCCCGCAATCGGTGATCTGGGACGAGGCCGAGAACCGCCTGCACGCCCAGAAGGCCGTCATGCGCTGGTGCCTCGGCGTCTGACCCCACGCCAGACCTATCGACGAAAAGGGGGGCTGTCTGCCCCCCTCTTTGGCTGCGCCAAATTCACCCCCTGAGGATATTTTCGGATCAAAGATGCGTGGTTAACGAAAGCTCAACGCCGCATCTTTGTTCTCTAAATATCCCGGGGGTGCGGGGGCTGGCCCCCGCCGGTGACCGGTACGCCCTCGCCCGCCGCTCTGAGGATCAAAGCCCCAGCTTCGCGCTGACCAATGCGTTGACTGCTGCCGGGTTGGCCTTGCCGCCGGTGGCCTTCATTACTTGTCCGACGAACCAGCCCGCCAGTTTCGGGTTCTGCTTGGCTTTTTCGACCTGCGCCGGATTGGCGGCGATGATCTCGTCGACCGCGGCTTCGATGGCGCCGGTATCGGTGACCTGTTTCATGCCCTCGGTCTCGACGATCTCGTTCGGGTCGCGGCCGGTCTCGACATGGATTTCCAACACGTCTTTGGCGATCTTGGTCGAGATTTCGTCCTTAGCCACCATCGCAAGGATGGCGGTGTTGACGGCGGGCGCGGCGATCTGGCGGGGCGTTACCTCGGCCTTGTTGGCGCGGCCCAGCACCTCGTTGATGATCCAGTTCGCGGTTCTCTTGCCGTCCCCGCCGCCCAGCGACTCTTCGAAATAGCGCGCCAGCTCGACATCCGCCGTCAGGACCGAAGCGTCGTAATCCGTCAGGCCGAAATCACTCATGAAGCGCGCCTTCTTGGCGTCGGGCAGTTCGGGCATCGCAGCCGCGATTTCATCGACCCATTCCTGTTCGATTTCCAGCGGCAGCAGATCGGGATCGGGGAAATAGCGATAATCCTGCGCCTCTTCCTTGGAGCGCATCGAGCGGGTTTCGCCCTTGTCGGGATCGTAGAGGCGCGTTTCCTGATCGACCTTGCCGCCATCTTCCAGGATGGCGATCTGACGCCGGGCCTCGTAATCGATGGCCTGCTGGATGAAGCGCATCGAGTTCATGTTCTTGATCTCGCAGCGCGTGCCGAGATGGCCGAAATCCTGCGTCTCCATGTATTTCTCGTACTGGCCGGGACGGCAGACCGAGACGTTCACATCGGCGCGCAGGTTGCCGTTTTGCATGTTGCCGTCGCAGGTGCCCAGATAGCGCAGGATCTGGCGCAGTTTGACGACATAGGCTGCGGCCTCTTCCGGCCCGCGGATATCGGGGCGCGAGACGATCTCCATCAGCGGCACGCCGGTGCGGTTGAGGTCGATGAAGGACATGTTGGGGTCCATATCGTGGATCGACTTGCCCGCGTCCTGTTCGACATGGATGCGTTCGATCCGCACCACGCGCGCGACGCCCGCGCCCATCTCGACGATGACTTCGCCCTCGCCGACGATCGGGTGATAGAGCTGGCTGATCTGATAGCCCTGCGGGTTGTCGGGGTAGAAGTAATTCTTGCGGTCGAAGGCCGAGCGCAGGTTGATCTGCGCCTTCAGGCCCAGCCCGGTGCGCACCGCCTGCTCGATACAGAATTCGTTGATCACCGGCAGCATGCCGGGCATCGCCGCATCGATGAACGAAACGTTCGAATTGGGCTCGGCGCCGAAGGTGGTCGAGGCGCCCGAGAACAGCTTGGCCTGCGTGGATACCTGGGCGTGGATCTCCATGCCGATGACCAGTTCCCAGTCGCCGGTCGCTCCGGCGATGACTTTGGGCTTGGGGGCATCAAAGCTGAGATCGAGCATGTCGGTTTCCTTTGTAGGGCCGCACGGCGGGCGCGCGCGGTCTGGACGGGGATCGGAGCGGTTCTAGAACGGCCCGCGCGCGGTGAAAAGCGGTTTCGAGGCCCCTGGCAAGGCGGTTTCCGGCGTTTTCTTGCCGAGAGCCCGTGGCAGCGCGCCAAGCTTGCTTGCCACGACTCGATTTGCAGAGCATGGGAAGCCGGGTTGAAACAATCCCGGACGGATCCATGCGCCTCGCCCTTTGCATCGTGCCATTCCTCGCGGCCTGCGTCATGCAGCCCGTTGTCGAGGAAACCGCTCCCGAAGTCGCCGCGCGCTGGAACCATCGCCCCGAATCCGCCGAGTGGAACACCGCGATGATCGAAGCGTTGCTCACCGACGGCACCCCGATGGTGCATACGGTTCCTGCCGATATCGACCACTTCTGCCCCGATTACGAAGAGGCGACGCCGAGCCAGCGCGCGGCGTTCTATGTCGCCTTCTTCTCGGGCCTCGCGCGGTTCGAGAGCACGTGGAACCCCCGCGCGGCGGGCGGCGGCGGGCGCTATCAGGGGCTGTTGCAGATCTCGCCCACGACGGCGCGGTATCATGGCTGCGATCTGGGCGAAGACGGGCTTTATGACGGCGCGGCGAACCTTGCCTGCGCGGTCCGTATCGCCACGGCGGCGATTTCGCGCGACGGCGTGCTGGTGCAGGGGCGCGGCGGCGTTGCGGCGGATTGGCCGCCGATGCGCGACCCGGCCCACCGCGCCGAGGTGGCCGAATTCACCAACGCCCTGCCGCAATGCAGCAACGCCGTCCGCACCGCCGCTTTGGACGCCCAGTAACGCACTGCGCTTGAAACGGCGGCGCCCCATTCCCGGGGCGCGCGCCTGTAATCCGTGGCGTTACTTACCGGTCGAGCCGCCCGACGAACCGCTCGAAGAGCCGATCCCCGCCGCATCGTAGCCCGGATCGATGACCATTTCGCGGAACTGGCGGACGACCGCCTGCCACCACTGGATGGAATCGTCGAAATTGACTGCGCTCACCCCGCCTGCGAGGTTCACGTCCCATTCGATCGTCGCGTTATCGCGGCTGTCGAGATAGGCGGCCGAGAAACGGCGGTCGCGGTTCCACTGGTTCATCGCTTCCATCGAATGGGCGCCGTTCGATTCCCACCATGCGCGGAACTGGACGGACGTGCAGTTCTGCCCGGCATCGTTGCAGTTGAGAAACGAGATCGTGTAGACGATGCCATCCATCTCGCCGCGCAGCCAACGGCCGTCTTCGTCCTGACGGCGTTCGATCGTGCCATAGGCGCCAGCGATTTCCTGAATGCGGTCCAGATCGTTGCCGGTGATCATACCGGCAAGCGAAGATTGCGCCATTGCCGGTGAGGCCAGCATCAGGGCAAGGGCGGATGACGCGAAAAGCGTGCGAACAGACTGCATGAGAATCCCTCCATCAAAATACGCACCGACGCTAGCACCGGCCAGCGCACAGGTGCAATCACATGCGCGTGGTAAGGCTGAAACCTTTGCGCAGAAGACGCGGGCGACGGGTTTCCGCAGGGTCCGATGTGCGGGGCGCAGCCGATGCCGGGCGAGGTCGCTTGCAATAGGGCGTCGATTGCCGCAAAAGGCGCGGACACGCCTCGACAATGCCTCAGGGAAGCTGCCGGAAACTCGCATGTTCGAATACAAGGTCGTCCCCGCGCCGGTGCGCGCCGTCAGGGTCAAAGGTCTGAAAACCACCGCCGAGCGCTTTGCGCATACCGTGGCCGAGAGCATCAATGCCGAAGCCGCAGGCGGCTGGCAATTCGTGCGCACCGAAACCATGCCCTGCGAGACCCGCTCGGCTCTGGGTGCGACGAAGCAGACGCAGCAGGTCGTGATGATCTTCGCGCGCGAAGTCGGTGCACGCCGCCCCGATGCGGGCGCAGCGCTGGCGGCGGTGCAGGCCGCGCCGGCAGTCCCGGCCCCTGCCCCCGCGCCCGTCCGTGCGGCGCCGCAGCCCGTGGCCGACCCCGAGCCGCAGCCGGTTGCCGAAGCGCCGCGCGTCCAGCCGGAACCGCAGGTCGCGCAGGCCCCGGCAGAGGAAGAACCTGCCGCCCCCGTTCGGCGGCGCGAGCCGCTGTTCCGCTCGGGCGCCATGCTGCGTTCGGAAGGCGCGGTGCGTAACGAGCCGGTTCTGCGCCCGCGCGCGGCACCCGACGAGACCGAAAACGGCGAAGACGGCGAGCGCTGAGCGCGCTCCGTCTTCGCCTGTCGCTCACAGGCTTTTCAGCCATCACCGAGAAACGGGGCGCCGATCCGGGCGCCTTTCGCTTTTCTTTTGGTGGCTCAAAGCTGTAAAGTATCGCCTCCGACTCGCAGGGAGGTTTCGCAGTCGCGAATCCTCGCTTTCCGGCAGGCAAAAACCACAGGCAAAATACGGCACCCATGTCTCGCGACCCTTTCAGCTTCGATATGCGCGCGTCCAGCGACAAAAAGAAAAAAGCCCGCGGCCGCCGCGGGATGTCCGGGGCCGTCGAGACCTCGGCGCGCATCTGTCAGCATCCCGGCTGCAACGAGCCGGGCCAGTATCGCGCCCCGCGCTCGCCCGATGCGCTGGACGATTATCTGTGGTTCTGCAAAGACCACGTGCGGGAATACAACCTCAAGTGGAATTTCTTCTCGGGCCAGACCGAGGCTGAGCAGAACGAAACCATGGAGCGTGACCGCGTCTGGGGCCGTGCCACCGATGCCTTTGGCAATACCGAGCGCCGAGACTGGTCGCGCCATGGGATCGACGATCCGTTTCAGATCCTTGGCGACAACGCGACCCGGCGGCGCACCGATCAAAAGAACCCCGGACGCGGGGCCGCGACGCGCAAGCTGCCCTCGACCGAACGCAAGGCGCTCGAGATCCTCGACGCCCGCGACACGATGAGCCGCAGCGAAATCCGCAAGCAATACAAGAGCCTTGTCAAAGACCTGCACCCGGATCTCAACGGCGGCAACCGCGCCGATGAAGAACGCCTGCAAGAGGTCGTCTGGGCCTGGGACCAGATCAAGGAAAGCCGCCACTTCCGCGAGTGACGGCCTCCGCTTGCCCGTAAGGTTTCCCCGGCCCGGCCCTGCCGCGCCGGGGTTTTCAATTCAGCCCGTCGCCTTCGACGCCATGTCACGCTCAAGCGTGCGCTGCGCCGCGGGCCGCTGTGCACAACGTTCGATCCAGTCCCGGATCACCGGATTGTCGGGGATCAGGTCGGGCAGCCATGAAAACGGGCTCACGCATAGCAGATCCGCCGCAGAGAACGTATCGCCCAGCAGCCACGGCCCACGCTCCAGCGCCTCGGCCAGCCGCGCGGCCATCGTGTCGAAATCGCGCAGCGTGCTCTCGAAATAGGGGTGACTGACGCCCGCCATGCGGATCAGCATCAGCGGCTCCATCACGCCTTGGTAATAGAACAGCCACGACAGATAGGCGCCACGCCCCGGCGCGCCGTGAACCGGCCCCAGCCCCGCCTCGGGATAGCGGTCGGTGAGATAGAGCATGATCGCCCCGCGCTCGCGCAGATGCTCGTCGCCATCGACCAGATAGGGCACCTTGCCCTCGGGATGCGGATTGGCGGGATCCGCGCCGCCTCTGCCATCGGCCCTGCGCACCGTGACATCGCGAATATCGATATCGGCGCCGAGCTCGTCGATCAGCGTCACCACCGACGAGGATCGGCTGAAATACGAATGGTATAAAACGGGCATCCTTGGCTCCTTTGGATTTCTGTGCCCATGCTGTAAGCCGGGGCTGCTGACAGATTACGGCAGGATGACATGGCCCGCACCGACCGCCTGATGCGCCTGATGACCGCGCTGCGCCGCTTGCCCGCCCCGGTGACGGCCGCGCGGCTCGCCGCAGAGACCGGCGTGTCGCCGCGCCAGCTATACCGTGACATCGCCACCCTGCGCGCGGGCGGCGCGCTGATCGACGGTGAGGCCGGTCTGGGCTATACGCTGACCGAAGACAGCGCGCTGCCGCCGCAAAGCTTCTCCCGGCTGGAAATCGAAGCGCTGATGCTCGCGCAGAACGCGCTGGCGCATATGGGCGACGACACCCTCACCCGCGCCGGTCGCGACGCGCTTGCGCGCATCGTTGCCACGCTGCCCGACGCGCAGGCCCGCGCAGCGCTTCATCACACCCACACGTCTTGGCATCCCGGCGCGAGCCGTCCTGCGCCCAGCATTGATCTGGATCTTCTGCGCGAATGCTGCTGGGACGAGGTGAGCGTGCATATCACTTATCTGGACCGGCAAGAGCGCCGGACCGAGCGCGAGGTCTGGCCGCTTGGGGTCTCCTACAGCCAGAACACCCTCATGCTGTTGGGATTGTGCAGGATGCGGATGGATTACCGCTATTTCCACATCGACCGGATCGAGACCCTGCGCCCCGGACGCAGTTTCCGCCCGCAACGAGTCCCGCTTCTGCGTGCCCATCGCGCGCGGCGCCACAATGCTTAGCCCGATGAGCAATCGACAAGAAAAATGATCGGAAATGCAGATTGCATTAACCGTTCCCAAATTCTGCCACTTTTTGCCTGCAATCAGGGGGTGTGACGCGACTGTATGTGCGTCCTTGTGGAGAGTGACATGCGTAAGAGTGCCCTGACCGCCTTTCCCCGCCTGCGCGACCTCGGGATCGCGACTTTACGGGGGCTGCGCCTATCCGGCCCCGAGCAACAACGCCGGGCCCGCGTCGCCCGGCTTTTCAACACCGTCTTCGCCGTCGAAACCAAGTCCCGCCGCGCGGAACTGGTGAGCTATTACCAGAGCGTGCATGCCTGCGACCGCACGCATGCCATGCTGCGTGCGATCGAAGCTCATTTGCCGGAAATCCACGAAGGCCGCTTCACGCCGCGATCAGTCCCCGGCCTTTCAGCAGCGCCTCAACCCCTGGCATCGAGCCGCGGAACTGCCGATACAGCGTCTCTGCCTCATCCGAGCCGCCTTTCGACAGGATGAAATCCTCGAGCTTGCGGGCGGTTTCGGGATCGAAGGCACTGCCCGCTTCCTCGAAAGCGGCGAAGGCATCGGCGTCCATCACTTCGGACCACATGTAGCTGTAATAGCCCGACGAATAGCCGTCACCCGCGAAGACATGCGCGAAATGCGGCGTCGCATGGCGCATCCGGATGGCATGCGGCAGACCGATATTCTCCAGCACCTCGGCTTGTTTCTGCATCGGATCGGCAGGCGGCGGGCCATCGTGGAATTCCAGATCCACAATCGCCGATGCCAGGAATTCCACCGTGGCAAAGCCCTGATCCCAGGTCGAGGCGTTTTTCAGCTTCTCGCGCAGCTCTTCGGGCATCGGTTCGCCGGTCTGCCAGTGCTTCGCGTGGGCCTCGATCACTTCGGGGACGTCGAGCCAATGCTCGTAAAGCTGGCTGGGCAGTTCGACGAAATCGCGCGCCACCGAGGTGCCCGAGATCATCTTGTAGGTCACATCGGTCAGCATCCCGTGCAGCGCATGGCCGAATTCATGGAACAGCGTGCGCGCATCGTCCCAAGACAGCAGCGCCGGATCGCCCTTGGCGAAGTTGCAGACATTGACGACGACCGGCCGCACCTCACCATCCATTGCCGATTGATCGCGGAATCCCGACATCCACGCGCCCGAGCGTTTCGAGGCCCGCGCGAAATAGTCGCCGATGAACACCGCCATATGACGCCCGTCGCGGGTGACGTTCCACGCCCGCGCATCGGGATGATAAAGCGGCACGTCAAGCGGCTCGAACTCCAGCCCGAACAACCGGTGGGCCACGTCGAACGCGGCCTCGATCATCGCATCGAGCGACAGGAAGGGCTTGAGCGCCGCCTCGTCGAAATCGTGCAGCGCGTGGCGTCGCTTCTCGGCGTAATAGCGCCAGTCCCACGGCTCAAGCGGGCCCTCGAACCCGTCGGCATGAAGCATCGCCTCCATCGCCGCCGCGTCTTCTTCGGCCTTGGCCTTGGCGGGCTCCCAGACCCGCATCAACAGATCACGCACCGCGTCAGGGCTGCCGGCCATCTCGGGTTCCAGCTTGAAACGCGCGAAATTCGCATATCCCAAAAGTTCGGCGCGTTCCTGCCGCAGCGCCAGCGTTCGCGCCGCGATATCGCGGTTGTCGGTCTCGCCGCCCGTCATGCCCCGCGCGCCCCAGGCCTCGTAGGCTTTCTCGCGCAGGTCGCGCCGCGTCGAGTATTGCAGGAAGGGCACGATCAACGAACGGTTCAGCGTGACGATATGGCCGTCCATCCCGCGTTCGCGCGCTGCCGAGGCAGCGGTGTTGACGACGAATTCGGGCAGTCCCGACAGGTCATCGAGCGGCATGAACCACGCGGCCTCGTCCGCCAGCAGGTTCTGCGTGAACTGCGTCCCCAGCGTGGCCAGCTCGGATTTCACCGCCGCCATCCGCTTGGCCTCGCCCCCGTTCAGCCCCGCGCCCGCGCGTTGGAACATGCGGTGATAGAGCATCAGCACGCGCTCTTGCTCGGGCGTCAGCGCCAGCGTGTCCTTGCGCGCCCAGAGATCGGCGATCCGTCCCCAAAGCGCGGTATTCGCGGTGATCTCGCTGGAATAGGCCGAAAGCTTCGGCGCCAGATCGCGCTGCAGCGCCTGCCGCGCGGGGTTCGAATCTGATCCCGCAAGGTTGAAGAACACCCCCGCGACGCGATCCAGCAGCGCATCCGCACGCTCGAGCGCCTCGATCGTATTGGCGAAGGTCGGCGCGTCGGGGTCGGCGGCAATCGCGGCAATCGCCGCGCGCCCCTGTTCCAGCGCCGCCTCGAACGCGGGCGCAAAATCCTCGTCGCGGATCTGGTCGAACGGGGGCAGTGAGAAAGGACCGGTCCAGTCGGTCAGCAGCGCATTGGTCATCGTCAGGCCTTCTTGGGGGGCAATGTCGTCACCCCTTAGATGGGCACGAATCCCGCCGGGATCAAACCCTCGCCGCCATATGCGCCGGCACAGCTCGCATCTTTGTTCCGGAAATATCCTCGGGGGGTGAATTTGGCGCAGCCAAAGAGGGGGGCAGACAGCCCCCCTGCCCCATCACGCCGCGCGGGGCTGCGGCGGGCCTGCGACGGTGCGGCGGATCATCGGGCTCAGCGCCACCAGCACGATGACGATCGAGAACAGGCACCAGATCGCCGGCACCTCGTTGGGGTTCGAGGTCAGCAAGCCCGCCGCCACCGGCCCTGCCAGCAAATGAAAGATGACCAGCCGCCACGCGCCGTAGACAAGCGGCAGCGCGAAAGCCACCAGCATATAGCTCGGAAACCCCCAATGCGTGCCGGTCGCCTGTTCGAGCGGTACAAGCAGCCCGTTATAGGGCACATCCCAAGCCTGATGCCAGTCGCCCGACACGGTACACAGCCGCTCGGCGCAGAGCTGCGAGCCGGGCGCGCAGGCGCCGGCCCATTCGAACGGATAAAGCTGCATCAACATCAGCACCGAAGACGCGGCGCAGAGCGAAAAGACCCAGACCTTCATCATGTTGCTGACGGGCCTCGCCACCAGCGCCATGGCGAAGGCGTTGATGAAAAGCGGCTGGAAGACGATATGCATCACGCTCAGCCACGTGACCGTTTCGTTGACCGGCGTGCCGCATTGGTCGATCACCGCGTAGCCCGCGACCTGCAGCGCCTCCATTAGGGTGAAATAGCCCAGCGTCACCGGGATCGCGAGCGGATCCTTGCGGCGCGCGGTCACCACCGTGCCCGCACCGCCAAGCGCCACCATCGCGGCGGATACCCCCATCGTCCAACACATGCGCCTGTCCCCGTCTTTTCTGGTTCGGGTCACTCAAGCATGCGTGGGGGCGGCGTGGCAAATACTCAATGCGCGGGCTTGTTGCCGCCCGTCACGGCGCTTATCGCCGGATTGATCACCCATGTGGCGAGCGGGATCAGCAAAAGCCCGTAGATCAAGCCGAAGATCCCGTCGAAGAACGCGGTCACCGCCCAGGCGACGAAGCCTTCCGAGCGGGCCACGGCATGGGCCACCGCTTCGGCCTGATGGTGGATCCAGTCATAGATCGCGCTCAGCCCGAAGACGTCGAGCCCGTGGATGATGATCGAGCCGCCGACCCAGATCATCGCCGCCGTGCCCACGATCATCAGCGCCTTCATGAACCACGGCATGAAGCGCACGATGCCGCGTCCCAGCGCGCGGGTCAGCGACAGGTTGCCCACGCGCGCCAGCCACAGGCCGAAATCATCGGCTTTCACGATCAGCGCGACGCCGCCATAGACGGCGATGGTGATACCGATCCCGGCGATGGCCAGCGCCGAGGCCTCGATCCACAGCGGCTGATCGGGGTCGAGATTGGACAGGATGATCGTCATGATCTCGGCCGAGAGGATGAAATCCGTTTTGATCGCGCCTTTGACCTTCTGTTCTTCCAGATGATCGGGGTTCACGTCTTTGACCTGTCCGTCGGCATGGGGCGCGTGGGGGCGGAACAGGTGATAGACTTTCTCGGCCCCTTCGAAACACAGATACGAGCCGCCCAGCATCAAAAGCGGGGTGATCAGCCACGGCGCAAAGGCCGAAAGCAGCAGTGCCGCGGGCAACAGGATCAGCAGCTTGTTGCGGATCGAGCCGAGGGCGATCTTGCCGACGATGGGCAATTCGCGCGCCGGGGCGAAGCCGTGGACATATTTCGGCGTGACGGCGGCATCGTCGATCACGGCGCCCGCGGCCTTGGCCCCGGCCTTGGCCGCCTGTCCGGCGATGTCGTCGATCTGGGCCGCGGCCACCTTGGCGATGCCCGCCACGTCATCGAGTAGCGCCAGAAGTCCGCTCATATCCGCCCCGTTCTTGGTCTGCGGCCAAGGTAGGGGGAAGCGGGGTCCTGTCAAGCGCGCGGCTCGACCTGCGGGGCGCGCAATGCTAGATCCCGACCACCCAAGCAAGGAGCGTTCCCATGACCCTGTCCGTCTATCTGAGCGGCGAAATCCACACCGATTGGCGCGAACAGATCGTCGCCGGGGCCAAGGGGCTGGACGTTACCTTCAACGGTCCGGTGACCGATCACGCGGCGTCGGATGATTGCGGCGTGGCGATCCTCGGGGCCGAGGACAGCAAGTTCTGGCACGACCATAAGGGCGCGAAGGTCAACGCGATCCGCACGCGCAAGGGGATAGCGGATGCGGATGTCGTCGTCGTGCGCTTTGGTGAGCAGTACAAGCAGTGGAATGCCGCCTTCGACGCGGGATATGCTGCGGCCCTTGGCAAGTCGCTGATCATCCTGCAGCGCCCCGAGCATGACCATGCGCTCAAAGAGGTGGACGCCGCCGCGCTGGCCGTCGCGCGCGAGCCCGCGCAGGTGGTCGAGATCCTGCGCTACGTCCTGACCGGCGCCCTGCCCGGCTGACCGCGTCCCGCGTCAGCCGCTCAGTCGATCGGCCAGAAAGGCCGCGAGCGGCAGCATCGGCAGGCATAGCAGCGTCTGCCATGTCAGGATCGCGGCGTAGAGCTCGGCATCGCCGCCCATCTGCCGCGCGACGACATACCCATTCGCCGCGGCCGGGACCGCGAAGACGAAGGTTCCGGCAAGGAACGCCGCATGCGGCAGGCCCATCGCCCAGGCACAGGCGGCAAAGGCCAGCGGGCCAAGAACCGGGCGCAACATCAGCCCCGCCCACATCGGCCCCGAAGCCGAGACAAGCCTGCGCGGCATCAGCCCGGCGCCCACGCAGAGCAGCCCGACCGGCAAGGCCGCCGCCGCCGCCATGCCCAGCGTTTTCAAAAGCACCTCGGGCACCGGTACCTGCAGCAGATTGAGCGCGAGCCCCAGAAGCGAGGCCTGCACCATTGGGTTGCGCAAGACACTGACGAGCAGCGCGGACAACCCGGTGCGGGCGCCTGCGGGCGGCGTGCCCCAGATTTCCAGCACGAGGATATTCACCATGTTGATGACGGCAATCGTGGCCGCCATCGCCACCGCCAGCCATGCCAGCGCCTCGGGTCCCGCGAATTGCTCGGCGGCGCTGAGGGCGATGAAGGCGTTCCAGCGGGTGCCGGCCTGAAAGATCGTCGTGAAGCTGGCGTCACTCAGCCCCGGCAGGACCAGGCGCCACGCGAAAGCCCCCGCCGCTGCCAGCACCAGAACCACCAGTAAGAGCGGCACGAAGGGGCCCGAGGCGACCTCACCCAGATCGGCGCGGTAGATGGCATAGACCACCATCGCCGGGATCAACAGCCGAAAGCCCAGCGTGTCAATCCCTGCCCAGAGCGGCTGGGCAATGGTGCCGCTCACGCGCAGCGCGTAGCCCGCGCCCACAAGCAAAAGCACCGGCAGGATCGGCAGGATGAGGGACATGAGGGAAGGACCTTGGGACTCTGGATCGGGCGGAATCGCCGCGCGGCGCACGCTAGGCCCTGCAGCGGGGACGAGCAAGCGGCAGCGCCGCACGAATGCCGTGCACGGATGCAGGGCTGCTTTGCGGGGCATTGGCCCGTGGTTTCGCTGCGGCTTGCATGGGGGGCGCCCTCTTGCACAGATCGCCGGAATGCTCCACAAAACCCCAAACCGCGCGCCCAGTCCAACCCGTGCGCGCCCGCGTAAGAACAAAGGCGATCTCCATGCTCGACACGAATGCGAAACCGACCGAGGAACTGGATGTCCGCGAGGTCTTCGGCATCGACACCGACATGAAGGTGAAAGCGTTCGCCGAGGGCTCGGACCGGGTGCCCGAACTCGACCCGACCTACAAATTCGATCCCGACACCACGCTCGCGATCCTGGCCGGTTTTACCTATAACCGCCGGGTGATGATCCAGGGCTATCACGGCACGGGTAAATCCACCCATATCGAGCAGGTCGCGGCGCGGCTGAACTGGCCGACGGTGCGCGTGAACCTCGACAGCCATATCAGCCGGATCGACCTGATCGGCAAGGACGCGATCAAGCTGCGCGACGGCAAACAGGTGACCGAGTTCCACGAAGGCATCCTGCCCTGGGCGCTGCGCAACCCCTGCGCCATCGTGTTCGACGAATACGATGCGGGCCGCGCGGATGTTATGTTCGTGATCCAGCGCGTGCTCGAGCATGACGGCAAGTTGACGCTGCTGGACCAGAACGAGATCATCACGCCCCACCCCGCCTTCCGTCTGTTTGCGACGGCCAACACCGTGGGCCTGGGCGATACGACGGGCCTCTATCACGGCACGCAGCAGATCAACCAGGCGCAGATGGACCGCTGGTCCCTCGTCGCTACGCTGAACTACCTGAGCCACGACGCCGAAAGCGCGATCGTGCTGGCCAAGAACCCGCATTACAACAACGCCAAGGGCCGGCAGGAAATCAGCCAGATGGTGACGGTCGCAGATCTGACGCGCACGGCCTTCATGAAGGGCCAGCTGTCGACGGTGATGTCGCCCCGGACGGTCATCAACTGGGCCGAGAACGCGCGCATCTTCCGCAATATCGGCTACGCGTTCCGCCTGACCTTCCTCAACAAATGCGACGAGCTCGAGCGCCAGACGGTCGCCGAATTCTACCAGCGCTGCTTTGGCGAGGAACTGCCGGAATCGGCGGCGAGCGTCGCTCTGGGCTGATCCCTGCGCTTTTTGCACGGTTCTGGAAAAACGCCCCTCGGGGCGTTTTTTCGTGTCCGCTGGAATGGCTGCATGATGCGACGTCAAGCCAGACGCCGGTTGCGGAAACAAAAATGGCGGCCCCCGCAGGGACCGCCATTTCTGACCTCGGACAGTGCGAAACCGTCTGAGACGGGACTCAGGCCGAGCGGGCAGCCATCGTCGCGCGGGTCCACCAGTCCAGCTCGTCCAGCATCGCCTTGGCCGAATCGCCGATCGTCGGCTCGATATCGGTCATCGGCTTGTTCTGCTGACCCAGCGGGTGAACCGCGAAGAAGTCGGCGCCAGCGATATGGACGGCCGCGCGGGTCGACGCCATCTGCAGCTCGACACCGATGGTGCGCATGTGCTCGGCGGCGCGCGACGCACCGAGAGCGCCATAGCCGACGATCCCGAAGGCTTTGCGGTTCCACTCGACATAGGCCTGATCGAGCGCGTTCTTCAGAGCGCCGGTGATCGATCGGTTATACTCGGCCAGCACGAAGATATAGCCGTCGAACTCGCCCACTTTCTTCTGCCACGCGACCGCTTTGGGGTCTTCCGACGGCATCCAGGCGTTCGAGGCCATCTCGTTGAAGAGCGGCAGGTCATAGTCTTTCAGATCGAGCAGCTCGACATCCCAGTCGGGATGCAGTTCCTTGGCCTTGGCCAGGATCCACTCGGCGGGCGTGGCGCCGAAACGCGAGTCGCGGGTCGAGCTGATGACAACGGCAATACGGGGATTGGACATGGGGGTCTCCTGTCTGTTGGTCAGTATCTTGCTGTCCCCCAGATCGTGCGCCGCGGCGCAAATGTCAGTTCCCCAGAGCCGCACATGCCTTGTGCATCCGTGCAAAGCGCCAAGGCGGCGGAATGGGCGCGCGCGACGGCGGCCCGCACGGCGCTCGCCCCTTGTTCCCACCGCGCTTGAATGATTTACCTGTGAGCGAAGGAGCGCGAGCGCGTGTGCCCCCGGCTCCACCCCCTAATTGCCGAATGGTCCCCGCGACACGATGCAGAAGAACTCCGACAACCCCGCCGATCCGTTCAAGAAGGCGCTGACCGAAGCGACGCGCACCTTGTCGAACGATTCCGATGTCGCGGTCAGTTTCACCGTCGATCCGCCGGGCATGACCAAGGAATCGATGCGCCTGCCGCAAATCACCCGCCGCATGACCCGCGACGAGGTGCTGCTGGCGCGTGGCACGGCGGACAGTTTCGCGATGAAGCGGCGCTATCACGACGATGGCGTCCATGCGCGCTACATGCCGCAGGGCCAGATGGCGCGCGATCTCTACGAAGCGATGGAAACCGCCCGCTGCGAGGCCGTCGGCGCGCAGCACATGCCCGGCACCGCGTCCAATATCGACGCGCGCATCGCGCACGAGGCCGAGCGCAAGGGCTACGCGCAGATCCGCAGTCAGGCCGAGGCGCCGTTGTCGGTCGCGGCGGGCTATCTGATCCGCGAAATGGCCTCGGGGCGGCCCCTGCCCAAGGGCGCCGAGACAGTGGCCGAGATGTGGCGCCCGTTCTTCGAGCAGCAGGCGAGCGGCACGCTCGAATCGCTCGACGATACGCTGGGCGATCAGGCTAGCTTCGCCAGGCTTGCCCGCAAGGTGATCGAGGATCTGGGCTACGGCGACCAGCTGGGCGACGATCCCGACGATATGGGCGACGAGCCCGAGGGAAACGAGGACGAGCAGGAAGAAGCCGCCGACGACCCGGAATCGCAAGGCGACGACGACAGCCAGCAGGACGAAACCGAGCAATCGGATGACGGCCCGCAGGAAGAGACGGCCGAGACCGAAACGGTCATGGACGACCAGTCCGAGGACGAAATGTCCGAAGAGACCGAGATGCCGCAGGCCGAAGCTCCGCCCGAGCCGCCCGCGCCGCAGCCGATCTCGGATGCCGACCCGACCTATGCCGTCTTCACCACGAAATTCGACGAGGAAATCGCCGCCGAGGATCTGGCCGAGCCTGCCGAGCTGGAACGTCTGCGCGCCTATCTGGACCAGCAGCTCGAGCCGCTGAAAGGCGCGGTGAGCCGCCTTGCCAACAAGCTGCAGCGCCGCCTGCAGGCGCAGCAGAACCGCAGCTGGGAATTCGACAAAGAGGAAGGCATCCTCGATGCCGGGCGTCTTGCGCGTGTGGTGGCGAACCCGACAACGCCTTTGTCCTTCAAATGGGAAAAGGACACCGAGTTTCGCGATACCTGCGTGACGCTTCTGTTGGACAATTCCGGCTCGATGCGCGGCCGTCCGATCTCGATCGCCGCGATCTGCGCTGATGTTCTCGCCCGCACGCTCGAACGCTGCCAGGTCAAGGTCGAGATCCTTGGCTTCACCACCCGCGCGTGGAAAGGCGGCCAGTCGCGCGAGCAATGGCTGGCCGAGGGCCGCAAGCAATCGCCGGGCCGTCTGAACGACCTGCGCCACATCGTCTACAAGGGCGCCGACGCGCCGTGGCGGCGGGTGCGTGACAATCTGGGCCTGATGATGAAAGAGGGCCTGTTGAAGGAGAACATCGACGGCGAGGCGCTGGAATGGGCGTATCGGCGGATGATGGCGCGGCGCGAGCAGCGCAAGATCCTGATGGTGATCTCGGACGGGGCGCCGGTCGACGACTCGACGCTGTCGGTCAACGCCGCGAATTTCCTCGAAAAACACCTGCGCGACGTGATCGCCATGGTGGAAAAGCGCAAGGCGGTGGAGTTGCTGGCCATCGGTATCGGCCATGACGTGACCCGCTATTACGAGCGTGCGGTGACGATCACCGATGTCGAGCAGCTGGCGGGTGCGATGACCGAGCAACTGGCGGCTTTGTTCGATGCCGATCCTCGCGCGCGGGCGCGGGTGATGGGGATGAGCACAATCGCCCGACGCTAAGCCCCAGCGCCCAAACTTCTGACCCTGATGGCCCGCGCCGGGCCTGTGTGACCCTTCGGACGCGAGAGAGCCATGTTTCAGACCTATACCGCCTCGACCCGCCCTTCGGATGGCCCGCCCCGGCTGGCCGCTTTGCGCACAGAGCTGAACTCGCGGGGCCTTGGCGGGTTCATCGTGCCGCGCTCGGACGCGCATCAGGGCGAATATGTCAGCGACCACGACGCGCGGCTGGCTTGGCTGACCGGTTTCACCGGCTCGGCCGGGTTCTGCATCGTGCTGCCCGCGATCGCGGGTGTATTCGTCGATGGCCGCTACCGGCTGCAGGTGCGCGACCAGATCGCCATCCCCGATTTCACGCCGGTCGACTGGCCCGAAATCCAGCCCGCCGACTGGCTGCGCGAACATGCGCCCGAAGGCGCGGTGATCGGCTTCGATCCGTGGCTGCACACGCCCGACGAAATCGACCGCATCGCCAGCGGGCTGGCGGGAAGCGGCCTGAGCCTTCAGGCGGTCGACAGCAATCCGCTCGATGCGATCTGGCAAGACCAGCCCGCGCCTGCGGCGGGCGTCGTGCGCGAGCACCCGCTTGATCTGGCCGGGAAATCCGGCGCGGACAAGCGCGCTGAGCTGGCCGCCGGGCTGAAGCGCGACGGGATCGCGGCAAGCGTCGTCACGTTGGCCGACAGTCTTGCATGGCTGATGAACTGGCGCGGCTCGGACATCATCCGCAATCCCGTGGTGCAGGGTTTCGCGATCCTGCATGACGATGCGCGGCTCGATCTTTTCATCGATCCCGCCAAAGTTTCGCAGATCCCCGAAGAAAACGGCGTAACACGGCGGCCTGTTTCGGATTTCCCCGAAGCGTTGCGCGCCCTCAACGGCGCTGCGCGCTTCGATCCCGCAACCGCACCGGTCGCGGTGAAGACCGCGCTGGCCGACGGCGTGCCGGGCGCCGATCCCTGCCTGATGGCCAAGGCGATGAAGAACCCCGCCGAGCTGGACGGGATGCGCGCGGCGCATCGGCGCGACGGCGCGGCGATGGTCGAGTTCCTGTGCTGGTTCGATGCCAACGCGCTGGCGGGGCTGACGGAAATCGACATGGCCCGCAAGCTCGAAGAGTGCCGCGCCGCGACCGACGACCTGCTGGATCTGAGCTTCGATTCCATTTCCTCGACCGGCCCCAACGCCGCGATCAACCATTACCGCGTGACCGAGGAGACCAACCGGCGGCTGGAGCCGGGCGATCTGTTCCTGATCGATTCGGGCGGCCAATATCCCGATGGCACCACCGATATCACCCGCACCCTGCCCGTGGGCGTGGTCGATTCCGAGCGTCGCGACGCCTATACCCGCGTCCTGCAAGGCATGATCGCGCTAAGCCGCGCGCGCTTCCCGCGGGGCGTCGCGGGTGGCCATCTGGATGCGCTGGCGCGCTATCCGCTGTGGCTGGCCGGGCAGGATTTCGACCATGGCACGGGCCATGGCGTCGGCGCGGCGCTCAGCGTGCATGAAGGGCCTGTGCGGATCAGCCGTCTGTCGACCCTGCCATTGCAGCCGGGGATGATCCTGTCGAACGAGCCGGGCTATTACCGCGCCGGCGGCTGGGGCATCCGGATCGAGAACCTCGTCATCGTGCGCGAGGCCGCCCCTCTGGGCGACAATCGCAAGATGCTGGATTTCGAGACGATCACGCTCTGCCCGATCGACAAGCGGCTGATCGTGGCCGAGATGCTGAGCGGCGACGAAATCGCTTGGCTCGATGCCTATCACGCGTGGGTCGAGGCGGAATTGTCCCCGTTGGTCTCGCCCGAGGCACGCGACTGGCTTGAGAAAGCCTGCGCGCCGCTTACGAGCAGCTAAGCACCCAGACGTCGTAGCGGGGATGGTCGAGCGCGTTCAGCGCCGGGCTCGACCCGATCATCCAGCCCTGAAACACCCGCTCTTCGCTGCGCGTATCGGTGATCGTCAGGAAGGCGAACGCGTCCGAGGCCGGATTGTCGGCCGGATAACGGCAGGCGGTCAACGCGACCGAGAGGCGCCCGTAGCGAATGGTTTCGCCCACCGCGATGGGCAGATCGGCGATATCGCCCGAAACCTTGTCGAGCCCGCGAAGCACCGCCTGCGTTCCGGTCGAGACCTGCGGCCCGTCGGGGCGCTGTCCCTGCCCCTCTTCCACCGTGCCAAGCGGGGCCCATTCGACCGGACCTTCCCCCAAGGGCCGCCATTCCACCTGCGCCTGCGCCATGGGGGCGGCGACCAGCACAGCAGCGGTCATCACAGCGCAGATCATTGCGCGGATCATTGCGCAACCTCGGAGGCGTCCGAGCCGGTAAAGGCGCGCAGCAACAGGGTGATCAGGCTGACCGCGCTCTGGGTGTCCTGAAAGCTGTCGCCGGGCTCGAGATTGTCGAAATCGCCGCCGGGCAGGATTTCCACGAACGTGCCGCCCAGAATGCCCTCGGACGCAACCTGAATCGTCGAATCGAGCGGCAGGGCCAGATCCTGCTGGATCGCCACGGTCAGCTGCGCGCGGAAGCTTTGCGGGTCGAGCGTCAGCGCGGTTACGCTGCCGATCTTGACGCCGCCCAGCCGGACCTCTGTCCCCGGACGCACGCCTTCTGCCGAGCGGAACGAGGCATGCAGGTCATAGCTGTCGGATTGGGTCAGGACGGTGCCCGTGCTACGCAGCGCAAAGACCACGAACACGATCGCGGCGACCATGACCAAGGCCCCCAGCGCGACCTCCCAGGCGCGATAAGCCATCGGTTACTCGGGCTGCCAGGCTTCGTAATCGCGGCGCTCGACCGGAGCGTTGCGAATGGATCCCGGCGGCGCATAAGCGGCCATCGTGCCGGTGAAATTCTCGTGGTGCGGCTTTTCCCAGGCCTTGTGGACAAGCGGGCGCTCGGTCGGCGGCTCGTCCCAGGTGCCGTGCAGCCAGCCATGCCATTCCGGGTCGATGCGCGAGGCTTCGGTTTCGCCGTTATAGATCACCCAGCGGCGTTTGCCGTCGGCGGTCTTGTAGAAGACGTTGCCCTGGCTGTCCTCGCCCACTTTGACGCCCTTGCGCCAGGTGAAAAGCTGCGTGCCGATGGTCTGGCTGTTCCACCATGTCAGGATGCGAAGCAGGAATTTCATGGCGAGGCCCCCGAGGATCTGCATTTGCCCTGACATATGAACCAAGTCGGGCGGGAAATAAAGCCCCGCCGCGTCGCGGCGAAGCCGGTGGGGCGGGTTTCCCCGCCCCTTTTCAGGCGCGCGTCACTGCACGACCGAGACGTCGACCATCACGTCAGGCTCGCCCTGAACGGCGCCGTTCTGACCCCGGCCCAGCTTGATCTGGTCGAGCACGTCGAGCCCTTCGATCACCTGACCCAGCACGGTGTACTGACCATTCAGATACGAAGCTTCGTCGAACATGATGAAGAACTGGCTGTTGGCCGAATTGGGCGACTGGCCGCGGGCCATGCCCACGACGCCACGCACGAACGGCTCATCGCTGAACTCGGCCGGCAGGTCGGGCAGGTCCGAGCCACCATAGCCCGCGCGCGACCGGTCGCCATCCATGCGGCCGTATTGCACATCACCGGTCTGCGCCATGAAGCCCGACATCACGCGGTGAAAGACCACGCCGTCATAGGCGCCGCTTTCGGCCAGATCGATCACCCGCGCGACATGCTGCGGCGCAAGATCGGGGCGCAGGGCGATGCGGATCGTGCCATTGGCCTCGCCCGCGACCTGAATGACCAGTTCGGGCGCATCGGCGGGCGGCTGGGTCTGGGCGACGGCGCCCAGCGGCAGCAGGCTGAAGGCTGCAGCCAGAAGGAGATTACGACGCAGCATCGGCAGCCACTTTCATCGAGATCATCTTGTCCGGATTCGCGGGCGGCTCGCCACGGGTGATGGCATCGACATGCTCCATCCCCGAGACGACACGACCATAGACGGTGTATTGACGGTTCAGGAAGTGGTTGTCGCCGAAATTGATGAAGAACTGACTATTGGCCGAGTTCGGGTTCTGCGACCGCGCCGCGCCCAGCGTGCCCCGATCATGCGGAACGCCAGAAAATTCCTGCTTCAGATCCGGCAGATCCGAACCGCCCGTGCCCGCGCGACGCAGGTTGAAGCCGTCTTTGTCGGCATTGCCATGCTCGACATCGCCGGTCTGGGCCATGAAGCCGTCGATCACGCGGTGGAAGACCACGCCGTCATAGGCCCCGGCGCGCGCCAGTTCCTTGATGCGCGCGCAATGCAGCGGCGCGATATCGGGCATCAGTTCGATGGTGACGGTGCCGTCCTTGAGTTCAATCAGGAGGGTGTTTTCGGGGTCCTTGATCTCGGCCATGCCGGTCTCCTTTCGGGATTTTGGCGCAACTTATCGCGGCCCGCGCCCGAGGGGAACGGGACATCGTCGAAAATCGCGTAATCAATCGGGCGGGTCGTCGCTTATGCCGCGCGCGACAGGGCGCGGGCCATGTAATCCGACAGCCACGCCACCTGCCCCGCATCCAGATGCAGCCCCAGCTTGCCGCGCCGCCACAGAACATCATCGGCGGTGCGGGCGTATTCATGCGCGATCAGCCAGTCCACTTCGCGCGCGGTCAGCGTCGCGCCGAAATCGGCCCCCAGATCCTCGGCACTGCCGGCGCCGTTCAGGATCGATTTGGCCTCGGTTCCATACGCCTGAACCAACCGCTGCGCCCAGCGTTGCGTGAGAAACGGGTATTCCGCGCGCAGATCGGCCGTCAGGTCAGGCACGCCATCGACCGGGAAATCGCCGCCCGGCAATGCCACGCCCGCCGTCCAGTCGCCCGGCATCGGCAGATGCGCTGCAAGCTTGTGCAGCGCCGATTCCGCGAGTTTGCGATAGGTCGTGATCTTGCCCCCAAACACGTTGAGAACCGGCGCGCCGGCGCTGGTATCGAGGTCGAGCACATAATCCCGCGTCGCCGCCGTGGCGCTGCGCGCGCCGTCATCATAGAGCGGCCGCACGCCGGAATAGGTCCAGACGACATCCTCGGGCCGGACCGCGCGTTTGAAATACTCGGACGCGAAGGCGCAGAGATAATCGCGCTCGTCATCGGTGCAGCGGGGCGGCGTATCGGGGTCGGAATGCTCGGCATCGGTGGTGCCGATCAGGGTGAAATCCTGCTCGTAGGGAATGGCGAAAATGATCCGCCCGTCCTTGCCTTGGAAGAAATAGGCCCGGTCATGGTCATAAAGCTTGCGCGTGACGATATGCGAGCCGCGCACCAGCCGGATGCTGGCCTCGGTATTCTTGCCCAGCACACCATGCACCACCTCGGCGGCCCAAGGACCGGCGGCATTGACCAGCGCCTTGGCGCGGACGCTCTGTGTGCCCATGCTGACGCGCCAGTGATCGCCCTCGGCGCGGGCTTGCGTCACCTCGGTGCGGGTCAGAACCGTTGCGCCGCGCGCCTCGGCATCGCGGGCGTTCAGCACCACCAGACGCGCATCCTGCACCCAGCAATCCGAGTATTCATAGGCGGTCTTGAAATGCTCTTTCAGCGGCCCGCCTTCGGGCGCGTGGTCGAGATCCAGCTTGCGCGTGCCGGGCAGGATCTTGCGCCCGCCCAGATGGTCATACAGGAACAGACCCAGCCGGATCAGCCAGCGCGGGCGACGGCCCTTCATCCACGGCATGAAGGTCGATAAAAGCCGCGAGGTTGGCGTCTCGGAATCGAAGCGCATGTCCTTGTGATAGGGCAGCACGAAGCGCATCGGCCATGAGATATGCGGCATCGCGCGCAGCAGAACTTCGCGCTCGATCAACGCTTTGCGCACGAGGCCGATCTCGAAATATTCGAGATAGCGCAGCCCGCCATGGAACAGCTTGGTCGAGGCCGACGACGTCGCGCCCGCCAGATCGCCCTTTTCAACCAGCAGGACCTTCAGCCCCCGCCCTGCCGCATCGCGGGCGATACCGCAGCCATTAATGCCGCCGCCGATCACGACAAGATCGTACAACGCGTCGCCTGCCTCGGTCTGCAGGTCGGACTGCAGGTTGGTGTTCTGGGCTTCATTCTGCGTGGTCATGTTGCTTTCCACTGCGAGTCGCGCAATTTGGCGCGCGAAAATGTTCGTTTCTGCGCGATTATACGCGCTTTTGTGACGTTTCAACACCTCGCCCGGCAAAAATGATAGTCCATCCGAGGGTTTTTCACAGAACCAACGCGGTTCTGCGGTATGCGATCCGAAAATGCCCGAAAAGGATGCGACTCATGGCTCAGGGCTTTCGCCTGCCGGAAATCCTCGACATCGCCCGCTCGGAAGGACGGGTTACGGTGGACGATCTGGCCGTGCGGTTCGGCGTCACGGCGCAGACGATCCGCCGCGACCTTGCCGAACTGGACGATGCGGGCGAGCTGGAACGCGTGCATGGCGGCGCGATCCTGCGCTCGGGCGTGGTGAATATCGGCTATCAGGATCGCGCGGCGCTGAATGCCGAGGGCAAGCGTGCGCTCGCCCGGGCCTGCGCCGAGGCGATCCCGCACAACGCCGCGCTCTTCATCGCCATCGGCACCACGACCGAGGCCGTTGCGCGCGAGCTCCGGCGCCATGACGGGCTGATGGTTGTCACCAACAACCTGAACGTGGCGAATATTCTGGCCGAGAACCCGGCGGCACAGGTGATCGTGACCGGCGGCGCGCTCCGGCGTTCGGATGGCGGGCTGACCGGGCCGCTGACGCAGAACGCCATGGGCCAGTTCAAGGTGGATATCGCGGTGATCGGCTGCTCGGCGCTGGATGCCGAAGGCGACATGCTGGATTATGACGTGCAAGAGGTCGATGCGAGCCGCCGCCTGATCGCGCAGGCGCGGCGCACATGGCTGGTGGTCGATCACAGCAAGCTGTCGCGCACCGCGCCTGCGCGCATCGACTCGCTGCAAGTGATCGACACCGTTTTCACCGATTGCCCCCTGCCCCCGTCGCTGGCCACGAAATGCGCGGAATGGGGGACACGGATTGTGGTGCGCACCGTCGAGTGATCATAGCGCGTCACGCGCCGCCAGCCCTCGCATCGCGCCCGTAAGGTCGTGCAACAGGCTCTCGGCCATCGACCGGAAAACGCCCAGCTCGAAACTGTCCTCGCCCGTGCGGATCATGATCGCCTGCATATGCGCCAGCATCGAGCGCGCCGCGCTGCCAACCGCAAAGCTCTGCGCCCGCAGGTCAAGCGGGCAGAGCCGGGCCAGAACCGATACGGCATCCGGTCCCGATACTGTCAGCCACGCCCAGCCGTCGCTCTGATCGGTGGTGGCGGCGAGGCCGGTGAGGTCGGGCGCCGCGCTCCCCATCCAGAAAGCCTGCTCGCGCCCGGTCCAGACCAGCCGCGCGCCCGGCCCGTCGACCACGCAACCCGGCGCGGGAAAGGACAGCGGCGCCAGCGCGCGCGACAGGTCGCGACCAGGATACGGCGCGATCGCGGTGACCGGACCGGGGTCGAAGGCCGTCAGCGTCGCGCGTCCAATGGTTAGGGGCAGACCGGTGAAGGCCGCTGTCGGTGTTAGGTTAACCACGCATCCGCCCTCCGTCCGGATCGAAGAATACCGGGTCGCAGATCTCGACCAGAACCTTACGGCGGCGCAGCCCGTCATCGAGGCGGATCACCTCGCCATGCCTTGCCCGGCCGTTCTTCACGAAACCCAAGCCCAGCCAGCATCCCAGAGTCGGCGACGGCGCGACCGAGGTGACGTAGCCCTGATTATACGCACGCTCGGCAGGGTCCTTTTCGTTGTACAGATGCGCCCCGGCGCTAAGCTCCTCGCCCTGATTGACCGGCATCAGGCCCACCAGCTGTTCGCGGTTCTCCAGAAGACCGGGACGTTGCGAGGCGGCCTTGCCGATGCAATCCTTGCCCGCGCTCACCATCCCCCCCAGACCGACATCGTCAGCGGTGACGCGACCGTGGATCTCGGCATGGGTCAGGAAGCCTTTTTCAACGCGCAGGACATTGAGCGCTTCCATCCCGTAGGCGCAGCCATCCTCGGCCTCGGCAGCCGCGACCAGCGCGTCGAACAGTGCGGCGCCGTACCGGGTGGGCACGGCAATCTCGTAGCCTTCTTCGCCCGAAAACGAGATCCGGAACAGCCGCGCGCCGATGCCATTCAGCGACAAAGCGCGGCAGCCCATGAAGGGCAGGTCCGGTGCAATACCAAGACGCTCGAGCACCGCTTTTGATTTCGGTCCGGCGACACAGAATTGCGCCCAGGATTCCGTCACCGAAATCAGCCGCACGTCCCACCCCGCGCAAAAGGCCTGATGCACGAAATCCATATGCCGCATCACCAGCCCAGCTGCGGCGGTCGTGGTGGTGACGAGGAAATGCTCAGACCCCAGCCGCGCGCAGGTGCCGTCATCCATGACGAACCCGTCTTCGCGCAGCATCAGACCATAGCGCACTTTGCCGGGTTTCAGCCCTGACATCGTATTGGTGTAGACCAGATCGAGGAACCGCCCCGCATCGGCGCCCTGCACATCGATCTTGCCCAGCGTCGAGACATCGGCGACGCCCGCATTGACACGCACCAGCCGCACCTCGCGGTCGCAGGCTTCGCGCCACGAGGTTTCGCCGGCGCGGGGGAAGTAGCTGGGCCGATACCACAGCCCTGCCTCGATCATAGGCGCGCCCATCGACCGGCTTTTCGCGTCCGAGGTCAGCAGACGCCGGGGCGCGAAGCCCTCGCCGCGCCCGCCCGCGCCGAGGGCCGCGATGGAAACCGGCACATAAGGCGGGCGATAGGTTGTCAGCCCGGTCTCGGCGATGCCCTGCCCGGTCGCATCGGCCAGCACCGCCAGCGCGGCCACGTTCGAGCTTTTGCCCTGATCCGGCGCCATGCCCTGCGTCGTGTAGCGCTTCATGTGCTCGACGGAGGTGAAGCCTTCCTGTGCCGCGCGTGTCACGTCCTTGGTCGTGACGTCATTGGCGAAATCGAGCCATGCGCGACCGCCCGCATCGACCGCCCAGAAGGGCGCGATGGCATAGGGCGCATCCTCGGCCTGCGGTACGACAATGGACGGCGGGCCAAGATCCAGCGCAGCCAGTGCCGCCAGCGCCTTGTCGCGCCCGTCGAGCAGCGCCGCGCGGGTGGACAGGAAACCCGCCGCCGCCCCGGCCGGTGTCAGACCCGGCGTGCGGTCATGGGGCATGACGAAACTTTGCAGCGCCGGTTCCCAGACCGGACGCGCGCCCAGATGGCAGGCCAGCGCGATCGTAGGGTTCCAGCCGCCCGCCAGCGCCAGCGTGCGCGCCGCGATCATCGAGGTGCCGCCGCCATGTTGCACCGCCACGTCGCGCAGGCCCAGACGGCCGCGCGTGCCGGTAACCCGCGCTTCGGGATAGACGGGAAAATCCTCGGTCACCGCGACGGGACGCGGATCGACATAGGCCGCGATCTCGACCCCTTGCGCCGTCAGAGCCCGCGCCGCCTGCAACCCGCTGTCGTTGTTGGAAAAGACCACCACCCGGCCCGGATTGACGCCGTAGCGTGCGAACTGCCCGCTCACCCCCGAGGCCAGCATCACCCCGGGCCGGTCATTGTCGGGATGCGCGATGGGACGCTCCAGCGCGCCGGTGGCGAGGATCGCGTGCCGCGCAACGATACGCCAGAAGCACTCGCGCGGGGCTTCGGACGAGGGGCGGTGCAGGCTGACACGCTCGAGCGCGCCGAACGTGCCGTGGTCGTAGCTGCCGGTGACGCTGGTGCGCGTCATCAGCCGGACGTTCGGCAGGCTTTGCAACTCGGCCATCACCGCCTCGACCCAAAGCGGCGCGGGCTGACCGTCGATCTGCGGCAGATCGGATAGCAGCCGTCCACCCGGTCGGGTGTCCTCGGTCGCCAAGATCACGTCGGCCCCGGCCCGCCCGGCCGTCAGCGCGGCCATCAACCCGGCGGGACCGGCGCCGACGATCAGCAGGTCGCAATGGGCAAAGGCTTTCTCATACGCCGCCTCGTCTTGGTGCCCCGACAGCCGTCCCAAACCGGCCGCGCGGCGGATCGCGGGTTCATAGAGCCGCTCCCAGAAAGCGCGCGGCCACATGAAGGTCTTGTAATAGAACCCCGCGCCCAGAAACGGCGACAGCCGGTCGTTCACGGCCAGCAGATCGAAGCCCAGCGGCCCGAGCCGGTTCTGGCTGCGCGCGTCGAGCCCCTCGTAGATCTCCTGCATCGTGGCGCGGACATTGGGGGTCTGTTGCGCCCCCTCATGGATCTCGACCAGCGCCGAGGGTTCTTCGGATCCCGCTGTCATCACGCCACGCGGGCGGTGGTACTTGAAGGACCGCGCCATGAGCCGCTGCCCATTCGCCAGAAGCGCCGAGGCGAGCGTATCGCCGTGGAACCCCTCGAACGCTTCGCCGTCAAAAGTGAAGCGCACCGGGCGAGTGCGGTCGATCAGCAGGCCCTTGCCGGGAAAGCGAAACGGCTGGGTCATGCGTGCCGTCCTGCCACGGCTTGCACCGAATGAACGGCATGAGTGACAGTATCGCGCTCGACTTCCAGCCAGCTCTGACATGGGTCGTGATACCAAAGATCGCGCGTTTTCCCGGCGGGGTTGTCGCGCAGATGCAGATAGGCGTCCCACGCGTCCAGACCGGCCTCGGGCGCGGGGCGGTCGAGGTAATCGGCGGCGCCGTAATAGGTGAATTCGCGCCGGTCGCGCGGACCGCAGCAAGGACAGGCAAGGCGCATTCTCTACTCCTGACGGGCGCTTGGGGGACGGCGACGCATGACACTCATTCCATGCCCCGACATTCCTCGGGCGCAAGGCGGCGAAGCTGATGGCGGGTGATCGCCTGCCCTGGCGCTGCGATGTCGATATTGGCGGCTTCTGCGCCGAAGATCAGGAAGCGCCCGGTCGACAGCGCCACCCCCTCGCCGAGCGGTGCGATTGCCAGCGCGCCCTCGTCCACGCCTGACCGGCACAGCCCGTCGCGGCTGGAACACCAGACCGGCACTGACAGGCGCGCGCCGCCCAGTCCCGCCGCAGCCGCGCGCCCGCTATCGGGCAGCGTCACGCGAAACGTGCCGTCGGCTTGCGGAAAGGCATAGCCGTCGTCAGCGGGGTGCAAGAGCAGTCGCAGACCCAGCACCCCCTGCCCGTGCCCCATATCGGAATAGGTCATCCCATAGCAGCCTGGCTCGGGAAGCGGATGGGGTTGCCACAACGCCTGACAGATTTCGGGCGGCGCGGCACTCAGGCGATAGGTGGTTTCCTCGCCACGAGACTCGGCCAGATCCGAGCCGCCGCCGCAGGCTTCGCCCTCGCCCAAGGCAAAAAACCGGGTTGTGAGTTGCAGATCCCCGTCAGGCAGGATCGCGGTTTCGAAGATGCCCCCATCGCATTCGACGTAACAGGACTGATCGGCGTCGCAGAGCGCGTATTGCGTCAGCACTTCGCCGCCCACCCCGTCGCGCGCGCCCTGCCCTTGATCGGCCATACGGGCCTCGACCAGAGCGGCGTGGCTGTCAGCCTCCGCGCTTTCGTCGAAAAACCACAGCCGCAACGCCGCGACGCCCTGATTGGGATGCTCGGCCAGATGCTGAGCGGAGTATTCGCGTGCGTAGCAGCCCCGCGCTGGCGTCTCGGCCAGAGCCGGTACCGCGCCCCCAACCGCCGCAAACGCGATCAGCGCGGCAAGGCCCGTCCGTGCCTCAATGCAGGTTGTGTTGCGACCCTGTGCCTTCTTCATCCATCAATCCTTGTCCGGTGCGGAAACGGTCGAGTCGAAAGCCCTCGGCCACCTTGTGCGGCGCGCCGGTCGCCATCAGATGCGCAAGGCACCAGCCCGAGGCGGGTACGGCCTTGAACCCCCCGTAATTCCAGCCGCAATTCAAATAGAGACCGTCAATCGGCGTGCGGTCGATGATCGGCGAGCCGTCGGGCGACATGTCCATGATCCCGCCCCACGAGCGCAGCACCTTCGCGCGCCCGATCATCGGCATCAGGGTCATGCCCGCTTCCATCACATGCTCGACCATCGGCAGGTTGCCGCGCGCCGCATACGAGGCGTAGAAATCCAGATCGCCGCCAAAGACCAGCCCGCCTTTGTCAGACTGGCTGATATAGAAATGCCCCATGCCGAAGCTCACGACATGGTCGATCACCGGCTTCAGCCCTTCGGTGACGAAGGCCTGCAGAACGTGGCTTTCGATGGGCAGCCGCATCCCCGCCATCGCCGCGACCTGGCTTGAGCGTCCGGCGGCGACCATCGCCACTTGTCTGGC
This sequence comes from Rhodobacter sp. NTK016B, assembly GCF_017303295.1. Taxonomy (GTDB): domain Bacteria; phylum Pseudomonadota; class Alphaproteobacteria; order Rhodobacterales; family Rhodobacteraceae; genus Pararhodobacter. Next base: position 24,962 of record NZ_JAFKOK010000004.1, on the reverse strand, counting down.
CCGGATCGGCCCGCGCGTGGTCTGAACGCCGGTGACACGCCCGTTGACGGTATCGATCCCCGTCACCTCGCAGCGCTGGATCAGGTCCACGCCCAGCCGGTCGGCGCCGCGCGCATAGCCCCACGCGACCGCATCGTGGCGCGCGGTGCCGCCGCGCGGGTGATAGAGGCCGCCATAGATCGGAAAGCGCCCCTGTTCGAAATCGAGATAGGGCAGTTTCTCGCGCACCCCCTCGCGGTCGAGCAGCACCGCATCGTCACCCTGCGCCAGCATCGCGTTGCCGCGCCGCACGAAGGCATCGCGCTGGCCGTCCGAATGGAACAGATTGATGAGGCCGCGCTGCGAATGCATGACATTATAGTTCAGCTCGGCTTCCAGCCCTTCCCACAGTTTCAGCGAATGGCTGTAGAATTCGGAATTGCCGGGCAGGAAATAATTCGCGCGCACGATCGTGGTGTTGCGCCCGACATTGCCACCGCCGAGATAGCCTTTCTCAAGCACGGCAATGTTGCGCAACCCGTGATTTTTGGCGAGGTAATAGGCCGTCGACAGGCCATGCCCGCCGCCGCCGATGATGACGATATCATAGTCGGGCTTCGGCTCGGGCTGACGCCATGCGGGCGTCCAGCCCCGGTTTCCCGTCAGCCCCTGCGCGAAGACGCGTAGCCCTGAATACCGCATTGCCTGCCCCTTGGTTCGTGCCCCCAGACAAGCGCGTCGGCCCTGACAAGACAAGCATTATCCGCAGATGCGGGAAGCGGGCCCGGGTCAGCCTGCCCCGCGGGCGCCGGCGGTATCCAGCTCGCCCGTCACGCCCGCCGGGTGGTCGGCAATGCAGCGCGCGTGGTCCGACAGGGTCTCGATCACCCGGCAATGCGCGGTGTCGGTATGGTCGCAGCCCGAGACCATGCGCTCGAGTTCCATCTCGAGCGCATGCAAAGCCGCGATCCGGGCGCGCACCGCTGACAGATGCCGCCGCGCCAGCGAATCGGCGGGCGCGCAAGAGGCCCCGGGCTGGCCCTGCAGCGCCAGAAGCTCGGCGATGTCTTCCAGCCGGAAGCCCAGATCGCGGGCATGGCGGATGAAACCCAGCCGCTCGACCGTCGCCGCATCATACATCCGGCGCCCGGAATCGCTGCGCGGCGGGGCGGGCAGCAGGCCGCGTTCCTCGTAGTACCGGATCGTAGTCACCTTGATGCCGCTCTGGCGCGCGGCCTCGCCGATGGAAATTTCGCGCATGAGACAATTTTCCGCTTGCTTCTACAGTCGCTGTAGAAAGTAGGACGTGCTCAACACGAAACAAGCGGAGGGCCGGATATGCCCCATGACCATTCCCATGACGAGATCGATTTCGACGGCACCGGCCCCGCCTATCGCCGCGCGCTGATCGCGGTCATCATCCTGAACGGCGGGCTGTTTCTGGTCGAGATGACAGCGGGCGCGCTGGCGGGAAGTCGGGCGCTGCAGGCCGACGCGCTGGATTTTGCCGCCGACGCGCTGACTTACGGGCTGTCGCTGGCGGTGATCGGACGGTCGCTGCAACTGCGGGCGCGCGTGGCGCAGCTCAAGGGCCTGTCGCTGGCCGTGATGGGGCTGGCGGTGCTGGGCTTTGCGATCAGCGACATGCTGGGCCCCGAAGTGCCCCGCGCCGAGGTGATGGGTGCCGTAGGCTTTGCCGCGCTCGCGGCGAATGTGGCCTCGGTTCTGATTCTGATGCGCTGGCGCGACGGCGATTCCAACGTACGTTCGGTCTGGCTGTGTTCGCGCAATGACGCGATCGGCAATATCGCCGTGATGGGCGCCGCGCTGATGGTCGCCTGGACCGGATCGGGCTGGCCCGACCTGATCGTCGCCGCGGCGATGGCGGGGTTGTTCCTGTCGTCCTCGCTCCAGATCCTGAGAAAGGCAGCGCAGGAACGCGCGCATGGCCATCACCACCACGGCTGAGCCCTAACGGCGGCGGTCCGCCAGATGCAGCGCCGCCGCCCCCAGCCGATACCCGGCGCCCCGCACTTTGCGCAGGGCGTCGGTTTTCGCCACCGGCAGCGCGGGCAGCGCCGATTGCAAGCCAAGCGCCGTGCGCGCCAGTTCCCGGCCCAGCACCGTGCCCGGTCCGATCCCGCGCCCGTTAAAGCCGGTCACACCGTAGGCTCCCGGCCCGGTCTCGACCATCCGGGGGACAGCATCGGGCGTCGTGCCGATGCGCCCGAACCAGCGATGCGCAAAGGGAATGCCCGACAGCTGCGGAAACAGGCGGCGCATCTGACGGCTGGCCCAGGCTTCGTGAAAAGCCGTATCGACGCGGCCCAGCTGACCGACCGAACCGATGATGAAGCGCCCCGCCGCGTCGAGCCGGAACGAGGTCAGAACCGTCGCGGTATTCCACGCTCCCTCGCCGCCCGGCAGGATCGTCTTGCGCAGATCCTCGGGCAAGGGATCGGTGGCGAAGTTGAAATACGGCATGATCGTCAGCGACTCGTTTGCCGCAGGCCCCGTGCCATAGGTATTGCCCGCCCAGATCACCCGTGCCGCACTGACCTTGCCGTGCGCGGTCTCAAGCACCCAGCGCCCGCCCTGCGCCCGCGCGCCAGTCACGCGGCTGGGCGCATGGATCACCGCGCCCGCTTTCAGCGCCGCGCGCGCAAGTCCCCGTGCATAGCCAAGCGGCTGGATCGTCCCCGCGCGCGGATCGAACAGCGCGCCGAGATAATGCCCTGTGCCGGTGCGCGCCCGTGTTTGCGACGCATCGAGCAGCGACACCGCGACCTGCCGTCCCTGCCATTGCCGCGCACGTTCTTCCAGCGCGCGCAGCCCGGCGGGATCGGTGGCGCAATGCAGCGTACCGGCGGGGCGCGCCTCGCAATCGATGGCGTGGCGCTCGACGGTATCCCAGACGGCAGCGGGCGCGGCGCTGAGCAGGTCCAGAAGCCCGCTTTCCACGCCCGCGCGCGCTTCGACTTCGTCCGGCATCAGCCAGAGGCCCGCATTCACCAGCCCGACATTGCGCCCCGACCCGCCCGCGCCGACGCCCTCGGCTTCCAGCACCACGACGCGCGCCCCGGCCTGCGCCGCTTCGAGCGCAGCGGAAAGCCCGGTATAGCCCGCCCCGACAATGGCAAGATCGACCTCGATCTCGCCTGTCAGCGGCTCAAGCGGCGGAAAATCGGGGGCGGTGATGGCCCAAAGGCCCGGCGTGTCGCGTGTCATGGTTCCCCGGCAGGCTTGTCTTGAGCCGAGCCTGTTCACCCGAAGCGGCGCGGTCAAGACTTGCCATTCGGCGCGACCTGCGACGCGGCGTCACCCACGGGCCGAGGCGGCGGAACGCATAAGGCCCGACGCATCGCGCCGGGCCTTGAAAATCACGAAGAGACAGAGGGTTACTCGGCCGCTTTCAGCTCGAACCCGCGCTCGATCATATCCGACGGCGCGACCGGATATTCGCCCGAGAAACAGGCATCGCAGAATTGCGGACAGGAATCGTCGCGCCCTTCCAGCGCCCCGGCAGCCCGGTAGAGACCGTCGAGCGAGACGAATTTCAGACTGTCCACGCCGATGTAATCGCGCATCTCGTCTTCGCTCATGCGGGCTGCGAGAAGCTTTGAGCGCTCGGGCGTGTCGACGCCGTAGAAACACGGCCACGTCGTCGGTGGCGAAGCGATCCGGAAATGCACCTCGGCCGCGCCTGCTTCGAGGATCATCTGTTTGATCTTCTGCGAGGTGGTGCCGCGCACGACCGAATCGTCGACCAGCACCACGCGCTTGCCCTCGATCAACGCGCGGTTGACGTTCAGCTTCAGGCGCACACCCATGTTGCGGATCTGCTCGGACGGTTCGATGAAGGTCCGGCCCATATATTGGTTACGGATGATCCCCATGGCGAAGGGAATGCCCGATTCCTGACTGTAGCCGATCGCGGCGGGCGTGCCCGAATCGGGGACCGGGCAGACGAGATCGGCCTCGACCGGGGCTTCACGGGCCAGCTCGACACCGATCTGGCGGCGGGTCTCATAGACCGAGCGACCGCCGATGATCGAATCGGGGCGCGAGAAATAGACCTGCTCGAAGATGCAAAAGCGCGGCGACACCCGTTCGAACGGGCGCGACGAGACCACGCCCTTGGCGTCGATCACCACCATTTCGCCCGGCTCGATCTCGCGTAGGAACTCGGCGCCGATGATATCGAGCGCGCAGGTTTCCGATGCCAGCGCATAGCCGTCGCCGATCTTGCCCAGCACCAGCGGGCGCACGCCCAGCCGGTCGCGCACACCGATAAGCTTGGTGCGCGTCATGGCGATAACCGAGAACGCGCCTTCGCAGCGCCGCAGCGCGTCTTTCAGCCGTTCGGCATGGGTTTTCTGGATCGAGCGCGCCATCAGGTGGATGATGCATTCCGAATCCGACGAAGACTGGAAGATCGAGCCGCGCTCGATCAGTTCGCGGCGGATGGCGTCGGCATTGGTGATATTGCCGTTATGCGCGATTGCCGCGCCGCCCATCGAAAATTCGCCGAAGAAGGGTTGCACGTCGCGGATCGCGGTGGCGCCCTTCGAGCCCGCCGTCGAATAGCGGACATGGCCGATACCGATCGACCCCGGCAGGGTCTCCATCAGCTTGGCCGATGTGAAGTTGTCACGCACAAGGCCGAATCTGTGCGCCGATTGGAAGCCACGTTCGGCGTGGTGGGTGATGATTCCACCGGCTTCCTGTCCGCGGTGCTGAAGCGCGTGCAGGCCCAGAGCGACGAAATTCGCCGCGTCCTGGACGTTCACTGCTCCGAAAACGCCGCATTCCTCCTTCAACTTGTCGTCGTCGAAGGGATGGCTGAGCCAAGGCTCCATGGTCGGGCCCCCGATAGCTGCGATGCGCACCGTTTAGAAGGAAGGCCGCGCGGGAGCAAGGGCCAAGGCGGCATCCGGCGTCGGATTTGCGACAGCGGCGTGACGGATGCTCAACCTTTGGTCGCGCGGCGCATCGCCTGAGCCACTGTTTGGTTGCCCCGGCTCTCAAGCGCCTGCGCCACGCCGCCGATATCGGCAGCGCTGCGGTTCTGGTTGAGCTTCGATTTTGCCTCGACCCGCGTGACCGCGATCCGGAAGGCCACGATCTGATCCAGAAGACCGGCAAGGAAGTCGGCGGGCGCATCGCCCATCTTCCACGCCGCATCGCCGTTCGTTTCCTTCTCATGCCGCGCGGTCAGCAGGGCCACGGCGCGGCGCTTGTCCTTGTCTGCATGCGACCAGTGGATCGTGCCATGCACATGCACGACCTGATAATTCCACGTGGGCACGGCCTTATGCGTCTCGGCCTTGGACGGATACCAGTTCGGGCTGACATAGGCGTCGCCTGCGCGGAAGATCGCCAGCACCGGGGCGCCGTCGGGAAGAAGGGCGTGCACCGGATTGGCGCGCGCGACATGGCCCACGAACCCCTCGCCCTCACGCAGAAGCGGCAGGTGATTGGCGTCAAGCCCGTCGCCTGTCTGCGCCACAAGTGCCGCGAGCGGACAGGCATGGAACAGCCGCTCGATCTCGGCCCGGTCGGTTTCGGTGAAATGGGCGGGATTGTACATGGCGCGGGTTCCTCGGCTTCGGGCGCAGGATAGGGCCGCGCGGTGCTTGTCCACAAGCGGGCACGCCCCTATCGTCGCGCGCCAAAGCCGGAGGCCCACCCGTGACACCACCCCGCCCGCTTGTAACGCTGACCGCTCTCTTGTCGCTGGTGGCTCTGGCCAATCTGTGGATCTACGCACGGTTCACGGTCGATGATGCCTTCATCACATGGCGCTATGGGCTGAACCTGATCCGGCACGGGATCTGGGCCTATAATCCTGACGGGTTTGACCTGACGCAGGCCTATACCAACCCGGTCTTCGCCGTGCTGTCGATCCTGCCCGCCGCTCTGGGGTTCGACATGGTGCTGGCGTTCAAGCTGCTGTCGCTGGCGGTGCTGATCCTTCTGGGCACGCTTCTGCTGCGCGAGGCGGGCGACCGCGTGCGGATGGGTTTCGTGCTGGCCTTGCTGATGGCGGTGCCAGCAACCGTCGCCCATGCGTTTTCCGGGCTGGAAACGATGGTCTATGGCGGCGCGCTGGGGCTGTTCTTCATCCTGCAGGAACAGCGCAGGTGGCGTGGTGCGCTGGCCTGCGTCGCGCTTCTGGTGCTCACACGGCCCGAAGCCTGGCTGCTCTATCCGCTGTATCCCGCGCTGCTGATTGCCGCGCGCGCCGAACGGCGCGTGATCGTGGTGCAGACCCTGCTGCTGGCCCTGCTGGCGGGCGCCTATTTCGGCTTTCACCTGTGGTGGTTCGGCGAGGCGATGCCGAACACTTATTTCATCAAGGCCGGCGACGGGTTTTCGCTCGCACAGGCGGCGGGGATTCTACCGTATGTGCTGCCCGCGCTCTTGGTCCTTGCTTTCGGCAACCGGCGGACGGGCGCGGCGCTGGTGATCTATTTCGGCGCGGTCGGGTATTCCTATGCGGGCTCGGACCTGCTGATGAACTACTTCCAGCGCTTTCCCTTCCAGATCCTGCTGCCGATGGCGCTGTATCTGGGCTGGGTCTTGTCGCGCATGGGCGGGGCGCGGGCGAACTGGGCGCTGCTGGGTCTTACAGGCTATATCGCCGCGTTCGGCTGGCATACCGCGCGGCTGGGCGATCATCTGGTCTATGCCAATTATTATCCCCGGCTGCTCGACAGCCATGTCCGGCTGGGCCGCGCGCTGCACGATCTGGGGCGCGAAGGCGTGGTCTCGGGCTTTGCCCTGGGCGATGCGGGAGCGGCCGCCTATCACTCGGATCTGCGCGCGCTCGATACCTATGGGCTGACCAGCCACCGCATCGCGCGCGAGGGGGTGAGCGCGGACGTCTTGCGTGCCTATGCGCCCGATGTCCTGGCCTTCTTCGCGACCGAGGACGGCATCCGCGACCAGCCCGCGCAACACGCCGCGATGCAAGCCTATGCCGGGGCCGAGGGCTTCACCGAGCAATGCGAGGTCTATTGGGCGCGGCAATACACCATGCGGCTCTTCACCCGCGCCGAGATCCCGGCGCTGCAAGAGGTCTGCGCCACCAGCCGCACGCTCAACGCGGCGGACGAGGTGACATACGCCCTGACCCAGCTGCGCCGCCCGCCATGGGCCTATTGGCACGAGTGAACGGACAAGTCCGCGCCGTCGGGCAGTGTCGGCGCAAACTCGGTGAGGGCCGCGCGCATCTCGGGCTCGAGATCGCGATCGATCAGGTAGAAGCTCACCGTGTCCGACGCCGCGATCACGCGCGAGGTCGTCAGCGTGGCGATGCGGCACCATTCGGGCGGAATAGCCCCCTCGAAAGCGATATCGTAGACCATGGCATAAGCCGCGCGCGCCTCGGTCAACTGCCGCAGGGTCTGTACGGTTCGCCCCTCTGCGGCGGTCAGTTGCCGCGCCTCCTCGCTTCCCAGCCCCCACAGGTCGAGCACGGCAATGTCGTTGTCATAAGACACCCAGCCGATATCGTTGACGGCGACCGTATATGGGAAGAACCCGGTTGCGAAACGGTGCATCTGATATTGCTGCTGATAGATCGACACAGCGGCGGCCGGGGTTTGCTCGAGCGTCGGCAGATAGGTCCAGCCGAACGCGGCGAGCGGCAGGATCAGCACGCTTCCCGCCTGCGGCAGATGGCGCGGCAGGATCAGCGCCAGCGCGGTCAAGGTCATGGCGACGGCATAGACCTCGTAGCGTGCGAACCAGCCGAAGCGCCCGACGAGAAAATGCGCGGCCAGCGCGGCCAGAAGCGGCCAGACCACCGCGCGGGAGACACGGTCGGGTCGCCACACCACCAGCGCCAGCAGAACCTGCCCGGTCCCGATCATCAGCGCGCCCTGCGGGGTTTGGGCCCCCCGGATCGCGTTGACGATGACGGCGACCAGCGCCGAGCGGCCATCGGCATCGAGCGCCGCCGCCGAAGCCGCGCTTTTCACCATCACCGAGCTGGGCAGAAGCGGCAGCCCGAGCGCCTGCATCGCCAGAACATAGCCGATGCTCAGCGCGGTCAGTCCGGCCAGCGCGAGAAACGCCATGCGCCGGTGATCTAGAAACGCCAGCGCCGTGATCGCGGCAAGCGCCAGCGCATAGCCTTCGAACCGAAGCGCGGGCGCAAGCAGGATCGCCAGCAACAGCCAACCGGGCGCGCGCCCGGCGGCGGCCCGCGCAAGGCCCAGAAGCACGGCCACCGAGACCGCGACATGCAGCGGATGCTCCATCCCCGTCAGCGGCAGGCCGATGGCATTGATCGCCAGTGCCAGAAGCGGCCCGGCCACCAGAGCCGCCGCGCGCTGACCCGTCAGCGCCGGGGCCAGCGCGCCCGCCATTAGCCAGACCGCCATCCCCTGCCCCACGACAGCAAGGGCCAGCGGTGCAAGCGTGCCCAGTCCCAGCGCCAGCAAGGGCGCCAAGGCCAGCGCGTACAGCATCGAGGACGATGGCGACGCCGCCTCGCCCGGATTGATGCCGTAATTGCCTTGCAGGATCTCTTCGGCCAGCGCGAGATGGATATAGGGATCGTCGAGCGTGTAGATCAGCGTCCCGCCGGTGCGCGCGATGATCGCGAGACACAGCGCCACGATGCCCAGCAGCGTCAGCGCCAGCGCGTAAGTCTGAAATCCGCGTGCCGTGAATCCGCGTGTCGTCATGGTCCCCTCGTTGTGGGCGGACGATAGCGGGCGGGCGCAAAAAGCAAAAGGCGCGACCGAAGCCGCGCCTTTTGATAGCATATGCCTGAAGCGATCAGCGCTTCGAGAACTGGAAGCTGCGGCGTGCTTTGCGCTTGCCGTATTTCTTACGTTCCACAACGCGGCTGTCGCGCGTCAGGAAGCCAGCGGCTTTCAGCACAGCGCGCAGGCTGGGATCATACAGCTGCAGAGCTTTCGACACGCCGTGTTTCACAGCGCCCGACTGACCCGACAGACCACCACCGACCACGGTCGCGAACACGTCGAACTGGCCAACAGTGTTGGTGATCTCGAACGGCTGCTTCAGGATCATCTGAAGAACCGGACGCGCGAAATACGCGTTGATGTCTTTGCCGTTGACGACAACTTTGCCCGAGCCCGGCTTGATCCAGACGCGCGCGATGGCGTCTTTCCGTTTGCCGGTGGCATAGGCGCGGCCCAGCGAGTCGCGCTGCGGCTCACGGGGGGCGGCGGTTTCGGTGCCTTCGGCACCTTCGGGCGCGGCCGAGGCAGCGCCGGCGACGGCATCCTTCAGCGCGTCGAGGGATTTGATCTCGTCAGCCATGATCAAGCGCTCCGGGTGTTTTTCTTGTTCAGCGACTTGACGTCGAGAACGGTCGGTTGCTGGGCTTCATGCGGATGCTCGGCGCCGGCATAGACGCGCAGGTTGGTCATCTGCTGACGGCCCAGGCGGTTGCGCGAGATCATACGCTCGACAGCCTTGATCACCACGCGCTCGGGATGAGCGCCTTCGAGCACTTGCTCGGCGGTGCGGAACTTGATCCCGCCCGGGTGATTGGTGTGCCAGTAATAGCGCTTGTCGGCACGCTTGTTGCCGGTCATCTGCACCTTGTCGGCGTTGATGATGATGACATTGTCACCCATGTCCATATGCGGCGTAAACGTCGGCTTGTTCTTGCCACGCAGGATGTTGGCGACGATCGTGGCGAGGCGGCCCAGAACGACACCTTCGGCGTCGATCAGGATCCACTTCTTCTCGATCTCCGCCGGTTTTGCGGTGTAGGTTTTCATGGTCCAGCCCTGAAAATGAGAAGCATTGACGCAACCGGGGAAACCCTGCTGCGGGATGGGCGTGTTCTATCGATTCCACCCGGCAGGTCAAGAGCCGTTCCGCACGGACACTTTCGGATTAAACGTTATATTTCAATAACCTACGATTTGGGTATTATTTTACCCCACACTTTTCCGCCCCTCGGGCACCTCGTTCTGGTCGCTCCACGGGATGCGGGCATGATCGAAGCCCCGATGGATGGTCGGTTTGACCACCGCGAAATAGGGCGACAGGTCGAAATCGCGCGGCACGATGAAGCTTGCGTCGCGCGCATGCCAGACAGTGCCCAGCGGCCGACCCGACGGCGCGCGCAGCATCTCGATCTCGGGCAGGATCGGGTAACCGACCGACTGGAAAGCCTGCGCGGCCAGAGACGAGCAGATCGCCCGTGTCGGATCCCCGGCCCCGAGCCGCAGCAATGGCCGGCGCCAGCGCACCGGAACCGGCGGCGTGGGGATGAAATAGCGCATCAGGTCGACAATATTGCGCATGTCATATTGCAGCCCGATACGCTCGACCATGAAATGCGCGACGGCGGCGCGCTCGTCCTCGGACAGCCCGGCGGCGCGGCACAGGCGGGTGTTGTGCGCGGCGTATTTCACCAAAGGCACCCGATGCGCGCCTTCGTGCATCGTGACTTCGACCAGTTCGACCTGCCCTTCGCCCCTTGTCAGGTCCTGCACGCAGATCGCCGCATGCGACCATGTGCTTTGCGTCAGGTACTTGATCGCCGTCGAGACCTTGGCGCGCCCCTCGACCAGAAGCACGTCACCCACCCGGATCGTCGCCGTCAGCGCGGCGTGATCCTGCGCGACGACGGGCTGCGTGTCGGGCTGGTCGCGTTCGAGAAAGCGTCCGATCCAGTGACCGAGGCGGTGGCGCAATCCGGCGAGCATGGCAGACTCAGCGCAGTTTAGGGGGCCGGCTGGGATCGAGGCCCGGATTGGCGCCGGGGGTGATCGTCTGATCCTCGGCCATCTCGAAGGGCGCGGGCGACAATGTCAGCCCCACGCCGGCGATGGCCTGCATGATCCGCTCGGGCGGAAAGATCACGTCGAGCGAGCCCGCTTCCAGCCCCGACAATGCCAACGCTTCGGACACGGCACGGGCGACGGCGGGATGCGTTTCGTCGGGCAACCCGGCCAGCGCCAGCGTATGGCCGCGCGTGCCATCCTGCCAGAGCACCCCGGCAAGCACCGTCTGCGAGAGGCCCGGCATCCCCGACAACCGCCGCTCAAGCGCGGCGACGAGCGGGGTCAGGACCGTTTCTGGCAGATCGGGCGCGGCGAAACCCTGCGCGACGCCCTGCCCCTCCGACGGCGCGGGGCCCGAAAGGGTCGCGGCCAGCCATTCGACCGCCTCGGGCGACATGAGCGAGGCATGCGGCGCATCGGCATTGACCAGAAGCGACAGCCCCTCGCCCGATTCGGCCAGCATGGACACCAGAATACGCCCCGGAAGCGCCGCATAGGCCGCCGCCGCGCCCGCAAATTCGGCCAGTCGGTATTCGCTGTCGAAAGCCAGCACCGCGCGCACATCCGGCAGATCGAAGACCCGCGGCGCCATGCTGTCGCCGGTGACCTCGGCATCGAGCAGCACGAACAGTTCCGCGCGGCTCAGCTCGGCATGAAAGGCAAGCCGGGCGCTGGTTTCCTCGGGCGTGTCGGCGGGGGCTGCGGCGGCGCGCTGCATGGCCGTGTCGAGTTCGGTGTGAGGCGCGTTGCTCATGGCGACCCTGCTCTGTGTGCTTGCCTGATCGGCGGTGTGACCCTACGGCGAAACGACCGCTGCCGCACGCGCCTTGTACGCATGCGACCCGGTCTGGGACCTACCTAATGCCTGCGGCGCGGGCGCGACAGTGCGAACACGCAGTTTTCACTACACTCAGAGGCGGTAATGCTTCATAATGTCGGGACAATTCCGGCCCTGACGGGCCGCAAGCGGGGCCGCAAGAGATGCCCTATCGAGGGCCGGGTGCGCCGAAGGCGCAGGACGGACCGGAAAACCGAGGCGTGAGCGATGCTGGAGTTCTACAACGTCAGCAAGTCCTTCTGGACCGGAAAAAGTCGTAAAGTGATCCTGCACGAGGCGTCGTTCCGCGTCGAGCTGGGTCATTCCGTCGGCATTCTTGCGCCCAACGGTACCGGCAAGACGACGATCATCAACATGATGGCAGGGCTTGAGAAACCCGACGAGGGCACGATCACGCGCACCTGCCGGGTCTCGTTTCCGCTGGGCTTCATGGGCGGGATCAACCACCGCCACACGGCGACCGAAAACGCCCGCTACATCGCCCGCCTCTATCAGCTCGATCCCGACGAGGTCGAAGCCTTCTGCCGCTGGCTGTGCGATATTGGCGATTACTTCGACATGGCGGTCGGCACCTATAGCCAGGGGATGCGCTCGCGTTTCGCCTTCGCGCTGATGCTGGCGATCGAGTTCGATCTTTACCTTGTTGACGAAGGCATGCCCGCGACCACGGATGTGAAATTCAACAAGCGGGCGGGTGCGATCCTGAAGGAGCGGTTGGAAGACGCCACCGTTCTGATCGTGTCACACCAGGCTGAAACCCTGCAGAAATACTGCAAATCGGCGGCGGTGCTGCGCGACGGCAAGCTGCAGTTCTTTGACTCGCTGGAAGAGGCGAAAGCGCTTTATGACTACGAAACCCAAAGCTAGGCGGTTCCGGCTCAAACTGGGCGACGACACCTCCGAGGCGCTGCGCACCAGCGTCGCTCCGCAGCGCTCGGAAGGTACGGCGAGCGGTTCAACGGCGGATGCAGCGGCGCCCCCGTCGCGGCAAGCCGCAGATCCGCAGGCGTCTTCCACGAGCGGGCTGAGCGATGAAGCGCAGCCCACCCGTCCGGCCCGACCGGCCACGGGCACCGACACCCGCCCCCCGCGCGGTGGCACGTCGGCCGATGAAGGCACGGCGGCGCGCACCAATGCGCAGCAGACGGGCAGCACAGACCGGGCCAAGGGCGACACCGCGTCGACCGAAACGGGTTCGTCTGCCGATCAGCCGCAATCCGAAACCGAGCTGACCGGCCGTCAATTGCGCATGGCCATGCGCGTGGCGCAGCGTAACGGGATCAAAGCCAGTTCGGGGCTCGAAGCCGTGCGCCTGCTGCGCCAGCAGGGGATCGATCCGTTCGAGCGCTCGACGCTTCTCGACATCGTGAAAGAAGAAGGCTCGAAAAGCCGCGCGCTGACCACGACCGAGCAGCCGCAATTGCCCAAGGCCTACCGCCAACCGGGCACTCCCGCACTCGCCGACCCGGTGCCCCCCCACGATCAGCGCAAGGCCGAGATCTCGCGTATCCAGCGCGACATCCGCAAACGGCGGCGGCGGCGGATGCTGTTGCTGGCGGCGCGGCTGGGGATCTTCGTGACCCTGCCCACGCTGATCGCCGCGTGGTATTTCTTCGTCGTGGCAACGCCGCTTTACGCCACCAATTCGGAATTCGTCATCCAGCAGGCCGACAGCAATGCGGGTGGCGGCGCGGCCGGGGCGCTATCGGGCATGTTCGGCGGTGCGGCGATGGGATCCAATCAGGATTCGATCACCGTGCAGAGCTATCTGCAATCGCGCGACGCGATGCGACGTCTCGACACCGAAGAAGGCTTCAAGAGCTACTTCCAGAACGAGGATATCGACCCGCTGCGGCGCTTGCCGCCCGACGCAACGGACGAAGCCGCCTATCGTTTGTATCAGGACATGGTGCAGGTCAGTTTCGACCCGACCGAGGGCATCATCCGCATGGAGGTGATCGCCGCCGATCCCGAAACCAGCGAGCGCTTCGCGCGCGCGCTTGTGAGCTATGCCGAAGAACAGGTCGACCAGCTGACCCAGCGCCTGCGCGAGAACCAGATGGCGGATGCCGAGGAAAGCGTGGCGCAGGCCGAGGCGCGGATGAACGAGGCGCAACTTCGCGTTCTGGAGACGCAGGAGCGGTTCCAGATGCTGTCGTCCGAGGTCGAGGTGACGCTGTTGACGCAGCAGATCAGCAATCTCGAAACGCAGCTCAATCTGGAACGTCTGAGCCTGTCGGATCTGCGCGCCAATCCGCGCCCAAACCCCGCGCGACTGGAACAGGCCGAACGGCGCGTGGCGACACTGGAAAGCCAGATCGCCGGTCTGCGCGGCAGCCTGACACAGGGTGGCGAAAACAGCCCCTCGGTGGCGCGGCTGCAGCGCGAACAGGTGATGGCGGAATCCGATGTGGCGACGCGGCAGATGCTGCTGGCGCAAGCGATGCAGCAACTCGAAGCCGCCCGGATCGAGGCCAATCGCCAGGTGCGCTATCTGTCGCTGGGCGTGAGCCCTGTGGCGCCGGACGAGCCCACCTATCCGCGCGCCTTCGAAAACACCGCGCTCGCCTTCCTGATCTTTGCCGGGATCTACCTGCTGATCTCGATGACGGCGGCGATTCTGCGCGAGCAGATTACCGGGTAAACTGGCCCGGTCAGCGCGTGTGCCATGGTCACGCGGCGGCAACCGGCAATTGAACGCCGGTTGCGCCTGCGCCGACTTATTGTCTCTGGCACCCGCCCTGCCCCGCGTTTAGGCTGGCGCCAAATCATTTCGCTAAGGGAGATTTCAATGCGTATGATCCAAGCTGCGGCGCTGGTTGGCGCGATGGCGCTTTCCGCCTGCGTCGACGTTGATATGACCGCCACGATCGAAGGCGCCGATCAGGCCAGCGTTTCGGGCCACATGACCGTTCAGCAGCAAATGCTTGAGATGATGGGCGGCGGCGCGTCCTTTTGCCCCGAGGATGAGGGCGGCACGCTGACCGTCGAGGGCGAAACCGCGCGCTGCGACGTGATGACCTCTGGCACCTTTGCCGAGGTCTTCGAAAGCGAGCCGGGCGAGCCTTCGCCCACCGCCGAGGATCTGGGCGACGGCACCGTGCGCGTGACCTTCCCGATCGGCGAAATGGGCGCGCAGGGCGCCGAAATGCGCAACGACCCGCAGATGGCGGCGATGATGCGCCCGATGCTGGAAGGCCATTCCTTCACCATCCGCGTGGCCGGTGCCGAAGTCGTCTCGTCGACAGGCGAGATCTCGGAAGACGGCACCTCGGCGTCCTTCAGCTTCGATCTGGTCGAGATCCTGAATCCCGACGTGGAACTGCCCGAGAATTTCGAAACCGTCGTGCGCTACTGAGCGAAACGACACCTGAACGCGAAGGGGCCCCGCGGGGCCCCTTTTTTCATGCGCCGATGGCCTGCGCGGCGAAGTGATCGAGCGCCCCGGCGATGCGGACAAAGGACTGCGCCGCGCCGGGCGACATATGCCGCGCGCGCAGATAGCCATGCACCATGCCCGGCTCTTCGATCAGCGACACGTCCACGCCCGCTTCGGCCAGCCGCGCGGCGTATTCGACGCCGCCCGAGGCCAGCGGATCGGCCTCGGCGGTAAAGATCGCGGTAGAGGGCAGATCGCCGTATTCCTCAGCATCGAGCGGGCGCGCGGTCACGTCGCCCACCGGCACCGGGCCGTCATAACGCACCGTCTCGTAATAGCGGCATTCATCAGCGCTCAGCATCGGGGCTTTGGCGTGGCGGGTGAAGCTGGGCAGCCCCTCGCCCCCCAGACCGGGATAGATCAGCACCTGCCCCGCCAGCCCCGGGCGCGCCGCGCTGATCGACGCCGCCAGCGTCCCGCCCGCGCTGTCGCCTGCCAGCACCTTGGGCCCCGGCACCGCATCGACCACGGCAAGGCAATCCAGATAGGCGGCGGGGTGGCGGTGCTCGGGGACCAGCCGGTAATCGACGGCAATCATCGTGAGCCCTGCGCGCTCGGCCAGTTCGGCGACGATGGCATCGTGGCTTTCAAGCCCGCCCACCACGAAGCCGCCACCGTGGAAATAGATCCCCGTCACCCCGCCTTTGGGCCAGGTCGGCGTGTAGCGGCGACAGGGGATATCGGCGATGGTGAGATCCTCGGTCGTCAGGCCGGGCGGATGGGGCTGATCGAAATCGGCGCACAGCTTGTCATAGAAGGCGCGCTGCTCACTGATCGAGAAATTCACCGCGTCGGGGGGATAGGCGGCCTCGGTCCGGGCGATGAAATCGCGGATCTCCGGCGGGAGCCACGCGTAATCGGTGAGGGTCTCAAGGGGGGTGTCGTCGGTCATGCGCCGCGCCTCCGGGCTGGATTTGGCGCATCGTGTCTGCGACGGGCGCCGAAGGTCAAGGGCGCGCGCTCAGATCGCCGGCGGCAGCGCGCCTTTCAGCACCATCGGCAGACCGGCGGCGGTGAAGACCACGGTATCGGAAATGGCCGCGATACGCTGATTGGTGCGCCCCGCATGGTCGCGGAACGCCCGGGCCAGCGCATTGTCGGGCACGATGCCAAGACCCACCTCATTCGCGACCAGCACCGTCACGCCCGGACGCGCGTGCAGCGCGCCGATCAGGCCCTCGACCTGCGCGTCGATGGCATGCTCGGCCAGCAGGTGATTGGTCAGCCAGAGCGTCAGGCAGTCGATCAGCACCGGGCGTCCGGGATCGAGATCCGCCAGCACGCCGGACAGATCGAGCGGCGCCTCGCGCGTCTCCCAGCCCTGCCCGTCCCGCTGTGCCCGATGCTGCGCGATGCGCGCGCGCATCTCGTCATCCCAGGCCTGCGCGGTAGCGACATAGACCGGCGCGCCGCCCGCCTGCAGCACGATACGCTCGGCCAGCGCGCTTTTGCCCGAGCGCGCGCCGCCCAGAACCAGCGTTACGGCGCGGGCCATGCGAGCCTCCGCCAATGGCCGAATTCGGTCTGCGCATCCCATCCATCCGCCTGCCCCGACAGCGCCAGCGCGGCCTTGATTACACCCGCATGGGTAACGACCAGCGCGGGAACCGGCCCTTCGACCACGGCATCAAGGCCCGCGCGTGTGCGCTCGCGCAGATCGCGGACGCTTTCGCCGCCATGCGGGCGCGCATCCAGAAAATCGTCGCGCCAAGCGTCAATTTCCGGGCGCGGGATCTCGGACCACGCGATGCCTTCCCACCGGCCGAAATCCATCTCGACAAAGCGTGCATCGGTTTCGACCGGCAGGCCCCGCGCCTCGGCAATGGCATGGGCCAGACGCTGACAGCGCGACAGGGGCGAAGACAGGATGCGCTCAACGGGCGGAAGTTCGGCGGCGATGCGGATCGCGGTGTCGTCGAAACAGGCCCGAAGGCCCAGATCGGTGCGACCGTAACAGGTGCCCTCGATCACATCGGGTTTCGTGTGCCGCAGGAGAATCACAGACATGCCAACAATCCCAGAAGAAAGCCCAGATCGCCCAGCCCCTGCGACGCGCCCAGAATATCGCCGGTGATGCCGCCCAGTCGTTTCACGGCCCAGCCGCGGATCGCCACCTGCGCGACGACAAGGCCCGCAAGGCCACCCAGTACCGCCCAGCCCAGCGTGACAAAGACGATCAGGATCGCAAGCGCGACGGCCACGATCAGCGCCCAGCGATGCGCGCCCAACGGGCCGGTCATGCCGGTCGCTGCACCCGTGGCGCGCACATAGGGGCCGCGCCGCAGCATCAGCGTCATACCCGCACGGCTGAGCGCCTGCCCGGCGATCAGCGCGACCGGCGCGCCCAGCCCGAGCGCGGCCAGCGCCGCGACTCGCGCGGCCAGTACGATGCCGAGGGCGATGGCGCCGAAACTGCCGATCCGGCTGTCGCGCATGATCTCGAGCGCACGCTCGGTCGGGCGGCCCGAGCCGAGGCCGTCGAAGGTATCGGCCAGCCCGTCCTCGTGCAGCGCGCCGGTCATAGTGAGCAACGCCGCGACGGCGGCCAAGGCGGCCAGAACCGGCGGCCAGGCCCACGCGGCGAGCCACCAGATCCCGGCCGAGGCGATGCCCAGCCCCAGCCCCACCGCCGTGAACCATGCGGGCGCGCGTGCGAAATCCGCACTGTCGAGCGGCCCGGCGGGCAGCCGGGTCAGGAAAGCCAGCGCGGCGCGGGCCTCGCGCACCGGATCAGTCGCGGTTCGAGACGCCAGCGGTCTCGAAGCTGGCCATGTCGGTCATCATCGCGGCGGCGGCTTTCAGCAGCGGCCATGCCAGCAGCGCGCCCGTCCCCTCGCCCAGCCGCATGTCGAGCGTCAGAAGCGGGTCGGCGTCGAGTTCCTCCAGCACCGCCCGGTGACCGGATTCGTGCGAGCGATGGGCAAAGACCATGGCGCGGCGGGTATCGGGCTGCAGCTTGGTGGCCAGAAGCGCCGCGACGCTGGCGATGAAACCATCGACGATCACCACGCGGTTCTCGCGCGCGGTCTCGATCATCGCGCCCGCGATCATGTTGATCTCGAAGCCGCCATATTCCGCCATCGCCTGTTCGGGCGTCAGCGCGCCGGTGCGCGCCGTGGCGCGGGTCAGGATGTCGAGCTTGCGGTTGAGCCCGGCATCATCCAGCCCGGTGCCCCGCCCGACAAGATCCGCAAGCGGCCGACCGGTCAGCTTATGCGCCAAAGCGGCGGCGGTCGCGGTATTGGCGATGCCCATCTCGCCGAAGGCCAGCGCCTCGCCCGCCGCCGCATGAGCCACGCCCGCGCCGTGATCGAGCGCCTGCTGCGCCTGTTCGGGCGTCATCGCCGGGCTGTCGAGGAAATTCTTGGTGCCCGCGGCAATGCGGCGGTCGACAAGCTGCGGATGCTCGATCCGCTCGCCCGCGACGCCCGCATCCACCACCTGCAAAGCAACACCGTTGACGCTGGCAAAGACGTTTGCGGCGGCCCCGCCCGACAGAAAATTCATCACCATCTGCGGCGTGACTTCCTGAGGAAAGGCCGACACGCCGGTCTCGGCGATGCCGTGATCGCCGGCGAAGATGGTCAGCGTGCACTGGGTCATGCGGGGCGCCTCGGTCCCCTGCAGAAGCGCGATCTGTTCGGCCAAGGTCTCGATCCGACCGAGCGCGCCGAGCGGCTTGGTCTTGGTGTCGATCACGTGGCGGATACGGGCGGCGAGCGGGTTTGTCACGGCAAGGTCCGATATTGGGATGTCGGCGCCTTTCCTAACAGTCCGGGCGCGCGGTGCAAGGACCACGCGCGACGGGTCACGACCGGGACGCGACCTCGGCCGGGGCAAGCTGCCCGGCGATGGTTTCACTCAATTCCTTGAGCGAGAAGGGCTTGCCCAGGAAGACCGCGCCGGGAATACCGCTGATCGTGGTGCGCAGCGCATCCTCGGTATAGCCCGACATGAACAGCACGGGCGTCCCCGGACGGTCGGCCAGCGCCTTGGCCACCCAGCCCGGCCCGTCGATACCGGGCATCACCACGTCCGACACGAAGAGATCGACGCGCAGCGCCGAATCCGCGAGAAATTCGAGCGCCTGCTCACCATCCTGCGCCTCGAAAACCTGATAGCCCTGCAGCCGGAGGGCACGCGCGGCGAAGGCGCGCACCGGCGCTTCGTCCTCGACCAGCAGAATGGACTCGCCGTGGAACGCGCCCTGAGTCGATTGAGGACGCTGGACAAGGGTGCGGGACCCGGAGTTGGGTTTGGGCTCGACCGCGGCGCGGTCAAGCTCGGCCAGCGTGTCGTGCACCGAAAACCCGTGACCGGCATCCAGATTGTCGAGGTCATCGGCATGGGACGCGCCACCGGCGGACCGGGCGCCCTGCTGTTGCTCCGGCAGATCCCCGAGCGCCCCGAAATAGAGCGTAAAGGTCGTGCCCGCCCCTTCGACGGAATCGGCAAAGATATAGCCGCCCATCTGCTTGACGATGCCATAGGCCGTCGACAGGCCCAGCCCCGTCCCCTCGCCCAATTTTTTGGTGGTGAAGAAGGGCTCGAAGATCTTCTCGATGACGTCGGCGGAAATGCCCAGCCCTTGATCGATCACGCGGATCAGGACGTAATCGCCCTTGGGCAGACGGGCGCGGCCGACCTCCTGCTCGGCGGTCAGCTGGCACTTTTCGGTTTCGATCTTGATCGTGCCGCCCATCGGCATCGCATCGCGGGCATTGACGACAAGGTTCAGGATCACCTGTTCGAGCTGGCGTTTATCGGCCCGGACCGCCCCCACCTTCGGATGATGGCGCAGGTCGAGGCTGATACGCTCGCCCACCAGCCGGGTCAGCAGGTGGGTGAGATCCTCGAGCATGTTTTCGACGCCGACAATCTCGGGGGTGAGCGATTGCTTGCGCGAGAACGCCAGAAGCTGACGCACCAACGCGGCGGCGCGGTTGGTGTTCTGATGGATCTGCAGCAGGTCGCTGTAATCGGGATCGAAACGGTCGCGGTTGAGCAAGAGCAGGTCACAATGCCCGGCAATCGCGGTTAGCAGGTTGTTGAAATCATGCGCGATTCCGCCTGCGAGCTGGCCGATCGCCTGCATCTTCTGGCTCTGCACGAACCGCCCCTCGAGCGTCTTGAGCTCGGTCGCGTCCGAGATCACCGCCACCAGCGCACCGCTATCGGCACCGTCATGCGCGCGCCGCAGGATGACCTGCACGAAGGTTTCCTGCGTGGGCAGCGTGGCCCTCAGGACCTCTGGCCGTCCCAGCGCGCTACCAAGCCGCGCATCGTCGAGCCAGTCGTTGACCGGGCGCCCGAGCCCCTCGACCACTTCCGAGAACCATTGATGTCCGTCGGGTTCGAGCCCCAGAAGCGTACGCGCGTGGCGGTTGCCCTGACCGATGCGGCCATCGGGGCCGATCCGCAGCAGCGCCACGGGAATATCCTCGAAAGCGGATTCGGGTGGTGCGGCCTGGATATCTGCGGCGGGCGGCGCGGGCAGCAGCATGAAGTCGCGTCCCTGTCCGTCACTTGCATCGCCCGGGCTGAGCGGCACGATCTGCACGCTCCGGCCATCGGGGAGATTCAGCATCACCGGGGCCGCCGGTTCATCCGGTCGCCGCCCGTGCTGCGGCAGCTCGACATTCTCAAGCAGCGAGCACGCCTTTTCCGGATCACCACCCAGAAGCGACAGCGCGGCGGCATTGGGATGGACGCCCTGCGTATCGACCGCGAACACCGCCAGTCCGAGCGCATCGAGCGACCGCCCCCCGCCGCGCCGGATAGGGGTGAAACGCCAGACGATGACGCCCTCGCCCAGAGCGCGGTCGGCATGGTGGCAGGTAACCCGCAAACCGCTGGCGCGGCGCCAGAATTCGCGCGAGGCCGACCCGATCCGCGCGGCTTCGGCGAGCAGTGAATCGCGCATGCCGTCAGGCGACACGCACCAGGGCCGCATCCGGTCGACCGGATCGGCCTGATCGGCAGCCGCCACGTTAACCGCACAAACCCCGCCTTGCGGGTCGGTCACGACGATAGGGTCCGGATCATCAGCCATGGCACGCGCCAGATCGGCACTGACGCGGCCGCGCCGTTTTCGGGAACGCCGCGCGGCGAAGCTGGCAATCGTGGCCAGAACCAGCATGCTGACCGCCGCCGCGGAGACAACCAGCACCGCCACCGGTTTGCCTGCGATGGCCAGAACACCGCTGCACAGCCCCAGCCCGACCCCCAGAAACGCCAGAACGCGCGCCACCGGCACCAGCCGGACAAGCGGCGCGATGAAAGCAGCGGGACCGACCGCGCCGTCCCGCTCTCCGCGTCGGAGAGGGGCTTGGGTATCGACTGCGATTTGCTCTACAGGCACGGGCATGACGGCGAGTGTCGAGTGATACAGTTAAAGCAGTGTTAACGGCTCAGCACACCACCAAGGGTTGCTTCACCAAATTCCGCCATGGTCTCAAGCTTTGCGCAACACCGCCAGAAAAAAACCGTCCCCGCCGTCAAGCGGCGACAGGCGCAGCTCGGACAGCCGCTGCCATCCCGGCTGGCGCTGCAGAAACGCCGCCACGCGCTCTTCGTCTTCGGCGCGAAACAGCGAACAGGTCGCATAGCCCAGGATCCCGCCCGGCGCGGTCAGCTCGGCGCAGCGATCAAGGATGCTGTCCTGTATCCGCTGCAATTCGTCCAGACGCTCCGCCGTGAAGGCCCATTTCGCCTCGGGCGCGCGGCGCCAGCTGCCCGACCCAGAACAGGGCGCATCGGCGAAGATCGCCGGCCAAGCGCCGGTGGGCGGATCCTGCAGAACACGAATCGTGGCCCCGGCGCGTTTGGCACGCGCGGGCAGATCGGCCATGCGGCGCGGATCGATATCATGCGCGCTGACGCCAAGCCCCTCAGCCGCGAGCGCCAGAGACTTACCACCGCCGCCCGCGCAGTAATCCAGCACCTTGGTCACCGAAAGCTCACTGGCCTGCCGCGCAAAAGCCAAGGCGACGGCCTGACTGGCGACATCCTGAAGCTCGATCTCGCCCTCGGCCATCGGCTTGGCGTTGCGCAGACGGCGCGGATGGGCGGTGACCTCCAGCGCGGTTTCGGCGAGCGGATGCGGGCGGGTTTCGATCCCGTCCCCGGCCAGATCGCGCGCGACCTTCTCGGGTGTGCTGCGGGCGCGATTGACGCGCAGGAAAACCGGTGCGCGATCCTGCATGAGCCGCAGCACATCATCCGCCTGATCCCCCAGCGCGGCATCGAAGGCCGGCAGCAACCAGTCCGGGCAATCAAGGCCCACACCGCGCGGCAGATCGGGCACAGGCGCGGCCAAGAGCGCGCGTTCATCATCCGTCAGCGCCGAGGGCGCGTGACCCTCGCCGTTCCAGCCCGACAGGTCACGCCCCGCCGCCCGCGCAAGACCCAGCAGCATCGCCCGCCCGGTCTCGCCCTGCCCCAGAGCCGCAGCCGAGCGGCGGCGGCGGACGGCCTGAAACACCAGATCGCGCACCGCCTCGCGGTCGCCCGACCCGGCGAAGCGGCTCGCCCGGGCCCAGTTGGTCAGGGCAGCTTCGAGCGGCTGACCTTCGAGCCAGCGGTCGAGCAGGATCATCGCGGCGGCTTCACGCGCGGCAGGGGTCATGGCAGGCTCCGGTTGGTTGGCCTTTCACATGCGGCAGGTTGCCCGACTTGGCAAGGGCTGCGCCGCCCGCCGTTATCGCCCGCATCCGCTTGCGCCGCCCTGCCCGGGCCACTAGCGTGCGCGCGACCTCTGGACGGATACGGACCCGTGACGCTTTTCATCCTGCTCAGCGCACTGGCGCTGTTTTTCGGCCTCGCCGCTCTCTTCGCGCGCCTTTTCGCGGATCCGCTGGCCCCCTATCCCCCCCGCACCCGCCGCACGCTGGCGCTGTCTGCAGCCGCCGGGCTGGTGGGGTCGCTGATCTGGGGCGGCGCATTACCCGGCAGCCTTGGCTGGGACGCGCCCGCTCTGGCGATCCGGCTTGCGGGCGCGATGGCGCTGGCGGCGGTCGCCGTTCTGGTCACGATCATGCGCGCGCCCTCGCTCGCACGCATCCGCTTCGGGCTGGGCACCGTCGCCACCGGCCTTGCGCCGATGCTGGTTCTGCTGGGTCTGTTCCACCGCCCCATCGCCGACTGGAGCAGCCCGGTGCCGTGGGTGCTGGCGCTGCTGAGCACGGTGCTGTCGGTCTGGGCAGTGCTGGAAATGCTGAAATCGAAGGATTTGCGCAAGGGCCGCACCCCGCCCGCGACCGAGCGGGGACTTTGGGCGGCAATGACCACCCTTGCCGGGGTGCTTGCGGCGCTGTGGATGCTGTGGCCTTGGGGCACGTGGTCGCCGCTATGGCCCTTCGCGGGTGTCGCGGGGGCCAATGTGCTGGCCGGGTCCGGGATGCTGGTGCTGTTCATGATGGGCTGGATGGCGCGCAACCGCACCGAGCTGGGCCGCCCGGCTGCCATCGGCCATGCGGTCTTCGGCGGCTGGGGGCTGGGCGCGGTGGCGCTCGCGGCGACCCAAGGCACGCCCGTACCGCCGGCGCTGACCATCGCGCTCGCCTGTGCCACGTTTTTGGGCCTTTGGCGCGCCTTGCGCCGATGACCCTCGCCCCTTTGCTGTGACCGCTTGCGCGACCACAGACCCTGCGGCAGTCTTGCCGCGCAGCCGATGAGAAGCCGATGTCCCTGATCCTGAACCCCGCCTTTGCCCAGACCTTCGCACCGCCGGTGATGGAGGCCCGCCGCTGGCTCAACGAGACCCCGCTGCCCGACGGGCTGCCGCTGATGAACCTCTCGCAGGCAGCGCCCGTCGACCCGCCGCCCGCCGCGATGCGTCAGGCCATGGCCCGCGCGATGGAGCAGGATCCCGAGGTGCATCTCTACTCGCCCGTGCTGGGCAACGGCCCGCTGCGCGAGCGGCTGGCGGCGCGGATCGCGGCCCTTTATGGCGGCACGGTCACCACCGACCACGTCGCGCTGACCTCGGGCTGCAATCAGGCCTTCTGCGCCGCGATCGCCACGCTCGCCGGGCCGGGCGACGCGGTGATCCTGCCCGCGCCGTGGTATTTCAACCACGTCATGTGGCTGTCGATGACCGGGGTCGAGGCCGTGGCGCTGCCGACCGGTGCCGACCTGCTGCCCGATCCAGAGCGAGCCGAGGGGCTGATCACCCCGCGCACCAAAGCGATCACGCTGGTTTCACCCAACAATCCGGGCGGCGTGGAATACCCGCCCGAGCTTCTCGCGGCCTTCGCGGACCTCGCCCGGCGCCACGGTATCGCGCTGATCGTCGACGAGACGTACCGTGACTTTCATACGCAAGACGGCCCGCCGCATGGCCTGTTCGCCGATCCCGACTGGGACGACACCTTCATCCATCTCTACAGCTTCTCGAAAGCCTACAGGTTGACCGGCCACCGCGTCGGCGCCATCGCCGCCTCGCCCGCAAGGCTGGCCGAGATCGAGAAATTCCTCGACACGGTGACGATCTGCGTCTCGGGGCCCGGGCAAATGGCCGCGCTTTGGGGGTTGGAGAACCTCGAAGACTGGCTCGCCGGGGAACGCGCCGAGATCCTGCGACGCCGCGCGGCAATGCTCGACGGCTTCAAAAGGCTCGACGGCTGGACGCTTCTGGGCTGCGGCGCCTATTTCGCGTATGCCCGCCACCCCTATGACGCAGCCTCACCGGACGTGGCCAAACGATTGCTGGCCGAGGCAGGCGTGCTGTTGCTACCGGGCACCATGTTCCGGCCCGAGGGCGACAATTCAGGCGCCACAGAAATGCGCATCGCCTTTGCCAATGCGGATGTCGCGCAGATCGGCACGCTGATGGACCGGCTTCAGGCCGCGCTCTGAATGTTAATTGGTTCAGGGGGCTGTCTGCCCCCTCTTGGCCTGCGGCCAATTCACCCCCGAGGATATT
>NZ_JAFKOK010000049.1 GCF_017303295.1 Rhodobacter sp. NTK016B | reverse complement strand
GGCGCGACGCGTTGCGCGGGGGCAAAGCCCGAGGGCGCGGCGGGCTCGGGCGGCGTGGTTTCGACCGGCTCGGCCGGGGTCTGGGTTGGAGTCAGCACATGGGGCACGAGGCTGGGCGCGTCGAGCGCGGCGAGCGGCGTGTTGGGCGCGGCCCCGGCGGCAACGAGGCCCGAGGGCGCAGCGCTGTCGGGCGCCGTTTCGCGTGTTTCGCTGCGCGGCGCGGGTTCGGAGGCGCTGGCCGGTGCGGGTTCGGGCAAGGGCGCGTCGGGCGCGGGTTCGGCCTCGGTTGTGGCGGCGGTTGCGGGGCGCGAGGGGATCGCGCC
>NZ_JAFKOK010000048.1 GCF_017303295.1 Rhodobacter sp. NTK016B | reverse complement strand
GGATCGTCGCGGATCACGGTTGCAGCCCCCCGTACACATGCACCGGCAGGTTATGGGCAAGCGCAAAGCGGAGATCGCGCCAGACCATCGGGCAGCGATCCCAGCCCGGGATATCCGGAATGGCGATCAGCGCCGCGACGTTCAGGATTGGCTGAGACCAGGCGTCCCAGAAGACGCGGTCCAGCGGGTCGGGCGTGTCATCGTTCAGCACCCTTGCATGCGCGGCCTCGGCGATCTGGACCGTGGGTGCGAGCGCGGTGCAGCCGCAGGCCGCAAGGCGCCCCACCTCATTCGCGGCCCGGGTCGACATCAGCACCGAGCGCTCGACGCGCCATGCGCCCCGGATCTGCGCTTCGGCGTG
>NZ_JAFKOK010000047.1 GCF_017303295.1 Rhodobacter sp. NTK016B | reverse complement strand
AGCGTGGCGGGCACGGCAAGGGCGGCGGCGACGAAAAGGGCCTTGGGGGAAAGGGCCTTGGGGGAAACGGTCTTGCGGGAAAGGGTTTTGGAAACGGCGGTCATGGGTCTGGTCCTTTGCAAATATCTGCGGTCCGGCGGGAAAGGTCTGGGTGCTGAAAATCAGGCGCCGGACCGCGTTGGAGGGAAGGATCGGCGCGCGGGTTAGAGCGCGGGCTGGCGGCAGCTCTGGCGCTCGCCGCCATAGCGGATGGCGAGCTCGACCTGTTGGCCCGCGCGGGGGCCGACCAGCTCGGTCTCGGCGATGGTGACGCGCTGACCGGGCCGGGCCTCGAAATCGCCGCCCTGCCGGATCGAGGCCGAGGGCGCG
>NZ_JAFKOK010000046.1 GCF_017303295.1 Rhodobacter sp. NTK016B | reverse complement strand
AGGCCTGTTTGTCCGCCGGACTGCGCGACGTGGGAGGTTGTGTTCTGTCCGAACTGGAAGAGGCCATAGGCGTTGTGGCCGCCGGTTTGCGAGACGGTGCCGGTATGGCCGGTGCCGTCCTGATGGATGATCGCCTGATCGGTGGCGCCCTGGGCGATGCCGGCGGCGTTATGGGCGCCTTGCTGGGTGACATGGCCGTTGGTCTCGATGTCGTGATGCAGGGCATAGGCGGCCAGGCCGAGGCGCAGGAGTTGGGCCTCGCGGGCATTCGACGGCGCGATATTGATCGACAGCGCGCCCGAGGCCTGCGCCGGGGCGGCCAGCGGCAGCGTGGCGGGCACGGCAAGGGCGGCGGCGACGAAAAGGGCCTTGGGGGAAAGGG
>NZ_JAFKOK010000045.1 GCF_017303295.1 Rhodobacter sp. NTK016B | reverse complement strand
CCGGCGCCATGACCCCGGCGTTGTGGCGGCGAAGCTCGTCCAGCCCGGCGACGTGCCGGCGCGGGCGAACAGACTGGCGCTCGGCCAGCGTGCGGTCGAGGATCTCGATCTGGTTATAGGTGACCAGCACCCGCACGACCTCGACCCGGCCATTCGAGCCGATGGTCTTTTCGTCGGGCCCCCACAGATCGGGGTCGAGGATCCGCTCGGTGCCCTTCCAGACCTGATAGGCTCGTTCCCAAGGCGTGAACGTCACCATGTCCACGCGAGCGGGATAGGCGGTGATCGAGACCGTGACCGAGAACTCGGCCGTGTTCACGAGGCCGCGAATCCAGCCCTGGGGCTGGTTGACCTCGTAATCCACACCAGCGGTCAGCACGGCGCTGTCACTGT
>NZ_JAFKOK010000044.1 GCF_017303295.1 Rhodobacter sp. NTK016B | reverse complement strand
GACGGCGTCAGCCTGCGCCTCGATGGTTTGCCGGGGCGCTACACGATCACGCCGGGGGACTATCTGGGCGTCACGGTTTCCGATGTGCCCTACCTGTTCCGGGCCGTCACCGGCGTGACTTCCTTTGGGGGTGGCTATGCCGATTTCTTCGAGGTCGAGCCCTGGTTGCCGCCCCAAATAACCACTGGGCTTGAAGTCAAGCTGGTCCGCCCGGTGATGCGTGCGCAGGTGATCAATTATCAGCCCGGCATGCGCGAGCTGGACCACGTCTCTGCCGGCATGCTCACGCTTCAACAGGTGTTCTGATGCTGAGCCTCACCTCTGCCGAACTGACCGAGCTGGAAGCCCGCACGGGCATCGTCTCGCGCACCCTGATCTGGGTGACGGCGAAGACCCGCGACAC
>NZ_JAFKOK010000043.1 GCF_017303295.1 Rhodobacter sp. NTK016B | reverse complement strand
CGCTGGCGATAGCCCGACTGGCCGCCGCCGATCTGGTTGTTGTAGCCGTATTGCTCGACGCGGACGCGGTGGCCGCCGGTGGCGAGCGCCGGCAGGGCGACGGTGCCGATCAGGGTGGCGAGGATGGCGGTCTTAAAGGTCTTGGCGAACATGATTTGGTCTCCGGAATGGGGGGCCGTCTGGATCGGGCCGGGGGTTGGTGTGTCGGGTTTGTGCGTCTTGTGACGATCGGGAGGCGTTGGGCCGGGAGGCGTTGGGCGCTTCCGATGAACCCAATCTGCCCCCGCCCCCCGGGACAGACAAAAACGCCGGACGGCAGGGCGATAACCGGGGGCCGGTTATCCGATAACACCCGCCCCACCCCTCTGCGCGAACGGTGCAAGCGATTGGAATACGAGGGTTCTTTCCTG
>NZ_JAFKOK010000042.1 GCF_017303295.1 Rhodobacter sp. NTK016B | reverse complement strand
AGCAATACGGCTACAACAACCAGATCGGCGGCGGCCAGTCGGGCTATCGCCAGCGCCTCTCGGTGATCCAGGACGGCCGCTCGAACATCGCCATCGCCACCCAGGACGGCCGCCGCAACGAGGCCTTCGTCGGCCAGACCGGCGACAACAACATGGCCGATGTCGACCAATGGGGCCGCCGCAACGTCGCCGGCGTCAGCCAGTATGGCGACGATAACGACGCCACCGTGCGCCAGTATGGCCGCCGCAACGTCACCGCCGTGATCCAGGGCGGCGGCAGCTCGGCCAGCGTTACCCAGGCCGGGTCGGACAACGTCGTCGCCATCGTCCAGCAGTAAGCGTCGATCCGGTCCGGACGGCTTCCCCTCCGCCCGGACCCAGCGCCCGGATCCTGAGCCGCGGGGCCTCTCCCCGCTTGCCCCGCGGCCCCCTTTTTTCGTCACAGGAGTTTCCCATGCACAGCCCCGTTTCCCTCTCCGCCCTCCCTCTGCGCCGCAAGGCCGCCTCGCTGTTCCTGGGGCTCGCC
>NZ_JAFKOK010000041.1 GCF_017303295.1 Rhodobacter sp. NTK016B | reverse complement strand
CGACGATCGGCCTGATCAATGTCGTGTTCCTGATGCTGATCTTCTTCCTGATCGCGGGCTCGATCGCACCCGCGCCCGGCGACGGGATCGCGCTGGTGCGCATCGCCGATCTCGAGGTGCAGGCCCCGCCCGAGGCGCTGGTGCTGATGGAAGACGGCACGCTGCGTCATGGCGGCGCCGAGACCGATGCCGAGGCCTATCTCGCGACCCTGTCCGAGCCGCGCGTCGCGCGCATCCTGCCCGACCGCAGCGTGCCTGCCGCAACGCTGGTCGATCTGGCCTCGGCCCTGAGCGCAGGCGGGGCTGAACGGATCGTGCTTCTGGGCGAGCGCGGACAACCCGGGGCCGCGACTGAGGCGGGGGCAGAATGACCAGACATTTCACAAATCCGACACCCGGGATCGACGATGCCGCCTCTGTGCCACCCTTTCTGGTCCTTTTCAGCCGATTGATGAGGCAAGCCTGATGCCCCTTCCGACCCAAGCCCTGCGCACCGGCCTGACCTGGCGCGCCGCGTTGCTCACCGGCGCGGTCTCGGTGATGGCGCATGGCACGGTTCTGGCCGCGCTGCTGCCCACCGATCCCGAGATCCGGATCGCCGGTGGCGCCGCGTCGGCCCCCGCCGCGCTTGGCAGCGCGTTCGAGGATTTCACCCAAGGCGCGATCCCCTCGCGCCCCGCAACCGCCGCCACAACCGAGGCCGAACCCGCGC
>NZ_JAFKOK010000040.1 GCF_017303295.1 Rhodobacter sp. NTK016B | reverse complement strand
GCCATCATGGCGAAGGCAAAGTTTGAACGTAACAAACCGCACGTCAACATCGGCACGATTGGCCACGTTGACCACGGCAAGACGACGCTGACCGCGGCAATCACCAAGTACTACGGCGACTTCCGCGCCTACGACCAGATCGACGGCGCGCCCGAAGAGAAGGCCCGCGGCATCACCATCTCGACCGCCCATGTCGAGTACGAGACCGAGTCGCGTCACTACGCCCACGTCGACTGCCCCGGCCACGCCGACTACGTCAAGAACATGATCACCGGTGCCGCCCAGATGGACGGCGCGATCCTGGTCTGCGCTGCTTCGGACGGCCCGATGCCCCAGACGCGCGAGCACATCCTGCTCGGCCGTCAGGTCGGTATCCCTTACATCGTTGTCTACATGAACAAGGTTGACCTTGTTGACGACGAAGAGCTGATCGAGCTGGTCGAAATGGAACTGCGCGAGCTGCTGAGCTCGTACGAGTATCCGGGCGACGACACCCCGATCATCAAGGGCTCGGCCTTCCAGGCGATGATGGGCGAGATGAAGGAAATCGGCGAAGATTCGATCCACGAGCTGATGAAAGCCGTCGACGAATACATCCCGACGCCCGCGCGCGCCGTGGATCAGCCGTTCCTGATGCCGATCGAAGACGTGTTCTCGATCTCGGGCCGCGGCACCGTTGTGACCGGCCGTGTCGAGCGTGGCGTGATCAACGTTGGCGACGAAGTCGAAATCGTCGGCATCCGCGACACCAAGAAGTCGACCTGCACGGGCGTGGAAATGTTCCGCAAACTGCTGGATCGTGGGGAAGCGGGCGACAACGTCGGCATCCTGCTGCGCGGCATCGAGCGTGACGGCGTTGAGCGCGGCCAAGTGCTGTGCAAGCCGAAATCGGTCAACCCGCACACCGAGTTCGAAGCCGAGGCCTATATCCTGACCAAGGAAGAAGGCGGCCGTCACACGCCGTTCTTCGCGAACTACCGCCCGCAATTCTACTTCCGCACCACGGACGTCACCGGCACCGTGAAGCTGCCGGAAGGCACCGAAATGGTGATGCCGGGCGACAACCTGAAGTTCGAAGTCTCGCTGATCGCGCCGATCGCCATGGAAGAGAAGCTGCGCTTCGCTATCCGTGAAGGCGGCCGTAC
>NZ_JAFKOK010000003.1 GCF_017303295.1 Rhodobacter sp. NTK016B | reverse complement strand
TCTTTGGCTTCGCCAAATTCACCCCCCGAGGATATTTTCGGATTAAAGATGGGCATTAAGCTTCGGTTAACCCTGCATCTTTGTTCTCGAAATATCCTCGGGGGTGTCCAGAGGGGGCAGACAGCCCCCGCTGGGTTTCTCCGTTGTGCCCAGGCGCCGGGCTAACGCGGCTCAGACGCCGAGCCCCCGTGTGAAACGGTTTTCAAGCAGCCGGAATCCCAGCGCAATCAGCCCCGCGATGACCATGTAGATCACCGCCAGCAGCAGGAGGGGTTCGTAGATGATGAACGTGTCCTGCCGCACGCGGCTGGCGACCGCGTAGATGTCGATGACGGTGATCGTCGCCACCAGAGGCGTGGCTTTCAGCTGCAGCACCGTCTCGCCCCCGAGGGTCGGCAAGGCGCGCGCGATGGCTTGCGGCAACTGGATCCGCCAGAACACCGCGAAGCGCGAGAAGCCATAGGCGCGCGCCGCTTCAAGCTGGCCATGCGGCACGGATTTGAACGCCCCGCGCATGACCTCGCCCTCATACCCCGCGAAGCTGAAGGACAGGGCCAGCAGCGCGAAGGGCCAGCCCTGCCGCAGATAGGGCCAGAGTTCGGATTGGCGGATCCACGGATATTGCGGGAAGAGCGAGCCCAGCCCGTAATAGATCAGCCAGATCTGCAGTAGCAGCGGCGTGCCGCGGATCACCGTGCAGAACCAGCGCGCGGGCGCGGCCAGCCATGCCGGCCCCGATGCCTGCGCGAGCCCCAGCGGCACCGCCATGGCCGACCCGATCAGGATCGACACACCCAGCAGCCATAACGTGCGCCAGAGCCCGTCCATCCCCAGCTCTGCGTAGCGCGGGATCCAGTCCCAGCGCATCGACACGCCCGCCCAGACGGCCAGCGCCAGCGCGACGGCCAAGAGCCCGATCCGGTGGGGTTTGAGCCATTCTCTCATGCTGCGTCCCTCATGCCCGGGCCCCCGCCTGACCGCGCCGGTAATGCGCTTCGATCCGGTTGAAGATCCGCCCCGACACCAGCGTCATCAGCAGATAGATCGCCCCCGCCGCAAGGAAGAAAGTGAAATAGGCCCGCGTGGCGCCCGCCGCCTGCCGGGTTTCCAGCGTCAGTTCCGAGAAACCGACGATGGCCAGAAGCGCCGTATCCTTGGTGGCGATGAGCCACAGGTTCGACAGCCCCGGCAGCGCCAGCGGCAGCATCGCCGGGAAGGTCACGCGCCGGAATGTCTGCGCGCGGGTCATGCCGTAGGCGCGCGCGGCTTCAAGCTGCCCCCTCGGGACGGACTGGATGGCGCCGCGCAGAACCTCGGTCGCATAAGCGCCCTGCACCACCCCCAGCACGCCAATCCCGGCGGCAAGGCCCGAAATCTCGATCGGGCGCTGGCCCAGAAGGCGCAGGAACTGGTTCAGCAGGTCGGTGCCCGCGTAATACAGGATCAGGATCAGGATGAGTTCCGGCACGGCGCGCACGATCGTGGTGTAGACCGCCAGCAGATCGCGCGTCACCGGTCCGCCGCCCAGTTTGCCGAGCGCGCCGAAAATACCGATCGCGCCCCCGAGCCCGAAAGCCCCCAAAGCGATGATCAGCGAATTGAGCGCGCCGCGCAGCAGGTTGGCGCCCCAGCCCGGCGGTTCGAGAGACAGCAGCGTGACCGAGGCTTCAAGCCCCGGCCACACAGAGTACAACCAGTCAAGCAAGGATCAGTTGCCGTAGATCGAGGTCTGGAAATACCGCGACGTGATCTCGTCATAGGTTCCGTCTTCGAGGATCGCGGCGATACCGGCGTTGAACTGGTCGCGCAGTTCGTCTTCGCCCTTGCGCAGGCCCACGCCGACGCCCGAGCCGAGGATCGCCTCGTCATGCGCGACGGCGCCGACAAGGTGACAGCAGGCGCCCGCATCCGAGTTCAGGA
Source organism: Rhodobacter sp. NTK016B (assembly GCF_017303295.1). Taxonomy (GTDB): domain Bacteria; phylum Pseudomonadota; class Alphaproteobacteria; order Rhodobacterales; family Rhodobacteraceae; genus Pararhodobacter. The sequence goes on along the minus strand of NZ_JAFKOK010000003.1, from coordinate 371,445 downwards.
AATCTTCCATCGCCAGGCTGTCGGCCTGCACGGCGTCGATACGTCCCGAGGCGAGGTCCTGATTGGCTTCGTCCTGCGTCTGGTAGGTGCGCAGTTCGGTCTCGCCCTCGAAATACTGCTGGGCATAGGTCTGGTGGATGGTCGAGACCTGCACGCCGAGGATCATACCGGCGAGACCTTCGGGCGTTGGCTCCATCTCGACGCCGTTCTGGGCGACGATGACGGTGGGCGTGTTGTAGTAGGGATCCGAGAAATCGATCGTCTGCAGGCGGTCTGCGGTGATCGACATAGACGCCATGATAGCGTCGATCCGGCCCGAAAGCAGCGCGGGGATGATGCCATCCCAAGCTGTCGGGGTGATTTCGCAGGTCATCTCGGCCGCGTCGCAGACCGCGTTGATGATTTCGATTTCCCAGCCGACCCAGTTGCCGGCGGCGTCGGGCGAGGTGAAGGGCGGATAGGGCTCGGCGGCGATGCCCACGCGGACGGTTTCCTGCGCGCCGGCGGTCGACGCGATCAGCGCGGCAGCGGCGGTGGTGGCGAGGAAGAAGGTTTTCATCGTGACTCCTGTCGATACGGCGCTGTTCGTCGCGCCCGTGGTGAGTTTGTTCTTGTAGAAGGCCAAAGCCTTCGTAATTATGCAAGCGTATAATTAGCTACCCGGTGAGAACATGCCCTTTGGTGCCGAAGATCGCTCGAAACCCCTCGCCCGCGTGATGATGCGGGCGCCTGGCCCTGCCATGGCCGCCGCCGATCCGGCTGAATGGCATTACGGTCCGGGCTTTGATCCCCGGCGCGCCGAGGCACAGCACGCCGAACTTGCGGGTATCGTCGCCGCTTCCGGGGCGAAAATCCACTGGATTCCGTCACAGGATGACGCGATGTCAGATGCGGTTTTCGTACAGGACCCGTCCTTCGTCACCGCGAAAGGCGCGGTTGTGCTGAATATGGGCAAGCCGCTGCGCCGGGGCGAGCCGGACCTGCATGTCGCCGCCTACGAGGCGCTTGGCGTGCCGGTTCTGGGCCGTTTGCAGGGCGATCAGAGCGTCGAATCGGGCGATTGCGTCTGGATCGACGAAACCACGCTGGCCATCGGTCGCGGCGCGCGGTCGAATCAGGCGGGGATCGACGCGGTGCGGGCGATTCTGGAACCGCATGGCTATACGGTCGTGGCCTATGACCTGCCCTATTGGACCGGCCCCGAGGCCTGCCTGCACCTGATGTCGCTGATCTCGCCGCTGGCGCCGAAAATGGGACTGATCCATGCGCCGCTCTTGCCCTACGCGATGTGGGCCGATCTGACCGCGCGCGGCTGGACCCTGCTGCACGCGCCGGAAGACGAATTTCTGGCCTCGGGCGGGCTGAACCTGAACGTGCTGATGCTCAAGCCGCAGGACGTTGTGATGGTCGATGGCTTCCCGAAAACCCGCGCGCTGATGGAAGGCGCTGGCTGCCGGGTGCAGGTCTTCGAAGGCGACGCGCTGTGCATCGCCTGCGAAGGCGGCCCCACCTGCCTGACGCGGCCCGTACTGCGCGCCGAACTCGCATGACGACCCGTCGCCCCTTTCAGCGCGTCGGCGAAGAAACACGACGCAGCGCGCTGATCGAGGCGACGCTGGACCTGATCGCCGAGGGCGGCCCGCAGGCCGCCACCGTGCGCGCCATCGCCACGCGCGCGGGCGTCACGCCGGGCCTGATCCGACACTATTTCGCCACCAAGGAAGAGCTGGTCGCCGCCGCGCATGAAACGCTGATGACCGGCCTGACCGAGGCCAGCATGGGCAACGTCGACGATCTGCCCGACGACCCGCTGGCCCGGCTGGCCGCGTTCATCGGCAACGCGGTGTCGCCCCCGGTGACCGATACGCGCGCGGTCGCCCTGTGGGCCGCATCGATGCAGCTGGTGCCCCGCGACGCCGCGATGCGTGCGGTGCATCTGTCCACCTATCTCGGGTTTCGCGACCGGCTTGAGACGATGCTGTCCGATGCGTTGCGCAGTGCCGGACGCGATACCGAAGACACCAGAAGCCTTGCCATCGCCTGCAACGCGCTTCTCGACGGGTTGTGGGTCGAAGCCGGCGCCCTGCCCGACCAGTTTGCCTCGGGCGAGCTGAGATCCATCGCGATCAAGGCTTTCTCGCGGCTTCTCTCACTCGATCTGCCAGAGGTTTGACATGAAATACGCCGCGGTCACTCAACAGCTTGCCGGCCTTGGCTCGGACAAATGGGTTCTCAGCAACGCCGCCTCGGCGCGGATCAAGGCCGGGGCCCGCGTCATCAACCTGACCATCGGCGAGCCCGATGTCGACACGCCCGAAGAGCTGATCGACAGCGCCTGCGCCGCGATGCGGGCCGGACGCACCGGATATTCCAACGGGCGCGGCGAATCCGCGCTGCTCGATGCGCTGTCGGCGCGCTACAGCGCGCGACTGGGCCGCAGCTTTGGTCATGACCGGTTCTTGTGCCTTCCGGGGACGCAGACCTCGCTTTATCTGGTGTTCCGCAGCCTGTGCGAAGCGGGTTGCGAAGTGCTGGTGGGCGACCCGATGTACGCAACCTATGAAGGGCTGATCCGCGCCTCGGGCGCGGTGCCGGTTCCGGTCGCGCTGGACCCAGAACACGGGTTCCGGCTGCAAGCGGCCGATGTCGCGAAACACATCACGCCGAAAAGCCGGGTGATCTTTCTCAACACGCCGCACAACCCGACCGGCGCGATCCTGTCGCCCGAGGATCTCTCGGCGCTGGGGGCCTTGGCCGAGGAGCACGATCTTTGGATCGTCTCGGACGAGGTCTACGGCGATCTGACGCATGACGGGCGCCCGTTCACCTCGGCGCTCGCCGATCCGGCTTTCGAGCACCGCACAATCGTCACCTCGTCGATTTCCAAAAGCCACGCCGCGCCGGGCTTCCGCTCGGGCTGGGCCTGCGGTCCGGCCGAGTTCACCACGCGCGCTCTGCCGCTGTCGGAGACGATGCTCTTCGGCTCGCAACCCTTCATCGCCGACATGACCGCTCTGGCACTGACCGCCGAGCCGGTTCTGGCGCAGGGCATGGCCGCGCGCATGGCCCGCCGCGCGCGCATTCTGAAAGAGCGGCTCGACGGCGTGGCGGGTCTGAAGGTGCATTGCCCCGAAGCCGGCATGTTCGCGCTGATCGATATTCGCGCCCTGTCGAACGATTCGCAGGCCTTCGCGATGGATGTTCTGGCCGAGACCGACGTGGCGATGATGCCGGGCGCCTCTTTCGGCGCGGCGCTCGAAGGTTGGCTGCGCGTGGCGCTGAATGCGTCCGATGCAGATACCGAGGAGGCTTGCGCCCGCATTGCTGCTTATGCAATGCAGAAGGCAGCATGAAGACTGTCGCACAAACCCTTGTTGACTGGCTGAAAACCGAAGGCGTCGAGGTGATCTTCGGGATCCCGGGCGTCCACACGATCGAATTGTACCGCGCCCTTCCCGGCGCGGGCATCCGCCACGTCACCCCCCGCCACGAAGCCAGCGCCGGTTTTATGGCCGACGGCTATGCCCGCGTTTCGGGTCATTTCGGCGTGGCGCTGGTTATCACTGGTCCCGGCGTCACCAACGCGCTGACGCCGATGGCACAGGCGCGGGCGGATTCCGTGCCGTTGCTGGTCATCTCAGGCGTCAATCGCCGCGATACGCTGGGCAAGGGTCTGGGCCATCTGCACGAATTGCCCGATCAGCGCGCCATCACCCGCATCGTCGGCCCTGCATTGCATCTGGAAGACCCGCATGCCCTGCCCGGCATGCTGGCCCATGCGGGCCGCGCGCTGACCACCGGTCGACGCGGGCCTGTTCATGTCGAGATCCCGCTCGATCTGATGAATGTCCCCTCGCCGCCCGCCGTGGCGCTGGCCAAGCCCGGCGCGCCGCAGCCCGATCCCGCCAAGGCCAAGGCCCGGCTGCGCCTGTCGCGCAAGCCGCTGATTCTGGCCGGCGGCGGGTGTCGCGATGCGGGCCCCGAACTGACCGCACTGGCCGAGGCGATGGGCGCGCCCGTGGTGCTGACGACCAATGCGCGCGGTCTGATGCATAACCATCCGCTCGCGGTTCCCGCTTCGCCCAGCCTTGATCCGGTACGCGACCTGATCCGCGAGTCCGACCAGCTGCTTGTCGTGGGCTCTGAACTGGGCCCGACCGATTACGACATGTTCGTGAATGGCCAGCTGCCAGCCTTGTCGGGGATGATCCGCATCGATATCGACGGCGCACAGCTGGCGCGGCATTTCTCGGCGCTGACGCTGCAGGCCGACGCGAAAGAGATCCTGCCCAAGCTGCACCCGCTGGCCCCCGCGCTGGATGGCCCTGCCCGGGCAGCGGCGGCGCGGAAAGCGGCCTTTGCGGCCCTGCCTGCGGATTATCAGGACGAGGTCCGCCTGCTCTCCGCACTGCGCGACGCCGTGCCGAACGCGATCTTCGTGGGCGATTCCACGCAGATCGCCTATGCGGGCAACCTGTTCTACAGCCATGACCGCCCGAACGGCTGGTTCAACGCCGCCACCGGGTACGGCGCGTTGGGCTATGGGATCGGCGCCGCCGTGGGCGCCGCGCTGGCCGATCCGACGGCGCGCGTCGTCTGCCTGACAGGCGATGGCGGGCTGATGTTCCATCCCGGCGAGCTTCGCACCGCGCATGACGAAGATCTCGATATCACCTTCGTCGTGTTCAACAACGAAGGCTATGGCGAGATCGCGATGGCGATGAAAGAGGCCGGCGCGGAAGTGGTCGGCTGCACGCCCTCCGCCCCAGATATGCGCGCCCTGGCCGAGGCGATGGGCCTGCCCTATAGCCGCGCGACCGAAAGCGACCTGCCGCTGATCGTGGCCAGTGGAAAAGGTCCGCGACTGGTTGAAGTGAAGCGCAAACCTGTCAGTGAATTCTAAGGCTTAGCCGGAAACAGAATTGCCTGACGTTAAAATGTCAGGCTTTCATTCTCGCCCAGAAACCAAAGAAAAACGCCTCGCGGAAGCTCCGCGAGGCGTTTTTGTTCCGGTATCGGCGGACGGATCAGCCGGCCGAGGACGAGGCGTTCTGCGACGGCTTGTTCTCGGTGAAGATCAGAAGCGGACGCGCGCCCGAGGTCACGGCCTCTTCGTTCACGACGACCTCTTCGACGTTCTCCATGCCGGGCAGTTCGAACATCGTGTCGAGGAGGATGTCCTCCATGATCGAACGCAGGCCGCGCGCGCCGGTCTTGCGGGCGATCGCGCGCTTGGCGATGGCCTTGAGCGCGTCGTCGGTAAAGGTCAGATCCGCGCCTTCGATCTCGAACAGGCGCTGATACTGCTTCACCAGCGCGTTCTTCGGCTCGCTCAGGATGGTGACAAGCGCGTCCTCATCCAGATCGGTCAGCGTGGCGACCACCGGCAGACGGCCGACGAATTCCGGGATTAGGCCGAACTTCAGCAGATCTTCGGGCTCAAGCTGCATCAGGGCCTCGCCCACGGTGCGCTTGGATTCGTCTTTCACATCCGCACCAAAGCCGATCGCCGTACCCTTATTGCGTTGCGCGATGATCCGGTCGAGACCGGCGAAAGCGCCGCCGCAGATGAACAGGATGTTGGTCGTGTCCACCTGCAGGAATTCCTGCTGCGGATGCTTGCGGCCCCCTTGCGGCGGGACGCTGGCGACCGTGCCTTCCATCAGCTTCAGCAGGGCCTGCTGCACCCCCTCGCCCGACACGTCGCGGGTGATCGAGGGATTGTCCGACTTGCGGGTGATCTTGTCGACTTCGTCGATATAGACGATGCCGCGCTGAGCACGCTCGACATTGTATTCCGACGCCTGAAGCAGCTTCAGGATGATGTTCTCGACATCCTCGCCCACGTAACCGGCTTCGGTCAGCGTGGTCGCGTCGGCCATGGTGAAGGGCACATCCAGAATGCGCGCCAGCGTCTGCGCCAGCAGCGTCTTGCCGCAGCCGGTCGGGCCGATCAGCAGGATGTTGGACTTCGACAATTCGATTTCGCCGGCCTTGCCAGCCTTGCCCGAATAGCCAAGACGTTTGTAGTGGTTGTGAACCGCGACCGAGAGCACGCGCTTTGCGCGTTCCTGCCCGATCACGTAATCGTCCAGCACGGTGCAGATATCCGCCGGGGTTGGCACACCATCGGTCGCCTTGAAGCCGGTGCCCTTGGTTTCCTCGCGAATGATATCCATGCACAATTCGACGCATTCATCGCAGATGAAAACGGTCGGACCGGCGATCAGTTTTCGGACCTCGTGCTGGCTCTTGCCGCAAAAGGAACAATACAGCGTATTCTTGCTGTCATTACCGGAGGAATGAGCCATTCGACACCTCGTGCTCGTCATCGGTTGCGGCCTTCTGACGGGCCTTTACGTCAAAACTAGGCCAGTGGGCGGGCGGGGACAATGCCAAAGTGCCGTCCCGCCCGCAGCCGATCATCACGACCCTTGGATCACGACGCCTCGGCCGGCGTTTCGCGCGACTCGAGGATTTCGTCGATCAGACCCCAGGCCTTGGCTTCTTCGGGGGTCATGAAGTTGTCGCGCTCAAGGGCGTCTTCCACTTTCTTGTAGGTATTGCCGGTATGCCGGACATAGATCTCGTTGAGACGGCGCTTCAGCCGCTCGGTATTGCGGGCATGGATCAGGATGTCGGTCGCCTGACCCTGATAGCCGCCCGACGGCTGGTGAACCATGACCGAGCTGTTGGGCAGCGAGAAGCGCATGCCTTTTTCGCCCGCAGTCAGCAGCAGCGAGCCCATCGAGGCCGCCTGCCCCACGACCAGCGTCGAGACCTTCGGCTTGATGTATTGCATCGTGTCGTAGATCGACAGACCCGAGGTCACCACGCCACCCGGCGAGTTGATGTACATCGAGATTTCTTTCGACGGGTTCTCGGCTTCAAGGTGCAGAAGCTGCGCCACGATCAGCGAGGCCATGCCGTCATGGACGGGGCCGGTCACGAAGATCACGCGCTCTTTCAGCAGGCGCGAGAAGATGTCGTAGGCACGCTCGCCCCGGCTGGTCTGTTCAACCACCATCGGAACGAGGTTCATGTAGGTTTCAATCGGATCACGCATCGCTCGGGCCTCGCTGGGGACGTATCAGTCACGGTAGACAAGAATTCTTGCCCAAGACTTAGCCTTCCGATCCACCCCCCGCAAGAGGACCCCCCGGAGCAATGTTAAGAGCGAGCCTTCGTGACGGGGCCCGGCCCTTTTGCACGCGGGGTCAACGGCCTTCGAATTTCGCCGGACGTTTTTCAAGGAAGGCCATCACGCCTTCGCGGAAATCGCGCGTCGCGCCGACCTCGCCCTGCAGCCGCGCCTCGGTGTCGAGCTGCGCTTCCAGATCGTTGGTCATGCTGGCCTGCAGCGCCCGCTTGACGGCGCCGTAAGCCAGCGTCGGCCCCTTGGCGAGCTGCGCGGCGCGGGCTTTCCACTCGGCCTCGAACTCGGCATCGGGGATCGACGCCCAGATCAGCCCCATCGCCTGCGCCTCGTCAGCCGAGACCTTGTCGGCGAACAGCGCCTGCCCCATCGCACGCGCATATCCTACAAGGCGCGGGAGCCAATAGGTGCCGCCCGCATCAGGAATAAGGCCAATACGGGTAAAGGCCTGAAGAAACACCGCCGATTGCGTCGCGATCACCACATCCGCCGCCAGCGCCAGATTAGCGCCCGCGCCCGCCGCGGCCCCGTTGACGGCGGCAATCACCGGCACCGGGCAATCGTGGATCGCGCGCAGCATGGGCTCGTATTCCTCGCGCAGGACGCGGCCCAGATCGAGCTCATCGATGGAAACCCCGTCGCCCAGATCCTGCCCCGAACAAAACGCCCGGCCTTCGCCGGTCAGCACCAGCACCCGCATCCGCGCTCCGAGGTCGCGCACGGCGGCGGTGATCTCGGCACGCATCTGGGTGTTGAGCGCGTTCATCAGTGTCGGGCGGTTCATGGTGATGACACCGATCCCGCCATCTTCGGACACGGTCAAAGTCTTGTAGATCACGGCGGCGCCTCCCCTTGGTTTGACCGCACGTTACCCGCGCGCGGGCCGGTGCGAAAAGGCGCGACCTTGCGTCACTCCTCGAGAAGCTGGCGCAGGCGGGCTTCCTCGGCCTCGTTCAGGGTCTCGGTGCCGGGCTTGCGCCGGCGGATCGCGAGCACGGCGATCCCCAGCCCCAGAACCAGCAGCACCGGCCCGGTGATCCACAGGATCAGGTTGGTGCCGGTGGCGCGGGGATTGAGCAGAACGAATTCGCCGAAGCGGTCGACCATGAACTGGATCGCCTCTTCGTTGCTGTCGCCCGCCACCAGCCGCTCGCGCACCATCAGCCGGATGTCGCGGGCGATATCGGCATTGGAATCGTCGACCGATTCGTTGCGGCAGACCACGCAGCGCAGCTCGGCGGTGATTTCGCGCGCGCGCGCTTCGAGCGCCGGATCGGCAAGCACCTCGTCGGGCTGCACCGCCAGCGCGGGTAGCGCCAGCAGCATCAAAGCCAGGGTCAGGAACAGCTTGCGCATCGCTCTCACTCCGCCGGGGTTGCGACAGCCGCGGGCGCCTTGCGCGCCCCCGCAGCCACCCGGTAGCGCCGGTCGCTGAGCGAGATCAGCCCGCCGAACGCCATCAGCGCCGCCCCCAGCCACAGCCATGTCGCGAAGGGTTTGACATAGGTTCTGAGCGCCCAGCCGCCGCCTTCCTGCGGGTCGCCAAGCGCCACATACAGGTCACGGGTCAGCGAATAATCGATCGCGGCCTCGGTCGTGGGCATCCCGGCGGCGGGATAGACGCGCTTTTCGGGATGCAGGGTGGCGACGAACCGCTCTCCGTCGCGGACCTCGATCGTGCCCATCGTCGTGATATAGTTCGGCCCCTGCTCGCGCGTCACATCGGACAGGGTCATGGTGTAGCCGCCATGCTCGAAGCTTTCGCCGATACGGGCGACGCGGATATCCTCGGTCGCCCAGCCCAGAACGGCGGACACCGCGAAGATGGTCACGCCCAGCCCGGCATGGGCAAAGGCCTTGCCCCATTCCGCGCGCGGCAGGCTGACCATCCGGCGCATCCGGTCGCCAAAGCCCTTGCGGCCCGACCGGCCATAGAGGTCGAGCGCTGCGCCCACGATCAGCCAGACGCTCAGCGCCACGCCAATCGGTGCCAGCGCGCTGCCGCCCGTCTGCATCGCAAAGACCAGCCCCCCCAGCGCCACGGCCAGAACGGCGGCGCCGGTCATGCTGCGCGCGGCGCGGCCCAGCTTGCCGCGCTTCCACGGCAGAACAGCGCCGACCGGCAGGACGATGGCCAATGCGATCATGAAGGGCGTGAAGGCCGCGTTGAAGAACGGCGCGCCAACAGACAGCACCCGGTCAAACAGCATTTCCGAGACCAGCGGCCACATCGTGCCCACGAAGACCACAAACGAAGCAACCGCCAGAAGCACGTTGTTGAGCACCAGCGCGGATTCGCGGCTGACCAGAGCGAAAACGCCCTTGGCTTCGAGCGCGGCGCTACGCAGCGCGAACAGCGTGAGCGCACCGCCGACGAAGACCGCGAAGATCATCAGGATGAACACGCCCCGCTCGGGGTCCGAGGCAAAGGCATGGACCGAGGTGATCAGCCCCGAGCGCACGATGAACGTGCCCATCAGCGAGAAGCCGAAACCAAGGATCGCCAGCAGGATGGTCCAGGCTTTCAGCGTCTCGCGCTTTTCGACCACGATGGCCGAATGCAGCAGCGCGGTCGCAAAGAGCCACGGCATGAACGAGGCATTCTCGACCGGGTCCCAGAACCAGAAACCACCCCAGCCCAGCTCGTAATAGGCCCACCACGACCCCAGCGCGATGCCGATGGTCAGGAAGATCCACGCAGCCAGTGTCCACGGCCGCACCCAGCGGCCCCAGGCGGCATCGACCTTGCCTTCGATCAGCGCGGCCACGGCAAAGCTGAACGCCATGCTCAGCCCGACATAGCCGAGATACAGAAACGGCGGGTGGAAGGCGAGGCCGGGGTCTTGCAGCAGCGGGTTCAGGTCGGCCCCGTCGAAAGGCGGGAAGGCCGCGCGCAGGAACGGGTTCGAGGTAAAGATCATGAAGGCCATGAAGGCCGCGCCGATCGATCCCTGCACCGCCAGAACGCGCGCCTGAAGCGTCGCGGGCAGGTTGCCCCCGAACCACGCCGCGCAAGCCCCGAACAGCGCCAGGATAAGCACCCACAAGAGCAGCGAGCCCTCGTGGTTCCCCCACACACCGCTGATCTTGTAGAGCAAGGGTTTCAGCGTGTGGGAATTGTCCACGACCAGCACCACCGAGAAATCGGAAGTGACGAAGGCATAGGTCAGCGCCGCGAAGCTGAGCGCGATCAGCACGAATTGCGCGGTCGCAAGGGGGTTACCGGCGGCCATCCAGTCGGCCCAGCCTTTTTGCGCCCCGACAAGCGGGACGACCGTCTGCAAGAGCGACAGGGCAAAGGCGAGGATGAGGGCGTAGTGTCCGAGTTCGACGATCATGCTCCAGCTATAGCCGTTGCGGCCCGCTTCGCAAAGCACCGAGCGGCGTTCAGCCTGCGACCTTGCGGCGCGGTCGCGCGGACGTGAACGCCTAACGCGCCGCGCGCGATGCCCGGGGCTTCAGAACCAGCGGGAAAGACACGCGGAAAGCCGCACCGCCCTGCCCCGGCACATAGGCGATGTCGCCGCCCAGATTGAGCATGATCTCGCGGCAGATCGCCAGACCCAGCCCGGCGCCGCCCGCCTTGTGCATGTCGGTGAGGCGGGCGAATTTCTCGAAGATCAGCACCTGGCTTTGTTTGGGAATCCCCGAACCATTGTCGATGAAGTCGACCGCCACCTGCCCGGCCCGTTTGCGCACGGTAATGCGAAGTTCGGGCTGGTCCGAATCGCAGTATTTCCGCGCGTTGGACAGGATGTTGATGAAAACCTGCGTCAGGCGGCCGATATCGGTGCGCAGCGCGATATCCTCGTCAGAGACCTGCCGCCGGATGATGAAATCGCGCTGCGGCTGAACCGAGTTCGACGCCATCAACGCGCGGTCGATCAGTGCGTGCAGGTTGTCGTCTTCGATATCCAGATTGACCTGACCGTTCTCAAGCACGCTGAGATCCAGAAGATCGTCCAGCAGGCGCGTCAGGCGAATCGATTCGTCATGGATGATCTTCGCGTAGCGCAGGGTTTCGTCCTGCGTGACCTCGTCATCCATCAGGATCTCGGAAAACGCCCGGATCGAGGTCATCGGTGTGCGCAATTCGTGGCTGATCTGGCTGAGGAAGCTGTCTTTTTGCACCGACAGCCGCTGCAGCATCTCGTTGGCCTCGCTGAGTTGGCGCGCGGTGCGGGCCAACTCTTCGGACTTGGCCTCAAGCTGCGCGGAATGCTCCATGATCTGCGCGGTCTCGCTGGCCACGGCCATCAGGTCGTCGACCGTCACCAGCCGCCCGCCCACGATCTGCGCGATCATCGCATGCGCCGTGGCCGCGCCCACCGACCCCGCCAGTTCGCGTTCGAGTCGGTTCAGGAAATCGGGCGTCGGATCGGGCAGGAAACCGGCCTTGCCCTGCCCGCGCGCAGCAGCGGCGAAGAAGGCCAGCGCGACATCGGCCCCCAGAATGCGCTGCGACATGGCCAGAAGATCCTCGGCCTCGTTCTCGGCGGCATCGTGGGACCATCCACGGGTGACGGTGCTCTCGTCCGAGGCGCCCAGCTCGTAGACATTGACGAATTGCGCCGATTGCACGCGCTCGACCGGGCTGGGAAAGCTGACCAGCGATCCGGCAAGGAACGCGGCGGCGTTCATCAACAGCGACCAGAACAGCGCATGCAGCAACGGATCCAGCCCCTCGACCCCGAACAGCGCGTGCGGGCGCAGCCATGCCAGCCCGAACGGCCCCTCGGCCATCAATTGCGCGCTAAGGATGACATCCGGACCGAAGGACGGAAGAAACAGCGTATAGAGCCAGGCCAGCGTTCCCACGCAGGTCCCGACCGCCGCGCCGATCCGGCTGGCCCCGCGCCAATACAGCGCGCCCACCAGCGCAGGCAGCACCTGTGCCATGCCTGCAAAGGAAATCAGACCGATCGCCGCCAGCGCTCGCGATCCGCCCGAAACCGCGAAATACACATAGCCCAGCCCGAGGATCACGCCGATCGAAAGCCGCCGCGCGTTCAGCACGAGGCCACGCATGTCGCTGGCATCGCGCGACGGGATCGCCCCGCGCCCCGCCGCCCGGCGGCGCGAGGCCAGCCAGAGCGGCACGACAATATGGTTCGACATCATCGTCGCCAGAGCGATGGCGGCAATGATCACCATCGACGTCGCCGCCGACAGCCCGCCCAGAAAGGCGAGCATCGCCAGCCCGGGCTGGCCCAGCGAGTGCGGCAGGCTGAGGACGAACAGGTCGGGATTCATGCCCTCGGGCAGAAAGGTCAGCCCGGCCGCGGCGATGGGCAGAACGAACAGGCTGATCGCCAGCAGGTAAAGCGGAAAGGCCCAGGACGCGATGGCAAGGTGGGTCTGGTCGGCATTCTCGACCACCAGCACCTGAAACATGCGCGGCAGCGTGACCACGGCGACGCCCGCCAGAAAGGTGAGCCCCATCCAGCGGCCCGGTTGGATCTGCCATTCCGGTCGCTCGACCTCCGAGATCCGCGCCATGATGTCGGCGGGACCGTCGGCCAGCCCCCAGACCACCCATGCCCCCACCGCGATCAGCGCGACGAGCTTGACCACCGCCTCGAAGGCGATGGCCGTCACGACGCCGTGGTGCTGTTCGTTGGCATCGAGGTTGCGGGTTCCGAAGAGAATGGTGAACAGCGCCAGCCCCGCCGCCACCCAGAGCGCCAGTTGCGACGGCGCGAGCGGCTGATCGGCGGCAAAGGCGCCGAAGCTCAGCGAAATGGATTGAAGCTGCAGCGCGATATAAGGCGTGGTCGCCACCACCGCGAGCAACGTCACGATCACCCCCACCGCGTTCGATTTGCCGTAGCGCGAGGAAATGAGGTCGGCGATCGAGGTTACGCGCTGCGCCTTGCCGATCCGCACCAGCTTGCGCAACAGCCACCACCAACCCACGAAGACCAGCGTCGGACCCAGATAGATCGTCACGTATTCCAGCCCCGACCGCGCCGCGTAGCCGACCGCGCCGTAAAAGGTCCAGGCCGTGCAATAGACCGACAAGGACAGCGTGTAGACCAGAGGCGAGCGCAGGAAACGCGGTGCCCGTCCGGCGGCGCGCAGGGCCTCGGCCCGGCGTTCGGCCAGCGAAGCGATGAAGAAGAGGAAAACGACATATCCCAGCGCGGCGGGGATCAGGATATTGAGGGTCATGAACCGCGCGGCTCCGGCGCCTTGGTCTCGGTCCCGGCGTCGGGCGCGTCGCCCTGCACGTCACGCCGCAGCGCGCTGCGCAACGGCCCCGACAGAAGCGCCGCCGCCACGATCAGCACGGCCCACAGACCGAACAGGTACACCGCCTCGCCCGCCGTGCCGACATCCGAGCCCCGCGTCCACAGGACCGGCAGCAGAATCAGTACGAAGCCCACCACCGGCAGGATCCGCGCGGCATCCATCAGGCGACGGCGACGATAGGTGCTGCGCTCGAGAAAAAGCGGAGGGCGGGGCGATTTCATGGGGCGATCATAGCTTGGCGAGCTGCCGCACAACATCGACCAGTTCGGAATTGACGAAAGGCTTGGCCATGAAGACCGACGCCCCGGCATCGCGCGCGGTCTCGCGCGCCGCCGCAGTGCCCCGCGCCGTCAGCACGATCACCGGCAAATTCGCGGTGCAAGGCCGCACGCGCAGAGTTCGCAGCACGTCGTAGCCGCTGAGATCGGGCAGCATGACATCCAGAATCACCAGATCCGGTTCGCGCGCGGCGATCCGGTCGAGCGCGCCTTCGCCTGTGCCGATCATCTCGACCTGCCAGCCATCGCGATTGAGAATGAAACGGATCGCTTCGGAAATGTTGGGCTCGTCTTCGACGACAAGCACGCGGCGACCGGCTCCGCGTTTGGCGTCGTCGCCCGAACGCGGGCCGGCCTGCCCCGGTGCACGGAACGGTGAATCATCACCCGACACTTGGTCGGGGCCGTCGTGGCCCATGCGACGATCCTCCCCGGTTCCGCACACGGATGGCCGTACTCCTCCCCTGACGACCAATCCAGGACCCGACTATTACGTCTAAAGACCCATGTGTCAAAGGCTGGATGCGCGCGTTCGTGATCAGGGCGTCCCAAGCCACAAGCGGCCCCGCGCCCCCTCAGACCGAGACGATCGAGGGTTCGCGCCGCGCCTCGCAAGCGGCGCGGGGGCAGACCCGGCAATTCGAGCCGACCAACCGCGTGGGCAGGCCCTCGGCATCGGGCACGGCGCCTGCCGGGGTCAGAAGCATCGAGGATTCCCAGGCGCTTGGCGTCTCGAAGCTCAGCGGTCCCCGGGCATCGGCAATGGCATGCGCCACGAAGCGCGCGGGCAAGCGGCCCGAGAACTCGACATAGGCGCGGACCGGGCGGCCCTGCTGCAACAGCGCCTCGTAAAGCGGCCAGAGCGGACAGGCCCCGCCGAAGCGCGGAAGCTGGAACCCATCGACCGGGCGGCGGAAGGTGATCGTCCCGGATCCGTCGCAGACCACCAGCCCGAATCGAGGAATCGTCTGCTGCGACGGCAACGTCGCCAGACGCCGGAACAGCCGCGCGAGATCGACGTCGAACTGACGCGCCAATGCATCGGGGGAAAAGGGCTTACCTGATGAAAAGACCTTTGACAGCACCGGCATGAGCGCCCCCAGCGGGACGGCGGCGGCATCGTCGCGCGCGCGGATCAGCCAATCCTCGGCCAGCCGGCGCGACGCGACCGAGGCAAGCTCGGCCTGTCCTTGCGTGAGGGCGGTGATATCGACCTCGGCCCCCTCTTCCAGCGCCGCGACGTGATAGCCCTGCCGGTCGAGCCAGCTTTCCAGCTCTTCTTGCGGCGCGGCGAGCCCGGCCTCTTCGCTCGACGTGTCGAGAAAGGCGACCAGCGTTTCGGCGGCATTGGCCAGACGCACCGAATCGGCATGCACGTTGCGATGGAACCGCGCGCGCCATTCGGGTTCCAGATCCTCTGATTCCGCCAGAATCGCCGCCGTGGATTGTACCGCCGTCACCGCCGAGACGATTTCGTGCAGCGAGGCCGACAGGTTCGGGTCATGCGCCATCCGGTCAGACAGACGCTCGATGATGCGCTCCTGCATCTCGGAATGCGCAGCAAGCTGCGCCAGCAGCGCGGCCCAGCCGGGAAAGCGGCCCGCGAATTCCTCGGCCCGGTCCAGCTCGGGCGCCGCGCCGGGCTGCGCGCGCGCCGCCGCTGCGCGCAAGGCGGTGAGCTGTTCGTCGCCCACACCCTCTTGCAGCGTCTCGGCGGGGATCTGCAACGCCTGCGCGATGGCCTCGATCACCCGAGACGAGGCGCGGCGGCGGTTATGTTCGATCAGGTTGAGATACGAGGGCGAGACACCGACCAGCCGGGCGAGATCGGCCTGTCCGATCCGCCGCGCGGTGCGCAAAGCGCGGATCCGTGTACCGGACAGGGCGGATTTTGGCATCCGACTGCGTATCCCTTGCCGTTGACTGGGTGTCTGGATACCCTTGTCTGATACTCTGCGCCCCTGCCCGTCAAGCCCGCAGACCGGGCCACGCGCGCCCGGCAAACGGTCTCAGAGGGCCCGACGAAAGCGCGGTTCGGCCCCGTCGGGCGGCAGGAACACGCATCGCTGCCGAGAAACGCGCTTTTCAGTGGGCGGAGCGTAACGTATAACGCCGCGGCAAATCGCGTTAGCGCCGAACGCATGAATGAAAAGCATCTGGGGCGTCAAAAGAATGCCCCCAAAGAGGATGTCCATGAGCAAAGATCACTCCACCGACGACGTGGCCTTCATCAAGGCCCTTGCTGAACTGCTCAACGATAACGAGTTGAGCGAGATCTCGGTCAAACGCGAATACGGCGAGAACGATACGCTCAACGTCAAGGTCTCGAAGATTTCGGCGATGGCTGCGGCCTCTGCCCCGGTCTACGCGCCCGCACCGCAGGCGCCCGCCACCCCGGCGGCTTCTCCGGCGCCCGCCGCTTCGGCCGCGCCCTCGAAAAGCAGCGATCCCGCCGATCATCCCGGTGCCGTCGCCTCGCCGATGGTGGGCACCGCCTATCTGGCGCCCGAACCGGGGGCCGACGCTTTTGTCACGGTGGGCCAACAGGTCAGCGCGGGCGAGACGCTGCTGATCATCGAGGCGATGAAGACCATGAACCACATCCCCGCCCCCGCCTCGGGCATCGTCAAGCGCATCCTGGTCACCGACGGCACGCCGGTCGAGTATGGTGCACCGCTGATGATCATCGAATAAGGGGCTTCCCATGTTCGAGAAAATCCTCATCGCCAACCGCGGCGAGATCGCGCTTCGGGTGATCCGTGCCTGCCGTGAAATGGGCATCAAGTCCGTCGCGGTGCATTCCACCGCCGACAGCGACGCGATGCATGTCCGCATGGCCGACGAGGCGATCTGCATCGGCCCCGCGCCCTCGGTCGACAGCTACCTGCACATGGCCGCGATCATCTCGGCCTGTGAAATCTCGGGCGCGCAAGCGATCCATCCGGGGTACGGCTTCCTGTCGGAAAACGCCTCGTTCGTGCAGATGGTCGAGGATCACGACCTGACCTTCATCGGCCCCCGCGCCGAGCATATCCGCCAGATGGGCGACAAGATCACTGCCAAGGAAACCGCCAAGGCACTGGGTATCCCGGTTGTGCCCGGCTCTGAAGGCGGCGTTGCGGATATCGAGACCGCGAAAACCGTGGCGGGCGGGATGGGCTATCCTGTCATCATCAAGGCCACGGCGGGGGGCGGCGGGCGCGGGATGAAGGTAGCAAAATCCGAAGCGGAGCTGGAAGTTGCCTTCCGCACCGCGCGGTCCGAGGCCAAGGCGGCCTTCGGCAACGACGAGGTCTATATCGAGAAATACCTGCAAAAGCCGCGCCATATCGAGATTCAGGTTTTCGGCGACGGCAAGGGCGGCGCGGTCCATCTGGGTGAGCGCGACTGCTCCCTGCAGCGGCGCCACCAGAAGGTGCTGGAAGAGGCGCCCGGCCCGTCGATCACCGCCGAACAGCGTGCCGAGATCGGCATGATCTGCGCCAATGCGATCGGCAAGATGCAATATTCGGGCGCGGGCACCATCGAGTTCCTCTACGAGGATGGCGAGTTCTATTTCATCGAAATGAACACCCGCCTGCAGGTCGAACACCCGGTGACCGAAGCGATCTTCGGTGTCGATCTGGTGCGCGAGCAGATCATGGTCGCGGCGGGCAACCCGCTGTCGTTCCGTCAGGAAGACCTGCAGGTGCTGGGCCATGCGATCGAAGTGCGCATCAACGCCGAGAAACTGCCGAATTTCTCGCCCTGCCCGGGTCTTGTGAACACGTTTCACGCCCCCGGCGGTCTGGGCGTACGGATGGATTCGGCGCTTTACGGCGGCTACCGCATCCCGCCCTATTACGACAGCCTGATCGGCAAGCTTATCGTCTATGGACGCGACCGGCCCGAGGCGCTGGCGCGGCTGAAACGCGCGCTGGGTGAGCTGATCATCGACGGGATCGACACTACGGTCCCGCTGTTCTTCGCGCTGCTCGAAAACGAGGACGTGCTGCGCGGGAATTACGATATCCACTGGCTTGAGAAATTCCTGGCAGCCGAGCTGGGCTGAGCGGAAACCGGGTCACGCGGGGGGCTGCCGCCCCCCGCACCCCCTGCCCGAAGGGGGAGCACGCTCCCCCTTCGGAAACCCCCGTGAGTATTTTTGACAAAGTGAAGGGGCCGGATGCGGCTGACGCCTGAACTGATCGTCAGAGCCTATGCAGGCGGCGTCTTTCCGATGGCCGAGACCGCCGACGACCCCGAAATCCACTGGTTCGAGCCGCGTGTCAGGGGTGTTCTGCCGCTTGAGGATTTCCACGTCTCGCGCAGCCTTCGACGGTCGCGCAGGCGGGGCGGGTTTCGCTTTTCGTGCGATACGGATTTCGACGGCGTGCTGGCGGCCTGCGCCGATCGTCCGATCACCTGGATCAACCATGAGATCGCCTCGGCCTTCCGGGCACTGCATGCGCGCGGCATCGCGCATTCCATCGAACTGCGCGCCGCCGACGGATCGCTGGCGGGCGGGGTCTACGGGCTGGCGCTTGGCGGCGCTTTTTTTGCCGAGAGCATGGTGTCGCGGGTAACCGACGGGTCGAAACTGGCGCTTGCGGAGCTGGTGGCGCGGCTCAGGCGCGGCGGGTTCCGGCTGGTCGATACGCAATACCTGACGCCACATTTGCAGAGCCTAGGCGGAACCGAGATGCCGCGCCATCGCTACCGCGCCGCGCTGCAGGCCGCGCTTGAGGCGGGCGCGGATCACGCCCGTGCCTTTGCCCCGGTTAACCCTGATGCGCCGGACGGGGCCTTCTGGTCATAGGAGGCCGTGGATCGGCATGTGGCCTATGCAGAAGGTCAGCGCGCGCTTCCACCAATTGGTGCCCGGCTCGGCGCGGGTGGTTTCCGCCCCCCGCGTCCAGCGCATGAGCCGCCCGTCGCGGCTGACCCGCCAGCCGCGCTGCGGGGCGCCGGCGGCATCGAAGAGTTTCGTTAACTCCTCGATCAGACCCGGATCCTTGAAGACGAGGCCCAGCTCGGTATTCATATAGGCCGAGCGCATGTCGAAATTGAACGATCCGACAAAAGCGATCTTGCCATCGACCACGAAGGTCTTGGCGTGCAGCATCGTATCTGGATTGTCGGGACGCGCCGCCTCGACCAGCTTGATCCCGGCTTCGAGCAGCCGGGGCCGGTACCAGCGATACGCGCCGTAAACCAGAACGCTGTCCGAGCGCCCCAGCCCGTTGGTGATGATCTCGATATCGACGCCCTTTTCGGCCAGCGCCACCAGCCGCGCGAGGCCGCGTTTGCCGGGCACCAGATAGGGCGTCATGATCCGCAGCTCTTTCGTCGCCGAATCGATGATCGGGATCAGCGAGCCGGGCATCCAGCCCTCGCGCCGCCCGCGCAGCGCCTTTTCGGGCGGGTCGCCGAGGAAATCGAGGCTGTCGACCCAGCGCAGCAGATCCAGCTTGAGGGTTTCGGTCTTCCCTTCAAGCACCGGCACGCTCATGTCGGCGAGGCGCTTCTTGTTGCCCGGCTGGGCCAGAAAGCGGTCGATGAAGGTGCGGAAGCGCTTCAGACGGGTCGTCTTTCCGAAGCGGATGGTCCGCAAGGGCAGCGCGACATTCGAGTTCCAGAAATCGTCGTAGAGCTCGCCCATAGCGCGCAGGACCGGGCCCGCGACCAGCGCGTCGAGATCGTCAAAGCACATGCCGCCCGGTTTGGGCGCCCCGAAATAGGAATCGCCCACATTGCGGCCGCCGGTCACGCCGATGCGGTAATCCGCGATGAACATCTTGTTGTGCATGCGCCGGTTATAGGGAACCAGATTCATCAGCAATTCGATTCCGCGCAGCACGCTCCAGTCCCGGTTGCGGATCGGGTTGAAGAGCCGCACCTGAATATTCGGGTGGCGGTCCATCGAGCGATAGGCTGGCACACGACCGATCATGTTCACATCGTCGATGAGAATACGGACCCGCACGCCCCGATCAGCGGCGGCGAGCACCTCGGAGGCCATCAGCCGCCCGCAAAGATCGTCCTCCCAGATGTAATACATCAGATCGAGGCTGCGCTCGGCCCCGCGCGCCAGCGCGACGCGGATCGCTAGCGCCTCGTGCTCGTTGGGGACGAGGCGGATGCCCGACAGGCCGGGATGCGCGTCCTCCATCGCCTCCATGAGCTTGTCATAGGCCGTCTCGTCGCCCCACGGGATCATGTGGCCGGGCGTGCCGCGCGCGTTCTTGGCGAAGCGGCCCATCATCCACAGCCCGATGGCAACCGGCACCATCAGCAGGGCCACGCCAGCCGCAGCCCATCCGATCCAGTCGGTCATGCCGAGATCCTTATTCGAGCGCGGATCGGAAGATGGTCCGACGCCAGCCGCGCAAGCGGTGATATATGCGGCGCCATGTCGACCACCTCGGCCCGCGTGCAGCCGATGATGCGGTCAAGCGGCAGAACGGGGCGTCGGGCGGGAAAGCTCGGCGCGAAATGGGTGCGGTGGACGGCGTCCAACCCGGATCTGAGCGGCATCAGCGAACAGGTCAAGCCGCGCCGCCATTCGTTCATGTCGCCCATCATCAGCGTCGGATGGTCGGGGTCGATCTCGTCCACCAAGCGGTGGGATTGCTGCAGGCGCGAGGCCTTGAGCAAGCCCAGATGGGTGGCAATAACGCGCAGGCTGAGATCGTCGAAATCCAGATCGGCGACAATCGCGCCACGCGGCTCGAAGCCCGGCAGGTCGATCACCCGCGCCTCGCGCAAGGTGGCGTTGCGAAACAGCAGCAGATTGCCGTGCCAGCCATGCGCAGCCTCGCTCTTGCGGGTGCTCAGCGTCACCGGGGTCAGGCCCGTGACATCGTGCAGCTCGTCGAGATCCAGAATCCCACGCCGGTCGCCAAAGCGGCGATCGACCTCTTGCAGCGCGACCAGATCCGCATCCAGTTCGCGGATGACACTGATCGTGCGGTGCGGATCTTTACGGCGGTCGGTGCCGACCGCCTTATGGATATTGTAGGATCCGACGATCAGTTCGGGCGAATGCGGCATGGAGCAGGATCAAGAGCCAGTTGGAAAAGGGTGACGGGTCGACACGATGCGGCGACCCCTTTCATATGGGGCGCCCTGGCGATGCGGCAATGGCGCATTCTCGCCCACGTCGCATGCTCATCCCGCGCCGGTCAGGCAGCTGCGGGCGAAAGCCGCGACCTGCGCCATGACACGCTCGGGCTGGCTGTAGAGCAGAAGCTGGCCCTCATGGTCGAATTCCTCCAGATGCATACGGCCATAGCGCTGAGCGAAGAGCTGCACGCTGTCAAAGCTGACAACGGGATCGAGTACGCCGTGGATCAACAGAACCGGACAATCCGAGCCCACGACAAGCGCCGACCAGTCACGCGTGACATGCCACGCATCGATCTGGAACGCCTTTTGTCCCTGCGCGACGGTGTAGCGGTAACCTTCGAGGATCGACTGCCCGATACGCGAGCTTTCGACCACTTCGCGGTCACGCGACCCGCGCGAATAGAGCGGGGTCATGAACCGCTCGGGACTGCTGGAATCGATCTGCGCCATCCCCGCGCGCAGAACCGCAGGCAGCAGCGCAGGCGCAAAGCGCGCCGTATAGGCCACGGCGCGCTGGCGCGGGGTCATCGTTGCGAATTGCTCGATCGACACGATGGGCACGCAGGCCGCGACCCCCACGAATCCCGCCACCGAACTGCCAAGCCGCGCCGCCGCCGCATAGGCATAGATCGCGCCCGCCATGTGGCCCAGCACGACGACGCGCGGCAATGCCAGCACCTGCAGCATCTTCGCCACGTCGCGGGCGAAGATATCGGGCGCGTCGCGCACACGGGAATCTGAATAGGAATTGCCGAAATTGGGCCGCATCGGCGCATAAAGCCGGATGCCCGCCTGATGCAGCGCGGGCTCGACATGGCGCAGGCAGCCCAGCCCTTCGAGCATACCGTGGACGAACACCACCGGCAGCCCGTCATCGGGTCCGAGGATCACCACCGGCATCATCCGCCCGTCGCCCACATCGACAAGCCGCTCTTCGCCTGTACTCATCGAGGTATCGACCTGACCTTCTTTCTCGGGTCCATGCAGCATCACCGCGCCGATCAGGCGCATCAGCTCGGGCTGGCCGCTGGTGCGGGTCTTCGAGAATACGGATTTCAACTGCGCGCGCAGGGTGTTGAGCGACTTTCCCGTGCGCTGCGCCACCGCCGGCAGATCACCGCCGCGGGTCAGTTCGTGCACCAGTTCGACCTCGCGCGGGGTCAGGCGAAAGCTCTCGACCAGAACCGCCGCCAAGGCCGGGGTCCAGCCGACATTCATCGTGCGCAACTCGGTGACGAAACCGTCGCCGTCGGGATCGCGCAGCGCGGTCATCGATACGAGGCCCCCGCCCGGAAGCGCGGTTGTCACCTCGTTATCGGCCTCGGCCAGCGACAGGACCGCGAAGCGTCCCGAGGACGGCGCGCGCGCGAAAGCGCCCAGAAATATCTTGAGCCGCGCGGTGCTGTCGGGTTCCAGCGCGTCCCGAATGCCCGCCAGCGTGACGGGGTCCCCGAAGATCGCACGAGCGTCGGCGCTGGCGAATAGGACCGATCCGTCACGCGCGATGCGGACGAGCGGCGCATCGGCGCTTCCCGCATTGGGCATGATCGTCTCGCCGCGGCCCATCCGCTCGAACAGAGCAAAGGCGCGGCGGAAATGCGCTTCGATCACCGGGTCTTCAAGCTGCCGGGTCGAGGACGTGTCCGAGATGTGCAACTCTCCCAGCCGCCGCGCGGCCTGATCGACGAAGTCGGACCAGTCCTCCATGAAGCTATCATAATGCTCAGGACGCAAAACGACTTCGTAAATGCTGCCGATGAGTCGCGCCCGATCGGCGTCGAGGGCATCGGTCTCGGGATCTCCGCGCATCGGGGCCTTTCCAAATTGAAACGATCGCTTCAGAAACTTCCATATTGCACTATTTTTCGCAAAATTACGACGCTTTTAACCCGTATGGGTGAAGCGAAAATGCCGGAATCGGGGGATCCTGATCTCATTGAGTGACCTTGTTTTTTTGATCACACATTGACCGATGCAGGGGGTCGCAGTGGTTTTCGAACCGTCGATGTCAGAGCGCGGCGCGGTGCGCCGTTAGTCGGGATATCGGGGGGATTTCACGCAAACCGCACGCTGGGGCTGTTTTCTGTTCGGCATCTTGCCTGCGCCAATTCTACCGTGCGGGCTGTCGCTGCCGAGGCGATGCTCAGGCCGGGCCAACCGAAACGGGTTGGCCCGGTCACCGTCTTTCAAGGGCGCCAAGCTATCGGTGACACCGGGCTCACAGCAGGATCGACGCCCCTTCGGTCGAATCGGTCGCGCCCATCCGCAGCCGTGCGAAAAGCTCACGCCCGACACCAAAATTGTTCGCGCTCAGATCGGCGATAACCGCGTCGCGGCCGTCGAAATCCGGCTCGAGCACGCTCAGCTCGCCGGTGACCGCATCAAGCCGCACCCTGTCGCCATCGCGCAGCTTGGCGATGGGACCGCCCGCTGCCGCTTCGGGCGCCACGTGGATCGCTGCCGGGACCTTGCCCGACGCGCCCGACATCCGGCCATCCGTCACCAGCGCCACTTTCAGCCCGCGATCCTGCAGCACCGCCAGGACCGGCGTCAGCGAGTGAAGCTCGGGCATGCCATTGGCGCGCGGCCCCTGAAAGCGGACGACGACGATGGTGTCTTCGGTGAACTCGCCCGCCTGAAACGCCGCCTTGACCGACGGCTGGTCGCTAAACACCCGCGCGCGGGCCTCGATCACGTGGTTCTCGGGCTTCACGGCAGAGACCTTGATCACCCCCTGCCCCAGATTGCCGGTCAGCTGCTTCAAGCCGCCCGTCGCTTGGAACGGATCCTTCGCGCTGCGCAGGATCCGGTCGTTCAGGCTTTCGGCCGGGCCATCGACCCAGGTCAGTTCGCCATCGATCAACTTGGGCTCTTGCCCGTAACGCGCCAGCCCCGTGCCCGCGACGGTTTCGACGTCTTCATGCAAAAGACCCGCATCCAGAAGCTGACCGATCAGATAACCCAGACCGCCTGCCGCGTGGAAATGGTTCACATCCGCCAGACCGTTGGGATAGACCTTGGCCAGAAGCGGCACGACCGAGGCCACGGCTTCGAAATCCTCGAGCTTCAGCGTGATGCCCGCCGCTTTCGCCATCGCCGGCAGGTGCAGGATCAGGTTGGTCGAGCCTCCCGTCGCCATCAGCCCGACCATGCCGTTCACAAACGCACGCTCGTCCAGAACATGCCCCGCCGGGCGCCAGTCATTGCCCAGATGCGTGATCGCCGCGGCACGGTGAACGGCGGCTTTCGTCAGCGCTTCCCGCAGCCCGGTGCCGGGATTGACGAAGGCCGAGCCCGGCAGCATCAGACCCATAATCTCCATCAGCATCTGGTTGGTATTCGCCGTACCATAGAAGGTGCAGGTGCCCGGCCCGTGATAGCTGGCCATCTCGGACGCCATCAGCTCGGCCCGCGTGGCGTTGCCCTGCGCGAAAGCCTGCCGGACCTTGGCCTTTTCGTCATTCGGGATGCCCGAGGTCATCGGCCCCGCCGGCACGAAGACCGCCGGGACATGGCCGAAGGTCGCCGCCGCCATCACCAGCCCCGGCACAATCTTGTCGCACACACCAAGCCAGAGCGCGGCATCATAGCAATCGTGGCTCATCGCCACCGCCGAGGCCAGCGCGATCGTGTCGCGCGACATCAGCGACAATTCCATCCCCACCCGGCCCTGCGTGACGCCGTCGCACATCGCCGGAACGCCGCCCGCGACCTGTGCCGTCGCCCCTGCGGCGCGTGCCGCTTCGCGGATGATGGCGGGGAACATCTCGAACGGCTGGTGCGCTGACAGCATGTCATTATACGCGGTCACGATCCCCAGATTGGGCAGGCGGTCGGCGGCCAGCGCCTCTTTATCCTCACCCATCGCCGCATAGGCATGGGCGGCGTTCGAACAGGAAAGATGAGCGCGCGCCGGTCCCTGCTCGGCAGCCTTGGCCAGCCGCTCAAGATAGGCGTCGCGCGCCGGGCGTGACCGCTCGATGATGCGGTCGGTAACGTCACGGATCCGGGGATCGAGGGTCATGGGGGCCTCGTCTGTATGGATATGTCGGGAATACTCGCGCCCCTTATAAGTCGTTATCGCTAACGCCGCAAGGCAGCACCCCGGTTGTTCCAACGCGCGGCCCTGTGGCGGCGGCATCTTGTCAGCGTTGCATTCTGTGCAAGCCGGAAATGTGTACATGGGCGTAGTCGATTGCTGCATCGCGGCGTAAGTTGATGCCAGAACAACGCATCGCGAGACAGCTCGCCAATCAGGAAAAAGACCATGACCAACCTGCCCGAATTCAACGAGATCGACCTTGTGACCCTGGAACGTGAAGCCCGCGCCATGCAAGCGCAGGCGGTTGCCGAAGGCTTCCGCTCGCTGCGTCGCGGCATCGTCGCCCTCTTCTCGCGCGGCGCGCAGGCTCATCACGCCTGATAGCGCAGCCGGGCCTGAATGCAGGCCAAGGCAAGCGCGCGGACCCTGCTCCGCCCTCACCGCCCTGCGTCCTTGACCGGACGCGGGGCGTTGTCGCTTTGGCCTTCCGAAAACGGCCCCGTCCGGCTATGGAATGCGCAAGCGATCTGGAAAATCTGATGACCTCTGTTCCCTTCAACCGTCCCGTCGTGCGGCTGCGGCCGAAAGCCGAAGCGCGCGCGATCCGCCACGGATTTCCGTGGGTATACAGCGATGAGCTGGTTCTCGACCGCCGCAGCAGCGCGCTGGAACCCGGCACGCTGGCCACGCTCGAAGACGCCGAGCGGCGCGCGATGGGGCTGGTTACGGTCAACCCCGCCTCGCGAATCGTTGCCCGCATGCTCGACCGCGACGCCAGCGCCGCGCTCGATTCCGCGTGGTTCAAGAAGCGTCTGTCGCACGCTCTGGCGCTGCGCGAACGGCTCTATCCCGAGCCCTTCTACCGTCTCGTCCATGCCGAGGCCGATGGCTTTCCGGGCGTTGTCATCGACCGTTTCGGCGATACGGCGGTGATTCAGCCCAATGCTGCTTGGGCCGAGCAGCATCTGGATACGCTCACCGCCGCACTTTGCGCAGTGACCGGAGTGACAAGCGTCGTCAAGAACGGCACAGGACGCGCGCGCGGGCTCGAAGGATTGCCTGAGGAAACCGTAATCCTGTGCGGCGAGGTTAGCGGCCCGGTTCCGGTCCGCATGAACGGCGCTGTATACATGGCTGACCTGATGGGGGGCCAGAAAACTGGCCTGTTCTACGATCAGCGCGACAATCATGCTTTCGCAGCCCGGCTGGCTAAGGGCGGCAGCGTGCTGGACGTCTTCAGCCATGTCGGAGGCTTCGCCCTTGCCGCGCTGGCGGCGGGCGCGACCTCGGCGCTGGCAGTCGACGGCTCGGAGCCGGCCCTGACGCTGGCCGAGGCTGGCGCCAAGGCGATGGGCGCCGAAACGCGCTTCCTGACCCGCCAATCAGATGCGTTCGAGGCACTCGAGGCGCTCGGCGCAGAAGGTCAGACATTCGATCTGGTGATTTGCGACCCCCCCGCTTTCGCGCCTCACCGCAAGGCGCTGGATGCGGGACTGCGGGCCTATGAGCGTATCGCCCGGCTGGCCGCGCCGCTGGTCGCGCCCGGCGGCTCACTGATGCTGTGCTCGTGCTCGCACGCGGCAGATCTGGCGCAGTTCCGCGCCGCCTGCACGCGCGGCATCGGCAAGGGACGGCGGCAAGGCCAGCTGATCCATACGGGCTTTGCCGGGCCAGACCACCCGATGCTGCCGCAACTGGCCGAAAGCGGCTATTTGAAAGCCTTGGCCTATCGCCTTGACGCATAAGGTCTTTCTGGACACCTGCGTGCTGTTTCCGCCGATCCTGCGCAGCTTTCTGCTCAGCGCGGCGCAGGCTGGTCTTTATACCCCCCTCTGGTCGGATGGGGTCGAGGCCGAGTGGCTCCACGTCGCGCGGCGCAAGGGCGAAGACAGCGTTCCCGCCACGCTCGAACGGATGCGCCTGACTTGGCCCGACGCCATGACAGGACCGGGAGAGCCCGCGCTTCTGGACCTGCCGGACGCCACGGATCGCCATATCCTTGCCGCCGCCTATGCCGGGGGAGCCGATCTGTTGCTGACCCTGAACCTGCGCGATTTCCCGCGCCGGGCACTGGCGCCGCTGGGCTTGACGGCGATCTCGCCTGACGACTTCGCGATGCAGCTCTGGCTCGACGCACCGGGCGAGGTCGAGCGGATCGTCGATGGCGTCTGGCCCGATCTTTCCGGTCGGGCCCGGCGTAACGCGATGAAACGGGCAACGTTGCCCCGTCTCGGGCGCGCCTTGGAAACCGACTGAGTCTTCCCGAATGACCCTGCTCTTGCGCCAGATGGGGATAAATCACCCACCACGCGGGGCTGTGGATAAATTCCGGGGAGTTTGGACAATCCACAATCCCCAGCCGGCCGAAAATCCTTTGGATTCATAAAGGCTTAACCATGGCGCGGCGAGCCGGATTCGCATTTTCTTTGTAAATCCAATGCTTCGCGCCCTGTCTTGAGAGCGCACATCAGCTCTGAAGCACCCGCCTAGCGCGCTTAAATCGGCGGTAGACACAACCACGGATTGCCGCCCACAGGCCCGCCTGTGGATAACTTGGTGTATAGATTTCAGGAAACTCGTTTGGACAGCGCTTTGCGCAATATCGTGATTCAAGAATCGCCAGCAAGAACGTCTGACATTGAAATCCTGTCGCGTCCGCCGCTCGTTAGCGTAAACATTTGCCTTCACGCGCCAAACTGACTAAGCGCAAGGAAAGCGATGAGGATGCCATGAACCCAGCCCTGCAAAGCCATGCCGCCCTTGCCCTGTGCAAGCTCGCCCCCGTGATCCCGGTGATCGTCGTCGAGGATATCGACCACGCCATCCCCTTGGCCGAGGCGCTGGTTGCGGGCGGGTTGCCGGTTCTCGAGGTTACGCTTCGCACGCCCTGCGCGCTGGAAGCGATCAAGGCGATGTCGAGCGTTCCCGGCGCGCGGGTCGGGGCGGGTACGGTGCTGAGCGCCCATGACGCCGCGAACGCCAAGGCGGCGGGCGCGACCTTTGCCGTCTCGCCCGGCGCGACCCCGGCGCTGATCGCGGCCTGCACTGCGCAGGGTCTGCCACTGCTGCCCGGCGCCGCCAGCGCAAGCGAGGTGATGACGCTGCTGGAACTGGGTTATCGTACGCTGAAGTTCTTTCCCGCCGGTCCGGCCGGTGGTCCGCCGATGCTGAAAGCCCTGAGCGGTCCGCTTCCGCAGGCGACGTTCTGCCCCACCGGGGGCGTCAGTCTGGAAAATGCGACCGAGTGTCTGTCGCTGCCCAATGTGGCCTGTGTCGGCGGCTCTTGGGTCGCGCCGGCCAAGAGGATGGCGGCGGGCGACTGGGCCGGCATCACCGAGCTGGCGCGCGAAGCCGCGGCGCTGCCGCGCTAAGACGCACCGCCACGCCCGGCGCCCGATACGAAACGCGCCGCGCCTGCCTGCCCTTCGGCCTGAACCATCGCCGCGCTGGCCCATTCGCGGGTCAGCGCGCGCGCCAGATCCCGGGGCGCCATTTGCGCGGACAGAAGATCGGCGCGCATGCATCCCTGCGGCAAACGGCACAGGCTCTGCGCCAGATCGAGCGCAACGTGCAGCGCCTGCCCGTCCTCTGTCGCGCGGTCGGCAAGTCCGATGGCCAGTGCTTCGGATTGATCCACGGCACGCCCGGTCAGGATCAGGTCGTTCGCCCGCCCCTGCCCGACCAAGCGCGGCAACCGCACAGTGCCCCCGTCGATCAGTGGCACGCCCCAGCGACGGCAGAAAACCCCGAACTTGGCGGAAGCCGCCATCACCCGCAGGTCGCACCACAGCGCCAGCTCCAGCCCGCCCGCGACCGCGAAGCCTTCGACCGCCGCGATGACCGGCTTTGTCAGGCGCAAACGGCTGGGCCCCATCGGCCCCGGCAAGGGCTGCGCGATGGGATCGGACCAGTCCGGCGGAATGTCCAGCCGTGCGATCCAGTCCCCCCCGGCGTCGCCCGCCGCCGCCTTCAGATCGAACCCGGCGCAAAAATTCCCGTCCGCGCCGGTCAGGATGGCGATGTCGGCTGTATCGTCCGCATCGAAAGCGAGCGCGGCGTTGTAGAGCGCGCGCGCCAGAGCCGGATCGACGGCATTGCGCTGTGCGGGCCGGTTGAGCGTCAGGATGCGAACCCGGCCCTCGGTTTCGACCTGTAGAATGTCAGACATCTTCGATAGCCAAAACGCCCTCGACCGCGCGGATCTGATGCTTCAGCGTGGGCGTGACCGGAACGGGCCGCCCGGCATCGATCTCGATCTCGCCGCCGGTCGAGACGTCGGGGACACTGAAACTGAGCGGGCCGAAGGCTTTGCGCGGCGCGTTGCCGGGCAGGCTTTGCAGGATTTCCAGCAGGCCCCGGATCGCGTCAGGCGATTCCAGCCGGATCTTCAGCCCCGCCGCGCCCGCATCGGCCACGACGTCATCGATGGGCGCCGCCCCGCGCGCGAGCAGTTTGAGCGTATCGGCCTCCATCGTTGCCTCGACGGTGAGGACCACGTTCATCCCCGATTCCAGATGCTGCCGCGATGCTTCGAGGGTTTCCGAAAAAACGGTAACTTCATAGAGCCCGGTCGGATCCGAAAGCTGGACGAAGGCAAAGCGGTTCCCGCGCGCAGATTTTCGTTCCTGCCGTGAGCTGACCGATCCGGCGATCCGTGCCACCAGCGGACCACGCTGCGCCTTCTGGGTCAGTTCGGCCAGCGTCAGCACCTCTTTGCGTTTGAGCGCGACGGCGTAATCGTCGAGCGGGTGCCCGGACAGGTAGAACCCGATCGCCGCATGCTCTTCGGACAGCTTGTCCATCGGCAGCCAGTCCTGCGTCTTGGGCAGGCGTGGCGGCGGCAGGTCGTCGCCGCCGGAGAAGAGCGAGGATTGGCCGGAATTCGCGGCCTCGTGCGAGGCGGCGGAATAGGCAGCGAGGGAATCGAGCGCCTCGAAAACCCGCTTGCGCGAGCGTTCGAGCTGATCGAAAGCCCCGGCGCGCGCCAGCATTTCGAGCGGCCGCTTGCCCACACGCTTGAGATCCACACGCTGCGCAAAATCGGTCAGGTCCCGGAACGGCTGATCGCCGCGCGCCTCGACCAGCAGCTTCATTGCGTCGGTGCCAACGTTCTTCAGCGCCCCCAGCGCATAGACGACCTTGCCATCCATCACGCTGAACATCGCCATTGAGCGGTTGACGCAGGGCGGCACGATCTCGATCCCCATGCGGTCGATCTCGCGCTTGTAGACCGACAGCTTCTCGGTCAGGTGGATATCGCAATTCATCACCGCCGCCATGAATTCGACCGGATGATTGGCCTTCAGCCAGGCGGTGTAATAGCTCACCACCGCATAGGCGGCGGCGTGCGATTTGTTGAAACCGTAGTTTGCGAATTTCTCCAGAAGGTCAAATACTTCCGAGGCTTTCTTCTTATCCACGCCGTTCTTCGCGGCACCGGATTCGAACTTCGGACGCTCGGCGTCCATGGCCTCTTTGATCTTCTTACCCATCGCCCGGCGCAACAGGTCCGCGCCGCCCAGCGAATAGCCCGCCATGACCTGCGCGATCTGCATCACCTGTTCCTGATAGACGATGATGCCCTGCGTTTCCTCAAGGATATGGTCGATCAGCGGGTGGACCGAGGCGCGTTCCTTGACCCCGTTCTTCACCTCGCAATAGGTCGGGATGTTCTCCATCGGGCCGGGACGATAGAGCGCCACCAGCGCGACGATATCCTCGATACAGGTGGGTTTCATGCGCCGCAGCGCGTCCATCATGCCGGTGGATTCCACCTGGAAGACGGCGACGGTCTTGGCGTCGGCGTAGAGCTTGTAGGTCTTTTCGTCATCCAGCGGGATGGCGTTGATCTGGTTCTCGGCCCCTTCCGGCGGCTCGTACAGCGTGCTGCCATCGGGCGCGATGTGCAGGTCGCGGCCCGAAGCATGGATCAGGTCGATGGCATTTTGCACCACCGTCAGCGTCTTCAGACCCAGAAAGTCGAACTTCACCAGACCGGCCTGCTCGACCCATTTCATGTTGAACTGGGTGGCGGGCATGTCCGAGCGCGGATCGCGGTACAGCGGCACCAGTTCATCGAGCGGACGGTCCCCGATAACGACACCCGCGGCGTGGGTCGACGCGTTGCGCAGCAATCCTTCGACTTTCTCCGCATAATCGAGCAGCCGCGCCACGACCTCTTCTTTCGCCGCTTCGCGCAGGCGCGGCTCGTCTGACAGGGCCTTGGTGATCGATACGGGCTTGACCCCTTCGACCGGGATCATCTTGGACAGCTTGTCGACCTGCCCATAGGACATCTGCAGCACGCGCCCAACGTCGCGCACGGCGGCCTTGGACAGCAGCGCGCCGAAGGTGATGATCTGCCCGACTTTGTCGCGACCGTATTTTTCCTGCACGTAGTGGATCGTCTCTTCGCGGCGATCCATGCAGAAGTCGATGTCGAAGTCGGGCATCGAGACCCGTTCGGGATTGAGGAAGCGCTCGAACAGCAGCGAGTAACGCAGCGGGTCCAAGTCGGTGATGGTCAACGCATAGGCCACGAGCGAGCCCGCGCCCGACCCCCGCCCCGGCCCGACAGGGATGTTGTTGTCCTTGGACCATTTGATGAAGTCGGCCACGATCAGGAAGTAGCCGGGAAAGCCCATCTGTTCGATGATGCCCAGCTCGAACTTCAGTCGCGCCTCATAATCCTCGACCGGGGCGGCGTGCGGGATCACGGCCAGACGCGCGCGCAGACCGTCCCAGGCCTGACGGCGCAGTTCCTCGACCTCGTCATCGGCGAATTTCGGCAGGATGGGGTCGCGCTTATAGGCGCCAAAGGCACAGCGGCGCGCGATTTCCACCGTGTTTTCAAGCGCCTCGGGCAGATCGGCGAAAAGCGCCGCCATCTCGTCGGGGGTCTTGAGGTAGTGCTGCGGGGTCAGGCGGCGGCGCGGCTCTTGCTGATCGACATAGCTGCCTTCCTTGATGCACAACAGCGCGTCATGCGCCTCGTACATGTCGGCCTTGGGGAAATACACGTCATTGGTCGCGACAAGCGGCAGATCCATCGCATAGGCCATTTCGACGAAGGGCCGCTCGGTCATCTGCTCAGCATCGGGCAGCGCGCCGCCCTCGCCCGGATGGCGCTGCAACTCGACATACAGACGCGCGGGATAGATGCCTGCCAGTCGGTCCATGACCTCCTGCGCACGGGGTGCCTGCCCGTCGCGCAGCAACCGCCCGACCAGACCGTCCGACCCGCCGGTCAAGCAGATCAGCCCTTCGGAATGCTCGGACAATTCGTCAGGCGTGACATGCGGAAGGCTGCCATCGGTGCGCAGATACAGGCAGGAATTCAGCTTCATCAGGTTTTCATAGCCGCGCTCGTTCTGTGCCAGCAGAACCAGCGGCGCGGCCGGGCGCGGCTTTTCGCCGGGCTGCCGTGGCGGCAGCTGCACATCGACCTGACAGCCGATGATCGGTTGCACCCCGGCCCCCTTTGCGGTTACCGAAAATTCCAGCGCCGCGAACAGGTTGTTGGTATCGGTGACGGCGACGGCGGGCATTCCCAGCGCGCCACAGGTCTTTACAAGCGACTTGACCGGCACCGCGCCTTCGAGAAGCGAGTATTCGGTGTGGACGCGCAGATGAATGAATCGGGGGTTGGCCATGGTGACAGCTTATCCAGCGGGCAATGCCGCGCAAGGGCGGCGCGATTTTCTACAGAATGGCGATAATGCTTCTCGCGCTGACGGCAAGTCTGGGCTTGTCTGAAACGCGGCGGCAATGTTCACTGACCAAGACAACAGGGGCATCCGCCGCGCTTTACGCCGCATCGGGCGCGTGGAAAAGCCCTGACGGGGAGACAGCGGCGGAAGACTGCATGACCGGAATCAGGTTCGTTCTCAATGGATCGGTGGTGGATGTCACGGGACAGCCGCCGACGCGCACCCTTCTGGACTGGCTGCGCGAAGAGCGCGGGCTGAAAGGCACCAAGGAAGGCTGCAACGAAGGCGATTGCGGCGCCTGCACGGTGATGCTGACCGATGCGCGCGGCACTCGCGCCGTCAATGCCTGCATCCTGTTCCTGCCCCAGCTTCACGGCAAGGCCGTGCATAGCGTCGAGGGGCTGAAAGGCCCGGATGGCGCGCTGCACCCGGTGCAAAGCGCGATGGTGGCCGAGCATGGCTCGCAATGCGGCTTCTGCACCCCCGGTTTCATCATGTCGATGGCGACGGGCCACGCGAATGGCGTCACCGATCACGACACGCATCTGGCAGGCAATCTGTGCCGCTGCACCGGCTACGCGCCGATCATCCGAGCCGCCGAAGCTGCCGCCGCCGATCCCGTGCCCGACTGGCTGGCCGAACAGATCGACCCAGCGACGCAGGAAGGCCTGACCGAGGGCACGCCCGAGGGCTGCGCGCTGCCGCGCTCGTCGGACGAACTGGCGGCATGGTACCTCGAAAACCCCGAAGGCCGACTGATCGCGGGGGCCACTGATGTGGGCCTGTGGGTGACGAAGCAGCTGCGCGATCTGGGTCCCGTGGCCTTCCTGCACGCGGTCGAGGATATGCGCGGCATCGAAGTGACCGACGACGCGGTCCATATCGGCGCCGTCACCACGATTGCCGAGCTTCTGCCCGCTATCGCCCCGCTACATCCCGGCTTCGCCTCGATGCTGCGGCGCTATGGTTCGGTGCAAGTGCGTGAAGCCGCGACGATCGGCGGCAATATCGCCAATGGCTCGCCCATCGGGGACAGCCCGCCCGCCCTGATCGCGCTTGGGGCGACGCTGTATCTGCGCCGGGGCGACGACCGGCGCGCGCTGCCGCTCGAGGAGTTCTTTCTGGACTACGGCAAACAGGACCGCGCGCCCGGCGAATTCGTCGAGGCCGTGTCGATCCCGCGTCAGCCCGACCGGCTGAAATGCTACAAGATTTCCAAGCGCTTCGATCAGGACATCTCGGCGGTGCTGGGATGCTTCAACATCACCGTGACGGACGGAACCGTCACCGCCGCGCGCATCGCCTTTGGCGGCATGGCAGGCGTCCCGAAACGCGCGACAGCGGTCGAGGAGGCGCTGATCGGCAAGCCGTGGACCGAGGCCAGCGTGCAGGCCGCCCTGCCCGCCTTTGCCGAGGATTTCCAGCCGATGAGCGACATGCGCGCTTCGGCCGACTACCGGCTGAACGCGGCGCAGAACCTGCTCTTGCGCTATTTCCTCGAAGATCAGGGATTGGCCACCGATATTCTGAAGGTGACAGCATGAGCGTTCTGCACAAACCCCTGCCCCATGACGCTGCACCGCTGCATGTGACCGGCGAGGCGCGCTATGTCGATGACATTCCCACGCCTACCGGCACGCTGCATCTGGCCTTCGGTCTGTCCGAGATCGCGCATGGCGAGATCGTCGCGATGGACCTTGCCGCCGTTAAGGCCGCGCCGGGGGTGGTGGCTGTTCTGACGGGCGAAGATATCGGCCACGCGGATTGTTCACCCTCGAACAATGACGAGCCGCTGCTCGCGCTCGGAACCGTGCATTATGTCGGCCATCCCGTGTTCCTCGTGATCGCCGACAGCCATCTGAACGCCCGCAAGGCGGCGCGGCTGGCCAAGATCTCGTATACCGAGAAACCGGCCGTGCTGACCGTCGACGAGGCGCTCGCCGCGAATGAGCGGTTCGAGGAAGGCCCGCGCATCTGGGAGCGCGGCGATCTGGACGCCGCTTTCGCGAAATCGGCGAAAGTGATCGAAGGCCGGCTCGATATGGGCGGGCAAGAGCACTTCTATCTCGAAGGTCAGGCTGCGTTGGTCAACCCGCAGGAAGGCGGCGACATGCATGTCGTCTCGTCGACCCAGCATCCGAGCGAAATCCAGCACAAGGTCGCGCATGCCCTGCATGTGCCGATGCACGCCGTGCGCGTCGAGACCCGGCGCATGGGGGGCGGTTTCGGCGGAAAGGAAAGCCAGGGCAATCATCTGGCCGTGGCATGCGCGCTGGCGGCGCGGCTGACGGGCAAGCCCTGCAAGATGCGCTATGACCGTGACGACGACATGGTCGTCACCGGCAAGCGCCACGATTTCCGCATCGATTACAAGGTCGGGATCGATGCCGAGGGCCGGATCCTTGCCGTCGACTTCATCCATTACACCCGTGCGGGCTGGTCGATGGACCTGACCCTGCCGGTGGCCGACCGCGCGATGCTGCATGCCGACAATGCCTATTGGCTGCCCAATGTGCGGATCGAAAGCCACCGGTTGCGCACCAATATGTGCTCGGCCACCGCGTATCGCGGCTTTGGCGGCCCGCAAGGCCTTCTGGGGGTTGAGCGGGTGATGGATCACATCGCGTATGAGCTGAAATGCGACCCGCTGGAGGTCCGCAAACGCAACTATTATCGCGCGGCGCAACCCGCCAAGACCGGGCCCGGCACGGGAAAGCGGTTCAGCGGTGAACATTCTCCTCAGCAACCTGAAGCCGACGCGGTACAGACCACGCCCTATGCGCAACCGGTCGAGGATTTCATCCTGCACGAGATGACCGCACGGCTGGAACAGACCTCGGATTACGCGGCCCGTCGCGCGGCAATTGCCGAATGGAACGCGGCGAACCCGGTGCTCAAGAAAGGCATTGCGCTGACGCCCGTGAAATTCGGGATCAGCTTCACGCTCACGCATCTCAATCA
The DNA here is from genome assembly GCF_017303295.1 of Rhodobacter sp. NTK016B. GTDB lineage: Bacteria > Pseudomonadota > Alphaproteobacteria > Rhodobacterales > Rhodobacteraceae > Pararhodobacter. The sequence goes on along the minus strand of NZ_JAFKOK010000003.1, from coordinate 335,940 downwards.
GGCGGGCGCGCTGGTCCATGTGTATCAGGACGGCTCGATCCATCTGAACCATGGCGGGACGGAAATGGGTCAGGGCCTGTTTCAAAAGGTGGCGCAGGTCGCGGCGGGGGTGTTCGACGTGCCGCTCGAGGCGGTGAAGATCACCGCCACCGATACCGGGAAAGTGCCCAACACCTCGGCCACTGCGGCCTCTTCCGGTAGCGATCTCAACGGGATGGCGGTCAAGGCCGCCTGCGAGACCCTGCGCGACCGGATCGCCGATCACCTCGCCGCGCTTCATCAGACCGATGCAAGCAGCGTGTCCTTCACCGACGGCATGGTCCGCGTGGGCGGCACCGAATTGACCTTCGCCGAGGCGGCGATGTCGGCCTATCAGGCGCGGGTGAGCCTGTCCGCCACCGGCTTCTATGCCACGCCCAAAGTCGCGTGGGACCGGATCGCCGGACAGGGGCGACCGTTCTTCTACTTCGCTTATGGCGCGGCCTGCAGCGAGGTGGTCATCGACACGCTGACCGGCGAGAACCGGATCCTGCGCACCGATATCCTGCACGATGCGGGCACCAGCCTGAACCCCGCGCTGGACAAGGGGCAGGTGGAAGGCGGCTTCGTGCAGGGCGCCGGATGGTTGACCACTGAAGAACTGGTCTGGGACGACAAGGGCCGCCTGCGCACGCATGCGCCCAGCACCTACAAGATCCCCGCCTGCGGCGATCGTCCGCGCGTCTTCAATGTCGATCTGTGGACCGGCGCCAACCCAGAAGACACGATCCACAAATCCAAGGCCGTGGGCGAGCCGCCCTTCATGCACGGCGTCTCGGTGTTGATGGCGCTGTCGGATGCCATCGCCGCCTGCGGCGACGGCTCGCGTTACGTGGCCCTCGACGCGCCCGCCACGGCCGAGCGGGTACTGGCCGCCGTGAAAGCCCAGCGGGGTGCCTATGTTTGACCGCGACGCCATCGCGCGGGCCGTTTCGGCGCATGGTGCGGTGGTTCGCGTGGTAATCTGCGCGCATCAGGGCTCTTCCCCGCGCGAGGCGGGGGCCGCCATGCTGATCTGGGCCGATGGCCAGAGCGGCACGATCGGCGGCGGCGCGCTGGAACTCGACGCGAGCCACAAGGCCCGCGCAATGCTGGCGGGCGGAACGGCCCGGACCGAGAAGATCGCGCTGGGTCCGTCGCTGGGCCAGTGCTGCGGCGGCGCGGTGACGCTGGGATACGAGCGGTTCGACCAAACCAGCCTCGCCGCGATCCCGCAAACGGGTCTGTTTGCCCGCCCGGTCTCGGCACAGGCCAGCGCCGAGTCGCCGCTTGCCATCCGCCGGGCCGAAAAGGCCGCGCGCGGCGAAGGCGTCGTCAGCACCCGCTACGCGCAGGGCTGGCTGGCCGAACCCCTTTCGCCCCCTGCCCGGCCCGTCTGGATCTGGGGCGCGGGCCATGTCGGGCGCGCACTGGTTTCCGTTCTGGCCCCCCTGCCCGGCCTGTCGCTGACCTGGATCGACACCGCAGAAGCGCGCTTTCCCGACAGCACGCCACCGGGCGTGACCCGCCGCATTGCCGAAGCCCCGCAGACCATCCTGCCCGAGGCGCCCAAGGATGCCGAGCATTACATCCTGACCTTCAGCCATGCGCTGGACCTCGATCTGTGCCACCGCGCGCTGAGCCATGGCTTCGCGGCCTGCGGGCTGATCGGCTCGGCCTCGAAATGGGCGCGGTTCCGGACGCGTCTGCAGGCGCTGGGTCACGATCCGCGCGACATATCCCGCATCGTTTGTCCGATCGGCGACCCGGCCTTTGGCAAGCACCCGCAGGCCATTGCCGTATCGGTCGCCGCCGCAATCCTTGCCCAGCCGTTCCGTGTATCAGTGAAGGAGACCGCCCGGTGAAACCGCCGCTTTTGTCGATCAAGGGCCTGACCAAGGTCTATCCCGGCGTCGTCGCCAATTCGGAGGTCACCTTCGATATTGGCGATGGCGAGGTTCATGCGCTTCTGGGCGAAAACGGCGCGGGGAAATCGACGCTGGTCAAGGCGATCTACGGGCTGATCACGCCCAATGAGGGGGTGATGGAATGGCGCGGCGTACCCTACGCGCCCACCGCCCCCTCCGAGGCCCGCGCGACCGGCGTGGCGATGGTGTTCCAGCATTTCAGCCTTTTCGACGCGATGGACGTGGCCGAGAATGTCGCGCTGGGCATGGACAACCCGCCGCCCATCCGCGAGCTGGCAGCGAAGATCACCGAGGTGTCGCATAATTACGGCCTGCCGCTTGACCCCTCGCGCATGGTCGGCGATCTGTCGGCAGGCGAGCGTCAGCGGGTCGAGATCATCCGCTGCCTGCTGCAAAACCCGCAATTGCTGATCATGGACGAGCCGACCTCGGTTCTGACCCCGCAAGAGGTCGAAATCCTGTTCCGCACTCTCAGGCAGCTGCGCAGCGAAGGAAAGTCGATCCTCTATATTTCGCACAAGCTTGAAGAAATCCGCTCGCTTTGTGAGAACGCCACCGTGCTACGGTTGGGCAAGGTCGTCGGTCGCGCCGATCCGCGCGAGGAAAGCGCGCGCTCGCTGGCCGAGATGATGGTGGGCCAGTCGCTGCACACGCCGTCGCGCGCGCCAGCTCAGCCCGGCAAGCTGCTGCTTGAGGTGACGGATCTGTCGGTCACCTCGCCCTCGGCTTTCGGCACCTCGCTGCGCGATGTCACCTTTGCTGTGCGCGCGGGCGAAGTGCTTGGGATCGGCGGTGTCGCCGGCAACGGACAGGACGAGCTTCTGGGCGCCCTGTCGGGCGAGTTGCGTACGGCCCCCGATGCGATCCGCATGGCTGGCGACCCGGTGGGCGCAACCGGGCCGACGGCGCGGCGCGCGCTGGGGCTGCTTTGCGCGCCCGAAGAGCGGCTGGGCCATGCGGCGGCCCCCGATATGAGCCTGACGGAAAACGCGCTTCTGACAGGAGCCTATCGCGAGAAACTGGTGCGAAACGGCTTCATCGGCTGGTCCAAGGCGCGCGATTTTGCAGAGAAGATCATCCTGCGCTTTGACGTGCGCACGCCGGGCGCGCATGTCGCGGCACGGGCGTTGTCGGGCGGGAACCTGCAGAAATTCGTCATCGGCCGTGAGATCATGCAGCGGCCTTCGGTGCTGATCGTGAACCAGCCAACATGGGGCGTCGATGCCTCGGCAGCGGCGGCGATCCGGCAGGCCTTGCTGGATCTGGCGCAGGCCGGGGCGGCGGTCGTGGTGATCAGCCAGGATCTGGATGAGCTGATGGAGGTGGCGGACAATTTCGCCGCGCTCAATGGCGGGCGGCTGAGCGCGCCGCGTCCCGTGCAGGGGCTGACCATGGACCAGATCGGCCTGATGCTGGGCGGCGCCGAGGGAGGAGAAACCGATGCTGCGGCTTGAAAAACGCCCCAACCCGTCGAAGTTCTGGAACTATGCCACACCGGTCACGGCGGTTCTGCTGACCATGGTGGCGGGCGGCATCCTGTTCATGCTGCTTGGCAAGAACCCGTTCGAGGCGATCAAGCTGATCTTCTGGGACCCGCTTTTTTCCGAGCAATTCGCCAGCTATTCGCGTCCGCAATTGCTGGTCAAGGCAGGGCCGCTCATCCTGATCGCGGTCGGGCTGTCGATCGGCTTCCGCGCCGGCATCTGGAATATCGGCGCCGAGGGACAATACATCATCGGCGCTTTGTGCGCGGCGGGGGTGGCGCTGGCTTTCTACCCGTCCGAAAGCTGGCTGGTCTTTCCGCTGATGATCGTCGCCGGGGCGTTCGGCGGCTGGCTGTGGGCGATGATCCCGGCGATCCTGAAGACGCGGTTCAACACCAACGAGATCCTCGTGTCGCTGCTGCTGGTCTACGTGGCCGAGAAACTGCTGGCCGCTGCCGCGACGGGGTTCATGCGCAACCCCGATGGCGCGGGTTTCCCCGGCTCGCGCAACCTCAACCAGTATCCGGCGGCAGCGAACCATGAGCTGTTCGCCAATACCGGCCTGCATTGGGGCGGCGTCGCGGCCTTCATCGCGGTGTTGTTCACCTATATCCTGTTGCAGCGGCACATCCTTGGATACCACGTCCAGCTTGCCGGTCAGGCCCCGCGTGCCGCGCGCTTCGCGGGCGTGGCGCCGGCCCGGCTGGTGGTGCTGTGCCTTGGCCTGTCGGGGGCCTTCGCGGGCCTTGCGGGTATGTTCGAAGTGGCGGGCCCCGCGCGGCAGATCACCATCGACTTCAATGCCGGCTACGGCTTTACCGCGATCATCGTCGCGTTCCTTGGCCGGCTGCATCCCGTGGGGATCGTGCTGGCCGGGCTTCTTCTGGCGCTGACCTATATCGGCGGCGAGCTGGCGCAGTTCATGCTGAACCTGCCCGCAGCGGCCATTCAGGTGTTCCAGGGGATGCTGCTGTTCTTCCTTCTCGCGCTTGACGTGCTGTCGAATTATCGCATCAGGCTGGGCGTCTCGCCCCGCGCCTCAGAGGCTGTGTGACATGGATTTTTCCTCGATCAACCCGGTCACGCTGATCGCCATGCTGATGGTCGCGGCCACCCCGATCCTGCTGGCCGCGATCGGCGAGCTGGTGGTGGAAAAGGCGGGCGTGCTCAATCTCGGCGTCGAAGGGATGATGATCACCGGCGCCGTGTCGGGTTTCGCCGTGGCGGTGAATACCGGCAGCCCGCTTTTCGGGATGCTGGCGGCGATCCTTGCAGGCGCGGCCGTGTCCTTCATCTTCGCCGTGCTGACGCAGATCCTGATGGCCAATCAGGTCGCCTCGGGCCTTGCGCTGACGCTGTTCGGGCTGGGTTTCTCGGCCCTGATGGGCCAAAGCTATACCGGCATCGTGCCGCCCCGTACGCCGAAGCTGGATTTCGGTCCGCTCAGCGACCTGCCGGTCGTGGGGCGCATCATCTTTGGCCATGATATCCTTGTCTACGTGTCGATCCTGCTGGTCGCGGCGGTCTGGTACTGGCTCAACTACACGCGCAGCGGCCGCATCCTGCGCGCTGTCGGCGAGAACCACGACAGCGCCCACGCGCTTGGCTATCAGGTCAAGAAGGTGCGCATTCTGGCGATCATGTTCGGCGGTGCCTGCGCCGGTCTTGGCGGCGCGTATCTGAGCCTTGTCCGCGTCCCGCAATGGACCGAGGGCATGACTGCAGGTGCAGGCTGGATCGCGCTGGCACTGGTCGTTTTCGCGTCGTGGAAACCGTGGCGCGCCCTGCTTGGCGCCTATCTTTTCGGCGGAATCACCGTTCTTCAGCTTAATTTGCAGGCAGCAGGGGTGCGCATCCCGGCGGAATACCTTGCCATGTCGCCCTACATCATCACCATCCTCGTGTTGGTCGTTATGTCGTCGAATCGGGGCCGTCGGTCCCTGTCGGCGCCCGGTTCCCTGGGCCGGTCGTTCCACGCTGCCGGATAAGCCGGCACAACAATCCCGGATCCCCGAGCGCGGGCTCCGTCAACTTGGAGAGTACCTTATGAAACGCAGAGAACTCCTGGCCACGTCGGCCGCCGCCCTGGGTCTCGCCGCGACGCTGGGCAGCACCGCACGTGCGCAATCGCCCCTGCGCGTCGGCTTCATCTATCTCGGCCCACCGGGAGATTTCGGCTGGACCTATGCCCACGATCAGGCCCGCCTGACCGCGCAAGAGCATTTCGGCGACACGGTCGAGACCTTCTTTGTCGAAAACGTCCCCGAAGGCCCCGATTCCGAGCGCATCATGACGCAGATGGCGCTGTCGGGGGCGGACATGATCTTCGCGACCTCGTTCGGCTATGGCCCTTCGGTCAACGCCGTGGCGCAGCGCTTCCCCGATGTCGCCTTCGAGCACGCCACCGGCTATCTGCAAGAAGCGCCGAATGTCTCGCTCTATAACTCGCGTTTCTATCAGGGCCGCGCCGTGATCGGCCATATCGCCGGGCGCATGACGGAAACCAACAAGGTGGGCTATATCGCCTCGTTCCCGATCCCCGAGGTCATCCGCGGCATCAATGCGGCCTATATCCACGCCAAGAAAGCCAACCCGGATGTCGAGTTCAGCATCGTCTGGGTCTATTCGTGGTTCGACCCGGCGCAGGAAGCCGCCGCCGCCGAGGCGCTGATCGAACAGGGCTGCGATATCATGATGCAGCACACCGACTCGACCGCGCCGCTCACCGTTGCGCAGGATGCGGGCGTGCTGGGCTTCGGTCAGGCTTCGGACATGACGCAGTTCGCCCCCGATGCGCACCTGACCGCGATCATCGACAACTGGGCGCCCTATTACATGCACCGCATTCAGGAAAAACTCGACGGCACCTGGGAAGCAGGCAATGTGTGGCAGGGCCTGCCCGAGGGCGAGGTCGAGTTCGCGCCGTTCAGCGACAAGATCCCGGCCGATGTGCAGGAAGAAACCAATGCGCTGATCGAGTCGATGCGCAACCGCGAATACCACCCGTTCACCGGCCCGCTGAACCGTCAGGACGGCACGCCGTGGCTGGCCGAAGGCGAAACCGCCGATGACGGCACGCTTCTGGGCATGAACTTCTATGTCGAAGGCATCAGCGGCGAAATCCCCAGCTGACCTTTCCGGCACATCGACGACAAAAGGGGGCCTTGCGGCCCCCTTTTTCCGTGCTGCGCGTTGGTCTGACCCTCAGGCCTGCAGCTGGTCCCAGACTTCGAGCGCGCGGCCTGCATTCATCACCACCGGCCCGCCGCCCATCTGCAGACACATGCCCAGCACCTCGCAGAATTCCTCGCGCGTGCAGCCCAGTTTCTGCAGCACCTCGACATGGAAATTGACGCAATCGTCGCAGCCCTGCGCGATGGCGATCCCGACGGCGATGTATTCCTTTTCCTTGGTCGACAGCGCGCCCGGCTCTTTGACCGCCGCGCTGAGCTGACCGAAGCCCTTCATCGGGGCATTGACCGCCTTGATCAGCGCGCGCGAGCGATCCTTGATGGCGGCGAGTTCGGATTTGGCATCCATATCACATTCCCCTTGATGCATATCTTGGGACAGACGTGCCACAGCGCGCCGGGATGCTCCTTGATTCAGGTCAATCGCTTCAGGGCAACCGACGCTCAGCGAACCAGACGCGGGGTCGCGGCTGCGCAAGAAACGCTCAGCAGCTCCAGCTCGGCGCGCGCGATATCGAGTCCCAGAAGATCACTGAACAGGTCGTTGGTCAGGTTGCCTTCGGCGCCCAAGCCGTTCGCGACATTGGCGCTGGTCAGGACCAGCGTGCTGGCCAAAGATGTCAGCGTCTGCGCCAGCGCGTTCAGCGCGCTTGTCGCGCAGCTGAGGATCGAATTGCAGGTCTGCAGGCTAAGCGCCTCTTCAATCCGCGCGCGCGACCGGTCCAGCATGTCGCCCAGCGTATTGCCCAACAGATCCGTCACCACCTCTTCCGCCGCCGGACCGACCGGCCCCAGTTCGACGACGGGATCGGTGGTGAAACGCTCGCGGGTGAATGCCACCCGGCGCGTCGCGCGCTCTCGCGCGGTGTCGACCTGCATCCCCAGGGCCTCGGTCCCAAGGGGAAGCCCCTGGACGCGCGACATCAGATCGATATCGATCAGGCTGGCATCGACCGGGTCGAACACCGCTATCACCGCCCCCGGGTCGGTGGCGCAGGTATCCCCTTCGTCACTCAGCGTGGCCATGGCGTTGGCAAGGCGGATGTTGAGCCGTAGCTTGAAGATGCCGAGGATGTTCAGCTCGTCCAGCTGAACCCGGATCTGCGACGTCTGCGCATAAGCTTCCGGGCTACCGGGCACCACGTTCAGAGCGATGCGTCTCGGCTCGCCGATCGTCACCCGGGCGCCGACATCCCCGAAGGCGCCGAGCGTAAGGTCGGTCTGCAGGCTGAGCAGATGTTCGGTCAGCAACTCGGCGGTCAGCAAGACCAGATCGGCCACATAGAACTCGACGCCGCGGATCGGTGTGCCGACCCGCAGGCGGCGCAGATCCTCGGACAGGACCAGCCCGTCGCCCAGCCGCACGGTGCCCAGCCCCGGCGGCACGTTCTGCCCGGTCAGGACCGACAGGATGGTGGCGGCGGGCAGATCGGCCTCCAGCAGATCACCATAGGTCGACGGCTCGCCCGACGGGGTCAGAAGACTGGCTTCGAGCGCGATATCGCCCAGCGTTTCCAAGATGTTGATCCGCGTGTCCACCCCGCGCCCGCTGCACAGAACATCGACCTCGGCACCGATCAGGGGGCGCAGGAAGTCCCGCAGCAAGGCAAGCTCGGCCAGACAATTCGACAGCGCGAAGCTGACGCGCGGCGGATCGGTCGCGGCAATGGCCTCGCGCCGCACGATCAACCCTTCGTCTCCCATGAACATATCGAGCAGATACAACTTGACGGGCGTCGTCACGAAAACCTGCACCGCTGTCGTGTTGCGCGTCGTGGTCTGATCGGCATTGGCGGTGAACGTGCCGGCAACCGGGGCGGTGCCGAAGACGATATCGGCATCGGGCACATCAAAAGGATCGTAGCGCGCATTCGCGGCGACAGTCGCGCGGACCGCCCCGCGCGAGGCGTCGGCGCTTTCAAGGAAATGAACCGCCGACAGCGCGGCGAGATCGGCTTGCGACTGAACGTAACGACGCTGGGCGTTGATATGCATCAGGTCTATGGCCAGCGCACCGGCCATCAACAGCACCGGCAGCAGGACCACAATCAGAACCGCCACCACGCCCGTCTCGTCGTCCCGCGCCCCCCGCAGGTGTCGCAACAGGCAGCGCCGGATCTCAGGCCGCCGCAGGATCATCGGCAGGCCCTACCATTGCACGAAACTGGCGCGTTGGAACGACTGGAACTGAAGCCCGATCATTGACCCAAGGATCGCCCCCAGTGTCCCGCGTGTGTCATAGACCACCGACACCCGCAGCATCCGCGTATCGGGATCGTTATCACAGGCGATGCCATTGACGCGGTCGGGTTCGAGCAGCGGCAGGTTCGCGGCCAGCGGCGCAACCATCCGGGCCTCGATCTCTTCGCACCAATCGTCGTCATGCTCGACCGAAAGCGAGGCGCGCGCGAGCTCATGGGCAAGCTGCTGCACGTCGCTGGCCAGCGCGAGATAAAGGCTTGAGGTGACGACAAGCCCCAGAACGCCGATCAGGAAGGGCAGAAGGACGACGAACTCCACGGTTGTCGAGCCGGACTGGTCACGGCCCTTTTCCACAACCTGACGCAGTAAGTAACGAAAGAACCCGTCGTCGTTCTGCATGGTAGCCTCACCCGATACAACGTCTGCTCGTTAAAAGGTACGTAGAGTAAAGGGTCGGGCAACCGAGTTGCCTTGGCAAGTTAAACCTTTATTTTGAATGGATAATTAACCCGGCAATGAATGGGCCGATGCTGCAAATGCAGAAAATTGGATACGTATTTGATACTTCTTGGAAACTTCCGATCCACAACCCTCGGGAGAACACGGCGCGACGACCATTATCCGACCAATGAAAACGGTTTTTTTCGCTTACGTTGCAGATCTGCCACGCGGATATGATCAAAAATTCTGCTGAATCCAGAAGATGTTACGACTTTAGTCGTAAGACACCAAAGGCTCGGCCAAACGATCGAGACCGGCCTGAGTCACCCGGGGATGGGCCGCGTCATAGGGAAGATCTGCAAGCGCGGCGAGACGCTGGTCCAGATCGTCGTAAAGGGCCTCGGCCGTCAGATCAGGCGCCAGCCGCCATGTCGCGCGATGCGGTGAGCCAGGCCAGTCCGGCGCGAGCGATGCCGCCCGGTCGCCGAGGGTAATCACCACATCCATACTCGGCGCGTCATCGCCCGACCATGTTGAAAGCGGCTTTGGCCACAGCAATCCGACATCGTGCCCGCGCCCGGACAGGAAATCGAGCGTCGCGCCCTCGTCACCGGCGCGGGCCTCAAGCCCGGCCGAAAAGACCTCGACCGCGTCGCCCGCGCGGGCGCGCAGCAGCGCCTCGGCCATCAGCGACGGGCCGGCATTGCCCGCCCCGATGAACAGCACATTGCGCACGCGCGCCCCGGCCTGCCCATGGCTCACCCGCCCGCGACCGCCGCAGATCTCGCCGATCCACACCGCGTTCAGCGCCTCGGCCCCGTCGACCGAGGCTGCGTAAAGCAGCGAGGTCGCGCGCCGTTCCTGGCTGATGAGACCCGCCTCCATCAACTGCGCCAGATAGCCCGACAGCGTACTGGGCTTGACCTCGAGCACTGCGCCGATCTCGCCCGCGGCCACGCGGCGCGGGTAATGCCGCATCAACAGACGCATGATCGCCAGTCGCTGTGGATGGGCAAGCGCGGCAAAAGCGGCAACGGGCTCGAGGCTCTGGGCTGGTTCCATGATTGTCGAAGTACGGGGGTTCTTGTCGGGCAGCAAGACAGCCTGTGGACAAGTTTCGCGTCGGTTGCCGGAAAGCCACGCTGTGTTAGCGTGTCGGAAAACAGGAGGAACGCCCATGTCCAGAACCGCCACCAGCATGATCGGCGATGCCGAGGTCACGATCCTGACCGATGGCAGCACCGAATTCGGGCCAGAATTGTTTCCCGGCACCCCGGAAACGACGATTTCAGCTCTTTTGTCGGCGCAAGAAGTCGATGCGATTGCCACCAATTTCAACGCGGTGCTGATCCGCAATGGCGGGCAGACGATCCTGTGCGACGCGGGTCCCCGGGACCTGTTCGGCCCGACCTGCGGCTTTCTGCCCCAGGCGATGGACGAGGCGGGCGTCAGCGCCGACGCGGTCGAGGTTTTGTTCGCCACGCATCTGCATCCCGACCATATCGCGGGCATGATCACCCCCGACGGCGCGGCGGTGTTCCCCAAGGCGGAACTGGTGGTCACGCGGGCCGAACACGCGTTCTGGTCGGACGCGTCCCGGACCGACAACGCCCCCGATCCGCTGCCCGATTGGGGCCAGCTCGCCCGCGCGGTGCTGGCGGCCTATGGCGACCGGTTGAGACTGATCGATGAGGGCGCCGAGATCGCGCCCGGCCTGACCTCGATGCCGCTGGCCGGGCACACGCCGGGCCATGGCGGCTGGCGCCTGAGCTCAGGGTCGGGGCACCTGATCCATGGCGGGGACATCATCCACGCGCCCTATCTGCAGGCCGCCGATCCCGAGATCGGCATCGCGTTCGATATGGACATGGACACGGCCCGCGCGACGCGCAAACGGCTGCTCGACGAACTGGCCAGCGACGGGGCGCTGTTTACCGGCGGGCATTTCCTGCACCCGGCCTTCCATGTCGCCGTGCGCGACGGGACCGGATATCGGCTGGAGCGGCCGTGAGGGCGAAAACGGGGGTTTGCCCCACAGCTTAGAGAAGGCCTGGGGGCTGCCGCCCCAATGCTTAGAGAAGGATCGGGGGGCTGCTGCCCCCCGGGCCCCCCGCTTCAAGGGGGAGCACGCTCCCCCTTGAAAATCCCCCCCTTGAAAATCCCCCGTGAGTATTGGGGGCAAAGTGAAATCAGCCGCGGATCGCTTCGAGCATCCGGTGGACATTGTCGGGATCGGCCTCGGGCGTGATGCCATGGCCGAGATTGAATATATGCGGGCCCTTCGAGAACGCCTGCACGATGCGTTTGGTTTCCGAGACCAGAGCGGGGCCGCCTTCGACCATGTGGCGGGGCGCGAGATTGCCCTGCACGCAGCCATGGATCTGCACCGTCTCGGCCGCCCATTGTGCATCGACGCTGTCATCGAGTGCGACGCAATCGGCGCCGGTGGCGGCGTGGAAATTCGTGTATTTCTCGCCCGCCTGACGCGGGAAGGCGATGACCGGGATCCCGGGATGGCGGCGTTTGAGGGTCTCGGTGATGTGGCGCGCGGGTTCGGTCGCGTAGCGGTCGAAATCGGCGCCTTTGAGCGAACCGGCCCAGCTGTCGAAGATCTTCACGACTTCGGCGCCTGCCTCGATCTGGCGCGAGAGATATTCGATCGTGCCCTCGGTGATCTTGCCCAGAAGCTGCTCGAACAGCGCGCGGTTCTCGGTCATCAGCGCATGCGCGGGGCCTTGATCGGGCGTGCCGCGACCGGCGATCATGTAGGTGGCCACGGTCCAGGGCGCGCCGGCGAAACCGATCAGCGTGGTCTCGGACGGCAATTCGCGTTTGAGGATGCGCAGCGTCTCGTAGACCGGCGAGAGGGTCTCGTCGATATCCTTCACGGGCTTCAGATCGGTGAAGTCCCGTTCGCTGGTGATCGTCGACAGGCGCGGCCCCTCGCCCGTCACAAACCACAGATCCGCGCCCAGAGCCTGCGGCAGAAGCAGGATATCGGCGAACAGGATCGCCGCGTCGAAGCCGTAGCGGCGAATGGGTTGCAGCGTCACCTCGGCGGCCAGTTCGGGGTTGTAGCACAGCGACAGGAAGTCGCCCGCCTGCGCCCTAGTCGCGCGGTATTCGGGCAGGTAGCGGCCCGCCTGACGCATCATCCAGACCGGCGGCACGGCCTGAACCTCGCCTTTCAGCGCGCGCAGGATGGTCTTTGTCGGCGCCTCGGTCGGAGCGGGTAGCTGGGTCACGGCAATCCTCCTGTCGGTATCGGGCCGTCGATGCGTGTCTGGTGTCGCGATGTCAAGGAGCGCAACGTCGCGGCCCCGATTGCGCGGCGCGGCGCGCACCGGCGCGGGGTTAGGAAAGAAGCGCACGGGCGGGCGATGGCAAGGACGTGACGCCAAGAACCGCGCAACACGCCCGCGATTTGTGGACCTTGCGCGCGCCAAGGGCTATATCCGAAACACACCTTTGGGACCCGACGACGCGTGACCGATACCCTGCCCCCGTGGCGCCTTTCCGTGGCGCCGATGCTTGACTGGACCGACTCGAACTGCCGGCAATTCCACCGGCTGCTGAGCCGCGATGCGCTGCTCTATACCGAAATGGTCACCTCGGCGGCGCTGGTCCGCGGCGGGGCGCGGCACCTTCTGACCTTTTCGCCCTCGGAGCATCCGGTGGCGCTGCAACTGGGCGGGTCGGACCCGGCAGAGCTTGCGCAGGCGGCGCGGATGGGCGCGGATGAGGGGTATGACGAGGTCAATCTCAATGTCGGCTGCCCTTCGGACCGGGTGCAGTCGGGCTGTTTCGGCGCGGTGCTGATGAAGACGCCCGCGCTTGTGGGCGAGTGCCTGTCGGCGATGCGTGCGGCCACGCGGACCGAGATCACCGTCAAATGCCGTATCGGTGTCGACGATCAGGACACCGAAGAGGCCCTGCCCGCCCTGCTGGATGCGGCGCGTGCAGCGGGCGTCCGGCGGGTGATAGTCCATGCCCGCAAAGCGTGGCTGCAGGGCCTGTCGCCCAAGGAAAACCGTGAGGTGCCGCCGCTCGATTACGATCTGGTGGCGCGGATGGTCACGGCCTATCCCGACCTGTCGATTTCGGTGAATGGCGGTATCGCCACGCTGGAGGCAGCGCAGGCGCTGCTGGCCCGGGGCTTTGACGGGGTGATGATCGGGCGCGCAGCCTATCACCAGCCCGCCGATATTCTCGGCCCGGCGGATGCGGTGATCTGGGGCGATGAAAGCCCGCGCGCCGATCCCATAGAGGTGGCGCAGCAGGCCGAGGCGATCATCGCCGCCCATCTTGAGCGCGGCGGTCGGCTGATCGGTGCGACGCGCCATCTGCTGGGCCTGTTCGCGGGCCAACCCGGCGCACGGGCGTGGCGGCGGGCCTTGTCCGAGATGCCCAACGGCACGCTCAACGATTACAGGGCGCTGGTCGCCGGTCTGAGCGAAAGGCGCGCGGCATGAGACGCAGATATCTCGCACTGACCCTTGCCTGCACGATAACGGCGCTCGGTGCTTGTGTACCGACAAGCGAGGTCGCGCGGCTGGAAGCGCATACCGACGACGTGACGCCTGTGGCGATCTACCGGCCCGGCGCGGTCAATCCTCTGCCCCCCAGCCGTCCCAATGCCGAGATGGTGGCCGATTTCCTCGAGCTCGGGTTCGCAATGGAAAGCGGTCGTCCGATTGACACGTTCTCGCGCTTCGAGGGGCCGGTCACGGTGGTGACGGGCGGCACGGCGCCGGTCACCGCGATTGCCGATCTTGACCGGTTGATCGCCCGGCTGCGCACCGAAGCGGGTATCGATATCAACCGTGCGGTCAGCGCGCCCGAGGGGGCGAATACGATCACCGTTCAGTTCCTGCCGCGGCGGCAGATGCAGGCGGTCGTGCCCGCCGCGGCGTGTTTCGTCGTGCCGAATGTCGGCACATGGCAGGATTTCGTCGCCAATCGCCGCAGCCCGTCGATCGACTGGACCCGCGTCACCCAGCGGCGGCAGGCGGCGGTGTTCATTCCCGACGACACCACGCCGCAGGAAATCCGTGACTGCCTGCACGAAGAGATCGGGCAGGCGCTGGGGCCGCTCAACGATCTGTTCCGGCTGTCGGATTCGATCTTCAACGACGATAATTTTCAGACCACCCTGACCGGCTTCGACATGCTGCTTCTGCGCGTCTGGTACGCGCCCGAACTGCAATCGGGCATGTCGCGCGACGAGGTCGCCGCGCGCCTTACGACGCTGTTCAACCGGCTGAACCCGGTGGGCCGCAGCCGCAGCGGCGTCGTCGCCGGAGCGACCCCGCGCGAATGGCAGCTGGCGGTGGAACAGGCGCTGACCTCGGATGGCGGCCTGCCGCAGCGCCGCGAAGGGGCCGAGCGCGCGCTTGATCTCGCCCGAGCGCAGGGCTGGACGGATTCGCGGCTGGCGCTCAGCCTGATGCTGGGCGCGCGCCTTGCCCCGCGCGATCAGGGCGAAACGGCACTGGAATCGCTGCTGGCCGCCGCCGAGATCTTCCGCCGCACCCCGGGGGGCGAGATCCATGCCGCGCATATCGACATGCATCTGGCGGTGCAGGCGCTCGCCACCGGCCAGACCGACATCGCGCTGGAGCTGACCGAACAGGCCATTCCCTTCGCGCAACGGACCGAGAATGCGGCGTTCCTTGCATCGCTGGGTTTCATCCGCTCGCAGGCCGAGTTGCAGGCGGGCAACCTCGAAGCGGCCGACCGGCTCAGGGTCGACTCGATGCCGGCGGCGCGGTATGGCTTCGGCTCACAGAGCGCCGCCGAGGCGCGGTTTGAGGAAATCGCCCGCATCGCCGGAGCGGCCCAGCGGCTGGCCGGGCTGTAATCCGGCACCGGACGGGCAGAACAGAGGCTTTCATGGTCATTCTCGCAGGGTTGGTGATCGGCGCGGTCTGGGGCTACATCTATGCCCGCAGAAACGACGGCACCGGCAAGGACATCGCGCAATACGCCGCCGTCTGGGGCATCATCGGCGCGATCGTCAGCGCCTTCATCGCGGTCGGCCTGGACCGGTTGTTCTGATGTTCGTGCCCTTCCTCGAACAATTGCGCGACCATGCGGTCCCCGTGACGCTGAGAGAGTATCTCGGCTTTCTCGAGGCCCTGAAGGCCGGACTCGCGCAATTCGACGCCGAAGGGTTCTACTATCTCGCCCGCACCACGATGGTGAAAGACGAAAAGCATATTGACCGCTTCGACCGCGCCTTTGCGGCGGCGTTCAAGGGGCTTGATGAAATCTCGCCCGAAGCCATCGCGCAGGCCGTGGACCTGCCCGCCGATTGGCTGGAAAAGCTGGCCGAGAAGCATCTGAGCGAGGAAGAGCGCGCGCAGATCGAAGCGATGGGCGGTTTCGACAAGCTGATGGAGACGCTCAAGCAGCGGCTCGAAGAGCAGAAGGAACGCCATCAGGGCGGCAGTAAATGGATCGGCACGGCGGGCACCTCGCCCTTCGGCGCCTATGGCTATAACCCCGAAGGCGTGCGCATCGGCCAGAAGGAAAGTCGCAACCAGCGCGCGGTCAAGGTCTGGGACAAGCGCGAATTCCGCAACCTCGATGACAGCGTCGAGCTGGGCACGCGCAACATCAAGGTCGCGCTGAAACGACTGCGCAACTGGGCGCGCGACGGCGCGGATCAGGAGCTGGACCTCGACGGGACGATTCGCGCGACCGCCGAACAGGGCTGGCTCGACGTCAAGACGCGGCCCGAGCGGCGCAACGCGGTGAAGGTGCTTTTGTTCTTCGACGTGGGCGGCTCGATGGACCCATATGTGCAGGTCGTCGAAGAGCTGTTCTCGGCCGCGCGGGCCGAGTTCAAGCATCTCGAACATTTCTACTTCCACAATTGTCTCTACGAATTCGTGTGGAAGGATAACGCCCGCCGGTGGAATGCGCGCACGCCCACATGGGAAGTGCTGCGCACCTATGGGCCCGATTACAAATGCATCTTCGTGGGCGACGCCAACATGTCCCCCTATGAGGTCGCCCATGCGGGCGGGGCGAACGAGCATTGGAACGAGGAATCCGGGGCAACGTGGCTGGCCCGCGCGCGCGAGCACTGGCCCAACAACCTGTGGATCAATCCCACGCCCGAGAAATACTGGAAGCATTCGCATTCGATCCGCATGATCGAAGAGATCTTCGAGGACAGCATGGTGTCAATGTCGCTCGAAGGACTGACCAAAGGCATGAAGAAACTGGGCCGCTAAGGGCGGTTCTGCGCATCAAGCCATCAGCTGCCATGCGGGCCGCCGCCGCGTTGCGGCATAAAAGCGTTTTGCAGTTGCACAAATCCCCGCATCCCCCTTAGACCTTGCCCAAGGGTGCGACTCGCGCGTGGCTGGGCCCTCCCCGTCCTGCCGCACCGGAACGCGAAGCGCCCGAGACAGTTTCAAGGATGACGCATCATGAAAACCGGCTATAAACTGCCCGAAGTGACCTTCCACACCCGTGTGCGCGACGAAAGCATCGGCGGTTCGAACCCCTTCCGCTGGGAAGACAAGACCACTGCCGATTACTTCGCGGGCAAGCGCGTCGTGCTCTTTTCGCTGCCCGGCGCCTTCACGCCGACCTGCTCGACCTACCAGCTGCCCGGCTTCGAGAACGGCTTTGCCGATTTCGCCGCACAGGGGATCGACGAAATCTACTGCATGTCGGTCAACGACAGCTTCGTGATGAACCAGTGGGCCAAGGCTCAGGGCCTGCAGAACGTCAAGGTGATCCCCGATGGCTCGGGCGAATTCACCCGCCGCATGGGCATGCTGGTGCGCAAGGACAATCTCGGCTTCGGCCTGCGTTCGTGGCGCTATGCCGCCGTCGTCAATGACGGTGTCGTCGAAGCGTGGTTCGAAGAGCCGGGCCTGTGCGACAACCACGGCGAAGACCCCTATGGCGTCTCGTCGCCCGAGACTGTGCTGAACTGGCTGGTCGAAGCGAACAAAGAACAAGCGGCCTGATAGCGGGCGCTTTGTGTTTCAGGGCCGGTCCATGCGACCGGCCCTTTTTTTGTGTCCCGCCCCGCAATGCTATGCATTCAGCGCATGCGGCTACGGCGGGGGTTTTGTTGCTTTCCCCGCCCCCGGCGACTAAATACGAGTAAGCCAAGCGCCAGGGAGGATCCGATGCGCGACCTGAAGTTGCCCGATCAGCGGCACCCGGAAAAAGCCCATCGCCCCGACAATGCCCAGCCGAAAAAGCCGTCGTGGATCCGTGTGAAGGCGCCGGGCGGCGCGGGGTATAACGAGACCCGCCAGATCATCCGCGAGAACCAGCTTTCCACCGTCTGCGAAGAGGCAGGCTGCCCCAATGTCGGCGAATGCTGGAGCCAGGGCCACGCTACCATGATGATCATGGGCGAGATCTGCACCCGTGGCTGCACCTTCTGCAACGTCGCGACCGGGCGCCCCGAAGCGCTCGACGCGTTCGAGCCGGGCCGCGTCGCCCATGCCGTGGCCAAGCTGGGGCTGAACCATGTCGTCATCACCTCGGTCGATCGCGACGATGTCGAGGATGGCGGGGCCGAGCATTTCGCCCAGACCATCCGTGCCATCCGCCACCGCGCGCCCGGCACGACGATCGAGATCCTGACGCCCGACTTTCTGAAATGCGGCCCCGAGGCGCTGGAAACCGTCGTCGCCGCTCGGCCCGACGTGTTCAACCACAATCTCGAAACCGTGCCGGGGCTCTATCCCTCGGTCCGGCCCGGCGCGCGCTATTTCCATTCGCTGCGGATCTTGCAGCGCGTGAAAGAGCTCGATCCGTCCGTTTTCACCAAGTCCGGCATCATGGTCGGTCTGGGCGAAGACCGGCAGAGCGTGCTGCAGGTGATGGACGATATGCGTGCGGCGGATGTCGATTTTCTGACCATCGGCCAGTATCTGCAGCCCACGCCCAAGCACCATGCGGTCGCGTCTTTCGTCACCCCAGACGAATTCGCGAGCTACGAGAAATCGGCCTTCAACAAAGGCTTCCTGATGGTCTCGGCCACGCCACTGACGCGGTCGTCCTATCACGCGGGCGACGATTTCGCCCGCCTGCGCGACGCCCGCAACAGCAAGCTCGGCCTTGCCTGATCGGTTAGCCGGGTCTGCCCTTCGAGCGCAGGCCCGGCGGATCACACGCGGTGGCGGACACGCACCCTGCCTGAGCCACGCGCTGTCATCGCGTTACCGAGATGCGCCTTTCGGCGGGATCAATAGATATAGCGGATCTGGTCGGACCAGTACCGCTCCATCCGTTTGAGGGTGGCGTTGATATGCTCGAGCGCCTCGCCATCGACGACGCCCTTCGCGACCAGCCCGTCCGCATGACGCAGGAACAGGTCGGCCACGACGTGGCGCACCTTCTGCCCGCGTGGCGTCAGCCGGACGCGCACCGATCGCCGGTCGATTTCGCAACGCGCATGATGCATGTAGTCGTTTTCGACCAGCTTCTTCAGATTGTACGACACGTTCGAGCCCTGATAATAGCCACGGCTTTTCAGCTCGCCTGCCGTCACCTCGTTGTCGCCGATATTGAACAGAAGCAGCGCCTGCACCGCGTTGATGTCGAGGATCGACAGGCGTTCGAATTCGTCCTTGATCACGTCGAGCAGCAACCGGTGCAATCGCTCGACCAAGGCCAGCGAGTCCAGATATCGCGGCAGCAGTCCCGAATGATCGACACTATCCGCCATCACGGGCGCGTTCTTGCCATGTGTATGAAAACTCATTCGCCTCTCCGGCCGGGGATTCGAAGAGACTTTGCCAGAGCAATTGCAAATACCGGGTTAAGGCACGGATTTTCCTGTCGCGCCCCGCTGTCACGCGCAAAACGCTTACGTGAACGGAAGTCCAGTTGACCGAACAAGATTGCGCTGTGTATCAAACGCTCAGTTTCATCAAAGGACATACCGATGACCAATCTGTTTCGCACCACGTTTGCCGCAGCCCTGATCGTTTCGCTGCCCGCCATTGCTCAGGCGACCTGCCCCAGCTACGCGCAAAGCGGCGCGGGTCTCAGCTATGACGCCGAGCAGGCCTATGTCCCGCAATCGACCACCGTCATTGCCGGCGGTGATCTCGACCTGTCCACCTGCGCCGAGATCCCCGGCGTCGGCTACATCATCGAGAACCCGGATTTCACCATGCAATACGACGCGCTCGACATGGGCCGCGCGCTGGAAGTCCGCGTCGAAGGCGATTGTGACACCGTGCTGCTGGTGAACACCGCCACCGGCGAATGGCTGTTTAACGACGACACCAACGAGATGAACCCGGCGCTGCGCATCGCGAATGCCCCGTCGGGCCAGTACGACATCTGGGTCGGCACCTATGGCACCGATACCTGCGAAGCGACGATGACGGTCGAAACGTTCTGATCCGCCTCGGCCCGCCGTGACGCAGACAGGGAAAGGCCGCCTCAGGGCGGTCTTTTCCATTTATGCCACGCGGAAACACACCGGACCGGGCCCGATTGTTGCAATCCTCTCACCAAGTGATGAGGCGCGCGTCAGGGGCTAATATCTTGACTGTAGCCAGATATGTCTGCACCCTCACCCGCGCATCGTTGTTTATTTCAGGAGCAAACCATGACGGTTTACCATTATTTCAAACAGAGCTTTATGATGGCCGCCGCCGGTGCGGCGGTGAGCGTCGCCTTCGCCGGTGCCGCCGCCGCGCAGCAATGCCCCGACTGGCAACTCGGCGGTATCCCGATCACCACCGACGCCGAAACCGCCTGGGTCCCGCAGCAATATCCACTCTTCGCCGGTGGCGGGCTGGATCTGGGTGCCTGCGATTCGGTCGAGGGTGTGGGCCGCGTCACCCCCGCGCCGAACTTCACCCTGCAATATGATGCGCTGACTTTTGGCCGCGACCTTGAATTCCGGGTCGAGACCGATTGCGACACCACGCTGCTGATCAACGACTCGACCGGCGAGTGGCACTTCAACGACGATGCGAACGGCACGCTGCAGCCCGCGATGCGCCTGCCCAACGCGCCTTCGGGCCAGTACGACATCTGGGTCGGTACCTTCGGCAGCTCGTCGTGTCAGGCGACGCTGGTGGCCGAGAGCTTCCCGCCGGGCGACGGTTCGACCGGTGGCACGCCGACGCAACCGGCCGCGCCCGTTTGCCCGGAATGGTCGCTGGGCGGCACCGAAGTTCAGCTGATGGCCGGCGGCACCGACACGCAGCAGACCATGGCGGGCGGCAATGTCGACCTGTTCACCAATGCCTGCGACATGCAGGCCCATGGCTACGTCTCGCAAGCGCCGAACTTCTCGCTCTATTACGATCCGCAGGGTCAGACCGGCCCGCTGAATATCAGCGTCTCGGGTGATTGCGACACCACGCTGCTGGTGAATGATCCGACCACCGCGTGGCTCTTCAACGACGACGCCACCGACCTGCAGCCCGCGCTGCAGATCAGCGACGCACAGGCCGGTCGCTATGACGTCTGGGTCGGCACCTACGGCGCCTCGACCTGTTCGGCCTCGATCACCATGAGCGCCGGCGCCGCGCCCGCTTCGCCCCAATCGGGCAAGTAAGCCGCAAGACCATGAATGCGAAAGGCCGGGTGAGAACCCGGCCTTTTTTATGTTTGTCAAGGTGTTGCTGTTCGGTCTTCACACGGCGAAAGACCCGTTACGCAAGCCGGGTCGATGCGAAATCAGCGATCCGATCCATCAGCCCGGCATAGGCCTGCGGCCCTTTCGGCTGCGCCGACCCCACACCGATCCGCGCCGTGACCCATTGGTAAAGATCATGGTCATTCTCGCTGAGCAGCGCCTCGTAGAGATCCAGCGCTTCGGGCTCCAGCCCGCCCAGCTCGGTATCCGAGAACGGCCCGAGAATCAGGTCCATCTCTTTGATGCCGCGCCGCCACGACCGCATGCGCAGCCGCTTCAGGCGCGCCTCTTCGGGGCTGATCGCGGGATCTGGCGTCATCGCATCGCTCACTGACCGGACTCGCCGCTCT
The DNA here is from genome assembly GCF_017303295.1 of Rhodobacter sp. NTK016B. Lineage (GTDB taxonomy): Bacteria > Pseudomonadota > Alphaproteobacteria > Rhodobacterales > Rhodobacteraceae > Pararhodobacter. The sequence goes on along the minus strand of NZ_JAFKOK010000003.1, from coordinate 314,685 downwards.
GAGCGTTGGCAAGCTGCGTCTTGAGCACCTTTTCGAGCCGCCCGATCCGCTCGCCCATGGCCAGCAATTCGCCGCGCAGGCTGCGCAGATCGGCCAGCGCCGCCGTCGCCGCGGGATGTTGCGGCGTCTCTTCCACGCTCGCCTGCGGCTGCACGTCGTCGCCCTCGCCCGTCAGCAGCCAACGCAGCGACACGCCCAGCAATGCGGCCAGCATCTGCAGCCGGTTCGCGCGCGGCTCGGACACGTCGTTTTCCCAGTCGCGCAGGGTTTTGGCGCGCACGCCCAGCCGCTGGGCAAGCTGGCTTTGCGTCATGCTCGCAGCCTCGCGACCCGCCGCAAGGCGGTCGCCAAGCGTCGCATGGTCATCGGTGAACCAGGTGTCGTTCATTTGTCCTCCTCGCCCATGGCGGTGGTTCGCGTCCCAAGACCCACCTTGGCCCTTGAACGCCCATTGCGCGCAGAATATGAGATGGCTCCGGGAAAAACAAACCGGAGGCGACCCATGCCGTTCCTTTCCGACACTCTTGCGCGCGTCAAACCCTCGGCGACCATCGCCGTCACTAACATGGCGGCCGAGATGAAGGCAGCCGGCAAGGACGTCATCGGCCTCGGCGCCGGCGAGCCGGATTTCGACACGCCGCAGAACATCAAGGATGCGGCCAAGGCCGCGATCGACGCGGGCAAGACCAAATACACCGCCGTCGACGGCATCCCCGAGCTGAAAAAGGCGATCTGCGCCAAGTTCGAGCGCGAGAACGGGCTGAACTATCAGCCCAACCAGATCACCGTGGGCACCGGCGGCAAGCAGACGCTCTACAACGCGCTGATGTGCACGCTCAATCCGGGAGACGAGGTCATCATCCCCGCGCCCTACTGGGTCAGCTATCCCGACATGGTGCTGCTCGCGGGCGGTACGCCGGTGACGGTGCCCGCCGGGATCGAGACGAATTTCAAGCTCACGCCCGACGCCCTCGAGGCCGCGATCACGCCCAAGACCAAGTGGTTCATCTTCAACTCGCCCTCGAACCCCACGGGCGCGGGCTATACGAAGGACGAGCTCAAGGCGCTGACCGACGTGCTGATGAAACACCCGCATGTCTGGGTGATGTCGGACGATATGTACGAACATCTCGTCTTCGACGATTTCGAATTCTTCTCGCCCGCCCAGATCGAGCCCGGCCTCTATGAGCGCACGCTCACCTGCAACGGCGTGTCCAAAGCCTATGCGATGACCGGCTGGCGGATCGGCTATGCCGCGGGCCCGGTGGCACTGATCAAGGCAATGGCGACGCTGCAATCGCAATCGACCTCGAACCCGTGCTCGATCGCGCAATGGGCAGCCCTCGAGGCGCTGAACGGCCCGCAGGATTTCCTGATCCCATTCCGCGAGGCCTTCCAGCGCCGCCGCAACCTCGTGGTCGAAATGCTCAACGCCGCCCCCGGCATCACCTGCCCCAAACCCGAAGGCGCGTTCTACGTCTATCCCGATATCTCGGGCTGTCTGGGCAAGACCTCGGCCGGCGGCACGCTGATCGAGGATGACGAGACCTTCGCCAAGACGCTGCTCAAGGAAACCGGGGTCGCTGTGGTGTTCGGCGCGGCTTTCGGCCTCAGCCCCAATTTCCGCGTCAGCTACGCCACTTCGGACGACGCGCTGAAGGAAGCCTGCACGCGCATCCAGACCTTCTGCAACGGCCTGACGTAACACGCCGAGTAATGGATAACTGGGGCGGCCCGGAAACGGCGCCGCCCCTTTCTTTTGCGCCCGCAAAAAGCGCCCTGCATCCGCCGCATCTTTGATCCAAAAATATCCTCAGGGGGTCCGGGGGCAGAATGCCCCCGGCGGGTCGCCCGAGACGGCCGTGCCGCAGGCGCGGCTGGCAAGGGCGAAATCCCTCCCCCTGCCTCAGCCGCGCGCCGCCTCGCCCGATAGCGCCGTCGCCAGATGGTCCCAGACCAGCCTGATGCGCTGACTGGTTTGCAATTCGCGGTGGCAGACCAGCCATAACTCGACATTATTCACCCGGAAGTCGGGCACGATCCGCTCGACATCGGGCGTCTTCTGCGCGATCTGGTCGCTCATCAGCCCGATCCCCAGCCCGCGCCGCACCATTTCCCAGCCTGCGACGGTGTTCTCGGAATGCAGGCGGATGCTCGCTTCGGTCACCGGCAAACCGAATCGTGCCAGCACCTGCGCCATCCGTTCGGGCGCCGTCAGGCCGACGAAGGGCAGATCGCGCAGATCCTCGGGCAGCTGCGGCCGGCCATGGCGGCGTATAAACGCGGCCGAGGCATAGAGAGAGGCGCCGCCGTGATTGATCTTGCGCGCGACCAGCCCGGCCTCGCTGGGGCGGACATGACGGATGGCGATGTCAGCCTCGCGCCGCAATAGGTCCGATAGTTGATTGGTCACCACGACGCTGATCTCGATCTCGGGGGCCAGATCGGCCAGTTCCCCCAAAATCTCGGGCAGGACATAAGCCGCCATCGCGTCCGACGCCGAGATCGAGACCCGCCCGCCGATCCCTTCGACCCGGCCTGCCGCGACCAGCGCCAGCTGCGCGGCGGCACTGCCCATTGCCCGGACATGGGTCTCGACCGCGCGTCCCGCCGGCGTCAGCACCCATTCGCGCCCGGCGCGCTCGAACAGCGCTACGCCAAGGGTCTTTTCCAGCGCTGCGATCTGCCGCCCGACGGTGGGCTGCGCGACCTTCAGCGCGCGCGCCGCAGCGCTCAGCGTGCCGCATTCCACCGTGGCCAGAAAGGCCCGGACCTGATTCCAGTCAAAGCTCACCGCGGCCAGATTCATGCAATTATGCATAGCACGGCTGCAGTTTCATGCAATTCCACAGAGCCGTACCTTGCCCTATGATCGCGCCAACCCGTCAAGCCAGCATCGTGACCGCCATGACCAATCAGACCGCCCCGTTCTGGGACCGCGCCGCCCGCAGCTATGCCGCCCGGCCGGTTTCCAACCCCGAAGCCTATGCCATCACCCTTGAACGCACGCAGGCCTATCTGCACGCCGATGACAAGGTGCTCGAACTCGGCGCCGGCACGTCGTCCACCGCGATCACCCTTGCGCCGCATGTGGCCGAGTACACCGCCAGCGACATCTCGTCCGAGATGGTGCGCATCGGGCGTGAAAAGGCCGAAGCCGCCGGCGTCGCCAATCTGAGCATTGTGACCGGCGAGTTGGGCGACGCGGCGCTCGGGCAAGGCCCGTTCGACGCGGTGCTGGCATTCAACCTGCTGCATCTGTGCCCCGATCCCGGCGCCGAGGCCGTCAAGGCCCATGCGATCCTGAAACCCGGCGGGTATTTCATCACCAAATCCGCCTGCCTCGGCACCGGCCTGTTCCGCGCGCTGTGGCCCCTGATCGCCGCGATGCGCCTTGTCGGGAAGGCCCCGCCGGTGCGGTTCCTGTCGCGCGCGGGCCTTGAGCGGATGATCCGCGAAGCGGGTTTCGAGATCGTCGAGACCGGCGATTATCCGACCCGTCCGCCCAGCCGCTTCATCGTTGCCCGGAAAGCCCCGTCCTGACGGCCCATTCTGGACAAGCGGTCCGCCCCGCCCTAGCCTCCGCGCGACAGCGCCATCGGGGGGAGGGCCGGCATGAACCAGAGCGTGATCCGCATCGCCGAATGCCCGGCTGACGATCCCGCCTGCGTTGCGACCCTGAAGGCCGGGCTGGGCCCGGGCCCCTTCGCGCTTGTTGTGGTATTCGTGTCGCCCGAGGCAGGCGAGCCCGGCAGCCTTCTGTCCGGCCTGTCGCAGGCTTCCCATCCCGCACCGGTCATCGGCTGCACCACGGCGGGCGAGATCGGCGCAATCGGCTATGCCGAGGGGCTGGTTGTCGCCGTGGGCTTCCCCGCTGCCGAGTTCGGGGCCGAAACGCTTCTGGTGCCCGATCTGTCGCGGCTCGACGCCCAGACGGTGATCGGCGACCTTATCCGCGCGCGCGGCACCCTGACGCAGGCGCATCCGGGCTGGGACAACGAATTCGTTTTCCTGATGATCGACGGGCTGTCCACGAAAGAGGACGAATTCGCCTCGATGATCGCGCCGGGCCTTGGCGGCGCGCAGCTTTTCGGCGGCTCGGCGGCGGACGGGTCGCGGTTTCTGGAAACCTTCATCTTCCACGACGGACAAGCGTTGCGAAACGCCGCCGTTCTGGCGCTGGTCCGCAGCCGCTGTGAAATCCGGGTCTTCCGGTTCGATCATTTCCAGCCCACCGATACCCGCATGGTCGTGACCGGCGCCGACCCCGCACGACGCACCGTTCAGACGATCAACGCCGAACCCGCCGCCCAGGAATATGCCCGCCTTCTGGGCAAGGACCCGCAGCAGCTGAGCCCGTTCATCTTCGCCGCGCATCCGGTCGTCGTGCGGATCGGCGGGCGCCATCACGTCCGCTCGATCCGGCAGGTCGACGACAATGGCGACCTGATCTTTTACTCCGCCATCGACGAAGGGCTGGTGCTGACACTGGCCGAGGCGCAGGACATGTCAGACCATCTCGATACAGCCCTGCGCAGCCTGTCTCGCAACGGTACGCCCCCCGACGCGATCCTGGCCTGCGATTGTGTTCTGCGCCGGATGGAGGCGCAGGAAAAGCAGCTCACCACCCAGATTTCGTCGCTGCTGCGCGCCCATCGCGTCACTGGCTTCTCAACCTATGGCGAACAGCTCAACGCCATGCATGTGAACCAGACCCTCACCGGCGTCGCCATCTACCCGCCCGTGGTCAGTCCATGAGCACCCGCCCGCACACGCCGCGCGGAGAGATGGCGCGCGCCCTGCTCGACCCTGCCGACACCGCGCCGCGACAAACCGAGAAGCTGTTGCAGATCGTCGCTGTCCTGATGCGCCGCGTCGAACAGGGCACCGACCAGTCGGGCGCGGCCTATGCGCAGTTCGAGCGCGCGGCGATGCTGGAAGATCAGGTCCGCGCCCGCACGCGCGAGCTGGAAACGGCGCTGGATCTGCTCAACGAATCGAATGCCCGCCTTGCCGCTGCCAGCCGGGAAACCGAAGCCGCGCGGCGCAACCTGACCGACGCGATCGAGACGGTGCAAGAGGGGTTCGGCCTGTTCGGCCCCGACGATGTTCTGGTCCTGTGCAATTCCCGCTTCGGCCTGCAGCTTCGTGATATCCGCGACCGGCTGATCCCCGGCATGTCCTTCGCCGATTACGTCGAGGTGGTCAGCGCCTCGGGCCATCTGCGCCTGCCGGACGGGCTCAGCCCGCAGGACTGGGCGCTGCAACGCCTGCGCCGTCACCGCGACCGCTCGACCAGCTTTACCGTCGAGCTGACCGGCGATCTGTGGTTGCAGGTCAGCGAACACCGCACCGGCGACGGTGGCACGGTGATCTTGCAGACCGATGTGACCGATATCATCCGCGCCGAGCGCGAAGCGCATGGCCGGATGATGGACGATCAGGCCCGCATCGTGCGTGCCACGCTCGACCATATCAGTCAGGGCGTGTGTATTTTTGACGCCGAGGCCCGGCTGGTGGGCTGGAATGACCGCGCGGCCGAGCTTCTCGCCGTGTCGCGCACACGCTTCCGGCAGGGCGCGGCCTTTGCCGATCTGGTCGCGCGGATGATGGCCAGCCAGCGCGCCGACGCGCAGGGGCTGAACACGCTGCTGGCCTGGGTCGGCACGCCCGGACCGCGCCCGCCGCTGCGGTTCGACATGACGCGCGCGGGCGATGTCGTGCTCGATACCTTTTCGCAGGAAATGCCCGACCGGGGTTTCGTGATTTCCGTCACCGATGTCACGTCCGAACGCAGCGCCATCGCCGCGCTGTCGCGCGCCAATGAAACGCTCGAGGCCCGCGTGGCTGACCGCACCCGCGAGCTGGGCGAGGCGCTCGCCCATGCCGAACGCGCCAATGCCACGCGCTCGCGCTTCGTCGCGGCGGCCTCGCACGATCTGTTGCAACCGCTGTCGGCGGCCAAGCTGTTCCTCGCCTCGATGGAGGATGAACCGCTCAATCCCCGCGCCCTCGACGCGCTGGCCAAGACCTGCTCGGCGCTGGAATCGGTGGAAAGCATCCTCGACGCCCTGCTCGACATTTCGCGGCTTGAAAGCGGACGGCTGAGCGTGCGGCAGGAAGCCGTGCCGCTGGGCCCGCTACTGGCCCGGCTTCATCAGGAATTCTTCCCCATCGCCCAGGATCGCGGCCTGTCTTTGCGCCTGCGCCCCACCGATGCCGTGGTGCTGTCAGACCCGGTCTGGCTGCGGCGGATCTTGCAGAACCTGATTGCCAATGCGATGCGATACACGCCCTCGGGCGGCGTTCTGGTGGGCGTGCGCCGCGATCAAGGCGGGCTGCGCGTCGAAGTTACCGATACCGGCCCGGGCATCCCCGCCGAAGAACACGAGGCAATCTTCCGCGAATTCCACCGCCTGAATGCCCGCGCCTCGGCCTCTGAAGGGATGGGGCTGGGCCTTGCCATCGTCGAGCGCGCGACGGCGCTTCTGGGCCATGAGATCACGCTCGATTCCCGGCTCGGCCATGGCTCGCGCTTCATCCTGCATCTGGGCGCCCCCGCGCAGGACAATGCCACGCGGCCCCGCGCGCCCGATCCGCGCAATCCCCGCGCCAGCCTGCCACGCGGGCTGTTGGGGCTGCTGGTGGCCGAAGACGCAGAGATGCGCCGCGCGCTGGCCCATCTGCTCGAAGGCTGGGGCGTCGATATCCTCGACGTGCCCGATGCCGACGAAGCCCTCGGTCTGACCGCCGAGATCGCGCTTGCGCCCGATTTCGTGCTGATCGATTGCCGCGCGGGGGCCGAGGATGCCGGTTTCGCGCTGATCCGCGACCTTGCCGCGCGCTATGGCACCCTGCCCGCGCGCCTGCTCACCGCCAACCGCGACGAACCGCTGCGCCTGCGCGCGCGCCGCGCGGGCGCGCCGCTGCTCTACAAACCCGTCGACACCCATCAGCTCGAACGCTTCATCGCCCAGCTGATCCCCCGCGCGCCCTGATCCGCTTGCCGCGCCGACCTGTCCATTGGTCGCATCCCCCCGGCGCAGCGCTTGTGTCGCGCCGGGCACCGCCCCATCATGGCCCGGGATCTGCCAGGGAGGAACCGGCGTGAGCCAGACCGACATCGCCAGCATCGACGACGTCCAGCGCCTGCTGGCCGGACAGAACTACGTCTGTGGCCGCGCGCTCGCCACGGTGAGCTTTCTTGCCCTGCGGCTGGGCCGTCCGCTGTTTCTCGAAGGCGAGGCCGGCACCGGCAAGACCGAGATCGCCAAGGCCATCGCCGCCGCTCTCGGCCGCCGCTTGATCCGGCTGCAATGCTATGAAGGCCTCGACGCCGCCTCGGCGGTCTATGAATGGAATTTCGCCGCCCAGATGGTCGCCATCCGCGCTGCCGAGGCGACCGAGGATACCGACCGCGAGGCGCTCAGGGCCGACCTCTTCGGTCCCGACTATCTGATCGAACGCCCGCTTCTGCAGGCCATGCGCCCTCAGGACGGCGGCGCGCCGGTGCTGCTGATCGACGAGATCGACCGCACCGACGAGCCGTTCGAGGCCTTCCTGCTCGAAGCGCTCAGCGACTTTCAGGTGACGATCCCCGAACTCGGCACGATCAGGGCGCCCGAGCCGCCGATCGTCATCCTGACATCGAACCGCACGCGCGAAGTGCATGACGCGTTGAAGCGCCGCTGCCTGTATCACTGGGTGGATTATCCCGATTTCCCGCGTGAACTCGAGATCCTTCAAGCCCGTGTCCCCGAAGCCGCCGAAAGCCTCTCGCGCGAGATCGTCGCCTTCGTCCAGCGCCTGCGCACCGAAGATCTGTTCAAAAAGCCGGGCGTGGCGGAAACCATCGACTGGGCCAAATGCCTGCTCGCGCTCGACGTGATCAGCCTCTCGCCCGAGGTGATCGCCGACACGCTGGGCGCCATCCTGAAATACCAAGACGACATTGCCCGCCTGCAGGGCTCGGAAGCCAAGAAGATCCTCGACGAGGCACGGAAAACCCTCGCCCCCGCCTAAACTTCACTTTGCCGCAAATACTCCACGGGGGTCCGGGGGTGTGAAACCCCCGGCGCCCTCCCCCAAATCGGGACGCCTGCCTTGGAATACCCCGACCTCGCTTTGCCCGAGCATCCCAGGCTCACCGAGAACCTCACGCATTTCGCGCGGGCGCTGCGCAAGGCCGGGCTGCCGGTCGGGCCGGGCCGGGTTCTGACGGCGATCGAGGCGGTCGAGGCGGCGGGCTTCACCTCACGAACCGATTTCTACTGGACCCTGCACGCGGTCTTCGTGTCGCGCCCTGAAGAGCGGCAGGTCTTCAATCAGGTCTTCCGCCTGTTCTGGCGCGATCCGCGCTACATGGAGCACATGATGTCGCTCATGCTGCCCGCCATTCGCGGCGCGCAGGAAGAAGAGAAAGCCGCCGCCGCCGCCAAACGCGCGGCCGAGGCGCTGCTCGACGGGGCCGAGCCGCCGCTGCCCCCCGAACGCGACACACCGGAAGACGAAGAAACGAAGATCGAGATTGACGCCACGCAGACCGCCTCGAACGACGAGAAACTGCGACAGCTCGATTTCGAACAGATGTCGGCGCAGGAACTGGCGCAGGCGCGGCGCATGCTGGCGCGCCTGGCTTTGCCGGTGAAGCCGCTCAAGACCCGCCGTCTGACCGCCGATGCGCTCGGTCGGCGTGCCGACTGGCGGCGCACGCTGCGCCACGCGGTGCGCACCGGCGGTGAAGTCAGCCAGCTGGCGCGGCGCAAGCCCTCGACGCGCTGGCCCGCCCTTGTGGTTCTGTGCGACATCTCGGGGTCGATGGCGTCCTATTCCCGCATGGTGCTCCATTTCGTGCACGCCGTCGCGAACCGTCAAGGACAGGGCTGGGCCAAGGTCCACGCCTTCACCTTCGGCACGCGGCTGACCAATATCACCCGCCACCTGCGCACCCGCGACGTAGATACCGCGCTCAACGCCGCCGGGCGCGAGGCGCGCGACTGGCAGGGGGGCACCCGGATCGGCGAGTGTCTGCACAGCTTCAACCACGACTGGTCGCGCCGCGTTCTGGGTCAGGGCGCCGTGGTGCTGCTGATCACCGACGGGCTCGACCGGGGCGAGCCTGCGGCGCTCTCGCGCGAGATGGAGCGGCTGCACCTGTCATCGAAGCGGCTGATCTGGCTCAACCCGCTGCTGCGCTGGGACGGGTTCGCGCCCAAGGCGCAGGGCGTGCGCGCGATGCTGCCGCATGTCGACGTGATCCGCGCCGGGCATTCCATCGCCTCGCTCGAAGCGCTGGCGCAGGCGCTGTCGGATCCCCGAGATCATGGCGAGAAGGCGCGGCTGGCCGCCCTGCTGACGCAATAGGCGCTTTGTCCGCCCGCGTTGCAGCTTTGCACAACCGATAGACGAGATCCGCCCAAATGCGATGCTTCGCCGTGCGATGGGCGCATCGCTGCTGCACGGCACCACCTGCGACGTTACGTCACCACACAGCCCCCTTGGATCGCGGCAGTGCAAAACCAATTGTAGGAAAGGCGCCCGGGACCTCCCCCCTTGGCGCGCCCGCAACGAAGCGGGTCGAGTCCCTGCCGCCGCGTCCCTCCTCCTCCCTCCGGACGCGGCGGCCTCGCACTCTCCCCCGCCCTGATCCGTGACCGTTGCAGCCTGATCGGTCCGATGCGCGAACGTCTCGGGATGGCCCCGATCCTGCCCAACGCAACCTTGTGATCGGATAGCGGCGACATCCCGCCGACGCCGCTCATCGGCTTCTTTTACTGGACTTGCGCGCTCTGCGGGCCGCCCGAAGGCCCTCTCGCAAAGGTCGGGGGCTTCGGACGCGGTGGAACTTTCCCGCACAGCGCTCGTTACTGACCGCAAACGACGAGTTAGGAGTCCCTATGCGACGCAGTCTCAGAACGACGACCGCTATTGCCACCAGTATCGCGCTGGCGATCCCCCTCGCCCTGCCGGTGAGCGCGCAGGTCCAGCGCCCGGCGGATATCGATGAATCGATCTGCGCGGCGGATATGTCCCAGCGCGATTGCCGCCGCGCCGTGCGTCAGGCTCGGCAGGAACTGCGTCAGGAATTGCGCGCCCAGCGTCAGCAAGGCGGCGCAGCCGGTCAGGCGGGCGATCGTCCGGCGGGTCAAGTTCCGGGTCAGGCCCCCGCTCAGGGTCAGGCGCAAGGTCAGGGGCAGGTTCCGGCCCAAGCTCAGGGACAAGGCCAAGGACAGGGCCAAGCGCAGGGCCAAGGACAGGGTCAACGCCAAGGCCAAGCACAGGCTCAAGGCCAAGGTCAGGCGCAAGCTCAGCCGCAAGCCGAAGAACCGCGTGCTCAGGCGCGTCCGCAGCCGGAATCGGTCGAAGACCTGCAAGGCATGCTGGGCGGAGGCGGCGACAACGCGTCGCAAGAACCCGCGCGTCGCGCTCCGGATCCACAAGCCGAGCCGAGCGGAACGCTTCCGCCGGAAGTGCAACAATCTCAATCCGTCGAGCAGGCGGGCGACGGCTCGGTCCCTCAGGGCCAGTCGCAAAGCGAAGCTCAACGCCAGCCCCAGCGCCGCCCGCAAGCCGGTGGCGGTGAATCGGCTGCCGCGCAGGCCGCAGCTGGCGGTCAGGGCGATCAGAGCATGGCCGCTTCGGGCGGTGACAACGGCGCCGTCGAGGAAACGACCGAGACCGTGACAGAAGATTCGGTGCGTCGCTCGGACGAGACCTTCGATGAGGCCCGTGAACGCCGCCGCGCCCGCCGCGCCGAGCGCCGCGCGCAGGCGCAAGAGGGCTCGCAGGGCGATGGCACGGCCGGTCAGCAGGTGCGCGACCGCAACGACGATGACGACGGCATTCCTGACTTCCTGACCGGCGCCGTTGTCGGTGCAGCCGGTGCGCTGATCGTGGGCTCGCTTCTGGACGATAACCGCGAAGTCGTGTCGACCTCGGATGACCGCGTTGTCGTGCGTGACCAATACGGCGATCTGCAGGTGCTGCGCGACGACGACGCGATCCTGCGTCAGCCGGGCAGCGAAGTAACGACCCGTCGCTATCAGGACGGCTCGAGCGAGACCATCGTCACGCAGCCCGATGGCGGACAGGTTGTGACCGTGCGCAACGACGAAGGCCGTGTGGTGAAACGCGTGGTGATCGCGCCGGATGGCCGTCGCACGGTGCTATTCGACGACACGGTGACGGTGGACTCTGTCGACGTGAACACCCTGCCCGAGCCCAACCGCACCGCCGCGCCTCAGGTCGATCCGGGCAACGAGGATGCCCTGCGCGCCGCATTGCTCAGCGAAACCCGCGCCAACCGCAGCTTCTCACTCAATCAGGTCCGCCAGATCGACCGCGTGCGCTATCTCGCCCCGGCGGTTCAGGTCGAGAACATCACCTTCGAGACCGGCTCGGCCGCGATCTCGCCCACCGAGGCACAAGAGCTTCTGGCTCTGGGTGAGCTGATGACCGGCATGATCGCCGACAATCCGAACGAGGTGTTCCTGATCGAAGGCCACACCGATGCTGTCGGCAGCGATGTGTCGAACCTGACGCTCAGCGACCGCCGCGCGGAAACGGTGGCGCGGGCCCTGACCGAGTATTTCGGGGTCTCGCCCGCGAACATGGTCCTGCAGGGCTATGGCGAAAGCGATCTGCGCATCCAGACCGATGCGGCCGAGCGCGAAAACCGCCGGGTCGTGGTGCGCCGCATCACCCCGCTGCTGCAAACCGCGCAGCTTCAGTAAACAGCGGCCCGTTGCGAAACGTCTGACATCAACCCCGGCGCCCCGTGCGCCGGGGTTTTCCTTTGCATGGATCGCGGCCAAGGTCGTATTGGCATTGTCTGCGCCCCATGCGCATAGTTCGTTGCGCAGAGTTCGCCGGGAGGAGCCATCATGACCACCGATCCGATCCACGACCGCATCCCCGAAATCGCCCTTGACTGGCACAAGGACGGGCGCGGCGCGGCGCTTGCCACCGTGATCGAAACATGGGGCTCGGCGCCCCGTCAGGCGGGCAGCCAGCTTGCCATTTCGGGGACGGGCGAGATCATGGGCTCGGTCTCGGGCGGCTGTGTCGAAGGCGCTGTGGTGGTCGAGGCGCTTGAAGCGCTCGACGATGGCCAACCGCGCATCCTGACCTTTGGCGTCAGCGACGACACGGCCTTTTCCGTGGGCCTCGCATGCGGCGGGACCATTCGCGTGCTGCTCGAGCCGGTGGGCAAGGCCCTGCCCCTGTCGATGCTCGACGCCATCGTCGAAGCCCGCGCCGCGCGCAAGCCCATCGCCTATGGCATCATGCCCGAAAGCTGGGAACGCCGCCTTCTGGGCCCCGCCGAGTTGCCCGACCGCTTCCGCACCGACAAGTCGGGGCTTGAGGAAAGCGGCGAGTTCATCGCGCTGTTCAACCCGCCGCTGCGGATGCTGATCGTCGGCGCCGTGCATATCGCGCAGGCGCTGGTGCCAATGGCGAAGATCGCGGGCTACGATCCGGTGCTGATCGACCCCCGCGATGCTTTTGCCAGCGACGGGCGTTTCCCCGACACGGTGATCCGCCACGATTGGCCGGACGAAGGCCTGCGCGCCGAAGGGCTCGACGCGCGAACCGCCGTCGTCACCCTGACCCATGACACCAAGCTCGATGACCCGGCGATCCTTGAAGCGTTAAAGTCTGACGTTTTCTATCTCGGTTGCCTCGGATCAACCCGGACCCATGCCAAGCGTCTGGAAAGGCTGAAAGAAGCGGGTGTCACCGACGACCAGATCGCCCGCATCTACGCCCCCGTCGGGCTGGATATCGGCGCGAAGACCCCGTCTGAAATCGCGGTCTCGGTCCTTGCGCAGGTCACCCGGGTGCTGAGGCAGGTCTGATGGATTTCGGACCCGTCCCGCTTGATCAGGCGCTTGGCGTGGTGCTTGCGCATTCCGTCCCGCTGACGAAAGGGCGGCTCAAGAAGGGCAAGGTGCTCGAACAGGGCGATCTCGACGCGCTGGCTGCGACGGGCCTGCAACAGGTGATCGCAGCCCGGCTCAGCCCCGGTGATACCGACGAAGACGATGCCGCCCTGACCCTGGCGCGCTCACTGGTGCGGGGCGCTGACGGGCTTGAATTGCAAGCGGTCGGCACCGGTCGGGTGAATGTGCTTGCCACCGGGCCCGGTCTTGCGCGGATCAACGCGGCCAAAGTCGACGCCGTCAACGCTGCCGATCCGGCGATCACGCTGGCGACCGTTCCGCGCTGGCACCGGATGGATCCGGGCGGCATGGTGGCGACGGTGAAGATCATCGCCTATGGCGTTGAAAAGAAAAACCTTCACGCAGCTGCTGCGCAAGCCGAAGGCGGGTTGTCGCTGGCACAACCGGTGATCCGAAACGCGGTGATGATCGAAACCGTGGTCGGCAAGGGTCTGGGCGACAAGGGCCACCGCGTCACGCAGGAACGGCTGCGCCGGCTGGATGTCAACCTCGGCCCGGAAGCCCTTGTTGCGCATGAAGAAAATGCGCTCGCAGAAGCCATCACGAAAGCCGAGGGCGAGATGATCCTGATCCTCACCGCCTCGGCCACCTCGGATATCCGCGACGTCGCGCCGTCGGCGCTGCGGCGTGCGGGCGGGACGGTCGAGCATTTCGGGATGCCGGTCGATCCCGGCAACCTGTTGTTCCTCGGGCAACTGGACGGGTGCCCTGTCGTCGGTCTGCCCGGCTGCGCGCGCTCGCCGGCGCTCAACGGGGCGGATTGGGTGCTTGAGCGGCTGATCTGCGGTGTGCCCATCAGCGGCGCGGATATCCGCGCGATGGGTGTGGGCGGGCTGCTCAAGGAAATCCCCACGCGCCCCCGCCCGCGCGACCGTCGCGAATAGCGTCAGACCGCCTGTGCGGCGGCGATAGCCTTGGTGAATTCGGCCTTCAGAAGCTCAATATCCTCAACCCCGACCGACACCCGGAAGAACCCCTCGGTGATCCCGACGGCGGCGCGCGCCTCGGCCGAGACGTTGCGGTGCGAGGACGAGTTGGGATGCGACAGCGTCGTCCCAATATCGCCCAGCGTCGGGGCAAAGGCCAACTCAGGCGCGCCCCGGGTCAGCGCGTTGGCCTGCGCCCGGCCGCCGTCGATCTCGAAGCTGACCATATGCCCGCCCCGCTCGCCCAGCAGCGACACGGCGCGGTTATGGTCGGGGTGATCGGCGCGCGTCGGGTACAGAACCTTCTTGATGCCCGGCAAGGTGGCGAGGTGATCGGCCAGCGCCGCCGCGTTCGCCTCGGCCCGGTCATAGCGCAGCTCGAACGTGTAGATCCCGCGTTCGGCCAGCCAGCAATCGAAGGGGCTTGCCGTCATGCCCGTGGTCACGGCGAAATCGTAGATCGCCTTGCGCAAGGCCGGATCTCTGGCCGCGACATAGCCCAGCGTGGCATCGGAATGACCGGCAAGGATCTTCGTCACTGAATGTATGACAATATCCGCGCCGTGATCGAAGGGCCGGAACCCGCGTGGCGTGGTAAAGGTGTTGTCGACGACCAGCAGGATCCCCCGCTCGCGCGCGATGGCGGCGATGCCTTCGAAATCGGCGACCCGCAGAGTGGGGTTCGAGACGACCTCAAGCAGGATCATCTTCGTCTCGGGCCGGATCGCCGCGGCAAAGGCCTTGGCATCCGTCGAATCCGCCAGCGAGGTCTGGATACCGAAGCGGTTCAGATCCTGCGTCATCAGCCGCAACGAACGCCCGTAAAGCTGATCGCCGCCCAGAATGTGATCGCCCGCGCTCAAGACGCCCATCAGCGCCGCCGTCACCGCCGCCATGCCCGAGCCCGTGACGATCCCGCCCTCGGCGCCTTCGAGCATGTCGATCTTGGCCGCCAGAACCTCGGCATTGGGATGGCCTTCGCGGGCATAGGTGAAGCCCGGATTCGAACCCAGATACTGCGCGTCGAGCGTGTCGGGATCGGGCGACGCATAGACCACCGAGGGCTGCAGCGGCGTCACCACGGGGCGCGAGGCCCCTTGCGGCCATGGCGTGCGGCGGATCAACGACGGGGTATCGGACATGCGCGGCTCCTTGAACTATCGCTTGTTCATGGCACGCGCCCGATCCCCCCGCAAGTCAAAGCAAAACCCCCGGCAGGCGGTGCCGGGGGTGCATATGGGATGGCCTGAAAAGCGTCAGTCGCGGCGCGCGCGCAGGGCGGCCCAGGCGCCCGTCACGGCAAGCGCCGCCACGGCGATCTTTACCGCGTCGCCCAGCAGGAAGGGCACCATGCCCGCGCTCACGGCGCCGGACAGGTCGAGCGGCGTCACCGCATAGAGCCATGCGATGCCCGGCACGTACAGGACGACAGATGCCAGCAGCCCCGCCACTCCCGTGCCGACGAACCCGCGCGCGACGCCGCGCTCGGCCAACAGCCCGGCTACGAAGGCCATGCCGACAAAGCCAAGCAGGAAGCCGCCGGTCGGCCCCATCATGTAGGGCAGCCCGAAATGGCCGGAGGCGAAGACCGGCAGACCCAGCACGCCTTCGATCAGATAGGCGACGACGGCCGCCGCGCCCAGCCGCGCCCCCGCCGTCAGGCCGACCATCAGAACGGCAAGCGTCTGCAGCGACATCGGCACCGGCAGCATCGGCACGCTAACCTGCGCGCCAAGCGCGATCACCGCCGAACCGCCAAGCACGGCTAGCGCCTTGGTAAGAAGCGAGGCGCCTGCCGACGCGTGAAGAAGGGTGTGCTGGGCCATGAAAATCTCCCTCGGCTCTGGTCCATGAGGGCTCATTGATTGCGGGCGCCCGGTATCCGGTCAACCACCCAATCCACAGGGTTTCACGATTGGGGCCGGATGATTTGCAAATCGCCTGCTTTGCAAAACCTGGAAATTTACAATCGCCGCGCGCCGCGAAATCAGCGCGTCGCCCCGGTCGATTTTGTCGCCTTGTCACATCATCCGGGCAGTGGCATTCAGCGACCCATGATCGACACGCCCCTTGCCCCCGAATCGCAGCCGACCGGGTCGGCCCAATCCCCCGATGCCTCGGCGCGCGTCGCGCTGGTGACCGGCGCCTCGCGTGGCCTCGGTGCCGCGCTGGCCGAGGCGCTGGCCGCCGATGGCTGGCACATCGTTGCGGTCGCCCGCACCACCGGCGCGCTTGAAGAGCTCGACGACCGCATCCAGTCGGCGGGCGGCGCGGCCACGCTGGTGCCGGTCGATATCAACAATGACGACGCGATGCGCCAGATCTGTCTGTCGATCTATCAGCGCTGGGGCAAAGTGGATCTGTGGGCGCATACCGCCGTCCATGTGCCGCCGCTTTCGCCCGCCGGGCATATCGCGACCAAGGATTGGGACAAGACGCTGGCCACGACGCTGCGCGCGACGGGCAGCCTGATCCCGATGATTGAACCCCTGCTGCGCGGTTCTGAGAGCGGCAAGGCGCTGTTCTTCGACGATGCAAGCTGGCGCGACGGTGACAAGGCCGCGAAGTTCTTCGGTGCCTATGCGGCTGCCAAGGCCGGGCAGATCGCGCTCGCCCGTGCATGGCAGGAAGAGAATGCCGGGCTGAGCGCCGAGCGCGCGCCGCAGGTTCTGATCGACACGCCCGCGCCGATGCCCACCGCGACCCGCGCGCGCTTTTTCCCGGGCGAGGACCGTGAACAGCTCACCACATGCCAGGCGGAAGCGGCGCGTATCCTGTCGCGGCTCGCCTGACGCCCGCGCGAACCGATCCCAAGAAAAAGGCCGGGCGCGATGCCCGGCCTTTTTCATCTGGCTTCCGGCGCGATCAGCGCTCGGAGATCAGGATCGTCGTGTTGTGCACGCGCGAGCGGTTATAGGTGCCCGCCCAGATATCGTATTGCCCCGAACGCGGGTTCGAGAAGCGGATCAGCGGGTCCAGCCCGTTGAAATCGTCGTTGCAATACCACTGGCCCGACGGATCGTTCACCAGCAGCATCGTGTCACCCGGCGCGCTGACATAAATCGTCAGCGGATAGCCACCGGCACGGTAATGCAGACGCCAGTCGGGCGCGTTGGCGAACCAGCCGCCGCCGGGGCAACCGCCGCCGCCGCCGAAATGGTGATCACCGCCCGCGCGCACGGTGCGGGTGCGCGGATCGGGCAGGAAGCCCGCATTCAGCGTGATCGAGCCATAGGACGGCCGAAGGTTGTAATTCTGCGCCTCGGCCTTGCCGGGGACCATGGCGGACAGGCCGGCCAGAGCCAGCGCCGCGACCGCCGCGAATTTCATTGTCTTGAACATGATTGCCTCCATCGCACTTCAAAATACATAACTTAAATCAGACCGACCCGCCCGTTTCGGTAGCGACGCTTTGTCGGGGCGCCGTTTCGCAATGTGCGGGTCGCTCCACCGGATCGGGCTGGATGCTGCCCGGATTTTCCCAGCGTGTCCAGAAGGTTTCACCGTGCTCATGGCTTTGTTAGCTTGCGTGTTCGGGCCGATTTGACCACGATCGGTTTCGGGTCGGCCCGGTTCGCTGCGAACCGCATGACCCGGTCGATGCCACCAATCACGAGGATCTTCATGCCCCGCAGCTCTCGCCGCATGCGCCTTCTGCTCGCCACGGGGTTCGGACTGGCGCTGGTGCTGAGCCTGTTCTTCGCGGTCAGGTTGGCGGTCGGGGCGTTCTATTGGTCCGACCCCGCGCATCAGGATCAGGCGGTCGAGGGCTGGATGCCGCTGGGCTATGTCGGCCGCTCATGGGACGTGCCGCGCGCGGAGATGGAACAGATCGCGGGGATCGAACCGGGCAGCGTGGCGCGCCGATCGCTCGAGATGATCGCCCGGGACGAAGGCATACCGCTGAATACGCTGATCTCCCGCATCGAAACCGGGATCGCCACGTACCGCGTGGCCACACATGACTGAGTGGCTGCAGGCACTGGTGGCGGATTGGGGCGCGCTGGCGCTCGGCATCATCACCTTCCTGTCCTGCCTTGCCATTCCGGTCCCTTCGTCGCTGATGATGCTGACCGCCGGGGCCTTCGCTGCGTCGGGCGATCTGGATCTGGCGACCGTCTCGGCCTCGGCGCTGATCGGCGCGATCCTTGGCGATCAGACCGGCTATCAGATGGGTCGGCTGGGATACCGCCGCGTCGAGGGGTGGCTACTGCACAGTCCGTCGCGCGCCGCGATCCTCGGCCGCGCCCGCAGCGCCACGCAAAAGGGCGGCGGGATAGCCGTGTTCCTGTCGCGCTGGCTGTTCAGCGTGCTGGGACCCTATGTGAACCTGCTGTCACCGGGGGCCGGGCTGGGCTGGCTGACCTTCACCGTGATGGGCATCGCGGGCGAGATCGTCTGGGTCATCAGCTATGTCGGGCTGGGCTATATCGCTGCAGGCCAGCTTGAACAGGCGGGCGACATGCTGGGCAACGCGCTGGGGCTCTTGGGATCGTTGGTGATGACCATCGGGCTGGGCTGGCTGTTGCTCAAACGGCATCGCAAGCGGCACGAGCCGCATCCCGATAGCCCGTAAGCGTTCAGCCCCCCGCCTTTTCCTCAAGCTCCAGCCATTCCTCTTCCGCAGCAGCCAGCGCGCTTTGGCGCTGTTCCAGCATCGCCGTGGCCTTCGATGCCTTCACCGGCTCGCGCGTATAAAGCTCGGCATCCGACAACAGGTCGGACAGCTTGGCGATCTCAGCTTCGAGCCGCGCGATTTCGTCAGGCAGCGTGTCGAGCCGCTTCTTCTCGGTAAAGCTCAGCCCGTTGGGCTTTGCCGTGGCTTTCGGGGCCTCGACTTTCGCGGCCGGTTTCGCAGCCGGTTTCGGGGGCGCCGCTTTCGCCGCCGGTTTCTCGTCCGCCGGTTCGCTCAGCGCCTTTTGCGCCTGATAATCGCTCCAGCCCCCCGCATAGGGAACCACCCTGCCCTCGCCTTCGAAAGCCAGCGTCGTCGTGGCCACCCGGTCGATGAAATCCCGGTCATGGCTGACCAGCAGAACCGTGCCGGGGTAATCGCCCAGAAGGTCCTGCAGCAGATCGAGGGTTTCGACGTCCAGATCGTTGGTCGGTTCGTCGAGCACCAGCAGGTTCGACTCGCGCGCCATGATCTTGGCCAGCAACAGCCGCGCCCGCTCGCCCCCCGACAGGCTGCGCACGGCGGCACGGGCCTGCTGTTCATCGAACAGGAAATCCTTGAGATAGGCGACCACATGTTTGGGCGTGCCGCGCACCATCACCTGATCTGACGACCCGCTCACCCGCATCAGCGGATCGCCGGTCATGTTCTCCCACAGCGTCGCGTTCCCGTCGAGCCGCGCGCGCGTCTGGTCGAAAACCGCCATGTCCAGATTGGTCCCCAGCCGGATCGCGCCGCTATCGGGCTCCATCTCGCCGGTCAGAAGCTTGAGCAAGGTGGTCTTGCCCGCGCCGTTGGGCCCCACCAGCGCCACCCGGTCGCCGCGCAGCACCTTCAGGGTCAGATCGCGCACGATCGGCGTGCCGTCGAAGCTTTTCGAAATGCCCGTGGCCTCGACCACCAGCTTGCCCGATTGCGCCCCGGCCTCGAACGCCATCGCCGCCGTCCCCTGACGCCGGATCTGCGCCGCCCGTTCGGCGCGCAAATCCTGCAGCGCCCGCACCCGGCCCATATTCCGTTTGCGCCGCGCGCTGATGCCCTCGACCGCCCATTTCGCTTCGTGCTTGATCTTTCGGTTCAGCTTGTGGCGTGCCTCGTCCTCATCGGCCCAGATCTTGTCGCGCCATTCCTCGAACGCGGCGAAGTTCTGATCGAGCCTGCGCACCTGCCCGCGATCCACCCACAGCATCGCCCGGCTCAGCGCGTTCAGGAACGCGCGGTCGTGGCTGATCATCACAAAGGCCGCGCGGGTTTCCTTCAACCGCTCTTCGAGCCAGCGAATGGCGTGGATGTCCAGATGGTTGGTCGGCTCGTCCAGCAGCATGAGTTCGGGCGCTTCGGCCAGCAGCTTGGCCAGCGCCGCGCGCCGCCGCTCGCCGCCCGACGCGGTTGCAATCGCCACGGCCGGATCGAAACCCAGCCCTTCGGCCGCGATCTCGACCCTGTAGCCTTCGCTGGGATCGAGCTGCGACATCGCGTAATCGCCCAGCGTGGCAAAGCCCGCGAAATCGGGGTCCTGCTCCATATAGCCGACGCTGGTTCCGGGTGTCAGAACACGGCTGCCGCTATCGGCCTCGACCAGCCCCGCCATGATCTTCATCAGCGTCGACTTGCCCGAGCCATTGCGCCCGACAAGCGCCAGCCGGTCCCCCGGCTGAATGACCATGTCCAGCTCGGAAAACAGCGGATTGCCACCGAAGGTGAGCGAGATTTGCGAGAGTTGCAGAAGGGGTGTGGGCGCCATGGCGTTGCGCTATCGCGCCGCGCGCGCCGGGTCAAGAGACCGCCTCGAGGCCCCCGCGACGGACCTCAGCGACGGGGTGCGGCGTTGGTATGGACGGGCATGCCGAGACCTTGACACCGAACGGGCCGACCCCCATGTGAATTGTCGTAACATTAGGAGACCATGATGAACCTGATCCTGAACGTGTTGTGGATTGTGCTGGGCGGCGCTTGGATGGCCGTGGGGTGGCTGATCGCGGCGCTGATCATGGCGATCAGCATCATCGGGATCCCCTGGGCGCGCTCGGCGGTGGTGATGGCGGGCTATTCGCTGCTGCCATTCGGGATGCGGGCCGCTGACCGGACCGAGATCACCGGCCCCGATATCGGCACCGGCGCCTTTGGCACGCTGGGTAATCTGTTGTGGTTGGTCCTTGCCGGATGGTGGCTGGCGCTGGGGCACCTCGTGGCGGCGGTTCTGAACGCGGTGACGATCATCGGCCTGCCTTTCGCCTGGGCGCATCTGAAGCTTGCGGGCTTCGCGCTCTGGCCGGTTGGCCGGACGCTGGTGCCGCGCTGAGGCGCCTGCAGCGGGGCGGACAAGAGGGCCTTCGGGCCCTCTTTTTTTAAGCGGGTGCCGGGTCAGTGATTGGCCCGATAATACTGCCATTCCTCCACAACCTGGCCATGGGGCAAATGGCACATCGTGTCGGGTGTTCCGGGTTCCAGAACGCCGCCCTGCTCGGTGCAATAGACCGAAGCGGGGTTCGCCATATCGAGAAGCGCGCCGGGGGCACGCTCGGCCTGCGGATCGGAGGCGGGAACACAGGCGCCAAGGAGACAAAGCGCAAGGACGGTGGCTGTGACAAGATGGATACGCATAGCGTCAGAGTCGCGTGAGTTCCCCCGCGGGTCAAGGTTCATCCGCCGCAGCGGTCTTCGAGCGAGGCGAGATAAGCCCCGATATCGGCGGCGCCGGTTCGGTGGTCGTCAAGCGCATCGAGGTTGCGCTGCGCCCGGGTGCGGTTTTCGCCCCAGCACAGCGAAGTCGCCAGCCTGAACGCCCGTTCGGCCTGCGACAACCGACGTTCGACCAGCGACAGCTCATTTTGCAGGACATCGATTTCCTGACACGCCGTGGTCTGCATCGACCGGTCTTCGAGCCGGTCCATGACCGCCCGACGCGTGACCCAGCCAAGACCCGTATAGAGAAACGCTTCGGTCCGGGTGATCCAGTCGTCGACCGGCTGACCGGCGGTAAGGCCAGCGATGAAATGCTGTTCGCACGGATCGGCCCGCACGGGCGCCGCAGAAAGCAGGACAAGGATCAGGGCAAGGCGTCGCATGAAATCCGTTGGCTGTTGCCTGACCAGACTGCGCGGCACGGGTTAAGAAACGGTGCATCGGGTCGGGAAAAAGACCCGCGATGGGACATTGGTTGGTGATCGCGCAAAACGTCTGTGTGCCCGCGCCTCTTCACCGTTCCTTAAGACCGGAACCGTATCGTGCGGCGTCAGGCAGACCTGCGACCCGCAATTCGCATTGCCAATTGCCGGGAGTGTTGATGCGGATACGGACCAGACTGGAGAGGGAGAGCAAAGAGGATGAGATAGCAGAAAAACAAGTTCAGCGCGTGATGCGATGGGAATGACGCTTGTTCTTTCCGGAGTGGCAGTCTGACATGCAGCGGCATTCGGTCTCTACCGCCCGGCAGCCGAAACCATGTGCTGTCACGATAACCGGACATGTCGAGATAGCACGTCAACTGGCGTGCATGGAAACGCCCAGCCGATGCGTTTCAGCGCAGCGACGACGGTGCCGGATGCAACAACCAGAGACCGCGGCCACAGGGGACGTTAAACGTCCACATCCTCGACGAAGCGCGCATTCTCGCTGATATACTGAAACCGCAGTTCGGGTTTCTTGCCCATCAGACGTTCGACCAAATCCCCTGTCTCGCCCGGGATATCCTCGTCGATCGACACGCGGATGAGCTTGCGCTGTTCGGGATCCATGGTTGTGTCTTTCAGGTCCTTCGCGTCCATTTCGCCCAGACCCTTGAAGCGTGACACCTCGATCTTGCCCCTGCCGCCAAGGCCCTTTTCCATCCACAAATCGCGCTCGGCCTCGTCCAGGCAATAAACCCGTTTCGCGCCCTGCGTCAGCCGGAAAAGCGGCGGGCAGGCAAGGTAGAGATGGCCCTGATCGATCATCGGCCGCATCTGCGTGAAAAAGAACGTCATCAGAAGCGACGCGATATGCGCGCCATCGACATCGGCGTCGGTCATGATGATGATCTTGTCATAGCGCAGATCATCGACGCGGAACTTCGTGCCCATCTGCACGCCAAGCGCCTGACACAGATCGCTGATTTCCTGATTCTGGTTCAGCTTGCCCGAGGCCGCGCCCAGCACGTTGAGGATCTTGCCGCGCAGGGGCAGAAGCGCCTGCGTCCGCCGGTCGCGCGCCATCTTGGCAGAGCCGCCCGCCGAATCCCCCTCGACGATGAACAATTCCGTCCCCGCGCGGTTAGACGCCGAGCAATCCACCAGCTTGCCGGGCAGACGCAGCTTCTTCGTCGCCGTCTTGCGCTGGGTTTCCTTTTCCTGACGGCGGCGCATCCGTTCCTCGGCCCGCAGCACAAGGAAATCGAGGATCGCGCCCGCCGCCTTCGGGTCGCCCGCCAGCCAGTTGTCGAAATGGTCGCGCACGGCGTTTTCCACCAGTCGCGCGGCCTCGGTCGTGGCCAGCCGGTCCTTGGTCTGGCCCACGAATTCCGGCTCGCGGATGAACACGGAAATCAGCGCGCAGCCGCCCGCCGCCATGTCCTCGCGCGTGATGTCCTTGGCCTTGCGGTTGCCCGCAAGCTCGCCATAGGCGCGGATTCCCTTGAGCACGGCAGCCCAGAAACCGGCCTCGTGCGTGCCGCCTTCGGGCGTGGGGACGGTGTTACAATAGCTCTGGACGAAACCGTCGCGCGCGGGCGTCCAGTTGATCGCCCATTCGACCGACCCGGGCACGCCGAATTTCTCCTGGAAATGGACCTTTCCGGCGAAGGGCTTGTCGGAATAGGTCATATCCTTGCCGAGCTGCTCGCCAAGGTAATCGGCGAGGCCACCGGGGAAGTGGAACACGGCCTCTTGCGGGGTGTCGCCATCCTCGATCGCGGATTTCCAGCGGATCTCGACGCCCGAGAACAGATAGGCCTTTGAGCGCACCATCTTGAAAAGCCGCGCGGGGCGGAAGCGATGGCTGCCGAAGATCTCTTCATCGGCATGGAAGCTGGTCGTGGTGCCCCGGCGGTTCGGGGCCGCGCCGAGTTCCTTGACCGGGCCCAAAGGCTTGCCGCGCGAGAAGCGCTGCTCGACCAGTTTGCGGTCGCGCGCGACCTGCACGACCATGCTGTCGGACAGCGCGTTCACCACCGAGGCCCCGACGCCGTGCAGACCGCCCGAGGTCTCATAGGCCTTGCCCGAGAATTTGCCGCCCGCGTGCAGCGTACACAAGATCACCTCGAGCGCGGACTTGCCGGGAAATTTCGGGTGTGCATCGAAGGGCATACCACGCCCGTTATCGCGGATGGTGATCGTGTGGTCGGCAGCGATTTCGACTTCGATGCGGTTGGCGTGACCGGCAACGGCCTCGTCCATCGAGTTGTCGAGGATCTCGGCCACGAGGTGATGCAGCGCACGCTCATCCGTCCCGCCGATATACATGCCGGGGCGTTTGCGGACGGGTTCCAGACCTTCGAGCACCTCGATCGAGGAGGCGTCATAGGTCTCGGGCTGGCCGGCGAGGAAATCGGTCATTGAAGCGGCTCGACTCTGTCGTGAATTGACAAGCAATAGATCATCCGCGCCTGCCGGACGCAAGGTTTGGGGGGCACCGGGCGAGAATGAAGGGGGAAGCGTGGCAGGAAGGACGCTGCGGCGTTAGCCCTGCCTCTCAATCCGGCGCATTGCCCAGGAAACGCTGAAGCCATGCAGGATCGTCGACAGCAGGATCACAAGCCCGACCAGAGACCAGAGCTGTTCTTCGTTGGTGAATTCCATATGGCTGATCGCGTAGCACAGGTAATAGACCGAGCCGATGCCGCGCACCCCGTAAACCGCAATGGCAGCGCGGTCGCGGCGCGGCATGTCGGCGCCGATGAGGCTGATCCAGCCCGATAGCGGCCGCACGATGACGATGACAACCAGCGCAAGCCAGACCTGGCTCCAGCTCAGATCGACGAAGACCACGGGCAGGATCGCGCCAAGCATAACCAACAGCACCGCCGTCAGCGCGTGTTCGATGGATTCGGTGAAATCGTGCAGACGGCGGTGGAAGCGATTGTCCTCTTCCACCCGGCGCACGGTCAGCCCCATGACCGCGACGGCGATAAAGCCGTAGCCTTCGATCAGCTCGGTCGAGCCGTAGCACAACAACACCCCCGCCAGCGCCAGCACGCCCGACGCGGTATCAGCCAGCGGTGCGCCCCGGGGCACCGAGAACAGCACGAAGGCCAGAACGCGCCCACCGGCCCAGCCCGCCAACACGCCGACAGCGATGCGGTAGACAACGTCCCAGACCAGCCAGTCGAACAGCCAGGCGCCGGGGTCGAGCCCTTCGGCAGCGACGATCAGCCCCAGATAGACAAAGGGAAAGGCCAGCCCGTCATTCAGCCCCGCCTCGGTCGTCAGGGTGAACCGGACCGGATGCTCGCGCCCCTCATGCGGCGGGCCGACCTGCACATCCGCCGCCAGAACCGGGTCGGTGGGCGCGACCACGGCGCCCAGAAGGATCGCGCCCGCGACGGTCAGCCCGACAAAGCCAATGCCCAGCAGGGCCACGGCAAGGATGGTGAGCGGCATGGCGATGCCCAGCATCCGCGCTGTCGGTCCCCATTTGCGCCATGGCCGCACGCTGTCGATGCGCATCCCGGTACCGAACAGGGCGAAGATGACGGCGAGTTCGCTGATGATCTCCCATGGCAGCGGCGTCTCACGCGGGTCCGGCATGGCCGGGATCGCCGGGATCAGCAGGGTTGCGGCGGCCCCGAATACGATCATCAGCGGCGCCGAGGCCGGCTCGCTGCGCGAAACCAGCCGGGGCAGGAGCCGCGCGAGGATGACGATCATCCCGAACACGGCGAGCACGACGTGATAAGGGCTGAAGCCGAAAAAGCCGTCGGGGATCATGGGCAGTTCAGTTCCGTCAGAATATTCAATCGGGACAGGAAGTTAGATATGCGCGGCCTGCTCAGGCCAGCAGCGCCTCCACGCGCTCTATCTGGCGCGAAAGCCTGCCGTGGCAATAGCGGGCTGTTTCCGGGCGGCGCAGCACCGGCGCCCTGTCGCACCGCAAAGCCGGGAAGTGCCCACTCTGAGCTGCACACCCCGAGGCGCAAAAGAAAAAGCCGAGGCACAGTGCCTCGGCTTTTCGAAACGGGATGGTGGGCGATAACGGATTTGAACCGCTGACATCTTCGATGTGAACGAAGCGCTCTACCGCTGAGCTAATCGCCCGCCGTGGCGGGTCTATAGCGAGTCGGGCGGACAGGCTCAAGGGGGAAAGACGCCCCGTCGGGCAGGTTTTTCCGCTGTCCGGGACCGCCCGGTCGCCAGGCGCGAACGCGGCTTCCTGACGGTCAAAACCACCCTGCCCGCGCAGGAAAAAACCCGCCCCCGGCAATGCCGCGGGCGGGTCTGTCAACGAAACCGGGCCTTAATGCGCGGTCGCGGGCGACGAGCCGTCTTTGCGCCCCATACGCGCGGCGACAGCAGCGGCTTCTTCGGCTGCGGCATCCCAGTCGATGGCCTCGGGCTTGCGCACCAGAGCGTGCTCAAGCACCTCCGAAACGTGGCTGACGGGCACGATTTCCAGCCCTTCTTTCACGTTGTCGGGGATCTCGGGCAGATCCTTGGCGTTCTCGATCGGGATCAGCACTTTGGTGATCCCCCCACGCAGCGCGGCGAGCAGCTTTTCTTTCAGCCCGCCGATGGCCGAGGCATTGCCGCGCAGAGTCACCTCGCCGGTCATGGCGATGTCCTTGCGCACCGGAATGCCGGTCAAGACCGACACGATGGCCGTGACCATGGCCAGACCCGCCGAGGGTCCGTCCTTGGGCGTGGCGCCGTCGGGGACGTGGACGTGGATATCCATCGTCTCGAAGATCGGGGGTTTGACGCCGATCTGAGGGCTCACCGAGCGCACGTAGCTGGACGCAGCATCGATCGATTCCTTCATCACGTCACCGAGTTTCCCCGTCGTCTTCATCCGGCCTTTGCCCGGCAGCTTGAGCGCTTCGATCTGCAGCAGATCGCCGCCAACCTGCGTCCAAGCGAGGCCCGTGACCACGCCGACCTGATCTTCCTTCTCGGCCAGCCCGTAGCGGTGACGCTGGACGCCGAGGAAATCGTCGAGATTATCCGCCGTGACCTCGACATGGTCGACTTCCTTGCGGACGATCTTGGTCACCGCCTTGCGGGCGATTTTCGACAGCTCGCGCTCGAAGTTCCGCACACCGGCCTCACGGGTATAGTGCCGCAGCACCGCCGTGAGGGCGTCATCCGACACCGACAGCTCGGACTTCTTCAAACCGTGGTTCTTGATCGCCTTGGGCAGCAGGTGCCGGCGCGCGATCTCGGCCTTTTCGTCCTCGGTATAACCCGAGAGCGGGATGATCTCCATCCGGTCGAGCAGCGGCCCGGGCATGTTGTAGCTGTTGGCCGTGGTCAGGAACATCACGTCAGAGAGGTCGTATTCGACTTCCAGATAGTGGTCGACGAAGGTCGCGTTCTGTTCCGGATCCAGCACTTCCAGCATCGCCGAGGCCGGGTCGCCCCGGAAATCCTGCCCCATCTTGTCGATTTCATCGAGCAGTATCAGCGGGTTGGTGGTCTTGGCCTTTTTCAGCGCCTGAATGATCTTACCGGGCATCGAGCCGATATAGGTCCGGCGGTGACCCCGGATCTCGGATTCGTCGCGCACACCGCCAAGGCTGATGCGGATGAATTCGCGCCCCGTGGCCCGTGCCACCGATTTGCCAAGGCTGGTCTTACCCACGCCCGGAGGACCGACGAGGCACAGGATCGGCCCCTTCAGCTTGGCCGAACGCGATTGCACGGCGAGATATTCGACGATGCGTTCCTTGACCTTGTCGAGGCTGTAATGGTCCTCGTCCAGAATCCGCTGGGCGCGGTTGAGGTCTTTCTTCACGCGGCTCTTAGTGCCCCAAGGCAGCGCCAGCAGCCAGTCGAGATAGTTGCGCACAACGGTCGCTTCCGCAGACATCGGCGACATCGTCTTGAGCTTCTTGATCTCGGCTTCGGCCTTTTCACGGGCTTCTTTCGAGAACTTGGTCTCAGAGATCTTTTTCTCAAGCTCAGCCACTTCGTTCTGGCCGTCTTCGCCCTCGCCCAGCTCCTTCTGAATGGCCTTCATCTGCTCATTCAGATAGTATTCGCGCTGGGTCTTCTCCATCTGGGTCTTGACGCGCGACTTGATCTTGCGCTCGACCTGCAGGACGGAAATTTCGCCCTCCATCAGGCCATAGACCTTCTCCAGCCGCTCGCCCACGTCGAGGGTTTCCAGAAGCTCCTGCTTGCGCGGGACTTCGATGCTCAGATGCCCGGCGGCAAGGTCGGCCAGCCGCGCGGGCTCGCCCGCATCGGCGATGGCGCTGAGCGCCTCCTCGGGGACGTTGCGCTTGATCTTGGCGTAACGCTCGAAATCGTCGCTGACGGCCCGCGTCAGCGCCTCGATCGTTTCGGGATCGCCCTCGGTTTCCTCAAGCGTTTCGGCCAGCGCTTCGAAATGCTGGTCGTTATCCAGGAATTCGGTGATGCGCACACGATCCTTGCCCTCGACCAGAACCTTCACGGTCCCGTCGGGCAGGCGCAGCAATTGCAGCACGTTGGCAAGAACGCCCACGCGGTACATGCCGTCGGTATCGGGATCTTCTGCCGCGTGATCGATCTGCGCGACCAGCAGGATCTGCTTTTCGCTGGCCATGACCGTTTCGAGCGCCCGCACGGATTTGTCGCGGCCGACGAAGAGCGGCACGATCATATGCGGAAACACGACCATGTCGCGCAGCGGCAGGACGGCATGGGCGGTGGTGTTCTGTGTCATACCTGACCTCAACTCTATTCTGCGCCGCGCGGTAGGGGTCGACTGGAGTGCCTGTCGTCCCTGCCCCGCGGCGTTCGGTTCACGGGTATATCTGGGACCGGCGGCGGCGGAATTCAACTCTCACCGCACCAGCCTTTCGCTGCACTGTGGCATAAGCGTGCAGCGATCTGGGCGGATTTGCGGTCTGTCATGAAAAACGTCGCGACCGCGAAAGGTGCCGTTCAACCCCGCCGACGACGCCAGTGGTGGTAGAGATCGGCGCCCACCGGGCCGCTATGCTCGAGCACCCAGTCGGGCGCGCCGATACTGGTCACGCCCATCGCCGCAAGCCCCGCCGTGCCATCGGCGCCGAACAGGTGGCCCGCGCTGAACACCGCAAGCTCATCGGCCAGCCCCGCGCCGATCATCGTGGCGGCCAGCCCGCCGCCGCCTTCGCACAGGATGCGCGTCAGGCCGCGCGCAGCAAGCTTGCGCAACGCGTCGGCAATATCGATGCGCCCCAGCGGATCGCTCTCGCAGGCGATCAGTTCGGCCCCCTGCGCGGCCCAGGCCATGCGCGCGACCTCGGTCGCCTGCGAACCATGCAGCAGCCAGACCGGAGTTTCGCGCGCGCTGCGCCCCAGCCGCGAGTCGGGCGACAGGCCCAGCCGCGAATCCGCGACGATACGGACGGGCTGACGCGCGATGCCGAGATCGCGGATGCGCAGATCTGGATCGTCGGCGCGTGCGGTGCCCGCCCCCACCAGCACCCCGTCGTGGCGCGCGCGCATCATGTGAACGCGGCGCCGCGCCTCGGGACCGGTGATCCAGCGCGACTGGCCGGTCGCGGTGGCGATACGCGCATCGAGCGTCAGCGCCAGCTTCAGCGTGACCGAGGGCCGGCCTTCCGTCACCCGCCGCAGAAAGCCGTCATTCGCGCGCCGCGCGGCGGCTTCTTCCACCCCCTCGGTGACCGCGATCCCCGCCGCGCGCAGCATGGCATGGCCGCGCCCTGAGACGCGCGGATCGGGATCGGTCAAAGCGCTGACCACGCGCGCGACACCCGACGCAATCAATGCCTCGGCGCAGGGTGGCGTGTTACCATGATGCGCGCAGGGCTCAAGCGTGACATAGGCCGTCGCGCCACGCGCGCCCTCGCCCGCCTGGGCCAACGCGTGACGCTCAGCATGGGGACGCCCGCCCGGCTGCGTCCAGCCGCGCCCGACGATGATCCCGTCGCGCACAATGACGCAGCCCACCGCCGGGTTGGGCCAGACATTGCCCAGCCCGCGCGAGGCCAGCCCCAGCGCCAGCCGCATGAAGCGACGGTCGGTCTCGCTCAAAGCGGTCCCCTTTCACCTTGTCCAAAATACCCATTTCGGGCGCGCCCTCGACGCCGGAAAGCCGGTCGCCGCTTCCGCGCCTCCTGTCGTCCGATCAGTCGTCGGGCAGGATCGGCGGGCGCAATTCGCTGACGAATTTATCGAAATCGTCCGCCGCCTGAAAATTCTTGTAGACGCTGGCAAAGCGGACATAGGCGACCGTGTCGATACGGGCGAGCGTCTCCATAACGATTTCGCCGATCACCCGGCTGGGCACGTCGGTATCGCCCATCGATTCCAGCCGCCGCACGATGCCCGAGATCATCTGTTCGATGCGTTCAGGCTCGATCGGGCGTTTCTGCATGGCGATGCGGATCGAACGTTCCATCTTGTCGCGGTCGAACGGCTCGCGCTTGCCCGAGGATTTCACCACCACCAGATCGCGCAACTGCACCCGCTCATAGGTGGTGAAGCGTCCGCCGCAGGCCGGGCAGAAGCGTCGCCTGCGGATCGAGACATGGTCCTCGGCCGGGCGCGAATCCTTGACCTGAGTATCGACATTTCCGCAAAACGGGCAGCGCATGACCTCTCCATCGGGGTGGCTGACGACAAATCCACAGCGACTATAGGGTGCCCGCCAGACCTTGGGTACCGCAAATCGTCAGCCCCCAGATCGGGGGCCTGCCCTGTTGCAACAGGGGCGCATATCGCAGCCTGTCAGTCGACCACGACTACGCGCATGTTCTCCATCCCCTGCTCTTGCACCATGGCGAAGAGCAGGGCTGCATTATCCTCGTGCAGGCGCACGCAACCGGCGCTGGCCGGGCGCCCCAGCCGGCTGACCGCATTGGTGGCGTGGATCGCGTAATCGCCGTCGTAGAAAATGGCGAAATACATCGGTGCATTGTTGTAGAGGCTTGAGCGATGCCAGCGCGACAGCCATTGCGGCTGCCATTCGCCGCGCGGCGTGTATTTTCCCGCCCGCGCAGTCGAGACCGGCCATTCATACCGCAATTGTCCGTCGAGATAGACATGCATGGTCTGGGTTTCGACGCTGACGCGGGCGACGATCGCCTCGGCCTGCGCATCGCTCGCCAAGACCGGCGCACAAAGCATTGCGACCGCGACTGCGGCCCGTTGCATTAACTTCATTCCGACCCCCCGGTGGAAAATGATTGTAATCAAGGACGTGGCAGCGCCCGTGAATGTCATCACATGGCCAAAACCGGGGGGTGAGAGTCAATCCATGCAGGGCTGCTGTGGCGATTCCGCCTCAGGGCGTTGCAATTCTGCCCTGATCGAGCCGCAGCACCCGGTCCATCCGCCCCGCAAGCTCGAGATTATGCGTGGCGATAAGCGCCGACAGCCCGGTATCGCGTACCAGATCCATCAGCACCCCGAAGACCTGATCCGAGGTCCCGGGGTCCAGATTGCCCGTCGGCTCGTCGGCCAGCAGGATGCGCGGTGCATTGGCCATCGCCCGGCAGAACGCCACGCGCTGCTGTTCGCCGCCCGAAAGCTGCGCGGGCCGGTGGTCGCCGCGATGCTCAAGCCCCACACGCGCCAGAAGATCCGCCGCGCGCGCCTTGGCCGTGCCGGTGGCGACGCCATTGGCGCGTTGCGGCAGGACGATGTTCTCGGCCGCGGTGAATTCCGGCAGCAGGTGGTGGAACTGATAGATGAAGCCCACCTGCCGGCGCCGCGCGGCGGTACGCGCGCGGTCGCCAAGCCCGGTCATGTCGGTGCCGTCGATCACCACCCGACCGCCATCGCAGGTATCGAGCAGCCCCGCGATATGCAGCAGCGTCGATTTCCCCGCGCCCGAGGGTGCGACCAACGCCACGACCTCGCCGCGCTCCAGTGTCAGCGAGGTGCCGCGCAGCACCTCGACCGGGCCGCTCGCCTCGCCCGCATAAGTCTTGGTGATATTCTCCAGAACAAGCGCTTTCTCACTCATAGCGCAGCGCCTCCACCGGGTTCATCCGCGCAGCCCGGCGCGCGGGAAAAATCGTCACGACGAAAGAGAGGCCCAGCGACAGCCCCACCGCCTTGAGCACATCCTCAAGCCGCAATTCGGCCGGCAGCGCGTAGATCCCGCGCACCGACGGATCCCAGGCGCCGCCGCCCGACAGGTAATTCACGAAGGCAAAGATCGGGTCGATATAAAGCGCGAACAGGCAGCCCGCGATCACCCCGATCCCGGTGCCGACCACCCCGATAAGCGAGCCGCACAGAAAGAAGATCCGCAGGATCGAGCCTTCGCTCAGCCCCATCGTGCGCAGGATCCCGATGTCGCGGCCCTTGTTCTTGACCAGCATGATCAGCCCCGAAATGATGTTCATCGCTGCGATCAGGACCAGGATCGACAAGATGATGAACATCACATTGTCCTCGATATCGAGCGCACGCAGAAAGCCGCCGGCACTGTCGCGCCAGGTCCAGACCATCGCCCGCTCGCCGCCCGCGCGCAGCAGGCTATGCACCATGCTCTCGACATGCTCGGGGTCCTCGACCATGACCTCGATCTCGTCGGCCACGCCGTCGCGATTGAAAAAGCTCTGCGCTTCGGCAAAGGGCAGATAGACCCGCGTACGGTCGATATCGTAGCGCCCGGCGCTGAAGATATAGACCACCTCGTAGCTGTTGACGCGCGGCGAGGTGCCGAACGCCGTCTGCACCCCCTCGGGCGAGATGACGCGGATCCGGTCGCCCACGCGCGCCTGAATCTCGCGCGCCACGCCCTCGCCGATGGCGATGCCCTCGCCAAACCGGGTGATATCGCCGCGCGCGCGTTCGGATTGCGCGATGCCGGGGATCTGCATCAGGTCGTCCGCGCGGATGCCGAACACCTCGACGCCTGCGTTGCGACCCTGATTGGCCGCCATGACCTGCCCCTTGATCAGCGGCGCGGCGCTGGTGACGCCCGGCACCTCGGCCAGCCGCGCGGCGACCGCGTCGAAATCGGTGATCGTGCTGCTCCGGCGCCCGCTCTCATCGACTTCGCCCGAATAATAGATCGTCGCATGCGCATTGGCGCCCAGAATCGTGCCCACGAATTCCGTCCGGAACCCCGAGCGCACGGAAAGCGTCGCGATCAGCGCGAAGACCGCCAGCGCCACGCCCACCAGCGAGATCAGCGTCATCACGCTGACCCCGCCCTCGGCGCGGCGCGCGCGCAGATAGCGCCAGGCGATCGACCATTCGAAAAGTGCGAAAGGAGGGGTTCGGGGAGACATTCGGCGCGGCATCCATCACAGCGCGCGACCGGGCCGCGCAGGCGGGCGCAAGGTCGGGCCAAACACCCAGAGCGTCAAGGCCTATCCTGCCGCGCCCCGGTCACGCCCGCGTGGGCGCGCCCCTCATCTTTGTTCCGCAAATATCCTCGGGGGTGAATTGGCCGCAGGCCAAGAGGGGGCAGACAGCCCCCTCCCCTTCAAAGCCTCACGCGGCCTTCGTCGCGCCCAGTTGCTGGATCGCGGTAAAGCCCTCAAAGCGCGGCGCGCCTTCGTGCAGCTTCAGCCCGTCCTTGCCCGCACGGGCATGGGCGTCGCGGAATTGCTGCGACCGGGTCCAGGCGCGGAAATGCTCTTCGCTTTCCCAGACCGTGTGCGAGGCATAGAGGATCTTGCCGTCCTCTTCCGGGCCTTTGAGCATGTGGAATTCGACAAATCCCTCGAGTTCATTCAGACGGCTGTCGCGGCCCAGCCACATCCCCTCGAAAGCGGCGGCATTCTCGGCGGGGACGGTGAAGCGGTTCATCGCGAGATACATGAGCGATCCTTTCAGGAAGCGACCGGAAACCCCGGTCGGGGAACGGGCTGGCGGGATGGCTGGCGCGTC
The DNA here is from genome assembly GCF_017303295.1 of Rhodobacter sp. NTK016B. Lineage (GTDB taxonomy): Bacteria > Pseudomonadota > Alphaproteobacteria > Rhodobacterales > Rhodobacteraceae > Pararhodobacter. Next base: position 281,144 of record NZ_JAFKOK010000003.1, on the reverse strand, counting down.
ACCCTAGCCGCCGCGCGCGCCTGCGTCAAAGGGGCGCCGCCCGGCGCAACGGGGTGGGCGGGCGGGCGTTGTGCCGGGCGGCGCCCCGTTTACGGGTAGACCGCCGCCTCGTACAAGGCGCGCGCCCGTTCGGTCATCGTGCCGGGCTTGCCGTCTCCGATCACCCTGCCGTCGATCCGGCAGACCGGCGTCACGCCACCCAGCGTGCCGGTGACAAAGGCCTCATTCGCCGAATACACTTGCGCCAGCGTGAAATCGCATTCCCGCACGGTCACGCCCGCTTCGCGGCAGGCCCTGATGACCGCGCCCTGCGTGATCCCCTTGAAGGAATAGGCCGAGGTCGAGGTCCAGATCTCGTCCCCCCGCACGATGAAAAAATTGGTCGAGTTGCACGACGCCACGAAACCCCGCGGGTCGAGCATCAGCGCCTCGTCGGCGCCCGCATTGATCGCCTGAATCAGCGCCTGGATCAGGTTCAGCCGCGAATGCGAATTGAGCCGCAGGTCGAAGACATCGGGCTGCGAGGTGCGGAAGGTCGAGGTGAACAGCGTCATGCCCTTGGTCTTCGCCTCGGGGCGCGGCGTCTTGTACTCGGCGGTGATGACAACGGTCGGCCCGCCCAGAATGAAGCGCGGATCCTGATTGGCGGTCGATTTGACGCCGCGCGTCACCATCAGCCGCAGATGCGCGCCGTCTTCCATCCCGTTGGCGGCGATCACCGCGTCGATCGCGGCGTTGATGCCGTCGCGGCCCTGCGGGATCTCCAGCGCGATCGAACAGGCGCCCTCGAACAGCCGGTCGAGATGCGCCTCGCGTTGCAGCACCGTTCCGCGCACCAGCCGCAGACCTTCCCAGACGCCGTCGCCAAAGCCGAAGCCCGCATCGAAGACGCTGACCATGGCCTGCGCCTTGGGCACCAGATCGCCATTGACCCAGACCAGCACGTCCTCGTTGCGGGGATCGGGCTGGTAGCCCTGTGCGGAGTTCTGGGCAGAGTTCTGCGCGGAATTCTGGGGGATCATGGCGGGCCTCTCGTCGCTTATGCGGCGATCCGACAGGCCCGGGACCGGGATGTCAATCCAGCGAATAGCCCGCGCCGCGCACGGTGCGGATCGGGTCTTCGCCGCCCTTGGCCATCAGCGCCTTGCGAAGCCGGCCGATATGCACGTCGACGGTGCGGGTATCGACATAGATGTCGCGCCCCCAGACCCGGTCGAGCAAGGCCTCGCGCGTCCAGACACGGCCCGGTTTCTCCATCAGCGCCGACAACAGCCGGAACTCGGTCGGGCCCAGATGCAACTCGCTGCCCGAACGGTGGACGCGGTGCGCTTCGGGGTCGAGCGTCAGATCGCCCACTTCCAGCACCTGCCCCGCCCGCGCGGGACGCACGCGGCGCAGGTTGGCGCGCACCCGCGCCAGAAGCTCGTTCACCGAATAGGGCTTGGTGATGTAATCGTCGGCCCCGGTTTCCAGCCCGCGCACGCGGTCGGTTTCATCCGAGCGCGCCGAGACCATGATGATCGCCGCATCCGAGCCGCCCTTCTGCGCCTTGAGCTGGCGGCAGACCTCGATCCCCGAGACGCGCGGCAGCATCCAGTCGAGCAGGATGACGTCGGGCGCCTCCTCGCTGACCAGAAGCAGCGCTTCTTCCCCGTCCGACGCGGTGGCGACGCGAAAACCGGCGGCTTCCAGATTGTACGACAGCAGCGCGCGTTGCGCGGGCTCGTCATCGACGACAAGCACGAGGGGCGTATCGGTGCGACCCATGAACATCACTCGGGCTTCATGTCGATGGTGGCGGTGCTGTCGCCCTTGGGACGGTCGCCCACGCGCTCGCCGGTGGCGAGGAAAATCACCTGCTCGGCCCCGCCGGTGACCAGATCGCCCATCCGTTCGACATTCTTGGCGATGAAAGTGTAATGCAGGCAGGCCGAGATGTTGCGCGGGTCTTCCATCATGTGGGTGATGAATTCGCGAAACAGCGCGTTGGTCATGTGATCGACCTCGACATCGCGGTGGATCACATCCTGCGCCAGATCGACATCGAGCCGGGCAAAGGCGTCGAGCATATCCTTGAGCATCTGCCCCACCTGCCGCGCCTGACGGCGGATGGACGAGCCCGCGCCCTCGATCTGCGGCCCGGCGGACAGCACGGAGACGCGCTTGGCCATGTTCTTGGCGTAATCGCCCAGCCGCTCCAGATCGGCAGCCATCTTCATCACCGCGATCACCGCGCGCAGGTCGCCCGCCTGCGGCTGGCGCAAGGCGAGAAGACGCACGACATTCTGGTCGATTTCCTCTTCCAACCGGTCGACGGCGTGATCGCCCTCGACCACGTTTTGCGCGAGATCCTCGTCGCGCTCTTCCAGGGCCTTGGCCGAGAGGGTGATCGCCTCTTCGACGCGGCCGCCCATCGCAAGCATCAGCTCGCGGATCTGTTCGAGGTCTTGGTCGAAGGTAGAATCGATGTGAACGCGGGTCATGGCAGGTCTCGTTGTTTCTCGGGCACCATAGCGGCGCATTGTGACACTTCGTTGACGCCGGAGGCGGCGCGCGGGTTTCAAAGGGCCGTCATCAGCCCAGCGGCAGCGTGACGGAAAAGGTCGAGCCCTCGCCCCGCGTCGAGCGGATGGCGAAACGGCCCCGGTGGCGGTTGACGATATGCTTGACGATGGCAAGGCCCAGCCCGGTCCCCCCCATCGCGCGCGAGCGGTGGCCGTCGACGCGATAGAACCGCTCGGTCAGGCGCGGCAGGTGAATGGCGTCGATCCCGTCGCCGAAATCGCGCACATCAACCTTGATGACCGGCCCGGTAAAACCCGGCATCTGTTCGATGAGCCGCATCACCACTTCGACGTGCCCGCCCGAACCGCCGTATTTCAGCGCGTTCTCGACGAGGTTGCGGAAAACCTGCACCAATTGATCGCGGTCGCCGGCGATGGTCGGGGCGTCGGGCAGATCGGTGAAATCGACGCGCACTCCGGCATCTTCGAATTGCGGACGCAGCGCGGCTAGCGTGGCGCGCAGCACTTCACTCATCGACACGCGGTCGCGCGGTCGCACGCGTTCTTCGCCCTCGACCCGGCTGAGTGACAAGAGATCGCTGACCAGCCGAGTCATGCGCTGCGCCTCGCGCTCCATGATGTCGAGAAAATTCCCTGTCGCGACAGGATCTTCGCGCGCCGGCCCCTTGAGCGTTTCAATGAAGCCCGCCAGCACGGTCAGCGGCGAGCGCATCTCGTGGCTGACATTGGCGACGAAATCGCGCCGCTGCTGCTCGGCCTCTTCGACATGGCTGATATCGCGCAGCGTGACCAGCACGCCGGGATGCACGCCCTCGGCCACGATCGGCGCGGCTTGTACACGCAGCACCGTGTCGCGGGTGGGCGAGGTCTGGATCATCCGCGCCTCCAGCGGCACAGCCGGAACGCCGGGCTGCGACAGCGCCGACAACGCCTTTTCCAGCGCCGCCGCCGGTTCGGGCTGACGGATATAGCTGAAGGCCAGCGCGCCGGTCAGCGGGGCCGAGAACAGTTCGCGCGCCGCCGGGTTGGCCAGCAGGATGCGCCGCTCCGGCCCCACAAGGATCGCGGGGTCGGAAAGCGCGTCAAGAAGGGCGCCGCAAGAGGCGAGGTCGGCGGTCATGTCTGGACTTTGAGCGGGGCTTTGAGTGGGCCTTGGCGGCGTGAATAGAGGTAGATCGGGGGTCTGTTCTGGACTTGCTTGGTGGCTTCTCGCAGGCCTTTGTAACAGAACGATGACGGTCGCGTCAGACGTGTATCACCCCCGACGCGCTTTCCCGGCCCCCTATCCGTCACAGGCCGTCGAGATCGAGCACCAGCGCCGCGTGATCGCTGGCGCGGGGCCTGAGCGCGCCCACATCCTCAAGCCGGGGCTGGCGGCCCCCGGCCTCGCGGCTCAGCCCCGCCCGGATCGCGCGCGGCACCGCGCCGGGCCAGCGCGCGGCCAGAGCGGGCGAGGCGATCATCGCGTCCGGGCAACCCCGATGATGGTCGTCCTGCCACCATGTCCAGCGCTCGGCCTCGGGCATCCGCTCGGTCAGATCCACGCCGAACGGCGCCAGCAGCGGCGCCACCGCGCGCTCAGGGTCGCGCCTCGGATCGTTGAGATCGCCCAGCACCAGCCACAACGCGCCCGGGTCCGGATGCCGCGCCTCGATCACCCGGCGCACCGCCAGCGCCTCGACGCGGCGGCGCTGCCACGCGGCTTCGGGGTCGGGCCACGGCGCTTTCAGATGCACCACGTACAGGCTGAGCGCCCCCAGCCCCACCTCCAGCAGATCGCGGCTGAAGACCGGCAGATCGGCGCGGGCACCCGGCAGGCCCTGCAACCCCAGATCGCCGGGCAGAAGCCGCGCATCGCTACGTGCGGCGAAGGGTCGCCGCGCCATCGCCGCCAGATCGCGCCCGCCGCCGTCATTGCCCGACAGACAGGCACGGTACGGCCATGGCGTGGCCCCTGTCGCGCGCAGCAAATGGTCGTGGAAATAATCCAGCGTGTCGCGGTCGAAGACCTCCTGCAACGCGCAGAAATCGGCATCGGCCCGCGCCAGCACCTCTGCGGTCAGGCGCCGATCCGCGTAATCGAGCGGATCCGCCCCGTCCTCGCCGTCGCGCGCCCCGTCGAGCCGTTCGCGCCCGTCGGGACGGCGCAGGCGCAGGTTCTGGACGTTGAAGGTCAGAACCCGCATTCGGGCGTCAGCGGAACTTGGCGGCCAGCGCGCGCAGCCCGTTGGCCAGCACCAGAACGTCGATGCCCACCGCGCAGAACGTGACGCCCATATCGATCCATTCGCGCGCCTGCGCTTCGTTCGAAGTCAGGATACCGGGGGCCTTGCCCGCCGCACGGATACGCCGGATCGCATCGGCAATCGCGCTTTGCACCTCGGGCGCGCCGGGATTGCCGCGAAAGCCCATATCCGCCGACAGATCGGCAGGGCCGATGAACACACCGTCGACGCCCTCGACCGAAAGAATATCGTCCAGCGCCGCCATGCCCGCCCGGTTTTCCACCTGCACCAGAAGACAGGTCTCGGCATCGGCCTTGTTGACGTAATCCGCCACACCCGAAAAATGCGAGGCCCGCGCCAAGGCCGCGCCGACACCGCGCACCCCATCCGGCGGATAGCGCATGGCGCGAACGAGTTCGGCCGCCTGCGCGCCCGATTCCACCATCGGCACCAGCACGGTCTGCGCGCCGATATCGAGCACCTGCTTGATGATCCATGTCTCGCCGATCGGCACCCGAACCACCGGATGCGAGGCCGAGCGGCCCAGCGCCGCAAGCTGTTCGCGCATCGAGCGGATGTCGTTGGGCGCGTGCTCGCCGTCGATCAGCAGCCAGTCGAACCCCGCCTCGCCCGCGATTTCGGCGGCATAGCCATCCGCCAGCCCGACCCAGCAGCCGATCTGCGTCTCGCCCGCGGCCAAAGCTGCCTTGAACGCGTTTCTCTCGATCTCCACGATCTTCCCTTTCACTTTGTCGCAAATACTCCGGGGGTTTGGGGGCAGCGCCCCCAACCGTGCCGCAAGCGCCTCAGCCTGCCAGTTCCTTCAACACGTCCCCCGCAAGGCGCACATCCTTCTCGGTACAGGCGAAACTGCCGACCGTGAAGCGCATGACGATCCGTCCCTGCGTGCGTCCCTGCGTGACATAGATCCTCCCGTCCTCGTTCACGCGGTTGACGAAGGCGATCATGTCCTCGTCCGACGCCCCTTTCAGCGCCAGCGTGAACAGCGCCAGCACGGGCTCGGTGACGATCTCGAAACGCGGATCAGCGCGCAGGGTTTCGGCAAGATCGCCGGACCAGCGCACATGGTCGCGCATCACCGCGCGCAGCCCGTCCAGCCCGTAGGCCCTGAGCACGAACCACAGCTTCAGCGCACGGAACCGACGGCCCAGCGGCACCGACCATTCCGAGTAATTGACGATGCCGTCCTTGCCATGGGTCTTCAGGTATTCGGGCTGGATCGCCAGTGTCTTTGTCAGCGCGGCCGGATCCTTCAGGTAATGGGCCGAAAAGTCGAACTGTACGCCCATCCATTTATGCGGGTTCAGCACCAGCGAATCCGCCTGCTCGATCCCGGCCCAGAGATTGCGGAATTCGGGGCACAGCATCGCCGCCCCGGCCCAGGCGGCATCGACATGGGAATACAGCCCCTCATCCCGCGCGATGGTCAGCACCTCGGTCAGCCTGTCGCAGGCGCCGGTTCCGGTGCCCCCCGTGCAGGCCACTATTCCGGCGGGCACGTATCCTGCCGCCCGGTCGCTGGCGATCTGTGCCCTCAGGGCATCGGGGTCCATCGCCCTGAGCGGCCCCTGCGTCGGGATCCGCACGAGGTTCTCGGCCCCGATCCCCGCGACCCAGATCGCGCGGTCGACCGAGGTATGAACCTCGCTCGAGGCATAGATCCGCAGCCGGGGCTGTCCGCTCAGGCCCTTCGCGTTCCCGGCCCAGTCGAGCGCGCGCTCGCGCATCGTCAGCACCGCCGCCAGCGTCGCGGACGAGGCGCTGTCCTGAATGACACCGTGAAACCCTTCGGGCAGGCCCAGCCCCTGCCGCAGCCAGTCGAGCATCAGCGTCTCGATCTCGGTCCCGGCGGGAGAGGTCTGCCAGAGCATGCATTGCTGCGCCATGATCGAGGCCGCGAAATCGGCGAGCATCGACGCGGGCGTCGCGTTCGAGGGGAAATAGGCAAAGAAGCGCGGATGCTGCCAATGGGTCAGCCCCGGCACGACCTTTTCATCGAGTTCCGACAGGATCCCATCCAGCCCCTGCCCCGTTTCGGGCGGCGCCTTGGGGAATTGCGCGGCGATGGCACCGGGGGTTAGCGGCGCGCGGACCGGACGGTCGGGTAGCGAGCGGTGATACGCGGCCCCCCAGGCGGCGATATCGGCACCGAGGCGGGCGAATTCCTCCCAGTCCATCACGGGTTTCTCGGTCATCGTGGTGCCTCCCTCAGCCGTTTGCCCGGACAGAAACAGAAAATACTGAACAAAGCAAGCAAATCACCCCAGCGCCGTCGCGTCGATCTGCACCGGCAATCCCCGCGCCATCAGATGCGCGAGCGGCGCGGGCGTCAACAGTATCACGGGACCTTTCAGCATGAGCGCGGGCTGATAGCCGTCGAAGGACCAGCGCGCCCAGCCCGCCGGTGTTCGCAGCACCGGCCCGCCCGCGTCGCGGATCATCGCGCCGGGCGGCACCTGCGCCGGGTCCATAGGCGCAAGCACCCTGCCCCTGCCATCCCACCGTGCCTTGTGCAGGGCCGCGTCGATGGCGTCGGCCCGCATGTCGCCGAAGCTGTTGGCCCACAGCGCGCGGAACCGCTTCCAGTCGGCATGGCGGCATTCGGCGCAGGGGCGATGACCGGCGGCATAGGCGGTGGCCTCGTCAAGAAAGAACAGCGCGGTGTAGCGCCCTTCGGGCATCGGCGCGCGCCACCGTCCCCGGAACTCGGTCACGCAGGTGATCCAGCGGAGGCCCCGGTGGTGATGGCGGATCTGTTCCGCCCCATCATGCAGGCAACCGCGATTGCCCATCCAGCCCATGCGCTGCGGCACAGCGTGAAGCTGACCCTCGGGATCGACGCGGTTCTGGCGCATGGATCACACCTTTCTGACCGTTCTGACGCGGATCGGCTGCACGCGTGCTTGATTTCGTCCCCGTCCGGGGCAATGTCGTCTTCTGTCGAATCGGCGCGAAAGCTGAGCCATGATGACGCGCATCCTGCGTCTTTTCCTGTTTGTGGCCGTTGGGGGCCTGTTGCGCGCCTTCAGGCGTCGGGGCGGGATGCTGGCCGTTGCGTTTCTGGCCGGGCTGCTTGCCTTCGGCCCCGTGGCACAGGCGCTGGTGCAGGACGAAGGCGCCGAGCGCGTTCTGGTCCTGATTGAGCCGCGCACGGCCGAGGCGCTGGCCAGCGACCGCACCGTGCCGCTTCCCCCCTTATCCGATCTTGGTACCGATGCAGCACTTCCCGCCCTGCCGCGCCTGACGGTCCCGCCGGTCGCGTCGGGCAAGGTGCTCTGGCGCGTTGTGACGCGTCCCTCGGGCTTTGCGCCCCTCACCCGTCCGCATCCGCGCGGCCCGCCGGAGCTGATCGTCGCCCCCGTCTGACATTTTCGACAAAGCGAGGATCCCATGTTCCGTTATCCCACCCTGACCCTGTTTCTGGCAGCAATCGCGGCCTTCATGATCTATGCCGTGACCACGCTGGTCCTGCACCCCGTCTGACCGCGCCCCACGCTACGGCAGCCGCGCGACAGCGGGCAGCCGGGCGCGCAACGTGTCGACCCCTGCCGTGACCTCGGGCCTCAGCTCTCCGGGGCGCGGCGGGTCGGTCAGCGTGTCGAACCAATGGCGCGGCGGGTTCCGGCCCGCCGCCCGGCCCGGCCATACCAGCGCGTCGAGGATCTCCTGCGCCTCAGCCGGCAGCCGGTCGGGGATGGCCTGCCCCGCGATCTCACCCCAGATCCGCGTCCAGCAGCGCGCGACCGACCACGGGTTATAGCCGCCACCGCCGGTGACGATCAGCCGCTCGGTCATGCGCCTGAGCGCGCGCAGCACCGCGACATGGGCGTTGTTCGACAGCGCGAGACGGCTGAGCGGGTCTTCGGTCACCGCATCGGCGCCGCATTGCAGAACGATCGCCTCGGGCGCGAATGCCTCGAGCGCGGGCAGGATCAGACGCTCGCGCACATGATCCATCTCGGTATCGTTGAAATCGCGCGGCACGGGCAGGTTCAGGCAATTGCCCCCGCCCTCATCCTGCAGCGCCCCGGTGAACGGCCAACGCGCGGCCTCGTGCACCGAGATCAGCATCACGCCCGACGCCCCCGCCAGCCCCGCCTGCACACCGTCGCAATGATGCGCGTCGATATCGACATAGGCCACGCGTTTCAGACCCAGCCGCCGCAGATGCAGGATCGTCAGCACCGGATCGTTGAGATAGCAAAATCCCCCCGCACGGTCGGCCATGGCGTGATGCGTGCCCGCCCCCGGGACATGCGCCACCCCGCCATGGCGCACCCGTTCGGCAGCCAGCAGCGCGCCCCCGGCGCTGGTGGCGGGGCGTTTGAACATCAGCGGATGGATCGGGTTGGACAACGTGCCCAGGCCATGGCGTTCGCGCTCGGCCTCCGACACGTCACCCGTGGCCTCCGCCCGCTGAAGCACCTCGAGATAAGCGGGGCTGTGGAACGCCGACAAAGCCGGAGCGCGGGCGCGGGGCGAGGTGATGAACCGCTCACGCGGCAACCAGCTCAGCGCGCGGGCAAGATCCATCACCGTCGAGACACGCGGAATCGACAGCGGATGATGGCGGGCGAAAGGTGTGGCGCGGTAGATCTCGGAGCCGATGAAAACCGGCGGGACCGCACCCGATATGACCGGGCGCACGAGGTCGGGTTGTTCGGGGTCGGGTTGTTCGGGGTCGTCGCGCATGGGTCCGGACCGGTTTCAAGAGGGTGCGCAAAGGCTAACGCAGCACGGCCGGGAACGCGACTGCAGGGGCGCGCAAATTTCTCGCGACTTTTTTTGCCCGTTCTGAAACTCGGCGCGAAATCCTTACGTACCTGAGGGCAGAGGCGCTCGAAAGCGTCATCACTGAACAGGAGAGTTTTATGAAAAGCCTTGTCGCGATTGCCGCTACTGCCACCGTTCTTGCCGCCCCCGTGCTGGCCGACGATCACATGATGCCGATGGTCGAAGCCTCGGATCAGAGCGTCGCCAACGGCGTGGTCAGCGCCGAGCGCATCGTCGCGCCGGCGAATGGCTGGATGGTCGTTCACCGCACCGATGCCGACATGGCTCCGGGTCCGGTCGTCGGCTATGCCCCGATCCGCGAAGGCGAAACCGCCGATGTTGCCGCGATCCTGACCGAAGCGGTCGAACCGGGCGACATGCTGATGCTGATGGTTCACGGTGAAGACGGCGGCATGTCCACCGGGATCTTCGAATACACGCTGGGCGCGTCCGAGGATGGCCCCGTGCGTCTGGACGGTAACCTCGTCATGACGGTGATTACCGCTCAGTAATGTTTCTCTGCAACTCTGGTTGTTGAGTAACGAGTACCACGCCCCGGCGCCCGACAGGGCCCCGGGGCATTTCGCTGTCGCATCCGGCGCCGCCCAGTGAAATGCTTAGGCCCGCTTCAGCGCCCAGGGAACAGCCCGGCATTGCCGACAAATCCCAGCCCCAGCGTATCTACAGCATCGCGCCCGCCATCGGGCCGCACACCGATCCGCTCAAGCGCGTCGTTGAGAGCGCCCGCGCCCTTGCGCACCGCCATCGTCCGCACCCGGCCATGATAGACTGTGGCCGCCTGTGCCCCCTGCCAGCCCGTCTCATCCGTCTGGATCAGCGCGAAACGGTCGAGGCCCAGCTCATCGGCAAGCCGCAAGGTCAGCGCGCAATCGGGCGCCATGTCAGAAAACGGCCGGTCATCGAGTTTCAGCCGCGTGCAAAGCGCTTCGATCCGGGCCGGGTCGAGCGGCACGATCACGAATTCCCCCGTTTCGATCAGCGAGAGGTCCAGCACCTGCGCGGCAACGGGGTTGGCAGGCCGTCGCGCGACGATGGCACAGTGCGTCTTGGTGGCAAGGCCCGAGACCGGTCGGGGCGACGCGACGGGCTGAGGCGCGGAGAGGGTCTGAGGCATGGGCATCCGGCTCCGTCATTTGATCATATAAGAATGCTGCATTGCGGCACGCCTCCGTCAAGCGCCGAGGCCGCAACCCCGCCCCTTTGCCGCGAAAATCCGCGTGATCGCTGAAGAAATGCGCAATTCCCGGCCCATTCATGCCGCTGCGTCACACGGGGCCCGGCCCGGTTGACTCGCTTAGACCGCCGGTCTAAATGCAGGGAAGAACTTAGACCACTGGTCTACGGAGCCCCCGATGTCCTCGTCTTCTCCCTCGGCGCGCGCGCGCTTTCTCGATCTCGATCCGCAGGAGCGGGCGCTGTGGCTGGACCCGGCTGAGGGCGAATTCACAACCCACGGGTTCGAGGGCGCGTCGCTCAACCGCATCATCGCGGCGGCGGGTGAGAGCAAGGGGCGGACCTATCACTACTTCTCGAACAAGGGCGCGTTGTTTCGCGCCACGCTCGAGCGGCGGCTTGCGCCTCTGGCCGATCTGATGCCGACCGTCGACGACCTTACCACGAGCGATGCCCGGGCATTCTGGCAGACCCTCGCCGGTTTGTGCCTTCGCCTGACCGAGTGTTTTCAGCAAGACACCCGCCTCGCCGCGCTGATCCGCACGCTGCACCGCGAAATCGCCGCGCAAGAGGCCGTCGCCGCGCCGCTCAATGCGTTCCGAGCGCAGATTGGCGCGGCGCTGCAGGCGGGCCAGACCATCGGCGCGGTGCGCGACGACCTGCCGTTATCCATGCTGAGCGATGTGGCGCTGGACCTACTTATCTCGATCGACCGCTGGTTTGCCCACCACGCTGCCGCCCTGTCTGAGGGCGAAGAGGCTGCGCTGTCGCGACGCGCCTTCTCGCTTCTCATGACGCCGCTGCTTCCCCCCTCGCAAACACAAGGCCCTTTGTCATGACCCTGCCCCGCGCCATTGCTGCTTTTGTTCTCCTGAGCGCCCTGAACCTTGCCCTGATGGTGCCGGGCGGCATCGTTGAGACGCGCAGCTTTCCCGATTATTCCGTCACCGTGCTCGCGGCTTTCAACGTCTTCCTGACCGTTCTGGGGCTGGGCAGCCTGATCCTTGGCTACCGCATCCTGCGCAGCGGACAGGCGGGCGCGATGCCGCTCTTTGCCGGTATCGGCTATGTCGCGGTTTACGGTCTGGATCTCGCCGAGATCTTCCCGGTCTCTGCCGCGCCGATGTCTCTGGCGTTGTTCACCATGGAATGGATCGGAACCGTTCTGGGCGCTGCGCTGATCGCGCTGTCGGTGACCCATCTCTCCCGTGGGGGCAGCAGCGCGGCGGATCGCCCCGCGCTCTCGGCGCCGACGATCGGCGCGCTCGTGGTCCTGACGCTGGGTATTGTCGTCTTTGCGACATGGTCGGCGATGTAATCCCGCCCCACCGGGCTGAGGGCCCTTGCCGATATCGGCCGACTGGTCCACGACGTCAACGCGGCGAACAGGAGAGCGCGAATGACACAAACCCGGCAATCCCCTTCTGGTAGCCGTCTTGAAGGTCTCGATCTGGCCCGCTTCGTGGCCTTCGTCGGGATGGTGATCGTCAACTTCAAGATTGCCATGGGCGCCGAAAGCGGCGACGGGGTCCTTGGCGCGCTGACCTCGGCGCTTGAGGGCCGCGCCGCCGCCACCTTCGTCGTCCTCGCGGGGATCGGGCTTGGCCTGTCGGGGCTGAGGGGAAACGACCGCACCCTTTCTGTCACCATCCGGCGAGCGCTGTTCCTGCTTGTGATCGGCTTGCTGAACATGACGATCTTCGACGCCGACATCCTGCATTATTACGCGTTCTATTTCCTGTTCGGCGCCTTGCTGCTGCCGCTCGGATCGCGGGGGCTGTTCGGGATCGTGCTGGCCCTGAACCTCGCCTTCACGGTGATGATCCTGACGCTGAATTACGACACGGGCTGGAACTGGGAAGCCTATACCTATTCCGGGTTCTGGACGCCCGCCGGCTTCGTGCGAAATCTGTTCTTCAATGGCTGGCACCCCGTCATCCCGTGGCTGGGTTTCCTTCTGTTCGGCATCTTGCTCAGCCGAATTTCGCTGGCCGAGCGTGTGACGCAGCGGAAGCTGATCCTTGGCGGCGCGATTGCCCTGGCCGTGGCCGAAGGCATCAGTGCCGTGCTGATCGCGCAGCTGGCCCCCATTGACCCCGAACTCGTGGCGCTCGCGACGACCGGCCCGGTGCCGCCGATGCCGCTTTACACCCTCGCCGGTCTGGGCGCGGCATGCCTTGTCGTGGGCCTCTGTCTGCGGTTCTCGGATAGTCTGGCTAGCGTGGGAGTGTTGGGTCTCTTGGTTCCGGCCGGGCGGCAGACCCTGACGCTTTACATCGCGCATGTTCTGGTGGGGATGGGGACGCTGGAAGCGCTGGACATGCTGGGCGGACAAACCATCGCCCAAGCGGTCGGTGCCGCCCTTCTGTTCTGCCTTGCCGCGACGCTCTATGCGCTGATCTGGGCACGCTGGTTCAAACGCGGACCGATAGAGGCGTTGATGCGGAAACTGGCGGGATAACGCACGCCGCCATCATCCGTAATGCGCGATGTTACTGCCGCCGTTTCCGATTGACCCCAAGGGAATAAGCCGTAGGGTCAGCCACTTGAAAATCCCAAAGAAAATCGCACGGTCGAGCTATGGATCTCTACGATAGCCGCGCAGGCATCAGTGCCTTCCTGTTCAAGAAATGCCCGCCGGAAGCCGTGGATCTTGCATTCGTCCTGTGCAGCCCCTCTGTCAGCAGCCTTCAGCCGGCCCTTGCGCTCTACAAGGCCGGCCTGACCCGGCGCATCCTGATTTCGGGTGGCGGCACGGCAGTGGACGGATCGCCGGAATGGGCGTTCTACCGCGAACATGCGCTTGCCGCGGGCATCCCGGAAAGCGCCTTGCTGCTTGAAAAAGACGCACGCAACACCGCCGAAAACGCCGCTTTCGGCGCCGCCCTGATCGAGCGCGACCTGGGTTGGGACAAGGTGCGCAGTCTTGCTATCTGCGCCAAGCCTTTCCATATGCGCCGCGCGATCATGACCGTGCGCCGCCACGTTCCCGCCGATACGCGTCTGATTGCGCAGCCCCCAAACGATCCCGGCGATCTGTCTGCCGACACATGGTGGCAAAGCGCGAAAGGGCGTCAGCGCGTCTTCGCCGAACTGGGCAAAATCGGGGATTATGCGCTCAAGGGCGATCTGGGCGATGTCTGATCCCGAAAGGCTGCACCTGATCGGTATCGGCGGAAGCGGTATGCTGCCTCTGGCGCTGCTGCTCAGGCAGGCGGGCCACATGGTCACCGGCAGCGACAATCATTGCGCGCCCGCGCGTCTGGCCCTGCTGGAAGCGCAAGGGATCGCGGTGCAATCCGTGCCGGACCCGGCGCTTGTGCGGGCCGCAGATTGCATCGTCGTCAGCCCCGCCATCCCCGAGAGCCATGTGGAAAAGCGCGCGGCGCGGCGGGCGGGCCTTCCCGTCAAGACCCGCGCGCAGATGCTGGCCGAACTGATCGCCGGGCGTCTCAATCTCTGCGTAGCGGGCAGTCACGGCAAATCGACGACCACGGCGATGCTTGTGCATATCCTCAGCGCTGCCGGTCAGCCCGATTTCGGCTACATGCTGGGCGCGTCCTTCGCCGATTCCGAGCGTCCCCCGGCGCGGTGGGGCGCGCCCACGGCCCCCTTCGTGACCGAAGCCTGCGAGGCTCATGGTGCGCTTGCCCAATGGCAGCCATCGCACGCGATCCTGACCAATCTCGATGACGATCACGCGGACCACTATGGTGGCCAAGACGGGTTGCGGAGCGCCTTCGCCGCGTTCCTGTCGCGCGTCCCGTCGGATGGGACAATCGTCGCCTGTGGCGATGAGCGACGCGTGACCGAGGCTCTGCGCGCCGCTAAGTGCAAAGTGCTGACCTATGGCTTTGGCGAAGCGAATTCCCTGCGGGCCCTGCCGGACGCCAAGGGAAACGCCACCGTCTTTCTGGACGGCGAGGAACTGGGCACCCTGTCGCTCGCCCTTCCCGGACGCCACAACCTGCTCAATGCGCTTGGAGCCCTTGGCATGGCGCTGACGCTGGGAATCAGCGTCCAGAGCGCCGTCAGCGCGCTCGCAGACTTCCACGGGGTCGCGCGGCGGCTGCAGCGCATCCCGTCTGACAGCGGACTAGGGATCTATGACGATTTCGCCCATCACCCGGCAGAGATCGCGGCCTCTATCGCTGTTCTACGCGAGGCGACCAAGGGGCGCGTGATCGCGATCCTAGAACCTCAGCTTCACAGCCGGGTCACGCGCATGGCCCCACGCTTTGCGCAGGCCTTGGCCGGCGCGGACCACAGCTTCATCCTGCCGGTGGCCGCCCTTGGCGAGGCGCCTCAGGGGCAAAGCGGCGATGCCGCGCTGGCCGAGGCGTGTAGGGCTGCGGGACTGGTCTGCACCGCTGTGTCAGACGGGTCGGAATTGCTGCGGCGTTTGCGGGCGAGCCTACAAGACGGCGACACGCTTGTCGTCATGGCGGGCGCCAGCGGCGCGGGTCTCGCCCAACGACTTGCCGATGCGCTGTCGCGCCCGCCTGTGCAGACGCTCATTCCAAGCCTGCTCCATGGGGAAAAGCACCCGACGCCCCCCGATCTGCTGACCCTCGTGGCCGGGCACGCGGCCCGACAGCCGACGGCGCCCGCGGTCGCGATGGGGCATCGCTGCCTGAGCTACGCGGATCTGGTCGCGCGGACCGGCGACCTTGCCAAGGCGCTGACAGCCTCCGGAGTGAAACCCGGTGACAGCGTCGGCGTCTGCCTTGGCCGGACGGTGGATCGGGTCACCGCTTTTTTGGCCATTCTGCAGATCGGCGGTGTTTTCGTGCCACTCGACCCGGCCCTGCCGGATGGGCGGCTGCGCTACATGATCGAAACCGCAGAGGTGCGGACGATCATCGTGAACGCCGCAAGCCCCGCCTTGCCGGATATCGGCCTGCGCTTCGTCAATTGCGGCCAATTGCCCGAGCGTGACGAAACCGCCGAGGTCAGCTTCAACCCCGTTCCGGTTTCGGCTGAGACGCTCGCCTACATGATCTTCACCTCAGGCACGACCGGGCGGCCCAAGGCGGTCGAAGTCCCGCGCGGCGCGCTGGCCAATTACGCGGTCGCAGCAACCCGGCATTTCGGGATCGACGCCCGTGCAAGGGTCTCGCAACTCAGCGGTTTCGGCTTCGATGTGTCGGTGGGCGACATGGCCATGGCGCTGGCTGCGGGGGCGTGCCTTTTGTACCCCACGGATTTGCAGGCGATCCCTGGCCCGCCCGTTGGCCGCTTCATCACGCAGGGGCGGCTGACGCATCTGTCGCTGACGCCCTCGGCCCTGTCGATCATTCCACCGGCCGAGCATCCCGGCCTTACCCATGTGATCGTCGCGGGCGAAGCCTGCCCGCCCGCGCTGGTCGAGCGCTGGGGAAACGGCCGGTGTTTCATCAACGCCTATGGGCCGACAGAAGCCACGATCGAAGCGCTGTTCGCGGTCTGCACCCCGGGCAATCCGGTCACGATCGGGCGGCCTATCGACAATATGGGCGCCTGCCTGCTGAACGAGGACCTCACCCTCGTTGCCCCGGGCCACGAGGGCGAGCTTTGTCTCTTCGGCCCCGGCCTGACTAACGGCTATCGCAACCGGCCCAAAATGACGCGGCAGCAATTCCCGGTGGTTGATATCCCCGGACAAGGCCCGACGCGGCTGTATCGCACCGGAGACCGGGCAAAGGCGGGGCCCGACGGCGCGCTGATCTATCTGGGGCGCATGGACAGTCAGCTGAAAGTCAACGGCTACCGGATCGAGCCGGGCGAGGTCGAGGCGGCCTTGTGCAACCTGCCCTGCGTGATCGACGCGGCGGTGTCGTTGTTGTCTGCGCCCGATGCCGCGGATCGGCTGATCGCGCATCTGGTGATGCTGCCCGGCGCGCCCTCGCCCGATCCGGTGGCCCTGCGAGAGCGGCTTCAGACGCAACTGCCGTCGTATATGGTGCCCTCGGTCTTCCTGCCGGTGCCCGAGATCCCGCGCAATGCCAGCGGCAAGCGCGACCGAAGCGCGCTGCCGATGCCGCCGCAACTGACGCAGCCCGCGAAAGCCCGCACCATCGGCACCGCGACCGAGGCTCGGCTCATTGCGCTGATCGAGGAACAGCTTGGCGCCCATGTGGTATCCGGCACCCGCGACAGCCTGCACGATGCCGGTCTCGACTCGCTGTCGATGGCGAACCTTCTCTTCGCGGTCGAGGATGCCTTTGGCATCACGCTCGATGTCGGGTTCGAAGCGGGTCTGGATACCATCGAGATCCTTGGCCTGATGGTGGATTCGCGCCTCAAGGCCCCCCATGCGCCTGTCTCGTCCGGCCTCGACGACGACCTTCGGGCCAAGATCGCACCCCACCTCGCCACATGGCCCGGCAGAGCGTTGGGCAAGGTGGGGCTGGTACGCAGTCTGAGCGACACGCAACCGCTGCCCCAGCTTTTCTGGTGCTTTCAGAACGGCACCGAGCTGTCGCGGCTGAGCGACAGCCTGCGTGACAAGGCTTCGGTCTTCGGGCTGCGCTCGGGGCATCTGGCCGTAGAATACAATCCCGACACGCTCTCGGCGCTGGGCCGTCTCTATGCCGACGAGGTGACAGCCATCGCGCCCACCGGCCCGGTCTTCCTCGGGGGGAATTGCCAGGGGGGTCTTGTGATGCGCGAGGCCGGTCTGGAATTGCTGCGCCGAGGCCGCGAGGTTCCGCTCACGATCCTGATGGAGCAGGGCCGCTTCTTTCACTATCCGGGCGAAACGCTGCTGGTTTTCGGCGCGCGCAGCTATCTCAACCCCTATGGTCAGCTCGATGCCCCGGAACAGCTGTTCCGCGCCGCCTATCCTGCGGGCCATCATGTCGAGATCATCCCCGGCGCCCACGGGCATTACTTCCGGCCCGAGAATATCGACACCCTCGCCGCGACGCTGCTGCGCCATATGGATCGCCATCGCGCCCGCCTGCCGGATCACGCCCCGCTTGCACCAGTCCATGACCGCGCGGAACCGGGCTGACGGTGGCCGTGTCTTTCACTACGGCCCTGCAGCGCCTGAGCAAGGTCACGTTCCGCGCGCCCGGCGGACTGCGCACGCGCGCACGTACGCTCTGGCGTGGCGCGCGCGCCTTGTTCGGCTTCGGGCTTGCGACGCTCACCTACCCCGTCGCGTGGTTCGGCCTGTTTCGCCCGCGAGACGCGCTGGCAGACGCGGTGGCAGAGCTGCTTGTCATCGGGTTTTACGGCGCAACGGCCCGCTCGCCCTCGGCCCGGCTGCTGGCCCGGCAGGTCAGGCGCGGTCAGGTCGGCGGGGTGTTCTTCGTCGCGCAGAATGTCGGTGCGATTGACGAGCTGACCGGGCTGATGCGCCTGTTTCGCGACGACCGCCTCCAGACGCTGATCGCCATCGACCATGAAGGCGGCAAGGTTCAGCGCCTGAAAAAGCTAAGCGGCCTCACGAAACTGCCCGCCGCCCAAATAGTCGCAGAGCGCTTGTCGCCACCCGAGGCGCAGCGGCTTTACGCCAAAGCGGGACAGGATCTTGCCGCACTTGGCTTCAACGTTAATCTCGGCCCTGTTCTGGATATCCACGATCCCGACAACCCGGTGATCGGCAAACCCAAACGCGCCTACGGCACCGACCCGGACTGTATCGCCGCCTATGCGGCGGCCTTTGTCAGCGGTTTCGCCAGCGCGGGCATCCTGTGTTCCGCCAAGCATTTTCCCGGCCATGGCCGCTCGGTCAGCGACAGCCATCACGGGGTCGCGGACATTTCCGCGCATTGGACCGAGGCCGAGCTGGCCCCCTTCGCGCGCCTGTTCGCCTCGGCTCATCCCCCCGCAATGGTCATGATGGGCCATCTGCGCCTCGACCGTCTGTCCACTCACGGACGGCCCGCCACCCTCTCGGCCCCCATCGTGACGGGGCTTCTGCGCGGGACACTCGGTTACGCGGGCGTCGTGATCACGGACGATATCGACATGGATGCGATCCGTCACCAAATGGGCCGGCGATGCGCCGTCGTGCGGGCCCTCGCCGCCGGAAATGACCTGATCATGATCAAGAACCTTTTCGGCTACGACACCCTGCTCCCCCAACGCGCCGTCCGCTGGGTACGCAAGGCCATCAATCAGGGCACCCTGACCGAAACACAGATCATGGCCGCTGCCGCGCGCGTCAGAGCAATGCGCATTCAGATGTCCGCCAAGGCTGCCGGGTGCGAAAACCTCCCCGGTGACGCCCACCGCTGAAACGGAAAACCACCGACTGCAATGCAGCCGGTGGTTTTCCGTCTTGGAGCGGTTAGGTCACCGCAGAGAAGCCCTGTGGCGTTGCATGCGGCATTACCTATCGAAATCTCAAAAATCGTTTCTTTTCAATGCCACTTAGTTCCAGTGGCGCAGCTTGTTGATGCAGAATTTCATAAAGAATGGCCCCGCAACCGACTTCGCTCTCCCTCATCCGCCTGGTACCCACAGTTCCGAAGTTGACTTGTGAGTGGTTAAAAGCCAGGCACGGCGCAACAGGAGCTGGGTCTGTTTGCAAGCTTCGTCGCACCTAGCCTCAACAGGATCACGATCTTGTTGAGGCGCTAGTCTAGGCGAAAAAAACAGGGGCCAGTCTGCTATTCAATGCACAGACTGTCCATTTTCCTTTTGAAGGCATCTTGGAGCGTTTGATCGGCAAACAACGAAATTTTGTAAGAATCTATGAACTCGCCAAAGCCCTTCTGTAGGCACTTTCGATTGATGATCTTCTTGGTAGTGTCGATCATCGGGTCGGTGTCTTTACCCGTATGTATCAGCCATCCACCTTTAGTCCGTGCCTCGTGGAGCAGCCCACATCTGACGTTCGTGTAGAAGTCCTTGGCCAATTTCTTGTCAAAAACAGCACTGAAGGGGGCCCCCGTCGTGAGAAAATTCTCGAAGATTGCTCCGCTTTTTTCATATTCGTGGATTGTCAGGACCGGGTCGTTTCGGCGCCTGTAGCGATACGTCTTTCCTTGCAACGTGGATTCAAGAAACTCGATCAGCGAGCATAGTATGGCGACGATGGCAAAACCTTCACCACTATGCGTCGCATTCTTCTCCAAGGTCTCGACCGGATCAAAATATCGAGTCTTAAGGCGAGCTCTATAGAATTCCTCAAAGGCTTCCTCCCAAAGCTCTTTGGATGGCGCAGCATCCAACTTTGTCCGGAGGGCTTTCCAGCCCGCAACTGTCTGCGCGCCAGCTATTTTGGTGGTGTCGGGTGTGGCAACGGTCATCGGTTTTCCCATTCTTTGAGCAGCGCAAGAGCCTGACGCCGACTTGGTCGAGCCAGTACGGGGTCTGCTTTCGCATGAATACAGGAAAGTTGTTCGATGTAGCCATGGGGCAGAGCATGTTCTTTAGCCCCAGCCACAATCAGCTTCACATACCAATTGTAGGGGTAGAGGGACGAGTCGATTGCGCCCTCTTCTGCGAGATATGTGATCGCCGTCACGGTCTCACCAGAACTGGCCATAGCAACTTTGATCGAAACCCGGTTATAGCCACGTCCATGGCCTTCGGCGCGGTCTAGCGGGTCAAGGTCGTCACTATCTATCTCGTAGAGCACGCCAAAAACAGATGTACTCGGTTCGCTAGAAGGAGCGATTGTCGCCTTGCCCGATCCATCCTTACTTCGTTTATGCATGGACAGTGCCCAACCCTTGAGCTGTGACACGGCGAGCACACGCGCGGACGGGCAGCGTTGTCGCAGGCGTCCTTCGAGCATGTTGGAACCGTAGGCGAAGTACTTTATGGTCATTTTCCAATGCCTTTTTTTTGGGATGACCGAACAAAGATATGTGCTCCCTTTCCCGTCTCGATTCAATCGTACCGGCCGCGAATGTACGCATGATCGGGAACTGACATTGGGACTGTGATGCCAGTATCGCGCTTTGGCCTCGTCGCTTCCGCGAACATGATCATGTCCACAAGGTAGAATATCACTGAACGAGCAAGCTTCAGTGAGTCCAGTGTCATCCGCTCAAATTCCATGATGTCCTGATGGTCCACTGCAAGCGAAGGGGACTTGCGTTCTTGCTTGCCAAAATCATGAAGCACCGTGAAACGGTGTGTGGAGGAATTTCGATAGCTCTTGTGCGCCTCCATGATACCGACACCTCGGCTATTATCACTCGACATATCATGGAAAATGTTGTGTAGGGCTATCAGGCCGAAATTGCCCTTGGCAAGGCATCGAGCGATTTCATCGTGAAACCGAAACGATCCGCCTTTTTCTATGCGCCCCCAGAGTGTTGCGAAGCTCACCTTATGAGCCTTGGGCATTTTTAGATAACAGGCGATGGCGACTGCCACTTTATCCAGGATGTCGAAGGCGATGCGCTGCGCACTGGTCAGTGCCGAATAGCGCACCCCGTAAAGCGCGTAATCCAATGTGTCCCCGTGAGTCGTAGTTTCAAGGTAGGGCGTGTCAGTGTCATCTTCGAGGACCTCAAAGTAGACCTGCCGCGCAAAAGCAAAATCGGCCTTCATCACGTTCAGCATGGCATAGATTTCCGGTACGCCATCTTCATCATCCATTGTTCTCGTAATGGTCGGGATGGTCAGCACATCGAAAATCCCCGCGTCAAAGTCTTCCGCGCCGCAATGCAAAAACAACGCCAGTTGATGCTTGGAGACGAACTGAAAAAAGGGCTTCTCGATCGGTCCCTGAGAACTGGACGGAAGCGCTTTTGCCATCGCAATTTGCTGCTGCGCGAATGTAAGCGCTGCTGTCCCAGAGAAAGCGGTAAGCGTGTCTAGGTTACGCTCAATGTTTACTGCGAGGATACGTATTCTATTGACCAGCGTCGGTATATGGCCGTAACACTGGTAGTTATGCGGGTCTGACTGGAACAATTGTCCAAGATGCTGAAGCAACGTGAGCTCTTTGAGCATTGCTACGGCATTCTCCGGACAGACATATTGGGCTTCTCGAAAGTGGTCTAATGCCTCAATCCAACGTGAGGTATCCTGCAACAGCGTACCCATATTGGTTAGCGCCTGAGAGGCCAAATCAAACGGTGCATGTGGCGATCGAGCGGCCTCCCCGAAGCGAATTCTAGCTTGAAAGTGGTCCTCAAAAGACTGGCCAAAATAGGGAGAGTGCGGCCCATAGATCAGCCGCGCACGGGTTTGCAAACCATTGGCAAGGTTATAGGCGAGGCCTGGGTCCGGCTTGGTGCTCTTGCGCAACTCTTCCAGTATTTCCACGCCCCTGTTAATGGCTATGGAGTTGCCTAGGTGCCCGCCACAGTCGATGAGTATGGCAGCGGAGGCAAAAGCTTCTTCAGGGCTATCTCCGAGCTCGCGAATCCGTGCCAGAGCGGCGGCAGGATCTTCATCCATGAGTGCGTGTAGCTCTTCGATGAGAGAGCGCCTCTCCATCTAAATCTTGACCTCCGCGTCCAATCCATCCTTTATCTCATTGCTTCCAAAAAGAAAAATTTTCAGAACGCATTCTCGCCGTCTCGGCGAAAGGTTTTGCAGACGCAGGGACACCGTTCTGCCGAACGCTTTTTTGATTGGCGAGGTGGGATCGTCTTCGGCCCGGTATCCATTAGATGTCTGGAGATCTGGGGAGCGTTCAGAATGACCCCAAAGTTTCTCGCAGAACCCATCAAGATCAATGTCGCCAAATGCATTCCATTCTCGAACATCCTGAACGGACATGGTCAACAATTCAAATTTGAATCTATTGACCTGACTTGCGATATCATTTCTCAAAATCGGGCACCTCCAATTTTATCGAACCTAACGCTCACCAACATTTAGCACAGTAAGAAAGTGGAGATATCTGACTGCCGCAGTGCACTTTGGCTTAATGTCACTTCCACTTCTGCACGATCGTCAAAAGTTCGGCGTCTGTCATTTTATTAGTTCCTAGCGCCATGCTGTGTCTTACGCGAGTGACTTAGACAGGTGGAACGCGGGTCACTCCATTGAGAAAACTTAGCATCACAGGTCAGGCCAAGCTATCTTATCGTGGTGCAGTGATCGCAAGCGCTTTTCTAGCTCCGGTCGACCCAGCGACACGTCGGCGCGCAGAAACACACGCCCCCTACCCGCTGGTGACAACGGCAGCGGCTTCAACCCGATTGCTTCGAGTTGATCACCGACACTCCGCGTGCCTTCGCCTTCGAATTCAGCAAGATGTTTGCAGGGGACATATCGGTCCAGGAAACAATCGACGGATTCGTAGGTCACAACCTTGATCGACTTCCGTGAGTGCGGGTGCCGTGCCCGAACTTGCGTCAGGTGGCCCGCCTCCACCAAATACCGGACGGCAGCTTCATTGATCCCCAGATAACGTGCTAGCGTGGACCGAAGGTAGCCTTCTGGCTTGAGCAGACGCAACGCCTCGGCAACCTCTTGTGGGTCCAGCCGCACAGACAAGTAGCCACTTTCCTCAGATGACTTGGCGACAGTTTTCAGCGCCCCCTTCTGGATCAAGCGAACAACGTCAGCCGCGCCTGCGACGGCTTTCCGGCAGGTCGTCTGAATCCCGACCAGGCGCTCCGCACCGCCATCACCTTCGCCCAATTCGACGCGAGGTTTGATGCTGGCGAGGAATGCATCAAGCTGGCCTTCGTCGTAATAGGGACGCCCAACGGGCGATCCGGCAATCGGTGACAGGATACCGCCCGCAACGAGTGCATCGAACTGAGCCCTGGGAGCAGTGACCCTTCTTTGCGCAGCAACTTGGCAAATGGCCCCGGAGAAGCGCTCGACGATTGGCTTCAGCGCCCGCGCATCGAGAAGCGCGCCCTTGCCGACATCGCCACCAGAAGTCAGGAAGCCGTTGGCCTGCAACAGCTCCAACGTTTGACGATATCCCAGTCCCAGATCACGACGCAGAGCTTCGACACTGTAGACGCGCCGACCGGCACACGGCTTGCCGAAGAGCATGTCCCCTGCACCAATGGGGTACGTCTCCGCCATGAAATCCCGCACGATGGCTCTCAAGGGTTCATATTGATCCGCGTGTGACTGCTCCAGCCAGTTGAACAGACAGCCATAGTGCCTGCGGGACAGGGAGACCGGCGATCCAGCGTCACAATGGATGGCCTCAAGCAAATCTCGCAGCCCGCGCTCACCCCGCGACAAGATTTCAAAGCCCCGCGCACCTGCCTGGCTCTTGTCGCCTTCCGACAAGAACTTCGGCTTCGCCCCAACCCCGAAGAGGTCCACGATGCCCAGGATCTCGGCACCGAGTGCTACGGCACCGAAGCCCAGATCATCTAGCCAGCGGTCTTGGCGTTCACCTGACATTCTGCGAGCCAGATAACTTTCCAGACCGGTCGGCGCCTGAGGAACGACCAGTTGTTCCAGTTCCTCAGGCTCAAGCCCCAGGTCGCGAATGCGGCCCGCAAAGTCGTGTGGGCCCCGGCTATGCGAATAGCTCTCGTCCTCGTGGAGCCTGCATCCATGCTGCGGGCAGGCCAGGATCGAAGGGATGTGCCAAACGCACTTTTGAGCGGCACCATCCACCGATGACGTCGTAATGTCTTCGGCCACGCACTTCGGGCAAAACCTCAGCCGTCTACGTGTGATCCACCGCTTCTCAACAAGTTGCCCGGCGACCAGGTACTGACCGGCCGAGGTCTTGGCCACGAGCCCTCGCAAGAGCTCGGCGCGAACGACACCACCAAGCTGAGCAAGGATGGACAGCGCGCGCTCCTCGCCATCAGCAAGAGCCTGCAGCGCAAAACCCTGATCAGCACAAAACTCCGATGCGAAAGAAAGGCCGTTGGCCCAGGCCAGCCGTGATGCGAAAGACGCCGGGGTTTCCCCCGGCACCAACGCTACCAGGATCGGCAAGCGACGGATCATGCCGCGCCCCTCGCCTTGACTGGCGGCGCCTCGAGGTCCGCGCTGCCCAACAGCTGCCCGGTGTTGATGGCGCGGAAGTTCTCCACGATGAAGGGGTTCAATGCGTCCACACAGCCTTTCTGCTTACGATAGGCGGTCGCAAAGTGCGCTTGTTCCACCGAAGCACTCCCCTCAAGCAACGCGATCTTGATGGCCTCGATGATCAGACGCGTCGTCAGCCCGAACTCGTACCGGGAAGCATGCAGCAAACGCTGAACAGAGGACGCAGCCTGAAAAGACTGCCCTCGTCCTAGCTTCGCTGTCGAGAGATAGGCTTCCAGCACACTGCCAACCTCATGCCCATGCGCGGCGTATGTCATCGGGGCGAAATGCACGGGCTCAAACCGCCGCTTCAGCTGATCATCCCTATTGATCAGGTCCAGGAGTTCGCAGGTCCCACTCAAGATCAGGCTGACAGGCCAGGTGGCGTATTCCAGACAGGATTTCCACACGAGCATAACCTGGTCCAGATCATGCTTCGACTTGGATCTCAGGATGTGCTTGGCCTCATCGAAGTGAAAGAACAAGGTCTTGTGCGCCCGCGCTTGGCGCATCACCTGCTGCCAGATGGAATGCGCGTTGCGCTCGCTCTTACTCTCGTAACCAAACGCATCGAGAGTATCGACGCCGACCCCTTTGATCGTTGCACCGGCCTCAAGCCGAACGGTCAGTGCTTCTCGCAGGGGCGACCCATACGAAATTTGGGGATGCTGTTCCAAGGCATGCGTTGTACTGACCGTCTTGCCAGCCCCGGCGTTCCCGATGACAACAATACCTCGTTCCGCGGGCATCCGCCCGGCCGCCATATGCGCCTTGCGCCGGTAGAAAATATCATCGATCTGATCTTGGAGGTCACGATAGGAGTCGTGAGCGATGAAGCGGCTTTCAAGGTCAGCCACGATGTGGCTGACCTCCTCACGTGAAATGCGGGTCATTCACCCTCCTCCATGCGCCACCGCGGGCGTTGGGAGGAAGGGGTACTGGCCACGTCCTCTTCCGATGAAAGAACGGTCAGGGGTGCCGGAAGCGCGTTTTCGGCTTTGGGGATCACGCCGGACAGCAGCCCACGCTTCTTTCTGGAAACCGCAGGAGAGTGTCCGGCAACGACCTCCAGACCAAGCCAAAGCTGTTTCCGATTACGCTCGACGTCGGCCCGTGTCGGCGCGAGAGCGGAAATACCGAGCCGTTGTGAGGCTGCGCGATCCTCTTCCGAAAAATCGGCCAGAGCCTGATCAATGACATCTTGAGTCAGCTCCGCCTCTGCCTCGAAACGCCGCCGCAGGTTGGTGCAGGCTTCTGTCCAAAGATCCAGAGACAGGCCGTCGAACCCCTTTGCGCGGGTGCGCGCCACGACCCATACACCATCAAGGTGAACCTCAATCAGCCCCAGGTCTTCATGATCTACCCGGATTTCGACTTCAAGATCAGGGTTGGAGAGGAAGTAGTCCTCCACCGCCTGGCAGGTGTAGAAGATACCTGCAAATCGAACACCGCGCCCGGAAATGGTCCGGGTATACTTCCGGCCGAACGCACCCAGGCGCTCGAACCGGCCCGGTTGCCGAGGTTTTCCGACCGTCGAGCACAGCTCCCGCCAACAATTCAGCGGCGTCTGTCCACCAAGGCCTCCATGTGGCTTGTTGTTGTACACGTCGAGAACGAAGCGCACCAAGATCCGTGTCAGCTCGTCGTCGGCAAGCGCCGCATAGTCTTCAGGTTCGAAGTCGCCCTTTTCGACGATGTTCGAATACGTGCGCGCACTCAGGCACTGCATCAGATCCACACCGAAGGTCCGGAAACACCGTTCGACATGCCCACGCAACTTGGGCACGCCCGCGGGAGGAAACATGACCGTACCACGCAGGTCAGTCACAGCAGCCCGGAAGTCGAAGTTCGCAAAGGCAACGCCCTGATCAGAGGCAACGGTCTCGAACCCAGTCCCCGGCCAATAGGGCAGTTTGCACCCAAAGAGCTTTGCCAACTCAGTCTTGTCGCGCGTGGCAAGGTCCAACGCGGCAATCGCGTCTTCAGTGTTGGGGGCAGCACATACCTTCACCGAGAGGATCAGCCGCGTTCGGACATCGATCACCACATAGATCCAGCGTCGCCCCTTCGGCAACGTCTTGATCTGTTCTTCGGTCAGATGCCCGAACACGCCGGCTTCCGCGAAAAAGGTGATCAGATCGACCTTCCACTCATCAACCTCGAGCCGCTCTCCGGGACGCAGGACGTTGAGGCCCTCTCCGATGATTGCAAAATGCCTGTTGGCCGCCTCCAGCCCCTGACGCTGGCACATGACGTAATAGGGCTCGAGACGGTTGATCTCCCTGTAGACGGTACTGTCGGACGGCACTTCCAAAGCCGGTTGGCCGCGGTCTACCCGAAAGGCATTGGCCAGCCGAAACGCCCGCTTTGTCTGCCGAATGACACTTTTCTTGGAGGGTCGTTTGAAGCTGGCATATCGATCTGCGCACTTCCGCAGCAGTGCCGCGCTCTCTGGGCCGAACTTCACCTTTGTACGACCGGCCAAGTGCCTCTTATCGATAAGCGCCAGAACGGAACGCCCTGCATCCTGGTACTTTCGCACCCATCGCAATAGGGCCGACGAGCTTGGCGGGTCGATTTCGTTTCGCGATCGTTTCTTGCCGCAATACTTGCGTTTCTGGGCAGGCCCTTCGGGTTGAGGGATATGCTTCTCTATCTGCGGGGCGACCTTGAGAATCCAAGCGTCGACGTCCCTCCAATCCCGCCCGGTTTCTTCGCGCGCCTCGGCATCTAGAAAGAAATCGCACCATGTCTGCCGGAAGAATACCTTCCCGCGTTGCTTGCGCGGCAACTGGGAGACGACCTGCTCTCCGAACTTGGTTCGCTGTCGCGCCGCCTCCTCGCTGTGGTAGCCGTCCTGTATAACGATATGACCCGTCCTTAGGCCATCGTTGATCTCATCATAGGTCAGCTCATCAAAAGCAACATTTCCATCAACTTCGCGCGTGACGGTAACCCCCAAGGGCCCCTGGTCGACGACCAAGCTGGCTATGCCGCCGTGGCGGATTTGCGAGTATGGCTCCAGACGAATGATCTCGTTCATTTCAAGCCTCCTTCGACCAGCATCTCGAGGTCGATGATGCCGTCCTCAAGCGGCCGCAGCACACCAGCATAGATAGCCTTGAAGACCTCAGGCCATGCCCTCCCCCCGATGTCAGCCTGCGCGATCAGCTCGCGGATGGTAGCCGGCAGCTCAAGCTCGGCTGCCAAGCCAGCAATGATAGACGCGGCTTCCGGATCGTCTTCCCGCCTGTACGCCAAGAGGCGACGCGCATTCAGGGCTTCCCACTGGTCGTAATTATCCTCGGTGATCAGAACCAAGGTCTCGGCGAACTCTGGCGGCATGGCCGCCGCCACAAAGCTCAGCTGCTCTTCAAGGTTCTGGGCCATGGCGCGTGCCGCAGGTTTCACCTCGGTGGCAAACGTGGTTCCGTCAGTAAAGGTATAGACCTGGTCGATCACTTTGCGTCTGGGTCGACCCTCTGCGTCGACGTACTCGATGGCTGGAGGTTGCTCTACCATGTCAGCGACGGGATAGATGGCGGTGATCGTGACAAAAGCGTCGAACTCACCAAGGCTGTCGAATTTCACTTTCTGGCTCTCACCGCCATAAGGTCGGAAAGCGCCTGTCTCTACATAGGTTCGCGCCTTCGAGCGTTCCGAAAGGTTCCGCGTCGAACGGCTGGCCCGGGGGGCCACGAAGATTTCTTTTTCCATGTTTTTTAGCGTGCGGGATCGGCCGTGGGTCATACTAACCACGGTGAACCGCTCACGATCCTCTTGTCGAATAATGGAAGACGGCCGAGCACGACCGATCGGGTCAGGTGACCCGGCCGCCAGACTTGACTTTTGAGGGGAATCGAGAGACCTTCGGATTGTCGGCTACCAATCGACATGAAGGCCCTTGAGAGTCCGCTCTCGGGGCTTTTCTCTTTTCTAGATCATCCCTTCTGACCTCCCTTTTTTCTTACACCGGCAGCAGGCCACAGGTCGTCTGCGCGAAACCCAGTGCGCTCGGCGATTGCCGCTTCGATCCGCGGCGATCTCTTCCTACCGGCCAACACGTTCGACACCGCAGGTCGACTGTATCCGATACTCTCAGCAAGCTCCGTGATCGTCGTCCCGGACATCCCGAGATGCAGCTTCACGATCTGCTGGCGCATTTTGTCTGCGTCCATATCTTGCAGCCTTCAGTGGGAACAAACGTTTCTGATCAAGCCGGGCTCGCTTTCCCGACCTGAACCGATTCTAGGAACGTCCCAGAGCAGCTTGCAAGGGGAATATGAGGACTTTCACCCGAGAAGTCTCAATTAGTTCTGACACTTAACCTACATTACCTTTGGAATGTCAGATGGCGATTTCACATTGGACATTGGCGGAGGAAAGAAGGTTTCAAACAGCACCGGGAACCCTGCGCCACACAAAAAGAGGTCCTCGGCTTTTGTGCAGTCACATGCCAATGTCTGGGACGGATTCAGACGAAAGCGGAGGGCATGCATTTGGCCAACTGGTATTCGGCCGACCTGCACTTCGGCCATCATCGCATAATCGACTTCTGCAAGCGCCCGTTTGCCTCGACAGCCGAGATGAACGCCGCGTTGATCGCAAACTTCCAGGCCTGCGTCCGTCATGACGATGACCTGTGGATTCTGGGGGATTTCGCGTTCGGACGCGCCGAGGATACAGCCCAGTTCGAGAGCTGGTTTCACAGCCTCCCTGGGCGCAAGCACCTGATCATCGGCAACCACGATGATGAAGCGGTGATTTCGCTGCCTTGGGCCAGCACCGAGTACATGGCAGAGATCAAGGACGGCGATCAAAGCCTCGTCCTATGCCACTACCCGATGATCACATGGAACGGCGCTCGGCGGGGTGCCTTGCAGCTCTTCGGCCATGTTCACGATCAATGGCCTGGCTCACGTAACAGCGTGAACGTCGGCGTCGACCAGTGGGACTTCCGTCGAGTGCAGGTTTCCGACATCATAACTCGGGCCGCGAAACTGCCCCTGAACAAGCACTGGCACGATGTGGAGCACGGGAACGAACTAAGTTGAAAACTCTGCGCCCGTTATGCAGCGCAGTGGTATGGCGGCAGCAAGCACCCGTCGCGTCACTCGCACGACTTGTCCCCGCTTTGAAAAAGCATCTATGCGCTAGGCTTTGGCGCGAAGGGCAGGAAACGAAACTCCGCTGCGGATGCATAGCTTACGGTTTATTTTCACGCTACCGAACTTTGCCTGCACTCCAGCAGCATCAATTTCAGTGGGTGTAGCAGTGACCGTTAAAATCTGTCACCGCTTCGTCTGGTCAGGTTGTGCCGCTCTTCAATCTGATCCTCTAGTGTTCCGTCAGGAGATTTGAACATGACCAAAGCATTTGTAAGCTATCATCACGCCAACGACCAACATTACCGGGATCACCTCGCGTATCTGGCGAACTACCATCATGCCTTCGAAGATGGGTCCGTCGTGATTGGCGATATAGAGGAGAGTCTAACGAGTGAGGCCATTCGGCGGGTTATCCGTGATGGGTATTTGCGCGATACCCAAGTCACCATCCTGCTTTGTGGAACAGAAACACGCTTTCGTAAGCACATCGATTGGGAGTTGAAATCTTCGATGATCGACGGTCTTCTGAACAAGAGGTCCGGCATTTTGGTGGTCGAATTACCCTCGACTAACAGCAATCATTGGGTTGCAGCGCTTCCTGGTGAGAAAGACGCCATTTACCCAGACTATACAAGTGGTTGGACCGCGATCGAAACCAAGGCAGAGCAGCGAGAGCGGCATCCACATCTGCCCGAGCGGATCATCGCAAACCTGATAAAACCGGGTGTGGCGATGTCAGTTGTACCGTGGCACCGAATCGAGAATCAACCGGAAAATCTTAAGTTCTTGGTTGATGCCACGGCCAAAGTGGGGCGCACCAATGAATATGATCTCTCGCTGCCAATGCGCCGCAAGAACTACAATACAACGCTTGCGTGAACTTTAGTTCGCATCGCATTTCCAAGAAGGTTTCGCTGTTTTGGCCAATTTCTTCACGCGCTCCCAATTTCGTGGCTTCACGGAAAATCTCTCCCTGCAAGAGCGGACCAACATCAGAAAACGGGCCGAAGAACGGTCCCCAAGTGGCACCACCTTTTTATCTCACTCCAGCAAAGATCAAGACATTTTGCCCGGCGTTATTCGCGTCCTGGAGAACCATGGAGCTACGGTCTACATCGACAAAAAGGATTCTAGCCTGCCCCCGTACACGAGTAAAGATACGGCTGCTAAGCTGAAAAATCGAATTCAACAGTCGAAAAAATTTGTCCTCTTGGCCACGGAGAACAGCAAGGATAGCCGATGGGTGCCTTGGGAGTTGGGCGTCGCCGATGGGAATAAATCTTTTGACAACATCGCGATCTTTCCCGTGTTGGAAGATACCATGAACGACAGCTGGACCAATTGGGAGTATCTGGGACTATATGACCACGTGGCCTGGCGAAAATTCCGAGGAAAAGAGAAAGAAGAATGGATGGTATGGGATCGACGCAAAAACACGGCAAGCGCTCTTGCGCAATGGCTTGCACGGTGAAGTTGTCGAAACAAGGCTCAGGACTTGTTCCCACTCACAACCAGAAAATAACGGTTGCGGCGAGTGCGATCGCCAAGAAGAAGGTCTTCGGGCATCGGTCGTAGCGTGTCACAACACGCCACTAGTCCTTGAGCCTGGCGAACATGATCTCGATGCGACTACGGCGCTTGTACCGCCGCTGGTCATGCCGGATGGGCGTCTTCCGTTTCTTCCGGCCCGGGATGTAAGGACGTATCTTCTTGTCCTGCAAGGCTTCTCTGAACCAGTCGGCATTGTAGCCGCGATCTCCGAGAAGCCACTTCACGTTGGGCAGCCGGCTGACGAGCGCACGCGCCCCGATATAGTCGCTGACGGGACCGGCTGTCAGGAACAGGTCGATGGGCCGAACGCGGCTGTCGCAGATGGCGTGCAGCTTAGTATTCATGCCGCCCTTGGGTCGGCCAATCAGGCGTCCACGCCCCCCTTATTAACGCCCAGGCTGGACGCCGTGCGATGGGCCTTCAGATGGGTGGCGTCCACTGCCCGGCAGTGCATCACGAAATGATGTCCCGAGAGGGGATCATCACAGTCGTCTCCTCGACGTGCTCAGCGGCCAGCCCCGCCATGATCCGGGCGAAGACGCCTTTATCGCTCCATCGTTTCCAGCGGTTGTAGAGTGTCTTGTGGGGGCCATACTCCCTTGGGGCGTTGTGGCAACGCAAGCCGTTGCGATTTATGAAGATAATGCCACTCAGAACCCGCCGGTCATCGATCCGGGGCTTGCCGTGCGACTTCGGAAAGTAAGGCTCGAGACGCGCCATCTGCGCATCGCTCAACCAGAAAAGATCTGACCTGGTCACCACTCGTTTTCGAGCGATGAATCACGAGCGTCCAACCAAAAAAATGGGTCCTGAGCCGAGTCAAGTGTTCCTTGACATGTTTGACGCCCATCATTCGAAGCGAAGCATATATCTTAAGGAAACGTCAGTCTTATAGAACTTTCCCGAGTCCGCGCCCTACGAGAGCTGCGATTTCGCTTGGCCGATATGAGGCTGCGAGGAGGTTATTCTCTTCTTCACTCAGGCCATTCTCCAAAACATCCCATTCCATCCGCGTGGCAGCTTCTGCAACCCGTTCAAGACTATCCAGTAAGCGGGAATCATTTTTTGGCTCTGGGCTCAAAGGAAACCATTCTGCACTTCCAGGACGGAGAACGCGGATAATGTCCACCGTAGCGCCGCCGAACCCACCCGCCAAGAAAACAGGCTGTTTACTTTCAAGTGAGAGCAAGACTTCTTCTACGATGCCAGGCATAGCGCCTTCAAAACCATCGCGTTTTCCACCAATCACAATGCGGGCGTCGGTGTTTTTTGCCATGTAATTGCGCAAGCCGCTGAGTGCCTTGGCCCTTTCCTCGGCAGGGAACTCGCTTACTGGCTGCTCATTCAGAGGGCCCTCCAGGCGAGCCCCATCGTTGTCCAAGAAGTGGATCTCACCAAAGAGGCCAAGGAAGTCTTTCTGTTCGGCGATCTGTTCCTTGCTCATAGATCGATGAATGCTCCAAGCCAAGCAAACTTTCAGAGGCCTGTCACGGCGACCATAGCGATGAAGTTCTTCGATGAGAAAAGTCGTGATACCTTCGGGCTGCAAGTGGCCACCGTAATAGAGGTCGCCGCCCGCGATGACTACGGAACGCACGAGTTCCCCCAAGGTCATGCGGAAGTGGGTCTCAGTGAGGCCCAGCCGATCGAGGTCCGGACTGTTCGAGACAGAAATTCCTAAGCGCTTGCCTTTCAAGGCATCGGCAGGCAGCAGTTCAGCCCTTTGCTTGTCGTCGGCCACTTTAGCCTCCTCTGGTCGCAAGCTGGCGTGGGGTCATTATGTCGATATCACGGCCCAGCTGTGTGCTCTTTGCATAATCTTGCAGTACCTCCCGCTCAGCTTCTCCGAGGGGCGGATCAGGATGCAGTATGCGCAAGGCGCCCTCTGCCTCCCTTGGGTTTCCAGACGTGAGCTGAGAGCCGATCCAATGGAGTAAGGTTAGCGGCTCGGGCGCATGAGGTGCCCACCAGGCTATATCCAGCTCCGGGCGCTCGCCGGATAGATCTTTTTGGTGTAGCCAGAGCGCCCTCTTAAGGCACTCATCTACGAGCAGGTTGAGGGCACGATAGACATCCTTCTTCTGCCAGCGGCCATCGACTTTTCGAACCGCCACTCGTGGGACATGATCCATCAGGAAGGAGCCGCGTTCCTCACCAAAGCCGATCGCGTCCATCATTATCACCGGCATGCCATTGGTTTTCGCCAAGGCAATTTCGCGCTGACACCAAGAGCGGCTAGCGTAGAGATCGGTACGAATGGCCAGCATCGCGCTCTGACTAGCATTCCCTCTGAGCTCGGCATCCCAGTCAGAGCCTGGTTGAAGGTCACTGGCATCGAAATACTCGCGCAGCCGCGTATTCCCAATGACATCACGCACCAAATCGACCAATGCGTCAACATCTTCACCTTCAGAGCTGCTATGACGCTTGGTGTGGCTAATGAAGGTTGTCAATCGATCCATCTCATCCGGCGAGATCAGCTGAGCTATCCCTTGCGTTAGATCGCGGCACAGCATGCTCACTTCGCTTTCACCAAGCTGCTCAGGCTTCCCGGCAGCGATGAACTGATAGCGCCCAAAAATACCGCCTAACTTCGTACCATTCGTGGCACCCTCTGACAGCAAAAAGGGGTAGATTCCGATTTCATCTGGTGCTCGCGCCTGATCCTCTTGAAGCGCGGCGATGTATCGGGACCAACTCGACGTTCCGTCCTCGACGCTAGCGGCGAGTTCTGTGCCAAGTAGAGGAACGATCACAGTGAACCTGGCCGGTCGGATGCCGTTCGGAGCAGGATGAGCGCTGTTGTAGATCGGCCTTGGTGCGGTTCCGGCGCCACCCCACGGCGTGCTGCGAAAGGAGACCTGAATCCCTCCCCCAATGACACCTGAGAATGTCGGGCCATGCATGAAGTGTTTGAATATCGCATCAGCCGTCTGGAGACCCGACGTATCCTGCGGATGCCAAACGATGAAAATTTCGAGGATTGGCGGTAGCATCGATTTCCTTGACTATCGGACTTGATCTGAGTGAGCGCCGGACACATGATGTCGTGGGAGTGACTGCGCTGACGCCAGCAATAGTGTGAAGCAGAGGATAGCATCAATGAGCAAGGGCAGCAAAAATGTTTTTATTAGCCACATCCACGAAGACGATGCAGGATTAGCCGATCTGAAGAATCTTCTAAAAAGTAAGGGGATGGATGTCAGGGACGGTTCCATAAATTCAGAAAAACCCAACAACGCAAAATCTCCAGACTATATTAAGTCTCAGATCCTTGCGCCCAGAATTGACTGGGCTAGTACACTTATCGTTTATATCACTCCGGAAACAAGAAACAGTGAGTGGGTGAACTGGGAAATCGAGCGGGCTCGTGAAAAAGGCAAGACCATCGTCGGTGTTTGGGAGCAAGGATCGAACGGTTGTGAAGTTCCGGAAGCGCTTGATGAGTACGGCGACGCGATCGTAGGCTGGAATGCTGATAGGATCATCGATGCGATTAATGGTGAATATGAGCGCTTTGAGGACCCGAAAGGTCAGCCTCTCCCGCCACGGGCTATTCGCCGCCATCCGTGCGCATGAGGGTATAGAATGAAGACCCTCCACAGCTACGTTGTGCGCTTCGATAGTGGGTTTGCACCCAATCCATTTTTTGGGTTTTGCACTTTGGCAACCTGCAAGCCTAGCATTAGGCAGCATGCCGCTATTGGAGACTGGGTCGTTGGCACCGGCAGTAATCGCAAGGGGGTGCGACGTGGCGGGCATCTCGTTCATGCGATGCGGGTGCAGGAAGCACTAACATTTTCCGAATACTGGAATGACCCACGCTTTTCTGGAAAAAAGCCCAATTTGCGCAGCAGTTACCGAAAGGCATGCGGCGATAATATATACAATCCTGACCCAGGCAACGGCAGCTGGAGTCAACTCAACTCTTACCACAGCACCGCAGAGGGAAAGCCCTTACAGAAGCATATTAACCGCGACACCTCAGTGAACCGTGTTTTAGTTTCCTCCGAATTCATCTACTTCGGGGCCGAGGGGCCGCTTATTCCTGTGGAATTTCGCGATGCGGGTCTCGTCCACTCTGGTGTCGGGCGGAAGAAAGTTTCCGATCAAAATACGATAGAAGGTTTTGAAATTTGGTTAGCCGACCTTGGTGTTCAGGGCTATCAAGGGCGGCCATATGATATGATAGAAGAGGCGCGACGGAGAAAATGATTAACTCAACAAGCATGCCCCAGATTTCAATTTATGATTATGAGAAAGCCGTTACGCCTACCGATCGATTTGCAGACGATGAGATTACGCCGATATTACTCGGTCTCTTTGGTGAGGTCGGCAGTGTTATGAGCTCGTCCAAGAAGCTTCATCGGGAAAAGGGCGCCTTTGAATCTGGGTATCGACGCGACGTTGAGGAAGAGCTGGGTGATACGCTATGGTATGCTGCTGCACTTTGCCGAAGGCTCAAACTCACCTTGTCCGAGCTTTTTGTGGAGGCGACCTCGGGCGATCAGTTTGTCGCAAATATCACTGCAAATTCCGATCCAAGCGCACCTATAGCGCGTGTGATGACGGCAAAAGGGCTTGGGCCGTTAGATAACGTATTATTAAAGCTGGGACAGGATTCCGCCCGTCTTCTTGGTGTCAAAGCTGATGAAAAAACTGCCAAGCCGATAATGATTGAATTTGTGCGCGCCTACATTCAGGCCGTGCAGTCTTCAGGAGTGTCCTTCTCTGAAGTTTTAGAATCAAACATTCGCAAATCAACGGGGCGCTTCCTGAAGCCATCTCCAGATTGCCTTCCCGACTTCGATGCTGGCTTTCTGGCAGAGGAGCAACTTCCGCGTCAGTTTGAGATAGAGATCACGCAAAGATCGAATGGAAGAAGCTACTTGAGATGGAATGGGGTTTTTATCGGGGACCCGCTTACGGACAATATCGCGGACCCCGATGGTTATCGCTTTCATGATGTTTTCCACTTTGCAAACGCTGCCATCCTGCACTGGTCCCCGACGTTCAGGGCACTGATCAAACATAAGCGAAAGAGTGATCCTAGGGTTGATGAAGCGCAGGACAGTGGCCGTGCGATCGTTGTCGATGAAGGGGTGTCTGCCTACATATTTTCGGAGGCTAAGGCATTGAACTTCTTTGAGAGTCAAAATTCGGTTTCTTTCGATTTACTAAAGGCTGTGAGCAATTTCGTTCGCGGCTACGAGGTGGAGCGATGTCCGCTTAATCTTTGGGAAACTGCTATCCTACAAGGGTATGAGGTCTTCCGTCAGATGCGTAAGAATAACGGTGGTATCGTGGTCGGGAATCGAGATAAGAGGACGATCGAATACAGGCCACTGAAAGGGGCGTAGCAGTGAGCGCGGGCGATATACTCAAGGCCTTGGGACGCCTAGAGTTTGATAACACTTTCAACCCATATTTCGAGCGATGCCCGGTCTATGATGCACAGGAAGCCCCTGAAATAAGGCGGTTTTATCTGCACGCAATGTTGGAGCGCGCAGCCGCAGCTGATCTTGATGCTATCTGGGTCGGACGCGATCTCGGTTATCGTGGCGGCAGAAGAACCGGGCTGGCTCTCACAGATGATGTCCATTTTTCAAGCCATTTGAGTCGCTGGGGTCTGGAGCCTGAACGGCCAACGTATGGAGAGCCTGTGGCAGAGCGGACCGCATCGGTGATTTGGAATATCTTGCTTCAGGTTCAGGTGCCAATTTTTTTGTGGAACGTATTCCCGCTCCATCCTTTCGAAGAGAATAAGCCATTCACTAATCGCGCCCACAACGCAAAGGAGCGAAGGGCTGGGACCGATATCCTTGTTCACATCGTAGAGTATTTGAGGCCAAAGCGTATAATCGCCGTTGGAAGCGATGCCTATAAGGTTGTTTCCTCAGCGGTCTCGTGTGGGAATGTCTCAAAGGTTCGCCACCCCAGTTATGGCGGGCAAAGCGAGTTCTTGGCAACGATGGAGAGCCTTTATGCGGATGTCATGGAAGACCCTGAGCCTGACCTGTTCTCCGCGAGGCGGTGCAGTTAGTTGCATTTGCATTCCTAGGCAGCATCGCGTTCATACCCTGTACACTCCCATCCTACATTGCACGGCGGAGCAAGCTCGCGTGGACTGAACCGGATAGCTGGCGCCATCCGGCGCCGGCGCCTTGCGCATCATAGATCAAGCCCCCCATCGGATTAGTCGAGACTTCAGTAGGAAGTGTGGGGGCTATGAGAGTTTTGCGTGGCAAGAACTGGACGTTGAGTTGGGCACAGCGTCCATGCGCGCCGATTAGGAACTTAAGCTGTAACCAAGCGCAGATCATACAGCCTGATGCCAGAGTTGTTTGAAATTCCCGGAAGAAGACAAACGGGCCATCTTGAACGCTGCCGCTTTTGCATTGAGGACTACCAA
Organism: Rhodobacter sp. NTK016B; assembly: GCF_017303295.1. GTDB lineage: Bacteria > Pseudomonadota > Alphaproteobacteria > Rhodobacterales > Rhodobacteraceae > Pararhodobacter. The sequence goes on along the minus strand of NZ_JAFKOK010000003.1, from coordinate 243,418 downwards.
CGCCATGGGGGAATCTCCGCCTAGCTGGGAGCAGACTACACGGAACACATACCCTTTCTGCACCTCTCTTTGCTCACACGAGCTTACGAGACGCAGTGAAGGCCGGCGGAGTGTCTTGTCGCGATGCTTCCGAAACACTCCTCCAAGCGTCGCCACAGCCAGACATGCAAACGGCCTCGGGTACTCTCCGAGGCCGTTTCTTGATCATCTCAGCCAAAATGACCTTGTGAGACGGTTAGGTCATGTCGCGTGGCACGCCACAAGCCCTCGCGAAAGCCTTCCCATCACCCGCATTTAGAGTGACCGCAGGCGCGGCAGGTCATGCAGCCTTCGATCATCACCAATTCATAGGCGCCGCACGAGGGGCAGGATTTTGGCTTGGCATTGCCCTTGACCGAGAAAGCCGCGCCGGCCTTGGGGTCGGATTTCAGACCCAGCCCTGCGCCTTCGATGAAGCCGATGGCGATCAGGTGTTCCTCGATCACGCCGCCGATCGCGGCGAGGATCGAGGGGATGTATTTCCCCTGCATCCACGCCCCGCCACGCGGGTCGAAGACCGCTTTCAGCTCTTCCACCACGAAGCTGATATCGCCGCCACGCCGGAACACCGCCGAGATCATCCGCGTCAGCGCCACGGTCCAGGCGTAATGCTCCATGTTCTTCGAGTTGATGAAGACCTCGAACGGCTGACGACGCCCGGCCACGACGATGTCATTGACGGTGATGTAGATCGCGTGCTCGCTCACCGGCCATTTCAGCTTGTAGGTCTGGCCCTCCAGCGCCTCGGGGCGGTCGAGGGGTTCGGAGAGATAGATCACCTCGGCGCCCGTCTCGGCCTGCGGCACGGTATCGGCCTTCTCGGACACGGCCAGAACCGAGCCCGTCACCGCATTGGGGCGGTAAGTGGTGCAGCCCTTGCAGCCCATGTCCCAGGCCGAGAGATACACGTCCTTGAAGCTTTCGAAATCGATATCTTCAGGGCAGTTGATGGTCTTCGAGATGCTGGAATCGACCCATTTCTGCGCTGCGGCCTGCATCCGCACATGGTCCATCGGGGCCAGCGTCTGCGCCGAGACGAAGTAGTCGGGCAGCTCGGCATCGCCGAATTTCTCGCGCCACAGGCTGACGGCGTAATCGACGACCTCTTCCTCGGTCCGTGAGCCGTCCTTTTGCAGCACCTTGCGGGTATAGGCATAGGCGAAGACCGGCTCGATCCCCGACGAGACATTGCCCGCATAGAGGCTGATCGTCCCGGTGGGCGCGACCGAGGTGAGCAGCGCGTTGCGGATGCCGTGGGTGCGGATCGCCTCGCGCACATCGTCATCCATTTGCTGCATGTTGCCCGAGGCGAGGTAAGGCTCGGCTTCGAAAAGCGGGAACGCGCCCTTCTCTTTCGCCAGATCGACCGAAGCGAGGTAAGACGCGCGGGCGATGGCCTTCATCCAGGCTTCGGTCTGGGCGACAGCCTCGTCCGAGCCGTAGCGCAGGCCCATCATCAGCAGCGCATCGGCAAGGCCGGTGACGCCAAGACCGATACGGCGCTTGGCCTGCGCTTCCTGCGCCTGCTGGGGCAGCGGGAATTTCGACGCATCGACCACGTTGTCCATCATGCGGATCGCGGTGCGCACCAGTTCGTCCAGTTCGGCGGTGTCGATCCCGGCCTCGGTTTCGAACGGGGCCGAGACCAGCCGCGCGAGGTTGATCGAGCCCAGCAGGCAGGCACCATAGGGCGGCAAGGGCTGTTCGCCGCAGGGATTGGTGGCCGCGATGGTCTCGGCGTAGCTGAGGTTGTTGGCCTTGTTGATGCGGTCGATGAAGATCACGCCCGGCTCGGCGTAATCATAGGTCGCGCGCATAATCTTGTTCCACAGATCGCGCGCGGGCAGGCTGCGATAGGTGCGGCCGTCAAAGGTCAGGTCCCACGACGCATCGTTCTTCACCGCTTCCATGAACGGATCGGTCACCAGCACCGACAGGTTGAACATGCGCAGGCGGGCCGAATCCTGCTTGGCTTCGATGAATTGCTCGATATCGGGGTGATCGCAGCGCATCGTCGCCATCATCGCGCCCCGGCGCGAGCCGGCCGACATGATGGTGCGGCACATTGCGTCCCAGACATCCATGAAGCTGAGCGGCCCCGATGCGTCGGCGGCAACCCCCGCCACCGGCGAACCCTTGGGCCGGATGGTCGAGAAATCGTAACCGATACCGCCGCCCTGCTGCATGGTCAGCGCGGCTTCCTTGAGCATCTCGAAAATGCCGCCCATGCTGTCGGGGATCGTGCCCATGACAAAGCAGTTGAACAGCGTGACCGAGCGCCCGGTCCCCGCCCCGGCCAGAATGCGGCCCGCCGGAAGGAAGCGGAAATCTTCGAGCGCGGCATAGAACTTGTCCTCCCACGCCTCGGGCTTGGCCTCGACGCGGGCCAGATCGCGGGCGACACGGCGCCAGCTGTCTTCAAGCGTGTCATCCACCGGCGTGCCGTCGGCGGCTTTCATCCGGTATTTCATGTCCCAGATCTGCGCGGCGATGGGGGCGGCGAAACGGCTCATGGCGGGATCCTGAGGCAAGAGGGTCTTAGAGGGGAAGGCGCAGGATATAGGACCAGCGTCGCGCGCGGTCAACGGCGCTGGCGGCGCTTTCGCCGCCCTTTCGCGGGCCTTTGCCGAGCCGCTGCGGACCTGTCGTCCCTCCCCTTGTTCTCGGCCGCACGGCGCTACATATTGCGGCCATGACCACGCATATCCTCAAGCTGAGCGTCGGAACCGAGTCGGTGGACGATCTCGAAGGCTGGCAGAAACTGCGCGCCGAGCAGGCCCCCGATGGCCTGCCGCGTCACGTCACGCGCATGTGGCCGAAACGCGCCGACGAGGTGCTCGACGGCGGGTCTATTTACTGGGTGATCAAGGGATTGGTGCTGGCGCGCCAGCGGATCCTGCGGCTCGATCCGGTCGAGGGCGCGGATGGTATTCAGCGTTGCGCGATGGTGTTCGAACCCAAGCTGATCCGGACTGAGCCTGCACCGAGGCGCCCGTTTCAGGGCTGGCGATATCTCAAACCCGAAGATGCGCCGCGCGACATGCCGGAATATCGGGAGGGCGACGACGAATTGCCTCCCGAACTGGCCGAGGCCTTGGCAGAATTCGGCCTGCGCTGACGCGCAGGCCGGTCGTCTTTGTTCGTCAGGCTATGGCGAAGACGCCGAGCAACATCAGCAGGAACAACACCAGCACGACAACGATCAGAATCTTGGCACCGCTGAGCGCGAGCCCCGACAGGCGACCGAAACCGAGAAGGGCCGCGACGGCGGCAATGACGAGCAGTATCAGGATCCATTCAAGCATAGGGTAAACCTCAAAATAGTCGCGGGCCTGTTGCCGCTATCGTGAGGCAAACGTGCCAAGCCACGCGCGAGTTCCCCTATTCCCTGCATTTACTGCCTTTCATCGTCCCTGAAGCGCCTCCCATTCGGCGAGCGCCGGGTTCGAAGGCGGTGTCCCCTCGTCCGGGGCGGGCACCGGGCGCGGTGATACCGCGCGTCCCGGCGCCAGGGTGACCGGACGCCCGCCGCGCAAGTAATGCGTCTCTCGCGCGCCGAAATAGAACGCCACCACCGCGCCCAGCAGCCACCAGAGCGGCTCGGGCACCTCGGCAAGGCCGCGCATCCGGACGGCGAAGCCCGCAGGGTCGGCCATCGCATAGGCAAACAGCCCCAGCGTCCCCAGCGCCAGCATCGGGCGGGGCAGGCGATTGAGCCCGTTAACCAGCCCGTCGAACCACCCTGCCCTGCCCGCGCGGAACTCGGCCGCATAGGCCGCCTGCGTGGCGGTGAAAGCGTCGTGGCCCAGCTCCATCCGCCGCGTGGCGTTGGGGCGGAAGACCTCGGCCACCTGAGCGCCGACGCGACCGATCTCGGCCACCCCGCCGCGCGCGAAGAGCGCCCGCGCAATTCCCGAGATCAGCCCCATGCCGCCACCCTTTCACGATGCTCGGCCTCGCTCAGATGAAAGCGCGGCGCGATGAATTCCTCGGCCCGGATGATCCAGCCCCCCTTGCCACCGTCGCGCCGGCGCGCATAGCGGCGCGAAGCCGGGCGGCGGTCGGCCAGTGCGTAGTAATAATCGCGCCGGGCAATCCCGTAGGCATCGGCGATGTGGTCGGGGGCCAGGTCGGCGGCTTCGCGCGCGGCGGCAAGCGTCAGCGGGCCGATGGCCCCGTCGACGACCAGATCGAAGCCCATCGCATTCAACAGCCGCTGCAGGATGCGCACGGCGTTGCTGCCCGCATTGACATACATGTCGAACACGCCCGGCTGCAGCGCATCGGGCAGACCGGCCAGACCGGGCCCGTGATAGTAATGCTGCAAGAAGATCGCCACGGCCTGTTCGCGGCTGAGCGCGCGTACATCGGCCTCGTCGACCGCGCCGTCGTCATTCAGATCCAGCCCCAGCCGCCGCATCGTATGGATGGTGACGCCGAAATTCGTGGCCCCGCCCGGATCGTTGGGATCGTTCACGAAGCCGCCCTCGCGGGCGACGATCTCTTCGGCCAGCTCTCGCACATCGCGCATGGCGTTCTCCCGTCACTGCAGACGGTGCGAGAGTGGCGGCGGAAAGGCTGAGATCAGGTATCGCGGGCGGACGTTGCGTAAGTCTCGCCGTGATATTCGCATTCCGGGGCATTGGCGGCGGCGTTGGGGCTGCCTTCGACGCCCACCGCATCGGCGACCTCGCGGGGCATGTAAGTCTCGTCATGCTTGGCGAGGATCTCGGACGCTTCGAACACGCCATTGACCAGACTGCCGGTGGCGACGGTGCCTTCGTTCTCGCCGAACAGGTCGGGAAGGATACCGCGAAAGGTCACGGGCACGGATTCGCAGAAATCGGTGACGCGGAACGAGACGGTTTCGCCCTGCCCGCGCACGATCGATCCCACCTCGACCATGCCGCCGAGACGAAACACCTCGTTCGCGGCGGGCGGCTCGGCCATCACCTGACTGGGTGAGCGGAAGAAATTGATACCGTCGCGCATAGCGAACCCGATCAGACCGGTGCTGAGCGCCAGCGCCACGGCGGCCACGACGATGATCTGCACGCGGCGGGTCTTCTTGAGGCTCTTCATACCGGCCATGGGCTTGCTCCGATCGCTCGCTCGTTGGTCATATCGGCATCAGCTAAGCATTCGCGACCCGTGGCGCAATCGGGCCGAATGCCGCATCAGGCCGCGCTGAACGGGATCCGACGACGCAGGAACTGGGTGGCCTTGCGGCCCACCGCAGCCGGGTCGCCGGTGGTCAGGAAGGCGCTTTCGCGCCCCTCGCCCACCATCTCGGGATGGCGCTTGAGGTAATCGTCAAGGCTCGCCGCGACCAGCTCGGGCTGCGAATACACCGAGACATCGGGACCAAGCGCCGCGCGGAACGCGTCTTCCATCAGCGGGTAATGCGTGCAGCCCAGAACCGCCGCTTCGGGATTGGGCATCCGGCGGTGCAGCGCCTCGACATGGCTGTGAACCAGCGCCTCGGCCAGGATCATGTCGCCCTGTTCGATCGCGTCGACCACGCCGCCGCAGGGCTGCGCTTCGACATCGACACCAATGGCGCGGAAAGCGAGTTCGCGCTGGAAGGCGCGGCTGGCCACGGTGGCGGGCGTGGCGAACAGCGCCACATGCTTCACCGCCACCTCGCGCGGGGGCGAGTTGTCTCCCCATTGCCGTTCGGTCAGCGATTCGATCAGGGGCACGAAGACGCCCAGCACGCGCTTGTTCTCGGGGATCCAGCTTTCCTGCATCCGCCGCAAAGCCGCCGCCGAGGCAGTGTTGCAGGCCAGAATGACCAGATCGCAGCCTTCTTCGAACAGCCGCTGCACGCCCTTGGTGGTGAGCTGATAGATATCCTCGGCGTCGCGGGTGCCGTACGGGGTATTGGCGTTATCGCCGTAATAGACGAAGGGCACATCGGGCAGACGCTTGTTCAGCGCATCCAGAACCGTGAGCCCGCCCAGCCCTGAATCGAACACGCCTACTGCCATCTGAGCCTCTATCGCCGATACGTATCCTCGAATTCGTGGCCCAGCCGGGCCCAGTCCGAGGGATTTGACGATAAGTCATACGTCTTGCGGCGCAGGAAATCCATCACCTCTTTGGGGGTTTGCGCCGCGCTCGCGACTTCCTGATGCGGGATCGGGCCGCCCACAGCCAGCCGCACCGGCCGATCCGTCCGCGCGGCGAATTCGCGCACCAGAAGCGCCATGCGCAGGGAATAGTGCAGATGGCTCGATAGCTGGAACAGGCGGCTGTTCTGGCCCTCGAACCACAGCGGGACGATGGTGGCGCCTGATTGCGTGACCATCTTGGCGGTAAAGTTACGCCACAGCGGATCGCGGGCGGGGGCAAGCGGCGTGGCGCCGGTGGCGACCGTCCCGCCGGGAAAGATGCCGACGGCGCCGCCGGCCTTCAGATAGCGGATCGCCTCGGCGCGCGTGGCGATGTTGCGTGCCTGTGCGTCACGGCTGCCGGAGAAATCGATGGGCAGGATCGCGCGGTTCACATCCGGAGCCTTGTCGAAGACCTGATGCGCAACAATGCGGAAATCCCCGCCCCTGACCGCCGACAGGATATGCCCCATCACCAGCCCGTCGAGGATGCCGAACGGGTGGTTCGAGACCACGACCAGCGGCCCGATCGCGGGCATCGTGTCGAGCGAGCCGCGCAATATGTCGAGCCGCAGGCCGAAGCGCTCCATCATCACGCGCCAGAAGTCACGACCCGCGGCGACCTCGTCTCCATAGCCCTCGGCCCGGCGCAAGAGTGACGCGCGGCCCGTCGCGTTCTCGACACTGCGGATCATCGCCCGGCCAAGCGGCGTGGCGGCGGAATGGGCATAGGTGATCTCGCGCGCGGCACCGGCCGCGGGCCGCATACGGCGGCGCTTGGGGAATGGCGGCAGGGGCGGATCGATGATGGCGAAGGACATGGGCAGACCTCGTGCGGTTGGCCTGTCCTATCAGCGCCGAATGACAAAACGGCGACGCCGCGAGGGCGTCGCCGTTTCTCTCTTCGTCACGGGCTGGCGTTACTCGGCGGCCATGCGCGTGGGCGTGCCGCCCGAGGCGATCGCGGCAAGCAGTTCCTCGCGCCGTTTCGCCGCTGCGCGTTCATTGGCTTCCTTGACGGGACCGTAGCCGCGAATGGACAGCGGCAGCATCGCCAGTTCAAGGATCAGATCCCGCGTCTCAGGCGCGAGCTTGGGCAGAACCGCCTGCATGTCGCCTTCGAACTGCTTGATAAGGCTGCGTTCCATCTTGCGCTCGGACGAATAACCGAACGGGTCGAAGGGCGTGCCGCGCAGGCCCTTCATCTTCGCCAGCATACGGAAGCCCGACATCATCCACGGCCCGAATTCACGCTTCTTGGGGCGTCCCTGCGAATCCTTGCCGGTCATGATCGGCGGCGCGAGATGGAATTTCATCACGAAATCGCCGTCAAACGTTTCGCGCGCCTTGGCCTCGGTCGCCAGATGCAGCCGCGCGACTTCGTATTCGTCCTTGTAGGCCAGAAGCTTGAAATAGCCCTTGGCGACGGCCTCGCGCAGCGGCTTGTCTTCGACCCGGTCGACCAGCTTGCGGAACCGCTTGGCCAGACGCTTGCCCTGATACGCGACCAGCCGCGCCTCGCGATAGGCGACCGGATCGACCGGCACGCTGGCCGTATCGGCGGGTTCGATCACGCGCGCGGCATCCTCAGGGTGCAGCGCTGCCCAGCGACCGATATCGAAGGCGCGCAAATTGCCCTCGACGGCGGCCTTGTTGAGGCGGATCGCTTCGCGGATCGACTCGCCCGACAGCGGGATCAGCCCCATCTGCCACGCACCGCCCAAGACCATCATGTTGGAATAGATCGAGTCGCCCAGCAACAGACGCGACAGTTCCGACGCGTCGAACATTGTCAGACCTTCACGCAACCGCGCTTCAAGAGAGACCTGCAAATCGCGGACCGGAAGCCGGAATTCCGTGTCCCGCGTGAAAGCGCCGGTGATGATCTCGTGGCTGTTGACGACAGCGCCGGTGCGCCCGGTGGTCATCAGGCCCACGGTCTTCGCACCCGCCGTCACCACCAGATCGCCGCCGATCACGGCATCGGCTTCGCCCACCGCGACGCGCACGGCGCTGATATCCTCGGGCCTGTTCGCCAGACGCAGATGGATATGCACGGCGCCGCCCTTCTGGGCGAGGCCCGCCATCTCCATCATGCCCGCGCCCTTGCCGTCGATCTGCGCGGCCTGCGCCATGACGGCGCCCACCGTCACCACGCCGGTGCCGCCGACGCCGGTGATCACGACGTTATGGGTCCCGGTGATCGCGGGCAGTTCGGGGTCTGGCAGATCCGGCAGATCCAGCGCCTGGGTCGCGGACTTCTTCACCGTGGCCCCTTCGAGCGTGACAAAAGACGGGCAGAAGCCCTTGAGGCAGCTGAAATCCTTGTTGCACGACGACTGGTCGATGGCGCGCTTGCGGCCCAGTTCGGTTTCCACCGGCACGATCGACACGCAGTTCGACTGCACACCGCAATCGCCGCACCCTTCGCAAACATCGGTGTTGATAAAGACCCGGCGGTCGGGATCGGGAAATTGCCCACGCTTGCGACGGCGGCGCTTTTCGGCGGCGCAGGTCTGGACATAGATCAGCGCCGAGACGCCCTTGGTGTCCGCCAGACGGTCCTGCACCGACATCAGATCCGCGCGCTCGACCTTCTCGACATCGGACGGGAATTGCGACAGGTCGATCTCTTCCTTCTCGTCATAGACGACCACGACGGGTTTGACGCCCATTGCCACGATCTCGCGCGCGATCTGATAGGCGGTAAGCCCGCCTTCGTTACGCTGACCGCCCGTCATGGCGACCGCGTCGTTGAAGAGGATCTTGTAGGTGATCGTCGTTCCGGCGGCCAAGGCCGCGCGGATCGCCTGCACGCCCGAATGGTTATAGGTGCCGTCGCCGAGATTCTGGAAAACATGGCCGCGATGCGAGAACAGGCTTTCGCCGATCCAGTTTGCGCCCTCGCCGCCCATATGGGTAAAGCCCTGCGTTGAGCGGTCCATCCATTGCACCATGTAATGGCACCCGATGCCGGCATAGGCGCGGCTGCCCTCGGGCACCTTGGTCGAGCTGTTATGCGGGCAGCCCGAGCAGAACCACGGCGTGCGCTGCGCGATATCGGGGGCGTTGTCGGCGCGGCGGGTTTCGGCCATCCGTTCAAGCCCTGTGCGAATCGTCTCGCTGTCGCAGCCTTCCTCAAGGAAAATGCCACCCAACTTCTCGGCGATCATCACCGGATCAAGTGCGTAGCGGGTCGGGAATAGCTCCTCCGAATGCCGCCCCCCGGCGCCGCCCTTGTACCAGCCGTAAACGCGGCGGCCCCGGCGGTCGTCGAAAATCGCTTCCTTGATCTGCACCTCGATCAGCTTGCGCTTTTCCTCGACGCAGATGATCAGATCCAGATCCTCGGCCCATTCATGGAAGCTTTCCATGTCCAACGGCCAGGTCTGACCGACCTTATAGGTGGTGATGCCAAGCCGCTCGCAGGTCTCTTCATCCAGCCCCAGAAGCCCCAGCGCGTGGACGAGGTCGAGCCAGTTCTTGCCCGCCGCGACCAGCCCGATCTTCGCGCCCGGCTTGCCCCAGATCCGCTTGTCCATGCGGTTGGCTCGGCTGAAAGCCTCGGCGGCGAAGCGCTTGTAGTCGATCATCCGCGCTTCCTGCGCGACGGGCGTGTCCTGCAGCCGGATGTTCAACCCGCCCTCGGGCGTCGTGAAATCGGGACGCACGAATTGCATGCGGTGCGGGTCAGCATCGACCACGGCGGTGGCCTCGATCGTGTCCTTCATCGTCTTCAGGCCCACCCACAGCCCGGAAAACCGGCTGAGTTCATAGGCGTAATGGCCGTAATCGAGGATCTCCTGCACGCCCGCGGGCGACACGATCGGCATATAGGCATCGACCATCGCCCAATCGGATTGGTGCAGCACGGTCGAGGATTCGCCGGTATGGTCGTCGCCCATCGCCATGATGACACCGCCTTGGGGCGAGGTGCCCGCCATGTTGGCATGTTTCATCGGGTCGCCCGAGCGGTCGACGCCCGGCCCTTTGCCGTACCACAGCGCGAAGACCCCGTCATAGGCGCCCTCGCCCCGAAGCTCGGCCTGCTGGGTGCCCCAGATGGCAGTCGCAGCGAGGTCTTCGTTCAGACCTTCCTGAAATTTCACATGGGCGTCGTCGAGAAAGGGTTTCGCACGCTGCATCTGCAGATCGACGGCGCCCAGCGGCGAACCGCGATAGCCGGTCACGAAGCCTGCCGTGTTCAGCCCCGCCGCCCGGTCGCGCGCGGCCTGCGCGATCATCAGCCGGACAAGGGCCTGCGTTCCGTTAAGCAATACCGGAGACTTCTCGAGGTCGAACCGGTCGTTAAGAGACACCGTTTGCTTACCCATCGTGCACCCTCCCAAGCGCTTGCCGATTTGCTGGCCTATGCGTGATTATAGGTCAAAATTACTGACCTTCCAGCCCCTGCTATGGAATTCTTAGCTTTCGTCGGCGAGAACGTTCCGATAGACACCTTCATGCACGGCACGGCTGGCCCCTCAAACAGAATTTTCCGCGATGGATTGGGATAAACTTCGAATTTTTCACGCGGTCGCGGACGCGGGCAGTCTCACGCATGCCGGCGATACGCTGGGACTGAGTCAGTCTGCGGTCAGCCGTCAGATCCGCGGTCTGGAAGAATCGCTGGGCACGACGCTGTTCCATCGCCACGCGCGCGGCCTGATCCTGACCGAACAGGGCGAGCTTCTGTTCGACGCGACGCGGGCGATGAGCAAGCGGCTCGACACCGCCGCCGCGCGCATCCGCGACAGCGAGGAAGAGGTGTATGGCGAACTGCGCGTCACCTCGACCACCGCTTTCGGCACGCTGTGGCTGGCGCCGCGCCTGCCCTCGCTCTACGCCAAGTATCCTGAACTGAAGATCGACCTGATGCTGGAAGAGCGGGTTCTGGACCTGCCCATGCGCGAAGCCGATGTCGCCATCCGCATGAAAGAACCCAGCCAGGCGGACCTGATCCGCAAGCGGCTGATGGGCGTGAAAATGCGGCTCTATGCCTCGCCCGAATACCTGAAGGAAAACGGCACGCCGCAGACGCTGCCGGAAATGGCGCGTCACCGGCTGGTCTGCCAGAATGCCAATGCCCATCAGGTGTCGGCCGGTGCGGCCCTGGTGCGCGAGCTGATGACGCATGCGATCCGCACCACCTTCACGGTGAACAACTATTTCGGCGTGCTGCAGGCGGTGATCAATCATCTAGGCATCGGCGTTCTGCCCGATTACCTGACCGAGGATTTTCCGCAGCTCGTGCGCGTGCTGCCGGATGTGGAAAGCGCCGATGTCCCGGTGTTCCTCGCCTATCCCGAAGAGCTGCGCCATTCCAAGCGCATCGCGGCCTTCCGCGACTTCGTTCTGGAGGGCGTGATCGCCTATCGCAAGCAACGTGTGACGGCAGCAGATCTCTGATGGCTCTCCCCCAGATTGCGCGCCTTGAGTGAGGCATGCATGCAACGCATCACGGCTATGATGCAAGCGCAGCAACGAAATCATTGAACGAATGCAACGACTCGATTATTTGAGTTTTCAAGATGCATGGCTCTGTCATGTATCTTTACCTCCCTGTTGGACTTGGGCCGAGCTTTGCTCGGCCTTTTTTTTTGGCATTCCTGCAGGGCGACTCGGGGATACGCCCAAGAAGCGGGCAGTTTGAAAACACCGAGGTCGCTACAAGGCACAGCGTCCCGACAGCCGACGCGGCACGCGACATGACCGGCGCACCGGGCCAGAGATGCGCGCGGAAGGCGAAAAAGCCGAAAAAATGCCGTGGCAGGCGGGATCGGGAACAGGCGGCGCTTTTCCTTGGGCATCGCTTGGCCTATGACGCCCCCAAGCATTGGAGACCTCGCCCGTGACCACCGAGCCCGCCATCACCCCCGACCTGATCGCAGCCCACGGCCTGAAGCCCGACGAATACGATCGCATCCTCGAGATCATCGGCCGTGAACCCAGCTTCACCGAGCTGGGCATCTTCTCGGCCATGTGGAACGAGCATTGCTCGTACAAATCCTCGAAGAAATGGCTTCGCACGCTGCCCACCACGGGCCCGCAGGTGATCTGTGGTCCCGGCGAGAATGCGGGCGTGGTGGATATTGGCGACGGTCAGGCGCTGATCTTCAAGATGGAGAGCCACAACCACCCGTCCTATATCGAGCCCCATCAGGGCGCGGCGACCGGCGTGGGGGGCATCCTGCGCGACGTGTTCACGATGGGCGCCCGCCCCATCGCTGCGATGAACGCGCTGAGCTTCGGCCTGCCGTCCCACCCCAAGACCGCGCATATCGTCAAGGGCGTGGTCGAGGGCATCGGCAGCTACGGCAATTGCTTCGGCGTGCCGAATGTGGGCGGTGAAGTGCGCTTCCATGCCAGCTATAACGGCAACTGCCTTGTGAACGCCTTTGCGGCGGGTCTGGCGGATGCGGACAAGATCTTCTACTCGGCCGCTTCGGGCGTCGGCATGCCGGTCGTCTATTTGGGCGCCAAGACCGGGCGCGACGGCGTCGGCGGCGCAACGATGGCCTCGGCCGAATTCGACGACACGATCGAGGAAAAGCGCCCCACGGTTCAGGTGGGCGACCCGTTCACCGAAAAGCGCCTGATGGAAGCCACTCTGGAGCTGATGCAGACCGGCGCGGTGATCTCGATTCAGGATATGGGGGCCGCGGGCCTGACCTGTTCGGCGGTCGAGATGGGCGACAAGGGCAAGCTGGGCGTCAAGCTGCAGCTCGATGCCGTGCCGCAGCGCGAAGCAGCGATGACCGCCTATGAGATGATGCTGTCGGAAAGCCAAGAGCGGATGCTCATGGTGCTGCATCCCGAAAAGGAAGCCGAAGCGCGCGCGGTGTTCGAGAAATGGGATCTCGATTTCGCCATCGTCGGCGAAACCATCGCCGAAGACCGCTTTCTGATCCTGCATGGCAACGAGATCAAGGCCGATCTGCCGCTGTCGAAACTGTCCTCGGAAGCGCCGGAATACGACCGCCCCTGGGTCGAGACGCCCGACGCTGCCGATCTGGAACCGGTCGCGCAGATCGACCCGGTGGACGGGCTGAAGGCGCTGATCGCAAGCCCCAACTACGCCCACAAGGCCTGGGTCTGGGAGCAATACGACCACATGGTCATGGGCGACACGGTGCGCGTGCCGGGTCTTGGCGCGGGCGTGGTGCGGGTGCATGGCACGCAGAAAGCCGTTGCCTTCACCAGCGACGTCACCCCGCGCTACGTCAAGGCGAACCCGGTCGAGGGCGGCAAGCAGGCAGTGGCCGAAGCCTATCGCAACCTGACCGCCGTCGGTGCGCGGCCGCTCGCCGCCACCGACAACCTGAATTTCGGCAATCCCGAAAAGCCCGAGATCATGGGCCAGTTCGTCGGCGCCATCAAAGGCATCGGCGAAGCCTGCGCGGCGCTGGACATGCCGATCGTGTCCGGGAACGTCTCGCTCTACAATGAAACCGACGGCACCGGGATTCTGCCCACGCCGACAATCGGCGCGGTCGGGCTGCTCGACAGCCTTGACGAGCTGATCGCGGGCCAGCCCGTTCTGGGCGATTTCGCGCTGGTGATCGGCCAGACCAAGGGCCATCTGGGCCAGTCGGCGATTCTGGCCGAAGTGTTCAACCGCGAAGACGGCGACGCGCCGCATGTCGATCTGGACGCTGAGAAGCGCAATGGCGAGTTCCTGCGCGCCAACCGCGCGCTGTTCAGCGCCGCGACGGATCTGGGCGATGGCGGTATCGCGCTGGCGGCCTTCGAGATGGCCGAAGGCGCCGGGATCGGCGTGAGCCTCGACGCCGCGACGACCGAGTTCCTGTTCGGCGAAGATCAGGCGCGCTATCTCGTCGCCTGCTCGTTCGACCGGGCCGAAGCGCTGATGGTCGCGGCCAGCGCGGCCGGCGTCACGCTGACCTCGGTCGGCAAGTTCGGCGGCGATACGTTCAGCGTCGGCGGATCCTCGGCCCCGCTGGCCGAGTTGTCGGCGCTCTATCGCGGGGCGTTCGAGGCGGCGATTTCCTGACCGACCGTCACGCGGGACGGAACTGAGGCACGGCGGGGGGCTGCAAGCCCCCCGCGCCCCCCGCTCCAAGGGGGGCACGCCCCCCTTAGAAATCCCCGTGAGTATTTCCGGCAAAGTGAAAATGGGGGTTGTTTCGTCCTGCGGGGCGCGGCAGGGGGAGGTCATGCACGATCTTCCCGATCTCACCCCCGATTGCTCGGCCTGCGCGGCGCTGTGCTGCATGGCGCTGCCCTTCGACAAGGGCGAGGCTTTCGCCTTCGACAAGCCCGCTTTGCATCCCTGCCCCAACCTGTCGGGCCATGCCTGCACGATCCATGACCGGCTGGAAACCGAGGGGTTTCGCGGCTGTGGGCTTTACGATTGCCTAGGCGCGGGGCAACGGGTGGTGGGCGAAATCTTCGCGGGCGCCGACTGGCAGAACGATACCAGCCTGCGCGCCCCGATGGCCGAGGCGCTGACCCTGCTGCACCGCGTCCATGCCGCGCTGGAACTTCTGGTGGCGGCAGAGCGTCTGACCCTGCCCGATGCGCTTGCGAGCGAGCGCTCGGCGTTGCGCGCTGCTTATGCGCCTGAGGCCGGCTGGACGCCGGAGACCTTGCGCGCGCATGCCGCATCAGGGCTTGATAAGCGGCTGCGGGCCTTTTTGGCATCCCTCAGGGCGCATGTTTAACGCGCTGGGCGCCGGAGCCGGGACTTGCACCCAAACCCACCGGGTTTTACATCTGTCTCAACTCAAGGAGACGCGCATGCCCATCTCGGCGACCGAAATCGAAACCCTGCTGCGCGAGAGCTTTCCCTCGGCGCAGATCACCATCACTGACCTTGCCGGCGACGGAAATCACTACGCCGCCGAGGTGATCGATCCCAGCTTCAAGGGCCAGAACCGGGTCCAGCAGCAGCGCGCCGTCTATGCCGCGCTCAAAGGCAAGATGGACGGCCATAACGGCGACCTGCACGCGCTGGCGCTGACCACCAAGGCCCCGGATTGAGCCCGAGCCGCGCAGGAAGAGCGATGCGTGAGAGCCGCGATCCGTCGGGCTGGCGGCTGGCCATGCTCAACGCGGCGGCGCTGATCGGGCTGGCTGCCCACGCCGCAATCACCGGGCCCGAGGTCGAGATGGCGCCGCCGGATATCGCCATGGCGCGGGTCTTTCATCTGGCGCTGACCGGGCTGGCCGTGTTCTGGCTCTGGCGTCTG
Organism: Rhodobacter sp. NTK016B; assembly: GCF_017303295.1. Taxonomy (GTDB): domain Bacteria; phylum Pseudomonadota; class Alphaproteobacteria; order Rhodobacterales; family Rhodobacteraceae; genus Pararhodobacter. The sequence continues at coordinate 228,054 of NZ_JAFKOK010000003.1, read as the reverse complement.
ACACCCCTCACCGCCGGACGCGAGCGCCTGCGCCGGGTCACGGCGATCGTGCTGGGGCTTGCAATCTTTGCCGGGTCGGGGCTTCTCGCCCGCGATTTCGGGATTATCTGAGACCACAATCGCGCCGGACATCGTTTCCGGCCCGCACAGAAACACGCGCCCGACAGCGCACCGAGGAAAGGACCCAAGATGAGCGTTCAGGATCAGATCCGCGAGAAAGTCGACAGCACCGATGTCGTGTTGTTCATGAAGGGCTCGAAAACCATGCCGCAATGCGGGTTCTCCAGCCGCGTCGCCGGTGTCCTGAACTTCATGGGGGTCGAGTACACCGATATCGACGTGCTGGCCGATCCCGATGTGCGTCAGGGCATCAAGGATTTCTCGGACTGGCCGACGATCCCGCAGCTCTATGTGAAGGGCGAATTCGTCGGCGGTTGCGATATCATCACCGAGATGACGCTGTCGGGCGAGCTGGACCAGCTGTTCGACGCCAAGGGCGTGACCTATGACAAGGACGCCGCGAACAAGATCCGCGAAGCGAATACCTGAGGCGACCGCCTTCGGGTTCAGAAACAAGAGGCCGGTGCAGCGCACCGGCCTTTTTTCGTGTCCCGGTCCGTGACGATTGAACCGCGCGCCCTGCCCCGGCTACTTATGGGCGGTTGCAGTGGCCGCGAAGGCGCGCGGCCCTGTAAGACGACGATTGAGACGGAAAGACACGGAATGGAAGCGACGATCACCTTTATCGGCCTTGCGGCGATGTTTGCCTTCATGGGCGTCATGATCTGGCGGTCGATCCAGCGCAACAAGCAGATCAAGGCCGGCTACCGGGCCTATGCCGAGGCGCATGGACTGACCCATGATTACCGCACGATCCGGGGAAAGGGCGCCGAGGCGCTGTTCGAGGACCCGCATCAAGGCATGACGCTGATCGTCAAGCGGCGCTACAAGAAGCAATCGGGCAATGGCCGCAGCCGCTCGGGCGGCAGCGCGGTGGTTCAGTTCGACGATCCCCGTATGCCCGGCGGTATCGCGATCTATGCGCAGGAAATGCGCGAGGGCATGGCGCAGGCCGCAAGCACCTTCGCGGGGATCTTCGACAATTCAATCGGCAAAATGCTGATCGGACGGATTTTGGGCGACGATGTCGGCGAGTATCTGGGCGAGATCGACGAACAGCCGGTGCCGCCGGGTCTGGACCTGACGATCCTCGCCAGCGTCGATCCCGCGCCATGGTTCGATGCCGCTGCCGCCGAGCGCGCGCTGTCGGTCTTCGGCAAGGGCGAGCAGCCGCTGGTGATGATCACCGAAAACGGCCTGCAGCTGCGTCTGGCGCGCGAAGTGACCGAGCCCGAGGCGCTGGATACGCTGATCGAGACCGCGCGGCGGCTGAAAGCCGAGATCCGGCGCTGACGCGGCTCAGCGGTTTTCGAGATCCTCGGCCATGGCCTCGGCCCGCTCGGCCAGATCGGCCATGCGTTCGAGCGTGCCCTCGGGCAGGGTCGGCGCGCTGGTCGGGGGCGTGGCGCGCAGACGTTCGGTCTCGGCGCGCAGCTCGGCCATCTCGGCTTCGAGCTGCTTGACGCGGTCTTCGGCACCGGCGGTCTTGTCGGCCAGCATCAGGCCCGCCATCAGCAGCATTTTGGATTCCGGCAACCGGCCTATCTGGCCGATCAGCGTCGTCGCCTCGGCATCGAGCAGGGCGGCGGCGGCGCGCAGGTAATGCTCTTCGCCCGGCTGGCAGGCGACATCGAAATTCTTGCCGCCGATGGTAACGGTTTCGTTGGGCATGGGGGCCTCCGGCTCAGCGCGCATCCGCCGCAAGAAGCGGCTTCAATTCCGACAGGATTTCTTCCATCTCGGCCATCTCGGCGCGGCGTTCAGCCTGCAGCGCTTCCAATTCGGCCGAAATCGACTTGTTGATCAGCGTGGCGTCGGGGAAGCCTTCGATCTGCGCTTCGCGCAGGGCCGTATTCGATTCCATCAGCTTGGCATTGGCCTTTTTCAGCCGCAGCATTTCGAGGCTCTGCAGATCGAGCTGTTCTGTCAGCCGCGCAAGACGGCGTTCAAGCTGCCCGATCGTGGTTTCTTGCCGCTGCTTGACCTGATGCACCCGCTCGGAAAGCTGGGAATTGGCCGCACGTTCCTTTTCCAGCGCGTCGCGCAGGCTGGCGATGGTGGCCGCCTGTTCGGGATCGGGCGCGGCCTCGGCCGGACGGCCCAGCCCGAAGACCGACCCTTTCGCCGCTTTCGCGGCCCCCTTTTCCAACTGGAACGCAATCCGGTCGAGCGCCGCCGATAGCCTGCGTTCAACGGGAGCCAGATCGCTCATGTGCTTCTCCTCGAGACAGCCCGGTTCTCGCGGCACACGAATCATGCCGCCCGCGGGTCCGGAATAGTTTTGTCCGAGAATAGGTTGAAAATCGCGCCTTTCCAACCGATCAGCGCCCTTCGCGCGCCAGTTCCTGCCTGCTACGCTTGATCTTGGTCCGATCCCTGTTAAGAGCCTGCGCTAACATTCCCCACCGTGAAGGAACGCTGCCTTGGAAATCGCCACGCTTCGAGACACGCACCCCGATCACTGGCGCCTTGCCACCGCCATCCGTGTTCTGGCCATGGACGCGGTCGCCGCGGCCAATTCCGGGCATTCGGGCATGCCGATGGGCATGGCCGATGTCGCCACCGTGCTGTTCCGCAATCATCTGAAGTTCGACGCCTCTGCGCCCGACTGGGCCGACCGCGACCGCTTCATCCTGTCAGCGGGCCATGGCTCGATGCTGATCTATTCGCTGCTGCATCTGACCGGCTATGCGGACATGACGCTTGAGCAGCTCAAGAACTTCCGCCAATGGGGCGCGATCACCGCGGGTCACCCGGAATACGGCCACGCCAAGGGGGTCGAAACCACCACCGGCCCGCTGGGTCAGGGCATCGCAAACTCGGTCGGTTTCGCCATGGCCGAAGAGCATCTGCGCGCGCGCTGGGGCGCCAAGGTGCAGGACCACTACACCTATGTCATCGCCGGTGACGGCTGCCTGATGGAGGGCGTGAGCCAGGAGGCGATCGGCCTTGCCGGGCGTCACCAGCTGTCGAAGCTGATCGTGCTTTGGGACAACAACGGCATCACCATCGACGGCAAGGTCTCGCTGTCGGACGTGACCGACCAGAAGGCGCGCTTCGCGGCCTCGGGCTGGGACGTGTTCGAATGCGACGGCCATGACCCCGCCGATATCGACCGCGCCATCACCGAGGCCAAGGCCTCGCCGCGTCCCGCGATGGTGGCCTGTGCCACGCATATCGCCGTGGGCTCGTCGGCGCAGGATACCTCGAAAGGCCACGGCGCGCTGACCGACGCCCAGCTCATCGCCGATACCCGCAAGGTCTATGGCTGGGAACACGGCGCCTTTGAGATCCCGTCCGACATCAAGGCCGAATGGGAAGCCATCGGTGCGAAAGGCGCCCAGGAGCGCAAGGACTGGGAAGCCCGCATGGTCGCCCTCGCCCCGGCCAAACAGGCCGAGTTCGAGCGCATCTTCGCACGCGAGCTGCCCAAGCGCCTGACCGCCGCGATCCGCAAGGTCAAACGCGACGCGATCGAGACGCCCAAGAAGATGGCGACCCGCGCGGCGTCCGAAGTGGCGCTGAAAGCGATCAACCCGATCGTCACAGACACGATGGGCGGCTCGGCCGACCTGACCGGTTCGAACAACACCAAGACCGACGATCTGGGCGCGTTCGACGTGGCAAGCCGCAAGGGCCGCTATGTCTATTGGGGTATCCGCGAACACGGCATGGCCTCGGCGATGAACGGTCTGGCGCTGCATGGCGGTATCCGGCCCTATTCGGGCACCTTCATGGCCTTTACCGACTACGCCCGCCCCGCGATGCGCCTGTCGGCGCTGATGGGGATCCCGGTGGTCTATGTCATGACGCATGACAGCATCGGTCTGGGCGAAGACGGCCCGACCCACCAGCCGGTCGAGCATCTGGCGATCAGCCGCGCCACGCCCAACACGCTGGTCTTCCGCCCCGCCGATGTGGTCGAGGCGGCCGAGGCCTGGGAATGCGCGCTGGAGCAGAAGACGACGCCGTCGGTGATCTCGCTCTCGCGTCAGGGCGTGGCACAGGCGCGCACGCAGAACACCTCGAAGAACCTCGTGAGCCAGGGCGCCTATGTGCTGGCCGAGGCCGAGGCGAAGCGCCGCGTGATCCTGATCGCCACCGGCTCCGAGGTCGAAATCGCCCTCAAGGCGCGCGAGATGCTGGAAGCCGAAGGCATCGGTACGCGGGTCGTCTCGATGCCCTGCATGGAGCTGTTCGCGCAGCAAGACGAGGCGTATCGCAAGCGCGTCCTGCCTGCGGGCCCGGTCCGCGTGGGGATCGAAGCCGCGGTTCGCGCCGGCGGCTGGGACCGCTGGCTGTTGGGCGAGCGGGCCAAGAAATCGGACTTCGTGGGCATGGTTTCGTTCGGTGCCTCGGCGCCCGCCGAAACGCTCTATGAGAAGTTCGGCATCACCGCCGAGGCGACGGTGGCCAAAGCCAAGGCGCTGCTGTAAGCGTCGGGCGATCATTATGGGGCACCCGGCTGTCACGCCGGGTGCCCTGCCCCCTCGGAAAGCGAGGGTCCGGAAGAAGGAGTTTCATGCACAGAAATCAGCGCTGAGCCGTCAGACGGCTGAGAACCCGGCCGCCCCATGGGTGTGCCGCCGTATTGATATTTTCTGTGGATGAAACATGACCAATCCCATCCAGACGATCCGGGCCTATGACCCGGCAAACAATCGCGCAAGCGATCCCAAGGCGCTGTCTGCGCTATGGCTTGCAGCCTCGCTCGGGGCGCATGGCTTTCTGGGCCGCGCGCAGCTCGAAGAGCAGCAAACACTGATCGAAACGCGTTATCTGCCGATGGCCGAAACCTTCGTGGCCGAGGCCGCAGATGGCCATCCTCTGGGCTTCATCAGCCTGCTGGGCGACTTCATTGGCGGGCTGTTCGTCGCGCCCGAGGCACAGGGACGCGGCATAGGCCGCGCGCTTCTGGACCACGCCCGGGCCCGGCGCAACGCGCTGGAGCTCGAGGTCTATGCCGAGAATGCCGGGGCCCTGCGCTTCTACCGGCGCTACGGGTTTCGCGAGGTCTCCCGGCGCGCGTGTGACGATGAGGGTCTGCCGCACGCCAATATCCATATGCGCCTCGACTGAGGGCCGCACCTGATACCGATGACAAAAGCCGCCCCCCGGGGCGGCTTTCTGTCCTGTCTGCCGGAGCGGTGCGTGCCCAGCACGCACCCTACAGCGTCAGGACAACAGGCATCCGTTCCCAGTATAAGACAACGGCGTAGGGTGCGTGCTGGGCACGCACCACCCGCTCATGCCCATTCGCCCTTGCGCATCACCGGCACGCGCTCGCCCGACTGGGTGATGCCGTCGACATCGATCTGGTCCGAGCCGATCATCCAGTCGATATGGATCGCGCTGGAATTCCCGCCCCGACGCGCGACCTCGTCCGCAGCCATCGTCTCGCCGCCCTGGAAACAGGTGGCATAGCACTGGCCGAGTGCGATATGGCTGGCGGCGTTCTCGTCGAACAGCGTGTTGTAGAACAGCATCCCCGATTGCGAGATCGGCGAGCCATGCGGCACCAGCGCCACCTCACCCAGCCGCCGCGCGCCTTCGTCGGTATCGAGCACCTTCTGCAGCACCGCCTCGCCCTTGGTGGCCTTGGCCTCGACGATGCGGCCCTCTTCGAACCGGACCTGAATGTTCTCGATCAGCGTGCCCTGATGCGACAGCGGCTTGGTGGCCGAGACATGCCCCGTAACCCGGCGGCAATCGGGCGTGGTGAAGACCTCTTCGGTGGGGATGTTGGGGTTGCAGGTGATGCCGTTGGTGCTGGCCGTCGCGCCGGCGAGCCAGCGATGCCCTTCGGCCAGACCGACCTGCAGATCGGTGCCCGGCCCGGTGAAATGCAGGGCCGAGAAATTCTGTCCGTCCAGCCATGCCGAGCGGCGGCTCAGTTCAGCGTTATGCGCCTCCCACCGCGCGACCGCATCGCCGTCATCGACGCGCGAGGCGGCGAAGATCGCGTCCGCCAGCAGGCGCTGCGCGTCATGCTCGGACAGATCGGGCGAGACCAGCCGCGCCCAGGCGGCATCGGGCCAGGCGACGATGCTCCAGTTGGTGGCGAAGCGGGTGATGCGCTCGCGCGCGGGGGTATAGGCCATCGACATCGCCTTGTTGGCGCGGCCCACCTTGTCGGGATCCTCGTTGGCAAGCAGCATCGGGTCGCCCCCGGCAATGGCCAGCCGCGCCGCGCCGTTGTCATAGGCGGCGGCCATACCGTCATAGAGCCACGACGCGGCGCTGTCGAAGCTCTCGTCGCGCGCATGGCGGTAGCGCGCCAGCGTCACCTCGTCATCCGACAGGATCGGCGTCACCACGCCCGCGCCTGCCTTGTAGGCATGCTCGGTAATCCGGCGCACCAGCGGCAGGGCGCTGACCGGCGCGGTCAGCACGAGGTCCTGGCCGGGCTGCAGGTTCAGCCCCACCTTGACGGCGACTTCTGCCAGGCGGTCGAGTTTGACGGGATCGATCGGGTCTTGCATTGCGTTACCTTTTTTCGTCCGGGCGTTGCCCCGGCATCAGGGGAAGGATAAACCCGCCCTGCCCCCCGTCAATGCGTGTCCCCCTTCACGGCGGAACGGCGTCACGAAAGGACCCCTATGACCCAGCTGATCGCATCGCTTGCCGAGATCTCGGACCCCTATGACGTGCTCTACTGCGACCTGTGGGGCTGTCTGCATAACGGCAAGGCGCTTTTCCCCGAGGCCGTGGCCGCGCTGCAAGCCTTTCGCGCCAAGGGCGGCACCGTCGTGCTGATGACCAACGCGCCACGCACCCGGCATTCGGTGAAGAAGCGGCTCGACCAGATGGGCCTGCCCGAGGATGCCTATGACGCCATCGCCGCTTCGGGCGATGCGACGCAGGTGGCGATGCTGCAAGGCGCCGCCGGGCGTAAGCTGTGGCATCTTGGGCCGGGCAAGGACGAGGATCTGTTCGGCATCATCCCCGACTGGCTGCAGGACCAGCCGCCCATCGAGCGCGTCGAGCTGGACGAGGCCGAGGGCATCATCTGCACAGGCCCCTTCGACGAGTTCAACGAAACGCCCGAGGATTATCGCGGCCGCTTCCTGAGCGCCAAGGCGCGCGGGTTGACCATGCTGTGCGCCAATCCCGATCTGATGGTCGATTTCGGCGATACCCGCATCCCCTGCGCCGGTGCGCTGGCCGAGCTTTACGCCGAAATGGGCGGCGAGGTTCTGCAATTCGGCAAGCCGTATCCGCCGATCTACGATCTGGCGCGCAATATCCTTGCCGAAAAGGGCCTGACATACGAGCCCGACGCGGTTCTGGCCATTGGCGACGGCGTGCGCACGGATATTCGCGGCGCACAGGCCGAAGGGATCGACGCGCTTTTCGTCACCGGCGGGCTGGAAGCCGAGCGTTTCGGCGCGGATGTCGCGGCCCCCGATGCCGGTTTGCTGGACACATGGCTCAAGGCCGAGGATCTGCATCCGCGTTACGCCATCGGCCGCTTGCGCTGAGCGGTCTTGCTTGCGGGGTGCCGCGGGCTAACTGACGCTTAACAACCCGACATTGCGAAAAGCCCGGCCCCCTGCGCGCCGGGCCTTTTGCCGGACAGACAAGGAGAGATCATGACGCTTTCGCTGAAAATCATTATCGGGTCCACGCGCCCCACCCGTAAAGGCCCTGCCGTTGCCCGCTGGATCGACGAACTCGCCCGCAAGAACGACGCGTTCGATGTCGAGCTGGTCGATCTGGCCGAGATCGGGCTGCCGCTGCTTGATGAGCCGAACCACCCGGCGATGAAGAAATACGAGCACGATCACACGAAACGCTGGAGCGCGGCGATCGAAGGCGCCGACGCGCTGATCTTCGTGACGCCGGAATACGATTTCTTCGCCCCTGCCTCGCTGGTCAACGCGATCCAGTGCCTGAGTCAGGAATGGAAGTACAAGGTCGCGGGCGTGGTCTGCTATGGCGGCATTTCGGGCGGGCTGCGCTCGTCTCAGGAACTGCGCATGCTGTTGGTCAATAACGGCGTGATGCCGATCCAGCAGGTCGTGCCGCTGCCGATGTTCGCCGACAGCATCAACGAAAAAGGCGTATTCGAGGCCAACGACAAGATGGTCGAAGGCGCCGAGGGCATGTTGTCGGAACTGGTCAAATGGGGCACCGCCCTCAAGACCATTCGCTAAAACCATCCGCTAAGGTTACCTGCTGAATGCCACGCTATCGGGCGCGGGCTGCCTGCCCAGCAGGTGGCCCGCCACGGCGGTGATCGCGCAGAAGACCAGCATCGGACCCAGCGCCCAGACCCAGTTGCCACCGCCGAAGGAGACGGCAGCCGCGACCATCGGCGCACCGATAAACTGACCCATGGACGAGCCCTGCATCAGCATCCCGTTGCCCGCGCTGACATGGCGCAGCGAGGGCGCAAAGCGCGGCACGCAGGTGAACAGCGCCGGCGGGATCAGCCCGCCCGCAAAAGAAAAGACCAGCGCCAGCACGATCCTGAGCCAGACGGGCGGACCGGGCAGGAAAATCCCCAGCGTGCACAGGGCCATGACCGCCGTCCCGGTCAGGATCATCGGCCCGGTCCGGCCCCCGCGCCGGATCACCCATCCGCCGAACAGACAGCCCGGCGCGTTGATCAGCACCACCAGCGCCGTCATCAGCGCCGCAAAGGACAGGTCCGAGGCAAAGCTTTCGGTCAGAAAGGTCGGCAGCCACGACATCAGCGTCACCCACTGGAACGCATAGGCGCAGAAGACCAGCGCGATCAGCTGGAAGCCCCGCGTGCGCAGCGCATCGAGCGCCAGATGCAGGAAGGGCGCGCCCGAGGGCTTGGGCAGATCGAGCTTGCGCATCTGGTTCAGCACCGCCCATGCCACCAGCGGCGAGACGACCGCCAGAAACCACCACGTTCCGCGCCAGCCGAAGGCCCAGAGCATGATAGGCGCGGCCAGCATGGTTATCGCCATGCCGGTCGGGTGGTAGATGCTCCAGATCCCCAGCACCATACCCTGATCGCGCGGGGCCGAGGCCGCGACCATCGCGTAGGGCAGGCAGACGGTGACCGAGACGAAACCCACGCCTTCGATGAAGCGGCTCAGCAGCATCGCCTCGACGCTCTGCGCGGTGGCACCGATGATCCCGCCCAGAACCAGACAGGCGAACCCAAAGCCCACCATCCGCATCCGGCCCGTCCGGTCCGCAAGGCCGCCGAACAGCACGGCCAGCGTCATGCCGACCGCGTTGAACATCGACAACACGAAGCCGCCAGCCACCAGTCCGAAATCCAGATCCGTTCGGATAAGCGGCAGCGCGGGCGGCAATTTCCCCACATGGGCCGAACACATCGCCCCCGCAAAGGTCATGATCCCCACCGCCAGCCATGCGGTTTTGGCGCGCTCGCTCATTGGCCCCTCCTCGGGCCGTTCACGGCCCCTCCGTCCCTGGCGCCATGGGTAGCGCGGTTTCCGGGGGGATTCTACATCTGTTCAGCATTATGGCCGCGCAAACCGGCCTTCGCGCCAGAATGAGCGCGCAATTAAATTTCGACTTTATGGCAACATGCGACCTATTATTACTCAACCGTGTTGATTTCGTCCCCGGCCGGCGTTATGTTGCACTGCAGCACACAAGTGAGCCCCATGGGACATCAAACCGGAACCCGCGCCATGCTTGACAGCCGTCCGAACGACAATCTGCCCCGCGGCACGATCTGCATCGAGGATCTCGAAATCGGTCTCTCGCGCTATCTGCGCAAAGAGATCACCGACCGCGATATCGAATTGTTCGCCGAGGTCTCGACCGACCATAACCCCGTGCATCTGGACGATTCCTATGCGCAGGACACGATTTTCGAAGGACGTATCGCGCATGGCATGCTGACGGCGGGCCTTATCAGCGCGGTGATCGGCGAACAGCTTCCGGGTCACGGCACGATCTATATGGGCCAGTCGCTCAAGTTTCTGGCCCCGGTGCGTCCCGGCGACGTGGTGCTGGCCGAGGTCACCGTGCGCGAGATCGAGTATGCCAAGCGCCGCGTTACCCTTGAATGTCGCTGCACGGTGGGCAATACCACCGTTCTGAAGGGCGAGGCGCTGGTTCTGGCGCCCAGCCGCAAGTTCGACTGAGGCCGCCATCCCCTGCGGGAGCCGCGGCGGGTGCCGCGGGGCAGAATGCAGATAGTCACTTCATGGACCGGCCTTGACGAGACCCAGAAGGGTGCGTCTGCAGCGATGGGCAATTTCGACGGTGTCCATCTGGGCCATCAGGCGGTGATCGAGGGCGCGCGTCGTCCCGGCATGCCTCTGGGCGTCATCACCTTCGAACCCCATCCACGCGAAGTCTTCGCGCCCGACGCCCCGCCATTCCGGCTGATGAACGCCGAGTCGCGGCGTAACCGGCTTGAAAAGGTGGGCGTCGATATCCTGTATGAGCTGCCCTTCTCGCTCGACCTTGCCGCGCTGCCGCCCGAGGCCTTCGCGCGCGAGGTTCTGGTCAACGGTCTGGGTATCAAGCACGTTGTCGTCGGCTCGGATTTCCGTTTCGGCAAGGCGCGGGCGGGCACGACCGAAATGCTGGCCGATCTGGGGCAGGAAATGGGTTTCGCGGTCAGCGTGCAGTCGCTGATCGGCGGCGAGGATGGCGCGATCAGCTCGACCGCGATCCGCACGGCTCTGGCCGAGGGGCGTCCGCGCGATGCCGCCGAAATGCTGGGCCATTACCACCGCATCGACGGCGCCGTCGTGCATGGCGAGAAACGCGGTCGCGCGCTGGGGTATCCCACGGCCAATATGATGGTGGACCGGCTGCATCTGCCCAAGCTTGGGGTCTATGCCGTCAAGGTCGCCGTGCTGGGCGGCGCGCATCGGGGCTTCCATGACGGTGTGGCCAGTCTTGGCGTGCGCCCGATGTTTGGCCAGAACACGCCGAATTTCGAAGTCCATCTCTTTGATTTCGCGGGCGATCTTTATGATCAGCACCTCTCGGTCGCTCTGGTCGAGTATCTGCGCCCCGAAATGACCTTCGACGGGCTGCCCGCCCTGATCGAGCAGATGGACCACGACAGCCAGCGCGCCCGGACCATCCTCACCCGCGAGTAATCCTGCGGGCACACACGCTTGACAGGCGCAATCGAAACAAGAACACTTGCGGAACATCCGCAGGAGTTCCCGATGCAGACCGCCGCCGTTACCCGTCCGCTCATGCCCGAATACCGCGCCGATTTCGAGGCCGTGATGGGCCCGAGCGGCGCGTGCTACGGATGCTGGTGCACCTATTTCCTGCTGCCCCCCAAGGACCGCGCAGCGATGAGTGCCGGGGATAAGCACGATCTGATGATGGCGCGGATTGCCGAGGGCCCGCCGCCCGGCCTGCTGCTCTGGTTTGACGATGCGCCAGCAGGCTGGATGCAGATCGGCCCGCGCGCCCGGGTGCCGCAATGGAACAATCCGCGACGCTCGTCCACACCCCTGCCCGACGGCCCGGCTGACGATCCCGGCGTCTGGGCGATTAGCTGTTTCTTCCTGCGTGCGCCCTTTCGGGGCCGGGGCCTGAGCCGGGTCATGATCGACGCGGGAATCGACCATGCCCGGGCCAGCGGCGCGCGGCTTGTGGAAGCCAGCCCGATGGACCATGCCAAACAGTCGAAATCGGTGGGGCTGTTCGTCGGCTCGACCGCTGTTTTCGAAGCGGCGGGCTTTGAAACCGTGGCGCGGCAGAAACCCAATCGTCCGTTGATGCGCCGGGTGCTGTGACCCCCTTTTCTTTCGGCGGCGAAAAGTACAGGGTCGCGGCATGACAAAGGCCCCCTCTTCCACGGTCCCTGCCCGGCCCGACGCGCCACGCCCCCGTTTCTGGGAAACCGTGCCGCTTTCCAAAATGACCCCCACCGAGTGGGAATCGCTGTGCGACGGCTGCGGCAAGTGCTGCCTCAACAAGCTTGAGGACGCCGATACCGGCGAGGTATTCTTCACCAATATCGCCTGCCGCCTGTTCGACGATTCCACCTGCCGCTGCGCGAATTACGAGATCCGCAAGACCATCGTGCCCGAATGCGTGGTGCTGACGCCCGATACGCTGGACGAAGTGACCTACTGGATGCCCAGAAGCTGCGCCTATCGCCGGCTGAATGAGGGGCGCGGGCTGGCCGACTGGCATCCGCTGATCACCGGCGATCCGCAATCGGCGCACCGGGCGGGCATTTCGGTCAGGGATCGCACCGTGCCCGAATTCGACGTCCCCGAGGACGATTGGGAAGACCACATCATCGACGAGGAGCTGTGATGTATCTGGCCTCTGACAACACTTCGGGCGTGCCCGAGCAGGTTCTGACCGCGATCGGCGCGGCCAATGACGGCTTTGCCCTGGGTTATGGCGCCGATGCACTGATGGACCGGGTGCGCGACAAGATCCGCACCCTGTTCGAGGCGCCGGACGCGGCCATCTATCTGGTGGCCACCGGCACCAGCGCCAATTCGCTGGCTATCGCCAGCTATCTCCAGCCGTGGCAGACGATCTATTGCCACCGCCACGCCCATATCGAGGAAGACGAGTGCGCCGCACCCGAATTCTACGCGGGCGGCGCGAAGCTGACGCTGCTGGACGGGCCGGATGCCAAGATCGACGCCGACCAGTTCGAGCAGGTTCTCGCCAACGCGCCCGAAGGCGTGCACCATGTGCAGAAAGGGCTGCTGAGCCTGACCAACATCACCGAGCGCGGCGCGCGGTATTCGGTGGCCGAGGTGACACGGCTTTGCGCCATTGCCAAGGCGCATGGCCTGCCCGTGCATCTGGACGGCGCGCGTTTCTCCAATGCCATCGTGGCCGAGGGCTGCAGCCCGGCCGAGATGACGTGGAAAGCGGGCGTGGACGTGCTGTCCTTCGGCGGCACCAAGAACGGGCTGATGGGCGTCGAGGCGGTGGTCTTCTTCGATCCGGCCAAGGCATGGGAATTCGAGCTGCGGCGCAAGCGCGGCGGGCATCTGTTCTCGAAGCATCGCTATCTGAGCGCACAGATGGAGGCCTATCTGACCGACGATCTCTGGCGCGATCTGGCGACCACCGCGAATGCCCGCGCCGAGGCGCTGGAAGTGGGCCTGCGCGAGGCCGGTGCCCGGCTGGTGCATCCGCGAGGCGGCAATATCCTTTTCGCCGAGTTCCCGCTCAAGGCGCATGAGGCGTTGCGCAAGGCGGGCGCGGTTTACTACGACTGGCCTGCCCCGCCGCCCGAAGGCGCCGGCCCCGATCACCCCCATCAATGCCGGCTGGTGGCCTCGTGGTCGACGACCGAAGCGCATGTGTCCGAGTTCGTTGAGATTCTGAAAGGCGCGCTGTAACTCAGTGCGCCAGATAGGCGATGGCGAACGCCGCCGCGAGCGCCACGATCTGCACCGAAATGATGCCATTCAGCTGCTGGCGGAAGGGTTCCTTGCGGATCTTGTGACGCAGGCTCATCTGCGCGATCTTCGCGCCGATCGAGCCGCCGAGAAAGGCCAGCGCCAGAAGCCGGTCCTCGGGTACACGGCGCCGCCCCTCGATTGCCAGCCGCTTGTCGCGCGCGAAGGCCGCAAACGCGGCCACGTTCACGACGACAAGGTAGATAAGGGCGAGGATCTGGAACACTTTGGGCTGCCGAGGTCGGATGCGTCGAAGAGCGACAAGGCGCAGGGCGAAAGGGGACGGCCGGGCCGATCGCGCCCTCTTAGGATGCGACGACTGGCAATGCAATGGCGCCCGGAAAGCGGGCGTGCTGCACCGCGTTATCGCAAACACGAATCCGCCCCTCAGGGTTTGCGCTAACGCCTTGCGAAATAGCAGTTTTCGCCCTTTCTCTGCCACAGTCGAACCTGTATATCCGGCTCAGACAGAACGTCAGGCACCCTCCCCCGGGCAAGCCGTGCCCTCTTTGCCTTCCGCCTCGTTCCGACCCCAGACGGAGACAGACACATGACCATCACCCTCGGCATCAACGGATTCGGCCGCATCGGCCGCTGCACCCTTGCCGCCATCGCGGAAGCCGCGCGCAACGATGTCGAGGTCGTGGCGATCAACGCGACGGGTCCGATCGAAACCAATGCCCATCTGCTGAAATACGATTCGGTCCATGGCCGTTTCCCCGGCACGATCCGCGTCGAGGGCAACACCATGGATCTGGGCCGTGGCCCGATCCGGGTGATGTCGACCTACAACCCGGACGATCTGGACTGGGAAGGCGTCGACGTCGTTCTGGAATGCACCGGCAAGTTCAACGAACGCTCGAAAGCCGCCGTGCATCTGGGGCGCGGCGCCAAGCGCGTGCTGGTCTCGGCCCCCGCCAAGAACGCCGACAAGACCATCGTCTACGGCGTGAACCACCGGATGCTGACCAACGAGCATCTGGTCGTATCGAACGGGTCGTGCACCACCAACTGTCTGGCCCCGCTGGCGAAGGTTCTCAATGACGCGATCGGGATCGAATCGGGCATCATGACCACGATCCACAGCTATACCGGTGACCAGCCGACGCTGGACCGCCGCCACAAGGACCTGTACCGCGCCCGCGCCGCCGCGATGGCGATGATCCCCACCTCGACCGGCGCCGCCAAGGCTCTGGGCGAAGTGCTGCCGGAACTGTCGGGCAAGCTGGACGGCACCTCGATGCGCGTGCCGACGCCGAACGTGTCGGCCGTGGACCTGACCTTCGTCGCCTCGAAGGACGTGACGGTCGAGGACGTGAACGAAGTCGTGCGCGAAGCCGCCGCCGGCGCGATGGGTGCCGTGCTGGCCTATGACGATGAGCCGAAAGTCTCGATCGACTTCAACCACACCTCGCATTCGTCGATCTTCGCGCCCGAACAGACCAAGGTCGTGGGCGGTCGCACGGTGCGCGTGCTGGCATGGTACGACAACGAATGGGGCTTCTCGTGCCGGATGGCCGATGTGGCCGGTGCGATGGGCCGCCTGATCTGAGCCCTTCCGACTTCCGATCTTCGAAACGCCCGGCCCATGGCCGGGCGTTTTTCGTTGCGGCGGGTCCGTAAACCCTGGTTGAGGCCGCTGAACCGGGACCGAGACCGCCCCTTTCTGAACCCCGGACCCATGGTGCCCGCGCCGGTTTCGTCCTTTCTGCAAGGCACAGCACGCTGCTCGTCCCCGTTGACCCGCTGCGCTGATGACACCCCAAGCAAAGGACCGTTCCGATGAAATACCTCGCCCTTGCCGCCGCCCTGCTTCTGCCCGCCACCGCCGCGCTGGCGTCGGGCGGCGCCGTTCCCGCCGATACCGAAGCCCAGATCCGCACGATGCTGACCGATCAGGGCTACGAAGTCCGCTCGGTCCAGACCGAAGACGGGATGTACGAAGCCTATGCGCTGAAAGACGGCCAGCGCTACGAGATCTATCTCGACACCGCGCTGAACATCGTGCGCGGCGCAGACAGCGACGACTGATCGCCTGCCCCTCGTTTGAAGCCGGGCCGCGCCAGCAAGGCGCGGCCCGCCCCGTCAACCGAACGAAAGGACGCCACGACCATGCGCCGCGTCAGGGTCTGGGACCCGCTCATCCGGCTCTTTCACTGGAGCCTTGTCATCGCCTTTGCCGCCAATGCCCTGTTCACCGATCCCGAAAGCGCGATCCATGTCTGGATCGGCTATATCGCGGTCGGGCTGATCGGCATCCGGCTGCTCTGGGGGCTGGTCGGCACGCGCTATGCCCGGTTCTCAAGCTTTCCGCCCTCTCTCAGCGGGGCGATGCATCAGGTCTCCGACATCGCAACCGGGCGGCGGCAGGCGCATCTGGGTCACACGCCGCTGGGCGCGCTGATGATCTACAACCTGCTGCTGACGATCCTCGCCATCGGTGCCAGCGGCTACATGATGACGACCAACACCTTCTGGGGCGTAAAGTGGGTCGAGGAATTGCACGAAGTTCTGGTGACCTGGGCCGAGGTTTCGATCGTGGTGCATATCGGCGCGGTTCTGTGGGAAAGCCACCGCACAGGCGTCAACCTGCCCCGCGCGATGATCAGCGGTGACAAGATCGTTCCGGATACGCTAACCACTCAGGAATGACCCAAGCCGCCCCAGACCGCCCCGTCGTCGTCGCCGCCCTTATCGCGCTTCAATCCCTGTGTGCGGCCTATTTCCTTGTCGATGTCCTGCATGATGTGCTGGTCGGCGGACAAGGCTCGTTCGAAGCCTTCCTCGTGGCCGAGACGCTTGCCACGCTGGCGCTGATCGCAGGGATCGCCTTTGAAATCCGGGTGCTGTTTCGCCTGCTCGAACGCAAGGCGCATCTGGAACAGCAGGTAAGCCTTGCCGCGCGCGCGTTCCATGACGTCGTTGACGCCCGGTTCGCGCAATGGGGCCTGACGGCGGCCGAGCGGGACGTGGCGCATTTCACCGTCAAGGGCATGTCGATCAGTGAAATCGCGGGCCTGCGTCACTCCGCCGCCGGGACGGTGAAATCCCAGCTCAACGCCATCTACCGCAAGGCGGGCGTCGGGAACCGGGGGGAATTGCTGAGCCTGCTGATCGAGGACCTCGTCGCCACCGGGATCGAGACCAGCCCCGCAACCGCGGCCAGTTGAAGCCGTTTGCGCAAAGCCGTGGCATCCGCCCCGCCGATCTGCCGGATCGGCGGGCAGCGGCTGTGAAATTTTAGCGACACCTGCCCGCACGGCGAGCGAAAGATTGACTTTCCGCGCAAAATATGCTGTTAGCGCAAACATGTGCCTCGGCCTCAGCAACCCCGGGGCAAGGAGCTTCCATGACCACCACGCTTGCCATCAACGGCTTCGGTCGCATCGGACGCCTCGTGCTGCGCGCACTGATGGACCAGAAACGCAGCGACCTCGAAGTCGTCGCCATCAACGATCTCGGCCCGGTCGAGACCAATGCCCACCTGATGCGCTTTGACAGCGTGCATGGCCGCTATGACGGCGAGGTCACGACGGGCGAGACCTGGATGAATGTGGGCGGCGGCGAAATCCGCGTGACCGCCCTGCGCAACCCGGCGGAACTGCCGTGGAAGGATGTCGATGTGGTGCTCGAATGCACCGGCGTCTTCACGCCCGCCGAGAAAGCGAAGATCCACCTCGAAAACGGCGCGACCCGCGTTCTGGTCTCGGCCCCGTCTTCGGGGGCGGACGCGACCATCGTCTACGGTGTCAACCACGGCGCATTGAAGCCCGAGCACCGGGTCATCTCGAACGCGTCCTGCACCACGAACTGTCTTGCCCCGGTGGCCAAGGTTCTCAATGACAGCGTGGGCATCGTCAAAGGTTTCATGACGACGATCCATTCCTATACCGGCGATCAGCCGACGCTGGACACGATGCATAAGGACATGTACCGCGCCCGCGCCGCCGCGCTCAGCATGATCCCCACCTCGACCGGCGCCGCGCGTGCCGTGGGGCTGGTTCTGCCTGAACTCGACGGCAAGCTCGACGGTGTGGCGATCCGGGTGCCGACGCCCAATGTCTCGGCCGTCGACCTGACCTTCGAAGCCGCGCGCCCCACCACCATCGACGAGGTCAACGCCGCCCTGTCGGCCGCCGCCGCCGATGGCCCGCTGAAAGGCATTCTGGGCGTGACCGGGGACAAGAACGTGTCGATCGATTTCAACCACGACCGCCGCTCGTCCATCGTGGCGCTCGACCAGACCAAGGTGCTCGACGGCACGATGGTGCGCGTGCTGGCGTGGTATGACAACGAATGGGGATTTTCCAACCGGATGCTCGACACGGCAGCCGAGGTCGCCAAGCTGGGCTAAGTGCCAATTGTTTCAAACTATGTCGTAAAGTTGCATCCCCGGCGCGCCAGCCCCCCTGTGCGCCGGGGGTTTTTGTTTTTATTCTAGAGACATGGATATCGTCACCGTCGTCGCGGTCACCGCCGCCCTGTTCGTCGTCATCGGCTTGTCAGAGCCGCTGGCCTCGCGCACACGGTTGCCGGCGACGGTGATTCTGGCCCTTCTGGGCATCCTGATCGGTGCGGCCTCGACCTCGCTTCTGGTGTTTCGCGATTCCGAGATGCTGACCAACGCGGCCGAGCTGATCCACAATCTGCCGATCCGCTCGAATTTCTTCCTGTATGTCTTCCTGCCCACGCTGATCTTTCAGGTCTCGCTGACCATCGACCTGCGACGGATGCTGGATGACTGGGTGCCGATCCTGATGATGGCGGTGGTCGCGGTCGTGCTGAGCACCATGGCCGTGGGCTGGGCGCTGTATCCGCTGGCTGGCCTGCCGATCATGGCCTGCCTGATGATCGGCGCGATCGTGTCGACCACTGACCCCTCGGCCGTGGTCAGTATCTTCCGCGCGACACCGGCGCCGGCGAGGCTGGCGCGTATTGTCGAGGGGGAAAGCCTGCTCAACGACGCCGCCGCCATCGCGCTGTTCTCGCTGTTCTTCGCCTTCGTGGCCTTCGGCATCCCCAATCCGCAACTGTCCGACGTGTTCGTGCAGTTCCCGTGGCTGGTGCTGGGGGGCAGCGTGACGGGATGGCTGGCGGGACGGCTGGCGCTGGCCGCGATGGCGCGGTTCGACAACCACCCGATGGGACAGGTCTCGCTCAGCGTGGCCCTGCCCTATCTGACCTATGTCTTGGCCGAGGTGTTCCTTGGCGCCTCGGGCGTGATCGCGGTGGTGGCGGCGGGGCTGTCGCTGAACTTCAACGCGCCGGGCACGCTGTCGCCCGCCAATCAGGCCAAGCTGCAGGATACGTGGGATCTGCTGGGCTACTGGGCCGGCGGCCTGATCTTCGTGCTGGCGGCGATCCTGATCCCCCGGCTGGTCTCGGACGCGCAGCCCTGGGACATCGTGCTGGTGGTGATCACGGTACTGGCCTCGCTGGCGGCACGCGCGCTCGTGCTGTTCGCGCTGCTGCCGCTGCTTACACGGATGCAATTGTCCCCCAAGGTCGAGACGCGCCAGCGGACGGCGATCCTGTGGGGCGGGCTGCGCGGCGCGGTGACGCTGGCGCTGGCGCTGGCGGTGACCGAAAGCTTCCGCATTCCCGCCGACATCAAGCGCACCGTCGGCATCGTCGCCACCGGCTTTACGCTCTACACGCTGATCGTGCAGGGCACAACGCTGCGCTGGGTGATCCACCGGCTGGGGCTGGACAAGCTGTCGCCGCTCGACGTGGCGCTGTCGGCGCAGGTGGTCGCGGTGGCGCTGCAGAGCGTGCGCGAGAATGTCGCCGACACCGCGCGCGATTTCGGTCTGGCCCGCGAGACGGTGCGCGACGAAGCCAAGCGCTTTGCCGAGCGCGTGGACCTTGCCGTGACCGATGCCGACGAGGGCGCGGGCATTCCTGACCGGGACCGCATCACGCTGGGGCTGGTGGCGCTGGCCGGGCGCGAACGGGATCTGATCCTTGAAGCCTTCCGCGACGGGGTGCTGCCCGCGCGGCTGGCCACGCGGATGGTCGCCGATGCCGACCGCCTGATCGAGCGCACGCGCACCGGTGGGCGTCTGGCCTATCTCAGCACCGCGCGGCGCGTGCACAAATCGGGGCGCGAGCATCGGGTGGCCAGCTTCCTGCACAATCGGATGCGGATCTCGGCACCGCTGGCCCGACAGACCGCCGACCGGTTCGAATATCTGGTGGCCGAAGCGCCGATCCTGCGCGAGCTGCACGATTTCATCGACACCCGGATCCGTCGCATCCACGGCAAGCGCGTGGCCGAGCTGCTGCACGACCTGCTCGAGCGCCGCATGGATGAAGCCGATCGCGCGCTGGACGGTCTGCGGCTGCAATTCCCCGGCTATGCCGAAGAGCTCGAACGCCGCCTGATCCGGCAGATGGTGCTGTCGCAGGAGGAACGCGAATACGCGGCTCTGGTCGATGACGGTCTGATCGGCCCCGAGCTGCGTCACGCGCTGGATGCCGGGATTGCCAAGCGGCGCAAACAGCTGGCCAAGCGCCCGCCGCTGGATCTGGCGATCCAGCGCAAGGCACTGGTGGCCACCTTCCCGCTTTTCGCCGACATGCCCGCAGACCGTCGCAAGATGCTGATGCGCCAGATGCGCACGATCTATGCGGCGCCGGGAACCGTGTTGTTGCGCCGCGATGAGGCGCCGCGCCGGGTGTGGTTCATCGCTTCGGGCGCGGTCGAACAGGTGCGCGCGGGACAGGTGCTCAGGCTGGGTCCGGGCGAGATGTTCGGCCATCTGGCGATGCTCAAGCGCAACCTGCGCCGGGGCCAGACCACGGCCATCGCCCATTCCACGCTGCTGACGCTCGATGAGGCGCATTTCGTCAAGCTTTTGAACTCGGACAAGACCCTGCGCGAGGCGGTGATCAATTCGGCCCGCACGCGCGGCGTACCGCTGGACGAGGTCGCGGTGGTGGCCGGGCTGGATGTCGGCGCCGATGCCGGAAAACAGAAGAAAGGCGCGGCCGAAATCACGGCCGCGCCCAAAGATAACAGATCCAGAGACGTCAAGCCCAAGGGCCCGAAACCGGGCGAGCCCAAGGCCAAAGCCGACGCCTGAGCGCGCTCAGCGTTCCAGCGTGGGACCGAACTTGCCGCGCAGGGCAGTGTTCACCGGCGCCGGGACGAATTTGGTCACGTCGCCGCCAAGCCGGGCGATTTCCTTGACCAGCTTCGAGGCAATCGCCTGACGGCGCGCATCGGCCATCAGGAACACGGTCTCGATCTTGTCGTCGAGCGCGCGGTTCATGCCGACCATCTGGAATTCGTATTCGAAATCCGCCACCGCGCGCAGGCCGCGGATGATGACGCCAGCGCCCACATCGCGCGCGCAGTCGATCAGAAGGTTTTCGAACGGATGCACGACGATTTCGGTGCCCGTGCGCTCGGTCAGGGCGGCGGTTTCGCCCTCGACCATCGCCACACGCTCGTCGAGCGAGAATAGCGGTCCCTTGTCGCGGTTGATCGCGACGCCGATCACCAGCCTGTCGACCAGCGCGCAGGCTCGGGTGATGATGTCCATATGCCCAAGCGTGAGCGGATCGAAAGTGCCAGGATAAAGGCCGATGCGCATCGCGTCCCCCTTACGGATGTCATGTCCGCGTCACGCAACAATATTGCGCCGGATTATGCAAGCGCAGAAATTACCCCGAAGCCGTCCTTTTTCCACCGGCGCGCGGGGCGCGACAATCCTGCCATCCCCGCGACACCGGCGCGAAACGCGGGTCTCAATTGCCCATGATCATCCCGGTCAGCGCGTCTTTTTCCATCTGCAATTCGCTCAGCCGCGCCGCGACGACATCGCCGATCGAGATGAAACCGACCATCACGTTGTCTTCCATCACCGGCATGTGGCGAAAACGCCGCGTGGTCATGGTTTCCAGAACCGAGTCGGTATTGTCACCCGGCGCGCAGCCATAGATCGCCCGGGTCATGACCTTTTCGACCGGCTGATCCAGACTGTCGGGACCGGCACGGCCCAGTTCGCGCACGATGTCACGCTCGGACACGATGCCCTTGACCTTCTTGCCGTCCGTGGACACGACCACCGCGCCGATCCGCCGGGTCGAGAGCAGCTCGACCACTTCGCGCAACGTGGCCTTCGGCCCGATGGTGACGATTCCGGTCGCCTTGTTTTTCAGGATCTGGCTAACAAGCATGGGCACCTCCCGCTTCCATGTATGTCGTTGAAATCGGACACCGCACCCGCGATCCTGTCAAGGTTTCATTTGGCAGCAATCTGTTGAAAACGCCCAACCGCCAAGCGTATTCCCGCCGCCCGCTCAGCGTGCAGCCTGCCCGCACGCTTGCGTTTCCAGTCGGGCGATCTCGGCGCGCATCCCGGCGATCAGCGCTTGCGAGAACCGCTCGATTCGGGGGACCTTGCGGTCATCGGCATGGCGCACGAGGTGAAAGGCGCGGGTCAGCTGAAAGGTCCGGGTCAGCACGCGGGTGATGCCCTGAGTCGCGGGTAGCGCGAAATCGTGCACCACCCCTACCCCAGCCCCCTGCCGGATCAGGTTGAGCTGCACCGATACCGAGTTCGAGGTGACTGGCGCCTGCTCGACCCCCAGATCGGCGAGGTAATCGAGTTCGCGGTCGAAGATCATGTCGGGAATGTAGCCGATCACCCGATGCGCACGCAGATCGTCCAACGTGGCAAGCGGCGGGGCATCGGCCAGATAGGCGGCGCTGGCGGCCAGCGACAGGCGGTAATCGGCGATCCGGGTGGCGATCACGCGGCCTTGCTCGGGACGCGAAACGGCGATCACCATATCCGCTTCGCGCCGAGTCAGGCTGAAGACGCGCGGCAGCGCCACGATCTGCACTTCCAGCGCCGGGTTCTCGGCCACAATCCCGGCCACGACCTGCGGCAGAAGATAGTTCGCGCAGCCATCGGGCGCGCCGATGCGGATCTGGCCGCTGATCCCCTCGCCCGGGCCCGACAGCGCCTCGCGTACGCGCTCCATCTCGGCCTCGACGGTTTCGGCATGATGGACAAGGCGCGCGCCCTCGTCGCTCAGCCCGTAGCCCTGCGGCGAGCGGGTGAACAGCCGCGCGCCCAGCGCGGTTTCCAGCCGCGCGACCCGGCGACCGACCGTCGCCGCATCCATTTTCAGCACCCGCCCGGCGCGCGACAGGCTTTCGCCCCGCGCAACGGCCAGAAACACCTTCAGATCATCCCAGTCGGCCACCGAACCCCTGCAATTTTGCAAAACCACTTTTGGGAAACTGCCTCTGTTCAGGGCATTTCTGCAAGGCTATTGTTCAGCAAAAGTTGCAGGAGGAGCTTTCCATGAAGGATATCGGACACTGGATCGACGGCAAGATGGTCGCCGGCACCTCGGGCCGCAGCGCCGACGTGATGAACCCCGCCACCGGCGAGGTTCAGGGCAAGGTCGCGCTCGCCACGGTCGATGAACTCAATGACGCCGTTGCGCGCGCCGCCGAAGCGCAGGTCGCCTGGGGCGCCACCAACCCGCAGCGCCGCGCGCGGGTGATGATGAAATTCGCCGACCTGATCAACCGCGACATGGACAAGCTGGCCGAGCTTGTTTCGGTTGAACACGGCAAGACCCTGCCCGACGGGCGCGGCGACGTGCAGCGCGGGCTCGAGGTGATCGAGGTCTGCATGGGCGCGCCGCATATGCTCAAGGGCGAGTACATGAACGATGGCGGCCCCGGCATCGACCTGTATTCGATGCGCCAGCCGCTGGGCGTCGTTGCGGGCATCACGCCCTTCAACTTCCCCGCCATGATCCCGCTGTGGAAGATGGGCCCGGCTCTGGCTGCCGGGAACGCGATGATCCTCAAGCCGTCCGAGCGCTGCCCGTCTACCTCGCTGGCGCTGGCCGAATTGCTGAAAGAAGCCGGTCTGCCCGACGGCGTGCTGCAGGTCGTCAACGGCGACAAGGAAGTGGTAGACGCGATCCTCGACAATGACACGATTCAGGCGGTGGGCTTCGTCGGCTCGACCCCGATTGCGCAGTATATCTATGGCCGCGCCGCGAATAACGGCAAGCGCGCGCAATGCTTCGGCGGTGCCAAGAACCACATGCTGATCATGCCCGACGCGGATCTGGACAAGGCCGCCGACGCGCTGGTCGGGGCCGGTTTCGGCGCGGCGGGCGAACGCTGCATGGCGATCTCGGTCGCGGTGCCGGTGGGCGAAAAAACCGCCGACGCGCTGATGGAAAAGCTGATCCCGCGTGTCGAGAAGCTGAAGGTCGGCCCCTATGCGGCGGGCGACGACGTGGATTACGGCCCCGTCATCACCGGTCAGGCGCTGGAACGCATCAAGGGCCTGATCGGCTCGGGCGTGGAACAGGGCGCGGATCTGAAGATCGATGGCCGCGATTTCAGCCTGCAGGGCTATGAGAACGGCTATTTCATCGGCCCGTCGCTGTTCGACCGCGTCGAGCCCGAGATGGACATCTACAAGGAAGAGATCTTCGGCCCCGTCCTGTCGGTGGTCCGCCGTGACAGCTATGACGAGGCGCTGAAGCTGGTGATGGACAACCAGTACGGCAACGGCACGTCGATCTTCACCGCCGACGGCGACACCGCGCGCGATTATGCGGCCAAGGTGAATGTCGGCATGGTCGGCATCAACTTCCCGATCCCGGTTCCGCTGAGCTATTTCACCTTCGGTGGCTGGAAGAAATCGGCCTTCGGCGATCTCAACCAGTACGGCCCCGACGCGTTCCGGTTCTACACCAAGACCAAGACCGTCACCGCGCGCTGGTTCTCGGGCATCAAGGAAGGTGGCGAATTCGCCTTCAAGGCGATGGACTGACGCACCGCTATAAAGCACGACACGCGGCCGCCCTTCGGGGCGGCCGTTTGCATCTGACGGTCTTCGTCTTTGAGCGACGGTGCCGACGCCCGCATGATCGCTCTGCCCTTCGCGTATTGCGGCGCCCCTGTGCCGCAGGGAACAGCGCGGGGCGCGTGGCCTGTGGCATCACAGAGGTCCAACACCCTTACAGGAGAAGACCATGACAAACCTGACCCGCCGCAAGGCCCTGATCCTCGCCGCCGGCACGCCGCTGGCGCTCGGCCTTGCCGCCCGCGCACGGGCCGCCACCACCGACGTCGCGATCCAGGGCATGGCGTTCGCGCCCGCCACGATCACCATCGCCACAGGCGATAGTGTCCGCTGGACCAATGCCGATGGCGCGCCCCATACCGCGACCTTCCGCGATGCGGGCCTCGATACCGGGCGGCTCAATCGTGGCGACACGGGCGAGCTGAGCTTCGACACGCCCGGCACCTACGATTATGTCTGCGCCATTCACCCGTCGATGCGCGGGCAGGTCATCGTGACCGGCTGACGCGGCATCAAAAACGGCTCGCAGGCAAGAACTTGTGGAAACCGAGCGATTTCCCGCCTACCTTGACCGTCTGACCAAAGATTGCCGAGGGTCCCTTGCCTGCGAGTTTCCGGATTTTGCCCGCCCGCGGGCTTGCTTATGTGCGTTATTGGGATTTCGTCTCGATCGACGATACCGTGCGCCTGATCCGGGACTATCTGGCACATCCCGACCGCTCGCCGGGGCAAAAACAGCTGATCGACCTGTCGGATGTCAGCGGTTTCGAAGCCGATATCGTCCGGCTGATGGAATTGCAGGCCCAGAAGGCCGAGATCTTCCGCCCCGCCAATGGCAGCCAGACCCTGCTTGTCTATTACGCGCCCCATGACGAAGGCTTCGAGATGGCCAAGCTGATCATGCGCTCGTGGCAGGGGGTGACCTCGGTCGTGTCCACTATCCAGCGTCGCGAATCGCACGCTCTCGATATCCTCGGCCTGCCCGAACGCGGAATGGAAGCGCTGCTTTCGGGCGCGCAGTGACGGGCGAACACAGTGGGCGCTGCTGCCCGCCTTGCGATGAAAGCCGCGCCGCGACGTCGCGCTTGCGGATGGTTGCAAAACTCCTGAAACAATCGGAATTTAACGAGTGTTCAATTCCATGAGCCAAGGGAGGGACGCGCATGGATTTCGCCCTGAGCGACGAGCAGGTCGCGATTTTCGACATGGCGCACGCCTTCGGGCAGGAGCATATCGCGCCTCATGCCCGGCAATGGGAGGCCGAGGGCAGTATCCCACGCGATCTGTGGCCCAAACTGGCCGAGCTGGGCCTTGGCGGACTATATGTCAGCGAGGACAACGGCGGGACCGGGCTGTCGCGGCTCGACGCGGTTCTGGTGTTCGAGGCTCTCAGCATGGCCTGCCCTTCGGTCGCGTCCTTCCTGTCGATCCACAATATGTGCGCCGCGATGCTGGACAAGTTCGGTTCGGACGATGTGAAGGCCCGCGTCCTTGCCCCCGCCGTGACGATGGAGAAAGTCCTGTCCTATTGCCTGACCGAACCCGGCGCGGGGTCGGACGCGGCGGCGCTGAAGACGCGCGCGGCGAAGGGCAATGACGGCTACCGACTGAACGGGACCAAGGCTTTCATCTCGGGCGGCGGCTATTCGGACGTTTATGTCGTGATGTGCCGCACGGGCGATGACGGGCCCAAAGGCATTTCCACAGTGGTGGTCGAGCATGGGACCGAGGGTCTGTCCTATGGCGGGCTCGAGGACAAGATGGGCTGGCGCAGTCAGCCCACCCGTCAGGTGCAGTTCGACGATTGCGTCGTACCGCTGGAAAACCTTGTGGGGGCCGAAGGCGACGGGTTCAAATACGCGATGATCGGGCTCGATGGCGGCCGGCTGAACATCTCGGCCTGTTCCTTGGGCGGTGCGCAGGCCGCGCTGACCCAGACGCTGGCCTATATGGGCGAGCGCAAGGCCTTCGGCAAAAGCATCGACCAGTTTCAGGCGCTGCAATTCCGGCTGGCGGATATGGAGATCGAGCTGCAGGCGGCCCGCACCTTCCTGCGGCAGGCGGCGTGGAAGCTCGACCAGAAGGCGCCCGATGCGACCAAGTTCTGCGCCATGGCAAAGAAATTCGTTACCGAGGCCGGATCGCGCATCGCCGACCAGTGCCTTCAGCTTCACGGGGGCTATGGTTACCTTGCCGATTACGGGATCGAGAAGCTCGTACGCGATCTTCGCGTGCACCAGATCCTTGAGGGCACGAATGAAATCATGCGCCTGATCACCGTTCGGGCGCTGCTGGCTGAGAGGGGCTGATGGAACCCGAAATCATCATCCGCAAGGATGGACGCGCCGGGCGGCTGACCTTGAACCGTCCCAAAGCCCTGAACGCGCTGACGCATGACATTTGCCTGAAAACGACCGAGGCGCTGGAAGCGTGGCGCGACGATCCGTCCGTCGCGCTGGTGATCCTTGAAGGCACGGGCGACCGGGCCTTTTGCGCGGGCGGCGACGTGGCGCAGGTGACCGCGGCGGGCAAGGCGGGCGACTACGCGATGGGCCGGGATTTCTGGCGCGACGAGTACCGCATGAACCTGCTGCTCTCGACCTATCCCAAGCCTGTCATCAGCTTCATGCACGGCTTCGTCATGGGCGGCGGCGTGGGCTATGGCTGCCACATCCCCTTCCGCGTGGTGGGCGAGTCGACGCAGATGGCGATGCCCGAATGCGGCATCGGCATGATCCCCGATGTCGGCGGCACCTGGCTTCTGGGTCGCGCGCCGGGTCATCTGGGTCTTTATCTTGCGCTGACGTCGGCGCGGATGGGTCCGGGTGACGCGATCCACGCGCGCTTCGCCAACCGCTTCATCCCCGAGGCCGAATGGGACACGGTGAAAGCAAGGCTCTGCGAAACCGGCGACGTGATCGAACTGCCCGCCCATGCGACCCCCGAAAGCACCATGGCCGCGCAGCAACACCATATCGACGCGCTCTTCGCGGGCGAGACGATGGGCGATTTCCTGTCGACGCTCAAAGACGATAACTCGGAACTGGCGGCGCAGACGCTCAAGGCGATCGGGCGGAATTCGCCCCTGTCGATGGCCTGCACGCTGGCCATGCTGCGCCCCGCGCCGGCCAGCCTCGCCGAGGCTTTGCAGCAGGAATTCCGCTGGACATGGCGCTCGATGCAGCACGCGGATTTCATCGAGGGCGTGCGCGCATTGCTCATCGACAAGGATCGCAATCCCCAATGGCGCCACGACGCCCCCGACGCCGTGCCCGAGGCCGATGTCGCGGCGATGCTCGCGAGCCTCGGCGAGAACGAACTGACATTTTCCTGACGCAGCCTGCGCCAGCGGATCAAGAGGAGGAGCCGCAATGAACATCGCCTTTATCGGTCTTGGCAATATGGGCGCGCCGATGGCGCAGAACCTGATCAAGGCTGGCCATACCGTGACCGGTTTCGACACCGCCGCTGCGCCCGAGGGCATCACCATGGCGACCTCGGCCCCTGAGGCCGTCCAGGACGCCGATGTGGTCATCACCATGCTGCCCAACGGCGCGATCCTGCGCTCGGTCGCCAATCTGGTGATCCCGGCAATGAAGGCGGGCGCGGTGCTGTGCGATTGCTCGACGGTCGATGTCGACAGCGCCAAGGCCGTGGCCGAACAGGCCGAAGCCGCCGGTCTGGGGGCGCTCGATGCGCCGGTCTCGGGCGGCGTGGGTGGGGCGTCGGCGGGCACGTTGACCTTCATGGTGGGCGGCGGCGACGCGGCCTTCGCCACCGTCCAGCCGCTGTTCGAGATCATGGGCCAGAAAGCCGTCCATTGCGGCGCGGCCGGTGCTGGCCAGTCGGCCAAGATCTGCAACAACATGATCCTCGGCGTGACGATGATCGCCACCTGCGAGGCCTTCGCGCTGGCCGACAAGCTTGGGCTCGACCGGCAGAAGATGTATGATGTCGTCAGCACCTCGTCGGGCTATAGCTGGACGATGAACGCCTATACTCCGGCCCCCGGCGTCGGAGCGACCAGCCCTGCCGATAACGGCTACAAGCCCGGTTTCGCCGCCGAGCTGATGCTCAAGGACCTGCGTCTGTCGCAACAGGCGGCTGAAAGCGCCGATGCCGACACGCCGATGGGCCAGCTTGCCGCCGCGCTCTATGAACATTTCGTTGAGCAGGAAAACGGCAAGGGCATGGATTTCTCGGCCATGCTGCCGCGCTTCGAGAAACGCGGGCGCGGCTGATGCCGCAGGGCTGGGCGCAGGCGGCCTTTCCCGGACTGGCCGAGGCCGATCGCGCCCGGCTCGACGCCCTGCCCCTTCACGGGCTTCCGGCCAGCACCCGGCTTTTCGGCCCGGGCGAAACCGCGCAAGGGTTCGCAGTGGTGCTGTCGGGCCGGGTCGAGGTCTCGCTCACCGGGCCGTCGGGGCGCGAGATCCTGCTTTATTCCATCGAACCGGGCCAGAGCTGCATCCAGTCGACGCTGGGCCTGATGGGCGGCGAGCCCTATACCGGTGAGGCGATGACGGTCCGCGACACCCGTCTCGCCGTGATCCCCGCGCCACTGTTCCGGGCGCTGATGGACCATTCCGAACCGTTCCGTGCGCAGGTCTTCCGCGCCTTCGCCGCCCGGATGAGCGACATGACCCATCTGCTGGAACGCGTGGCCTTCACCCGGGTCGAGGCCCGGCTGGCGCAGGCGCTGCTGGATATAGCAGTCGAGGGCACGATCACCGCCACCCATGCCGACCTTGCCGCCCGGATCGGATCGGCGCGCGAGGTCGTGTCGCGGCGGCTCGAAGCGCTGGCAAGGCGCGGGCTGGTGAGCACCGAGCGCGGGCGCATCCTTCTGCGCGATCAGACGGGGCTGCGACAGCTTGCCTCGGTCGGGTAACGACCGGGATGTGACCATGTCACAGACGGCGGGATCGTGGGGGCGTATCCAAGGGGCAGAGCTCATCCCCGTCTGCCCCAAAGGAGAATTCCCATGTTCGCGCGCAATGAAGGCGGTCTCGACCGCGCCCTCCGCGTCATCGTAGGCCTCGCCCTGATCGCCGGTTTCTTCGTCTTCCCCGAGGCGCCCTACCGCTGGGCGTTCCTTCTGGGTCTCGTGCCGCTGGTCACGGGCCTCGTCGGCACCTGCCCGCTCTATTCACTGCTGCGCATCAATACCTGCCCGACAAAGCGCCCGTAACGCCGCGCTCTTGACGGCGCGCGCCCTCCGCCCGGGCCGGAGGGGCCAACCGGCCCTGACACGCCGCGCGAAGGCTCCCCTTGCGGGGGCCTGAGCGCGGCGTTTCCCGGTCACCACAGAAACGGTTGCGCCTTACTGCGCCGCATCCACCATCCGCTCGGCTGCCTGATGCGCCCACATCTGCGCATAGCGCTGTCCCAGCGCCAGCAGTTCGGCATGGCTGCCGGTCTCGACCACCTCGCCCGCTTCCAGAACCACGATCCGGTCGGCATCAACCACGGTCGAGAGCCGGTGCGCGATGCTGATTACCGTCCGCCCCCGCCCAGCTGCCGACAGCGCCTCTTGAATCGAGCGTTCCGTCTGCGTGTCGAGCGCCGAGGTCGCCTCATCCAGCAACAAGATCGCCGGATCCTTCAGAAGCGTGCGCGCGATGCCGACCCGCTGCTTCTCGCCGCCCGACAATTTCAGCCCCCGCTCGCCCACCTGCGTATCATAGCCGTCAGGCAGGGACTGGATGAAATCGTGGATCCGCGCGGCTTTGGCGGCGGCCTCGACCTCGGCCACGCTGGCCTCGTCCCGGCCATAGGCGATGTTGTAGAAGATCGTGTCGTTGAACAGCACCGTATCTTGCGGCACCACGCCGATCGCCTGATGCAGACTGTCGAGCGTCACGTCGCGGATATCCTGTCCGTCGATCTCGATCGCTCCGCCGGTCACGTCGTAGAAGCGGAACAACAGCCGCCCGATGGTGGATTTGCCGCTGCCCGAATGCCCGACCAGCGCCAGCGTCTGACCGGCGGGCACATCGAGCGTGATCCCCTTCAGGATGGGCCGCGCGGGATCATAGGCGAAGCGCACATCCTTCAGCGTCACATGCCCGCCGCGCAGCGCCAGCGCCGGGGCGCGGGGTTTCTCATGCACATCGGGCGGCTGTTCGAGCAGGCCGAACATCTCGCCCATATCGACAAGCGCCTGCCGGATCTCGCGATAGACGGTGCCCAGAAAGCCCAAAGGCATGGTGATCTGGATCATATAGGCGTTGACCATGACGAAATCGCCGACCGTCAGCGTCCCCGCCTGCACGCCCCGGGCCGCCATGACCATCACCGCCACCAGCCCCGAGGTGATCAGCGCCGTCTGGCCGAAATTCAGGATCGCCAGCGAATAGGACGTCTTCAGCGCGGCCTGTTCATAGCCCGCCATCGCCCCGTCATAGCGGCGGCTCTCGCGCGCCTCTGCGTTGAAATACTTGACGGTTTCGAAATTCAGCAGGCTGTCGATCGCCTTCTGGTTGGCGTCGGTATCCTGCTTGTTCATCTCGCGCCGGATCTTCACGCGCCATTCGGTCACGAGGAAGGTATAGGTCACGTAGAGCGTGATCACCCCGAGGATCACCACCATATACCAGACATCGAACATGATCGTCATGATCACGCCGATCAGCAGAAGCTCCAGCACCAGCGGGCCGATCGAGAACAGGAGGAAACGCAGCAGGAACTCGACGCCCTTCACACCGCGCTCGATGATGCGGCTCAGCCCGCCCGTCTTGCGCGTCAGGTGATAGCGCAGGCTAAGCTGGTGCATATGCGTGAAAGTTTCGAGCGCCAGCCTGCGCAGCGCGCGCTGTGCCACCGCCGCGAACAGCGCGTCGCGCAATTGCTGGAAGCCGTTGTTCATCAGCCGGGCAAGGCCATAGGCCACGGTCAGCCCGACCGCGCCGATCCCCACCAGCCAGCCTGCGTCCAGCTCACTCGGGGCGAGCGCATCGACCGCGCCCTTGTAGAGCAACGGCGTGCCCACCGCGATCAGCTTCGAGGCCAGAAGCGCCAGCATTGCCAGCACCACGCGGGCGCGCAAGGTTGTCTGTCCTTCGGGCCACAGATAGGGCGCGACCTTGGTAATCGTCGCCCAGCCCGAGGCGCGGGTTTCGCTGGGATCGGAAGGCAGCGCGTTCGAACTGGGGCGATATCTCATTCAGGCTCCGGGCTGGCGACGGGGCGGCGGATGCACCCTGTGGCGCATCCGGCGGCGGGCTCGCGGGGAACACAGATAGCCACCCGGCCGCGCCGGGGCCAGCCCGAAGGCGGAAGACCGGGCGAATTGGCGGGTCTCAGCGGTCCGGAAGACTGAAAATCTGTCCCGGATAGATCAGGTCGGGGTCGCGGATCTGGCTGCGATTGGCCCGGTAGATGATCACGTATTGCTCGCCCTGCCCGTAGCGCTCGCGCGAGATATGCCACAGCGTGTGGCCGGGCTGCACGGTGATCAGCGACACGCTGGGCGCCGGGGTGGTCGGGGGCGATGAGGACGGCATGTCTGTAGCGACGCGCGCGGCGGGCTGCGGGTCGGTCGGCATAACTCTCGGCGCCGTCGCGGGAACCGGGCGCGTGCGGTTGTCCGGCGCGGCCCCGTCGGGCTCGGTGCCCGCACTGGCCGGCGGTGCGGCGGTTTCAATCCGCGTTTGCGTCGATTGCGCGGGTGGCGGCGGGGCGGCAGAGGCGCTGGCTTGCGCATCCGTCGCAGCAGGCGCCGCGCCCCGGCTGTCGCCTTGCGGCGCCGGGCGGCTCTCGTCGCTGGTCTGGCCGCTACTTTGCGCCCCGGTTCCGGTCCCGGTCATGTCGGATCTATCGAGCACAGCGATCTGCGCCGGCTCTTCCGCATCGGGCGCCAGGGGCTCGTCGGGCGTCGTCGCGGGCGCGGCCGTGACGGCTGGCGCATCGCCCCCCTCGCCCTGCGCGGCATCCGGAGCCGGGGGCGCGATTTGCGTCTCGCCCCCGGGCACCGAAGGTTCCTGAGCCTCGGCCTGCGCCTGAGCGTCGTTCTGCGCGTCGATCTGTGCCTGCGCGGCGGCCACGCGGGCCGGGTCTTCGCGCTGGAACGGCGTCTCGAAGCGCGAGGCCACATCGCCGCCCTCGCTCAGTTGATCGACGCGCAAGGTATAGACGCCCGGCGCGATAGCGGGCAGGTCCAGCCGCCAGTCGCCCGCCTCGGCCCGCGCAGTCGCGATGGCGCGGTTGTCGAGATAGATGCGCAGATCGGCCTGCGGATTGACGCCCGCCGCACGGCCCGAGATCTGCACGTCGCCGCTTTCGGAATAGCTGATCGTGTCGATGACCACGTTATCCATGACATTCGGACCGGGATCGAGCACCTCGACCTGCCCGTCCCCGCGCAGCAGGAACGCGGTCGGCAGTTCGGCGGCGCTTTCCTGCGGGACCTCCTGCGCTTGCGCGTCGGGCGTCTCAGTCACAGGTGCTGCGGCTTCGGTCTGAGCCACCACGGGCGCTTCGGGCGTCACCTCAGGCGTTTCTACGCCAACTGGCGCGGCGGGGCGCGGCTGTTCCGGCGCGGACGCTGTTTGCGTATCTAGCGCGGCCTCTGCGACGGCTTCCGGCGCGTCGGCGATCGAGGTTGGCTCAAGCGGCGCTTCAGGCACGGGCGCTTCCGGCACGGAGACCATCGGGGACGTGTCGCCACCCTCGACCTCGTCGGACGTAGCGTCTTGGCCAAGCGGAGCGTCTTCGCTTGCAGGCGCGTCGCTTACGGTCTCATCAGAAAACGCAGGCAAGGCCACATCCGGAACCGACGTTATCTCGGGTGACGAAAGAGACGCCGTTTCTGCAACCGGGTCCTCGGCCTGAACACCCGGCGCGGCCTGCACCGGGGCCTCGGCGGACGCTTCGGGCGCGCGCTCCGGCAACGGCGCCACCTCTGGCGCATCGGGGGCATTGTCCGCCGTCTCGGGGGCGAGGCTGGCCAGCTGTTCGGGCGGCTGCGGCAAGCGCGGCGTCAGGATGACGGTATCGACCGCCTGCGTGACATTGCCCTCGGCATCCTCCATCTCCAGCGTCATCATCTGCGCCGCCTCGCTGGTACCGAGCGAAAAGATCGCCACGAATTGCCCGGCACTGTCAGCCATTGCCTGCGCAACCACCGCGCCATCGACGCGCAGGTTGATCGCAGCGCCCGGCATGGCCGAACCGGCGACAAGGGCCGCACCATCGCGCGCGACGCGGACGACATCGAAAGCGGGCGGAGCCGGCGCCTCGGCAATCTCGACCGTGCTGTCGGGGTCGGCCGGGATGTCGGCGCTCTCGGCCTGCGGCTCGGGCGCGGCAGGTGCCGGGCTTGGGGCCGATGCAACGTCTTGAGAGGGGCCTTCAACGGGGCTGATTTCCCCCGGCGGCGCCGTGTTGGGCACCGTGCCGGGCCGGTCGTTGACGACGACATAAGCCGCGACCCCGGCCGCGACGACCGAGCCGCCCCCCAACCACCAAACGAGCCCCTTAATCATCGCCATGTCACCCCAGGGTCAAACCACCGGGAGCACCGGGCACGCGCCCTTGTTCCCTTGTGACTTCCTTTGTAACAACGCCTGTATCTATGGGCAAAACAATAATCTTCCCCAAGGTCTAGCAAGAGGTCCGCCATGTCCCCCGTCCCGTCTTCGGTCTGCGTTTTCTGTGGCTCGCGTCCCGGCACCGACCCGGCGATGATGCAGGCCGCGCGCGATACCGGCACGATGCTGGCGCGCCGGGGCTGGCGGCTGGTCTATGGCGCGGGCGATATCGGGCTGATGGGGGCCACCGCGCAAGCCACGCAAGAGGCGGGCGGACGCACCTTCGGCGTGATCCCTACCCACCTGATCCATGACGAACTGGCGCGCGCCAGCCTCGATGCGCTGGTCATCACCGAGACGATGCACGAGCGCAAGAAGGTGATGTTCGCCAATTCGCACGCCGCCGTTGTCCTTCCGGGCGGCGCAGGCACGCTGGACGAATTCTTCGAGGTCGTGACATGGGCGCAGATCGGCCTGCACGGCAAACCGGTTATCCTGGTCGATACAAACGGCTTCTGGCAGCCGCTGATCGCGCTGATCGACCATGTGATAGATCAGGGCTTCGCGCCTGCCACTTTGCGTGAATTGGTGACCATCGTCCCCAATATCGCGATGCTTGAAGTGGCACTTGCGGCACACTTACCGAGTTAACCCAGATCAAGCGGCAACGCGTTCTTTACGCTTTTGCGGCATGACGGCAGTCTGAACCCGTTATCCATCCGCCTCAGGATCGACCGACGCCGCAAGCCGCCGGACAGGGAAGGTGCATGTCCGAAAGGCCCCTCCCGGCAGCCAGTCATCGCAAAGCCTGCCCTTGTCAGGAGAGATCATGACCTTTCGCCTTTTCCTTGCGACCGCCGCCTCGCTGGCGCTGACCCTGCCCGCCGCGCCCGCGCAGGCCGATCTGTCGGTGGCCGAGCAGAGCGAGCTATCAAGGCTCGGACAGTCGTTTCTGGAACAGGCGACAGAACCCGGCGCGGGCGAGCGGCTGGCGCGGATGCGCGCCCTGATCGCCGCCGGGCGCGCGGGCCATAGCGGCACGCTGTCGCTGGGGGCGTTCCCCGGCGCGCTGGCACCACTTGCCGGCCCCGTCGCCATCAGCGAACGCGCCGATTACGCTCTGGTCTGCGACACCGAGGTCGAGATCGGGCAGGCCCAGACCGGCCCCACGCGCACACGCGAACGACTGGAACTTCGCCACGTAACCCCCGAGATTATCGCCTTTTCTCTCAGCACATCGGGGGCCGCCACGCATCTGCGGCTGGACGGACGCTCGAACGGGGCGCAAACGGCGCTGGCGCGCTGGCGCTACAGCGGCCCCGAGGGGCGGATGGATGTGGTGCCGATCGGACGCGGCGTGCTCTATCGCGACGATATCAGCCGCGCCGTCCTCGCGCCGCAACAGCCGCATCGGCAAGTGATCGACGACACGCTTCTGGCGGTTGTGTCGGGCAATCCGACATGGTTCATGCCCGCGACCCGCGTCGCGCTCGGCCAGCCCTGGCTGGGGGTCGAGGCGGATGATGCCGGATTTCCGCAGGTCATGGCCCTGCTCGAGCCGTTCATCGGCGCGGGCGCGGCCTTTACCGATATCGATATCGTCTCGGCGGTCAGCGGTCAGCACCGGATGAACAAGCGCGACGGGCTGGTCGTTGAATATGTCGGCCAGCTTGCTTTCGATCTGCCCGACACGGTCGCGCCGTCGCAGAACCTGCGCTTCGCGCTTTTGGGGCATGAGGTCTACGACGTCGAGACGCTGGCGCGCATGGAATCGCGCTTTGACATCGTGCTTCTGGCCGATGGGGCCGAGACCCGGCTGGCCCAGTCGCGCGACTGCGTCTTCAACTGAGCGAACGGCACCCTATACTGCTTTGTTTCAAAAGTAAAAGAGGGCGCCACAAAGCGCCCCCTTTTCCAATTGTCAGGCATTACCAAGGGCGCCTTCAGCCCTTCGCCAGCCGGTCGATCAGCTCGCGGAACTGGGCCAGCTGGTAGCCATATTGCGCGCCCGCCGCAATCAGGTCGTCGGTGGGTTTGCGCCCGGCATTGGCCAGCGCCCAGACGATCGACGAGCGGTTACCCGAGGCGCAATAGGCCAGAACCGGACCGCTCGCTTCGTCAATGGCATTGCGCTGCGCGTCGACATTCTCCTGCGTCAGCGCGCCGCCGATGACCGGATTCAGCACAAAGCCCATCCCCGCCCCTTCGACCAGAGCGCGCATCGCGTCGGCCTGCAGTTCGGGCGGAATCTCGGCATCGGGGCGATTGCAGATCACCGTGGTGTAGCCAGCCGCCTTGATCGCCGCGATATCTTCGGGCTCGATCTGAGGCGAGACGCTGTACGTGTCGGAAAGCGGGCGGATATCCATGCGGGGCGTTCCTTGGCCTTAGGTCAGCTGATTGCTTCGGCCATCCGGTTGAAACGGATCTTGAAGGCCGGCGCGACATACATACCGGCAAACATCGACAACAGGAAGACCGCGCCTCCGACGCCGCCCCAGCTGACCGAGGCCATGGCCGGTCCTGGGCACAGACCCACAAGGCCCCAGCCCGCGCCGAACATCAGCGAACCGATCATCAGGTTGCGGTCGATCTGAGAGCCGGGCTTTTCAGGCAAAGCCGTGCCCAGAACCGAGCGCGCGCGCCGCGCGGCGACGTTCCACGCCACGATCATCGGCAGGATCGCCCCGCCGAGCACAAAGGCCAGCGTCGGATCCCAGTCGCCGAAAATGTCGAGCCAGCCCTGCACTTTGGTGGTGTCGGTCATGCCCGAGACAAGCAGACCCGCACCGAACAGGCCGCCAGCAATGAAAGCAGTGATATTGCGCAGCATCAGATCGATCCAAACAGGTGACGGAAGACGATAACGGCGAGGCCGCCGGCGAAGAGATAGAATATGGTGGCGGCGATACCGCGCAGCGAGAAGCGCGAGATGCCGCAGACGCCGTGGCCCGAGGTACAGCCATTAGCCATCCGCGTGCCCACGCCCACCAGAAGACCTGCCAGCACGACGGCAGGCATGTTGTCGGTAATGTTGGTGCTGACCGGCGCCTCGAAGAACTGCTTGAGAACCGCAGGCACCAGCGCGAGCCCGGCAACAAAGGTCAGACGTTCGGCCCAGGTGCCCCAGCCCGAGCGGTCGACCAGACCGCCGACGATGCCCGAGGCCCCCATGACCCGGCCGTTAACCAGAAGGTAGAAGGCAGCTGCGCTGCCGATCATGAGACCTCCGACGAGGCCCCAAATCCAATCGATTGGCATTTCGTATTTTCCCGTTTTCCGTGGCAGGCGGCCCGGCTTGCTTGACGTCCGGATCCGCATGGTGAGACACAAAGCTCTGCCGCGACATCAAGACATCACGGCAGGCTTTTGTTTTATATTTGCTTTTCTTGCCCCTGAGTGGGGTCGATCAAAGCCCGTTGACCGGCACTTTCAGATAGCTGACGCCGTTATCTTCCGCCGGCGGCATCTGGCCCGCGCGCATATTGACCTGCAGCGAGGGGATGATCAGCCGCGGCATGGCCAGCGTCGAGTCGCGCTCGGTCCGCATCGAGACGAATTCGTCTGCGGGCTTGCCGGCGCCGACATGGATGTTGAACGCCTTCTGCTCGGCCACACTGGTTTCCCAGGCGAACTCGTCGCGACCCGGTGCCTTGTAATCGTGGCCCACGAAGATGCGGGTTTCATCCGGCAGCGACAGGATCTTCTGGATCGAGGCATAGAGCGTCTCGGCCGAGCCGCCGGGGAAGTCGCAACGCGCGGTGCCGAAATCGGGCATGAACAGCGTGTCGCCCACGAAGGCCGCGTCGCCGATGACATAGGTCAGGCAGGCGGGGGTGTGGCCGGGCGTGTGCAACACGTCGCCGCGCATCTGGCCGATATGAAAGCTGTCGCCTTCCTTGAAGAGCGCGTCGAATTGCGAACCGTCGCGCTGGAACTCGGTGCCTTCGTTAAAGACCTTGCCAAACGTGTCCTGCACCACGGCGATATTCTCGCCGATGGCGATCTTGCCGCCCAGTTGCTCCTGGATATAGGGCGCGGCGGAGAGGTGGTCGGCATGGACATGCGATTCCAGCAGCCATTCGACCTCGAACCCCTTCTCTTTCACGAAGGCGATGACGGCATCGGCCGAGCGGGTATCGGTCCGCCCGGACGCGTAGTCGAAGTCGAGCACGCTGTCGACAATCGCGCATTTGCTGCTCGAAGGGTCGCGCACCACATAGGTGATGGTGAAGGTCGCTTCGTCGAAGAAGCCATAGACTTCGGGTTTCATGGCGGGCTCCATATTCCGTTTGCTGAATGCAACATACACTCTTTCAGACACATTTCAAGTTTTGAATGTGAATATTTGATATGGATCATGCAGCTTTCAGGGCCAGATCGTAGAATAACCCGGAAATGATAAAGGAGAAGCCTATGCCCGGCACCCCGGAACGCTCGGTTGCGGAGCGGAAGACGCAGCTCCTGGCCCGCCTGCGCGAACTCGATTCGCGCCTGCACGACATCCAGGACGAATTGCTGACGCACGATTCGAAGGATTGGGAGGAACTCGCCACCGAGCGCGAGCAGGACGAGATGCTCACCTCGATGGGCGAGGAAGGCCAGCAGGAGATCCGCGCGATCCGGGCGGCTTTCAAGCGCATGGACGAAGGCGAATACGGCTTTTGCGTCACCTGCGGCACCGAGATCAGCGCCGAGCGGCTCGATGTCCTGCCCGCGACGCCCTTCTGCGCCGACTGCGCGCCGTGATTAGCAGGGCGCAGACAAAGCCGCCCTGCCCTGCGCACAGAACCTGAACCGAGCACCCGCGCGTCAATCGCGCGGGTGTTTTGCCTTGCATGCCCAGCGCCCGGATTCGCGGCTCCAGTACTCTGCCGCGACTCCGGCGCCGGTCAGCGCGCGCCATTGATCGCGCGCCCGCGCCACGGCGCTTTCGTCCATGCCGTCGAACACCACGCAGAGCCGGTCGACCGCCTGCGCCTCGTCCGGGACCACCTCGGCCCCGTCGAGCGTCACCAGACAGCCCGGCCTGTTGGCCAGCCCTGAAGCGGGCGTTTCTTCCCAGACCAGAAGGCAGGGTTGATCCGCGTCATGCGGCCCACCCGCCATGCCATGCGGCAGGAAGCCGTCGCCGTGCCACAAGATCCGGTCGAGGCTGTCCATCCGCGCCTTGTCGGTGCCGCGCAGCGCGACATTGAGCCCGATCTCGTTCGCCTTGCCGATCAGAAGCGGCAGCAGCGCTTCGACCGGATCGCGGGTGAGGTGATAGAATCGGGCGACGGCCATGGATCAGCTTTCGAACCTTGCCTTGATCAGCGCGTCCAGCGTGCGCACCCCCCAGCCGCTGGCCCCTTTGGGGGCGAGCGTGGTGTCCGAGGCCGGATAGGCGGTGCCCGCGATGTCGATATGGATCCAGGGCTGGTCCTTCTTGATGAAGCGCTGCAGGAACTGGGCGGCGGTGATCGCCCCGGCCCAGCGCCCGCCGGTATTCTTCATGTCGGCCATGCGGCTCTTGATGAGCTGGTCGTAAGCCGGGCCCAGCGGCAGGCGCCACGCGCCTTCGTCCTGCGCGTCGGCGGCCTTGAGCAGCGCGTTGCACAGATCGTCGTCATTCGAGAACACGCCCGAATTCTCGTAGCCCAGCGCCACCATGCAGGCGCCGGTCAGCGTGGCGAGGTCGATGATGCCGGAAGGCTTGAACCGTTCCTGCGCGTACCAGAGCACATCGGCCAGAACGAGCCGCCCTTCTGCATCGGTGTTGATGATCTCGATCGTGTCGCCCTTCATCGAGGTGACGACATCGCCGGGACGCTGCGCCTTGCCGTCGGGCATGTTCTCGACCAGCCCCACAAGCCCGACGACATGCGCCTTGGCCTTGCGCAGGGCGAGCGCCTTCATCGTGCCCGCGACGGTGCCCGCGCCGCCCATATCCATGATCATCTCTTCCATGCCGCTGGCAGGCTTGATCGAGATGCCGCCGGTGTCGAAGACCACGCCCTTGCCCACCAGCGCGAAAGGCGCGCCCTCGGCGCCCTTCCATTGCATGACGACCACCTTGGACGGGCTTTCCGACCCCTGCCCCACGCCCAGAAGCGCGCGCATGCCCAGCTTTTCCAGTTCGGGCTCGTCGAGCACCTCGACCTCGAGCCCCAGCTTGCGCAGCGCCACGAGACGCTTGGCGAATTCCACGGTGGTCAGGATATTGGCCGGATCGTTGACCAGATCGCGGGTGAAATGCACCCCATCGGCCACGGCAAGCACTTCGCTGGCCGCCGCCGCCGCGTGGTCGGGATCGTTGACGCAGAAATTGATCGCGCCGGGCGTTTTCGGGGCTTCGGCCCGGCGGGCATAGCTGTAGGCCCGCAGCGCCGCGCCCTCGACCAACGGGGCGATGGACTTGACCGCCTTGGCCAGAACCAGCGCGCCGGCGGGCTTCAGCGCCTTGCCGATGCTGGCCCCGGCCTTGCGCAGGACCGTGGCATCGGCGCGGCGCGGCAGCTTGATGAGCAGGATCGCGCTGGCGGCCATGTTCGACGGATAGGCGAGCACCATCGCCTCGCCCTCGGCCACGCCGTCCCATGCATCCGAGGTCAGCGCCCGCGTCAGCGCGCCCTTGGTCACCCGGTCGACGCGCCGCGCCTCGGGGTCAAGCGCCAGATCGCCGAAAACGGCGACAAGGCCGGGATGGGCAGCAATCGCGGCGGGATCGGGGGCGGTGAACTGAATGTCGGGAAGGGCCATGAGAAATCGTCCTGATCTGTGTTGCGCGAAACCTAGCCCGCGTCCGCCCGATTGGAAAGTCCGGTGCGCAATCCGATTTCCCCCCGTTTTCAGGCAGGAAACGGCCATCGGGCGGTGCTGTGCCGATTGACGGTTTCGCAGGCTCTGCGATCTGGCTAAGTTGCGCGCAATCGTATGCAGACCCCGGAGGACGCGTGACGCGGCTGGATCGCTATATCCTGGCACAGCTTCTGTGGGTGTTCGGCTTTTTCTCGCTGGTGCTGGTGTCGGTCTATTGGGTCAACCGCGCGGTGCGGCTGTTCGATCAGCTCATCAGCGACGGGCAGCCGATGTCGGTGTTTCTGGAATTCACCGCGCTGAGCCTGCCGATGCTGATCCGCACCGTGTTGCCGATCTCGGCTTTCGTGGCCGCGACCTATGTCACGCTGCAGCTTCTGAAGAACAGCGAGATCACGGTGATGACGGCCGCGGGGATCTCGCCTTTTCGCATCGCCCGGCCGATTGCGGTCTTTGGCTTGATCGTCAGCGCCTTCTTGGCCGTG
This sequence comes from Rhodobacter sp. NTK016B, assembly GCF_017303295.1. Lineage (GTDB taxonomy): Bacteria > Pseudomonadota > Alphaproteobacteria > Rhodobacterales > Rhodobacteraceae > Pararhodobacter. Next base: position 186,901 of record NZ_JAFKOK010000003.1, on the reverse strand, counting down.
CTGATGCATTTCATGATCCCCGAGGCGCGCACGATGCTGTCCGAGCGGCGCTCGGAAATCGCGCAGAACATGACTGCCAGCCTGCTGCAAGACGGCGTGTTCCAGCACCCGACCGAGGGGATCACCTTTTTCATCAATGAAATCACCCCCGAAGGCGCGATGCGCGGGATCTACCTGTCGGATGCGCGCAGCCAGATGAACCGCATCGATTATACCGCCCGCACCGCGCTGATCGTCCCCGAGGCCTCGGGCCCCAAGCTGGTGATGATCGACGGGCAGGCACAGATTTACGACGCGCAGACCGGGCGGCTGTCGGTCACGGGCTTTGGCGATTTCACCTATGACCTGAGCAGCATCGCCGGGCCTGCGGGCGGCGGGCGCTCGGTCGAGGAACTCTCATCGCGCGAATTGATGGCTCCCACGCCCGCCCTGCTGCGAGAGACCGGCGCGAACGAAGCGCGTTTCGCCTTCGAACTGGCCTCGCGCTTCATCGATGGCTTCGCCGCGCTGGCGGCGGCGCTGATCGGCTTCGGCTCGTTGGTCGCAGGCGGGTTCAGCCGGCTGGGCTTCTGGAAGGAAGTGGTGCTGGCGGTGGCCCTGATGGCCGTGGCGCAGATGCTCAACAACGCGGTGGCGGGTACGGCGATGCGCTCGGCCTCGCTGGCCTGGCTGGGCCTTGCCCCGCTCTTTGTCGCGCTGACCACGGCGCTGGCGCTGATCGCCTGGGGATCGCGCACGCGGCGGGTCCGGGGCGCGCGTGGCGATATCGGCGCCCCGAGAAGCGAGCGGGCCGGATCATGACGCTGGGCTGGTATCTTGTGCGCCGGGTAGCGATGAGCTTCGGCATGATCGGCGCCGTGTTCTTCGGCATGCTGATGCTGTTCGAGACGGTCGAGATGGTCCGCCGCTTCGGTGGTCGCGACGTGGCGATGTCCGAGATCCTGTGGCTCGCGGCGCTGAAAGTGCCCTCGACCTTCTACCAGATCCTGCCGCTTCTGGTGATCCTGTCATCGATGGCCGCCTTTTTGGGCCTTGCCCGCTCAAGCGAGCTGGTCGTCATCCGCTCGGCCGGGCGCAGCGCCATGCGGATGCTGCGCGAGCCCTTCATCGCAGCCTTGCTCTTCGGGGTCTTCGTGGTGGGCGCGCTCAACCCGCTGGTCGCCGCGGCCAGCCGCACCTACGAGGACCGGCTGCAAATGCTGACCTCGCCCGATCTGCAGGCGCAGATCTCGCTCGAAGGTTCGGCCTTGTGGCTGCGGCAGGGTGATGAGCAGGGCCAGACCGTGATCCGCGCGCGCAGTGTCGAACCCGACGGGCTGGGCTTTGGCGAGGTCAGCTTCATGTTGTTCGACCGCGAAAGCGGCGTGCCGCTGATCCGTATCGAAGCCGCCGAGACCCGTCTGGTCCCCGGACGCTGGATCCTGAGCGACGCCAAGCGCTGGGACCTGCGCGCGGAGAATCCCGAACGGGATTCGCGCCGCTATCCGACGCTCGAGCTCGACAGCGACCTGACGGGCGACCGGATCCGCGAAAGCGTCAGCCGCGCGGGAATGCTGTCGGTCTGGGAGATGCCCGCCTTCATCCGCGCCCTCGACCGGGCCGGATTGTCGTCGCGCACCCACCGGGCGCAATTCCAGTCCGAACTGGCCCTGCCGACGCTGATGGCAGCGATGCTGCTGGTGGGCGCGGTGCTGTGTTTCAAACACACCCGGGCGGGCGGCACCGGCAGCCGCGTTCTGATCACCGTGCTGGCCGGGTTTGCGCTGTTCTTTTTGCGCAACTTCGCGCAAGTTCTCGGGGAGAATGGGCAAATCCCGTTGTCGCTGGCGATCTGGACACCACCGATAGCTTCCATGCTGCTGGCACTTGGGGTATTGCTGAACTTGGAAGACGGATAGTGGCTGGCAGAATGCGCATTGCACGCGCCGTGAATAGGATCGGGGGCAGGATCGGCAACCGCGCAACCCGCATGCAAGCGGGCCTGCGGAGCTTTGCGTTCCTTGGCTCGACGCTGCTGGCCTCGACCGCACTGGTTCCTGCCGGCGCGACCCTGATGGCCACCGCCCTGCCCGCCGCGGCGCAGGTCCCCGCCACGCTGATGGCCGATCAGGTCTATGTCGATCAGTCCGGGCGGCTGATCGCCACCGGTTCGGTCGAGATCTGGCACGGTTCGATCCGCATGACCGCCGATCGCGTCAGCTATGACCGCGCGAACGATTCCCTGATCCTGAACGGGCCGCTGACGATATCGGACGGGCCCGACACCGTGCTTCTGGCCGATGCCGCCGAGCTGGCGCCGTCGCTGCAGGCGGGGATCGTGACCAGCGCGCGGTTGGTGCTGGACCAGCAGTTGCAGATTTCGGCCGCCCGGATCGAGCGCGGCACCAACCGCGTCAGCCAGATGGATCAGGTACTGGCCTCGAGCTGCCCGGTCTGCGCGACCAACCCGACACCGCTATGGGAGATCCGCGCCGAGCGTGTCACCCATGACGAACCGGGCGGGCGTCTGGCTTTCGACCATGCGCAGTTCCGCATCGCCGGGATGCCGGTCTTTTACCTGCCCCGCCTCGTGCTACCCGCGCCCGGCACCAACCGGCTGCGTGGCTTCCTGCGGCCCGAATTCTCGATGGACAGCGATCTGGGCTTTTCCGCCGGGATTCCCTATTTTATCCCGCTAGGCGAGCGTCAGGATCTGACGCTGACGCCGCGCGTTTCGTCCGAGGGGACGGTTTCGCTCGGGTTTCGCTGGCGGCGCGCGACGCGGCGTGGCGGGATCGAAATCGGCGGGCAGGTTTCGCGCGATGACCTAACGGCGGCGGATCTGCGCGGCTACGGCTATGTCCGCGCGCTGTTCCATCTGCAAAACGACTGGGTGCTGAGCGCCGATGTGCTGGCCGCAGCCGACCGGACCTATCTGGAAACCTACGGCATCACCGACGATGCGCGGCTGCACGGCCACGTGACGCTCGAGCGTATCCGCCGCAACGAGGCGCAGCGCATCCGCGCCCTGGGCTTTTATTCGCTGCGCGCAGGCGACATCAACGCCCAGCAGCCCAATGTCGCGCTTCAGGCCGAGAGCGAGCATCACTATACGATCGGCGGCGGGGATCTGGCGCTGTCCTATGGCGCGCGCGGTTTCGAGCGGGCCTCGACGCTGGACGGACGCGCCGGGCGCGATGTGGCGCGGGCGCATGTGGAACTGGGCTGGCGGCGCAGCGGCGTGCTGCCCGGCGGGCTTTTGGCCACGGCTGCGCTGAACGGCCGCGTCGATCATGTGCGCATCGACGACGACCTGCGCTATGTCGATCCTGTCACTCGCGGCGTCGCGCAAGCGATGGTCGAGCTGCGCTGGCCGTGGATGCGTGTCGATTCCGGGGGCGCGCGGCACGTGATCGAGCCGGTCGTGCAGGTGATCGGATCGCAGCGCTCGGGCGCAAGGCTGCCCAATGACGACCACACGATGCCCGAGCTCGATGCCGGCAACCTGTTCGCTTTCCAGCGCTATGTGGGCACTGATGCGCCCGATGACGGCAGCCGCGTGAATGCGGGCCTTCGCTGGGCGCGTCACGATCCCGCAAACGGCTGGTCGACCGAAGCGCTGATCGGCCGGATCTGGCGCAGCGCGCCACTGGCAGGCTACCATCCCGCCAACAGGCAACCGCTGGGCGGCGCGACCTCGGACTGGCTGCTGGCGGGCCGGGTCAGCCACACCGATGGCTACGCCTTTACCATGCGCATGGCGATCGACCCCGAAACGCGCAACCTGTCGCGCGGCGAGACGAACCTGTCATGGACGCGCGGGCGTACCGATCTGTCGACCACCTATCTGTATGTCCCCGCCAGCCGGTTCGAGGACCGCGCCGTCGATCTGTCGGAATGGTCGGTCGATATCGGCCAGCGCTTCGGCAATGGCTGGTCGACGACGCTGGGCTGGGATTACGACATCGGCCAGAACCTGTTCGCGACCGCGCGCGCGGGCTTTGCCTTCGTCAATGAATGCCTGTCCTTCGAGCTGACCATGGCACGCCGTTTCGTGACCGCGACGAACCCCTCGGCCTCGACCCGGTTCGACATGCGTGTCGAGCTTCTGGGGATCGGCGGAGCAGCGCCAAGCGATGCCGGACGCACCTGCCGGAGCTGAGCGCCCCCTTTTCATCCCGCCCCCGACCGGCTAGTCCGGGGCAATGCACGACGAACAGAACGGATCGCAGTTATGAACGACTCGCGCCTTCGCAAGACCCTCGGGTCGCTTGCCCTTTCTCTCGGCACGGCCCTGTCCGTCGCACTCGTCGGGGCGCCGGTGCTGACCGGCACGGGATGGGTCTCGGCCGCGCAGGCGCAATCGCCCTTCGCGGCGGCGCTCTATGTCAATGACGACCCGATCACCAATTACGACATCACGCAGAAGATGCGCTTCCTGCAATTCATCGGCGCGGCGGGCGACAATCCGCGCGAGCGCGCCATTGAGCGGCTGATCGAAGACCGTCTGCAGATGCAGGAAGGCCGTCGTCTCGGGGGCCGGGTGCCCCCTGATGCGATCGAAGCGGGCATCGCCGAATTCGCCGCGCGCGCCGAGATCAGCAGCGAAGAGCTGGTTTCGCGGCTGACGCAGGCCGGGGTGGACCGCGAAACGCTGATCAGCTTCATCAGCGCGGGCGTGATCTGGCGCGAGCTGGTGCGCACGCTTTACGGCTCGCAGATCCGCATCACCGACGCGCAGATCGATCAGGCGCTCTCGCTCGAAGGGCTGCAGCCCACGACCGAGATCCTGCTGTCCGAGATTTTCCTGCCCTCGGACCCGCAATTCGCGGCCCAGGTCGAGCGGATCATCCCGCAGATCCAGCGCATGCGTTCCGAGACAGAGTTCTCGAACGCCGCGCGTCAGGTCTCGGCGGCGCCCTCGGGCCCCTCGGGCGGGCGCATCGACCGCTGGGTCAACATTCAGGCGATGCCGCCGCAAGTCGCCAGCGCGATGGCCACCGCCCCGGTCGGCACCGTCATCGGCCCGATCGAGATGCCCGGCGCCTATGCCTTTTTCCAGCTTCGTGCCCGGCGCGAGGCCCGTCAGGTTCCGCCCGATCAGGTGCAGATCGAATTCCGCCGCGTGGCCCTGCCCGGCGGGCGCAGCGAGACCAATCTCGCGCATCTCGAGCGGATCCGCGAGAATGTCGATTCCTGCGTCGATTTCGACGCCGTGGTCTACCGCGAGATCCCCGAGCTGCCGACCGGCACGGTCGAACAGATCACCGTCTCGCAAAGCGAGCTGTCCTCCGCCGAGCGGACCGAACTTGAGCGCCTGAACGCGGGCCAGATTTCGGCCCAGACGGTCGAGAACGGCGCGCTGGTCGTGCGCATCCTGTGCCGCCGCATCGTCGCCGGCGAAGGCGCGCCCTCGCGCGACGATGTGCGCCGGGGCCTGATGAACCGCGCGCTCGAAGGTCAGGCAGCGCTCTATCTCGAACGGCTGCGCGCCGAGGCCGACATCCGGTATCCGTGATGGCACAGTCCGCCGAGCGCCAGCAGACCGCGCCGCTGGCGGTGACCTGCGGCGATCCTTCGGGCATCGGGCCGGAACTGGCCGCGCGCATCGCCACCGGGGGCTCGTCCGCGCCGATGGTCTGGATCGGCGATCCCCGCCATCTGCCCGACGGCACGCCGTGGCAGGCCGTCGATCACCCGGCGCAAAGCGTGCCCGAGGGCGTGCTGGCCGTATTGCCCCTGCCCTTTGCCGCACCCGCGACACCCGGTCGCCCCACGCCCGAGAATGCCGCAGGCACCATCGCCGCCATCGAGCGCGCGGTGGCATTGGTCCAAAGCGGCGCGTGCAGCGCCGTGGTCACCGCACCGATCAACAAGAAAGCGCTCAAGGACGGCGCGGGCTTCGCCTTTCCCGGCCATACCGAGTTCCTCGCCCATCTGGCGGGCGGCACGGATGTGGTGATGATGCTGGCCTGCCCCGAGCTGCGCGTCGTGCCGGCCACGATCCATATCGCCCTGTCCGAGGTGCCGATTGCCCTGACGCCCGATCTGCTGGGCCGCACCATCGAGATCACCCATGCCGCGCTGAAACGCGATTTCGGGCTGAGCGAGCCGCGCCTTGCGGTGGCGGGGCTGAACCCGCATGCGGGCGAAGGCGGCGCTATGGGACGCGAAGAGCTGGATTTCATCGCGCCGCTTATCGCGCGCTACCGGGATGCGGGGATGCAGATCGCGGGCCCCCTGCCCGCCGACACGATGTTCCACGCCGCGGCCCGCGCGCGTTACGACGCGGCGATCTGCATGTATCACGATCAGGCGCTGATCCCGATCAAGACGGTGGATTTCGCGGGCGGCGTGAATGTGACGCTGGGCCTGCCATTCATCCGCACCTCGCCCGATCATGGCATCGCCTATGATATTGCCGGGCAAGGCGTGGCCGATCCCACCTCGATGCGCGCGGCGATGACGATGGCGTGGGACATGGCCACCAGCCGTCACTGACGCTCACTCAAAGGCCGCGACCGCAAGCCGCCCGTCGCGCAGAAGCGCCTGCATCGTATAGGCCACGCACAACGCATCGTCGCGCGCGTCATGCGCCTGAAGCGGCGGATGCGTGACGCCGTAATACTCGGAAATCGTGTTCGAGCGCAGTTTCTGGACCTCGTCCAGCGGCGTTCCGGCGGCCAGCGTCAGGTCGCAGGCATTGCGGAACCGCGTGGGCGAAAGCGGCGGCACGATCCCGGCGATCCAGCAGCTTACGCCCATCATGTTCAGCTCGTCCTTGCCCCATGACCAGAGCGCGGCCCCCTCGCTGAACGACTCGAGCCGCGCCAGCGCTGCGCCCAGTTCGATGCCATCGCGGTCGAGCGCCGCCTCGTCGATGCCGGTCAGCCGGGTAAAGAGCGGGTCGAGCGCCACGCGTCCCCCGTCGCGCCCGATGGGCAGGACATGGATGCAAAAGGTGTCGAGGACATCGTAGGGATCGTCGAGGGACAGCTTGACCGCGCCGATCTGCGCAATCAGCGGATCGGGGTCCTTGGGGCCGTTCCAGAAACGCATCGGCGCGCCGGGGGCGGTCAGGAATTCGCAATCGTAGAAAACGGCATGGGTCATCGCAGCCCTCCCTTTCCGCGCGAGCCTAGCTCTTACGCGCGCCACCGCAACCCGCGCGCTCTTGCCTTGCGCCCGATTTTCCCCGATGGGAATTGGATGGCGCAAATCGACAACCTTCCTCCTCTGCGCGACGTTATCGCCGCGCATGATCTCCAGGCCAAGAAGGCGCTGGGGCAGAACTTCCTGCTGGACCTGAACCTGACGGCGCGGATTGCGCGGTCGGCGGGCGATCTTGCGGGGTCGGACGTTCTGGAGGTGGGCCCAGGCCCCGGCGGGCTGACGCGCGGGCTGCTGGCCGAAGGCGCGCGCCGGGTGCTGGCGATCGAGAAGGATACGCGCTGCCTGCCCGCGCTGGCCGAGATCGCCGCCGCCTATCCCGACCGGCTGGAGGTCATCAACGGCGACGCGCTGGCTATCGATCCGCTGGCGCATCTGACACCGCCGATCAAGGTGGTGGCGAACCTGCCCTACAATGTCGGCACCGAGCTTCTGGTGCGCTGGCTCACCCCCGCCGAGTGGCCGCCGGTCTGGTCGACGCTGACGCTGATGTTCCAGAAGGAAGTCGCCGAACGCATCGTTGCAAAGCCGGGGTCCAAGGCCTATGGGCGGCTCGCGCTGCTGGCGCAATGGCGGTGCGAGGCGAAAATCGTGCTGACGCTGCCGCCTTCGGCCTTCACCCCGCCGCCCAAGATCGACAGTGCCGTGGTGCATCTGACCGCCCTGCCCGAGCCGCGCTTTCCCGCGCCGCCCAAGATGCTTGAGCGTGTGGTCGCCGCAGCCTTCAACCAGCGGCGCAAGATGCTGCGGGCCGCGCTGAAAGGCCTCGACCCGCAGATCGAAGCACGGCTCGAGCGTCTGGGCATCGCACCGACGGCACGCGCAGAGGAAATCGGGCTGGAATCGTTCTGCGCGCTGGCCCGCGACCTTGCCGGCCCCGCTTAAGCAATTTGGTAACCATTTGGCGAGACGCTGAAGCATTTCGCAACTCTCGCGGAACCCGGCACGCTCTGGGAACAGATCGTTTCCAAGAAACCGTTTTTCGCGCCTGATCCTTGCCACAATCGGGCAGCGCATCGCCGTATTTCGGCCACCGGATCGGCCTAGGGTCGCGGCGTACCGTGCCCTCGTGCATGTCAGTAACAGGTGATCCGCATGCTGCCCCCGCGCCATTTCAGGGCTCTTTGGGCCAATAATCCCCTCATGGCCCGTCTGGCGCGTTTTTCCCGTCAAGACAGCGGCACCGTGGTTGTCTTCAGCCTGTTCATTCTGGTGGCGATGATCCTGATCGGCGGGATCGCCGTCGACATGATGCGCTACGAAAACGAGCGGATCCGAATGCAAAGCGCCGCCGACCGCGCGGTGCTGGCCGCGACCATGCTGCGCGAGAACAATGCCGATGCCACGCCCGAAGACATCCTGCGCGCCTATTTCGCGGCCGAGGGGCTCAGCGATCAGCTGGGTTCGAATTTCCGTGTCGAACAGAATGACGAAGACGGGCGCGTCGTCACCGTCTTCCCCGCCGCGACCGTTCCGTCCCTTTTCATGCAATTCGTGGGCGTCGACAGCTTCGCCATGACCACGCCCGCCCGTGCCGCCGAGCAATTCGACGGCGGCCCGGATGTCGAGCTGGTGATGGTGCTGGATGTCTCGGGGTCGATGAACGGCCAGCAGAAGATCGCCGCGATGCGCGACGCCGCCGTCAACCTGACGACCACGCTTCTGAACGATGCCGAGGAAGTGGGCGATGTCGGCATCACGCTGGTGCCCTATGACACCTGGGTGCTGCCGCCGACCGGGTTTCTGAACAATTTCATCAACGTGGCGGGAATCGGCGCGTGCAACGATTTCAGCACCTGGAACAATATCACCGGTTCGCTGAACCTGCTGAGCGTCCGCCACAACTGCAACACTCAGCCGTGGAGGCTGGTGCGCCCCTATGTCAGCGACCCCGCTCTGGCCGAGCAATATATCGATGACCTGCGCGCGGCGGGCACGACCTCGATCGATCTCGGCGTGCGTTTCGGCGCGCTGTTCTTCGACCCCGATCTGCGCCCGGTCATCAGCGAGCTGATCGCCAATGGCGAGGTCGATGCCGCCTTCGAGGGGCGCCCCTATGACTGGGATGAACCCAATGTCGTGCGCGCGCTGATCCTTCTGACCGACGGTACCAATTGCTGCGGCGAGCGATATGGCCAACAGACGCAGGACAACAACACGCTGAGCGTCTGCAATGCGCTGAAGGATCAGGGCGTGCTGATCTATGCCATCGCCTATCAGGCCCCCAATGCGGGCGCCGAGCTGATGCAATCCTGCGCCTCGTCGGCCAGCCACTACTTCAATACCTCAGCCGATGAGATCATCGAGGTCTTCGAAGGCATCACCGCGTCGATCCAGACGCAGCAATTGCGGCTGACGCTATGAGGGCTCTCCTGCGCCAGATCCGCCGCTTCACGCGCCGCGAAGCGGGCACGACCACGGTCGAATTCGTGATCGTGCTGCCGATGGTGCTGGCGCTGCTGTTCTCGTCGATCGATTACGGCATCGTGATGCTGCGGCAGGTCTTTCTCGATCGCGCCGTCGATATCGCCGTGCGGCAGGTGCGGCTGGGCAATGTTAGCGGCGCGCAATACGACAATTTCCGCCAGCTCATCTGCGACAACACGTTCCTGATCGCCGATTGCGTGAATTCGATGGCGGTCGAGATGCATCCCGTCGACACCGCCACATGGAGCGGGCTCGACGACGACGCGCAATGCGTCAACCGCGAGCACGAGCTGCATCCCGTCGTGTCCTTCCGCCCCGGCACCGGCGCGCAAGAGCTGATGTTGATCCGCGTCTGTGCGGTCGCCGATCCCTTCATCAAGATGACCGGCCTGATCCTGGGCATGCCCGAAGACGAGTCCGGCGGCTTCTTCCTTGTATCCCACGCCGCCTTCGCGAACGAACCCACATGAGGTCCGCTATGCTTAACCAGTTCAGACAGTGCAGTGCGGGTCTGGGTCGCGTCCGCAACCGGGCGCGTGGCTTCGTGACCGGCGCGCGCGGCTCCGTTTCGATCGAATTCGTGCTCTCGCTGCCGCTGATGCTGTGGGGGCTGGCCGCCATGGTCGTGTTCTTCAACGGCTATCAGGCGCGCTATCACGCGCAGATGGCCGCGCAGACCGTGGCCGACATCATGTCGCGCGAAACCAACCTGTTCACCGCCAATTACATCGAAGGTCTCAACGACGTTTTCGACTTCCTCGCCGACAGCAATTACGAGACCCGGCTCAGGGTCTCGTCGGTGATCTGGGATTCCGAGAACGAGCGCAACCGCCTGCAATGGTCCTATGCGACCCGCGATCTGGCCGAGCTGCCTGCCGATGTGTTCGAATTGCTGGGCAACGAGGATTACGCCGGGTTGCAGGAGCGTTTCGGTGACGAAGAAAGCGTGAGCTTCACCAATGCCGCCTACCAGATGCCGGTCGAGGATCTCGCCGACCGCATCCCGCCGGTTCTGCCCGGCGAGGCGCTGCTGCTGGTCGAGGCATTTTCGCTGTGGGAACCCTTCGCGAATGTCGGCATCGGCCAGCTTCGCTTTTCGCCCGTGGTCGTGGTGCGTCCGCGCTTTGCGCCGTGGATCAATTTCGACGGGATCGAGCCCGTCTACCCCGAAAGCGATTACGAGATCGCATGGACCGGCGGCGGGAACGAGGAATTGCCCGATCCCGGCGATCAGGTCGACGAGCCCGATCCCGATGACACCGGACAGGTGGCAACCTTCGGTTTCGATGACGGCGTCACCACAGGGTTTTCGCAATCGACGATCACCCAGAACGGCCCCAACGGCGCCTATCTCGGCCCGTTCGGTCAGGAAACCCGCGACAATCCGGTGACTCTGAACGTCAATCTGCCGCAGGCGGGCAGCGTCGCGACGATCGAATTCGACTTCTACATGATCGATAGCTGGGACGCGTTCGATCTGAGTTGGGCGACCGATCAGGGCGACAGTTTCGCGGTTATGATCGACGGCACGCCGATCTCGCGGGATCCGTTCGCAACCGACCGGCTGGTCCCCTTTGCCAATACCCGATCCTCGGCCGGGTATCTGCGCTCGATGACCTATCGCATGACGATGACGCCGACGACGGGATTGGAGAACCTGACCGGCGCCTATTACAACGATCAGATCTGGCATGTCGTGCTGACCATCGACAATGCCCCGCAGAATTTCCAGCTTGGCTTTTCCGCGACCCTGAACGAAGCGCTCGGCAACGAATCCTGGGGGCTCGACAACCTGACGATCACCTCGGCTGGTTCGGGCTCGGCGCCGCCCTTCACCGCCGACGCAGCCAATGCGCTTGGCGCCGATCCCTATTCCCGCTTCCCGCGCTATTCGGGATGCCCGGAATACCGCATCGGGGCGCCGTGGTTGACGATGACGCGCTCGGACCTTGCCACCGGCATCCGTGTGCCACAGCGCGCGGGTGGCGAAACCAACCTGAATGTCTGCGGCAACACACTGCGCGGATGGGGCTGGGTGAACGCGTCGCCCAGTCTGGTCCTGAACTACGACAACCAGAATGTCAGCTCGACCAGCTCGGCGCTGCAGCTGCGGCTGGATGACGGCAATAACGGCTATACCTGCGACACCACGCTGGCGGTGCGCGACCCGAACGGGCAATGGTATTTCAACGACGATTACCTGAACTGGAACGCGGGCGTGCGGATCACCAACGCGCCGACCGGGCAATACGTGCTCTTCGTCGGCACCTATGGCAACAGCACCTGCGATGCGGATCTGCATGTCGATCAGTGGACCAGCTACTGAGACCGACACCGCGCGGCGGCGTTAACCAAACGGGCACCCGGGGTCAGATCCGGGCGCCCGCGGCTTTGAGCACCATATCGACATAGATATCCTCGACCCGGTCGCGGCTGAGCCGCCCGCCTTCGCGAAACCACGTATTCACGCCGGTCAGCATGGCAATCAGCGCCATGGTGGCCAGCTTGATATCGGGCACGGTCAGCGTGCCTTCGTCCTGCCCTGCGCGCAAAATGCCCTCGAGCTCGGCCTCGTAGCGCGAGCGCAGGGTTTCGATCCGGGCAAAATTCTCGGGCGTGAGGTTGCGCAATTCCATGTAGGCGATGAAGACCGCATCCGCGCGAGCGGCGTGAAAGCGAATATGGAAGCGCGCGAAATGCTCAAGCCGCGCGGGGGCATCGCCCTGCGGCGCCTCGGCCTGCCAAGCGGCAAGCAGCGCCTCCATATGGTCGGACATCGCGTCGAACAAAAGGCTCTGCTTGTCGGCGGTATAGAGATACAGCGCGCCCGCCTGCACGCCCACCTCGGCGGCGATCTGGCGCATCGACACGGCCGCGTAGCCGTCGCGTGCAAACAGGCGCAAGGCGGTCTCGCGCAGCTTGGGGCCGGTAATCTCGGCGCGGGATCCGGGTTTTCGAGCCATGGCGCATTTTCACTGAACACCCGTTCAATTCAAGCCCGGATCCACCACCTCTGCTGCTTTGCCGCTTCACACCCTCGCGGGCGGTTGTTACCATGGGTACACCAGACCCGAGGCCCGTATGACCCGCATCTCCGCTTTTCCCCTTGCCCTTGCCGCGCTGCTGGGGATCGCGGCCTGTGCGACGGTCGCACCCGAAGCCCCGGCCTTGCTGCCGCGCGCCGAAATCGTCGCCCGCACAGAAGGTGCCGCCGATCCGAGCCGCGCGCAGGCAAGCACTGCCAGCCTCAATTCCCGCGCTGCCAGCCTGCGCGCCCGCGCGCAGCAGATGCGCTATCAGGGTCTGTCGCCCGCCGAATATGCCGAAATGCGCCGCCGGGCCCTGATGCTCGACGAACAGGCGAACAGCGAATAGGCGCTATCGCGCGACGCAGGCAGCCCCGCTTCCCCCGGACCGCGCCCGCAATGGCTATCGGCGCATTGCGCCTGTGGCGGCTCTCGGATAATCCAAGCGCGACGCCCGCGCCCCCGCGCGGGCAGGTAATCCGGAGCTTTTCATGTCGTCCCCTACTTCCGCCCCCTTGCGTCTGGGCATCGCCGGTCTCGGGACCGTCGGTATCGGTGTGGTCAAGATCGTCCAGACCCATGCCGAGATGATCATGCGCCGGGGCGGTCGCCCGATCGAGATCGTCGCGGTCAGCGCCAATTCGCGCACCAAAGAACGCGGCGCGGATATCTCGGGCTTTGGCTGGGAGGACGATCCCGTGGCCCTGGGGCGCCGCGAAGATGTCGATGTGGTGATCGAACTGATGGGCGGCGAGAACGGCGCGGCCAAGGCGCTCGTTGAAACCGCCCTGAAGAACGGCAAGGACGTCGTCACCGCCAACAAGGCGCTGCTGGCGCGTCACGGCACCGAACTGGCCCGGCTGGCCGAGGCCAATGGCCGCGTGCTGCGCTTCGAAGCCGCCGTCGCGGGCGGCATCCCGGTGATCAAGGCCCTGACCGAGGGGCTTGCGGGCAACCGCATCACCCGTGTGATGGGCGTGATGAACGGCACCTGCAACTATATCCTGACGCGGATGGAAGCCACCGGTCAGGGCTACAACGTGCTCTTCGACGAGGCGTTCAAGCTGGGCTATCTGGAGGCCGATCCCAATCTCGACGTGGGCGGCATCGATGCGGGACACAAGCTGAGCCTGCTCTCGGCCATCGCCTTTGGCACCGAGGTCGATTTCGACAATGTGGTGCTTCAGGGGATCGGCTCGATCTCGCTCGACGATATCCGTCTGGCGCGCGACATGGGCTATTCGATCAAGCTTCTGGGCGTGGCGCAGATGACCGGGCGCGGGCTGGAACAGCGCATGACGCCCTGCCTCGTGCCGGAAACGCATCCGCTGGGCCAGCTTCAGGGCGGCACCAACATGGTGGTGATCGAAGGCGACTCGGTCGGCCAGATCGTGCTGCGCGGCGCCGGGGCGGGCGAAGGCCCGACCGCCAGCGCGGTGATGGGCGACGTGATCGACATCGCGCGCGGCCTGCGGCTGCCGGTCTTCGGCCAGCCCGCCGAGACGCTCACCGATGCGCCGCCCGCCGTCGTCAGCGCAGGCGCGCCGTGGTATCTGCGCATGACGCTGCTGGACAAGCCCGGTGCGCTGGCCAAGATCGCCACGCTTCTGGGCGAAAGCGGGATCTCGATCGCGCGGATGCGGCAGTATTCGCATGACGGCAGCGACGCGCCCGTTCTGATCGTTACGCACAAGGCCTCGTCCGACGATATCGCCTTCGCGCTGGCGAAGTTCGCCGAAACCGGCGTCGTCGTGGGCGATCCGGTCGCTTTGCGCATCGAAGAGGTCTGAGCGCGGGCGGGAACCGGGCGGCCAAGTGCGCCGCCCTTCCCCCCTCTTGGCGCGACAAAACCACGCAAGCGCCCGGAATCGCCCCATCCCTGCCATGCTCTTGCTTGAAGCGGGGCGCATCGGTTTTGACACGTTTTGCCATCCGGCGCGGTCGTTAGCGGCACCAGCGTTGTCCCGCCCCCACGCCCGCGTTATGCAGGACGCGCAACCCGCGCCCGGTTTCAATCAAGGAATGATCATGTCCGACTCCCCCCTGTTTCACGATCGCATGCTGTCGCTGGGTCTTGCCCGCGTTTCCGAGCAGGCGGCGATGGAATCCGCCGACTGGATTGGCCGCGGCGACGAAAAGGCCGCCGACCAAGCTGCCGTGAACGCCATGCGCAACCAGCTCAACATGCTGGACATCAAGGGCGTCGTTGTGATCGGCGAAGGCGAGCGTGACGAGGCGCCGATGCTGTTCATCGGCGAAGAAGTCGGCAACGGGAACGGCCCCGAAGTGGATATCGCCCTCGACCCGCTCGAAGGCACCACGCTGACCGCCAAGGACATGCCCAACGCGCTGACCGTGATCGCCATGGCGCCGCGCGGCACGCTGCTGCACGCGCCCGACGTCTATATGGACAAGCTGGCCATCGGCCCGGGCTATGCCACCGACACCGTGACGCTGGACATGGAACCCGCCGAGCGCGTGCGCGCTCTGGCCAAGGCCAAGGGCTGCGAGACCACCGACATCACCTGCTGCGTGCTTGAGCGTCCGCGCCACGAAGATCTGATCCGCGAGATCCGCTCGACCGGCGCCTCGATCCGCCTGATCACCGACGGTGACGTCGCGGGCGTGATCCATTGCGCCGAGCCGCACCTGACCGGCATCGACATGTATATGGGGTCGGGCGGTGCGCCCGAGGGCGTGCTGGCGGCTGCCGCGCTGAAATGCATGGGCGGCCAGATGTATGGCCGGCTTCTGTTCCGCAACGACGACGAGCGCGGGCGCGCGGCCAAGGCCGGCATCACCGAACTCGACCGCGTCTATACCCGCGACGAACTGGTGACGGCGGACGTGATTTTCTCGGCCACGGGCGTGACCAATGGCTCGATCGTGCAGGGTATCAAGCGCGAGCCCGGCTGGATCGAAACCGAAACCCTGCTCATGCGCTCGAAAACCGGCTCGGTGCGGCGCATGGTCTATCGCAACCCGGTGAAATGATCGCGGTTAGATGACGACTGCCTATCTTGGCGTTGAAACATCGCTGACGGGCCGACGCTGGGTCGGCCCGGGCACCGAGAGGGAACGACAGGCCGAGGCGCTGGCTCAAGCCACGCGCCTGCCTTTGGCACTGTGTTCGGTTCTGGCCCATCGTCAGGTCCCCCCTGAGGAGGCCGCCGATTTCCTCGCCCCCTCGCTGCGCGCGCTGCTGCCCGATCCCCGGCGCCTGCGCGACATGGAGACAGCCGCCACCCGCCTGCTTTCCGCGCTGAATTCGCGCGAGAAAATCGCGGTGTTCGGCGATTACGACGTCGATGGCGGCGCGTCCTCGGCCCTGCTTTTGTGCTGGCTGCGCGCCATGGGCCACGACGCCACGCTCTATATTCCCGACCGGATAGATGAGGGTTACGGCCCCAACGAACCGGCGATGGAAGCACTGGCGCAAGATCACGGGCTGATCATCTGCGTCGATTGCGGCACGCTCTCGCATGGCCCCGTCGCAGCCGCCAAGGGCGCCGATGTTGTCATCATCGACCACCATCTCGGCGGCGAAACCTTGCCCGACGCACTGGCGGTCGTGAACCCCAACCGACAGGACGAATCAGGCGATCTGGGCCATCTCTGTGCAGCGGGCGTGGTCTTCCTGCTTCTGGTCGAAGCCAACCGCCGGCTGCGCGACGAAGGCGTCAAAGGCCCCGATCTGATGGGCTATCTCGACCTCGTGGCGCTGGCGACGGTGGCGGATGTGGCGCCGCTGATCGGCGTCAACCGCGCCTTCGTGCGGCAGGGGCTCAAGGTCATGGCGCAGCGCGGGCGGCCCGGTCTGGTCGCACTCAGCGATGTCGGCCGGATCGATCAGGCGCCGACCCCCTACCATCTGGGTTTCGTTCTGGGCCCGCGCGTCAATGCGGGCGGGCGGATCGGCGCTGCGGATCTCGGCGCACGGCTTCTGTCGACCGACAATACCTTCGAGGCGCAGAAGATCGCAGCGCAACTCGATCTGCTCAACGACGACCGCCGCGCCATCGAACAGGCGGTGCGCGAGGAGGCGCTCGCGCAAGCCGAGTTCCGCGGCCTCGATGGCCCGCTGGTCTGGGCCGCCGCCGAAGGCTGGCACCCGGGCGTGATCGGTATCGTCGCCGCGCGGCTGAAAGAGGCCACTAACCGCCCCGCCGTGGTCATCGCGCTCGACGGGGACGAAGGCAAAGGTTCGGGCCGCTCGGTCGCGGGCGTAGATCTGGGTGCCTCGATCCAGCGGCTTGCGATGGAGGGGCTCTTACTCAAAGGCGGCGGGCACCGTATGGCGGCGGGCCTGACCGTGGCGCGCGATCAGCTCGACGCGGCGATGGATCGGCTGGGCGAGTTGCTTGCCAAACAGGGCGCCGGACAGGGTGGCGCGGGCGACCTGCGGCTCGACGGGCTGCTGATGCCGGGCGGCGCGACGGTCGAGATGGTCGAGACGCTGGAACAGGCCGGCCCCTTCGGACAGGGCGCCCCTGCCCCGCGTTTCGCCTTTCCGTCGGTGTCGATTCTCGATGCGCGTCAGATCGGCACCGGCCATCTGAAGCTGCGATTCGGCGACCCGGCCGGGGCCTCGCTGGAAGCTATCGCCTTTGGCGCTTTCGACGGGCCGCTGGGAACCGCACTCGCCCGCCGCGCCCCGGGCCTGTGGCACCTAGCGGGCAAGGTCGAGATCAATTCCTGGGGCGGGCGCAACCGCGTCCAGCTTCGCCTCGACGACGCTGCCCCCGCCTGAACATCGCTGAAGACCGTCCTGAAACCACCGGCTCAGCGCCCTGCAAGCTGCTGACTTCCATGTCACAAGCGCCAAACAAAGGGCCCCGAAAAGGTCTGTCGCGCGCGACGAAAAAAGTTGTCACGAAGGCGAAAAATTCCCCTTGCGCCCGCCCGGACGCTAGCCTAAACACCGCCTCACGCCGGAAGCGAAACGCTGACAAGCATCGCAGAAAGCGCAAAAGTGGCCCGTTCGTCTATCGGTTAGGACGCCAGGTTTTCAACCTGGAAAGAGGGGTTCGACTCCCCTACGGGCTGCCACTTTTCTAGCAAATCTTTGAAATGATTGCTTTATACTGCCGCGCGCTTTGATAGAATTGCGCCCTGTAATGTGTTTCATGCATTTTCCTTGAAAGCTGATCCTTCAAACGTCGAAGGCGCTCGGCTGGAACGCACGCTGTTCGATGTCTTCGCGAAACGTTGTTCAATGGTTTTGATCGAGCCACGTGCTTCGAGCGACACGACGGCAATCACGGCAGGACAGGTCATCCAGAGCACGCTGGGCGAGGCGCGGCCGTGCGCTACGGTCTACACCTGTGGCCGCTATGAGCAGAAAAACTGGCCCCTCCCGGCTTTTGGGGAGGGCCCGCAGCCAACCCGAAGACATGAGCGGCTCATGATCGACAATGGCTGATCGTCACAATTGCCTTGAAGCCGACAGCGGATGTGGCGGAGCCACCTCTCAGTCCCGCCCGGAGGTGGTTGCCGGGGCCCTAGGACCTTGAGCCAAATCGCGCCTTTGCCAGCTCGGTCTCCGGCATGTAGAGGCTGACGAGATTTCCCTCCGGGTCACGGAGTTGAAACGTCCGGTTTCCCCAAGGCAGTAGCTTCGGCGCATGGACGACGTTCAGCGTCTTCAGACGCGCGAATTCTGCGTCGATGTCCTCAACCTGAAGCTCGATGATGGACGTGCGGTTCGCCGCAGCCTCGGCACTGCCTTCCTGAAAGAGTGCCACGGTCTCTTCCGAACCGATGGCCAGCGATGCGCCCTGCGTCACGATCTCTGCGAAGACGGGGGCCAGCCAGTCAGCTTTCGCACCCATGACGGTTTCGTAGAAGGCCACAAGACCTCGGACATCCCGCGCGATCAGGCGGACAGAAGCAAGTATCATCGTCATTTCCTTTTCTGCCGGCCCTTGACCGGTCGACAGCGCTTCTAGAGAGGTCCTGCTGACAGCATTGTGGCAACAGGAAACCGGATGCGCAGCTCGGACCGTCTTTTTCAGATCATCCAGATCCTGCGTCGCACGCCGCGCCCCGTGACGGCCGCCGCCATTGCGGAAGAGCTCGAAGTGTCGCGCCGAACCGTCTACCGGGATATCACCGACCTCATCGGTCGCCGGGTCCCGATCCAAGGCACCGCCGGTTTCGGCTACACGCTGGACGATGACTACGAAATGCGTCCCCTGGCCCTCACCCCCGACGAAGCCGAAGCGCTTGCCCTCGGCGCGCAATGGGTACGCCGCCATCCGGATCAGGCGCTGGCCCGCCTTGCGCTGGACGCCTTGTCAAAGATCCGGCTGTCCCTGCCCGAGTCCAGCCGCACGGTGCTGGAGCAGCCCGCATTGGGTGTGAAGCCGATTGCGACCGCCCCCGGGGCGACGCTGAATACCACTTGCCTAAGGGAGGCCATACGTCGATGGCGCGTGGTGACATTCAGCTATCGGGCGCTCGACGGGACGATCAGCCTGCGCCACGTCTGGCCTATCCTGCTCGGCTACGAGGATACCCGCTGCCTGTTGATAGCCTGGTGCGAGGAACGGGATGCCCTGCGCCATTTCCGGCTTGAGCGCATGTCCCATATCGAGGTTCTCGAACGACGGCCGTCCAAACGGAGGATGGATATGATGCGGCAGTGGCGCGCCCAGCAAGGACGGGCAATGGGGGCTGGGGACCGCAACGTGTAGCGTCTTGGGGCAGCATCGGCAAAACCACCTTCTTGATCGAGGGGCAGTTTTGGGCTGAACACCCGTCCTCTGCTGAGGCTCGCGCAAATGACGGGTATGGGCAGGGCGCGACAAACGGCCCTGCCAATAACCCCCCGCGGTTAGCCGCGCGCATCCCTATTTCGTGCTCAACGCGCGATCGAGAGCGCGAAGGGGATCATGCCATCGCGTGCCATCAAAGGCGGTACGAAAAGCATGAAGCTCTCGGGTCCGCTGGCGGTCGCGATCCCGCCTAGATCCTCGATCATGTCTTCTGCCCAGCCGAGATTCGTCAAAAGACTTCGGACCTGCATTTTCGCATCCGGGTCATTGCCTGACAGAAAAACACTCGGGGGGCGCGACAGCAGGCCCGGATTGGCCATGACGATGAACAACATCGTGTTCAGGGCTTTGACCACACGTACATCAGGGAGAGTGTCTTGCAACGCCGACGCAACACTGCCGTTGGGGTAGAGCAGCCCGGCGGGGTGGCCAGCGTCATCCCGCTTCAACGCGTTGGACACATCCAACAAGACCTTGCCCCTCAACCCGTCTGCATGCGGCGCAAGATACGCGATCGAGGTCTCTCCCGGCGTTGCGTTAATGACAATCTCGGCGCGGCTTATCGCGACCGCCGTGGTTTCAATTGCAAGGCTTTGCGTGGCCCATTCCGGGCGGGGGCTTTCCGGATCGCGGCGCCCCAGAGTGACGCTGTGACCTGCGTCAAGCAGACCTTTGGTCAGAACGGACGCCACCCGGCCCGAGCCCAGAATTGCTATCTCAGTCATCCAAGCCACCTTCGTAAGAGTTTGATATTTCTGAGAGAGCAGCGCAAACGCCGTTTGTGAATTGGGGCGGCGTGGCGACGAAGTCCCGAGCGTGAAGGGTCCAGTCCCCGCCTGCGCAATCCGTCACCCGCCCGCCCGCCTCGGACACCAGCAAAGCACCCGACACCAGCCCGGAAAGCACGCCGCTGAACTGCCAGAATCCGTCCATACGCCCGGCTGCGACCTGAACCAATTGCAGCGTCGCCGGGACCGAAACGCGCACAGTCAGGACATTCCCCAGCATCGCTGTCACCGAGGCGCCGATCCGGGCATGGATGTCTGCGCTTTCGCCGGGCGCCGCCTGTCCGGTTCCCATCATGGCACCGTTCAGGTCCGGCTTGTTCGAGACTCTTATCGGGTGCCCGTTCAACCATGCACCTCCGCCTGCAATCGCGGTGTAGAGGTCATTCTGAAGCGGCAAAAAGACCGCCGTCAGGGTGATAGCATCATCGCGGATGAGGGTTGCGGTGATGCACCAATCCGGCAATCCGTGGATCTGGTTTATCGCGCCTTCGACCGGGTCGACCACCCAGAAGTCACCAGTCCCAAACCCGCCCGTCGCGAGTTCGTCTTCGATCACCTTGGAGCCAGGAACGAGCGCCTCAAGACGAGGGACCAGTATCGCCATCGATATGGCGTCATTGGCTGCGATCAACGCGCCGATGTCTTGCCGGTCCTTGGGGCGTGAATCCGGTGAAAAGCGCGCCAGAATTGCCGCGCCCGCCTCGCGCACTGCGGCTTCGGCGCCTTTTGATAACTCTGAGGGGATGTCAGGCTTTTGCATCTGCGCCTTCTTGCGGTTTTTCGGGTTTCACAATATTTACGAGCTATCGCTCACATTGGAAACTCGCATTGACGATGGCCAAAACCGATGCCCTGACAGTGCGCAAAACACCGCGTCAAACCCGATCCGCGGCCACGGTTGACGCCATCCTGGAGGCCGCTGCTCGCATTCTGGAGGCTGGCGGTCTGGCCGAATACTCGACCAACGCCGTCGCTCGGCGGGCCGGGGTCAGCGTTGGATCGCTTTATCAGTACTTTCCGAACAAGGACGCGATCACCCGGGAACTGACCTTTCGACGGATTGCCGAGCTGGTCGCCGATATTGACGAGGCGTTCTCTGGTGCGTCGAAAGCCTGTGCGCTGTCGCAAGTCATCGAAATCGCCGTCCGGCACCAACAACACCGCCCGAGACTGTCGCGGATACTGGACGCCGAAGAAAGCCGGCTTCCGCCCGATCCCGCGTTGAGGGAACTAGCCGCGAGAGTGTTGGCGCATCTTCAACGCGGTCTTGATGCGAACGGGTATGAGGGAAACACAATGGAAGCGTCGCTGGACATCATGGCCATCATTCGCGGAATGGTTGATGCAGCAAACGCGCGAGGAGAGGTCGATCCTATCGGCTTGTCATCGCGTGTTCGGCGTGCGGTGTT
Source organism: Rhodobacter sp. NTK016B (assembly GCF_017303295.1). Lineage (GTDB taxonomy): Bacteria > Pseudomonadota > Alphaproteobacteria > Rhodobacterales > Rhodobacteraceae > Pararhodobacter. Next base: position 165,326 of record NZ_JAFKOK010000003.1, on the reverse strand, counting down.
CGGCTATCTTGAGCAAGGCGCGTGACCACCGAAAGTCGCGGCGCCGCCTTTTAGGCATTGGTCGAGACGTGGAGCGAGACTGGTGTCCGGAACGACCGCGCTCACGCGGGACGCTCATAATGTCCCTCACGTTCCTTCCGCCACAAAGTACGACCATTCGATTAGGAATGCAGTGATTGCTTCGCGCCAGACGGCGGATGTCCTGTCAGTGGAAGCGCTGCAGCCGCACTGCAAGACTGGCGCGCCATTGCAGCAACCGGTGTCGCCGGAGTCATCGTCTCCGGAGACACCGCTCATCCGCCGATCCGCAGCGTTTCAATCTGCGGTGAGTTCATCGCGAAATCAGATCAGGCCGATCAACCCAGAGGCCACGAAGCCGCCGGCGACCAGCAGAAGCAGCGCCACTGCCAGCGATCCGAGATCCTTTGCATCCTTCGCCGCTTGCGACCATTCCGGCGAAACGCGATCGCAAAGGACCTCGATCGCCGTGTTCAGCGCCTCGACCGCGAGAACCAGCGCCAGCAGAAATCCCGTGGCCAACCAGTGCCAGAGCGCGGCGCCGGTCAGCAGATAGGCCAGCGCGATACCAATACCGGCCGATAGTTCGAGCCGCGCTGCGGTTTCCTTCATCAGGCGGCGAGAGCCGGCGGCCGAATACCGCGCGGCGTCGAGCACGTGCAGCACCCCGCCGCGCGGTGCGACAATCGTCGGATCTCGGGTCTCTTCGGCATGAGACATCACGCATGCTCCTCCGGACGACAGGTCGCGGCGAGGTCGAAATGGGGATCGCGGGCCTCGGTCTGGATGTCGAGGAGGCCCAGAATGCTGGAAAACACCATGTCATGGCTCGCGGGCTCTTGCGCCACGTCGCGCAAGCAGGCGTCGTCGAGATTCATGGCGGCGCTGAACCGTGCGTCCAGCCACATCAGCATCGGCACGTGAGTCTGTTCTTCGGGGGCCATGAACATCGGGGCCGCGTGAAGGTACAGCCCGCCTTCTCCCAGCGACTCGCCGTGGTCGGACACGAAGAACAGCGCCGGCGTGACGCGGTCCGACGCCTGCAGGATATCGATGGCCTGCGACAGGACGTAATCGGTTTCCAGCACCGCGTTGTCATAGGCGTTGACGATTTCCTCGCGGCTGCAATCGGCGAATTGCGAGGTCTGGCAATCGGGCGTGAACTGAGCCCGCTCGCGGGGGTAGCGCAGCGAATAGGCCGGGCCGTGGTTGCCGATCATATGCAGGACGAGAACGGTATTCCGGGTGATCGTCGCGGCGGTCTGCTCGATCAACGGCAGGAAGACTTCATCGGTGCATTCGGTCTCGCAGGCAGCGGAATCGAGCGTTTCATCGACCCGCGCCCAGCCGAAGCGCGCGGCGACGTGCTGATCGCCGGTGTTGTTGTCGCTCCAGCGCACATCGAAACCGGCGCGCGCCACCACATCCAGAAGGTTCTCACGCCCGAGGAAGCCGTCACGGCTGTACTCGGCCTGCGTCAGGGGCGAGAACATGCAGGGCAGTGACACCGCCGTCGCCGTGCCACAGGACTGCACATCCGGAAGATTGATAACCTCACGGTCGCGCAGGCCGGGTGTGGTATCGCGGTCATAGCCGTCGATCCCGAAATTCTGGGCGCGCAGCGTCTCTCCGACGAAGAAAACCAGCAATACCGGCGCGGACGTCTCTTCCAGATGCGGGCCGGGTACGGCATCCGTACCCACTGGCAAGACGATGCGTTCGCCGCTGGTGAATTGCTCTTTGCCGAAACGCACCAAAGCCGCAAGCGTCGCGCCCGGCTGATATGCCCCGGCGATGTCTCTATGCGCGCGCAGGGTCGACGAGGCTGCCGCGTAATCGACAAAGAGCGCGCTCAGCACCACGACCACCGACAGCGCAACCGCAAGCGGCCAACGCCAGAGCTGATGCCAGATCCCCACGCGCGTGACGCGGGGCCAGAAAACCAGCGCCGCGGGTAGAATGCCGGTGAGGCAGATCCAGCCCACAGCCGCGGGCGTGATCAGGTGCTGCGCTTCGGTCGGCGTGGTCTCGAACACGCTTCTGACCAGCTCACGGTCGACGAGAACACCGTAGGTGCGCTCGAAATAGGCCGCCGAGGCCGCCAGCAGGATCAGTACCGCCGCCACCGGCTTCTGCAGCCGCCAAGGGCCCAGAAGCTCCAGCGTCAGAAAGGTCAGGCCCGAGAATGCCACGAGGAACAAGGCAACGTTCCAGGGGCGGTCGGGGAACAGGTCCAGCAACCGGCTCCAGACCCCGACATTGAGCACGCCCATGACATAGACTGTCACCAACAGATTGAGGGTAAGATGGCCAATCCGCGGGCGCGGGAAATAGCGTTTGGGTTCGGGGGTCTCTGTCATGGGCTCTGCTCCGGTGAATCGCCCGGGTTATCGGCGACCAACCTTGCGCCAGACTTACGAACATCACCGGGACACAAATTTTTCTCGCACGTCCGACGGCTTGGCAGTAGAGACCGCTCATGCGCCTTCTGCTTGTGGAAGATACCGCCGATCTCGCCGACAGCGTGCTGCGCGCGCTGCGGGCGGACGGACATGCCGTCGATCACGCTCCCGACGCTGCCACGGCCGAAGCGGCGATGGCGGTTGCGGACTACGCCTGCGTCGTTCTGGATCTGGGCTTGCCCGATCGGTCGGGGCTGGAGGTGCTGAAAGCGCGGCGTCAGGCCGGAGACCGCACCCCGGTGATCATCGCCACGGCGCGCGACCAGATCACCGACCGCATCGCTGGTCTCGATGCCGGCGCGGACGATTACGTCGTGAAACCCTTCGACCTGCGCGAGTTGCTCGCCCGTGTGCGCGCGCAAGCCCGGCGCGGGCAGAACGCCCCCGCGACCCGCCTTCATCTGGGAGAGCTCGATGTCGATCGCGGCGCCGCCAAGGTCTGGCGGAACGGCGAGGAAATCCGCCTTACCGCTCGCGAATGGGCCCTGTTCGACGCCCTTCTCGGGGCGCGCGGCCGTGTGCTGGGGAAACCGGCGCTCGAAGACGCCCTCTATGCTTTCGATGCCAGCATCGAAGGAAACGCGGTCGAGGTCTATGTCTCGCGCTTGCGCAACAAGCTTGGCGCAGGCGTGATCGAAACGCGGCGCGGTTTGGGATACGTTCTGCTATGAAGCCCCGCTCTGCCCGCCGCTGGTCGCTCGGACGGCGCCTCACGCGGCGTGCCTTGGCTCTGGTGGCGATGGGTTGGCTGGCAACGGTCGCCCTGTCACTTGTCGCGCTGAACCACGAATTCGACGAGATGTTCGACGAAGAACTGCAAGCGCTGGTCGAAACCACGATCCTGTCGCTCGACGCCACCAGCGAAACGCCGATCCCGCGAAGCTGGGGGGTTACGACGGCGGATGGCGAAAGGCTGCTGCGGGTCTTTCCCATGGATGTGCCCGCGCCGGTCGCACCTTGGCCGGCGCTCGATGGCAATGGCTTCTTTGAAAGCCAGGGATGGCGCATTTTGCGCCGCGAAGCCGATGGCGCGGTCATCGAGATCGCGCATAGCAAGGCCTGGCGTCGCGAAGAGACGATCGAAGCGGCCTCGGCGCTTTTGTTGCTGATCGTTCCGCTGGGCTTGCTCCTGCTCTGGGGATTGCGTCGCCTGACCGCGCAGGCCACCGCACCGGTGTCGCGCCTCGCCCATTCGGTCGCGGCACGGACGCCCGACGACCTCTCCCCCGTGGACCCCGATGGCCTGCCCGACGAACTCCGGCCGCTGGCGGTCTCCGTTTCGGCCTATCTGGCCCGCATCGCCGCTCTGCGCCAGTCCGAGCGCGACTTCATCGCCAATGCGGCGCATGAATTGCGCACCCCGCTGGCCGCGATCCGTGCGCGGCTGGACCTGTCCGCCGATCCTGACGCACAGGCGGCGATCACGGGGATCGACGCGCTCACCCGTCGGGTCGAGCGCCTTTTGCAGCTCTCTCGGCTGGAGGCGGGCGTGGGTATCGGCAAGGGGCCCACCGACCTCGTGCGTCTTGTCCATCTGCTACGCAAAGAGATCAGCCCGTATGACCCCGCAGCGATTTTCTTCGATGACGGGGATCTCGAAACCTGCGCGGTCGCCGTCGACCCTGACGCCTTGGCGATCCTGTTGCGCAACCTGATGGAGAACGCTCAGGAACACGGTGACGGCACGATGAGACTGCGCCTGACGCCGCAAGGAACACTGAGCATCGCCAACCCGGTCGCAGGCACGCCTCCCCTCGCCTTCTCGCGCTTCTCGGCAGGGGCGGAGTCGACCGGGCAAGGACTGGGCCTGTCTATCGTGCAGGCGCTCTCGCGCGCGATGGGCATCGGTCTGGACCATCAGATCGCGGACGGCGTCGTCACCGTCACTCTGAATTTCGCCGCTCTGGTGGATCGCTCGGGGCCGCCGCCTTCGTCAGTCTAAGCTCAACCCTCAGCGGCAAGAATTGACGATGCCTGAGCGTGCTATGGCGAAGAACAAAGCCCAAGGCCCCGCACGTCCGCCCGAGATAGCGCCCAGCACCCGTTTGGCGGATCACGGGGGCAATCGCGGGGTGGAACGAAAGCGGAAGACAGGAAACAGAACCCCACGAAATGGAAACTGAACAAAATGTCAGTGATCTATTTGGAAATTTCCGGGGAATGGCGCACCCATGAGGATTCGAACCTCAGACCTCTGCCTTCGGAGGGCAGCGCTCTATCCAGCTGAGCTATGGGTGCAGCGCAGCCTTCGTATAGGCGAAAGGTCTGAGGGCTGCAATCGGTGATTTTCGCGGGCGGCAGGGTTTGATGCGGGGCGGCGATGCCCTGCCCCGAAGCCCGGCGCTGTGCGCCGGGCGGATCACCCAGCGCACAGCGCGTCGTCAGGGTCAGGCGAAGAGTTCCTGACAGAATTCAAGCCCCTCCACCAGCGCGTCGACCTCGGCGCGGGTGTTGTAGAGCGCAAAGGATGCCCGGCACGAGGCGTTGATTCCCAGATGCTCCATCAGCGGGCCGGTGCAGTGCTGCCCAGCCCGCACGGCGATGCCCTTCTTGTCGAGCACGGTCGAGATATCGTGCGCATGGGCGCCGTTATTCATGGTGAAGCTGAAAATGCCGCCCTTGCCCGGCGCATTGCCCTGAATGTTGAGCCAGTTCAGCCCCGACAGCCGTTCATGCGCATAGGCGCAGAGATCGCGCTCATGCGCGGCGATCGCCTCCATCCCCAGCCCCATGACGTACTCGATCGCCACGCCCATGCCGATCTGCTGGACGATACCGGGGGTGCCGGCTTCGAACTTGTGCGGCGGGTCGTTGTAGAGGACCGCATCCCGCGTCACTTCGCGGATCATGTCGCCGCCGCCGATGAACGGACGCATCTCGGCCTGACGCTCGCGACGGATATAGATCGCGCCCGAGCCGGACGGGCCATACAGCTTGTGGCCGGTGATCGGGTAGAAATCGACGCCCAGATCCTGCACATCGACCGGCATATGCACGGCGGCTTGACTGCCATCGGCCAGAACTGGCACGCCCCGTTCGCGGCATCCGGCGGCGATGGTCTTGATATCGACGACACTGCCCAGCACGTTCGACATATGCGTCACGGCAACCAGCCGGGTGCGCGGGGTGATCGCGGCAAGCACGCGCTCGGGGTCGAGCGAGCCATCGGCCTCGGGCTCGACCCAGACGAGGTTGACGCCCTGCCGCTCGCGCAGGAAATGCCACGGCACGATATTGGCGTGGTGTTCCATCACCGAGAGCACGATCTCGTCGCCCGGCTGCAGGCGCGGCGCGGCCCAGCCGTAGGAGACGAGGTTAATCCCCTCGGTCGTGCCCGAAGTATAGAGGATCTCATCCTCATGCGCGGCGTTGAGGAAGCGCTGAACCAGCCCGCGCACGGCCTCATACTTGTCGGTGGCAAGGTTGGACAGGAAATGCAGGCCGCGATGGACATTGGCGTATTCCTGCGAATAGGCCTGCGTGATCGCGTCAATCACCACCTGCGGCTTCTGCGCCGAGGCGCCGCTGTCGAGATAGACCAGCGGCCTGCCGTTTACCTTGCGTGACAGGATCGGAAAATCCTGCCGCACCGCGTCGACGTCAAACATTGTTCACCTCCGGGGGTGCGAACCCGAACAGCAGCAGGATCATCGACAGGACGAAGCTGAGGATGACGAAGGTCATCATGCCCCCCATCAGCACCGCGATCCGCGAGGCAAAGCCATGCACGGCGCAGATATAGCCGACGAGGATCCAGATCGTCACCGCGACCGACGCCACGCCGACGGGGATATTGAGAATCGGCAGGAACAGCAGTGTAACGATCTGCACCAGAAGCAACCCGGCAGTCAGGATCTGCAGCCAGCCGACCAGCCAGAGCACATCGCCAAAGCGTCCCTTGCCGCCGAAGCCCTGCCCCACCAGCGTGATCGCGGCGATGACGACGACGTTCATCACCCCCTGCGTCAGCGCGAAGGTAAAGGGAGACGGCATCAGATCGCTCTCGCCGGTCAGAACCGGCAGCGCGTAGAGCATCACAACCGAGACCAGCACTGCGGCGCCCAGAAGCATCCAGCGGATGGCCATTTGCGGGCCGCGTGTCAGCAATTGCCGGCCGCCCTCGACGGGATCGGTCAGCGACAGGATCAACATCGCGGGATAAGAGGCGGGTGCGGTCATGACCCCTCGTAGGGTGCGGGGGCGCGGCCTTCAAGCGAAACGCGCAGCCCGGCGATGAGATTGACAACGAAGGCCAGCGCCGCGGGCACGAAGGCCAGCGCTGCTTGCGGACCGGGACCGATCATCCCTGCGGCAAGACCCTGAAGCAGCATCAGCGGGCTTGCCACCAGCACAGCCCAGAACACCGCCAGCCGCACGGCGAACGCGTCGAGCGGGCCGGTCAGCCGCAGCATCAGCGCCAGCAATCCCGCCAGCGCATAGAAAACCAGGGGCGCCACGAAGACCCAGGCGAACAGCGCGCCCGCCATCAGCGCTTCAAGCGGAATAGTCTCGTCGAGATGCGCTTCACGCGCCAGCCGGGGCCATTGCGCAACGAAGATAAGAGCGCAGCCAAGGATCAGATAGACGAGAATGCGCGCCTCGCGGCGTGGCTCGCCCGGATGCCCCAGCTGCCGCCGCAGCACATGGCGCGGGCGGCGGTAGCTGGCGAGGATGTCGGTTGTCAGCGCCATGGCTCAGTGCGTGTGCTTTTCGAGCCAGCGGCGCAGACGCAGGCGCATATCCTCGGCGATATGCTCGTTCGAAATCTCGTCGAGCGTTTCGGCGAGGAAAGCCAGCACAAGAAGAAGCTTTGCCTCTTCCTCAGACACCCCGCGCGAGCGCAGGTAGAACATGTGGTCCGGGCTGATCTCGCCCGAGGTCGAGCCGTGCGAGCATTTCACGTTATCGGCGTAGATCTCGAGTTCCGGCTTGGCGAGGAACTGACAATTCTCGTCCATCAGCAGAGACTGGCTCAGCTGATAGCCATCGGTAAGCTGCGCCGCCTGTTCGACCAGGATCTTGCCCTGGAACACGCCGACCGCGCCGTCGCGCAGCACCTTTTTATAGACCTGACGGCTTTCGCAGCCCGGCGCTTCATGCGCGATGAAGACGGTGTCGTCATGGTGGAACGTGCCGTCCCCCATCGCCGCGCCCGCCAGATGGGCCGAGCCGCCCTCGCCCGTCAGCCAGACCATCGCTTCGTTGCGCATCAGCCTGCCATTCATCGACAGCGAGAAGGACTTGAACAGCCCCCCCTTGCCCACGCGCGCGAAGAGATTGGTGATACCCTTGCGCTCGTGGTCGCGGCCCATGGTGCGGACATGGTGCAGCACCGCGTCTTCGCCGATCTCGGCTTCCAGACATATCGACGACCGCGCCGCGACGGGACCGTTTTCCAGCAGCGTCAGTTCAGCGCCCGGTTCCAGCTTGACGACGTTGTGCAACACCGCTTCGGCGTCCTCGGCCTCGCGGTAATAGATCAGCGACACCGGACGCGAGACCTTGCCGGTCACGCGGATCAGCACGCCATCCTTCGCCAGCGCCGTGTTCAGCGCGGCCAGCGGGCGCGCCACCGGCTTTTGCCCGGCGGCTTCCAGCGAACCGTAAAGGTCCTTGGCCCAATGGATGTCACCCGCCTCAGACAGGTGGGAAATCTCGACCCCCTCACCGTCCAGCGGGTCCGAGGCATCGGCATCGAACACGCCGTCCACGAACACCAGCTTCAGCCGGTCGATGCCCTGATACATCGGCGGCTCGTCAGTGATCTTGAACACCTCGGCCGGGCGGATGTCATGGGCGATCAGCCGGTCGGGATTGGTGTAGCTCCAGTATTCGTCACGCCGGTCGGGCAGCGTCAGATCGGCCACGCGCGCCAGCGCCTCTTTGCGCAGGCCGGTCAGCCATGCCGGGCCGTCGGGCAGCGTCAGCGTCTCCAGAAAGGCCGCGGTCGAGGCTTGTCGCGCCTCTCGCCGGGCCGCGCGGGGGGATTTGGCAGCGGCGGTGTTCATGCTTCCACCTCGGCGAGGATGTCGGCATAGCCGTTCTTCTCGACCTCAAGCGCCAGTTCGGGACCGCCCGACTTGATGATCCGACCCGCCGCCATGATGTGCACCACGTCCGGTTTGATGTGGTCCAACAGGCGCTGATAGTGGGTGATGACCAGGAAGGCACGGTCCGGCGCACGCAGCGCGTTCACGCCGTCCGAGACCAGCTTCATCGCGTCCACGTCGAGACCCGAATCCGTTTCGTCCAGAATGCACATCTTGGGTTCCAGCATCGCCATCTGCAGGATCTCGTTGCGCTTCTTCTCACCGCCCGAGAAGCCCACATTGACCGGACGCTTCAGCATCTCGGCGTCGATCTTCAGATCCTTGGCCTTGGCACGCACCAGCTTGAGGAAATCGCCCGAGCTGATCTCGGCCTCGCCGCGCGCCTTGCGCTGCGCGTTGAGCGCGGTGCGCAGGAAGGTCATGTTGCCCACGCCCGGGATCTCGACCGGATACTGGAACGCCAGAAACAGGCCGCGCGCGGCGCGATCTTCGGGCTCGGCATCGAGCAGGTCCTCGCCGTCGAGCGTGGCGGTGCCCTCGGTCACTTCATAGCCGTCGCGGCCCGACAGAACGTAGCTGAGCGTCGACTTGCCCGAGCCGTTCGGCCCCATGATCGCGTGAACCGAGCCGGGCTCGACCGTCAGGCTCAGACCCTTCAGGATCTGCTTGTCTTCGTTTTCCAGCTTGACGTGCAGGTTGTTGATTTCCAGCATCGTATCCTCTTTTCTCAAACGCCGCCCGCAGGGTCCGGCCGCGATGTCGCGACGCCTGGCAGCAGCAGATAATTGGTGTGTTTCGTCTCGGCACTGAGCACATCGACACGGTAATCCCGCGCCGACGCCCAGACCCTGAAGTCGTCGTCGCGATCCTCGCGGACCTCGATCATCATGACCGGACGGGCCCGCGCGATCAGCGCATCGAGCCCGGCCAGAACCTCCATTTCCATCCCCTCGACATCGATCTTGACCAGATCGGGCCTCAGATCGGCAAAGACCGCATCGCCCTGACGGACGATCAGATCGCCCTGCCCCGCGAACATCTTCGTGGCGCCAAGATTGCGGTCATGGGCCTTCATTCCCCAGCCATCGCTATCCGCAGCCCCCAGACCGAAGCCCAGATACGACAGATCGACCAGCCCCTGCAGCCGGTTGGCCAGCACATTGCCAACGAGCGGCTCCAGCGCCAGCGGGTTCGGCTCGACCGGGATCACGCGGGCGGCGCCGGTGAACATGGCGAAATAGAGCGTGTGATTGCCCACATTCGCGCCGATATCCAGCACCGTGCCGCCCGGCGCGACATGGCCGATCACCGCGTTCAGATCGGCGCCCTCATAGAACCGGCCCTTGCGATGCGCGCGCTGGATCGGGTCGTCTTCCATCGTCAGGCAGAAAACCACGGGCCGCCCGCGCACGGTCGCATGAACCAGCTCCATCGCCGGCAGAGGCAGCGGCGCGCCTGCCCGCCACGCGGCCAGACGGTCGGTCATCGGAACCGCCGGCTGGCGCACCATGGGCCCTTCGAACCACGTCGTCATGCGCGCAGCCCTCCGGCCCGCGCGAAGCGGGCCGACCTGCGGACAACGAGAGGTGACGAGAAGGCCATGGCGATCAGCTCCGCATCACCAGCTTGGCCGAGACATGCGACAGGATCACCGCGCAGATCGCGGCAAAGGCCGCCATGCCGCGCCCGCCCGGATACCAGATCGAATAGGTCAGCGTCATCATCAGCACCACGCCGATTGCCACCAGCAGCACATAGCGCGAGCGCGGTTCGGCCGTCGAAAGCCACCATTTGAGGTTCATCGCGTTTCCCTCACCCCAGAGTGACAGCGGTGCCCGAGGCCGAGACCATCAGCATTGAATCGCCCACCACTTCGTAATCGAGATCGACGCCGACCACCGCGTTGCCGCCCAGCCTTGCGGCGCGATCCTGCATTTCCTGAAGCGCGATCTCGCGCGCATCCTGCAGCTTGGATTCGTAAGCGCCCGAACGCCCGCCGATCACATCGGTGACCCGCGCGAAGAAATCCCGCACGACATTGGCGCCGACGATGGCCTCGCCCACGACGATGCCGTGATAGGTCCGGATCGGGTGGCCTTCGACATTGGGTGTGGTGGTCACGATCATATCAGCGCATCCCCATCCAGGTTATGAACATCATCACGACAAGACCCAACAACCCGGCGACCAGCGCGGTCAACGCGACCGAGCCGCGCACCAGCCCCTCGGTCTTGCCCTTCGAGCGGCGCAGGCCAAGGCCGATCATCGTGCCAAGGAACACGCCGACACCAACGCCCGCGGATTTCAGGAACAGGTATTGCAGCAGCGCCATGGCTCAGCCCCCGACGGAGGCGAAGAGCAGCGCGGTGCCGATTGTCACGCCCATCAGCATGGCGAAAGACACCACCAACTGCCGCCCGGCATCGCGCCGGGCCTGCGCCGCGGCCCGGCTACCCGTCTGTTCGATACCCGTCTGTTCGACCCGGTCAAAGCTCACCCGACCGACCCTTCCAGCGAGATCGCGACGAGCGCTTGCGCTTCCATCGCGAATTCCATCGGCAGGGCCTGCAGCACTTCGCGGCAGAAGCCGTTGACCACCAGCGCGACCGCTTCCTCTTCGTCCATGCCGCGCTGGCGGCAATAGAAGAGCTGATCGTCATCGACTTTCGACGTGGTCGCCTCGTGCTCGACGCGGCTCGAAGCGTTCTTGACCTCGATATAGGGCACCGTATGCGCGCCGCATTGATCGCCGATCAGCAAGCTGTCGCACTGGGTGTAGTTGCGGCTGTCGGTGGCGCGGGGATGCATCGACACAAGGCCCCGGTAGGTGTTCTGCGCGTGGCCCGCCGAAATCCCCTTGGACACGATACGCGAGCGCGAATTCTTGCCCAGATGGACCATCTTCGTGCCGGTATCGGCCTGCTGGTAATTGTTGGTGATCGCGATCGAATAGAACTCGCCCGACGTGTCGTCGCCGCGCAGCACGCAGGACGGATATTTCCACGTGATCGCCGAGCCGGTCTCGACCTGAGTCCACATCACCTTGGCGCGGTCCTCGCGGCAATCGGCGCGCTTGGTGACGAAGTTGTAGATCCCGCCCTTGCCGTTCTCGTCGCCCGGATACCAGTTCTGAACGGTCGAGTATTTCACCTCGGCATCTTCCAGAACGACGATCTCGACCACCGCCGCGTGCAGCTGCGCAGTATCGCGCTGGGGCGCGGTACAGCCTTCAAGGTAACTTACATATGCACCTTTATCGGCAATAATGAGCGTGCGTTCGAACTGACCCGTATTCTCGGCATTGATGCGGAAATAGGTCGACAGTTCCATCGGGCATTTCACGCCCGGCGGGACATAGACGAACGAGCCATCCGAGAAGACCGCGCTGTTGAGCGTGGCAAAGTAATTGTCGGTGACCGGCACGACCGAACCGATATATTTCTTCACCAGTTCGGGATGCTCGCGGATCGCCTCCGAGATCGAGCAGAAGATCACGCCCGCCTTGCGCAGCTCTTCCTTGAAGGTGGTGCCCACGCTCACGGAATCGAACACCGCGTCCACGGCGACCTTGCGATCGGGCGCGATCTCGCCGTCCGGATCCTCGATCCCGGCCAGAACCATCTGTTCCTTCAACGGGATGCCCAGCTTTTCATAGGTGGCCAGAAGCTTGGGATCGACCTCGTCGAGCGATTTGGGCTTTTCCGCCATGCTCTTGGGTTTGGCGTAGTAATACTGCTCTTGGTAGTCGATCATCGGAATGTCGAGCATCGCCCAGTCGGGGGATTCCATCTGCAGCCAGCGACGGAACGCGCCCAGACGCCATTCCAGCATCCATTCCGGCTCGTCGTTCTTTTCCGAGATCAGACGCACGATGTCTTCGTTCAGCCCCTTCGGGGCGAAGTCCATCTCGATATCGGTTTCCCAGCCGTGCTTGTACTTGCCAGCCATCGACTGGACGGTTTCGACCGTCTCGCGGTCCACGCCGTCGCGGACCTCTGTGGAATTGTCCAAAGCCGCCATAAGTCAGTTTCCCGTTTGTCGCGGCAGGTCTGCGCCCGCCTGTTTCATGCGTTGGCCCGCCCGCTTCCAGGCTTTGCCGTAGGCCGCGGCGAACCGCAGCGCGTCTTCTTTGGCGATGCCGGGCCCGATCGACAGCCGCAGCGCCGATCCTGCCTCGGCCTCGGAATAGCCCATCGCCGTCAGGACGCGGCTGGCCGTGACCTTGCCCGAAGAACAGGCAGAGCCGGCCGAAACCGCGAAACCCTGAAGATCCATGGCCATCACCTGGGTTTCACCCTTCCACCCCGGCGCGATCAGGCTCAGGGTGTTGGGCAGCCGGGGCTTGCCGTTTGACACCAAGATAATCCCTGAACATTCCGCTTCCAGAGCCTGTTCGAGAAGATTTCTGGTTTCGGCCACCTCGTCCCAGACACCGCGTTCGAGATCGCGCGCGGCGGCCTCGGCAGCGGCGCCGAAACCGGCGATCCCGATGACATTCTCGGTGCCCGCGCGGCGGCCCATTTCCTGCCCGCCGCCCCGGATCGTTGCGGTGACATCCAGCCCCTGACGCAGCGCCAGCGCGCCGATGCCCTTGGGGCCACCCAGCTTGTGCGCCGACACCAGACCCATGTCGCAGCCCAGCCAGTTGAAGGCGAAAGGCAGCTTGCCGAAGGCCTGCGTCAGATCGCTGACGGCCAGCCCTTCGGGCAGATCCTGCACGATGCCGGTTTCGGAATTGGCCAGTTGCAGGCTCGAATGCGCCGGATCGGTCAGGGTCACCACTCCGTCGCGGTCCACCGGCAGATCGGGCGTGCACCATGCGGCGATGGCGTCATGCTCGATCCCCGCGCAGTGCAGACCGCGCCCGCCATGGGCCAAAGCCGCGGCCTCGGTCGCGCCCGAGGTGAAGACGATATCCGCCCCCTCGGCGCCGAGGGCCCGCGACACTTGCGCGCGCGCGCGCTCGATCAGACCGCGCACGGCGCGCCCTTCGGCATGGATCGAGCTGGCATTGCCCACCACATCCATCGCCGCGATCATCGCGTCACGCGCCTCGGACCTCAGCGGCGCGCTGGCGTTCCAGTCGAGATAAAGACGCTCCCGCATCGGCTTCAGGCCGTGACCTGGAAAAGGCTGGGCACCGCCGGACAGGGCCGCAGCCCGTTGCCCGCGACATCGGCCAGCGTGGTCTGGTGAAGGAAGACGTAGACATGGGCCGACAGCCCCTCCCACAGCCGATTGGTCATCGACTGCGCCTGACTGCCCGACACCCCGCCCGAGGCCCCGGCCCCTGATTGCAGGGCGGAAACCGATTCCTCGACCGCTTCAAGGATGTCAGCCACGCGGATATCCGCAGGCGCCAGCGCCAGACGATAGCCGCCACCCGGCCCGCGCACCGATTCGACCAGCCCCGCGCGGCGCAGCTTGACGAAAAGCTGCTCGAGATAAGCCTGGCTCACGTCCTGACGGCGCGCGATCTCGGCCAGCGAGACATGGCGCGCATCCGAGCGACGCTGCAAAATGGCCAGATCGACCATGGCAACCGTCGCGTAACGCCCTTTGGTGGAAAGCTTCATGGCACGAACCCTCTATTGTGCCGCCACGGGTGACGCAGCGGACGCAAAGTAATTGACGGATGACGTGGCCTTGCTTAACTGCTATCCCGCCTGAACCGGCTTCGCCCGCGCTTGGGCTGAAGTTAGAAACGTTCTAGAATGGCCGAGCGCTTTTGTCAACAAAGCCCGCGCCGCCCAGAACACCCAAGGCAGCAGAAGGTCCTTTATGCCCGAAGTGATTTTTGCCGGTCCTGATGGCCGTCTCGAAGGACGCTACCACCCGCAACCCAACCGCGACGCCCCCGTTGCCATCGTGCTGCATCCGCATCCGCAGTTCGGCGGCACGATGAACAACAAGGTCGTCTACAACCTGCATTATGCCTTTCATTCGATGGGCTTCTCGGTGCTGCGCTTCAACTTCCGGGGCGTCGGCCGCAGTCAGGGTGAATACGATCAGGGCGTGGGTGAGCTTTCGGATGCGGCGGCAGCGCTCGACTATCTCCAATCGCAAAACCAGAACTCGCGCCATTGCTGGGTCTGCGGCTTCAGCTTCGGTGCGTGGATCGGCATGCAATTGCTAATGCGCCGGCCTGACATCACCGGCTTCGTGTCGGTCGCACCGCCCGCGAATCTGTACGATTTCAGCTTCCTTGCGCCCTGCCCTGCCTCGGGGCTCATCATCAACGGCACCGCCGACCGGATCGCGCCGCCCAAAGATGTGACCACGCTGGTCAACAAGCTGCACGAGCAGAAGGGCATCACCATCACGCATGAGCAGATCGAAGGCGCGGATCACTTCTTCCGCGACGAAGAGCAGCACATGAACCCGATGCTCGACACCGTGAAAACCTACGTCACTCGCCGCCTCTCCGAGGTCACGCGCTGACATTGCACCCGCAGCATCGCGCGGCGCCCTGAAACGCGCCCGCGATGCTGCCGCTGCAAAAAACCCTTCTTTTGTCGCCAAACGACTGCAGACCTGCCCGCTTTTGGCCCTGTTCCGGCGGAAATATCGGATTTCAAGGCCCCATCCGTGCCGGGGCCATTGTAACGATGTGCCGAACAGGAGCAGGGAATGCGTACGAACCGATCCATGACCTTCGACAAGGGAACCAGTGGCCTGAGTGGCTGGAATCCCACCAAGATCAGCAAGGACACGTTGCCGATGAGTGCCACAGAACTGCGCGAAGCGATCCTCAAGCACCTCGAATACTCGCAAGGCAAGGACCTGGCGCATGCCAGCCTGTACGACATGCGCATGGCGCTGACGCTGGCCATCCGCGACAAGGTGATCGAGCCTTGGTTCCGCGCGACCCGCGCCACCTATGCCGCGCAATCCAAACGCGTCTATTACCTGTCGATGGAATTCCTGATCGGCCGTCTGCTGGAAGACGCGATCATGAATGTCGGCCTGACCGACTCGGCGCGCGAGGCTGTTCTGGGCCTGGGCTTCGATTTCGAGGCGGTGCTGAACGACGAACCCGACGCCGCGCTTGGCAATGGCGGGCTGGGGCGTCTTGCCGCCTGTTTCCTTGATTCCATGTCGACGCTGGGCTGCCCGGCCTATGGCTACGGCATCCGTTACGAGCACGGTCTGTTCCGCCAGAGCTTCGGCCCCGATGGCCGTCAGATCGAAACCGCCGAGGATTGGCTGCGCCAGTCGCATGGCTGGGAATTCGAGCGCCCCGAAGCCTCGTTCCGCATCGGCTTTGGCGGCACCGTTGCCGAAAGCGGCCGCTCGGCCGTCTGGACGCCCGAATCCGCCGTGATGGCGAAAGCCTATGACACGCCGATCGTCGGCTGGCAGGGCAAATGGGCCAACACGCTGCGCCTGTGGGGGGCCGAGCCGCTGCGCGCCTTCGACCTCAACGCCTTTAACCGGGGCGATTTCACCGGCGCCGCCGCGCCCGAAGCGCTGGCACGCACGATCAGCCGCGTGCTCTATCCCGACGACACCACCGCGCAGGGCAAGGAACTGCGGCTGAAACAGGAATTCTTCTTCACCGCCGCGTCGCTGCGGGACATCCTGCGCCGCTTCGCGTCCGAGCACAGCGACCTCTCGGCACTGTCCTCTCGCGTGGCGATCCAGATGAACGATACCCATCCGGCCATCGCCGGCCCCGAGCTGGTTCGCCTGCTGCATGACGAGCGCGGCATGGCGTTCGACACCGCCGTTGAAACCGCCCGCGCCTGCCTTGGCTATACCAACCACACGCTGATGCCCGAAGCGCTCGAGCGCTGGCCCGAGACCCTGATGGCGCAGGTTCTGCCGCGCCACATGCAGATCATCGAGCGCATCGATGCGGGCCATGCCAAGCAATACCCGTCGCGCACCGTGTCGATCGTCGAGAATGGCGAAGTGAAGATGGGCGAGCTGTCCTTCATCATGGCCAACAAGGTGAACGGCGTCTCGGCCCTGCATACCGAGCTGGTCAAGGACACCGTCTTTGCGGACCTGCACGCCCTGCATCCCGACCGGATCGTCAACGAAACGAACGGCGTGACGCCCCGCCGCTGGCTGAAAGGCGCCAATCCGGGGCTGGCGAACCTCATCACCGATACCATCGGCGAGGGCTGGGAAGATCATCTCGAACGGCTGACCGAGCTGGAACCCGCGATTGCCGATCAGGTCTTCCGCGACGGTTTCGCCGCGATCAAGAACGAGAACAAGGTCGCGCTGTCGAACTGGATTCGCAAGGAGATGGGGATTGCCGTCAATCCCGACGCGATGTTCGACGTGCAGATCAAGCGCTTCCACGAATACAAGCGCCAGCATCTGAACATCCTTGAAACCATCGCTTTGTGGCAGGAAATCCGCGCCAATCCCGATGCCGGATGGGCGCCGCGGGTGAAGATCTTCGGCGGCAAGGCCGCGCCGGGCTATGTGATGGCCAAGGAGATCATCCACCTTATCAACAATGTCGCCCGCGTCATCAATGCCGACAAGACGACGCGCGACCTGCTGACCGTGGTCTATCCGCCGAACTACAACGTCACGATGGCCGAGCGGCTGATCCCGGCCTCGGACCTGTCGGAACAGATCTCGACGGCGGGCAAGGAAGCCTCGGGCACCGGCAACATGAAATTCAGCCTGAACGGCGCGCTGACCATCGGCACGCTGGACGGCGCCAACGTGGAAATCCGCGAATTGGTGGGGGCCGAGAATTTCTTCCTGTTCGGCATGACCGCGGACGAGGTGGTCGAGTGTCGCAAGACCCCCGACCATGCCGCCCGCGCCATCACCGCCAGCGCAAGGCTGAAAGGCGCCATCGAGCTGATCGAAAGCGGGGCGTTCTCGCACGGGGACAAGGCGACGTATCGGGGCGTGACGCAGAACCTGCGGACACATGATTACTTCACCGTCTGTGCCGATTTCGACAGCTACTGGGACGCCCAGCGCCGGGTCGATCACGCGTGGTTCCAGCGCGACGACTGGACCCGCATGGCGGCCCTCAACGCGGCCCGCAGCGGGTGGTTCAGCTCAGACCGGACGATCAAGGGTTACATGGCCGATATCTGGAATGTGGCGCCGATGATCTGATCTGCCTCGTTTTCAATCGAGAGACGGATCGTTCCGCAAAAGCCAATAAATCCATTGCCTTTCGCCCGGACCTGCGCGACAAATTCCGCATGGTCCGGGCGACATCCAATACATCGCGAGACATCTCAGACGCGGATATTTCCGCGATTTCGGAAGGTGTTGTCGATACTCCCTTCGACGTTTTCGGCCCCCGCCATCGCGGTATGGCGGGCGTTCTGGTGGCGTTCGACTCGTATGCGCAAAGCATGGAAGCGGTCACGCCCAATGGCGTGATCACACTTACCCCCAAGGGCAACGGCGTGTTTTGCGGCGATCTGGGACGGCGGCGCAAATACCATCTGCGCGCCTCGGATGGCCGCCATGTCTGGGATTACGAAGACCCCTATCGCTTCGGCCCGGTTCTGGGCGATCTGGACCTGCATCTGATCGGCGAAGGCACCCATCGGCGGTTGTGGGAGGCGCTTGGCGCGCATCCGATCACGCATGAGGGCGTCGAGGGCGTGCATTTCGCCGTCTGGGCCCCCGCCGCGCGCGGGGTTTCCGTGGTCGGTGCGTTCAACGGCTGGGACGGTCGGCGCGCGCCGATGCGCCACCGGGGCAATGGCATCTACGAAATCTTCCTGCCCGGCCTGCAACCCGGCGAGGCGTATAAATACCAGATCCGCCCGCAGGAAGGCGCGCCTTTCCTCAAGGCCGACCCCCTCGCCCGCGCGACCGAATGCCCGCCCGCCACCGCCTCGCGCATCCCCTCGGCCCGGACGCGCAGTTGGGGCGACGAGAGCTGGATGGAGACGCGCGCGCAGGCCAATAGCCGCGAAGCGCCGATTTCGATCTACGAGGTCAATCTTGCCTCGTGGCGCCACCGCGACGGACGCGCGCTGAGCTACCGCGAGGCGGCTGAGGAGTTGGTCGATTACGCCCATGACATGGGCTTCACCCATCTCGAATTCATGCCGCTGGCCGAATACCCGTTTGGCGGGTCGTGGGGCTATCAGCCCACCGGCCTTTATGCCGCGACCAGCCGCTTTGGCAGCGCCGACGATTTCCGCGCACTGATCGAGGCCGCGCATAACAAGGGTCTGGGCGTGCTGATGGACTGGGTGCCCGCGCATTTCCCCAACGATGCGCATGGGCTGGCCTATTTCGACGGCTCGGCGCTTTATGAACATGCCGATCCGCGCGAAGGGTTCCACCCCGACTGGAACACCCATATCTACAATTACGGTCGCACCGAGGTACGCAATTTCCTGTCCGCCAACGCCGTCTACTGGCTGCGCGAGTTCCATCTCGACGGGCTCAGGGTCGATGCCGTGGCCTCTATGCTCTACCGCGATTATTCCCGGGCCCATGACGCATGGGTCCCCAACAAGGATGGCGGGCGCGAGAATTACGAAGCGATCGACTTCCTGCGCGAGATGAACACGCTGGCCTATGGCGAAGGCCCGGCGGGCGCGATGACCGTGGCCGAGGAAAGCACCGCCTGGCCCGGCGTGACGGTGCCCGTGCATCACGGCGGGCTGGGTTTCGGCTTCAAGTGGAACATGGGGTGGATGAACGACACCCTGCGCTACATCGAAAAAGACCCTATCCACCGCCGCCACCATCACGAGCTGATGACCTTCGGTCTCGTCTACGCGTTCAGCGAGAATTACGTGCTGCCGATCAGCCATGACGAGGTCGTGCATGGCAAGGGCTCGATGCTGCAGAAGATGCCGGGCGACCACGACACCAAGCTGGCCAATCTGCGCGCTTATTATGGCTTCATGTGGGGCCATCCGGGCAAGAAGCTGTTGTTCATGGGCTGCGAATTCGCGCAGGGGCATGAATGGAACCATGACCACGCGCTGGATTGGGGTGTGCTGAATGTACCGGGCCATGCCGGGCTGCAGACCTTGGTGCGCGATCTCAACACGCTCTACCGGGGCACGCCCGCGCTCTATCAGCGCGATGCCGAGGCTGAGGCGTTCCAGTGGATCGACCGCGACGCGGCGGCGGAATCGGTGTTTTCATGGCTGCGCATGGGCCATGAAGGCACGCCGCCGGTGGTGGTCGTGTGCAACTTCACTCCCGTCGAGCGCAACTGGTCGCTGGGCCTGCCCAAAGCAGGCCCGTGGCGCGAGGCGCTGAATACCGATGCCGCCCGCTATGGAGGAGGAAACCATGGCAATATGGGACGCGTGACCGCCGATGGTCCGCCCCGAAGCGGCCAACCTTACAGCGTGACACTGGTGCTGCCGCCCCTGTCGGTGCTGTATCTGATACCGGAGGAGAATCCATGACACCGGCGACGCAACGCCTGTCCGCGCGCTCGATGGCCTTCATCCTGGCCGGGGGACGCGGATCGAGACTTCATGAGCTGACCGACAACCGCGCCAAGCCCGCCGTCTATTTCGGCGGCAAGACGCGGATCATCGATTTCGCGCTGTCCAACGCGCTGAATTCCGGCATTCGCAAGATGGCCATCGCCACGCAATACAAGGCGCATTCGCTGATCCGCCATTGCCAGCGCGGCTGGAACTTCTTCCGCGCCGAGCGCAACGAATATCTCGACATCCTGCCCGCCTCGCAGCGGGTCGACGAAAACCACTGGTATGAGGGCACCGCCGACGCCGTTTTCCAGAATATCGACATCGTCGACAGCTACGACATCGATTACGTCGTGATCCTTGCGGGCGACCATATCTACAAGATGGATTACGAGGTGATGATCCGCGAACACGTCGAGACCGGCGCCGACGTGACCGTAGGCTGCCTGACGGTCTCGCGGCCCGAAGCCTCGGCCTTTGGCGTGATGGCCATTGATGCGTCCGGGCGGATCACCGATTTCGTGGAAAAGCCCAAGGATCCGCCCGCGCTGCCCGGCGATCCAGAGCGGGCGCTGGTGTCGATGGGGATCTATGTCTTTCGCTGGAAATTCCTGCGCCAGTTGCTGATGGACGACGCGGCGGATGAAAGCTCGCAGCACGATTTCGGCGGCAACATCATCCCCAACGTGGTGCGCAACGGCAAGGCGGTCGCCCATCGCTTCGAAGACAGCTGCGTGCGCCACAGCCCCGAGGCCCCGTCCTATTGGCGCGACGTGGGCACGATCGACGCCTTCTGGAAGGCCAATATCGACCTGACGGATTTCGACCCCGAGCTGGACCTTTGGAACCGCGACTGGCCGATCTGGACCTATTCCGAGAACGTGCCGCCCGCCAAGTTCATCCATAACGAGGAACATCGTCGCGGCCTTGCGCTGTCGTCGCTGGTCTCGGGCGGCTGCATCATCTCAGGGACCGAGGTACGCAATTCGCTGCTGTTCACGGGCGTGCATTCCAATTCATGGAGCACGCTCACCGAAGCGGTCGTGCTGCCCTATGTGAATATCGGGCGCCACGCCCGGCTGAGCAAAGTGGTGATCGACCGGGGCGTCACCATCCCCGAAGGGCTGGTCGTGGGCGAAAACCCCGAGGAAGACGCCAAGTGGTTTCGCGTCAGCCCCGGTGGCGTGACGCTGATCACACAGACCATGCTCGACCAACGCGCGGGGCAGCAATGACGCAATCCGCCCGTCGCGAGGGCGCGCGCCCGGTTCTCGCCGTCGCCTCGGAATGCGCGCCGCTGGTTAAGACGGGCGGGCTGGCCGATGTGGTCGGCGCCCTGCCCCATGTCATGGCGCCGCAGGGATGGGCGATCCGCACGCTGGTGCCGGGCTACCGCAAGGTGATTACCGCGCTCGACCGGCCGAAAGTCGCGCTGAAGATCCCTGACCTGCTGGGCCATCCCGCGCGGATCCTCGCGGCGCAGGTGGCCGGGCTCGATCTGCTGGTCCTCGACATACCCGCTCTGTTCGACCGCGACGGCTCGCCCTATCTCGATGCCGATGGCAATGACTGGCGCGACAACGACCTGCGCTTTGCCGCCTTGTCGAAGGCGGGCGCGCTGATCGCCCGCGACGGTCTTGCCGGCTGGTGCCCCGAGGTGATCCACCTGCATGACTGGCAATCGGGGCTCACGCCCGTCTACATGGCGCAGATGGACGCCGCGCAGCCCAGCGTGCTGACCATTCACAATATCGCCTTTCACGGCCTGACCGGCCCAGAACGAATGGCTGCGCTCGATCTGTCGACCACACGTTTCACCGTCGACGGGTTCGAATATTACGGCCATGTCTCGGCGCTGAAAGCCGGGCTGACCGGCGCCAGCGCGATCAACACCGTCAGCCCCAGCTACGCGCTGGAACTGACGACCGAGGCGTTCGGCATGGGGCTGGAAGGCGTCATCCGCAAACGGGCGGCGGATCTGAGCGGCATCCTGAACGGCATCGATACCGACACATGGGATCCTGCAAGCGATCCGATGATCGCCCCCTTCAAGACGCCGGCCACCAAGAGCGCCAATACCAGCGCGCTCAGGGCCGAATTCGGGCTGGACGACGCGACCGGCCCGTTGTCGGTCGTGGTCTCGCGGCTGTCGGACCAGAAGGGCCTCGACCTGCTGCTGGGCGCGCTGCCCGACTATCTGGCCGCGGGCGGTCAACTGGCGCTTCTGGGCTCGGGCGACCGGCGGATGGAGCATGACTGGCTCGAAACCGCCGCCCGCCATCCGGGCAAGGTGGCGGTGCGGATCGGCTACGATGAATCGCTGTCGCACCGGATGTATGCGGGGGCCGATGCGGTGCTGGTGCCGTCGCGGTTTGAGCCCTGCGGGCTGACGCAGATGTACGGGCTGCGCTATGGCGCCGTGCCGGTCGTCGCGCGCACCGGCGGGCTGGCCGATACGGTGATCGACGCCAACGCCGCTGCGCTGGCTGCGGGCTGCGCCACCGGCATTCTGCACGCGCCCGGCTCGATACAGGCTCTGGCCCATGCGCTGAGGCATCTGTGCGCGCTGCATGCCCAGCCCGAGACGTTCCGCAAAATCCAGCGCAATGCCATGAAGCACCCGGTCGGGTGGGAAGCCAGCGCGCCGCTCTACGCCGCGCTCTATGCCCGCCTCGCCGATCAAAGGACCCCGCAGGTATGACCCTGACTATCGAACGCGGTCGCCACGACCGTATCGGCGCGACCTTCGACGGCGACGGCGTGAATTTCGCGCTGTTCTCCGAACATGCGACCGCCGTCGATCTGTGTCTCTTCGCCCCCGACGGTCAGCGTGAAACGCACCGCCTGCGCCTGCCCGAGCGCACGGGTTATGTCTGGCATGGCCGTGTCCCGGGCCTGTTTCCGGGCCAGCAATACGGCTACCGCGTGCATGGCCCCTACAAGCCCGAGGAAGGCCACCGCTTCAACGCCAACAAGCTGCTGCTCGACCCCTACGCCAAGCGCCTGACGGGCCATGTCCGTTGGTCGGATGCGCTGTTTGGCTACAATACCGGGTCGAAGACGCTGGATCTGACCTTTTCCACCCGCGACTCGGCACGCTTCATGCCCAAATGCGTGGTCGAGGATCCCAGCTTTTTCTGGGGCAACGACCGCCCGCCCGTGACCCCGTCAAGCGAAAGCGTGATCTACGAAGCGCATGTGAAGGGCCTGACCCAGCGCATCGGCTGCAACAGCCCCGGCACGTTTCTGGGCGTGGCCTCGGACCGGGTGGTCGACCATCTGGTCGATCTGGGCGTCACCGCGATCGAATTGCTGCCGGTGCAGGCCTTTCTCAACGACCGCTGGCTGATCGAGAAGAAGCTCACCAATTATTGGGGCTACCAGACGCTCGGCTTCTTCGCCCCCGATCCGCGCTATCTGGCGCATGGGCAGATCAACGAGTTCCAGCACATGGTCGCCCGGCTGCACGCGGCGGGGATCGAGGTGATCTTGGACGTGGTCTACAACCATACCTGCGAAGGGTCCGAACTGGGCCCGACGCTGTCGTTCCGGGGGATCGACAACAAGAGCTACTACCGCCTCGCCCCCGATCCGCGCCACTACATCAACGACACAGGCTGCGGCAACACGGTCAACATGGACCATCCGATGGTGCTGAGGATGGTGATGGACAGCCTGCGCTACTGGGTCGAGGTTATGCATGTCGACGGCTTCCGCTTCGACCTTGCCTCGACGCTGGCGCGCGACGATGCGGGGTTCCAGCCCAACTCCGCCTTCTTCGCCGCGATCCGGCAGGACCCGGTCCTGAACCGCGTGAAGCTGATCGCCGAGCCTTGGGATATCGGGCCGGGCGGTTATCAGCTGGGCGCCTTTCCGCATCCGTTCCACGAATGGAACGACAAGTTCCGCGACGGCGTGCGCCGCTTCTGGCGCCGTGACGAGCGGCCCGCGCCCGAGCTTGCGGCGCGGATCACCGGCTCGGCCATCCAGTTCGACCATTCGGGGCGCGGCGCGACCAGTTCGATCAACTTTCTGACCGCGCATGACGGGTTCAACCTGCTGGATCTTGTCAGCTACAACCACAAGGACAACACCGCCAACGGCGAGGATAACCGCGACGGCCATTCCGAGAATTTCTCGGACAATATGGGCGTCGAGGGACCGTCCGACGATCCGGCCATCGTCGAGGCCCGCGCGCTCAGGCGGCGCAACCTGATGGCGACGCTGCTGCTCAGTCAGGGCACGCCGATGATCCTTGCGGGCGACGAGATCGGCCATAGTCAGCAAGGCAACAACAACGCCTATTGTCAGGACAGCGATATCTCGTGGCTCGACTGGGACGATGTCGATGCCGACATGCTGGCCTTTACCAAGCGCCTGATCGCGTTCCGCAAGAATCACCCGATCCTGCGCCAACGGCTGTTTCTGCATTCCAAGGCGCGCAGTTCGGACGGCAAGGCAGATGTGCTGTGGTGGCACCCCGAAGGCAGGCGGATGACGCCCGAGGATTGGGAAGATCCCGCGCTCGGCTATGTCTGCGTCGAGCTGCGCACGGCCTCGGGCACGCCCGCCTATTCCGATCTGGAAGACGCGTTGTTTCTGGCCTTCAATGCCGGTGAGGAAATCGAGGTCACGCTGACCCCCGCCCCCGATGGCAAGGTCTGGTCGCGCCGCATCAACACCATGGCCCCCGACGCCCCGCCCGAGCGCATCGCGTTCGGCAAGCTTGTGGTGCCGGCGCATTCGGTTTCGGCACTGGTTCTGGAAGACACGTAATGTCGGCGCTTGACGATCTCTGCCACGAGGCCGGTCTGGTCTGGGTCTATCGCGACGGCGCGGGCCGGATGCAGGAAGCGCCCGAGGCCAGCCGCGAGGCGGTGCTGGCGGCACTTGGCCATGGTAATGCCGACGCCGCCCTGCCCGGGCCTTTGCAACACGCAACCTCACGCGCGATCCCGGCAGGGATTTCGGTCGATTGGGGGCCCGGCCCGTGGCGGCTTCAGACCGAAGACGGCAAGATCATCGACGGCGAAGGCCCACTGCCGCCATTGCCGCTGGGCTATCACCGGCTGGAACACAATGGCTGGCTGGTTCACCTGCTGGCCGCCCCGCCCCGCCTGCCCCTGCCGCCCCGACGCTGGGGCGCGACCCTGCCGCTTTTCGCCTGCTGGGAAGAGTCGCAATCGGGCATGGGGACCTATCCGCAACTCGGCCTTCTGGCCGAGGGGCTGGCAAGCAAGGGCGCGGCCTTTCTGGGCATCAACCCGATCCATGCGGGCTTCCCCGAGGATGCGACGAATTTCTCGCCCTACGCGCCCTCGCATCGGCGGCGGCTGAATGTGCAGCATATCGACACCGGACGCCCCCTGCCCGAAACCGGCGCACTGATCGATTACGCGCGTACCATCCCCGCCCAGCGCGCCGCGCTCGAAGCCGCCTTCGCCGCGTTCGAGGGCAGCGAGGCTTTTGACGCATGGTGCACGGCAGGCGGCGCCGCGCTCGAGGAATTCACGATCCATCAGGCGCTGAGCGAAGTCCACGGCGCCTATTGGCACGACTGGCCCGACGCGCTGCAGGATCCCGCGAACCCTGCGGTCCGCGCCTTCGCCCGCGAGAATGAACAGCGTCTGCGCTTCCACGCCTGGGCGCAGTGGATGGCCGAAACCCAGCTTTCGGACAGCCAGCACCGCGCGAAAATGGCGGGGATGCCCTTTGGGCTGTATCTGGACATCGCCGTCGGCACCCATCCCCACGGGGCCGAGACATGGGCCGAGCGCGGCTCGTTCGCACAGGGCGTGAGCCTTGGCGCGCCGCCCGATCTGCTGGGGCCGTCCGGCCAGCGCTGGGGCCTTGCCCCGCTGCGTCCCGACGTGTTGCGCGCCACGGGCTACGCGGCTTTCGCCCAGACCCTGCGCGCGCAGCTCAAATATTGCGGGCTCTTGCGCATCGACCATATTCTGGGCCTTGAGCGCAGTTTCTGGCTGCCCAACGGCCTGCCCGGCCTCTATGTCACCATGCCCCGCGACGAATTGCTCGCGGTGCTCAGGATCGAAGCCCAGCGCGCGGATGCGCCGGTCATCGGTGAGGATCTGGGCACCATCCCCGACGGGCTGCGCGCCGCGCTCGATGCGGCCGGGGTGATGGGCTGCCGGGTCGCAATGTTTGAACGCGACTGGAACGGCACACGCGCCTTCCTGCCGCCCGAGGTCTATACACCCACCGCGCTGGCCAGCTGGGGCACGCATGACCTGCCCACATGGGAAGGCTGGCGCAAGGGGCGTGACATCGACTGGCGCGCCCAACTGGGCGAAGTCCCCGACGAGGCCGCCGCGCGTCAGGCGCGGGCCGAGGATGTCGCGGCCTTCGACGCCCTCACCGGCGGCTCGGACATGGCCGCCCTTCACCGCCATCTCGCACAGAGCGCCAGCGCCCTCGTCGCCATTCAGGGCGAGGATCTGGCTGGCGCCGTCGAGCAGGCCAACCTGCCCGGCACGGTTTTCGAGCATCCCAACTGGTGCCGAAGGCTTCCGCTGCCGCTGTCGGGCCTCATTTCCGCCCCATCGCTTGAGCACACCAGCGCCATCATGGCCGAGGCTGGAAGGATACCCTGAGAATGACCGAACACACCCGCATCGCCACGCAACCCATCGCCGGCCAGAAGCCCGGCACCTCGGGCCTGCGCAAGAAGACCCGCGTCTTCATGCAGCCCGGCTATCTCGAGAATTTCGTTCAGTCGATCTGGAACGGTATCGGCGGGATCAGGGGGCGCACGCTGGTCGTCGGCGGCGACGGGCGGTTCTTCAACGACCGCGCGATCCAGACGATCCTGAAAATGGCCGCCGCCTCGGGCGCCGCCAAGGTAATCGTGGGACAGAACGGGTTTCTGTCGACCCCTGCCGCGTCGAACCTGATCCGCGCCCGCAAGGCCGATGGCGGGGTGATCCTGTCGGCCAGCCACAATCCCGGCGGCCCGGACGAGGATTTCGGCATCAAGTACAACATCGCCAATGGCGGCCCCGCGCCCGAAGGGATCACGCAGGCGATCTATGAGGCGACCGAGACGATCGACAGCTACGACATCTGGGAAGGCCCCGATGCCGACCTGTCGGCGCTGGGCGAACGCGCCTTTGGCGACATGACGCTGGAAATCGTCGATCCGGTCGACGCCTATGCCGCGCTGATGGAGACGCTGTTCGATTTCGACGCGATCCGCGCGCTGCTTGCGGGCGGGTTCCGCCTCCGCTTCGATGCGATGCACGCAATCACCGGCCCCTACGCGACCGAAATCCTGGAAAACCGCCTGGGCGCCCCCAAGGGCTCGGTCGTCAATGCCGTGCCGTCCCCGGATTTCGGCGGCGGCCATCCCGACCCGAACCCGGTCTGGGCCAAGGACCTGATGGACGCGATGTATGGCCCTGACGCGCCTGATTTCGGCGCAGCGTCGGACGGTGACGGGGATCGCAACATGATCGTCGGGCGCAATGCCTATGTTACGCCCTCCGACAGCCTTGCGGTGCTGGCCGCGAATGCCTCTCTGGCGCCGGGCTATGCGGGCGGGCTGAAGGGCGTCGCGCGCTCGATGCCGACCTCCTGCGCGGTCGACCGGGTGGCCGAGGCCCGCGGCATGGATTGCTATGCCACGCCCACCGGCTGGAAGTTCTTCGGCAACCTGCTCGATGCCGGAATGGCCACGCTGTGTGGCGAGGAATCGGCAGGCACCGGCTCGGACCATGTGCGCGAGAAAGACGGGCTCTGGGCCGTGCTCTTGTGGCTCAACATCCTTGCCGTGAAGAAGCAATCGGTGGCCGAGGTGATGGCCGATCACTGGGCCGAGTTCGGGCGCACCTATTATTCGCGCCACGATTACGAGGCGATCGACAGCGACATCGCCAACCGGCTGGTGGACGATCTGCGCGCCGAGATGGGCGGCCTGCCAGGCTGGACCCATGAAGGGCTGATCATCGAGAGCGCCGAGGATTTCAGCTATACCGATCCGGTTGACGGCTCGGTCGCGGCGAAACAGGGACTGCAGATCCGGTTCGAGGGCGGCGCGCGCGTGGTGATGCGGCTTTCGGGCACCGGGACCGAGGGCGCGACGCTGCGGGTCTATCTGGAACGCTTCGACCCGCAGGATTTCGGTCAGGACCCGCAGGCCGCTCTGGCGCCGGTGATCGCGGCGGCGGATGTGCTGGCGGGGATCTCGAAGCGGACGGGGCGCACGGGGCCGGATGTCATCACCTGAGACGCCCCTCGGCTAGTTCTGAACACGCTAAGACAAGGCCGGGTGCATTCACCCGGCCTTGTGCTTATGCCGTACTGTTTGGGCCGGGCGCGCGGGGCGCAAGTCCCGCCGGCGCGGCGAGCGGCCCCCCTTGCGGGGGCCCGAGCAAGCCGCCCTGCCCCAAACGCCCGTGCAAGTCAGACGAACCAGATCGCGAAGTCGCGCGCCTGCTCTGCCGTCATGTCCTTGGTCTTGTCGACCTCGACGCGCTTCATATGGACATGGTGGGCGCAATAATCCGCGCCCATCGCCGCCACCAGCGCGGTGTCCGCTTCCAGATCGTCCAGCGCTGCGGCCAGCGACTCCGCCACCCCCAGCTCGGTATCCTGCCCCATGAAGCAATCCTGCGTCTCGGCCGGTTGCAGGGCCTTCTGTCCCTCGACACCCAACCGGGCCGCCTGCAGGACGGCCGCGACAGCGGCATAGGGATTGGCCGAGGCATCGGCCATCCGGTGTTCCAGCCGCGCTTTCTTGCCGCCCTCGCCCGACACGCGGGCGGTGACGCCACGATGATCGACGCCCCAATTGGCCCAGTAGCCCGCCATCGAGGCCGGTTGCAGCCGCGCATAGGAATTGACCGAGGGCGCGACCAGTGCCGACAGCCCCTTGTGATGCGCCATCCAGCCGGCGATGCAGCCACGCGCAAGGTCGGTCATCCCGGCGATGCCGCCCTCCTCGCCCTGCCCCAGCGCGTTCTCGCCCGCAGCATCCGCGAAGCTGAGATTGATATGCATGCCGTTGCCGCCCTTGTCGAACAGCGGCTTGGGCAGGAAGGTCAGGATCACGCCCTTGCGGAACGCCACTTCGCGGGCAAGCTGGCGGAACATCACCAGATCGTCCATGGCCGCCAGCGCCTCGTCGAAGGCCAGCGTGAACTCGAATTGCGGCGCGTCGTATTCGGTGGTGACGAGGTCGAGCTTGAAGCCCGCCGCCTCGGCCGCTTCCCAGATCGCATCTGAAAAGCCCAGCGGGTCGTTGAACGGGCCGCCGCCATAGACATGCGCGCCCGGCGTGTCATAGGGCTGCAGGCTGCCATCCTCGGCGCGGGTAAAGGCATAAGCTTCCAGCTCGATCCCCACTTTCGGGGTCAGGCCGTGTTTCTGCCAGTCGGCAATGGCACGCTTCAGCGCGGTGCGCCCGGCGGCTTCGATCGGAGCGCCGTCGCGGTCGGTCAGATCGCCCGTGACCATATGCACGCCCGGCTCCCAGCCCGGGCGGATATCCTGCGCCTCCCAACTCAGCGTCATGTCGGGCAGCCCGTCGAGGCAGTTCGTACCCGGCGCATCGACGATCAGGTCCTTGTCGTAATGGACCGCAAGGCAAGGTTGGGCGAAGCGGGTCGAGCCGGTGCCGATCTTTTCCTGCGGCAGGTATTTCCCGCGCAGGATGGACAGATGGTCGCACCAGACGGGTCTGAGGCGGTCTCGCATGGGTGTCTCCCTGATGTTGGTCTGTTCTTTTCTTGGTTTTGTCAGGCGCGCGTGACGCGCACCGGAAGTTCTTTGATACCGCCGACGAAGTTCGAGCGGAGGAATTTGTGCTCTCCGGCCGGTTCGATGCCCGAGATCCGTTTCGCGAGTTCCTGAAACAGCACCCGCACTTCCAGCCGGGCCAGATGCATGCCCAGACACAGATGCGGCCCGCCCTGCCCGAAGCTGAGATGCTTGTTGGGCTTGCGCGCAAGATCCACGCGGAACGGATCGTCGAAGGCCGCGTCGTCGCGGTTGCCGCTGGCAAACCAGTAGAGCACCTTGTCGCCCGCTTTCACAGTCTTGCCATGCATGTCGAAATCGCGCGTGGCGGTGCGACGGAAGTACAAAGCGGGCGTGGCCCAGCGGATGATCTCATCGGCCATCGTGTCATCGACCGCGCCCGACTGGATCTGCGCCAGCAATTCGGGCTGATGCGCCATGGCCTGAATGCCGGCGGCGATAGAGTACCGCGTGGTGTCGTTGCCTGCCGCGACCAGAAGGCAGAAGAAGTTACGGAATTCCGTCTCGCTGATCGTCTCGCCGTTCTCGTCAGGCTGCAAGATTAGGTGCAGCACGCCCTCGGTATCGCCGCGCGCGGCTTTCGAAGCCATCAGATCCTTGGCGTAATTGTAAAGCTCGGCCCCCGCCGGCGAGTTGAAGGGCATGAGCCGGTATTCATCGGTGGTCATGCGGTCGAGCACATGCTCGGTGAAATCGGGATCGGTATTGGCGATCAGCGCGTCGCCCTTTTCCACCAGCCACGGCAGATCCTCGTCCGGGGTGCCGATGATCCGGCCCAGCATCAGCATCGGCAATTGGCGCGCGATCAGCTTGGTCGCGTCGAACGTGTCGTGCTGCAGGGCCTGATCGAGGATCGTGTCGCACAGATCGCGGATCTGTTCTTCGAACGCGCCGACGACGCGGGGCGAGAAGGCTTTCATCACCTTCATGCGGGTGCGGGTATGCTCGGGCGGGTCGGTCTCCTGAAAGGTCCGCCGGGCGAGGTATTCCTCGTAGGTCTGGTCCTCCATCCGGATACCGCGCGCCGAGGACAGCAGGTCGGTCTGCCGGTTCAGGGTCAGGATATCGGCATGGCGGGTGACCGACCAGAACCCCTCGCCCGCGTCCCATTCGGTCCAGGCCATCGGATCCTCGGCACGCATCCGGGCAAAGGTGTTATGCGGCGGGCCGCTCACGAATGTATCGTGCGAGGTCAGATCGGCCTGGCCGTCATCGCTGGGCGTCCAGATGGTCATGCGACACTCCTTGATTGCCTACCCCTTTATGTATATTCATGACATCTATTAGTATGCAAATGGAATGTTCATGCATATCGCCTTTCTCGACGCTAATACCGACCGCTCGGCCTTCGCGGCCCGTCATTCCAGCGAAGTGGCGAAATTTCAGGCCTTGCTGGCGCCGGTGACCCGGGACTGGCGCTATACCGCGTTCAAGTTGCCCGATGGCGAGGCGCCTGAGACGCTGACCCCCGACGCGTTCGACGGCGTCATCGTTTCGGGCAGCCCGGCCTCGGTGCATGACGACGCGCCCTGGGTGGCCGGGTTGCTGGCGATGCTCCGCGACGCGGTTGCGGCGGGCCTGCCGGTCTTCGGTGCCTGTTTCGGCCATCAGGCGGTGGCGCGCGCTCTGGGCGGACGCGTGGGACGCAATCCGCGCGGCTGGGTTCTCGGCCCTGTCGAAAGCCAGCTACGCCACCCGGCTCCGTGGAGCGAAGCCTGTAGCGTCACGCTCAACGCCGCGCATAACGAGCAGGTTCTCACCCCGCCGCCGGGTGCGCGCGTGCTGGGCGGGACCGATGCGACGCCCTACGGTCATCTGGCGATCGGCAGCACCGTCTTCACCACCCAGTACCACCCGGAAATCACGCCCGATTTCATGGCAGGACTGATCGAAGAACTGGGCAGCCACGACCCTGCCGACGTCCCGTCCGAGGTGATCGGGAATGCGCGTAGCGCGATGTCAAAAGAGGTCGACAATGCCCGGATGGCCCGCTGGATCGCCGATTTCTTCACGCAAGCGCATTCGGTCTGACGGGTCTTAGGGATTTCGTAAACTCTTGCCGTCTTTGATGTCCATGTTGATCGTAACCATGGACATCTCATGCGTCACCGACCCACTTTAGGCGCTCTCGTCTGGACCCTCTCCACCCGCTGGCGGCGGATGACCGACCGGGCGCTGGCCGATCTCGGCCTGACCCATGCGCAATTCGCGGCACTCGACGTGGTGGGCCAGTCGCGGCGCGACCTTCTGCCCGAGCGAATGGACATGGCGGACCAAACAGACCTGCGCTCTCCTGTTGATCGTCCGCTGCTGCAGAGCGATCTGGCCGCCGCTCTGGCGGTCACGCCGATCTTCGCCTCGAAACTCGCACGGGCGCTGGAACGCGACGGGCTGATCGCCCGTGGCGCGGTCTCGGGCGATGCCCGCGCGCGCAGCCTTTCCCTGACGGCGCAGGGTGAACGCGTTCTGACGCAGGCCCGCGCCCGTGTCAGAACGCTCGAAACCCGGCTGGTCGAGCCGCTCGGCAATGGTGAAACTCAGGCCGGTCAGGCGATGCGGATCCTGCTGCGCTCGCTCATCGCGCATGAAGCAGGGGCGCGGGGGTAACGCGACGTTGAAACAGGACAGCACCCCCGTCCGCCCCATAGAAAACAGCCCCCCGGCCCGGGAGGCTATCGAGCTTGAAACAACGCCGGCAACAAAACGCCGCTTTCACGCCAGCGCGGCCAACAGGTCCATCGCCGTAAGCTGATCGAGCTGCACATGCCGGCGCATCGCCAGCTCGGCCGCATCGGCATCGCCGTTCAGGATAAGATCGGCGATCACCCGGTGATCGCGCGCGGATTCGGCGATGACGCCGGCATAGCGGTAGCGCGCCCTGTAATAGGCCATGAGCTTGCGCGCATTGGTCTTGATCAGGTCCAGCAGGAACGGGTTGCTCGCCGCCTCGCCCACCGTTGCATGAAAGCGCAGGTTCAATTGATAATAGGCGTCGGGCTCGGCCCCGCCAAGCCGAGCCGCATGTTCGTCACAGGCCTCGGTCACCGCCTGCAAGGCCGCGCGTCCATTGGCCGAAATGCGCCGCGCCGCCAGCCCGGCCGCCTGCCCTTCGAGCTGGGCGTGAATTTCGAGAATCGCAAAGAACTCTTCAAGCGTCGGCTTGAACACGACCGCCCCCTTGCGCGGCAGCCGCTTGACCAGCCCGGTCGCCTCGATCTGCATCAAGGCTTCACGCACAGGGGTGCGCGAGACGCCGAAATGCTGAACGAGCGAGGCTTCGTCGATCTCGTCACCGGGGTTGAGCCGACCAGCGTCGATCCAGTCGTGCAGCGAGGTGAGGATGGTTTCGGTCTGATTGGCCAAGGATCCCTCCGTCACAGCCTGCTTTATGTATACACAAGGTGGCGCTATTCGTACAAGCGGTTCCTGTGCAGAGATACACTTAGAGATCACACAACCCATGAACCCGTGCGCAGGATCGTCTTAGCCCTGCGTTAAGACCTATGCGGTAAGGGATGGTTCGAACGCGACGTTGCATGTGTCAGGGCTTCGAACCTCGGCACAAAGGGTCCGGGCGAGGGATGTTCGGGACTACCCGGTGTTCCGGAAAGAGCCGTTCAACAACGAGGAGCACAGAACCAAAACGATAGAGGAAGGCGAGACAGAATTTTCGCCCGCATGTTCCGAGTTCCATGAATAGGGGCCTACAGTCGCGTGGCCGCCTGCCCTGTCCGGATGACCATGTCGCGCTATCTGGGTGGCATTGCAAACCGGAGACCGCCATGATCCTCTATATTGCCACCGCTTTCATCTTCCTTGCGCTCGACGCGGTGATGCTGAGCCTTGTGATGAAGCCGCTTTTCGTGCGCCATCTGGGCGACGCGATGCGCGACTCGCCGATGCTGGGCGCGGCAGGGGTGTTCTACCTCGCCTATGTTGCCGGGTTGGTCGTGCTGGTTTCGCTGCCTGCCTTGCGCGATGGGGAGCCGATGCGCGCGCTGATGTATGGAGCGCTGGTCGGGGCCATGGCTTACGGGACGTACGAATTCACCTCTATGGCGGTGATGAAAGACTGGTCTTGGGCGATGGTGGCGACCGATACGCTGTGGGGCACCGCCCTGACCGGGTTCTCTGCCTGGGCCGGGGTCATGATCGCGCTGCGCTTTCAGGCGTGACCGGGCGCCTTTGGGCGCGACGCGCCGGCCATTGTGTCGGCACGTATCCAGCGAAGGGAAGCGGTCTGGTTTGGTAGCGCGATGCCCTTCGATCAGCTTCGCACCTCGGATCTGTTCGTCACCGTCATCGCCGTTTACCGGATGTTCAGCCCCAGCGGGCACGATACACGGAAGCGCGCGCAAGCCTCCGCGCCCGGCGCCAGATCCGCAGGTGCCGGGCGCGACATGAAAAGGCCGGGCCCCGAAGGGCCCGACCATACCGACGGCGTTTTGTCCGGGAGGATCAGAACGGGCTGTCGGGATAGTAGTATTGCTCGGCATTTTCGGGCGTGATCAGGACCGAACCGATGGTGAAGGTGCCCGAAACCGGCGCGTTCGAGGTGACGCCGACGGCGGTCATCTCGATGGCGGTGGCGATCATCGCGGGCGGATAGGTGACGTTGGCGGGAACCATCTCGTCGCCTTCCATCGTGCGCTGGATCATCTCTTTCATGCCCGCGCCACCCAGAACGAACTGGATGTCGTCGCGACCGGCTGCGTCGATCGCGGCCATGGCACCGATCGCCATGTCATCGTCCGAGGCCCAGACCGCGTCGATTTCAGGATAACGCGACAGGAAGTCCTGCATCACGGTAAAGCTGTCGTCGCGGTTCCAGTTGCCGTGCTCGGCGGCAAGGATCTCGATGCCCGAACCTTCGATGGCTTCTTCGAAGCCCGCAAGACGCTCGTTGTCGATGGTCGTCGGAATACCGCGCAGAACGACGATCTGGCCGCCATCGGGCATGGCGCCGGTGAAGAACTCACCCGCGACACGGCCGAAACCCGGATTGTCGCCGGCAACGTAAAGATCCTCGATCCCCTCGACCGAGAGGCCGCGATCGACCACGGTGATCCAGATGCCGCTTTCGGAAAGCGCCTGAACCGGGCCCGTCAGGGGCTCGGATTCGAAGGGCAGAACGACCAGCGCGGCGATGTCGCGGGTGGCCATCATGTCCTCGATATCGTTGACCTGTTCGGCCGCGTTCGACGCCGTCGACAGCACGAAATCGAGCTGCGGATAGACCTCTTCAAGCCGGTCGACGGTGGCCTGGGCGTGATAGTTCATGCCCCCCGCCCAGCCATGGGTGGCGGCGGGAATGGACACGCCGATCACGGTCGTGTCCTGCGCAACCGCGGGTGCGGCAAGCGCCAGAAAGCTGACCGCGAGGGCGGCTTTGGGGAAATGGCGGGTCATGTCGGTTCTCCTCCCTGTTTGACCGATGGATAGTCTTCCGGCAGCGGCCTTTGTGGCCTATTTGCCGGTCTTCGCTCCGCGCTGCAGGATCACAGCGAGAATGATCATCACGCCTTGGACCGCGCCGTTGAGATAGGGCGATACATAGTCGGTGAGATTGAGGATGTTCTCGATCAGACTCAGGATCAGCACGCCGATCACCGTGCCCCAGACGCGTCCGAAACCACCCTTCAGATAGGTGCCGCCGATGATGACGGCGGCGATCGCCTCGAGCTCCCACAGAATACCCGTGGTTTGCGAGGCTGAGCCGAGCCGCGGCACATACATGATGGTCGCCACGCCAACGAGCAGGCCCAGCAGCACATAGGTGGCCAGCCGCACGCGCGTGGTGTTGACGCTGGAATAATGCGCGACCTCGGCATTGGCGCCGGTCGCCGCGACATGGCGCCCGAAAACGCCGCGCGACAGGAAGATCTCGCCCACGATGACGCAGAGCGCAAAGACGATGATCGGCCAGGAAATGCCAAGGATGCCGTCGTAATAGACCGGGCGGTAGAAGGTGCGCAGGCCGAAATCCAGCGACAGCGTGCCGCCATCGGCCATCCACGTCACCAGCGAGCGATAGATGCCCATTGTGCCCAGCGTGACGATAAAGGCCTCGATCCCGACCTTAGTGATGAGCAAGCCGTTGATAAGGCCCGCGATCACCCCGGCGACCAGCGCCGTGGCAACGCCGAGGAAAATGATCGGCAGGCCCACGCCCAGCACCGGCAGCGCCGCATTCATCACAAGGATCATCAGCCCCGCGATAAAGGCCGCCATCGAGCCCACCGATAGGTCGAGACCGCCTGCGGTGATGACGAAAGTCATGCCAACAGCGATGATGCCGATGAAGGCCGAGCGTGACAGCACGTTCGTCAGGTTGGCATAGCCCAGGAAGTTGGGGTTGAGCATCGCGCCGATGATGATGAGCGCGATCAGCGCCACGACCGGGCCGATCACGGTCATCGGCGGCAGGCGGCGCGCTGGCTTTGCGGTTGCGGTGTCGGTCTGCGTCATGTCGGTCGATCCGAATCGAGAATGTCGGAGGCGGGCGTCGCTTCGCCCTGCCCTGCCTTGCTGTCGGTCTGTGGGTCGGGGTCTTGCGCGATGCCCATCGCCAGCCGGACGATGCCGCGCTCGGTAATGTCGTGGCCCGCAAGCTGGCCGGTGATCCGGCCCAGCCGCATGACCAGCACGCGGTCGCAAAGGCCGATAAGCTCTTGCATTTCCGACGAGATCACGATCACCGAGGTGCCCTGATCGGCCAGCCCGCGCAGGAAGCGATAGATCTGCTGCTTGGTGCCGATATCGATGCCGCGCGTGGGTTCGTCGGTGACAAGGATGCGCGGCTCGGATTGCATGACCTTGGCCAGCAACAGTTTCTGCTGGTTGCCGCCCGACAGGTTGCCCACCCGCACCCCACGCGCGCCGCGGATGTCGAAATCGCGGATCGCTTCGTCAAGAATGCGCTCTTCGCCCGCGCGGTCGATCATCACGCCTGCCCGCCGCGGCAGCGCTTGAAGCGTGACATTCTCGCGCATGGATTTGTCCAGCAGCAGGCCGCGCGTTTTGCGGTCCTCGGTCAGATAGCAAAGCCCGCGATCCAGCGCGTCCGAGGGGCGGCGGATGGTGACGCTTTCGCCCTCGATCTCGACAGCGCCGGTGGCGGGTCTGAGGCCGCAAAGCCCCTCCATCGCCTCGGTTCGGCCCGATCCCACGAGCCCGGCGATGCCGAGGATCTCGCCGCGATGCAGCTCGAAACCGATATCGCTGGCATGGCCCGGCACATCGAGTTCTTGCACCCGCAGCACCACCTCGCCCGGCACGGTGCCGGGATTGACGGGATAGAGGTCGGACAATTCACGCCCGACCATCGCCTCGGCCATGTCCTGTTCGCTCAGCCCCTCGGCAGGTCCGGTGAACACGACCTTGCCGTCGCGCATGATGGTGACCCGGTCGGCGATCGCCTTGACCTCGTCAAGCTTGTGCGAGGTGAACATCACCGCCGTGCCCTGTTCGCGCAAAGCCCGCACCTGCTGGAACAGGATCTCGGTCTCGTTATTGGTCAGAACGGCGGTCGGCTCGTCCATGATCAGCACCCGCGCATCGCGCGACAGGGCCTTGGCGATTTCCAGCATCTGCTTGTCGGAATTGGATAATTCCCGAACCAGGGCACGCGGATCGGCGTGGCATTCGACCCGCGCCAGCTGCGCGCGCGTCTGGCGCTGCATCTCGGCCCGGCGCAGGAACGGGCCGCGCCGCAGCTCACGCCCAAGGAACATGTTCTGCTCGACCGTCAGCAACTCGGCCAGGTTGAATTCCTGGTGAATCATGACGATGCCCTGCTCTTCGGCGGCGCGCATCGTGTCGAAGGTCACCGGCGCGCCATCCAGCGTGATGCGCCCGGAACTCGCGGGCTGATAGCCCGCAAGGATCTTCATCGTCGTGGATTTCCCCGCCCCGTTCTCGCCGATCAGCGCGTGCACTTCGCCGGGATAAAGCGCAAAGGACAGCCCGTGCAGAACCTCGATGGGCCCGAAATGTTTCGAGACGTCATCAAGCGCGAGGATCGGCGTCACGGCGTCACCCAGGCAGCATCGCGGCGGCTGCTGTCGACGCAGGCTGCAACGAAGCGCATCCCCGCCATACCCGCCTCGATCCCCGGTACGAGTTGCGCGAGGTCTGGCAAAGGCTCGCCCGCCTGATGCGCGCGAATCCCCAGCGCGGCCCCGGTATAGAGATTGGCGAAGCCTTCCAGATACCCTTCGGGATGGCCACCGGGAATGCGGCTGACGGCATCGGCCACGGCGCTGGCGGCCGCCCCCCGGCGGGTGATCAGCCGCGTCGCCTCGCCATGCGGCGTGAACCACAGCCGGTTGGGATCTTCCTGCGCCCAGACGAGACCGCCCTTGTCGCCGAAGACC
Source organism: Rhodobacter sp. NTK016B (assembly GCF_017303295.1). GTDB lineage: Bacteria > Pseudomonadota > Alphaproteobacteria > Rhodobacterales > Rhodobacteraceae > Pararhodobacter. Next base: position 127,245 of record NZ_JAFKOK010000003.1, on the reverse strand, counting down.
CGCAGTTTAAGCCCGTTCTCATTGCCCGGCGCGACCTGGCTGCACCACAGCATGCCCTTCGCGCCGCCCTCGTAGCGCAGCAAAACATGCGCGTTGTCATCCAGCGCGCGCCCGTCGACGAAGGCGTCGAGATCGGCGGCCAGACGCTCGACGTTCAGCCCGGAGACGAAGCCGGCCAGATTGTAAGCATGGGTACCAATGTCACCGACCGAGCCGCCCGCCCCCGACCGCGCGGGATCGGTGCGCCATTCGGCCTGCTTGTTATCGCCCGACCGCTCGACCGGATCGGTCAGCCAGTCCTGCACATATTCCACCTGAACCAGCCGCAGCTTGCCCAGCGCACCGGTCTCGACCAGCTCGCGCGCCTGCCGGACCATCGGGTAGCCCGTGTAATTATGCGTAAGGAAAAACAACGCCTTGGACCGCTCGACCGCAGCTTCTAGAGCCTTGGCTTCGTCCAGCGTCGCGGTCAGCGGCTTGTCACAGATCACATGGATACCGGCATCGAGAAAAGCGATCGCCGGCCCTGCATGCACGTGGTTCGGGGTGACGATCGCGACCGCCTCGATTCCGTCGGGGCGCGCGGCCTCGGCCTGTGCCATCTCGTCGTAGGACGAATAGGCGCGTGCGATATTGAGCGCCTCGGCGCTTACCTTCGCCTTCTCGGGTGACGCGGACAAGGCCCCCGCCACCAGATCGTAATGCCCGTCGAGCCGCGAAGCGAAGCGATGAACCTCGCCGATAAAGGCGCCCTGCCCGCCGCCGACCATGCCCAGTCTGATCGGTTTCATGCTCAGATCCCCAACATACGGCGGTTGGCCGCGTCGTCCGCGCCGCCATCGGCGAAATCGTCGAAGGCTTTCTCGGTCACGCGGATAATGTGATCACGCACAAAGGCTGCACCTTCGCGCGCGCCGTCTTCGGGGTGTTTCAGGCAGCATTCCCATTCGACCACGGCCCAGCCATCGAAGCCGGCAGCGGTGAGTTTCGAGAAGACCTGCTTGAAATCGACCTGCCCGTCGCCCGGCGAGCGGAAGCGCCCGGCCCGGTTAACCCAGGACTGAAAGCCCCCATAGACGCCTTGGCGCCCGGTCGGATTGAACTCGGCATCCTTAACGTGGAACATCTTGATGCGGTCAGCATAGATGTCAATATTATCAAGGTAATCAAGACATTGCAGGACGTAATGCGACGGGTCGTACAGCATGTTCGCCCGCGCATGGTTGTTCACCCGCTCGAGGAACATCTCGAAGGTGACGCCGTCATGCAGATCCTCGCCCGGATGGATCTCGTAGCAGACATCGACACCGCAATCCTCGGCGTGATTCAGGATCGGCAGCCAGCGCTTGCCAAGCTCGTCAAAGGCGGTCTCGACCAGCCCCGGCGCCCGCTGCGGCCAAGGATAGAGATAGGGCCACGCCAGCGCGCCCGAGAAGGTCGCGTGGGCTTTGATGTCCATGTTTACAGACGCGCTTAGCGCCTTCTTGACCTGATCGACCGCCCATTCCTGACGCGCCTGCGGGTTGCCGCGCATTTCGGGCACGGTGAAGCCGTCGAAACCCGCATCATAGGCAGGATGCACGGCGACCAGCTGGCCCTGTAGATGGGTCGCAAGTTCGGTCACCTCAACGCCATTGGCGCGGGCAACGCCAAGGAACTCGTCGCAGTAATCCTTGCTGCTTGCCGCCGTCGCGAGATCGATCAGCCGCGCGTCCCAGCTTGGCACCTGCACCCCCTTGTAGCCGCAATCGGCGGCCCATCGGGTGATGCTGTCCCACGAATTGAACGGCGCCTCGTCCCCTGCGAACTGGGCAAGGAACAGGGCCGGGCCCTTGATCGTCTTCATATATCCTCCCTGCGTCAAATGGCGGCCTTCCAGCCGCGAATCGACGTCGTGTAATCGATTACATCGCAGGACATGCTCCATGGCAAGCCTTGACTTTGCGCGCGCGCTGGCGTCCCCCAATGCGTCATGAACAAAAACATCCGCATCGCCGACGTGGCCCGCGCGGCAGGCGTCTCGACCGCGACGGTCAGCCGCACGCTGTCGAACCCGGCGGTCGTTGGGGTGGAGACGCGCGCAAGGGTGATGGCCGCGGTCGAGGCGACAGGCTACCGCGTCAACACCGCCGCGCGCGATCTGCGACAGCGGCGGGCGCGCTCGATCCTCGTCCTTGCGCCCAATCTGGCGAACACGTTTTTCGGAAGAATCATTGCAACGATTCAAGAGGTTGCCGGCTCGGCAGGTCTCAGTGTACAGGTGTCTGACAGCCGGGCCGAGGCTGGCCGGATCGAAGCGCTTGGCCATGACGGGCGCGCGGACGGGATCATCCTGCTCGACGGCTCGCTGGCGCCCGAGATCCTGGCGCGCTGGCGTCTGCCGGTCATCGAACTTTGCGAATGGAATACCCGCGCGACTTTGCCGGGGCTGGCCATCGACAATGCCGCCGCCGCGCGGCTCGCGGTCGATCATCTGGCCGATCTGGGCCATCGCAAGGTGTTGCACATCGCCGGACCCGAGGGCAACGTTCTGGCCCTCACCCGGCGCGAGGGATTTCTGGCGGGCAGCGCCACGCGCGGGCTGGATGCCTCGGTCGCCGCCGGGGATTTCACCATGGCCTCGGGCGCGCGGGCGGCGCGCGACTGGATCGCCCTGCCCGACCGTCCCAGCGCGGTCTTTGCGGCCTCGGACGAATGCGCGTTCGGCTTCATCGCCGAGTGTCACCGGATGGGCCTTTCGGTGCCAGACGATGTCAGCGTGGTAGGGTTCGACGATGTCGATTTCGCCGATCATTACATTCCGGCGCTGACGACGATCCACCAACCCCGCGTCCGCCTCGGACGCTTTGCTGCGCAACGGCTGATCGCCGCGTTGACCGAGAATCGCCCTCTCGCGCCGGGCCGCGAACTGATCGACGCCCATCTGGTCGTCCGCAACTCGACCCGCGCGTACCAGCGCTGAGGCCGTTTATATCCATACACATGATAAGCATGGACAATATCTTCCGGCCTGTGATCTGCACGCTCCGTCCGAAACCGACACCCCCGCCCCGCAATCGAAGCCCCACCCCCCTCTTGCCTTGCACGCGCGGCATCGGTATTGCTGCGCCAACGGAGAGGTGGCCGAGTGGTCGAAGGCGCACGCCTGGAAAGTGTGTAGGCGGGAAACCGTCTCCAGGGTTCGAATCCCTGTCTCTCCGCCACATTCAGATACTGAATCCGTCCAGGGGCCCCGATTGAGGCCTTTTTTCTTTTTGTTTCAAAGGGCGTTGGCAGGGCCATCCGCCCTTCGGAGACTGGGCGCTTGCCGAAGAATGGGTCTCCGAATGGCCCGTGTCTCTCTTCGAGCGCCCCTCGATGGCGGCGGGACGGCGTGAAACATCCTCGGATTTCCAATGGGTTGCCGCGTTCATGGGTTCGCCCTGTTCGCGAGATCATCCGGTGACGGAGACCGACACGAAGGCGCAGGGCGGCCAGAAGGACGGCTCCGTGGCGGCCGATCCCCAAGTCCGACGGAGGCGTCCGAGGCGAGCCAGGACCCTGCCAGAAGTCTCTGATGACAAACAGACTTCGCGCCCATAGCCTGGCGCAATGTCGAACGGTCCCTGGACGGATGAAGAGAACGACCTGATCGTCGCGGATTACTTCGAGATGCTGGCCTACGACATCTCTGCGCGCCGCTACAGCAAGGCCGAACACCGCCGCGCACTCCTCCCGCTCCTGAACGACCGGTCCGAGGGGTCCGTCGAGTTCAAGCACCAGAACATCAGCGCGGTGCTGAAGGGGCTCGGCGAGGACTGGATCCCCGATTACAAGCCCGCGTTCAACTTCCAGATGACGCTGGTCGATACGGTGGCTGGAGCTACGTCCGGGCTGGCTCGGCCGGTTGCCAAGCATGCGGCCCGCGGACGGCATGCGCGAGGCGGCGCAGGTCTGGATCGGTCCTCCGCCCACGCTCTCCAACCAGCCACCGCCGCAAGAGCCCTACAAGATGCGGCACATCGCGAGGAAGTTCGACGTGGCAGGCCGGGACGAGCGCAATCGCGCCCTCTGCCGTGCCGGCGAGGAACGTGTGCTTGCGCATGAACGGGCGTCTCTACGCATAGCACGACGGGACACCGCCGAGCTGCACCACGAGCAGGTCGCCTTCGATGCCGACCTCGCGCAGCGCATGTCCGACCGCTCCGTGCGGATCCTGCAGGCCACCGACATGGGCGAGCTGCTGCCACGCCTCGCCGTCAGCCGCGACTTCTTCAAATGCCGGTTCTGCGCCCAGCCGAGCAGTGCTGGAGCCTGGCGGCATGACCGACGAGCCCAGCGACCCATCCGACCCCGACCAAGAACCAGCCATGCGCGACGACACCACACCCGACGATCCAAAGGAAAACATCGTCCATTTCAATCCGTGGCGCGACTTCAACGATGCCGCACCGCAGATCGACGTTTTCAGCGATGAGCCCGAAGCGCGGGACATCGCCAGCGACAGGGCCGGATTTTTGCTAAGCCAGCCGGAAGCCGGAGCCCCCCGCGCCCCGCGCAAACACCAATGAACGCTGGCCTTCCGACCGGGCACCGCTGGTAGCCGCTGGACCCCGTGTGGAGTCCGGCTCGGCATCCGCGTCCGGGAGCCACCGCATCCACCCGACCGAGGAATCTTGCCCGCCATGACGCTGAGCTTCGCCCCTGACGCGATCGAGATGAAGCCGCTGGCTCAGGCGCGAACCTTTGCGGCGATGCATGCGCCGACAGGGTGGCCAGATCCGATGAAAAGCTTGGTGTTTCAGCTTTGCGGACGCTGTTTGATTGTGATGTCCCTTCGACTGTCTGGAAGACGACTGATGTGCATCAGTGCAGGGGGCCTCGCCACGGTGCAAGCGTGATGCCCGGAAGTGGGTTGCCGAATGGTAGAGCCTTTTGGGCCTTGGTCCTTGCATTCCAATGAGCGGAATTTGCTTCATCCTACGTGAATGTCGCATTCGAGAGATTGTGGGTGAATAAGGACCCTGTCAGGGCGAAGTTGCCACCGTTTCTCCGTTCCGCCGCTGAATGCGCAGCTCGTGAAGAAACGCGACATGCGACGGTTCCAAGCCCGGTTTCTTCGTTGCCGAAAAAAAAATAGCCGGTAGCCGATTCCAGCGATTTCTTAAACCAGAGGGTCCGGCGCGGACCGCGTCGCCCCCCTTCGCACAGGGTTGACCCCGTGCTGAAAGGAAGCCGACATGACTTTCGAATCCAGAAGTGAAACGCCCACTCCGGGGTACTCGTTACCTCAGATCGGCCTGCACTGGATAATCGCCGCGCTGGTCATTGCGCAGCTCTTCATTGGCGAAAGCATGACCGAGCTCGTCGAAGCCGCGGAGGAAGGTGAGCCAATCTCGGGGTCGACATCCACCTTCGCGACCACGCACTACTACTTCGGAATTGCGATCCTCGCACTGGTGGCAATCCGCCTCGCCCTGCGCCTTACGAATGGTGCGCCGCCGCCGCCTGCCACGGGGCAAACGCTCGAAACGCTTGGCCGGGTGTCCCACTGGCTGTTCTATGCCCTTTTGGTTGTCGTCCCGATCACCGGACTTCTGGGCTATTATCTGGGCGACCCATACGGCGAAATTCATACGTTCGCAAAACCGGTCTTTATCGGTCTCATCGCGCTGCATGTGGTGGCGGTCCTGTATCATCAGTTCTGGCGCAAGGATGATGTCTTGATGCGGATGTTGAAGCCGGACTGACACGATATCGCCTTGCGATACCCGGCGTGCGCCGGGAGTGACGACGGCCAGATGCCGGCGGCCAAGAGTTGGCCCGCTGCCCGCACTGATCTGCGATAGCGCGCTTGCGCGCCAGGGCCGTTAGATTCGGTTGTATCTCTGGAATCGCGCCCTTGCATGATGCTGAACGATGCGCCGGGGGCCGTCCACATCGGTGGATTCTCGAGACTGCCTGAAAGGAATTGCCATGAAGTGGACGCTGATCGAAGACAACTGGTACGCCATGACCCGGCGCGTCCGGCCGGGGTGGACTACGCAGGGTGCCTGTAACGACCAGACAGAGCAGCCAAAGCGGCTAGCGGCAGTGCCTGTCCCGCCTCAGCGAGACAGGGCGGTCAAACACGACTCCGTTGCCGCCGATTCTAAATCGGCGTGAGCGCACGCGCCCTAGGGTCTGGCAAGCTACCCCGCCTTGATGCGTTCCTCACATGGCGCGCGCCCGTGACCGGGATCTGGCGAGACACCGCGCCGATCCGATCCGAGCTGTTCGGAGCGGAGAGACTGGAGCATCACGCGGTATCGCTTGCTGCGGCACAATCCGTCGCACGCGGCGCTGGGACGCGCGTGCGACCGCTGACAGCGCGCGTTTCGGACAACGCCCGCTACCTCTTCGTCGCCTATCGTCTTTGCGCGAAGACCCTGCGGGCGGGGCGGTCGATCACCCCGGCGGCCGAATGGCTTCTCGACAACTTTCACCTAGTCGAACAGCAATTGCGCCAGATCGACGCCGATCTGCCCGATGGCTATTACCGGCAATTACCCAAGTTGGCCGAGGGCCCGTTCGCTGGTTACCCGCGTGTCTTTGGCCTGGCATGGGCCTATGTCGCCCATACTGATAGCTTGCTGTCGGGGCCGATCCTTGCGCGGTTCGTGACGTCCTACCAGACGGTCAGCCCGCTCTCGATCGGCGAACTCTGGGCGGTGGCGATCACCTTGCGGATCGTTCTGGTCGAGAACATGCGCCGCCTTGCCGAACAGATCACTCTCGGCATTGAACAGCGAGCGATGGCGGATGGGATCGTCGATCAGATCCTCGCGGCCCGGAAGGATCCGGCCGGGTCGCTGCAGGATACGCTGCGCGCTTCGACCCGTTCGCTCGATGCGGCTCCGCTGGACGAGACCCTGGCTGCGCAGATCGTTAAGCGGCTGCGGGGCTTCGATCCCGACGAGACACCGCTGCACGGGTGGCTCAAGGAGCGCTTGCAACGTCAGGGCTCGTCGGTCGATGCCGTGGTCCAGATCGCCCAGATGCGGCAGGGCGCGTCGAACGTCACGATGCGCAACATCGTGACCAGCATGAGGCTGGCGTCCGAACTGGACTGGCCGGATTTCGTCGAGGAGGTCAGCCTGACCGACCGCCGACTGCGGGCGGCCTCGGATTTCGCGGCGATGGATTTTGCGACCCGCAACAGCTATCGCACCGAGATCGAGGTTCTGGCACGCGGGTCCAAACTGAGCGAGACCGCCGTGGCCGACGCGGCGCTGGCGCATGCCGATCCAGTCGAGACAGCCGCGCGCCACGATCCCGGTTTCGGGTTGATCGGGCCCGGCCGGGCCGGCCTTGAACAGCAGATCGGGTTCGCGCCTACCTTACGAATGCGTCTTGGCCGGGCGACGAGACGACTGGGCCTGACGGGCTACGCCGCCGCCATTGCGCTGACGTCTGCCGCTGTCCTTGCGCTGGCGCTCTGGGCGACGGGCGCGAGTGGCTCGGCGGCCGTCCTGCTGGCGATCACGGGTCTCCTCGTCGCCTCCGAGGCGGGAACGGCGCTGGTCAACCTTGGCGTGACGCGGATCGTGCGGCCGAAGCTGCTGCCGGGGCTCGACCTGTCGGACGGGATACCGTCGCGCCTCCGCACGCTGGTCGCGGTGCCCGTGCTGCTGGAGGATGCCGGCGACCTTCAGGCACAGATCGACCAGCTCGAGGTGCATCACCTCTCCAGCACCGATGGCGCGCTGCACTACGCGCTGCTGTCTGACGGGCCGGATGCGGCCAGCCAGACCATGCCCAGCGATGCCCCGCTCGTCGCGGCGGCCGAGGCGGCGATGGCGCGACTGAACGCACAGTATCCCTCGACTGAGGGCGACCGGTTTGTATTCCTTCACCGGCATCGCCTCTGGAACGCCTCCGAGGGCGTCTGGATGGGATGGGAGCGCAAGCGCGGCAAGCTGACAGAGCTCAACCGCTTGCTGCGGGGCGCTACCGACACGAGTTTCCTGCCCCACAAGGGTCTGCCCCGCGATGTGCGCTTTGTCATCACGCTTGACGGCGATACCCGCCTCTTGCGCGATACCGTCGCACTGCTGGTGGGGAAGATGGCCCATCCGCTGAACCGCGCAATCGTCGACCCCGCGACGCACCGCGTCGTCGCGGGCTACGGTATCGTGCAGCCCAAGGTCACCCCGTCGCTGCCGACCGGCACCGATGGCTCGCTTTTCCAACGGGTCTTTTCCAGCCCCGGCGGGATCGAGCCCTATGCCAGCGCTGAATCCAGCGTCTACCAGGACCTGTTCGGCGAGGGTTCTTTCACTGGCAAGGGCATCTACGACGTCGACGCCTTCACCGCGAGCCTCGACGGTCGCGTGCCCGACAACGCGATGCTGAGCCACGACCTGTTCGAGGGCGACTTTGCCCGCGCCGGCCTTGCATCGGATATCGACGTGGTCGATGCGTTTCCCGCCCGCTACGACACGGCCTCGCGCCGCCAGCATCGCTGGGTGCGGGGCGACTGGCAGCTTCTGCCCTGGCTGGTCCGGCGCGGCAGGGGGCTGTCCCCGCTGGGCCGGTGGAAGGTGGCCGACAACCTGCGCCGCGCCCTCGTGGCGCCTGTCGCCCTTCTGACGCTGCTGACAGGCTGGTGTCTGCCGCTGCCGATGGCGGCGATCTGGACGCTGGCGGTGCTGGCGATGCTGGCTTTGCCGCACCTTGTAGGGCTGCCCTTCGCGGTCCTGCCGGGGCGTGCCGGGATCACATCGCGCAGTCATTTCGCGGCGCTCGCGGGCGATAGCCGACGGGCGCTGTTGCAGGTCGCGTTGAACATCGCGTTCCTCGCCGATGCGGCCTGGCAGATGCTGGATGCGCTGGGGCGCACGCTTTTTCGCCTGACGGTCTCGCACCGGCACATGCTGCAGTGGGTTACGGCGGCTTCGGCCGGGGCGGGCCGGGCGCCGGGCGCGGCCGCTCAATACGGGCGGATGCTGGGCGGGCTCGGCCTCGGCCTCGGGGTCTGTATCGCGGCGATGGCGCTCAACCCCGCCGCATGGCCTGTCATCGCCCCCTTCGCGCTGCTTTGGCTGGCCGCACCGGCGGTGGCCTGGAGCATAAGCAGGCCGCAGGCGGCCAAGGCCTCCGCGGCCCTGTCGGGCGCCGAGGCCGAGGCGTTGCGCCTGATCGCGCGGCGGACGTGGCGCTATTTCGAGACCTTCGTGACCGAGGGCGACAACTTCCTGCCCCCCGACAACTTTCAGGAAATCCCCGCTCCCCGGGTCTTTCACCGGACCTCGCCGACGAATATCGGCCTCTACCTGCTGTCGACCACCGTCGCGCGCGACATGGGCTGGATCGGCCAATCGGAGGCCGTCACCCGGCTGGAGCAGACGCTGCGGACCCTGCAGCGGATGCCACGCTATCGCGGGCATCTCTATAACTGGCACGACACGCAGGATCTGCGCGTGCTCGACCCGGCCTATGTCTCGTCCGTCGATAGTGGAAATCTGGCCGGCCATCTGATCGCCGTCGCGCAGGCCTGTGCCGAATGGCGGGGGCCGCCCTTGGCCATGGCAGCCCGGCGCGCCGGGCTTGCCGATGCCCTGACGCTGGCGCAGGCGGCGCTGACGCCGGGGGACGAGGCGCTCACGGTGCCGCTTGAGGGTCTGACGGCCGCCAACGCGGAGCAGGCGCCCTTCGAGCTTCTGCTGCCGCTGGCGATCGAGGTCGCCGAGTTGGCTCGGGCCCTGGGAGAACCCGCAACCGACCTCGCCTTCTGGTGCAATGCCGCGCGCGACTGCATCGCGGGCCATGTGACCGACGGCGCCGGCCCCACGGATACGCGCCTTGCCGGGGTCGAACGGATGGCGCGCGAGCTTGCCATGGCGATGGATTTCACATTCCTGCTCGACCCCGAGAAAAAGTTGCTCTCCATCGGCTTTTCCGTCCCGGCCAACACCCGAGATGCCAATTGCTACGACCTGCTCGCCTCGGAGGCGCGGCTTGCCAGCTTCTTCGCCATTGCCAAGGGCGACCTGGCCACGCGGCACTGGTTCCACCTGGGCCGGGCCGCGACGCCCGTGGGCGCGGGATCTGCCCTGATCTCTTGGTCGGGCAGCATGTTCGAATATCTCATGCCGTCGTTGGTGATGCGCGCGCCCGTCGGTTCGGTTCTGGAACAGACCAGCCGGTTGATCGTGGACAGGCAGATGGCCTACGCCGCCATGCTTGGCCTGCCATGGGGCACTTCGGAATCCTCCTACAACGCCCGCGATCTGGAGATGACCTACCAATACGCCAATTTCGGCGTGCCCGGGCTGGGTCTGAAGCGGGGCCTGAACGAGAACCGGGTGATCGCGCCCTATGCCACCGGCCTTGCGGCGATGGTCGCGCCCCGCGCGGCGGTGGAGAATTACGCGCGCCTCGCCGCGCTTGGCGCCGAGGGGCGCTTCGGCTTCTACGAGGCCGTCGATTTCACCGCGCAGCGTCTGCCGGCGAACGCCGATCATGTCGTCGTGCAAAGCTTCATGGCGCACCATCAGGGCATGACCATCACCGCGATTGCCGACACGCTCCAGAACGGGCGCCTGCGCGCGCGGTTTCACGCAGAGCCGATGATACGGGCGGTCGAGCTGCTCTTGCAAGAACGCGTCCCCCGCGACGCATCGGTCACACCGCCGCGGGCCGAGGATGTGCCGGTGACCAAGGTCGAGGGCGACGGCGCCCCCGCCATGCGCCGCTTCGATGCGCCTGCGGAGGGCGCGCCCACGGCACACCTGCTGTCGAACGGGCGCTACGGGGTGATGCTCACGCCCACGGGCGGAGGCTTCAGCCGCTGGCGCGATCTCGACATCACCCGCTGGCGCCCCGATCCGTCGCAGGCGACGCAGGGCTCGTTCATCTTCGCGCGCGACATCAGGTCCGGCGCGTTGTGGTCGGGCGCGCTGCAGCCGACCGGGGCCGGGCCGGAGCAGCATCGCGCTGTGTTCTGCGATCATGTCGCGACCTTCGACCAACGCGACAGGAAACTGGCGATGACCACCGAGGTCGTGGTCTCGGCCGAGGATGACGCCGAGGCGCGCCGCGTCACGCTGACCAATTCGAGCGGTCATGCGCGCGAGATCGACCTGACGTCCTATTCCGAACTGGTGCTGGCGCCGCATGCCGCCGATCTGGCGCATCCGGCGTTTTCCAAGATGTTCGTCGTCACGGACTACAATCCGGATCTGGGCGCGATCATCGCCACCCGCCGCCGCCGCGCCGAGACCGACCCCGAGGTCTGGGCCGCCCATATCGCCGTTGTCGAGGGCGCCGAGAGCGCCCCTGTCCAGTACGAGACCGACAGGGCCAAATTTATCGGCCGGGGGGGCGACGTTGCTTCGGCGGCCATGGCGCGGGCGCCGCTTTCCGGCACCACCGGGACGGTCCTCGACCCGGTCTTCGCGCTGCGCCGCCGAGTCGTCGTGCCAGCGGGCGGCCTTGCCCGCGTGACCTTCTGGACGATCGTCGCGGATTCGCCCGAGGCCTTGCTGGACCAAGTGGACCGGCACCGTGATTCCTCGGCGTTCGAGCGCGCGCTGACGCTGTCGTGGACGCAGAGCCAAGTGCAATTGCGTCACCTTGCGATAACCCCGTCCGCCGCCGTCGACTTCCAGCGCCTCGGCGGCATGATCCTGCGCGGCGATCCGCGCCTTCGGGCCACGCCGGCGCAAATCCACGCCGGCATGGGCGCGCAATCGATGCTCTGGGCGATGGGCATATCGGGCGACCTGCCGATCATCCTGTTCCGCATCAGCGACACCGAAGACGTGGCCGCCCTGCACGAGGTGCTGGCCGCGCATGAATACCTGCGGATGCGGCAGATGGACGTGGATCTGGTGATCCTCAACGAGCGCGTCTCGTCCTATGTTCAGGACATGCAGGGCGCGATCGATCTCGCCGTCCGGTCGGCCCAGACCCGCCCCCGCAGCGCGCTGCGGCAGGGTGCGAGCCAAGGGGGCCTCCATACCCTGCGCGTCGATCTGATCACGCCCGAGCAGCGAGCGCTTCTGGTCGCAGTCGCGCGCTTGATCCTTCTGGCCAGCCGGGGCGGCATCGGCGAGCAGCTCGACGCGATACCGACGAATACTCCGACACTCGCCACGCCCGCTACGCGGCCCTCCGTTGTCGTGCCCCTAAGCGGCGCTCCTACCTTCGAGCTGGAGTTCTTCAACGGCACCGGCGGTTTTGCCGACGAGGGGCGCGAATACGTCACCATCCTGCAGGGCGGCCGCACCACGCCCGCGCCGTGGATCAACGTCATCGCCAATCCCGGCTTCGGCTTTCAGGTCTCGGCCGAGGGCAGCGGCCATGCCTGGGCCGAGAACAGCCGCGAGAACCAACTCACCCCATGGTCGAATGACCCGGTCTGCGATCCGGCGGGGGAAGCGCTATACCTGCATGATCTGGACACCGGCGCACTCTGGACGCCGACCGCACTGCCGATCCGGGAGAAAGGCACCTATGTTGCCCGCCACGGCTTCGGCTACACGCGCTTCGAGCACGCGGCGCAGGATATCGACGCCCGGATGGTGCAATTCGTGCCCCTGGCCGATTCCGTCAAGATCACCCGCCTGACCTTGCGCAACACCGGGGGTACGCCACGCCGCCTCTGCGTCACCTCCTACGCCGAATGGGTGCTGGGGGCGTCGCGCAGCGCCACCGCCGCCCATGTCACCACGTCGCGGGACACTGACACCGGCGCCGTCTTCGCGCGCAACCCCTTCGCCACCGCCTTTCCGGGCCGCGTCGCCTTTGCCGATATCGGCGCGGGCGACGTCAGCGTGTCGGGCGACCGGACCGAGGTTCTGGGGCGCGGTGGCAGCATGGCCGCCCCGGCGGGGATCGGCGGCGCGCCGCTGTCAGGGCGCACCGGGCCGGCGCTGGACCCTTGCGCGGCGCTGCAACGGCGCGTGACACTGGCACCGGGCGAGACTGCCACCATCGTTGTGCTGCTGGGGCAGGCCGCCACGGCAGAGGCGGCGCGCGCGCTGATCGCGCGGCACCGCGCGACTGACCCCGATGAAACGCTGCGGGCCGTGCGCGAGCATTGGCACGGCCTTCTTGGCGCGGTGCAGGTGGCCACGCCCGACCGCGCCATGGACATCCTGCTGAACGGCTGGCTGCTCTATCAGACGCTCGCCTGCCGCATCTGGGCGCGCGCCGCCTTCTACCAAGCCAGCGGTGCCTACGGGTTTCGCGACCAGTTGCAGGACGGGATGGCGCTGACCGCGCTGCGCCCCGACATGACGCGCGCGCATCTTCTGCGCGCCGCCGCGCGTCAGTTCCCCGAAGGCGACGTGCAGCACTGGTGGCTGCCGCATTCGGGTCAAGGCGTGCGCACCCGCATCTCTGACGACAGGGTCTGGATGGGCTATGGCGTAGCCCATTACATCTCCGTCTCGGGCGACGCGGGCATCCTAGACGAAGAGATCGCCTTCCTCGACGGCCCGGCGCTGCCGCCCGGGGCGCATGACGAGTTCTTCCAGCCTGCGGTGTCAGAGGTCTCGGCGAGCCTCTTCGAGCATTGCGCTCGCGGCCTCGACCTTGCCATCGAACTGACCGGCGCCGACGGCATGCCCCTGATCGGCACCGGCGACTGGAACGACGGGATGAACCGCGTTGGCGAGGGCGGACACGGCACCTCAGTCTGGCTCGGCTGGCTGCTGATCGCCACCATCGACCTGATGGCCCCCCATGCCGATGCCCGGGACGTGGCCCGCGCAGCGCGCTGGCGCGCGCACCGCACCTCGGTGCTGAGTGCCATCGAAGGCAAGGGTTGGGACGGCGCATGGTACCGGCGCGGCGCCTATGACGACGGCACGCCGCTCGGCTCTGCCGCATCGCAGGAATGCCGGATCGACAGCATCGCGCAATCCTGGGCCGTCCTCTCCGGCGCGGCCGAGCCTGCGCGCGCCCGGCAGGCGATGGTCAGCATGACCGAGCATCTGGTGCGCCCCGGCCCCCCCGGCCTTGCGCTGCTCTTCACGCCGCCCTTCCACAGCACGGCGCTGGAGCCCGGCTACATCAAGGGCTACCCGCCGGGCCTGCGCGAGAATGGCGGGCAGTACAGCCACGCCGCGATGTGGGCGATCCTTGCCCAGTGCCGGCTGGGCGACGGCGATGCAGCGGGCGCGCTGTTCTCGATGCTGAACCCGATCAACCACGCCGCCACGCCAGAGGGCGCAGCGCGCTACAAGGTCGAGCCCTACGTCGTGGCCGCAGATGTCTATTCGACGGGTCCGCACGAAGGCCGCGGCGGCTGGACGTGGTACACCGGCGCGGCCGGCTGGATGTACCGTGCCGGGATCGAGGGCCTTCTGGGCCTGACCCGCGAAGGGCCTTGGATGGTCTTGAACCCTTGTTTCCCGAAGAGCTGGCCGCAGGTCAGTGTGAGGGTCGCGACGGCCGAGGGAACACTGGCGATCTCCATCGACAATCCGGGCCGGACCGGACACGGGATCGGGTCGGCGAAGCTGAGCGGCGTTCCCCAGCGGATCGAGGATGGGGTACTACGGATGCTCATGCCGACAGGGACAGAAGCGCTCGATATCACTCTGCTCTGACCTGCCGTGCCAGCTCCCGGTCAAGCCCGCGTCCGACATAGATCTCCGTCAACTCGGTCAGCTCCGCCTCGGGCGAGGCCGCCAGTTCGGCGGCTTCGCGGGCCGGGTCAGAGGTCTCGACATCGGTCTGCGAACTGACCGAGACGTATTCGCCCGCCGCCATCGACATGGCGCCGGCGACGAGCCCCGCGAGGCCTGCGATCGGCACGGCGGAGTGCGCGGATCCCGCTGCGGCGACGCCGATGATCAGGCTGCGGTCGACACGATACCGTCCTTGGCGCCAAGCACGGCGGCCCGCAGCCTGCTGGTCCGCTGGATCATGTGTTTGGCCATGGACGCGCGCAATCAAGTTCGGACCTTTCGGGAAAGGCGCCCGAACGTGACCGTCCGGACGCGCAAGTGGCGGGCAGCCAGGCGGGCGACTGTCCTTTTTACCGGACGCGGTGCCGTTTGCGGTCGCTCCCAATCGATGCCGACGTCGCGACCCGCGCCCACTGGCGACCGTCGACGTTAGCCATAGTGTCGACGCCTCCGGTCGCGAGGACTGCGACGGGAGACGCTTCGCTCAGTTCACACCGATGTCGTGCCGGGCGCCGACCAGGCCATTGTGGAAGCCACGTTGCGATCCATCCACGATCCGACGCTGCCGGTCAGATGCACCTTGCCGCCGTCGGCCGTGACCTCGACGTGGTCGTCCGACAGCCAAGAGTGGTGAAGGACATGGGTGATGTCCTGGTCGAGCTTGAGGGTATCGGGCCGGACGGTGATCTTGATCTGGTTGGAAACGCCCGTGATGCCCTGCAGCGACCTGACGCTGCGCGCCACCGCATCGCGCTTGTAGTGCCAGCCAACCTCGCCTGTCTGCGTAACGAAGCCGTTTTCGACCGGGACCTTCACCGCGTCGGCCGGGATCGAGACGTCCTAGGACAGATGGTACAGGATGGAATCGGCGATGTCCTCGTCGGACCGCTTTGCATCCAAGGGCAGGCGGATGTCGATCTCTTCGGCGATGGCGCGCGCCCCGCAGCGCCGACCCTGTCGATGACGCCGACACCTTCATGACCGAGGATGCGGCCCGGCGTAGCGGTCGGCACGTCGCCCTTGAGGATGTGCAGGTCGGTGCCTCAGATCGTCGTGCGGGTGACGCGGACGATGGCGTCGGTGGACGCCTCGACGACCGGTCTGGGGCTCTCTACCCGAGAGATTCCTTCTGCGTCGCCGTAGACAAGGGCCATCATCGCGCCCTTGTTCGGCGTCTCGTTCGTCGCCGGGGGCGCGGCCCGGCGACCGGTGCGGGGTGCGAGCGTTGAGCTGGCCATCAGACCAGAGCCTGTTCCGCGGCCTTGCATTCCTTGATGCAATTTGCCTCGTCCTTGCGAGAGTGCGCCGTTTCGGCGGCCTCGTAGTGCTTGAGGGCGGCTGCCTTTTTTGCGCTGTCCGGAGCCTTGTTCCAGGCGGCCATGACGGTGACCAGGCGGGCCGCGGCTGTCTGCGTCGCCGAATTGGGCGTCGCGCTCGTGGTCGGAGTCATGTGGATTGTCCTCGATCGCCTTGCCGAAAAGGCGGGGCACGCCGTGCAACCTTGGGGGTAGTTCACGGGCGGCCCCGCCGGTACTCGGTAAAGGCACTCGAAACAGTGATACTCCCTGCTTCGCCCTGATTTTTGGGCTATTGACGCCCTGCCGCACTGATGCATGTTACCTGCGCCGGGAAAATTTGCCGAAGCTTCCGAATTCCTTCGCTCCATTCCTTCGCTCCGCTCGGCGGCGCGGGTGTTTGCCTGAACGATTGCCGTCCGAGGGCACGTCCCGCCGCAGTGCCTCTCAGGCCTGCCAGCTGGCCGCGGTATCCCGACACGACGGCGACGTGCATCATGACAGGGCCGTTCAGTTGATCGCTGACCTGACGCTGCGGCAGCGACAGGTCATGCATCTGGTCCTGGCTGGACAGCCAAGCAAGAACATCGCCGGTGATCTGGGCATCAGCCAGCGCACGGCGGAAAATCACCGCGCGCAGATCATGCGCCGAACGGCAACGCATTCTCTCCCGGAATCGGTCCGGCTTGACATGGTGGCCAATGGCCTTCGGGCCGGTTCCTCAATCCAAAAGTGATCTTCGGACACGGACCGAGCCGGTCCCGCCAAGCGAAACCTGCTCGGTGCGCCAATCGCGATCGAAGCGACCCGGACCACCGCGTATCGCGGCTGCGCTCCGACGATGAGCAGTCCAGTAGCAACAGTGACGACGCACTGGCTCCACTTGGAAGGGCGAACAGCCAGGGTCAGGACCCATTGATTTGCTCGAGGCTGTCCGGGCTGCACGATCGGACCCTTCAGGACCACGATACGCAGGCATCGGCATCCGGTGAGATAAAGGCTGATCCAGGTAAGTGCAGGATCGCTGTCGATCGTGCTGTTGTGTGACAGTCCGGACCTTCCGACCTTCGTACCGGACGGGGCCGCACGGCATCGACGCTACGGATTCGCCAGGCTGGCCGCGCATGGGAATCCCGGGCCGGCAAGGCGCACATATCGAGGAAACGGTTCCATGTCCCTAGTCAATCTTGCCGCCAGTCCTGCACTGGTGGAAGCCGGCATAAGGCTTATGGCGAGCTTTGGACGTCCCGCCGACAGTGGCGCGTTCCGTGCCGATGGCTGAGACGGTGGAGGACGTGACACTTGCCTTGTCGGGCCCTGTGACCCTGGCGTCGCTCGGCCCGGTCGCAGCCCTTGTCGGCCGGGGTCGCGCCGATGCACCGGTCGATCTCTCGGCGGTCACCCGTCTCGATACAGCCGGGGCCTGGCTGCTGACCTCGTCGGGGCGGCCGCTCAGCGGTGCCAATGACGCGCAGCGCCTTCTGTTGCGGACCGTTCAGGACGCCTTGCCGCCGCCGCGCACGGTTGCTCCGCGCAGGGTGCATCATCGGATGGGCGATGGGCTGGCGGTTGTCGGCATGGCTGTGGGCGCGGTTTTCTTTGCAGTGGCGCAGAGCCTCGGCTTCGTGGGCCTCGTCATGGCGCGGCTTGCCGGTGTCCTTCTGCGCCCCCGGCGTCTGCGGCTGACGGCGCTCGTCCATCACATGCAGGAGGTCGGGCTGCGCGCAGTGCCAATCGTCGCGTTGATGGGCTTTCTGATCGGCGTCGTTCTGGCGTTTCAGGGCGCCGCGCAATTGCAACCGTTCGGCGCCGAGGTGTTCGTGGTCGACCTCATCGCCGTGTCGATCCTTCGCGAGCTTGGCATCCTCTTGACCGCCATAATCGTCGCGGGCCGATCCGCATCGGCCTTTACCGCCGCCATCGGCTCGATGCAAATGCGCGAAGAGATCGACGCCATCCGCGTGCTTGGCCTCGACCCGATCGAATTGCTGGTGCTGCCGCGCCTGCTGGCGCTGGTGATCGTGCTGCCCATCCTCGGCTTCGTCGCCGACCTGTCCGGGCTGATCGGTGGCGGGCTGATGTCCTGGACGCAGCTTGGCATCTCGCCCAGCCAGTTCCGCACACAGTTGCTGGCCGATGTCGGCGCGGCGCAGGCGCTGGTCGGCCTGTCCAAGGCGCCGGTCTTTGCTGCGATCATCGCTATGGTGGGCTGTTTTCAGGGCCTTCAGGTCAAGGGCGACGCGGAATCGCTTGGCATGCGGACCTCGCGCGCAGTCGTGATCGCGATCTTTCTGGTGATCGTGATGGATGCGCTCTTCTCCGTATTCTTCGCCGTGTGGGGCGTTTGACGATGGCCGAAACTGTCATTGCCATCCATGGTCTGACCAACCGGTTCGGCAAGACCGTCGTCCACGAAAACCTGTCGCTTGACGTGCAGCGGGGCGAGGTGCTGGGGGTTGTCGGTGCATCCGGGAGCGGCAAATCGGTCCTGTTGCGCAGCATCGTGGGGCTGATGACACCCAGCGCTGGCCAGATCACCATGCTTGGAACGGATGTGCTGGAAGCAAGTGCGGCCGAGCGGGCGGCAGTCAGCGCACGCACCGGAGTGATGTTTCAGGACGGCGCGCTGTTCTCGGCGCTCACGGTGCGCGAGAATGTCGAGGCACCGATGCGCGAGCGACTGACGGTCGGCGCCGCCACCCGAAGGGCGCTCGCAGATCTTCGCATCGCCATGGTCGGTCTGCCACCGACGGCGGGCGATCAGTTCCCGGCGTCACTTTCAGGGGGGATGCGCAAGCGCGCGGGGCTGGCGCGCGCGCTGTCGCTCGACCCCGAGATCCTTTTTCTCGACGAACCGACCGCAGGGCTCGATCCGATCAGCGCGTCGGCCTTCGATACCCTACTGAATTCGTTGCGTGACGCACTGGGCCTCACGGTGTTCCTGGTGACGCATGACCTCGACACCCTGCAGGCGACTTGCAACCGGATCGCCGTGCTGGCCGATCGCCATGTGCTGGTTACAGGCACAATGGCCGAGATGCGCGACGTCGATGATGCCTGGGTCCATGCCTATTTCCACGGTCCGCGCGCTCATGCAGCGCTTGCGGCGGCGGTGGGGGGAACCTGATGGAAACCCGCGCGCGCTTTGTGCTGATAGGCCTGTTCACGATCCTGGGTCTCGCCGCCATGCTCGGCTTCGTCCTCTGGCTGGCCAAGGTACAACTTGACCGGACCTATAACCAGTACGAGATCCTCCTCGGAACGGCCGCAGGCCTCAGCCAGACCGCCGCCGTCCGGTACAACGGTGTCGACGTCGGTAGCGTTGTGACGATCGCTCTCGACAGTCTCGACCCTTCCCTGGTGCGGGTGCGCATCGAAATCTTCGCCAGTACGCCCGTGCGCACCGACACTGTCGCCACGCTCGCGTCGCAGGGCGTGACGGGCGTGGCCTTCATCGCCCTCGAAGGCGGCAGCGTTGACGCGGACCCGTTGCATGCCGTGCCCCCGGCCGAGTTTCCGGTTATCCGTTCGGAACGCTCGGTGGTGCAGGATCTGATGGTCACCGGTCCCGACCTGCTGGCAGAGGCGACGGCCCTCATCGCCGAGGTGCGCGGTTTTGTCTCGGCGGAGAACAGCCTCGCCGTCGCCGGGATCCTCGCCAACGTCGCGGATGCCACGGACCGGATCGACGCGCTTGCGACCCGCGCCGAGGTCACCCTGTCCCGGGTCGACACTGCGCTGGAAGCGGTCGAGACGAGTTTTGGGGCCGCCGACGGGCTACTTTCTCAGGACATTCCTGTCCTCATCCTCAGTCTCAGGTCCGCCGTCGACAGCACGACGCGCGCGATGGATGCGGTGCGCGGGGTGGCCGAGGCCGACGTGCCAAGGCTTTCGACACAGGCGGACGCGCTGATCCAGCAGGCCAGCGGCCTGATTGCGACATTCGATGCGCTGGCTCGTCAGATCGGCAGCGATCCGGGGCGGTTCCTCTTGGGGAACGAAACACCCGAATACAGGAGATGAAGAAAATGCATTCGCGCCGCAGGTTCCTGTCGCTCGCCGCCGTCTCCGGACTTCCCGGTTGCGGCGCGCTGTCCGTCGTCTCGACGGCAAGCGAACCGCTCGACACCTACACGCTTTCGCCGCTGCGAGCCGAGCCGTCACGGACCGGGGGCACTGGCCATCTGGTTGTCGAATTGCCAACGTCGGGCGGCGAACTTGCAACCGACCGCATCCTGATCAAGGTGTCCCCGCGGCAGGCCGAGTACCTGCCCGGTGCCCGTTGGTCCGAGCCGGCCCCGGCCATGCTGCAGACGCTTCTGGTGAACGCGCTGCTTGATCAGGGGGGCTTCCGGCTGGTCAGCCGGGTCGGCGCGGGGCTCATGCCCGACTTCACGCTGATGACCGAGTTTCTTTCGTTTCAGGCGGAACTCTACGGCGTGGCGTCGGCCTCGGCACGGGTTCATGTTTCAGCGCAACTGACCCTGATCCGCGAGTCCGATCGCGGCATCGCCGGAACCCGGCGGTTCGAGAGCACGGCTGCGACAAACTCCGACGCCACGGCTGATCTGGTCGCCGGTCTCGACGACGCCGTGCAAAGGGTACTGGGCGACGCGGTGGTCTGGGTGCGGGAGGCGACGTAGATCCTGGTATTGCGCGCAAGCACAGGCCCGGGCCGCGACGGGTGTGGTCAAAGTTTAGCTGCGCCGGATAGCAAGGATGGGACGAATACTGCGCTCGACAGATCGAGTTTGAGTCAAACCTAGGTGTTCAGTCCCGGCATCTGGTGGATCGGATCGGCATTGAATCTGTCTGGCTTTGAAGTCCAGATTTTGCAGATATATTCGTAGGGCATGAGACCGCTGAGGGTCTTGAGCCTGCGTGCGAAGGTGTCGGTGAGGAGGCAGGAGGCGACAGTCCAGGGGACTGCCGGCGCCGACGCAAGAGGAAGTCAGCGAGGTGCGTCCGAAGCTGTTCGTGACTGTCGCAGGGAAAGCGTCTGACGGTCGCGTCCTTGATCGTCCGGTTCATGCGCTCGACCTGACCATTGGTCCAAGGGTGGTTTGGCTTGGTCAGTCGATGCTCGATCCCGCTCGCCCATTGTCCTCGGACCAATGCCGGACAGGGTCTCGCCCTCGCAGATCGTGTCGAAGCGCATTTGCCGGGAATAGGCGGTGTTGCGGTTCCTTGGCTGGTTGGTGAACCGGATGCCGCTCGCCATTGGGCTCGAACCCATGGCGCGACACGGCGCATTCGATGTGGAAAAATCCGATCGGGTCGCGCCTGAAGCGCTGACGCTCGGGCTTGTCCGTTGCCCGGCAGGGTGTTGCGCAGCAATGTCCCGAGAGGGGCCCTCGACATCCGGTAGCCCAAGGCATGCGTTTCTGAGACAGTCCCGACAGTTAATGCCAACTGGCAGCGCGGCGCGGACTTTTCTGGCGGCGTGAACGTCAGGAATAACAACACATCAAACGCTAGCCTTATTGCCTGGGCGGCAACATCAATCCCGGCTGAAAATGCGAAATCGCTCATGCGACACGCGTATGGGCCAGCACTCTAAGAACCTACCGCACAACACATGGTCAGCCCCTATTCACCCCGCGCCTCCGGACTTCCCCCGCAGCGCCTGCGTGAGACGGGAGCAGAGCGCGTCGACGAGGGCGGGGGTGGTCGCGTAGTTGAGGCGGGCGAAGCCGTTCCAGCCGGGGCCGAAGCTGGCACCGTCGATCATGCCGATCCGCGCCGTCTCGAGCAGGAACTGTGCCGCGCCGCCCGGCAGGTCCATCGCGCGCGCGTCAAGCCACAGGAAATAGGTCGATTCAGGCAGTGCGCAGCGCAGCCGGGGATCGGCATCGCGCAGCACATCGGTCAGGCGATGGCGCTGGTCGTCGAGCCGGGCCATCAGCGCCGCCAGCCAATCGTCGGATTCCTCCCACGCGGCCAGGGTCGCCTCCATCGCGCCGGTGCTGGGCAGGCCGAGCAGGCTTTCGGGCACGCGGGCCCGAAACCGCTCAAGCAGATCGGGCGTGCCGAAATGCATGATGCCGCAGCGCAGACCGGGGGTGTTGAAGCTCTTGGTGGCGGAATAGAGCGTGACGATGCGCCCGGCCGCTTCGGGGAACATCTGCGCAAGCGGCGCGTGGCGGGCCGGGGCGAAGACGAGATCGGCGTGGATCTCGTCCGAGACGATCACCATGTCCTCGGCCTCGGCCAGCCGGATATAGGGGGCCAGTTCGGCGCGGGTGAAAACGCGGCCCGTGGGGTTATGGGGCTGACACAACAGCATGATCCGAGGGCTGAGCCCGCGGCGGGCAAGGCTGGCCGCAGGCGCCGGATCGGCGCGAAAGCCGCTCGGGGTGTCCAGGAGCGGCACATCATGCAGCACCCGGCGCCCCTGATCGAGCGCGACCAGAAAGGCCGGGTAACAGGGCGTCTGGATCAGCACGCCGTCTCCGGGATCGCTGAACGCGGCAAGACAGGCCGAGATCGCCTGTAGCAGATCGACGCACACCACATTGCCCGCCGGGTCCGCCTGCCAGTCGAAAAGCCGGGCCATGCGGCGCGTGAAGCTGCCCGAGACATCGGCCATCAGGCCCACCGGGCCGCGCGTCGGATAGCCCGTGCGCTCATCTTCAAGCAGCGAGGCAAGGCGGGCGCGGATTGGCGGGGCGAGGTGATAATCCATCTCGGCGATGCCCATGCCCAGCACATCGGGGGCGAAGGTGCTCCACTTCGCGTTGCGCTTGCGGTGCAGCGCGTCGAGATCCATCGGCGCAAGGCTCATACGCGACCGCTCCGGTCGAGCCAGCGCGCATCGTGGCGTCCGGGCGGACAGGGCGGCAGCGCCCAGTCGCCGGGCGTGGCCGAAAATTGCGCGAAGGGCGCGAGGTGGCGCAACAGGCCGAAGGGGCTGTCGCGCTCGATCGACGGCGGCAAGCCCTGTTCGGTGGGAAAGGGTGCGCCGGGCTGACGGCCGGGGCCACTGAGAGTTTGCGACCACATGGTCACGCGTGCGAGCGAGACATGGACGCGGTAGCTGCCGCCTTCGCGGGCACGGCGGATCAGCGCGGCGACGGTGCCTGCAGCGCCCAGATAAGCGGCGAGGTAATCGGCCAGAAGCCCGGTCGGCACATAGTGCGGCTTGCCGCCCTGCCCTTCGTCAAGCGCCACGCCGGTGACGGATTGCGCGAGTTGCTCGAACCCCTTGCGCCCGGCCCAGGGGCCGGTGCGGCCCCAGCTGTCAACGCTGACATGGATCAGCCCGGGATGCCCTTCGGGCAGCGCGGCGGCGAGGTCTTCGGCGCCAAGGCCGAATTCCGCCATCGCGCCCGGTCGCCACGATTGCACAAACACATCGCCCGTCAGCGCCAGATCGCGCATCCGTTGCAGATCACCCTGCCGGTGGAAATCGAGATAGGCCGCGCGCTTGCCCCAGCCGGTTTCCAAGAGGAAGGCCTGCGGATCGGCATGGGCGGGCGCGCTGATGCGCAGGCAATCGACGCCCTGTTCGGCCAGCGTGCGGGTCAGGATGGGGCCTGCGATGACATGGGTGAAATCAAGCACCCGCAGGTCCGAAAGCGGGCGCGCGCCAGCGCTCAGTGGTTGCGGTGCGCCGTCGGCGATCTTTTCGACGGTGACCAGCGGGGCGGCGGCCAGCGCCCTGCCCTGCGGATGCGCTTCCCATTCGGCGCGGCTGCGTACCATGGCCCCGGCCAGATTGGCGGCTGCAAAGGCCTCTTCCCACTCAAGCGCGTCACGGGTGGCCACGGCGCGGGCGATGGCGTCCGGGTTGTTGGCGCAGTCGAGCAGCGCCAGCGCGCCGTCGCGCAGGCCGGGATAGGTGCCCATCGGATGGAACCAGCGCCCGTCCCTGGCCTGATAGAAATCGCTCAAGGGCGCGGCGGCGCCCGAGGCCATGGTCATATCTTGCCCATAGCACGACTGGAACAGCCCGCAGCACAGCGCGTAGATCGCGGCGTTGCGATCAAGGCTCACGCTTTGTTCGGGGCCGCCGCGCAATGCGCCGAATTCCGCAGCCGCGACCGCCTGCGCCAAGACTGCCGTACGTGCGGCAAGGCCAAGCGCCAGATCGGTATCGAGGGGCGGCTCGTCGCCGTGATGGGCGGCGCGGGTGCGCAGATCGGCCAGCGGCAGGCCAAGCGGGTCCAGCACGTCCGCAAGCGCGGCGCGTTCGGGGGGACTCAGGGTCATGTCAGGGCCTTTCAGTGTCCGAGGATGTCTTGCAAAAAGGCGCGTGCCCGCGCACTTTCGGGGGCCGAAAAGAACTGGCCGGGGTTGGTATCTTCGACGATTCGGCCATCCGCCATGAAGATGATGCGACTGGCCACGTCGCGGGCAAAGCCCATCTCGTGGGTGACGCACAGCATGGTCATGCCGTCCTGCGCCAGCTCGCGGATCACCGACAGAACCTCGCCCACCATTTCAGGATCGAGCGCCGAGGTCGGTTCGTCGAACAGCAGGACCGGCGGCTCCATCGCCAGCGCGCGGGCGATGGCGATGCGCTGCTGCTGACCGCCCGACAGCGTGTCGGTATGCACGTCGCGCTTGTCGCGCAAGCCGACGCGGTCGAGAAGCTGCATCGCCTTGGCCTCGGCCTCGTCCCGGCTCAGGCCCTTCAGCTTGCGCGGGGCGAGCGTGATGTTGTCGATCACCGACAGATGCGGGAACAGGTTGAATTGCTGAAACACGAAGCCGATCCCCTGCCGCTGCCTGCGGATATCGCGGGATTTGGGATCGACGGTCTCGCCATCCACTGTGATTGTGCCGCTGTCGATGGTTTCCAGCCCGTTGATGGTGCGCAAGAGCGTGGTCTTGCCCGACCCGGACGGGCCGCAAAGCACCAGCACCTCGCCGGTCTTCACGGTGAGCGAGATGTCCTTGAGGACATGCAGCCGGTCGAAATGCTTGTCGAGATGGGTGATCGTGATCATGAGGCGGGTTCCGTCGCGATTTTCGCCGCCCTGCTGCCGCGCCGTTCAAGACGGCGACCGACCAGCAGAAGCGGGTAGCACAGGGCGAAATAGGCGAGCGCCAGCAGCGCGTAGACCTGAATTGCCTGTCCGGGAAGATTGTCGGCCAGATCGAGGAAGGTCTGCATGGCCTCGGTCGCGCCGATGGCGGCACCCAGCGCGGTTTCCTTGATCAGCAGCGAAAGCTGGCTGACGAGGCTGGGCAGCATGTTCCGCAAGGCCTGCGGCAGAACGATGTGGCGCATCGTCTGCACCCGGCCAAAGCCCAGCGACAAGGCCGCCTCGGTCTGGCCGCGCGGCAGGGCGTCGATCCCGGCCACGACGATCTTCGAGATATAGGCGCCGTTGAACAGCACCAGCGTGATCAGCATGGTGATCGCCGGCGGAAAGGACACGCCGATGATCGCGGGCATCAGGAAATAGACCCACAACACATGCAACAGCAGCGGCACCGAACGGATGTAGAAGACAACCAGTTCGGCCAGCGCCTTGACCGGGCGGAAGCGGCTGCGCAGCGGCACCGCCATCAGCAATCCCACCGGCATCGCCAGCACCAGCCCGCTCACTGCAAGGATCAGCGTCAGCGCCAGCCCGCCCAACGGCGTATGGGGAAAGCCGCCGATCAGCAATTGCAGCCAGTAATTCTGCAAGATCTCGATCATGCGCTCTGCTCCCGCGTGTTGGGCGTGCGCTCGAGCTCGGTCCGGTGCGCCAGCGCGGTGCGGCTATAGGCGCGGCTGGCCAGCGTCAGGATCGCGCAGATCACCACATAGACCAGCGTGGCCGAGGCATAGGGCATCAGCGGCTCGTAGGTGATGTCCTGAATGCGCCGCGCCTGATAGACCAGTTCCGGCACCCCGATCATCAGCGCGATCGAGGTATTCTTGGTCAGCGTCATCGCCTGCCCCAGAAGCGGCGGCACGCTGATGCGGAAGGCTTGCGGCAGGATGATGTAGCGGAACGTCTCGAAGCCCGAGAAACCCAGCGACAGCGACGCCTCGCTTTGGCCGCGCGGGATCGAGCGCAGGCCCGAGCGCAGGTCTTCAGAGATGAAGGCCCCCGCATAGATGGAAATCGCGATCGCGGCGCAGATGAAGTTCACGTCGCGGGCATACAGCCACATCCGCAGCCCGTCGGGCAGAAGCTCGGGCGCGCCGAAATACCAGAAGATCACATGCACCAGCAGCGGCACGGAGCGGATGGCATCGACCAGCAGGCCCACGGCCTGCTGGACGATCCAGAGCGGCGAGAGCCGGATCAGCGTCAGCGCGACGCCGATCACGAAGCTCGCGGCCAGAGTGACCCCGCTCAGTTGCAGGGTGACGATCAATCCCTTGAGCAACAGCTCGCCATATCGACCGCTCAGAAACTCGATCAGGGTCACGGATCCGGTCCTTACTCGGCCGGGATGTTGTCGGTGTTGATGGTAAAGTTGCGCTCCATCCCCATCGGGGTGTCAGCGCCGAAGAAGCGGTTGAAGCTGGCCACGGCCGAACCGTCGGCCTCCATGCCCAGAAGCGCCTCGTTTACCGCCTCGAGCAGTGCGCCTTCGCCCTTGCGCACACCGACGCCCAGCCAGTCATCGGTCAGGAAACCGTCGAGCAGGTGGTATTCGCCCGGCGCGCCGCTCATCTGGCCTAGCAGCGTGGTCTCGTCGCCCGCCATTGCCTGCACCATGCCGCGCTGCAAAGCGAGGAAGGTATTGGCCGGCGTCGGGAAGCCCACGGCGGCCGAATCGGGGAAGCGCTCTTCCACGATCATCGAGGCCATGCCGCTTTCGGGCACGGCAATGCGGTGACCGTTGAGCTGGTCCATTTCGGAGATATCGCTGTCATTGGGGACCGAGACACGCACGCCGGTGCGGAAATACGGGATCGAGAAATCGACCTGCTGCGCCCGTTCAGGCGTGATCGTCAGTGCGGCGGTGGCGATGTCGATCCGGCCTGCGGTCAGGTCGGGAATACGCGAGGCGCCGGTCACGTAGCGCAGCTCGGGCGTGACACCAAGATGCTCGGCAATCGCGTTGCAGACATCGACATCGAAGCCCACGGGCGTGCGGTCATTATCGCTTTCGAGATACGAGAACGGCACATAGTTCGACGGCACGCCGCAAACCAGAACCCCGGCCTCGCGGATATCGTCGAGCTGGTCGGCCTGCGCGGCACCGACGCCGAAAGCAAGGCTGGTTCCGGCCAGAAGAATGGACAGCTTTTTCATGGTCTCTCTCCCTAGGCGCGGCGGCAATTGGAAAGGAATTCCTAGCGTCCCTCGACGCGCAGCCTCCGCTGAAAACTAGGCAGAGCATCGAAATAATTCTCGACAATCACAAGAAATTTCTGATTGATAACTGTTAAGGTAAATCTTGATAATAAGCCTGACCGCGCCGGGGGATGGGTGATGCTGAACTTCACGATCCGTCAGTTACGGGCGATCCAGACAATCAGCGATTGTGGCAGCTTCGCCGCCGCTGCCCGGCAACTCAACGTCTCGGCTGCGGCGCTGAGCGCGATGATCCGCGAAACCGAAGCCTCGATCGGGTTCCGCGTCTTCGAGCGCACCACCCGGTCGCTCAGCCTGACCGATACCGGTGCCGAGTTTCTGCCGCATGTGCAGCGCATCCTTCTGGAGCTGGAACGCGCCGATACCTTCGTGCGCCGCCGGCGCGAAGTCGAAACCGCCACCCTGCGCATTGCCGCGACGCAGTTTTTGTCCTGCACCATCCTGCCGCCCCTGCTGCAGGCCTTTCGCACTGCCGAGCCCGAGGCGCGGCTGCAACTGATCGACAGCGCGATTGACGACGTGATCGAGACAGTGCGCTCGGGCGAGGCGGATCTGGGCGTCTATCTGGATGTCGACAGCGACGAGACGCTGGAAGCGGTGCCGCTTTTCCGTTCGGCGCTTTGTGTCGTCATGGCGCCGACGCATCCGCTGGCCAGCTTGCCGCGCATCGCCTGGGCCCAGTTGGCGGGGCACGAAATCATCTATCTGGGTCGAGAGGATCAGCTACGCCGCAATCTGGCCGATGCCGGGATCGCGCTGGACCTGCCCCATCAGCGCGTCGCGCATGGCACCAGCGCGCTGGCGCTGATCGCGGCGGGTGAAGGCATCGCGGTGATGACCCGCTATGTGCAGCCAATGCTGCCGATCTACGGGTTGCGCATGGTGCCTCTGGTGAACCCGTCGCTCGACCGGCAGGTCGTGGTCGTGCACCGCCGCAAGACGCATCTGTCGCGGCTCGCACGGAAATTCGTGGCCTTCGCGCGCGAGGCCAAGATGGGCGAATAGGCCCTGCCGCGCGTACGGGACTGCCCTGGCACAACCCGGCTTACCCCGGAAGACAGGCGTGGCGCCTGCCCCGTCATCGCCCGAAGAGCGGCGCCATGGCGCGGGCGAAGGCGTCGGAATGCAGCCAGTCATGCAGCAAGTCGAAAGCGTTCCGCGTGATGCGCGCGCGCAAGGCATCATCCTCCAGCACACGGCGCGTGACCGCTTCAAAATCGGACAGATCCCAGGCGACGGGAACATAAGTCTCCCATGGCTTGAAGATATCGGGCGCGGTTTCGATATGGCTCATATCCTGCTTGAGCAGCAGTGCGCCCGCCATGACGGATTCGTAATCGCGCCAGCAGACCTCGCCATAACCGAAGGGCGAAAAGCCGATCTTCGAGCTGGTCATCTCGACCATGAAGCGCGGTAGCGGCACGCCCTCGCCCTTCACGATATTGAGGTCCGACAGCCGGTTCAGCGCCTCTTCCGCCTCACCGCGCATCCCTGCGTACCACGGCGTTCCGCCGACCGCGAAGCGGGCATGCATGTCGATGGGACGGCGCCCCCCGGGCATCCGGCCCATCAGCGCGGGCAGGATATTGGGCGCGGTGGCAAAAGACGGGCCGAGGACCAGCTTGTCCCAGAAGCCCGGCGGGATCGGGAAGCATTGCTCGGGCTCGTCGATGCCGTAGCGGCGGTTGTAGTAATCGGTCAGGTTGGTGTCGCCCCGCGTCGGCTGACCATAAAGCGAGCGGTCGCGCAGGACGTGTTTCTTGATGTACAGGTCGACCAGCGGATCCATCCGCGCGGCGTTGCGCAGATCGGTGGGCGCGAACCAGTCCAGACAGACGATCCGCGCGCCGGGATTCTGCGCGCGCAGGATCTCGACCAGTTTGTGCAGGTCCGCATCGGCGACATCGAACGGAGTCTGGAACGCCACGGTGCTGGCGCCCTTCGCCGCCGGTTCCTCGCCCCGCAGCACGGCCCATGTATCGGCCTCGCGCACCTGCGCGCCGTAGAGACGGCTCAGGTCATCCGCGTAGTGGTGAAACGGGTAGATCTGCGATTGCGGGATCCGCTCGGGCTGGGTGACGAGCAACAGCTTTTCGCCCGCGCCCGCATCGAAGGGCTTGCCCATCGCGCCCGCCCGGGCTTTTTCGGCGCGGCGGCGGCGGGCATAGAGCCGGACGCGGTTGATCTGGACTTCAAGCACCGAGATGGACATCGCTCACCAGCTCCTGCCGTTTGGGGGCGGCGGCTTGCAGGCGCCGATCGAGGGTCATCAGTCGCCGCGCCTCTTGCGGGGTCATGGCGCGGACCATGTCGTCATGCAGGCGCAGGATATCTGACGGCCCGCGCTTGAGCGGCGTGGCTTTCAGCGCCGCGCGCATGCCCGACATCGCGCCCTCGCGCCCCGTCAGCGCGGCAATACGCAGGCTGTCGAGCGCGTTGGTCAGCCGGTGCGCGCGCAGGCGCGGCAAAGGCTGATTGCGAAAGCCCGAGGCGAAGGGAATATCGGCATATTCGGGATAGGCGCGGAAGATCGCGTCGTCATGCAGCTTCTGATCGCAGGTGACCTCCCACGGCAAAGACAGGCCCAGTTCGACGAAATCGGGGTCCAGATACGGGCAGAAGACCATCGGCGCGCCGCCCATCACGGTGGTCGAGACAAAGGAAATCTCGCGCCGGGTGCGGTGGTAGAACCAGAAGCACTGATACGGGTCGGGCGCGTCCTTGTAGACTGCGATGGCGCGGGCGATCCGGTCGATCGCCGCCTCTTCCAGAGCAGGCGAGAATACCGCCCCCGCACCGCCGCTATGCCCCGGACGGCTGATCACGCCGCCATGGCCATCCGCCATGCCCCGCGCGATGCCTTCCCAGTCGCCTCGGCGCGCGCGCTCCATGAAGCCTGCGGCCCAGTCGTCGGGATTGGTCAGGATGTCGCCGCCGATCCCGTCGATGGCGCAATAATCGCTGCCCGACAGGAAGTCGTGCATCGGCATCATCTGCGCATGCTCGTCGGCGCAAAGCTGGGTCATCAAGAGCCCGCGCAGCGCGTCGCGCATCCGGTAGCGCGGATGACCGAGGATCGTGTGCTTCACCCCCACCTGCGCGGCGACGGCCCGCGCCGCCTGCACCTCGGCATTCATCACCTTGCCGCCATGATGGAAGGTCACGCAGGTATCCGGCAGACGTCCCTGATGCGCCATTTCCAACAGGATATGCCGCGAATCGCGCCCGCCCGAAAGCGGCAGGGCAATGGGGCCGTCCCAATCCTGCACGAAGCGGCGGATCGCGGCGCGGGGCAGTTCGATGAAGGCCTCGACCGCCTGATCGCGGGTGATGTCCAGCGCTTTGGGAATCGGCTCGCCGCCTTCATAACGCGCCTGCCCCGCACGCCATGTCAGGCGCCCTGCGGGCTGCATCACGCGGATATGGCGAAACGGCGTGTCGCCGCCAACGAAG
This sequence comes from Rhodobacter sp. NTK016B, assembly GCF_017303295.1. Lineage (GTDB taxonomy): Bacteria > Pseudomonadota > Alphaproteobacteria > Rhodobacterales > Rhodobacteraceae > Pararhodobacter. The sequence continues at coordinate 96,567 of NZ_JAFKOK010000003.1, read as the reverse complement.
AAGCCCACGCGGTGAAAGACGGCCAGCGCGACTGGGTCAAGCTCGGCATCGGCGCCATGGGCGAGAAGCTGGAAGATCGAGGGCGAAACCCCGATCTGGTCGCCCTTCTGGTAGACGAAGAGCGTGAAATATCCCAGCGCATCGACCTCGGCGTTCAGCGTTTCGCCGTCCCAGCGCCATGCCCCCCACAGACCGCGCGGACGTGCGTCGCCCGGCACGCGCATCCGGTGGCCCACCATCGCCACGGCCTGCCCCTGCACGATGGCTTGCGCACCGCTTCGGCCCGCCGACTGGTCGATGAACACGAACGGCGCCGCGTCGCCCTGATCGATCCACGGATGGGATTCGAACGGGGCCGCGCCGAAGGACGCACCTTCTGTCATGTTGTCTTTCACTGCCCGAACTCGCTTACTCCCGGTCTGCGCCGGGTTGACGCAAGGGTAAACAATCCCCCTGCCCCGGACAACAGAAATACAAGAAAATCAGCCGCCAAAGCCGCCGTAATTGCCGCCTTGGAACACCAGCGGCGCGCCCTTGCGGTGGCGTGCGGCAAGCACGCGACCGATGACGATGGCGTGGTCGCCCGCGTCATGCACCGCCTCGCGCGCGCATTCGAACACCGCCAGACATCCCGGCATGACCGGCACGCCCTGCGCATTGAGCGATACGCCCGGCAGGTCGAAGTCGTGGCCCTGACGCGCGAAATGCGCGCCCAGATCGAATTGCTCGGCGCCAAGGACATGGATGGCGAAATGCTCGGCCTCGACGAAGGCGTCGAACCGGCGGGAAAACTTGCCCGGCGACCACAAGACCAGCGGCGGGTCCATCGAGAGCGAGGCGAAACTGTTGGCGGTGATGCCCAAAGCCCCGACCGGCGATTGCGCCGTAATCACCGTCACGCCGGTCGCGAAAGCGCCCAGCGCATCGCGGAATTGGCGGTCGTTCCCCGCGCCGGGGACAAAGGTTTCGGGCTCGGTCAGGTCGCTCATACGCTCCGCGCGTGCATAACTCATTACGGTCTTCCTAGCCTGTGTTACGCCCGGTGTGCCAGTGAAACCGGGCCATTTTGGGGCAAAATAACCTTGCGTCGCGCGGCGACCACTGCCCTCGACAGAAAGGGGGCAAATGGCTTAGGGACGTCGCTTCTGCAAAAGATGCGCAGATTGTGAAGAATTGGATCCTGAATGCCACGCAAGATCATCATCGACACAGATCCCGGTCAGGACGATGCCGTCGCCTTGCTGCTGGCTCTGGCTTCGCCGGAGGATATCGACGTCCTCGGCGTCACCTGCGTTGCGGGCAATGTCCCGCTGCCGCTGACGACGAAGAACGCACGCACCGTGTGCGAACTGGCTGGAAGGGCTGACATCAAGGTCTTCGCCGGTTGCGACGCCCCGCTGAAGCGCAAGCTGGTGACCGCCGAGCATGTTCACGGCAAGACCGGGCTGGACGGGATCAAGCTTCCCGAGCCCCGGATGCCGCTGCAAGAGCAGCACGCGGTCGATTTCATCATCGAGCAATGCCGCGCGCGGGACGACGTGACGCTTGTGCCGATCGGACCGCTGACCAACATTGCCACCGCGCTGACCTGCGCGCCCGATATCGCCCACCGGATCGAAGAGATCGTCATCATGGGCGGCGCCTATTTCGAGGTGGGCAACATCACCCCGACCGCCGAGTTCAACATCTTTGTCGACCCCGAGGCCGCCGAGATCGTGTTCCGCTCGGGCGTCAAGCTGACGGTGATGCCGCTCGACGTGACGCATAAGGTGCTGACCACCCGCCCGCGGATCGAGGCGCTGCGCGCGCTGGGTCCGGTGGGCGAGGTCGTCGCCAGTTGGACGGATTTCTTCGAACGCTTCGACATGGAGAAATACGGCTCGGAAGGTGCGCCGCTGCACGATCCCTGCACCATCGCCTATCTGATCGACCCCACCCTGTTCACTGGCCGCCAGATCAATGTCGAGATCGAGACCGTCTCGGATCTGACGCTGGGCATGACGGTCGCGGATTGGTGGGGCGTGACGGACCGCGCGAAGAACGCGTATTTCGTCGGGTCCTGCGATGCGGACGGGTTCTACAAGCTGCTGACCGAGCGCATCGCGCGGTTCTGATCCGCGCCGGGGCGAAAGACCGGGGCGGAAGCCGGCGCCTTGCCTTGCGGCGCCGCGCCCATGTCCCGCCTCTCAGCGCCGGTTGATCAGCACAAGCCCGCCCACCAGAAGCGCCAGCGCGAAGGGCGTCACCGGCCCCACGGTTTCGCCCAGCACCAGCCAGCCCAGCCCCGCGCTGAGAACCGGTGTGAGGAAGCTGAAGCTCGCCACGGTCGAGGATTTGTAGATCCCGATCAGCCAGAACCACGTGATGAAACCCACCGTCACCACGCCGACCGACTGCACCAGCAGCAGCCCGGCCTGAAACCCGGTGAAATTGCGCACCAGCTCGTCCGAGAAAAGCGGCGCGGCAAGGGGCAGCAGCATGGCCGAGATCAGCACTTGCCAGAATATCTGCGTCTCGGCCCGCGCCTGCCCGATCGGGTTCAGCCGCGACACGATCACCAGCCCCGCCCAGCTCATGCCGCCGAAAACGGCCGCCAGATCGCCCCAGAAGCTGCCCCCGGCAGTCACGCTGCCGCGCCCCGCAAAGGTCAGCACCACGCCCGAGAAGCCCAACGCAAAGCCCAGGGCCCGTTTCGAGGTCAGCCTTTCGCCGGGGAACAGGAAATGCGCCGCCAGCGCCAGCCAGATCGGCATCGCGTAGAACAGCGACGAGGCGCGCACGACCGAAGTGTTGTCGAGCGCGAGGAACAGAAAGAAGAACTCGCTCGAGAACAGAAGCCCCAGCATCAGCCCGCCGCGCCACAGGTCCCAGCGGGGCGAATAGCCGCGCCACCACATCCACGCCCCAATCACCGGCAGTGCGACGATCGAGCGAAGGCCCGCGAAAAAGACTGGGTGAAGGCCGTCATTGCCGACCTTAATCATCAGGTTGTTGGCGCCGAACAGGGTCGCAAGACCCAGCATGATCCAGAAACCCGGGACATCAAGGGGGCGGCGTTCTGCGGGTGACATGGCGATCCTGCACAAGTTAAGGGCGTTGAATGAACAGCCTATAGGACGCCGGGTCAACCCCATCCGATACACGCGTGCGTTGAACGTCGCGTCGGACAACTTCGCCCTTTCCGCGCCCCTCTGGCACGGGTATCCCTGCAAGACAAGAGGAGTGAGATCCATGTCCAGCCCCCAATCCGGCGGCAATGCCAGCCTCAAGGGACCGATGCTTATGGTGGCCGCGATGGGCGGTTTCGCCATCGAGGACGCGTTCATCAAGACGCTCTCGGCCAGTGTCCCGCCGGGCGAAGTCGGGCTGGCGCTGGGACTGGGCGGCGCGCTGGCCTTCTGGATCGCCATGCGCCGCAAGGGCGAGCGGTTTCTCGACCCCCGCGCGATCCGTGGCGCGGCGCTGGTGCGCAACGTGATGGAGATGTGCGCGGCCATGTGCATGATCACCGCCGTCGCGCTGGTGCCGCTGAGCGTGGTCTCGTCGATCCTGCAGGCCATGCCGCTGGCGGTGACGCTGGGCGCGGCGGTTGTGCTGAAAGAGGCCGTAGGCTGGCGGCGCTGGACCGCGATCCTCGTGGGTTTCGCGGGCGTGCTGCTGATCCTGCGGCCCGGCACACAAGGCTTCGATGCGCGCGCGCTGATCCCGCTGGCGGCGGTGTTCTTCCTCAGCGCCCGCGACATCGCCACACGCAAGGTCGATCCGTCGCTGACCTCGATGCAATTGTCGGCCTGGGGCTTTTTCGCTGTCGTGCCGGGCGGCATCCTGTTGTTGTTCATCCGGGGCGAGACGCTGGTCATGCCGACTGCGCTGCAGGCGCTGCTCATGGCGCTGACCGTGGCCTTCGGCATGGCTGCCTATGTCATGCTGGTGATGTCGACGCGGCTGGGCGATATCGCATCGACCACGCCCTTCCGCTACGCGCGGCTGGTCTTCGCCATGATGATCGGCGTGATCGTTTTCGGCGAGCGCCCCGATGCGCTGACGCTGATCGGCTCGGGCGTGATCGTGGCGGCCGGGCTCTATACCCTGATGCGAGAAATCCGGCTCAACCGGAAACCGGTACCGACCACGGAAACGGCAACCCTGCCCTGATGTGGCGATCGGGCGCTACCGGCAGCGGTAACGCCATCGGGGCGCCCTTTCATCGCCACAAGCGCTGCCGTATAGAGACGCCAACCAATTTCCAATGAGGCGCATCATGACCACCATTCTCGACATTGTCGGCCGCGAGATCCTCGACAGCCGGGGCAACCCCACGGTCGAGGTCGACGTGATCCTGGAAGACGGCTCGATGGGCCGCGCCGCCGTGCCCTCGGGCGCGTCGACGGGCGCGCATGAGGCGGTCGAGCGCCGCGACGGCGACAAGGCGCGCTACATGGGCAAGGGCGTCCTGCACGCCGTCGCCGCCGTCAACGGCGAGCTGGCCGAAGCGCTGGTGGGCGCGGATGCGACCGATCAGGTGGGCATCGACCGCGCGATGATCGAACTCGACGGCACCGCCAACAAGGGCCGTCTGGGCGCGAACGCGATCCTCGGCGTGTCGCTTGCCGTGGCCAAGGCAGCCGCCGATGCCTGCGGTCAGCCGCTGTATCGCTATGTCGGCGGCACCTCGGCCCGGATCCTGCCGGTGCCAATGATGAACATCATCAATGGCGGCGAACATGCCGACAACCCGATCGACATTCAGGAATTCATGATCATGCCGGTCAGCGCGGGCAATATCCGCGACGCCGTGCGCATGGGGTCGGAAGTCTTCCACACGCTGAAGAAAGAACTGACCGCCGCCGGCCTGTCGACCGGTCTGGGCGACGAGGGCGGGTTTGCGCCGAATCTCAGCTCGACCACCGCCGCGCTGGACCTGATCCTGAAATCCATCGAGAAAGCCGGCTACAAGCCGGGCGAGGATATCTACCTCGCGCTCGACTGCGCCTCGACCGAGTATTTCAAGGACGGCAAATACGAGATGAAGGGCGAAGGCCTGTCGCTCTCGTCGGAAGAGAATGCCGATTATCTGGCGAAGCTCTGCGCGCAATACCCGATCATCTCGATCGAAGACGGCATGTCCGAAGATGACTGGGAAGGCTGGAAAATCCTGACCGACAAGCTGGGCGACAAGGTTCAGCTGGTGGGCGACGATCTTTTCGTGACCAACCCCGTCCGTCTGGCCGAGGGCATCAAGGCCGGCGTCGCCAACTCGATGCTGGTCAAGGTGAACCAGATCGGCTCGCTCTCGGAAACGCTGCAAGCCGTCGATATGGCCCATCGCGCGCGCTACACCAACGTGATGTCGCACCGCTCGGGCGAGACCGAGGATTCGACCATCGCCGATCTGGCCGTGGCCACCAATTGCGGGCAGATCAAGACCGGCTCGCTGGCGCGCTCGGACCGGCTGGCCAAGTATAACCAGCTGATCCGTATCGAGGAAATGCTGGGCGACGTCGCGGAATTTGCCGGGCGCTCGATCCTGAAGGGCTGAACGGCTTTTCCGCATTGAAAGGCGCCGCGTGGGGAAGCCCGCGCGGCGTTTTCCGTTTTATCCGGGCATGGGCGGCGCAAGCGCGTCCCCGCAGCCGGGTTTATTTCATTAAAATTGTATCTGTTAGGGAAGTGTTAAGCGAGATCGGCTTAGCTGGGTGGCAACACGCCCGGTTTCGCGGGTTCATTCTCTCGATAAATCGCGGAGCCGGGGCACAGCAACGACAATAACGGTTTTCCGTTGATGAGGAGTTCACGATGACAAGCGTCCTCTCGCCGATCTCTCCGACGATGCCGCCCACAATACGCGACACCGCCGGCTCACCGCCGCCCAGTGCCCCGGGCAACGCGCCGACCAATGCCGCGCCGGTCACGGCCACCGTAACGGCCCGCGCGCCACAGCCGGTCAATGCCGTCAACCGCCCCGAGATCGCGCGCAATCAGACACTCCCTGAACGGCCCGTCGAACGACCGGTCGGTCCGCCGCCCGCCTTCGACATCAACGTGTTGCAGGATATTCGCTCTCGCCTGAACGCCCCGCCTGAAATGCCGCCCGCCGCGAAAGAGGCGCCACCCGAACCCACCGCGCGCGAGGTGCCCGACGACGAACCGCCCGGCAGCGGCGACGAAGCCGACCCGCCGCGAGAGGCGCCGGACGACCGCCCCGCGTCGAAGCGCGAGCCGGTGGACCTGCCCGATGAGGTCCTGCGCAGCGCGCCCGTCCTCGGCACCGGCCCCGAACCGCCCCATGCGCTGGACAAGAAGGTCTGACGCTGCGCACAGCGGGTACATGGGGGTTGGGCTCGGCTCATAACGGGCAATGTCGGTCTTTCGGGAAAACAAGGCGTCGGCAGCGGCTGAGACGCGTGCGTCGGGTTCGGAAGAGGACAGGTTTAGGCAGTCGAGCCCTGGAACCGACGCCTCTGGCCTGCGGCAAGCGCCCTTAGCCTCGCAGCCTCGCAGCCTCGCAGCCTCGCAGCCTCGCAGCCTCGCAGCCTCGCAGCCTGAATGTGTCGCCTCCCTGCCGGTGGCAAGGGCTTTGACGGAGCCGCGAAACTTGCTGCGGGCCTCAGGCTTCATCCCAATCGCCATTGAAAACCGGGGCTGCCGGATCCGTGACCGGCCCCGTCAGAAATGTCGCGGCGTTCTGCTCACCTGCATCCCGTGACCGCGTCAAAGCCACCCTCAAGACACGCCGCCATTCTCGAGACTTACCCGATACGCTAGGCTCCGGCGCGGTAACTGCCGGAGCCCGCGATGACGGAACGCCCCGTTCTGCGCCGCGCCCTGATCGGGCTGGGCGTCGCGACCCTTGTCGGGCTGACCGCGCTGGCTGTCACCATCGTCTGGCTGCTGCGCGGCACGCCGCTTCGCGGCGCCGATTTCACTCCCCAAGCATGGCACGATGCGTGGCGGTGTAGCGGGCTGGGGCCCGGCGATTGCGCGATGCGGCGGGCGGAATGCCATCGCGGGCCGATGCTGCAGAGCCTGCTCGACGGCCCCCTGTCGCAATCTGACCTCAACCGCGAAAGCGTCGCGACCTTGCTGGGCGTCCCTAACGGTCACTCGATGATAAACGAAGGCGGCCGAATGCGCAGCTGCGACATCTGGCTGCTGGGGGTTTGCAGGGGCATAGGCATTGACGAAGACGCACTCTATGTCTGCTTCGACCCCGACGGCGCCCTGACCAGCGCCGGACATCTTCGCAACTAACCCCCTTGCCCGCACGTAAAAAACCGGCGCACCACGACGGGTACGCCGGTGGGGAGGGGTTCGGTCAGCGAGATCAGGCGCTCATTCGGCGGCGCTGACCATCGGGTTGTTGGGGTGTTCCGTCCAGTCGCCTTTCTCGGCAGGAACGGTCTTGCCCGTGCGTTCGTCCACCGCGCCGGGGGCCACGCGCTTCATGGTGATGCAATCGTCGACCGGGCAGACATTGACGCACAGATTGCAGGCCACGCATTCGCTGTCATCGACCTCGAAGACCCGTCCCTCTTTCATCAGGATCGCCTGATGCGAGGTATCCTCGCACGCCGCATAACAGCGCCCGCACGAGATGCACTTGTCCTGATCGATCACCGCCTTGGTGACGTAGTTGAGGTTCAGATACTGCCAATCGGTGACATTGGGCACCGCGCGGCGCGAGACCTGATCGACCGAGGTGAAGCCCTTCTTGTCCATCCACAGCGACAGACCCGCCGTCATCTCCTTGATGATGCCGAAACCATAGGTCATCGCAGCCGTGCAGACCTGCACATTGCCCGCCCCCAGCGTCAGGAACTCGGCCGCATCGCGCCATGTATTGACGCCGCCGATGCCGGAAATGGGCAGGTCGGCCGTTTCCGGGTCGCGCGCGATCTCGGCCACCATGTTCAGCGCAATGGGCTTCACCGCCGGACCACAATAGCCGCCATGCGTGCCCTTGCCGTCGATCGTGGGCTCGGGCGCGAAATCATCCAGATCGACCGAGGTGATCGAGTTGATCGTGTTGATCAGCGAGACCGCATCCGCCCCACCGCGCTTGGCCGCCTGAGCAGGTTTGCGCACATCGGTGATGTTGGGCGTGAGCTTCACGATCACCGGCATGCGGGTGTTCTGCTTGCACCAGCGCGCGATCATCTCGATCAGATCGGGGTTCTGGCCGACAGCCGCGCCCATGCCCCGCTCGGACATGCCGTGCGGGCAGCCGCAATTCAGCTCGATCCCGTCGGCGCCGGTTTCTTCGACCAGCGGCAGGATCGCCTTCCACGCCTCTTCGACGCAGGGCACCATGATCGAGGCGATCAGCGCGCGGTCGGGATAGTCGCGCTTGACCATCTTCATCTCGCGCAGGTTCACCTCAAGCGGGCGGTCGGTGATCAGCTCGATATTGTTGAGCCCCAGAAGCCGCCGATCCGCGCCCCAGATCGCGCCATAGCGCGGTCCGTTGACATTGACGACGGGCGGCCCCTCTTCGCCCAGCGTTTTCCACACGACACCGCCCCATCCGGCCTCGAAGGCGCGGCGGACATTGTATTCCTTGTCGGTAGGCGGGGCCGAAGCCAGCCAGAACGGGTTGGGGGATTTGATACCGACGAAATTCGAAGTCAGGTCAGCCATTTGTCACTCCTCGGACGCGATCAGCGTCGCATATTCTTCCAGCAGCGGCCCGAAGGCCTCGGGCGGCGGGAAGTGTTCGAACTTGTGCCGGGCGGGGGTCTCCGCCCAGGGGAGTTTCTCGGAGGTGCAGGTTTCCATCAGGGGCACGAAGCCTGACGGGTCGTCAAGCATGGTCGGACGCAGGTTCAGGAACTCCATGCCCGGAATGCGGGTAAAGACCCAAGACAGGCATTCGGCGCAGTGGATATGCATGAGATCGGGCGATTTCATGCCGCCCTGCACCACCGCGCCCTGCAGCAGCGTGAACCCTGTTACCGGCACCATCAGTGTGGTGGAAAAGGCGCTGCCCGACATCTTCTGGCAGCCCCGGCAATGGCAGGCCGCGCTCGCGATCGGCTGTTCCGTGACGCGAAAGCGCAGCGCGCCACAGCGACAGCCGCCATCGGCAGGCAGGGCCAGCGCCCGTGGAACGGGCCGGTCAGAGGCGCCCGCGGTCATGCCGACAATGCCGCGTGGATGTCCATCGCCGCATCGCGACCCTGCGCCACGCCGGTGACGGTCAGATCCTCGCCGCCCTGTGCGCAATCGCCGCCCGCCCAGACACCCGCGACCGAGGTACGGCCAGTGGCGTCGATGACGATCTTGCCGCGGTCGATATCAAGCGCGTCCGGCGCGCCCTCAAGCGTCTGACCGATGGCCTTGAAGACCTGATCGGCCTGCAGGGTGAAGGTCTCGCCGGTCTGTTCCAGCCCTTTGGGGCCTGCCTTGGTATAGGCGAATTCGACCGCTTCGACCTTGCCATTGCCGGTGATCTTGAGCGGCATCGCGTTGGTCAGGATCGTCACGCCTTCGGTCGCGGCATGGTCGAGCTCATATTCCGAAGCGCCCATCGCGTCCCGGTCGCGGCGATAGACCATGTGGACATGCTCGGCGCCCAGAAGGCGCGATTGCACGGCGGCATCAACCGCCGTCATACCGCCGCCGATCACCACGACATGGCGCCCGATGGGCAGGGCGGATTTGTCCTTGGCCTGACGCAGCTCGGCGATGAAATCGACGGCGTCGCGCACGCCCTCCAGATCCTCGCCGTCGGCCCGCAGGGCGTTAACCCCGGCAAGGCCCATGCCCAGGAAAACGGCGTCATACTCGGCTTTCAGCCCGTCGAGCGTGATGTCGCGTCCCAGCGCGCTGCCGGTCTGGATGGTGATGCCGCCGATCCGCAAAAGCCAGTCGACCTCGGCCTGCGCAATCCCGTTGGCGGCCTTGTAGGCGGCGATCCCGTATTCGTTGAGCCCGCCGGGCTTCGGCCGGGCCTCGTGGATCACCACGTCATGGCCCAGCATGGCGAGCCGGTGCGCACAGGCCAGACCGGCGGGACCGGCGCCGATCACCGCCACGCGCTTGCCGCTGGGGGCGGCGCGGGTGAAGGGATGCTCGTTGGCCTCGAGAAGCCCGTCGGTCGCATAGCGCTGCAGGCGCCCGATCTCGACCGGGTTGCCCTCGGCCTCGTTGCGCACGCAGACGCCTTCGCACAGCGTCTCGGTCGGACAGACCCGCGCGCACATCGAACCGAGGATGTTCTGATCGAAGATCGTCCGCGCGGCGGCGTCGGGCATCCCGGCCTGAATCTGACGGATGAAAAGCGGGATGTCGATATCGGTCGGACAGGCGGTGATGCAGGGCGCATCATGGCAGAAATAACAGCGGTCGGCGGCGACGCGGGCTTCGTGATCGTCAAGGATCGGGTGCAGATCGTCGAAATGCGCGGCAAGCGTCGCGTCGTCCAGACGCGCGGCGACGATGCCGTCGGTCTGAGGGCTATGGGTCACGGGCTACCTCCGGGTTGGCTGGGCGGGTTGGCTGGTGTTGTTCTTTTTATGGACCCAGATTGCCACGGATCGAAATTTTATCAACGGGTAAAATTTTTCCGCCGGAATGAAGGCCCTTGAATGCCCAATCCTTGTGCACGGCTGTAGGGTGCGTGCTTGGCACGCACCAATCCGACGCCCGGATACCGGGCGCGGTGCGTGGAAACCACGCACCCTACAGCCGCGCGCCCTCGGGCCGGCCCCTCAGATCCGTTTTGTCACGCCAGCGCGTCGTCCAGCAGCCGCGCCAGCGCCTCGCGCGGGACATCGGCGGTGACGAAGCTCTCGCCGATCGCCCTGGCAAGGATAAAGCGCAGCGTGCCGTCCTGAACCTTCTTGTCCTGCCCCATCAGCGCGATCAGCCCGTCGCGCCCCGGCAGATCGCCGTCTATATCCGACAGCTTGCGCTTCATGCCCATCCGCGCCAGATGCTCGGCGACCCGTTCGGGCGCTTCCTGCGCGCAAAGCCCCAGCCGGGCCGACAGATCGAAGGCCAGCAGACAGCCGATCGCCACCCCTTCGCCGTGCAACAGCCGCTCGGAATAGCCCGTCGCCGCTTCCAGCGCGTGGCCGAACGTATGGCCAAGATTCAGCAGCGCGCGGTCGCCCTGCTCGGTCTCGTCGCGCTCGACGATATCGGCCTTCATCCGCACCGAATGGCGCACCGCTTCCTGCCGAAGTGTCTTGTCACCCGCGGCCATGGCGGGCGCATTGGCATCGAGCCAATCGAAAAACGCGGCATCGCCCAGCAGCCCGTATTTCACCACCTCGCCGTATCCGGCGAGGAAATCGCGCCCCGGCAAGGTATCGAGCGCGTCTATATCGGCCAGAACCAGCGAGGGCTGGTGGAACGCGCCGATCAGGTTCTTGCCCAGGGGCGAATTGATGCCGGTCTTGCCACCGACCGAACTGTCGACCTGCGCCAGAAGCGAGGTCGGGATCTGCACGAAACGCACGCCGCGACGCAGGATGGCGGCGGCAAAGCCCACCAGATCGCCAATCACGCCGCCGCCCAGCGCCACCACGACATCGCCGCGCTCGACCTTCTGCGCGATCAGCCATTCGACGGCCTGTTCGAGATAGCGCCAGCTTTTCGTCGTCTCGCCGGCGGGAAGGATCAGCGCCTCCATCGCCACGCCACCTTCGGCCAGCCCGTTGCGCAGCCCGTCGAGATGCAGCTCGGCCACCGTGGCCTCGGTAACCACGCAGACCCGGTTGCGGCGCAGAAGCGGCGCGATCTCGGCCCCTGCGCGGGCGATCAGCCCCTGACCCACGCGCACGGTATAGGACCGCTCGCCCAACGAGACGCGGACATCGTCGATAGCGGGGGCGGCGGATGGATCATGGCTCATGGGCCGGGCCTCATTCTTCGTCTTGCGGGGTGTCGTCCCGAGGCGCGTCGAAACTCAGCACGTCGGGACGGCGCGCGAGGGCTTCGATCACCTTCTCGGCGGTGGTTTCGATGGCGAAACCGGCCTCTGTCGAGACGATGAGATCGGCCTCGGCATAGGCGGGCTCGCGGTCGGCCATCAGCGCTGCGAGGGTCTGGTAGGGATTGGGGGTGCGCAAAAGCGGACGGGTATCTTTGCGCCGCACCCGCTGCCAGAGCGTGTCGAGATCGGCTTTCAGCCAGACCGACACCCCGGCTTCGGAAATGCGCCTGCGGGTCTCGGCGCGCAGAAAGGCGCCACCGCCCACCGACAGCACGCAGGGCGTGCCATCCAGAAGCCGCGAGATCACCTGCGCTTCCTTGTCGCGAAAGAACGGCTCGCCATCGCGCGCGAATATCTCGGCGATCGAGGCATTCGCGGCGCGCTCGATCTCGGTATCCGAATCGACGAAAGGGACGTCCAGCAGCTGAGCCAGTTCCTTGCCCACCGCCGATTTGCCGGCCCCCATCATGCCGACCATGACCACCGTTTTCTTCAACTGCGGTTCCATAGCCATGGCCCGTCGGGCCGTCCTCCACATCACAAGCTGGCGATTTTTCGCTATGTGGCCCTGAATGGCGTGAACTCACGCCGAGTTCCAGCTATAAATCGCGCGTAAGGCGCAACAGCAAAGACCGGCATCCAGCCGGCAGCGCAAAATCCCGTGCGACGCAAGACGCGCGCACCTGTCAGACGAGGACCGAGCCCCATGCCCCGATACAACGATGGCCCCGGATTCTTTGGCTACCTGTTCCGGCTCATTGTGGTGCTGGTGCTGGTGGGCGGCGTGGGCTTCGTCGCCTTCGCCTATTTCGGCGATCTCGGCCGCACGCCCGAGCCGCGCAGCCTGCCCGTCGATCTGCAACTGGGTTAACCCGGCATGATCACGCGCCACCCGAAGGCCCAAGTCACGCGCCCCGCCCCCCGCCGGATGCTGGGGGTTGCGGCGATGGCCATGGCGCTGAACGCCGCTGCCATGGCGCAGGCTCAGGCCCAGGAAACGGATCCGCCGCAGAACCCGCAGCAGGCGGCCAACGCACCGCTGAACCCGCTCTCGGCCATCGACTGGCTGCGCGACGATGCGCGCCGTCTGCCCGGCGCCTATCCGGTAACCCCGCCGGCGGGCGGCAGCGCAGGCTCAATCTCGGTGCGGGCGCTCGACGCGCTGCGGCCCGAGGCGGTCGGCCTGTTCCCCGCCGCGCGCGTGGGCCTGCCCGAAACCATCTGGGGCCCCACCCCCGGCTCGCAGCTGGCCGAACTGATCGCGGCGTTGCCTGCCGACATGCTGCCCGCCCTGCGCGACATGTCCTACCGGCTCTTGCTGGCCGAGTTCGCGGCCCCGCTGCCCGATGTCCAGCACCCGGTCCGCACGCCCCTGCGCGCCAGCGCGGACCCCGGGGACAGCGCGCCGGTGACGCTGGAAGCCGCCCTGCCCGCCGATCTGAGCGCCGAGGCCGCCCATACCGCCGCGCCCGACTTCCTGCTCGCGCGCATTGACAAGCTGGTGGAATTCGGCGCGCTCGATCAGGCGGCGGCCTTGCTCGACCCGCTGGGATCGGATGCGCCCGTCCTGCGGCTGCGGCGTTTCGATATCGGCCTGCTTCTGGGCGACGAAGACCGCGTCTGCGAGACGATCATCGCCCCGCCGCCGGTCGGCGATGACGCGGCGATGATCTTCTGCCTCGCGCGTTCGGGCGACTGGCCCGCCGCGGCGCAGCTGCACGAAACCGCCCGGGACGAGGGGCGGCTCACGCCTTACATGGCCGATCTGCTCGACAAATTCCTGCACGACGACCCTACGCTGCCCGGCTCTGCCACGATCCTGCCGCCGCCGCCCGGCACACCCGATCCGCTGACATGGCGGCTGCTCGAAGCGGTGGGCGATGCGCAGCCCTCGCTGGGCATGCCGGTCGCCTATGCCCATGCGGACCTGCGCGGCACGCAGGGCTGGCGCACGCAGATCGAAGCGGCCGAGCGGCTGACCCGCGCGGGTGCCATGGCTCCGAACCGGTTGCTGGGCCTTTACACCGAACGCAGCGCGGCGGCCTCGGGCGGGATCTGGGAGCGCGTGCGCGAGGTTCAGCGCCTCGACGCCGCTTTGCGCGATGGCGACGGCGCGGCCGCCTCCGAGGCACTGCTTGCGGCGTGGCCGCTCATTCAGGCGGGCGAGCTGGAAGTGGCGATGGCCACGCTGTTCTCGCAACCGCTGCAACAGCTCGAGCTCACGCCGCAAGCCGCGCGCGTGGCCTTCCGCGCGGGGCTTTTGTCGGAGAATTACGAAACAGTGGCGCTCGGTCTCGACCCCGAGCGCGCCTCGGCCGAAGAGCGTTTCCTTGCCGCCATCGCGCGTGGCATGGACCCGGCGGAAGCCGGCCGGATGCCCGGCCAGCTGGCCGGCGCCGTGGCGGTCGCCTTCGGCCCCGAGCCGCCGGTTTCCGACGAGATGGCCGACCGGCTGGCCGAGGGGCGGCTGGGCGAGGTGATCCTGCGCATCCTCGCCGATCTTGGCGGCCCCGGCGATCCGCGCGTGCTGGCCAATGGTCTGGCCTCGCTGCGTGCGCTGGGGCTCGAAGACATCGCCCGGCGGACTGCACTCGAAAGCTTGCTGCTCGAGCGCAACGGCTGATGCCTGCCCCTGCACCAGAGCCCGCGGCCGACCGGCCTGCAAGCAGCGCGCGCCGGATCTCCGGTTTTCTCGACGCCATCGCCGCCGAGAACGGCGCCGCGCGCAACACGCTTCTGGCTTATGGCCGCGACCTTAGCCACGCCGCCGACTGGCTGGCCGACCGGGGCGAAAGCCTCGACACGGCTGGGCGCGATGTGATCGAAGATTACCTCGTTTCGCTCGATACCGAAGGCCTGTCGCGCGCCACTCGGGCAAGGCGGCTTTCATCGCTCAAGCAATATTTCCGCTTCGCCTATGACGAAGGGATCCGCCCCGACAACCCGGTGCTCAAGATCGACGGGCCGGGCCGCAGCCAGCGCCTGCCGGGCACGCTGTCGGAAGCCGAAGTCTCGCGCCTGCTGGACGCCGCGCGCGATCACGGCCCCGACGCCGCGACCCGCGCGCGCAATGCCTGCCTGTTCGAGCTGCTCTATGCAACCGGCCTGCGGGTGAGCGAACTCGTCTCGTTGCCCGATGCCGCGCTCAGGGGCGCGCCCGAAATGCTGATGGTGCGCGGCAAAGGCGGCAAGGACCGTCTGGTGCCGCTGTCCGACCCCGCGCGCACTGCCGTGGCGATCTGGCTCGCCCATCGCGATGCCGCGCAGGACGCGGCCAAGGCCAAGGGCGCGCCGCCCTCGCGCTTCCTGTTTCCCGCGCGCGGGACCGAGGGGCACCTGAGCCGCGTGCGTTTCCACGCACTGGTCAAGGAGATCGCCGCGCGCGCGGGCCTCGATCCGACCCGCGTCAGCCCG
Source organism: Rhodobacter sp. NTK016B (assembly GCF_017303295.1). Taxonomy (GTDB): domain Bacteria; phylum Pseudomonadota; class Alphaproteobacteria; order Rhodobacterales; family Rhodobacteraceae; genus Pararhodobacter. The sequence continues at coordinate 81,215 of NZ_JAFKOK010000003.1, read as the reverse complement.
CATGTGCTGCGCCACGCCTTCGCCACGCATCTGCTCGCGGGCGGCGCCGATCTGCGGGTGATCCAGACGCTTCTGGGCCATGCCGATCTGGGCACGACCGAGATCTATACCCATGTGCTCGACGAACGCCTGCGCCAGCTGGTGATGGACCACCACCCGCTCGCCCGCGACTGACCCCCCGGGGCAAGCGCGGGCGCAAGCGCGCCGCCCTGCCCCTTCACTTTGCTCCAAATACTCAAGAAACGCCCGGCCCCCATGCGGCCGGCAAGGGCACTCAGGAATGCTCTTCCGCCGCCGTCGCCGCGAGCGCTTGATTGAACGCCTTCAGCGCATCGACATGGCTCAGGCTGCCCACAACCTGCACGCGGCCCTCAGCGTTGCGCTGGGTCACTGCCAGATGCGACGCGCCCGAGCGCTCGAACAGCCGCAGGGCCGGTTTCAACCGCGAATCGACGCCGATCGAGCGCCCTTCCTCCAACAGCGCGGCCAAGGCCGCCTCGTCGGGCGCGCCGCCTGCACCGGGTTTGCGCATCGCCGTGCTGACCGAGACCAGTTGCAGCAGATATTCCTGCGGTCCCTGCGCGATGCGCACGTCGCGGCGCGCCAGCTGCGTCAGGAAGAACGAGCGTTTGACGAACCGGCTGGCCAGCGCCGAAGCGGTCGAGACGGCCGCCATCACCGCGATGGCCGTCTGCCAGTCGCCGGTCAGCTCGAACACGATCAGCGTGGTCGAGACCGGAGCGCCCAGCACCGCCGCCGCGACCGCGCCCATCCCCGCCAGCGCATAGGTCGTGGCGCTGCCGGAATAGGCCGGGATCAGCCCCGTGGCGATCAGCCCGAAAGCGAGCCCGGTCAGCGATCCCACCACCAGCGCGGGCGAGAATACGCCGCCGCCCATCCGTCCGCCCAGCGTGATCGCCACCGCCAGCGTTTTCGCCAGCGCGATCAGGATCGCCTCGGTCAGGCCGATGCGTCCGGTCAGCGCCATCGTCGTGACCTCGTAGCCGATGCCGATCACATGCGGCGCGAAGATCGCCAGCGCCCCCACCATCGCGCCCGCCACGGCGGGTCTGAGCCAGCGCGGCGCATGCGTGCGGGCCTGCAGCGCGCTGGCCGCGTCCTCGGACCAGAACACCGCCCGCATCAACGCCACCGCCACCAGCCCGCAAACGAGGCCCAGAATCAGGTAAGCCGGGATCTCCCAGTAAAACGCCACCATGTTGCGCACCGGCAGGGTGAATTCGGCCACGTCGCCAAAGGCCAGCCGGTTGACCAGCGTGCCCATGATCGACGCAATGGCGATGGGCGCGAACGCGTGCAGCGCGTAGTGGCGCAGCACTACCTCCATGGCAAAGATCGCCCCGGCAATCGGCGCATTGAACGACGCCGAGACCGCCGCCGCCACCGCGCAGCCCAAAAGGTCGCGCCCGGTGACGCCATTGGCGCGGATCCGGTCCGCCACGCGGGTCGAGATCACCGCCGCAAGGTGCACGACCGGCCCTTCGCGCCCGGCCGATCCGCCTGACCCCAGCGTGATCATCGATGCCAGCGCCGAGGCCAGCCCTTCGCGCATCTCGACCCGTCCGCGCCCCAGCGCCGAGCCTTCGATCACATCGGCCACCGCGCGCACACGCCCATCGGGGGTGAACCAGTGCAGGATCAGCCCGACGATCAGCCCGCCCGTGGCCGGAATCGCGATCAGCAGCCACCATGGCATCTCGGCCGCGCGGGCCAGAACCGCGTGGCCTTCGGCGTCGTAAAGCAGCTTTTCAAGCTGCCCCACACCCAGCCGGAACAGCAAAGCCGCGGCGCCCGCAGCGGTGCCAAGGAAAAACGCGATGACCCAGAATTGCGCCTCGTCCGGGCCGTGATGGCGCAGCCTGCGCCATGCAAGTCCCGCGAGACGAAAGAGTTTCAGGCGCGATAGGTCGTTTGACATGGGCTTTCCCTTACGGCGCAGGCAAGCGCAGAACAACCGGCTTTGCAAGGGCATAGGGGTGTCGAGGCGCAGCGTGGCGTCTGGCATCTGCCTGAGCCCCGCGCTAGGGTCGCGCGCGAAGTGAGGAGGACGTTATGTCGACACATGAGGCAGCCTTCGAGGCGCTGGCGGATCTTCTGGGCAAGCGGCTGAACCGCTCGCAATCCGACCGCGACCTGCATGGCCGTTCCGAGGGACATTTTCAGGACATGCCGCCCGACGCGGTCGCCTATCCCGAAAGCACCGAAGAGGTGGCGCAGATCGTCACGATCTGCCGCGCCGCCGGTCTGCCGCTGATCGGCTGGGGCGCGGGAACATCGCTTGAAGGGCACGCGCTGGCACCGCGCGGCGGCGTCACGGTCGATTTCAGCCGGATGAACAAGGTGCTCGACGTGGCGCCCGAAGACATGGTAGTCTCGGTCCAGCCCGGCATCACGCGTGAAGAGCTGAACACCGAACTGCGCGCGACGGGCCTGTTCTTCCCCGTCGATCCGGGCGCGAATGCCTCGCTCGGGGGGATGGCCTCGACGCGCGCCTCGGGCACGACGGCGGTGCGCTACGGCACGATGAAGGCCAATGTGCTGGGGCTGGAAGTGGTGCTGCCCGACGGGCGGATCATCCGCACCGGCACACGGGCGCCGAAATCCTCGACCGGCTACGACCTGACGGCCCTGTTCGTGGGCTCGGAAGGCACGCTGGGACTGATCACGGAACTCACGCTGAAGCTGCATGGCCAGCCCGAGGCCGTGCGCTCGGCGGTCTGCGCCTTCGAGACGATGGACGGCGCGGTGGATGCGGTGATCACCACCATCCAGTCGGGTATCCCGATGGCGCGGATCGAATTCGTCGACGCGGTGGCGGCAGAATCCTTCAACCGCGCGGCAGGCACCGACTGGCCGGACGCGCCGCATCTGATGCTGGAATTCCACGGCACCGAGGCCGGCGTGGCCGAACAGCTTGAGCGGTTCGAAGACATCGCCGGCGATTTCGGCGCGAAGGGGTTCCGCTGGGCCGAGAAGCCCGAAGAGCGCAACGCGCTCTGGGCGATGCGGCACAATGCCTATCCGACGATGATGCGCGCCAATCCCGGCTGCGATCCGATCACCACCGATATCTGCGTGCCGATCTCGAAACTGGCGCAGGCGGTGGAAGAAACCGCAGCCGAGATCGAGGCCTCGGGCATTCCGGGACCGATCGTGGGCCATGTCGGCGATGGAAATTTCCACGTCCTGCTGTTGCCCAAACTGGGCGATGCGAGCCAGAAGGACACCGCGATGAAGCTGGCCGCCAACATGGCCGAGCGCGCCTTGCGGCTGGGTGGCACGGTCAGCGGCGAGCACGGGATCGGCATGGGCAAGACGAAATACATGCGCGCCGAGCATGGCGATGCCTGGGACGTGATGGGCGCGATCAAGGCGGCCATCGACCCCGAGGGGCTGATGAACCCGGGCAAGCTGCTGCCCGGAAACTGACGCTCGGCAACGGAGCCTTAAGGGGGCGGCGCGTCGGGAGCATCGAGCCCCCTCGCGCCGCGCCTGCCTTGCGGCAGGAGGGGGCGCTGCCCCCCGCTACGCTCCCCCCGGGATATTTCCGGATCAAAGATGGCGATCAGGCCAGTTGTCAGGCCAGTTCGGGGCCCAGCCAATCGGCCCGTCCGGTTTCGCGGAAATAGCGTTCGATCGGCGCCGGGCTGGCGAAGCGGTCGAGGATCGTGTTCTGGCCCTGTTTCTTCAGGCTGCTGGTGAGCGGACCGGCGATCGTCAGGCCGAGGAAGTTCTGCAGCCGGGCTTCGAAATCCTGAGCAAAGAGGCCGCGATAGGTCACCCGCAGCACCGGATTGGGCAGAGTCGCAAGCCAGGCGTCGAGCAGAAAATCCTCATTTTCCATGCGGTTGCATTCAGAGGCTGCCCAGAAGGGCGCGGCCTCGATCCGGGGGGCCGCACCGCCGCCGCCCGCCGCCGTCCATTGCCCGGTTTTCGCCACCTGCTGCATCGAGGCGAATTGCGCGAGCTTGTTCTCGCGCCGGACATGGATCAGACGCAGTCCGGGCCGCGCGGGAATGTAGCGCGCCAACAGCGCCGGGTGGTGCTGGAACAGCACCTTGGCGCCGATGCAGCGCGGACCGCGCCGCCACAAGCCGCGCGGTGCCTGCAGGCGCCCGTCGAGAAAGCCCGCCGGGTCCGCGTCGCGGGCGATCACCGCGTCAAGGCCCTGCGTCTTCTCGCCGTCGTCGTCGATCTGCCAGGGATCGAACAGCTCACCCCGGCAATGCGCGTCGGGATGGGCATTGATGAGCGTCTGCAGATAGGTCGTGCCGCTGCGGGGCTGGCCGATGATGAGGAAGGGGTCCATCGCGCGGGCCTCACTCCTCCATCGCTTCCAACTCGTCGATGAAGCCCGAAATCATGTCGAGCCCCTTGTTCCAGAAGGCCGGGTCCGAGGCGTCGAGGCCGAAGCGCGCGAGAAGCTCTTTATGGTGCTTCGAGCCGCCCGCCTTGAGCATGTCGAAATACTTCTCCTGGAAGCCCTCGGGCGCGTCCTTGTAGGCCGCGTAGAGCGCGTTCACCAGACCGTCGCCGAAAGCGTAGGCATAGACGTAGAACGGCGAGTGGACGAAATGGGGGACATAGGACCAGAAGGTCTCGTAGCCGTCCATAAAGCGGAAGACCGGCCCGAGGCTTTCGGCCTGCACCGACATCCACAGCGCGTTGATATCGTCCGAGGTCAGCTCTCCCTCGCGCCGCGCCGCGTGCAGCTTGCATTCGAAATCGTAGAACGCGATCTGGCGCACGACGGTGTTGATCATGTCCTCGACCTTGCCCGCCAGAAGCGTCTTGCGCTCGGCCTTGGTCTTGGCGCCGGCGAGCAGTTTCTGGAAGGTCAGCATCTCGCCGAAGACCGAGGCGGTTTCGGCCAGCGTGAGCGGGGTGGCCGACAAAAGCTCGCCCTGCCCGGCGGCCAAGCGCTGGTGCACGCCGTGGCCCAGTTCATGCGCGAGGGTCATCACGTCGCGCGGTTTGCCCAGATAGTTGAGCATCACATAGGGGTGCACGGTGGTGACGGTCGGATGCGCGAAGGCGCCGGGCGCCTTGCCCATCTTCACGCCTGCATCGATCCAGCCCTTGTCGAAAAAGGGCTCGGCCAGTTCGGCCATGCGGGGGTCGAAATCGGCATAGGCATCCATCACCATCGAGCGCGCGGTATCCCAGCCGATGGTGCGCGGCGACTCGATCGGCAGCGGCGCGTTGCGGTCCCAGACTTCGAGATGATCGAGCCCCAGCCACTTGGCCTTGAGCGCGTAATAGCGGTGCGACAGGCGCGGGTAATTGGCGACCACGGCGTCGCGCAGGGCCTCGACCACCTCGGGCTCGACATGGTTCGACAGGTGGCGGCCATGTTGCGGCGTCGGCATCTTGCGCCAGCGGTCGGAGATTTCCTTTTCCTTGGCCAGCGTGTTGTGGACGCGGGTAAACAGGCGGATATTCTTTTCGAACACGCCCGCAAGCGCATGCGCCGCCGCTTCGCGCTTGGCGCGCGCGGGATCGGTCAGCAGGTTGAGCGTGGCTTCCAGCGGCAGGGATTCGTCTTCGCCCTCGACCTCGAAGGACAGGCTTGCCATGGTTTCATCGAAGAGCCGGTTCCACGCCGCCGCGCCAACCGTCGACTGGTCGTGCAGGAACTTCTCAAGCTCGTCGGACAGCTGATGCGGGCGCATGGCGCGCATGCGTTCGATCACCGGGCGATAGCGGTTGAGCGCCTCATTACCCGACAGCAGCGCTTCCATCCGGTCATCCGCGATGCGGTTCATTTCCAGCGTGAAGAAGACCAGCGGCGTGGTGGCGACGGTGACGCGGTCCTGCGCATCGGCCATGAACTTGGCGCGGTCGCTGTCGGTGGTGGATTGGTAATAGCGCAGGCCCGCATAGCTCATCAGCCGACCGGCGGTGATGTCGATCGCCTCGTAATCATGGATGCATTGCAGCATCCCTTCGGCGTCGAGCGTAGCCAGCTTGCCTTCGTATTTCGCCGCGAAATCCGCGCAGGCCGTGTCGAGCCAGTCGAGATCGCGCGCGACTTCCGGCGCATCGGGCGCGGGATAGAGATCGCTCAGGTCCCATTCGGGCAGGTTTCCAAGGCTCTTGCCCGCAGCGTCGGCGTCGAAACGGCGAAGATCGGTCAGGGCGGGAAGTCGGAACATGGGGCACCTTTCGCTTTGCTGCGAAAGATGTAGTCAGCCACGGCCATGGGCGCAAGCATGCGGGCCCCGGGCCTAAGCGAAACGCCCGACCAACGGGGCCGGGCGTCGGGTCTGTCAGGTCACGGGCCGATCAGCTGCGGCGACGGCCGCGGCGTTCGCGGCGCGGGCCGTGATCGTGGCTGGGATCGCCGCAGCCGGTGATCTCGGTCCCGTCCTGCGCCGAACTGAACGCGCCGAGCGCGGCGGTGATCTGCTCGAGCGTCGGGCGCTCGCCCAGCGGCCGGGTGTCGAGCGCCTCGCGCATCGCGCGCAGGTGCTCGGGCATGGTGCCGCAGCAGCCGCCGATGATCGACGCCCCCGCATTGCGCGCAAGCTCGGCGTAATCGGCCATCAGCGCGGGCGTACCGTCATACTTGATTTCGCCGTCGACATATTTCGGGATACCGGCATTGCCCTTGGCGATGACCGGCTTTTCCGGCCCCTGCGCCACGAAGCCCAGAACCGTGCGCAACAAGTCCGAGGCCCCGGTCCCGCAATTGGCACCGAACGCGACCGGCGGATTGGCCAGCTTGCCCACCAGCTTGACGAAATCGGCCGAGGTCACGCCCATCATGGTGCGCCCGGCAGTGTCGAAGCTCATCGTCCCGGCCCAGGGCATGCCCGCCTTGCCGCAGGCTTCGGCGGCGGCCTTGTATTCCTCGGGCGCCGAGATGGTTTCGACCCACAGGATGTCGGCGCCACCCTCTTTCAGACCCTCGGCCTGTTCGTGGAACATTTCGACCGCCAGCTCATGCGTCAGGCTGCCCATCGGCGCCATGATCTCGCCCGTCGGTCCCATCGAGCCCGCGACCAGAACCTTACGGCCCGCCTTGTCCGCGACCTCGCGGCCCAGCTCGGCGGCGATGCGGTTGAGCTCGCGCACGCGGGTCTCGGCAGCGTGCAGTTTCAGACGGCTGGCATTGCCGCCGAAGGAATTGGTCAGAAACAGGTCCGATCCCGCCTCGACCGCCGAGGCATAGAGCCGCCGGATGCGGTCGGGATGGTCGATATTCCAGAATTCCGGCGCATCGCCCGAGCTGAGACCCATGTTGAACAGGTTGGTCCCCGTGGCGCCATCGGCCAGCAAGACGCCGCGTTCGGCCAGAAGAGCGGACAGGGGATCGGGCGTGATGGGCATCAGGAACCTCGGGTGAAATGCAAAACGCGCCGCAGGTCGCGGCGCGTCCGGGTTTTCGCATATCCGGCCGGTTCTGGCAAATGCAGCGCGCTCATGATGATGATGAAACTGGCCTCAATTTGCCGTGTCTCATCCTGTTCCCGGACGCACCATGGTCTGCCTCGAAGGTCGGGCCGCAGATGGGCTTTGAGCGGGCCTTGAACGGGCCGTGAGCGGGTCTCAGCCCTCGCGCACCATCTTGTCTTTGACCTCGAGCAGGGTCGCCGCCATCTTGGCGCGGATCTCGGCCTCGGTCGCCTTGCCGTCCAGATCCTTGACGAGCTTGCGCACGACGTCCTCGTCGCCCTCTTCCTCGAAATCGGCGGCGATCACTTCCATCGCATAGGCGCCGGCGGCATCGCCGTCCTTGCCCAGAAGCCCGGCTGCCCACAGGCCGAGCGCCTTGTTGCGGCGCGACACCGCTTTGAAGGCCATTTCGGCGTCATGGGCGTATTTCGCTTCGAATGCATTCTCGCGATCGTCGAAAGTGGTCATGTCTCGGGCCTCTCGTGGCATGCCGTTGGGTCGTTTCCGTTCCTGATATGGGCGGATTGCGCCTGCGCTGCAAGCCTTGTTTGCGGCCCTGCATCCCCGTGCCGCACCTCTTCGCGACCCTGTTGCCAACGCATCGGGCGCGTCCGGAGCGCCGCTTGCGGGTCGGGACCGCATGGCGTATAGCCGGGCCAGACTGCAGCCGCCCGGGCCCATGCCGCGGGCCAATCGGGGAATCACCGGACATGGCGAGACGCACGAAGGTTTACGAGGGCAAGGCCAAGATCCTGTATGAAGGCCCCGAACCCGGAACCTATGTCCAGTATTTCAAGGATGACACCACGGCCGGCAATGGCGAAAAGCACGCCCAGGTCGAAGGCAAGGGTGTCCTGAACAACCGGCTGTCCGAGTATTTCATGTCCGGCCTCAACGAGATCGGCGTGCCTACGCATTTCATCAAGCGCATCAACATGCGCGAGCAACTTATCCGCGCGGTCGAGATCATCCCGCTGGAAGTGGTTGTGCGCAATGTCGCCGCCGGGTCGATCTCGAAGCGGCTGGGCATCGAAGAGGGTACCGCCCTGCCCCGCCCGATCGTCGAATTCTACTACAAGAACGATGACTTGCACGACCCGATGGTGAGCGAAGAGCATGTCCTCGCCTTCGGCTGGGCCACGCATCAGGATCTCGACGATATCGTCGCACTGGCCCTGCGCGTGAACGACTTCCTGTCGGGCGTGATGATGGGCGTCGGCATCAAGCTGGTGGATTTCAAGATCGAAATCGGCCGCATCTATGACGGCGATTTCATGCGCCTTGTTGTGGCCGACGAAATCAGCCCCGACAGCTGCCGCCTGTGGGACGCCAAGACCGGCCAGAAGCTGGACAAGGACGTGTTCCGCCGCGATCTGGGCAACCTGTCAGAAGCCTATACCGAGGTCGCGCGGCGGCTGGGCGTGATGCCCTCGAACGCGACCCCGATCACCAAGCCCAAACTGATGAACTAAAAGGACGAACCGATGAAAGCGCGCGTTCATGTCATGCTGAAGACCGGCGTTCTGGACCCGCAGGGCGAGGCCGTGCGCCACGCTCTGGGCGCTTTGGGTTTCGACGGGGTCGAGGCGGTGCGTCAGGGCAAGGTGATCGAGCTCGACCTGACCGAAACCGACCCGGCCAAAGCCGAGGCCGAGGTCAAGGCGATGTGCGAGAAGCTGCTCGCCAATACGGTGATCGAACGCTACGAGATCGCGCTGGACTGATCGCGCGCCGCGCGCGTCCTCGACGACGGAAAAGGGGGCTGCTCGCCCCCTCGCGCTGACGCGCTCACCCCCCGGGATATTTTCGGATTAATGATGAGGCGCGCGGCTCAGACGCCCATCGCTTCACACCAGTGTCTGCGGCAGAGCGAGACATAGGTCTCGTTCCCGCCGATCTGCACCTGCGCGCCGTCGCGCAGCGCTTTGCCGTCAGGCCCTTGCCGGATCACCATCGTCGCCTTCTTGCCGCAATGGCAGATCGTTCGCACCTCGCGCATCTCGTCGGCCAGCGCCAGAAGCGCGGCCGAGCCGGGAAACAGCTTGCCGCGAAAATCCACCCGCAGACCGTAGCACATGACCGGCACGCGCAGATCGTCGACCGCGCGCGCCAGTTGCCAGACCTGCTCTTCGGACAGAAACTGCGCCTCGTCGACGAAGACACAGGCGCAGGGGCCGCGTTCGAGCCGCGCGGCAATCTTGGCGAGCAGATCCTCGCCCTCGGCGAAGGTGTCCGAGGCGGCGCCGATGCCGATCCGGGAGCCGATCCGCCCTTCGCCCGCGCGGTTGTCGAATTGCGCCGTGACGAGATAGGGCTCCATGCCCCGCTCGCGGTAATTATGCGCGGCCTGCAACAGGATCGTCGACTTGCCCGCGTTCATCGTCGAGTAGTGGAAATAGAGCTTTGCCATGATCCGGGTCTTTAGCCCGCGCCCGCGCCCGTTGAAAGGGGTGGACAGCGCGCGCGGCGGCTGTCTTTGCTGAGGCCCCACGCTTACTGCAAGGAATGCCCCATGGACCTGCATCTCTGGCTCGCCTTCGTGCTCGCTTCGGTCGCGCTTCTGCTGATCCCCGGCCCCACGAATTTCCTGATCCTCGGTCACGCGATGCGGCAAGGCCGCGCCGGCGCGCTGGCGATGGTGGCGGGGATCACGCTGGGCGACGCGCTGGCGATGAGTGCCTCGCTGGCCGGCTTGGGCGCGCTGATCGCGGCCTCGGCCACGGCCTTCACCATGCTCAAGGGGCTGGGGGCGATCTATCTGGTGTATCTGGGCGTACAGCTCTGGCGCTCGGGCGGGGCGGCGTTCCAGGCGTGCGGCGCTATCCCCGCACGCCCCGGCAAACGGGTGTTCCGCGACGGGCTGATGGTGACCATGCTGAACCCGAAATCCATCGCCTTTTTCGTTGCTTTCGTGCCGCAGTTCACCGATCCACAGGCCGCCGTCCTGCCGCAATTCGCGCTTCTGGTCGTGACCTTCGTGACGCTTGCGGGGCTCAACGCCCTCGCCTGGGCACTGGCGGCGAGCCAGATGCGCGCGCGACTGGCGCGTCCGCGTGTCATTGCCGGGCTGACCCGGCTGGGCGGCGCGGCGCTGGTGGGCATGGGCCTGATGACCGCTACCCTGCGCCGCGCCTGAGCCGCTTCTGGCGCCCGTTTTCAGACGCCAGTCTTCAGGCGCCCGTTTTCAAGCGAAGACTCACGCGACCGAGACGATCTCGACCGCGAAGGTCAGATCCTTGCCAGCCAGCGGGTGATTGGCGTCGAGCACGACGTGCTCGTCATTGGCTTCGATCACCACGACCGGGATCACCTGACCCTCGGGCGATTTCATCTGCAACTGAGTGCCAGGATCGACCGGGATCGTGTCGGGGATCTGGTCGCGCGGCACGGCCTGACGCGCGCGCGCGTCATGCTCGCCGTAAGCCTCGGTGCAGGGGATCGTCACAGTCTTCTGCTCACCCACCGACATGCCGTCGATCGCAGCGTCCAGACCGGGGATGATCTGGCCCGATCCCAGCGTGAAGGACAGCGGATCGCGCCCTTCGGAACTGTCGAACACGGTGCCGTCGGAAAGAGTACCGGTATAGTGGAAATGGACGGTGTCGCCCGCCTTGGCCTGGGTCATGAGAAATCCTGTTTTCGGGGAGGAGTGGATTGCGGAGGGCGTCCATACGCGTGGCTCCGATGAACCCAAACCCTAACAAACCTGCCCAGAAAGGAAAACCCACCCCCCTTTTCGCCCCGGATCCCGCCCGGAATCGGCGCATCTTTGATCCGGAAATATCCTCGGGGGGTGAATTTGCCGTCAGGCAAAGAGGGGGGCAGACAGCCCCCCTTTCCCTGCCTTCAGATCGAAACGGTCGGGTCCTCGAACCCCTGCGGCATGATCAGGTTGTGGCGCCCCAACGCCTTCACGTCGCGCTCGCCGCAAAGGGCCATGGTCTTGTCCAGCTCGGTATGCAGGATCTCGAGCGCTTTCGACACGCCCGCCTCGCCGCCCGCGCCCAGCCCGTAGACGAAGGCCCGGCCGATCATCGTGCCCTTAGCGCCCAAAGCGAGCGCCTTGAGCACGTCCTGCCCGGTGCGGATGCCGCTGTCGAGATGGATCTCGGTATCGCCCTGCACCGCATCGACGATCGACGGCAACATACGGATCGACGACATCGCGCCATCGAGCTGACGCCCGCCATGGTTCGACACGGTGATCGCGTCAGCGCCGATCTTGGTGGCCATGACCGCGTCCTCGGGATCGTTGATGCCCTTGAGGATCAGCTTGCCGCCCCACATGTCGCGGATACGCTCGATCTTGGCCCAGTCGAGTTCCAGATCGAACTGCTCGGCCGTCCAGGCGCCCAGGGCGGCAGCATCGGTCACGCCCTTGGCGTGGCCGACGATATTGCCGAAGAACCGCCGCTTGGTGCCCAGCATCCCCATCCCCCAGCGCCATTTGGTCGCCAGATCGGCGATCACGGCGGGCGTCAGCTTGGGCGGGGCGCTCAGGCCGTTCTTGATGTCCTTGTGGCGCTGCCCCATCAGCTGCAGATCCAGCGTCAGCACCAGCGCCGAGCATTTGGCGTCCTTGGCGCGTTGCAGGATGCGGGCAACGAAATCCCAGTCCTTCATCACGTAGAGCTGGAACCAGAAGGGCTTTTCGGTGTGTTCGGCCACGTCCTCGATCGAACAGATCGACATCGTCGACAGGGTGAAGGGCACGCCGAACTTGCCCGCCGCGCGCGCCGCCGCGATCTCGCCATCGGCGTGCTGCATCCCCGTCAGCCCGACCGGGGCCAGCGCTACGGGCATCGCGACGTCCTGCCCGATCATCTCGGACCGGGTCGAGCGGTTGGACATATCGACCGCTACCCGCTGGCGCAGGTGGATCTTCTGGAAATCGGTCTTGTTCTCGGTGAAGGTCTGCTCGGTCCAGCTTCCGGATTCGCAGTAATCGTAGAACATCTTGGGGACGCGGCGCTTGTAGACGCGGTGCATGTCCTCGATCGTAGTGTAGACGGCCATCAGCCCCTCCCGAATTGGTCAGAATTTCTTACCAGCAGCAATGGACCCGTGCAAGACGACCGCCACAGGTGGCCACGCAGGACGGGCTGCGCGCTTGCGGGTTCACCGGCTTTATCGTAGGTCACGAGGCGTATCGCAACGGGGGTTCCCATGGCACATAAGGTCTTCATCGATGGCGAGGTCGGCACGACGGGCCTGCAGATCCGCGAGCGGCTGCAGAACCGCGACGACATCACCCTCGTGCAGGTCCCCGTCGAGTTGCGAAAGGATCAGGCCGCGCGGCGCGAAGCGCTGGCCGAAGCCGATATCGCCATCCTGTGCCTGCCCGACGACGCCGCGCGCGAAGCGGCGGCGCTGGCCGAGCCCTATGGCACGCGGCTGATCGACGCCTCGACCGCGCATCGGGTCGCGGCGGGCTGGGTGTTCGGCTTCCCCGAAATGGCTGAGGGTCAGCGCCAGCAGGTCGCGCAGGCGACGCGGGTCTCCAATCCCGGTTGCTGGTCGACCTGCGCCATCGCGCTGATCCGCCCGCTGGTCGGCGCGGGCCTGATCGACCCCGCCTCGCCGCCCGCCGTGTCGGGCGTGTCGGGTTATACCGGCGGCGGCAAGTCGATGATCGCGGAATATGAGAATGGCGAGGTGTCGGGCTCGTTCCTGTATGGCGTGACGCAGGGCCACAAGCACCTGCCCGAGATGACGCTGCATGGCGGCCTGTCCGCCGCGCCGGTTTTCGTGCCGTCGGTCGGCCACTACGCGCAGGGCATGGCGGTTGCCGTCCATCTGCCCAATCTCGGCGAGAGCGGCATCGCGGCGGCGCAGGACGCGCTGAGCGCGGCTTACGAGGGCGAACGCTTCGTCGCGCTCGTCGACGCGTCGGTGCACGAACCCCGCGTCTGGCCCGAGCGGCTGAACGGCACCAACCGGCTGGAACTGTCGGTACATGGCAATGCCAAGACCGGTGCCGCGACGCTGGTGGCGGTGCTCGACAATCTCGGCAAGGGCGCCTCGGGCGCGGCGGTGCAGAACCTCAACCTGATGCTGGGCGTGGACGAGGGTACGGGGCTTTAATCTCCCCGTCCCGTCCCCGGTCATGACAAGGGCGGCCCCGATGCGGGCCGCCCTTTGCCGTTCCGGTCAACACCCTAAGCGACGCTCGTAGGGTGCGTGCTCTGCACGCACCATCCGTCCCACAAATGACCGGGCACCCCTTGCGGGATGCCCGGCCTGTTCAATCCTGGTTTTGGTCTCAGCCGACCATCGCGCCGTCATCGCGGCTGACCGCGATCAGCGACGAGCGCGGCAGGCCCGTTTCCATCGGCCAGCTGCCGCCCGGGTGCTGGATGCCCACGAACATCGTGCGGCGATCTTCCGACCAGCACAGGCCGGTGACTTCCGAACCGTTGGGGCCCGTCAGGAAGCGCGCGATCTCGCCCGAAACCGGGTCGCCCGCGAGCATCTGGTTGTTGCCCTGACCCGCGAAGTCGCCTTCGTTCGAATCGTCGCCGTCGGTCTGGATCCACAGGAGGCCGGTCTGGTCGAAGGCCATCCCGTCGGGCGAGTTAAACATGTTGCCCGCGGTGACGTTTTCCGAACCGCTATAGGCGTCCGAATGGACCTCGGGGTTGCCCGCCATGACATAGAGATCCCAGGCAAAGCCGCTGGCCGCGTGGTCGTCGTCATTGGGGAACCAGCGCACGATCTGGCCGTATTGGTTGGCCTCACGCGGGTTGGGGCCGCCGACCGGGGTCTCGTCGCCGCCCGCATTGGTGCGGGTGCCGCGGCGGGTGTTGTTGGTCAGGCAGCAATAGCCCTCGATCGCGTAGGGATTGACCGAGATCCATTCCGGACGGTCCATCGTCGTCGCGCCCACCGCCGAACCGGCCTTGCGCGCGAAGATCAGGATTTCCTCGGCCGACATGCCGGTCGCTTCCGGGGTCAGCGCGATCCACTCGCCGGTCATGTCGTCATTGAACTTCGCGACATAGAGCTGGCCGTCATCAAGCAGACCATCGGTCGAGCCGCCCGGCGTGTAGACGCCGTTCGAGACGAATTTGTACATGAATTCGCCGCGCTCGTCGTCGCCCATATAGACCACGACACGCCCGTCGCGCGCCAGCGTGACTTCGGCATTCTCGTGCTTGAAGCGGCCCAGACCGGTATGCTTGACCGGGGTGCTTTCGGGATCGGTCGGATCGATCTCGACCACCCAGCCGTGACGATGCGGCTCGTTGGGATTGGCCGAAACGTCAAAGCGCGCGTCGTGCTTGTGGTAATCGTAGCCCCAGCCATCGGCGCCGATGCCGTAGCGCTCGTAACCCGCCGCGACAACCGCGTCCGACGGCATCTCACCGGTCGCGCCGAAATAGCCGTTGAAGTTCTCTTCGCAGGTCAAATAGGTGCCCCACGGCGTCTTGCCCGAGCCGCAATTGTTCAGCGTGCCCAGCGCCTGCGTCCCCGAGGCGTCGGCCCCGGTCTGCAGCAGCGGGTGACCGGCGGCGGGACCGACCAGTTGCATCGGCGTGTTGTGGTGGATACGGCGGTTGAACGGGCTGTCCACGACAACCGACCAGCCACCCATGCCCGGCGCGACTTCCATCACCGTCACGCCCTGCAGGTTCTGCAGCTTCAGCACGTCATCGGCCGAGGCGGGCACACCGTCCTGCGACGCGGGCAGGTTGATGTCGTTGTTGGTGTATTCGTGGTTCACCGCGATCAGCTGGTGACCCATATAGCTGAAGGTCTCCATGCCGTCGGTATTCTCTCCGAAGATGCGATCCGACTTGGCGACCGGGCCGCCCTCGGCGATGTCGTAGCCCTCGGCATCGGCGAACAGCGCGTCGCCCCAGCTGGCCAGCACCTGCACCTTGTAGCCCTGGGGCACGTGGACGGCGTGGTCGGTCTGCGCGGCGATCGGGGTGAAGGGGAAGCGCGAGGTGGTTTGCGCCAGCGCGGCGCGGGCCGACAGCAGGCCGGTGCCCATCACCGCAGCGCCCGAACCGAAGGCCAGCACGCCCGACAGGAAGCCACGGCGGTTAAGCGCGCGGTCCACCACGCGGTCGAAATCATTCTCTTCGGGGCGCGGGAAGTTCACCTCGTCCCATTCGTCGGCCGAGAGTTTGGCGGGGAGCTTGGTCTGGTCGGTCATCTGGCTACCTGTGTTCATGGTTGCGAGCGTCTACTCGGGCCGGACCATAGGCGGGCGATCGCAAAAGCCGCGCGACAGTTCGGCGACGGTTTGATGACATCGGCCGCAGCGCAAAATACCCGCTTGGGGAACAGGCCCGCCGCGCGCGCGTTGCCTCTTTCCAGCCCGACATCCCAGCGCAAGGAGCCGATCATGGCCGAGCCGAAATCCGCCAGCAGCAAGACGTCGAAACCGTCCCGCGCCAAGACAGGCGCGCCGGTCGAGCGGGTCGCAAGCCGGGTCGAGGCCTATCGCGAACTGACCCGCAATTTCGTGCGCTACCCTTGCGTGATGCGGCCCAGCAACCTGACCGGGTTCGAACGCCGTCAGCATGTCCGCGACACGATCCTCGAAGACCATGCGATCCGCATCGACCAGAAGGCCCAAGGCGCGCGCGAAAAGTTCGAGAAGCTGTCGGAATCACCCTATTCCTTCTTTCGCGGCACCTCGCTGCTCTTTCACCGCGACATGCTGGGCGAAGACGAGCGGATGCCCACCGTGCTGGCCTTGGGCGACGTCCATCCGCTGAATTTCGGCATCATGCCCAATGCCGACAACGTCCCGATCTTCGGCGTCAACGATTTCGACGACGTGCTCTATGCGCCCTTCACATGGGATCTGAAACGCGGCGTGACCGGGTTCCTGCTGGCCTCGGCCGAGATCGGCGGGCATGGCCGCAAGACGCGCGAGAAGATCGCGCGCCGCTTCGTCGCGGGCTATCGCAACGGGATGCGGGTCTATGCCCGCCATGACCGCAAGGCGAGCGAACAGATGCGCCCGGACAATTCACCCAAGGTGATCCGGCGGATGTTCAAGAAAGCCCGCAAGAGCCGCGAAAGCTGGCTCTGGGACCGCTATCTCGACGAAAAGGGACGCGGCTTTCGTGCCAATGGCGAGCTGACGCCGATCTCGAGCCGACGCGACGAGTTTCAGGACCACGTCAACACCGTGGCGCGTCAGAACGGCCTCGAGCCCGGCGCGCGGGCGGGTGAGTTGCGGGTCAAGGATGTCTGCGTGCGCCATGGGCAGGGCACGGCCTCGCTGGGATTGCCGCGCTATTACTGCCTGATCGAGGGGCCGAGTGCCGATGCGACCGACGATCTGATCGTCGAATTCAAACAGGCACGCCGCTCGGCGCTTGACGGGCTGGTGCCCGAAAACGACTTTCATGCTGGCGACAAGGGCGACCGGATCGCGCATGGCCAATCGGTGCATCTGGCGCAGGGCGACGTGTTTTACGGCGCGGTCGAGATCGACGGCGAGAGCTACATGTCGCGCGAGCGCGCGCCGTTTCGCGACGATATCGATCTCGACGATCTGTCGAAGAAAAGCTGGCGGCATTACGCCCATGCCTGCGGCGTGGCGCTGGCGCAGGCGCATGCGCGCTCGGACGATGCGGGGGCGCTGGATTACCGGATCGAGCCGCGCATTCTGGAAGCGATGCAGCCCTTCGCTCTGTTCATCGACGACCTGCTGAGCTTCGGCGGCGAGGCGCTGGAAAGGCTGCGCCACGACCACGCCCTGTACCGCAAGGACCTCAAGCGCGGCGCTTTCGACATGGCGCAAAAGCGCTATCGTTAAGGGCGACCCGGCCCCGCATCGGGGGCCGGGCGCCTTT
Source organism: Rhodobacter sp. NTK016B (assembly GCF_017303295.1). Lineage (GTDB taxonomy): Bacteria > Pseudomonadota > Alphaproteobacteria > Rhodobacterales > Rhodobacteraceae > Pararhodobacter. The sequence continues at coordinate 63,978 of NZ_JAFKOK010000003.1, read as the reverse complement.
GCTCAGGGCCGGTGCGTGGTGCGGGCCTGCGCGGCCTCAGCCAGATGCGCCTCGGCCTGGGGGTCGATATCAAGCGTATCGGCATCGATCATGCCCGCGTCGGGGTCGTTCCAGACCGGCATCTCGATCTTGTCTTCGGACTTGGCGACGATGGTCGTGACCACCGCGTCGCCGGTGATGTTGACCACCGTGCGGATCATGTCCATCAGCCGATCGACGCCGAGGATCAGCGCGATCCCCTCAATGGGCAGACCCACCTGCCCCAGCACCATGGTCAGCATCACAAGCCCCACGCCCGGCACGCCCGCGGTCCCGATCGAGGCCAGCACCGCCATGGCAATGACCGTCAGGTAACCGCCCAGACCCAGATCTATGCCATAGACATTGGCCAGAAAGACCGTCGCCACGCCCTGCATGATCGCCGTGCCGTCCATGTTGATCGTCGCGCCGAACGGCACAGTGAATGACGCCACCGAGTTGTTGGCGCCCATCCGCTCGGTCACGCAGCGCAGGGTGACGGGGATCGTCGCATTCGACGAGGCGGTCGAGAACGCAAAGATCTGCGCGGGGCGGATCTTCTTCAGGAAGGTCGCCGGGCTGAGGCCCGAAAGCAGTTTCAAGAACAGCATGAGCGTGCCGAACAGGTGCAGCAGCAGCGCGCCCACCAGCACCAGCACATAGGTCAGAACCGGCACGAACAGGCCGATCCCCTGCTCGGTGAAAGTCTTGGCAATCAGGCAGAAAACGCCGATCGGCGCGAAAGCCATGACGATCTGCACGACCTTCATCATCAGCTCGTTCATGTATTCGCAGACCTCGACGAAGCCTTTCGAGCGGTCGCCCAGCATCAGCGCAGCGAGGCCTAGGATGATGGTGTAGAAGATGATCTGCAGCATCTCGCCGCTGGCAAAGGCCGCAACCGGGTTACGCGGCACAATGGCGGCCAGCGTGTCCCAGACCGATGGCGCTTCGCGCGCGGTGACGCCCGAGGTATCGACGCCCTCCATCACGAAGCCCTGCCCCGGCCCGACGGCCAGCGCGATGAGGATGGCGATGGCAATCGCCGTGGCCGTGGTCAGCAGATACAGAGCAAAGGCCTTGCCGCCGACACGCCCGAGAATACGGATATCGCCGATCCCCGCGACCCCGCAGATGAGCGAGAAGAAGACCAGCGGCACGACCAGCATCGACAGCGCGTTAACGAACATCCGGCCGATCATGCCGAACAGGCCGCCGATGATATGGGTGTTGATGAACGGGATCTGCAGCAGGTTCAGGATCACGCCCAGCACCAGGCCAGCGCCCATGCAGACAAGGACCTGCGTGGTCAGGGACAGGCGCGGGCGCGCGGGTTTGACACTCATCGGGGACTCCTCTGGGTTGGTGCGTCGGGTTCAGTGTCACCGACACAACCGAAAAGTCGACCTCAGAGTTGCGTTCCGCACCGCCCAGTTTCTCAAAAAAATCCCAATCCGGCCCGGTAGATACCGCGATGCGCATTTCCGGGCAGATCGCGATACGCAGGGTGGCCCGGTGACGAGCGCCTGAAGACATCGTCACCGAGGCCGTCGGACCCGCGCCGGGCTCTGCCACCCGGCCTGATTGCACCTAGTTAACGGCCCCGGCCGTTGCGCCGCCCGTAATGCGCATAGGAGTTGCCCCGGGGGCTGCTCCGGCACCGCACCTCGGTCACAGCTTTTCATCCGGCTTGCCGCTCCCCTCTGGAACTTACCTTTGCGTGATTACGAGTTAGGGCAAACCTTGGCACGCGCTGACGTAGCGAACGGCTACTCAACACTCAGGTCACCACCCACAAGTCAACGTCCCATCACGCCGCGCGCATTTGAGTCTGGCCCCCGGAAGGCTCGCCGAACCGGAATGCCCCGATGAGATCGCGGATGTCGTTCGATTTTTCATTAAGCGCGCCGATCAGTTCGGAATTGTCCTGCACCATCGCCGCGTTCTGCTGCGTCACCTGATCGAGCGACAGCATGGCCGCGTTAATCTCGGCGATGCTCGATGCCTGAGAGACCGTGTCATGGGCGATCTTCTCCATTGAAACGGTTGCGCCCTCGACCCCTTCGCCGATCTTGTGGAAGGTCTGCGCCGCCACCTCGACCAGCGAGACGCCTTGTTGGACGATGTCCACCGAGCCCTTGATCAGGCTGCGGATTTCGTTCGTCGTTTCGGCCGAACGCACCGCAAGCGCGCGTACTTCCGACGCAACGACGGCGAAGCCGCGCCCCGCCTCGCCCGCGCGCGCGGCCTCGACCCCGGCATTCAGCGCCAACAAGTTGGTCTGGAACGCGATGTCGTCGATCATCGAGACCATGCGTGTCATTTCCTCGGACGATCTGGCGATCCGGTGCATGACCGCGATCGCCTCGTCGACACGGCCACGCCCCTCGATCGCGCTGGACCGCAGGCCCACCGCCGCTTCGCCCGCCTCTTTCGAGGCTTTCGCCGTGCCACCCACCATGTCCGAGAGCTGCGAGAGCGCGGCGGTGGTTTCTTCGAGCGAGGCCGCCTGCGAGCTGGTGCGGCGCGACATGTCGTCGGTCACACGCGCCATCTCGCCGCTGGATTCGCGGAACGCCACGACCGCGCCCGACACGCCGCTGATCGCCAGACGCAGCCGCTCGACCGCGTCGTTGAAACGCTGGCGCAGGCTTTCGAATTCCGGCGGGAAAGCGGTGTCGATCCCGCACATCAGATCGCCATCGGCCAGCCGGGTGAAGGCCGAATCGAGTTCGTCCGTCACCTGCGAGCGCGCCGAGGCCGCCGCCGCTTCGATCCGCGCATCGGCATCTCTGAGTTCGTCACCTGCGGTTTCGACAGCATCGAACAGATGCCCCACTTCGGCGGTCAGCTTCGCGGGACGGCTGATCGCGGCGTAGTCGCGATTGCCGAGCCTTTCCAACGCGGTACTGATCGCAGCCATATTGTGGCGCAAGAGACGCATTACATAGATGCCGATTGCCGCACTACCCGCCACACCCAGCAGGGCCAGCCCCGAATGCAGCAGGAAACTGGAGAGCGCCTGCGCGGCGTGGTCCTCGGCAAGGCGGGTGATTTCCCCCATGAGCCGGACTTCGACCTCGGCCAGGCTGTCGATCCAGGCGGTGGCGGCGGCGAACCATTGCGGCGCGGTCAGGTCCGGAACACTCCCGCCCGGCCCTGCGGCAAGGATCGCCGCGCGCATCGCGGTCACGCCGGTCTGTGCCTGCACCTCGGTCAGGTCGGGCACCGCGAGGTATTCGCTTAACTCGGCGCGGGCGAGCGACAGCATGACATCTTCGGCCGCCCCCCGTTCGACGAAGGCCCGATACAGATCCGGGGTGAACACTCCGCCGCCCAGACCACCCGCCCCCGCCGCGCGCTGCAGCCCGGCAGCTTCCTTGCTTTCGGCAAGCGCCACGAAGCCCGCGAGCAAGGCTGCGATACTGGCATCGTGTTGATCGGTCATCTGGTCTTCGAGATAGTGCAGCAGGCTGCGGATCACGCCGGTGTAATACTGGCCCGATTGCGGCCCGGTCGCGTCAAGTGCGTCGATCTGCGCGCGCATCCGGGCAAGCCCGTCGAGCGCCTGCGCGCTTTCCGGCGGAATGGCACCGCCCGCCTGCGCGATCATGCGGTCGGTGATAGCGCGCGCCTGAGGCAGGTCTGCGGCGAAATTAACCCCGTTCGAGGCAAGAAACCCGGCGCTTTGCCCCCGTTCGATCTGCAAGCGGTGCACCAGATCGGTCAGCGAGATGTTTGCCGCGGCGTCTGCCTGTGTCTCCAGCGCGCCGCGGTAAACCTGCCATCGCTCGAACCCGACGAAAGAGCTGACCGCGACAAGCGCCAGAAGGGGAATCGCCGCGAGGAGAAAGACAAGGTTTCGCAATGTCATGCAAACGCTCCGCACACAGAAAGCCTCTGCCTACACGCGAAACGTGAATCATTGATGTATGTGGCCCGGCCCAGAGGTCAGAGCTCGGGGGGCAGGCATTCCGGCGCCTCAGCCCCGGTGCGCGCCGTCTGCAAGGCCGGCCACGAAGTCCAGCACCTCGGCCACGGGTTTGCCCTCGCCGATGAGCTTGACGATGGCAGAGCCCACGACGCAGCCATCCGCGACCGAAGCGATGGATTGCGCGGCCTCTGGCGTGTTGATGCCGAAACCCACGATCACCGGCAGGTCGGTCTGCGCCTTGATCCGCGTGACCTCGGGCGCGACATCGCCCGCTTCGGCCGCCGCCGCGCCGGTGATCCCGGTGATCGAGACGTAATAGACGAAGCCCGAAGTATTCTGCAGCACCGTGGGCAGGCGATGGTCATCGGTGGTCGGCGTGGCGAGGCGGATGAAGTTCAGCCCGGCCTTCTGCGCGGGAATGCACAGCTCGCTATCCTCTTCGGGTGGCAGATCGACGATGATCAGGCCGTCGATCCCGGCCTCGGTCGCGTCTTTCAGGAAACGCTCGACGCCGCGCGAATAGATCGGATTGTAATACCCCATCAGCACGATCGGCGTGGTGCTGTCGGTTTCCCTGAACGCGCGGGCCATGGCCAGCACCTTGTCGGTCGTCATGCCGCCATCAAGCGCGCGCTGACCGGCACGCTGGATCGTCGGGCCATCGGCCATGGGGTCGGTGAAGGGCAGGCCCAGCTCGATGATGTCGACGCCCGCGCCGGGCAGACCGCGCATCACCTTGAGCGAGGTCGCCTCGTCGGGATCGCCGCCCATCATATAGGCCACGAAGGCCTTGCGCCCCTTGGCGCGCAGGCGGGCGAAAGTGTCGTCGATCCGTGTCATGGAAGCCCCCGTCAATCTCGGCCACAGGCCTTGCACGCGCGCGCGCCGGAAATCAAGGGCCTTGGCCGCGCCAAGCCCTTGCGCCCTGCCCCGCGCGCGGGCATTGAGGGCGCATGAACTGGATCCTGATCATACATATTCTCTGCGTCATGGGCTGGATGACCTCGATCTTCGCCGTGCCGCGCGCGCTGATCTACTGGAAGCGGGCCGCTGCGGGGGGAGACGCCACGCAATTGGGAGAGCTTACCTACCGGCTCTATCGCTTTTCCTCGGGCCTCGGGATCATCGCCGCGATCACCGGGTTGTGGCTGGCATGGTCGGTCTGGAGCTTTGCGCCCTGGACGCATGTGAAGATCACGCTCGTGGCGTTGCTGGCCGCGCATTACGTCTATACCGGCGTCATGGTCGGACGCGCGCGGCACGGCGAGTTCCGCGAAAGCGACCTGTTCCTGCGCATCTTCAACGAGGTCAGCGTGCTGGGCGTGATCGCGATCCTGTGGGTCGTGGTGGTCAAACCCTTCTGAGACCCGTTCCGACCCTTGCCGTGCTGGGCACAAGGCCCTAGAAGCGGCGCGAACCAAGCGCCGGAGGGTATCAGATGGGCTTCAAGATGGGCATCGTGGGTCTGCCGAATGTCGGCAAGTCGACCCTGTTCAATGCGCTCACGAAAACCGCCGCGGCGCAGGCCGCGAACTTCCCTTTCTGCACGATCGAACCCAATGTGGGCGACGTGGCGGTGCCCGACGCGCGGCTGGAAACGCTGGCCGCGATCGCGGGATCGAAGGCGATCATCCCCACCCGCATGACCTTCGTCGATATCGCGGGGCTGGTGCGCGGCGCCTCCAAGGGCGAAGGGCTGGGCAACCAGTTTCTGGCCAATATCCGCGAATGCGACGCCATCGCCCATGTGCTGCGCTGCTTCGAGGATGGCGACATCACCCATGTCGAAGGCCGCATCGACCCGGTGGCAGATGCCGAGACGATCGAGACCGAGCTGATGCTCGCCGATCTCGAATCGATCGAACGGCGCCGCGCGAACCTGTCGCGCAAGCTGAAGGGCAACGACAAGGAAGCCGCCGAACAGGACCGCTTGCTTGCCGTCGCGCAAAAGGCGCTAGAAGACGGCAAGCCCGCGCGCAGCGTCGAGGTGTCCGAGGACGACCAGAAAGCCTGGCGGATGCTGCAGCTTCTGACCTCGAAACCGGTGCTCTATGTCTGCAATGTCGAGGAATCCTCGGCCGCGAAGGGCAACAGCCAGTCCGACCGCGTGGCGGAAATGGCGGCGCGTCAAGGCGCGGGCACGGTCGTGATCTCGGCCCGGATCGAGGAAGAGATCAGCCAGCTCGAAGGCGAGGAAGCCGAGATGTTCCTCGACGAGATGGGGCTTGAGGAAGCGGGCCTCGACCGGCTGATCCGCGCGGGCTACGAGCTTCTGGGCCTGCAGACCTATTTTACCGTCGGCCCCAAAGAGGCCCGCGCCTGGACGATCCGCACGGGCATGCTGGCCCCGCAGGCGGCAGGCGTGATCCATGGCGACTTCGAAAAGGGCTTCATCCGCGCCGAGACCGTTGCCTTCGACGATTACGTCGCGGGCAACGGCGAGGCCGGCGCCAAAGAAGCGGGCAAGTTCCGTGTCGAGGGCAAGACTTACGAGGTCAAGGACGGCGACGTCCTGCATTTCCTCTTCAACGCATGAGCGAAGAACAGGTGAGGGGTTTCGCCCTTGCCCGGCAGGCCTCCGGCCCGCAGGTCTCGCGCGACCGGGGTGCCTCGCTTCGCTCGGCACCAGAAAGGGGGCTGCTCGCCCCCTCGCGCTGACGCGCTCACCCCCGGGATATTTGCGGATCAAAGATGGCGGGGGCCCAGCCTGACGCCCTGCCGCCGCATGGTGGCACGTCGCCGTCCCCATGCCGTTTCACTTTGCCACAAATACTCAAACAACCCGCCACGCATCCCCGCCGGGTCCGGCAAAGGCGGAAGCGGCCGAAGCGCGCGGGGTGGGCGGGTGGGAGCACGCTTCGGCCGCCTTTATCCGCCGCTTACGACCCCATCGGGGTCCAGGGCCAGGGCTTCTGCTCGCTCGCGGCGGATTGGTAGCGCGCGGCCTTGGCGACCCAGGCGCCGACCATCGAACCGAAATCGCCGAGCTCCTCATTCGGGCGCCCGCGATTGACCACCATGATCAGCATTTGCAGCATCGCCACCGCGAACAGGATCGATTGCGCCACGCTGATCAGCATGGTGATGACCACGATCCACAAGAGCCGCGGGACAAGCTGGGGAAAGCTCAGCTCAACCGGGCCTTCGTCGTCTTCGTCGTGCAGATGCGGATGCTGGCGCTCGCGCTCGGTCATGTCGGGGCCCTTTCCTTTGGCGTGAGCTTGGCGCAAGCCCGCGCGGGCGGCAAGGCCCGGACTTGCGGCGGCGGAGATGCTCTGCTGTGATCAGCCTGTAGAAGGAGCAGAACCATGGCCAGACATCGTCTCAGGAACCCGATGCGCGGCGAAGCCCGCCGCGCGTTGCACAAGCGGCTGCGCGCGCAGGACCCGCATTCGCCACCGCCGCCATCGCTCACGCCCAAGGAGGCGCGACGTGAGGCGTGGCTGATGGCCGCGCTATTCTGTACGGTCATCGTGCTGGGCGCGCTGGCGGTCGGGTTCGGGATCCTGTGACCCCGAACCGGCGCCTTTTTACGACCCCAGCCGGTAATTGGGGCTTTCACGGGTGATCTGCACGTCGTGGACATGGCTTTCGCTCAGGCCCGCGCCGGTGATCTTCACGAAATTGCAGCCCCGGCGCATATCCGCGACCGTCGCGTTGCCGGTATAGCCCATCGCCGCGCGAAGCCCGCCCACGAGCTGGTGAATCACCGTGCCCGCCGGGCCTTTATAGGGCACCTGCCCTTCGATCCCTTCGGGCACCAGCTTGTCCGAGGCCGCGTCCTTCTGGAAATACCGGTCGGCCGAGCCGCGCGCCATGGCGCCGAGCGAGCCCATGCCGCGATAGGATTTGTACGACCGGCCCTGATACAGGATCACCTCGCCCGGCGCCTCATCGGTACCGGCGATGGCCGAGCCGACCATCGCGCAGGAGGCCCCCGCCGCAATCGCTTTGGCGAAATCGCCCGAGAACTTGATGCCGCCATCCGCGATCACCGGCACGTCGCCCGCCGCCTCAGAGGAATCCATGATCGCCGTCAGCTGCGGCACGCCCACGCCCGCAACGATCCGCGTCGTGCAGATCGAGCCCGGCCCGATCCCCACCTTGACCGCATCCGCGCCCGCGCCGATCAGCGCCTTGGTGGCTTCCGACGTGGCGACGTTGCCCGCGACCACCTGCACCGAATTGGACAGCGCCTTGACCCGCTCGACCGCTTCCGCGACCGAGGCCGAATGGCCATGCGCGGTGTCGATGACCAGAAGGTCAACGCCCGCATCGATCAGGGCCGCCGAGCGCTCGAAACCAGCATCGCCCACGGTCGAGGCCGCCGCGACCCGCAGGCGCCCCAGATTGTCCTTGCAGGCCATCGGGTGCAGCACAGCCTTTTCGGTGTCCTTGAGCGTCAGCAGGCCTGTCAGGCGCCCCTCGCCATCGACAACGAGCAGTTTCTCGATCCGGCGCGCATGCATCAGGCTGCGGGCTTCCGCACGGTCGGCGGGCTCGCGCAGGATGGCGAGGTTATCCGCCGTCATCATCGCATGGACAGGGGTTTTGGGGTCGTCGGCAAACCGCATGTCGCGGTTGGTCACGATGCCCACGACATGGTTTTTCTCGTCCACCACCGGGAAGCCCGTGACGTTATAGCGCTCGGCCAGCGCCTGCGCATCGGCCAACGTGGCGTTCGCGGTCAGCGTGATCGGGTTATAGACGATGCCCGACTCGAAGCGCTTGACGCGGCGCACCTCGTCGGCCTGTTTTTCAAGGTCGAGATTGCGGTGAATGACCCCCATGCCGCCCGCCTGCGCCATGGCGATCGCCATGCGGGCCTCGGTCACGGTATCCATGGCCGAGGACAGGAGCGGGATGTTCAGCCGGATGGACTTGGTCACATGGGTCGAGACATCGGCGGTTGACGGCAGCACCGAGGATGCTGCGGGAACCAGAAGGACGTCGTCGAAGGTGAGGGCCTCGCGAATCTGCATGGGGTGCTCCTGTGGGGGATGGCATCGCTTGGCACCGCCCTATTGCACGGGATCGGGGGAAAGAAAAGGCCTGACGGCCCTTGATTCCGGGGGCACAGGGAACGGGCCCCGCGCAGGCTTGCCCGCGCGCGCGCAGAGTTGCCAAGCGTCGCGGCGCGTGGAACCCTGCCGCCGGTTGCAGCGCACAAGCAGGAGGCAACGATGCCACGCGCCTTCGTTCTCGGTGGCTACGGATTGATCGGCGCGGCCTGTTGCCGGGCGCTGGCGCAGGCGGGATACGCGGTCACGGCGGTGGGACGCTCGCGCGCGGCGGCGGCACAGAGCGGGCTGGCGGTCGACTGGCTTTTCCGCGATCTGGTCACCACCGATGCTGCGACGTGGCGCGCCGATCTGGCGGACGCGGATGTCGTGGTGAATGCGGCGGGCGCGCTGCAAGACGGGCCGCGCGACGATCTGGACGGGGTGCATGACCGCGCGCTCGGTGCGCTGATCGACGGGCTCGGGGACAGTGCGACGCGCTTTGTGCAGATCTCAGCCGCCGGGGTCTCGCCCGACTCGCCGACCGCCTTCTTTCGCTCGAAAGCGCGGGGCGATGCGCGGCTGATGGCTTCAGGGCTCGACTGGATCATCCTGCGCCCGACGCTGGTTCTCGCCCCCGCAGCCTATGGCGGCACCGCGCTTTTGCGCGCGGCAGCGGCCGCGCCGTTGTTGCATTTCCGGGTCTTCCCCGACGCTCCCGTGCAGACCGTGGCGCTGGCCGATCTCGCGCAGGCGGTGGTGACAGCCGCGCAGGGCGGGATCCCCCGACAGCGGATCTACGACCTTACGGAAGCCGAGTCCCGCTCTTTCGCCGCCACCACCGAGCAGATGCGCGCGTGGCTGGGCCTGCCGCCGTGGCGCACCGCGCTCACCCTGCCCGAGCCGCTGGCGCGTCTGACCGGGCGGTTCGCCGATGGGCTGGGGCGGCTGGGCTGGCGCGGGCCGCTCAGGACCAACGCATTGGTCAGCCTGCGCGACGGCATCACCGGCGATCCTGCGGCCTGGCAGGCGGCGGGCGGAGCGCCCTGCAAGAACTTCGAGGCCACGCTTGCCGCGATGCCCGCCACGCCGCAGGATCGCTGGTTCGCGCGGATGTACCTGCTGCTTCCGCTCGCCATCGGCGTGCTGGCGTTGTTCTGGATGGCGTCGGGGCTGATCGCACTGGCCCAACCGCAACGCTCGGCCGAGGTGTTGACACTGCGCGGCATGGCCCCCGGTCCGGCCATGGCGATCGCGCTGATCGGTGGCGTGTTCGACGTCGCGCTGGGGCTGGCGATCCTGTGGCGGCGTTGGGCGCGCAGGGCGGCGATGGGGATGATCGCGGTGGCGGGCAGCTATCTGCTGGGTAGTCTCATAGTCGCGCCCGATCTGTGGCTCGACCCGATGGGCCCGATGGTCAAGGTCCTGCCTGCGCTGCCGCTGGCGCTGATCGTGGCAAGCCTGATAGAGCCGCGATGAGCGACCTGCTGCTCTATCTCCACGTGCTTGGCGCCATGGTGCTGATGGGCACCGGCGCCGGGATCGCCTTTTTCATGGTGATGGCGCAGCGCAGTAGCGACCCTGCGCTGATCGCGCATACGGCCGGGATCGTGGTCATCGCCGACACGCTCTTCACCGCGACCGCCGCGCTGGCGCAGCCGGTAACCGGCGTGCTGCTGGCGCTCGATCGCGGCTGGCCGCTTTCCGAACCTTGGATCCTGCTCTCCGTCGCGCTCTATCTGTTCGTCGGCGCTTTCTGGCTACCGGTGGTGTGGATGCAAATCCGCCTGCGCGACCTGGCGCGACAAGCCGCGCGCGAGGGCACGCCCCTGCCCCCGGCCTATCGCCGGCTCTATCGGCTGTGGTTCGCCTTCGGCTTTCCCGCCTTCGCGGCCATGCTGGCGATCATCTGGCTGATGCTGACCACGCCCGCGCTTGGCTGAGTGCCCCGTGCCTCAGAGCTTTTCGCGCAGCCAGTCGCTGATGACCGTGGTCGCCTCGGCCCCCTGCGGGATCGCGCGACGGGCCGAGACAAAGGCATGGACCTGCCCGGGGAAGGAATGCAGCCGCGATGCGACTCCCGCCTCTGTCAGCGCCGCGTGGTAATTGTTGCCGTCATCCCAGAGCGGATCGTGGCCCGCATTCAGGATCAGCGCCTCGGGCTGGCCCGCCAGCCGGTCCGAGAAGATCGGCGAGATGCGCGGATCGGTGCGGTCCTGCCCGGCGGGCACGTATTGGTCCATGTACCAGTCGATCCGGTCGCGCGGCAGCACATAGGCGTCTTTGAGAACCTCCATCGAGCGCGTCTCGCCCCGGCTGTCGACCGCCGGATAGATCAGCACCTGAAGCTTTGGCAGCACCACGCCCCGCACCTGCAGGTCATGCATCAGCACCGCAGTCAGGTTGCCCCCTGCACTGTCGCCCCCCACCGCCATGCGTGCCGGATCGATGCCCCATTCCTCGGGCGCCGCCATCAGCGCCAGCCACGCCGCCAACACGTCGTCGGGTCCAGCGGGCCACAGATGCTCAGGCGCCAGCCGGTAATCGAGCGAGATGACGCGGATCCCCGCTTCCAGCGCGATCTGCCCGCACAGCCCGTCATGCGTATCGAGCCCGCCCTGCACCCAGCCGCCGCCATGGATATAGACCAGCGTCGGGCGCGCTTTGTCGTCGGGCCGTGTGTCGTAGATCCGAGCGGGCCGGTCGCCATCGCCGCCCGCGATCGTCACGTCGCGCTTCGTGACCGCCGCAGGCGACAGCGTGTCGAACTTGTCGGCCAGCACCTGAAGCGAGGCGCGGCTCTGCTCGATCGTCGGAATCACGCCGGGCACCCGGATCGCGTTGAACAACTCGCCCAGCGCCTGAGCCTTGGCGTCAATGCGCCGCCCGTCCACCATTCTGCGCCGTCCGGCGAACCACAAAGCCGCCAGCGGTTCCGGTGCGCGCGCCACCGCCAGCTTCAGCACCATCGCGAATTTGTTCATCCTGTCCCCCTTTTGCCCCAGAGGGCACGAGAACGGCGTCAGGATCAAGAGGGGGATCCGGAGGCGCGGGTTTTCAGGACGTTAGGTCCTTTGCCCGCCCGCGCCGTTGGTCCCGCGCCCTGCAACAGCGCCGTCGCGCCGCATTGCCAGCGCGCGCCATCCGTGTCACCACCGCCCCAATCTCCAATCTCCAATCTCCAATCCCGATCCCCAAAGCCTGCCCGGAACCCTGCCCGTGCCCCAATCCTCCGCCCCGCTTGTCCGTCCCTTCCTCGTGCGCCGGTTGCTGGCCCTGATGGTGGATGTCGCGCTGGTCTTCGGGCTGGTCACGGCGACGATGGTGCCGTTTACCGATGACGGGCTGCGCCTGCCCGCGCCGCCGCTGACGCTGCGCAGCACCAAATGCGGCGATCTCGACAGCGCCCCGGACTGGCTGACCGAGCTTCTGGGCGCGCCCGGCCCCTATTCGCTGCGCCTGTGCGAGCGCAGCCTCTACGGCCTCCCCGATGGCCGCGAACTGCGCGTGGTGCTGGGCGCCGAGACGCCGGACCGGACCAGCCGCCGGCTGGTGATTCCGGTCAATGCCGTGCTCGACCCGGTCGATCCGCGCCATCCGGGCGGGTTGATGGTGCTGGCACTGCTGCTCGCGCTAAGCGCGGGGGCGACGCGGCTCGGCTGGCGCAGCCCCGGCAAGGCCCTCGTGCGGCTGCGGATCGCGCCCGTGAACGGGGCCACCCCCCTGCCCCTGTGGCGCGAAACCCTGCGGCTGGGCCCGCTGGTGCTGATCGCCGCGCTTCCCGCGCTGACCGGCGGCCTGCCCGCCGCGGCTCTGGGACCGGGCGGCGTGATCGCCGCCGTGGCCGCCGGGGCGCTCGCGCTGGTCTGGTATTACTTGTGGCCCTTCGCCCATTGGTCCGGCCAGTCGCGCCATGACCGTCTCTCGCGCTATTTCGTCACAGACTGAGCGCCAATGACTTGCCGCCACCCGGACGACAGTTTAGAAACATTCTAAACAACCAGACAGGCTCGTGATGTTTTCCATTCTCGGCAGCCGCCGCCAGTTTCGCGATCTCTCCGAGCAGGAAGTGCTCGCGCTCGCCATCTCGTCCGAAGAGGACGACGCCCGCATCTACCGCACCTATGCCGAGCGGCTGCGCGCCGATTACCCGGCCTCTGCGGCGGTCTTCGACGGCATGGCCGAAGAAGAAGACCGCCACCGTCAGCGCCTGATCGCGCTGCACCGCATCCGCTTCGGCGATGTCATCCCGCTGATCCGGCGCGAGCATGTCGCGGGGTTCTATGCCCGCAAGCCCGTCTGGCTGATGGAGACGATGACGCTGGAACAGATCCGCGGCGAGGCCGAGGCGATGGAGCGGCAGGCGGGCAGCTTCTACCAGCTGGCCGCCCAGCGCACGCAAGACGCCGAAACGCGCCGCCTGCTGGGCGATCTGGCGGCGGCCGAGCTGGGGCACGAAAACGCCGCCCACGCGCTCGAAGAGAAGCATCTGGGCGGCGAGGCCCGCTCGACCGAGGACGAGAACGCGCATCGTCAATTCGTGCTGACCTGGGTGCAGCCGGGGCTTGCGGGGCTGATGGACGGCTCGGTCTCGACACTGGCTCCGATCTTCGCCACCGCCTTCGCCACGCAGAACACGCATACGACGTTCCTTGTCGGCCTCGCGGCTTCGGTCGGCGCTGGCATCTCGATGGGCTTTACCGAGGCCGCCTCGGATGACGGCCAGCTCTCGGGGCGCGGCTCTCCCGTCAAGCGCGGCATCGCCGCCGGGGTGATGACCGCGCTGGGCGGCCTCGGCCATGCGCTGCCCTATCTGATCCCGCATTTCTGGACCGCGACGATCATCGCCATGATCGTGGTCTTTGTCGAACTCTGGGCCATCGCGTGGATCCAGAACCGCTACATGCAGACCCCCTTCCTGCGCGCCACGTTTCAGGTGGTGCTGGGCGGCGCGCTGGTCTTTGCCGCCGGCGCGATTATCGGCGGCGGCTGAGCGCATCTTTGATCCGGAAATATCCTCGGGAGGATTTTCAAGGAGGGTGGAAAACCCTCCTTGAAGCGGGGGGCCCGGGGGGCGGCAGCCCCCCGCACTTGCAATAGCGTCGGGGCAGCTTCCCCCCCGGACTTACAGGCGCCTCGGGGCGGTAGCCGCCCGCGTGCCTTTACCGCGCCCGCCGGGTCTGCCGCATCAGCAGGATACCCGCGACGGTCACCGCCAGCGCGACGATACCGATGATGATCGTGGCCAGCGCGTTTACATCCGGGCTCACGCCCAGCCGGACCTTGGAAAAGATCACCATCGGCAGGGTCGAGGCGCCCGGCCCCGATACGAAGCTTGCGATCACCAGATCATCGAGCGACAGCGTGAAGGCCAAGAGCCAGCCCGAAACCAGCGCCGGCGCGATCACCGGCAGGGTAATGTCGAAGAACACCCTCACCGGCCCGGCCCCCAGATCGCGCGCCGCTTCCTCAAGACTTTCATCCATATCCCTGAGCCGCGACTGCGCGATCACCGCGACATAGGCCGCGCAAAAGGTCGAATGGGCGATGATGACGGTTGTCATGCCGCGCCCGGCGGGCCAGCCCAGCATCCCCTCCATCGCCACGAACAGCAACAGCAGCGACAGGCCGATGATCACCTCGGGCATCACCAGCGGCGCGGTGACCATGCCGGTCAGCAACAGCTTGCCGCGAAACCGCGCGAAGCGGGTCAGCACGAAAGCCGCGAGCGTACCGATCACCACCGCCAGCGAGGCGCTGATCGTGGCGATCTTCAGGCTGACCCAGGCCGCCTCCAGAAGCTGCCCGTCGCTGATCAGCTCGCCGTACCAGCGGGTCGAAAACCCGCCCCAGACCGTAACCAGACGGCTTTCATTGAAGGAAAACACGATCAGCGAAACAATCGGCGCATAAAGAAAACCGAAGCCCAGCGTGGCGAACAGGGGCAGGAACCAGCCGCGTCTCATTCCTGTACCTCCTGCCGGTTCTGCACCGATTGCAGCCACATGATCGGCAGCACCACCAGCACCAGCATGACAATCGCCACCGCCGAGGCCACCGGCCAGTCGCGGGCCGAAAAGAACTCGTCCCACAGGATGCGCCCGATCATCAGCGTGTCGGGTCCGCCCAGCAAAGCCGGAATGACGTATTCGCCGATGGCCGGGATGAAGACCAGCATCGAGCCGGCGATGATGCCGGGCACCGACAGCGGCAGGGTCACGGTCAGGAAGGTGGTCACGGGCGAGGCCCCCAGATCGCTCGCCGCTTCCAGCAGCGCGCCGTCCAGCTTCACCAGATTGGCGTAGAGCGGCAGGATCATGAAGGGCAGATAGGTATAGACGATACCGATATAGACCGCGAAATCGGTCTGCATCATCACTAGCGGCTCGTCGATGATACCCGCCCAGGTCAGCACGTTATTGATCACCCCCTCGCGCCTGAGGAAACCGATCCACGCATAGACCCGCAGCAGGAACGAGGTCCAGAACGGCAGGATCACCAGAAGCAGCAGGATCGACCGGCGCGGCTCGGGCGAGCGGGCGATGTAATAGGCGATGGGATAGCCGATCAGCAGCGCGAAAATCGTCGAGATCCCGGCAATCTTCAGCGAGGACAGATAGGCGTTGACGTATAGCGCATCCGACAGAAGGAAGCGGTAATTCTCGAGGCTCGCGATGATCTCGATCCCGCCATCGTCGCCGCGCTCCCATAGGGGCGAATAAGGCGGGCGGGCGATCATCGTCTCAGCCAGCGAAATGCGGCCCAGCACGAAGAACGGCACGAGGAAGAAGACGAAGAGCCACAGCATCGGCACGGCTATGACGATCCAGCGGTCGGGCAGTCCCACCAGCTTGCCCAGAACGAAACCGCCAAAGGCAAAGAGCAATGCCGCGCCGATCAGCAGCACCAGATCCTCGGGCAGAAACAGCCAGCGTCGTACAAGCATCAGCGCGATCACGACGAGCGGGGCGATGATCATGGCCGGCGACAGGGCCAGCTTTCTGCGGGCGGGGCTGTCGGGCGCCGCGCTCATTGCGTCAGCACCCGGAAATCGCCGGGTTCAAAGCTGACATGCACGCTTTCGTCCCAGCTGATCGGGTTGTCGCGGCGCGATTCATTGGCCTGCGTGACGCGCACCTGACGGCCATTGGCCAGCCGGACCATGTAGGACGACATATGCCCGACATAGCCCATATCCATGACCACGCCGGGCACGGAATTGACGGCGCCGGGTTTCGGCTCGCGCGTCAGCCAGACGCGTTCGGGGCGCATCGCAAGCCACACGGTCTGGCCCTGCGTCAGCCCCGGCGCCGACGGCACCGAGACCGAGCCCAGATCCTCGGTCTCGACGCGCATGAGGTCGGGCGCGGCAGGGCCCACGCGCCCCTCGAACAGGTTTACCGAGCCGATGAAATCGGCCACGAAGCGCGATTTCGGGGTCTCGTAGATCTCGCGCGGCTCGCCGATCTGGGCGATCACACCATCGGTCATTACGCCGATCCGGGTGGCGAGCGTCATTGCCTCGTCCTGATCATGGGTCACGACGATGAAGGTAACGCCCAGCGTTTCCTGGATGTTGATCAGCTCGAACTGCGTCTCTTCGCGCAGCTTCTTGTCCAGCGCGCCCAAGGGTTCGTCGAGCAGCAGCACCTTGGGCTGCTTGGCCAGCGCGCGGGCCAGCGCCACGCGTTGACGCTGACCGCCCGACAATTGGTGCGGCTTGCGCCGGGCGAAGCTGTCGAGCTTGACGAGCTTCAGCATCTCGGCCGCCCGCTCGGCCGCCTCGGCCTTGGATTTTCCTTCGCGCAGAAGGCCATAGGCCACGTTCTTCTCGACCGACATATGCGGGAAAAGCGCGTAGGACTGGAACATCATGTTGGTGGGACGTCGGTCGGCGGGAACGCCAGCCATGTCCTGCCCGTCGATCAGGATCTTGCCCGAGGTCGGTGTCTCGAACCCCGACAGCATCCGCAGCAGCGTCGATTTCCCGCAGCCCGAGCCGCCCAGCAGGCAGAACAATTCCGATCGGTAGATATCCAGACTGACATCATTGACGGCGGTGAAATCGCCGAAGCGCTTGGTGATGTTCCGGATCGAGATGAACGGCTGGGCGTTCGGGTCGGTCCAGGGGCGGGTATTCACGGCAAGCGCCGGATTGCTGGTCATCGGACGAGGCTCCGCGCAAGGAAACGCTACAGGGGGAACACGAGTGTCAACTGCTCTGGGATCGCGCCCCGCCCGCCTTTTGGCGGACGGGGGTTATGCGGGCGTGACGGCGCGGCCTTACTGGCCCGTACGCACGCCGGTCCACAGCCGCGAGATGACCCGGTCAACGCGCGAGCCATAGGTCACGGCGGTGAACAGCCGGTCCATCACCTCGTCGGTCGGGAAGATCGCGGGATCCGAGGTGATTTCCTCGTCCACCAGCGGCACCGAGGCCTCGTTGGCATTGGCGTACCAGACGTAGTTGGTGATCTCGGCGATGACGTCGGGCTCCATCAGGAAGTTGATGAAGGCATGGGCGTTCTCCACATTGGGCGCGTCCTCGGGGACGGCGAGCATATCGAACCAGACCAGCGCGCCCTCTTTCGGGATCGCATACCACACATTCACGCCGCGATCGGCCTCGGCCGCGCGGTCAGCGGCCTGGAAAACGTCGCCCGACCAGCCCACCGAAACGCAGGTCTCGCCGTTGGCGAGGTCCGAGATGTATTGCGACGAGTGGAAATAGCGGACGTATTCGCGCACCGAGCCCAGCAATTCGGCGGCGGCTTCAAGATCCTCGGTCTCGCGCGATTGCGGGTCGCGGCCCAGATAGGCCAGCGCGGCGGGGAACATCTCGGTCGGGGCGTCGAGGAAACTGATCCCGCAATCGGCGACCTGCGCGGCGATCTCGGGATCGAAGACCAGCGACCAGCTGTCGACCTCGTAATCCTCGCCCAGACGCTCGGCGATCATGTCGACATTATAGCCAATGCCGGTCGTGCCCCACATGTAGATCACGGCATGTTCGTTCTCGGGATCGAAGGTCGCGGCCTCGGCCATCAGATCCGCATCCATGTTCGACGCGTTGGGCAGCAGGTCGTAATCGAGCGGCTGATAAACCCCGGCGGCGATCTGGCGGGCCATGAAATCGGCGGTTGGCACGACGATGTCGTAGCCCGTCGCCCCGGCCATCAGGCGGGCTTCCAGCGTTTCGTTCGAATCGTAGACATCGACGGTGACATCGACGTCGTATTCCTCGGCAAAGCGTTCGATGGCGGCATCGGTGATGTAATCCGACCAGATATAAAGGTTCAGGCTGCCTTCGGCCTGCGCCGCTGCCGGTACGGCCATGCCAAGTGCCGCCGCGGCGAAGATCGAGCGTTTCATGATAGTCTCCCTGTTGGTGGCCTTTTTCGTGGCCGTCTTTTTGACAGGGCCTTTCCGGGCCCCGTTTCGCTCAGTCTAGACATGCGCAATGCGCTGCGTCCAGAGCGCCCGCATATCCGGGTTTCGTTCACCCTGACGCGATTTGATCAAAACTCAAGCCTGAATACCTGTGGCCATATCGGCGGCGCGCGCGCAGGCTGGTGGCCCCCGCCGCTGCCCGATCGGCGGGCAGTTGTGCAACGACATCGTCAGCCGGCCTGCGCGGCGATCATCTGCCGGCGCAGCCGCACCCCGGTCATCGATTCGTCGAGCGTGACATCGGCCATGCCCAGCAACGCCCCCTGCGCGATGTCGCGGGTGAGACGAACGCGATGCGCCAGCCCGATGGGCAGAAGCTGCTGCGCGGCCGAGACCCGCGCCGGGCAGGCCCGGCCCCAGACGGTGAAGCCCCCTTCCCCGTCGAGCGTCTCGCCCGCCTTCAGATCGCGCTTGGCAACCGCCACGGCGTCGCCGCGCCATTCGCGGGTCTGGCCCGTGGCCTCACCCCGCAAGGCCGCCGAGAGAACGCTTACCGACAGCTCCATCCCGATCAGGTGGAAGGGTTTGTACATCGCGGCGTATTGGCCGGTCTCATCCGTGGGCAGGCCATATTGCCGGAAGCAGGCGGCGGCATAATCGTTTTGTGCCTTCATCACCACATAGACGCCCCAGCGCAGATCGCGGAACACCGGTCGCCCGTCGCGTTCAAGCGACGAGACGACCTCGGCCAGCCCGTCGCGCGCCAGCTGGCCGCCCACGCCGCGCGGACGCAGGATGCGCGCCAGATCGTCGACACCGCAGGGCGGAAAGGCCAGGCCGTCCTCGGGCACGTCCAGCAAGCAGGCATTGGCAATCGCCGACATTTCGATCGCGGATTTTGTGCCATCAAGAAAACTGTTGAACATCTGCGGGTTCATGCCCGCCGCCGCCGCTTCCTCGGGCGTCAGGCCGTAATGCGACCAGACGTCGTCGGGCGTGACATGGTGATAGAACGGCAGGTACTTCGTCCCCTTCCCCGCCGCCGTGACCTCGAACCCGGTCGCGCGCGCCCAGTCGACCAGTTCGCTCACCAAGGCAGGCTGATCGCCATAGGCCATGGAATAGACCAACCCCGCCGCGCGTGCCTGCTCGGCCAGAACCGGCCCGGCCAGCACATCGGCCTCGACATTGACCATGACGACGTGCCGCCCGGCATCCAGCGCCGCACGCGCGTGGTTAAGGCCCGCTTCGGGCGCTCCGGTGGCCTCGATCACCACGTCGAGCGGCTGGCGCACAAGGTCCAGACCATCATCGGTGAAGGCGGTCGCGGCGATGCGCTCGGCGCTCCAACCGACTGTGCGGCAGGCGGCGCGGGCGCGCTCGGGGTCGAGATCGGCGATATGCGTGACGCTGAGCCCGGCGATATGCGGCACCTGCGCCAGAAACATCGAGCCGAATTTTCCCGCGCCGATCAGCCCCACGCGGACGGGGTTTCCGGCATCGGCACGGGCGGCGGCGAGACGGGACAGGTTCATGCGGTATTCCTTTCGGGACGCGAACGCAGAAGGATCAGGCTGAGCAAGCTCAGCGCGGCGGGCAACGCGAAGACCATGCCGGGCAGAGGCAAGAACGCCGCGTCGCCGGTAAAGGCCGCGAAGATCCGGGTATAAACCAGCGGCGCCACGATCATGCCCAGCGCATGGATCGACGCAAGCGCGCCCTGCAATTCGCCCTGCTGATCGGCCTCGACGCGGTCGGACATTTCGGCCCGAAGCGTGGGGCTCACCAGCCCCGGCAAGGCCGCGAGCGGAAGCAGCGCAAGCGCGATCACCCCGTTTTCGACGAAAATCTGTGCACAGAAGGCCAGCATGGCGGCGCTCAGACCCAGCACCATCGTCCCGCCGCGACCATACCGGGCGATCACTCCCCGCATCAGCACGCCTTGCACCAGCACCATGCACAGCCCGTAATAGGCCAGCGACAGGCCGACCTGACCCGCGCTCCAACCGAAGCGGGCGGTGGCGAAATAGGCCCAGATGACGGGATAGACCAGAAACGCCACCTCGAACGCGGCAAAGATCGTCAGGTAGCGGCCCAGTCCCGGTAACCGCCCGATCGAGCGGAAGGCGCCGAAGGGATTGGCACGGCGCCAGTGAAAGGCGCGGCGGTGCTCGGGCCTGAGCGATTCGCGCATCACCACGAAGCCGAACAGCAGGTTGAGCGCCGCGACGGCAGCGGCGGCGAAGAACGGCGCGCGGGTGCCATACTCGCCCAGCATCCCGCCGACCGCCGGGCCGAAGACAAAGCCCGCACCGTAAGCCGCGCCGATCAGGCCAAAGCGCTGCGCCTTCTGCGCGGGTGTCGAGATATCGGCGAGATAGGCCATGCCGGTGCCATAGGTGGCCGAGGTCACACCATTGACCAGCCGCGCCACGAAGATCAGCCAGATGCTGCCCGCTAGCGCAAGCACAAGGTAATCCGCGGCCAACATTCCCAGCGACACCAGCAGCACGGCCTTGCGCCCGAAACGGTCCGACAGGTTGCCGACCACCGGGCCGAACAGGAATTGCATCACCGCGAACGAGGCCACCAGAACCCCGCCCCAGAGCGCGGCGTGGGACAGGTCTTCGCCCGTGACCTCGCGGATCAGGTCGGGCATAACCGGCATGATCAGCCCGAAGCCGATGGCGTCCAGCATCAGCGTGATCAGGATGAAGACGACGGGCAGCGCCGGGCGCATCCGTCTGGCTTAAGACTTATCGAACGTCAGATAGGGGCAGACAGCCGCTTTCGTCGGTTCAAACTGATACTTATTCAACATTTGGCTCCAGATGGCCGGTTTCCTGTATGAACCGGGCAAGCAGCGCGGCATAGGCGTCGGGACTGTCCACGCAAGGTAAATGGCCGGCGCCCTGGATCAGCTCGAACCGGGCGCCGGGGACCAGATCGGCGGTTTCGCGCACCAGATCGGGCGGGGTCGAGCCGTCTTCCGACCCCGCGATCGCCAGCAGGGGCAGCCGCAGACCCGAGGTCGGCGTGTAGAAATCGGTCCCCGAAATCGCGTGACAGCATCCGACATAGCCGTCGAACGGGGTGCGCGTCACCATGTTGCGCCAGCCCCGCGCGGCGTCGGATTGCCGGTACGCCCTGCCGAACCAGCGATCCAGCGTGGCATCGGCCAGCCCCTCGATCCCCGTTTCGTGCAATTGCGCGATGCGTTGGCCCCAGACATCGGCGTTGCCGATCTTGGCCGCGGTATTTGACAGGACCAGCGCGCGCACCAGATCGAGCCGCTTCACCGCCAGTCCCTGCGCCACCAGCCCGCCGATGGACAGCCCCACGACCAGCGCGTCGCGCATCCCCACATGCGCCATCAGCCGCTCGGCATCGCGCACCAGAGCCCCCATCGAATAGGGCGCGGGCGGGGCATCGGACAGCCCATGCCCGCGCAGCGAATAGCGCAGGATCCGCAGCCCCGGCGGAAGCCGCGGCACCAGCGCATCCCAAAGCCGCAGATCCGTGCCCAGCGCGTGGATCAGCACAACGGGCGCGCCGTCCGGATCCCCGTCGAGCTGATAATGCAGGCGAAGATCGCCCAGATCGGCCATGTGCATGTGCTTCCCCCTTGCTTGGGCTCAGTGTCGGCGGTTTCGCGGGGCACGGCAAGAGCGGGAAAGCCCGCCGATACGGGTTGCATCCCGGCCCGGAAACCGCACATTCAGCGCGACAAGACAGCCCGGAAGGTTCCCCTGATGACGCATTCCAACCCGGTGATGGATTTCCTGCTCACCCGCCGTTCGCGCCCTGCCGGTGCGCTGAAATCTCCCGCGCCCGAAGGTCCGGCGCTCGACACGCTGCTGACCGCCGCAACCCGCGTGCCCGATCACGGCGCGCTGGTGCCGTGGCGGCTGATGATCCTGGAAGCGCCCGCGCGCCAGCGGCTGGCCGCTTTGATCCGCGAGCGGGGTCCGGTGCTGGGTATCGATCCCGCCAAGGTCGCGAAATCGGCGGCCAGCTGGGAGAACGCGCCGCTGATCGTCGCCGTCGTGGCCTCGCCTGTGCCGTCCGAAAAAGCGCCGGAACTCGAACAGCTTCTTTCGGCCGGCGCGGTCTGCGTGAGCCTTGTGAATGCCGCGCTCGCGGCGGGCTGGGGGGCCGCGTGGATCACCGGCTGGGCGGCGTTCGACCGCGTTTTCATGGAACAGGGGCTTGGGCTTGAACCCCATGAACAGATCGCGGGCTTCGTGCATCTGGGCAGCTGCGAAACGCCCCCCTCCGAGCGCCCGCGCCCCGATCTGTCGGCCATCGTCTCGCGGGTCGGCGCATGATTTTCGGCGCGATATTCAAGGCGCTCGGTCAGTTCGACGACCCGCGCTTTCGCCGCGTGGTGCTGCTGGGACTGGCCCTGACCATCGGGCTTCTGGTGGCGCTTTGCGCGGTGCTGGTGACCTTGATCCAGTTTTTCGTGCCCGACACGTTCAGCTTGCCCTGGATCGGCGAGATCGGCGGGATCGACACGGTGCTGTCGCTGGCCTCGATCCCGGTGATGCTGGTGCTGTCGGTGTTCCTGATGGTGCCGGTGGCCTCGGCCTTTACCGGCATCTTTCTGGACACCGTCGCGGATGCGGTCGAGGCCGAGCATTATCCCGGCCTGCCCCCGGCAAGCCAGGCGGGGATCTGGGAAACGATCATCGATTCGTTGCGCTATTTCGGGCTTCTGGTCGCGCTGAACCTCGTCGGGCTGATTATCGTGATCTTCACCGCCGGGCTGGGCTTCCTGGTGTTCTGGGCGATCAACGGCTTCCTACTGTCGCGCGAATATTTCACCATGGTCGCCCTGCGCCGGATGTCGGCGGACGATGCCCACCGGATGCGCCGCGCGAATTTCGCGACGCTCTGGATCGCCGGGATCCTGTTCGCGATTCCGCTGAGCGTGCCGATCCTCAACCTGTTCGTGCCGGTCTTCGGGGTCGCGGCCTTTACCCACCTGTTTCACCGCATCGCGATGCGGTGAAACAGCGGGCGCGGGCGGCTCAGACGCCCATCATCCAGCGATGGAACACGTCGATATCCTGAATGGTGATCCAGCCCGACAGGATGATCCCGGCAACGACCAGCCAGACCAGCGTGCCGAAAATCGTGGCCATCAGGAACTTGCGGCCGATATTCAGATTGGCGGGCGCGGACTGGGGGGTTCCGGCGACCACCGTTCCGGCCTCGCCCTGCGTTTTCAGCCGCAGGGGCAGGACGACCAGCAGGGTCAGAAACCAGATGAAGGCGTAAAGAACGAAGGCGGAGACGGGGTTGATCATCAGACTTGCTCCAGTTCCACGAGGCAGCCGTTGAAATCTTTGGGATGCAGAAACAGCACCGGCTTGCCATGGGCGCCGATCTTCGGCTCGCCGGTTCCCAGAACGCGCGCACCGTCGGCTTTCAGCTTGTCGCGCGCGGCGAGGATATCGTCGACCTCGTAGCAGATATGGTGAATGCCGCCCGCCGGGTTCTTGTCGAGGAACCCCTGAATCGGGCTGTTCTCGCCCAGCGGATACAGCAATTCGATCTTGGTATTGGGCAGCGTGATGAAGACGACCGTCACGCCGTGCTCGGGCTCGTCCTGCGGCGCGCCGACATCGGCGCCCAGCGTGTTGGCGTATTGCGCCGCCGCGGCGTGAAGGTCCGGCACGGCGATGGCGACGTGGTTCAGGCGTCCGATCATGGTTTCCCCCTTGGTGCTTGCGCGTTTCATGGCGCCGCAGCGCTCAGAAAGCAAGCGGCGCAAGGCCGCAGGGGCTTAAGGCTTCGTGAACCAAACCGGGGCACACTGGGCGGATGATGGGCCGACAGACCGGAGGTAGCCGATGCCCGACCCCCGCCTTCCAGACGCTGCCGCGCACCGGGCGCGTACCAGCCTGTCCCACCCCGCGCCCGGTTTCGCCTGCCCGCCGCGCACGATGCTGCTGGTCGAAGACAGCCGCATCGCCGCCGAGGCCGTGCGCCTGATCTGCCGCCGCGTCGGCATCCGTCTGCGCCGCGCCGAATCGCTGGGCCATGCAGCGACGCATCTGCGCGTCTACCGGCCCGATATCGTGCTGGTCGATCCGGGACTGCCCGATGGCTCGGGACTGGACCTGATCGCGCATCTTGCCGGGGCCCGCCAGCGTCCCTTGCGGCTGGTGGGGGTCAGCGGCGATGCCGGGATGGAAGGGCCTGTCATGGCCGCCGGGGCGGATGCCTTCCTGCTCAAACCCGTAAGCCTGAAGCAGCATCTGGCAGTGATGGCGGGCGATCTTGCGCCCCGGCTGGCGCTGACCGACCCCGACTGGGGGCCGGACGGGCCACCGCGCCAATGCAATGCCGGCGCCGATCCGCTGGCGCTGCGCGACGATCTGCGTCGCGTGCGCGACCTCGTGGCCGAGGGAAGCGACCCGGCGCGGCTGCGCTATGCCGGGCAGCTTCTGGCCTCGGTCGGGCAGGCGCTGCCGGATCGGGGGCTGGCCCGCGCCGCCCTGTCCGCCGCCCGCGACGGAGATGGCGAGCGGATCCGGGCGCTGGTGGCCTCGGCAGAGAAGGAAGCCTCGGTTTTCTGAGGCCGCGGGGCTCGGGGTGCCCTAAGAACCGGTCGCGCATGTGGCGGCAGGCGGGGGCCAGCCCCCGCACCCCCGGGATATTTGTGGATCAAAGATAGGGGCGCGGCGGCAGGGGCGGGCCGATGGAGAGCAACGGCGCCCGAAAGGCGCTGTCACGGGCGCGCGGAACGGGACCACGGCTTTACCCGCGCCCCTGTCACACGTCGTCGTCCTGCATCGGGTCGGGAAGCGGGTCGTTGCGGGGATCGTCATTCGCCTGACCCGGCGTGCCGCGAAAACCCAGCGCGACCACGTATTTCTCGGAACTGTCGGCGCGGCTGGCGGGCGGCTTGACGTTGTGCACCTTGGTGAAGTTCTGCTTGAGAAGCTGCTGCAGCTCGCCCTCGGCCCCGCCGGCCAGAACCTTGGCCACGAAGGTGCCGCCCTCGGACAGCACGTCGAAAGCGAAATGCGCGGCGTGTTCGCACAAGGCCATGATGCGCAAATGGTCGGTCTGCTTGTGACCGGAGGCCGAGGCGGCCATATCCGACATCACCACATCGGCTTGCCCGTCGAGCCAGACCTTGACCTTGTCATCCGCGCCGTCTTCGAGAAAATCGAGCACATGCGCGTCGGCCCCCGCGAGCGGCTCGACCTCTTGCAGATCGACGCCCAGAACGGTGCCGATGCGCTTGCCTTTCTTCTCGCCCTGCGCGTTGACGCGCGCGACAGCCACCTGCAGCCAGCCGCCGGGCGCGCAGCCCAGATCGACGACGCGTGCGCCGGGAACGAGAAAGCGGAACTTGTCGTCCAGCTCTAGAAGCTTGAACGCCGCGCGGCCACGATAGCCTTCGCGCCGGGCGCGGGCGACATAAGGGTCGTTGAGCTGCCGCTCAAGCCAGCGGGTCGAACTGAGACGCCGTCCCTTGGCGGTCTTCACCTTGACCTTCAGGTCGCGCTGCCCGCGCCCCGAGGTGTTTTTCGTGCCGCCCTTCGATGGGGGTTTCACCATGGCCCGTCCTTTCCCGATCTCACAGGCGTGTCAGCACGCCGTCGCGCGTCATCTGCGCGTAGAGCAACCCCTCGCGCAACCCGCGATCGGCCACCGACATCACATCGGTGGGCCAGACGCGCATGAGCGCCTGCAGGATGGCCGCGCCCGACATGATCAGACCGTGCCGTTCGCGCCCGATCCGCGGATCGCTGCGCCGCCCTTCGGGGCCCAGCGCGAGGTAATCGCGGATAACCTTGTCGATCTGCGTCGAGGTCATGCGGAGCCCGTCGACCTTGTTGCGGTCATAGCGCCGCAGACCGAGATACGAGGCGGCGACCGTGGTCACGGTGCCCGAGGTGCCGATGATCTGAAAGCCGTCGCGCGGCGCGGGGTTCTGATAGGGCGAGAAATCGTGGAGCTGTTCCTCGAAATGCCACGACATCAGCGCGAAGCGAGCGGCATCGTCTTCGACATCGGTGAACTGCTCGCGCAGCGTCGCCACGCCCAGCGGCACGCTGATCCAGTCGACGACCCGTGCCGCCCCCTTCGCGCGCGGGTTCAGCGTTTCAGACCGCAGGCCCAGCTTGACCGACAGGATCGCCCGGCGGCGGTCTTCATGCGGCACATCGGCGAGGTCGATCCAGACGAGCTCGGTCGAGCCGCCACCGATATCGATGACCAGAAGCTGCTCGGTCTCGGCGGCGACCAGCGGCGCACACGAGATGACGGCGAGCCGCGCTTCTTCTTCGGCGGGGATGATTTCCAGCCTCAGGCCAGTCTCGCGCTGGATCTTGCGGATGAATTCGGCCGAGTTGCGCGCCCGCCGGCAGGCTTCGGTCGCCACCAGCCGCATGTTCGAGACCGAATGATCGTCGAGCTTGCGGCGGCAGATCCGCAGCGCCTGAACGGTGCGCGCCATGGGGCCGTGCCCCAGCCGCCCGGTGCTTTCCAGCCCGGTGCCCAGCTCGACGGCGCGAGAAAAACTGTCCACCACTTCAAATTGCGCACCCTTGGGTCGCGCAATGAGCATGCGACAGGAATTGGTCCCCAGATCGAGGGCCGCGTACAACCCCTTCTCGCCGGACCCTGTTTGGCGCTTCGGCTCTTGTCCGCCCGGAAACCGCGCACGCTTCGGCGATCTCGACGTTCTCGGATGCGCCGCCGCGCCTGCGGGACGCTCGGGCGTCATGGCCGCCCTCCATTTCGTGTTACCCTGACCTTATTGTGCGCAGGCCCTGCGCGCAAGCGGCTTGCGTCCACAAGCGAGGGCCGTAACACCCTGTCCACCCTGCCCTATCCCCATGGAACTGACGGCTTTTTCCGCCACGTCACCCTGCCAAGAGAGACTTCGCGTGGCGCAAGACACGTCTGGATTGCGCAACCTTTCGCACGCCTTGGTGAGCGGGTTTGCAGATCACCTGCGGCGCTCTATATCTGAAACAAGCACGCCACACAGGCCCCGCCCTGCTCTATCGCCGGAGGTATCATGAGCCATCGTCTTGCCCCCATTTTTGTCTCGGCCCTGTTCGCAGGCTTTCCGTTGTCTGCTGCGTTGGCCTCGGGCCCGGTGAGCGTCTACGAGACGCCGCAAGAGATCGTCAGCCCGCCCGTGGCGCCCGCCTATGATTGGACGGGAGGCTATATCGGCCTGCATGTCGGCGAGTCCTTTGGCGAGAATTTCTGGGCCGAACGCTCGGTCGGCGGGGCCAGCACGCCCGGCGACTGGGACGGCACACCGTTCGGGTTGAGCGCGGGTTATGACATCCAGAGCGGCGGTTTGGTTTACGGTGCCGCGATCGACTATACCGGCGGCGAACTGGTCGCGGGATCGGTCAGCAGCGGAAGCTTCGGCTGCGCAGGCGGCACCTGCGAGACGCGTGTCGACAACCAACTGGCGATCCGGGGCCGCGTCGGCGTGGCAATGGACCGCACGCTGTTCTACGCGACCGCCGGGCTTGCCAGTGGCGAGGCGGGCGGTCAGGCGGTGGTCACCAATGGCTCGGACCGGTTGACGGGCTGGACGGCCGGGATCGGCGTCGAACACGCGCTGAGCGACAATCTTTCGGTCAATCTGGAATATCTCTACACCGATCTGGGCCGGCTGGAGCTGCCTTCGAGCTGCGGCGCGAACTGCTATGCGGATGTGGATTACGGGACATTGCGGGTGGGCGCGCAGTTCCGGTTCTGAGGGCCACGACCGGCGGGCCCGTGCCCGCCGCCGACACAAGGCCCGCCGCAAACCGCGCGCGGGCCTTTATCGTTAGCGAGCACTCTGCTGCACTGCGGCATCGCTATTGCTGCGACTTCAAGGCCCCGCCCGATCACGAGCGCGTGGCTTTAAGCCCCTGAGCAGCAAGGCGCCAAGCGGAAGGTCGCGTGCGGCCGGTCCGGACGCAAAATGATGGGAACCCCTCGCCGGTAAACGCGTTATCTGGGCATACACGAAGCCAACGTGCTTCAGGGAAACGACGGGAGTAATCCGATGAAAACCCTTTACGCTACTGCAATCGCTGCAACGGCCGCCACTTCGATCTTCGCCACCACCGCGCTCGCTTCGGGCCCGGTCGAGCCGCAACCCTATGTCCCGCCTGTCGTGGCCGCGCCGGTCGCCGCTTATGACTGGACGGGGGCCTATATCGGTGGCGGTCTGACCTATGGCCGCATGGGCATGGATACCGACGGCGCGCTGCCCAGCTACCCCGATGCCACCGGCTTTGGCTTCAGCGCCATCGGCGGCTACAACTGGCAGAGCGGCAACATGGTCTATGGTGCCGAAGTCGCGCTGGACTTCTCGGAGCGTGACGGCTCGAACGATTGCGGCATCGTCGGCAACACCTGCGACAGCTTCGCCAACCACCAGGCCTCGATCCGCGGTCGCGTCGGTTACGCGATGGGTTCGTCGCTGATGTTCGCCACGCTGGGCTATGCCACCGATTCGCGCAGCGTCACCACCTCGGGCTTCGGTTCGGACGGTGCGCGCTATGATGGCGCCGTTATCGGTGTGGGCTACGAACAGGCGATCGGCGGCGGCGACTGGACCGTGCGCGGCGATCTGGAATACTATTTCTACGGCGACGAAACGCTGAATGGCGTGACCACCAATGGCGATTCGAGCCTCGTGCGTCTGTCGGTGATGCGCCGCTTCTGATCGGTCCCCGACCGACTGTCACAGCTACAGATGCCCGCCCCGGTTCGTCCGGGGCGGGCATTGTCGTCTCTGCCTCACATTGATGGTGAAAATTATTCACGCCCCGCCCGGTGGTCAGCGCGGAGGCCGGGCAGTATCAATCGGGTCGCAACTCATCGCACAGCGGTCGAAAACGGCGCGGTGAGCATGACGGAAACCGGCGACAAGGCAGAACCTTCGTCTTCCGGCCCCTGCCGGGGCTTTCGCACTGGATCTCGGAAAGGATCTCGCCATGACCGACGCGCCCACAAATCCCGTCACCATCGTCTTCTGGCGCGATATCCCCGCGCAGGTCATCGTCGGCAAGGGCCGTCGCGGCGCTAAGGTGCAGCTTTCCGAGCGTTTCGAGCAGGCTATCGACCGCTGTGCGATGAAGATCGGCGCGCGTGACACCGATTCCTATCTGGCCGAATGGCGCAAAGCCGACCCCTATGATGTCGCTGGCGAACAGGAACAGGTCGCCCGCGCCGAGGCCCAGCGGCTGGAAGAAACCTATGACGGCGAAAGGATCAAGGCGCTGATCGCCAATGACGGGTGGGACGCGCGTGGCTAATCTCTGGGAGAAACTGATGGCTCTGTTCCCCTTCGGCCGCAAGGCTGCCCCCTCGGCCTCCGGCTCGGCCGCGCTCGAGCAATTCCTCGACGGGTTCTCGATCGAGGTGATGCCGCGTACCGCCGAAAAAGTCGGTGATTTCCGCACGCTGCTGCCCGCCGGAACGCGCGTCTATATCGCCCATATCGAAGGCACGCCGATCGAGGACATGGTCGCGACCGCCAAGCGCCTGCGCGAAGAAGGCTACGAGCCGATGCCGCATTTCCCCGCGCGCATCATCAAGGACAAGGCCACGCTGACCGACTGGGTTGCGCGCTATCAGGGCGAAGCGGCGGTCAATCAGGCGCTGATGCTGGCGGGCGGCGTGGCCCAGCCGCATGGCGAGTACCATTCCTCGATGCAGCTTCTGGAATCGGGCGCGTTCGACGGGTTCGAGCGGCTGCATGTCGCCGGTCACCCCGAGGGCAACAAGGACATCGATCTGGACGGCACCGACAAGATGGTGATGGAAGCGGCGCTGTGGAAACAGGCATTTTCCGAGCGCACCGATGCCAAGATGGCGATGGCCACGCAGTTCTGCTTCGACGCCGGTCCGGTAATCCAGTGGGTCGACGGGCTGCGCGAGGCGGGCGTGAACCTGCCCGTGCATATCGGCGTCGCCGGTCCCGCCAAGCTGCAGACGCTGATCAAGTTCGCGATTGCCTGCGGGGTCGGCCCGTCGCTGAAGGTGCTGCAGAAACGGGCGATGGACGTCTCGAAGCTGCTGCTGCCCTACGAGCCCGACGAGTTCCTGCTGCAGCTGGCCGAGCACAAGGCGGCGAACCCGGAATTCGGGATCGAGTCGGTCCATTTCTTCCCGCTGGGCGGCATCAAGACCAATGCCGAATGGACCCAACGCCACGGTCAGCGCCCCGTTCGCGCCGCCGCCTGAGGACCTGTCCCGATGCCCCGCACCGCGCTGCTCTTCGATCTTGACGGCACGATGCTGCACACCGATCCGATCCATTACGCGATCTTCGTGGAATGGATGGCCGAGCGGGGCGTCGCGGTGGACGAAGCCTTTTACGCCACGCATGTGCATGGTCGCGTGACCTCGGACGTGTTTGCCGAGTTCCTGCCCGGCGAGCGCGATCCGCATGCGCTGGCCGACGCCAAGGAAGCTGAATTCCGCCGCCGTCTGCCCTCCCCTTACCCGGCGATGGCGGGTCTGCACGCCCTGCTCGACCGGGTGCAGGCGGCGGGGCATCCGCTGGCGGTCGTCACCAATGCCAACCCGCTCAATGCCGAGGCCATGCTGGCCGCCATCGGCGAACGGGCGCGGTTCGACGTGGTGATCAGCGGCGAGGAATGCGCCGCCGGCAAGCCCGATCCCGCGCCCTACCGCGCGGCGATGGACAGGCTGGGCGTCGCCCCTGCCGCGTGCATCGCGTTCGAAGACAGCCCCTCGGGTATCCGCTCGGCGCGCGATGCCGGAGCCCGTGTCATCGGCATACGGTCCTCGCTGGACCATGCCGCCCTCATCGCCGCCGGCGCTCATGCCAGCATCGACGATTTCAACGATCCCGCGCTCGATGAGCACCTCGCGCGCCCTGAAGGAGTTTTTCCATGACCCGTACCGTCCTCGAATCCGCCACCAAGACGGTGGTGATCGGCTTTGACGAGCCGTTCTGCGTGATCGGCGAGCGCATCAACCCCACCGGCCGCAAGAAACTGGCCGCCGAGCTTGAGATGGGCGATTTCTCGACCGTCGAGAAGGACGCGCTGGAACAGGTCGTCTGCGGCGCGACCGTGCTCGACATCAACTCGGGCGCCGTGTTCTCGAACAAGATGGCGGAAGACCCGCGCTACGCCGACAACAACTTCGTCGAGCCGCCGCTGATGGAACAGCTGGTTAAGACCGTGCAGGCGATCACCGACGTGCCGCTGTGCATCGACAGCTCGGTCCCCGGCGCGCTTGAGGCGGGCCTGCAGGCCGCCAATGGCCGTCCGCTGCTGAACTCGGTCACCGGCGAGGAAGAGCGGCTGGAACTGGTTCTGCCGCTGGTCAAGAAATACAACGTGCCGGTCGTGGCGATTTCGAACGACGATACCGGCATCTCGCAAGACCCCGATGTCCGTTTCGCCGTGGCCAAGAAGATCGTCGAGCGCGCCGCCGATTTCGGCATCCCCGCCCATGACATCGTCGTCGATCCGCTGGTCATGCCGATCGGCGCGATGGCGACCGCCGGGCATCAGGTCTTCGCGCTGGTCCGCCGCCTGCGCGACGAGCTGGGCGTGAACACGACCTGCGGCGCCTCGAACATCTCGTTCGGCCTGCCCAACCGCCACGGCATCAACGGTGCTTTCCTGCCGATGTCGATCGGCGCGGGCATGACCTCGGCGATCATGAACCCGGTCCGCAGCCAGGAAATGGAGGCGATCCGCGCCGCCAACCTTCTGATGAACCACGACGCCAATGGCGGCGAATGGATCCGTCTCGCCAAGGTGCTCGAAGCGATGAAAGAAGGCGCGACCTTCGCCGAGGCCTCGACCGCGGCCAACGCCGCCTCGTCGGGCCGCCGCGGTGGCCGTCGCGGCCGCGGCTGAGCGCGCGCTCGGTCCCCAGAAAAGCGGGCGTCCCGAAAGGGGCGCCCGTTCGCGATCAGGCCTAGTGCATCGGCGGCAGCGCGACGATCTCGACGCCGTTATGCTCGTGCACCTCGATCCGCTCATCGTACCAGCGCCAGTCCATCGACACGCAATCGGCGGAATAGACCGGCATTCCCAGCGTCTCGCCGGTCTGCAGGTCGACCACCGCGTTGCGGATCAGCGTCACCAGTTCCGAGGTCCCCGGATCGCCGGAAAAATACTGCAATAGCGCGATCCGACCGCCATAGCGCGGCAGAACGACGAAATCGAGCACGCGGGGGATCACCGGCGCATCGGTCAGAAGCGGCACGCCCAGATCGGGCAAGGCGGGATTGCGGGCGGTGAAATCGAACGGGTCGCCCTCGACCACGTACCAGCCATAGGCATTGGGCGTGGGTGTCGGCAAGGCGCAGGACGCCCGGGCGGCGGTGCCACCACCGACAGCCATATCCAGCGCCAGAACCGCCATGATCGCGCGCTTTGCCATGCCCTTCTCCGAACTGCCCTGCCGCCTTGGCACGCGGTGGCTCCAGTTTAGAAAGGCAGGCGCAGACCCGGCAAGTCCGCCGCGCCACATCGCCCTGCCCTTGCGCGAAATCATGCCTTTGCAGGCAAGCCCCGGCAATGGCGCCCATCCGCGCGGCAACACCGCGACGGCCGCCCGACGATAACGCGTGATCAAGGGGATGCGTTTTGCCCGCGGGACTCTAAGATACCCTTGGCAACGCTCCGACAGCGTCGCGCGACGCTTGCCGCGCGGTATTGACGCAGATCAACGTGGCACCCATTGCCGCCCGCTAAGGTCGGGGCAGATGCGAACAGGAGGATACACCATGTACAATCACATCATCGTCGCCGTCGATCTGAGCCATGGCGATGCCGGCAAGGCGCTGATTGAAAAGGCTGTCCAGCTTCTGGACGAAGGCGGCACGATCCGCCTGCTGCACGTGATCGAAGACGTTCCGAGCTATATCGCCGCCGAGCTTCCCCGCGATCTGGACGACCGCCGCAAGGCCGAAGCCAAGGTCGAGCTGGGCCTTCTGGCCGACGGCGTGACAGCGAAGGTCGAGCCGGAAATCCGCACCGGCGCGGCCTCGGGGCAGATCCTGCAATGCTCGGAAGACACCAAGGCCGACCTGATCATGATCGCCTCGCACCACCCGAACCTGAGCGATTACTTCATCGGCTCGACCGCCGCCCGCGTCGTGCGCCACGCACAATGCTCGGTTCTGATCTCGCGCTGATTGCGCTCTGAACGGACAGGTCCGGCGGACCTGCAGCCGGGCCGGGGGAAACCCCGGCCCTTTCCGTCAGACGATGTCATAGCCCTCCGCCCGCAGACGCCGCGCCAGCACCGCGATATGCTCAGGCCCCGTCTCGCAACAGCCGCCGATCAGCGTGGCCCCCTGCGCCGCCCAGCCCAGCGCGAAATCGGCGTAACGCTCGGGCGTCATCTCGGGGCGGTTGACCAGCACATCAGCGGTCGGGTTGGGCTTCAGAAAATCCGACGTGATCTGCGTGAACCCGTTCCCTTGCCCGCCAAACGGCTTGCCGAACGCGGCGAGAACCGGAATCGCCTGATCGATCGCCTCGGGGGCCGAGCAATTGATCAACACCCCGTCCGCCCGCGCGGCATAGGGTGCCAGATCGGCCAGCGCCTCGCCCGAGCGCAGCATCGTCCCGTCGCGATCCTCGACCGTGACCGAGATCCAGCGCAGTTTGCCCGGCGCGCCCCGGTCGCAACCGTCAAGGAAAGCGGCCACATTCGACAAGGTCGCCAGCGTCTCGCCCACCAGAACGTCGACGCGGGGCGCCAGAATCGCCGCGATCTCGGCATAAAGGCCGACGCCGGTCTCGTGCGGCGGCATCAGGTCGCTGCGATAGCTCGCGCCCAGCGGCCCGGTCGATCCCAGAATCAGGCCCCCGCCAGCAGCCGCGCGCGCGGCCTCGGCCTCGGTCACGGCGGCGTCATGCAGCTGCGCAAAGCGATGATCCATGGCATTATTGACCAGCCGGTCATGATGGATCGCATAAGTATTCGTCGTCGCTGCAGATGCCCCGGCGGCGAAATAATCGGCATGGATCGCCTGAACGAGCCCGGGATGATCGATCATCACCCGCGTGGCCCACAAAGGCGAAGGCTGATCGCCGCCCCGACGCAGCAGTTCCTGCCCCATCCCGCCATCGAGAAGCGTGATCGGGGGGGCTGCGCCCCCCGAGCCCCCCGCGCCAAGAGGGGCGTACACGCCCCCCTTGGATCCCCCCGTGAGTATTTGGGGCAAAGTGAATGACATGCGCTGGCTCCCTACTGACGGGCGCGTTCGGCCCATCTTTGTTCCTCAAATATCCTCGGGGGTGAATTGGCCGCAGGCCAAGAGGGGGCAGACAGCCCCCCGGCTGCGTGCAGCCGGCGCGAGGGGGCTCGATGCCCCCGAGCGCCGGCCTCACATCATCCGATGACCTCGAACCGGTCGACATCGACCAGGCCGAAATCGGTGATCTTCAGATGCGGGATGACGGGAAGGGCGACAAAGGCGAGCTGCAGGAAGGGTTCCTCCAGCTCGACCCCCAGGCCCTTTGCCGCTTGGCGCAAGTCGATCAGCCGGTCGCGGACATGCTCGAACGGTTCGAGCGACATCAGCCCCGCCACCGGCAGCGCCAATTCGGCCTTGATCGCGCCATCCTCGACAACGACGAACCCGCCTTCGATTTCTCCCAGCCGTTTCGCGGCCAGCGCCATGTCGGCATAGTCGACCCCCACCACCGCGATATTGTGATGATCGTGACAGACAGTCGAGGCGATCGCGCCCTTTTTCAGCGCGAAGCCACGCACGAAGCCATTGGCGATATTGCCATTCTTGCCGTGGCGCTCGATCACCGTGATCCGCGCAAGATCCTGTGCCGGGTCGGGACGTTTGTCACCATCCGTCGCCGGGATCTGCACCACCGCGTGTTCGGTCAGAATCTTTCCCGGCCAGATGCCGATCACCGGCGTTTCGGGGTTGTTGCTGGCGTAACGGAAGCTCTCGGGCGTCAGCGGCGGCACATGGACCGAACCGCGCGCGACCGGCTCGATGATCTCGCGCGCGGCGAAGGCCTCGTCCGCGGCCAGCACTCCGCCGCAGAACACCATCTCAGCCCGGCACGTCGCAGGGTCATCGAGCACGACGATATCGGCGCGTTTACCGGGGGCGATCTGGCCGCGATCCTTGAGCCCGAAGGCCTCGGCCGCAGAGAGCGAGGCGGCGCGGTAGACGGCCAGCGGGTCGCGGCCCTTTTCGATCAGGCGGCGGATCATGTAGTCGAGATGGCCGTGTTCGGCGATATCGAGCGGGTTGCGGTCGTCGGTGCACAGGCACAGATAGGCCGATGTCACCGGCGTCAGCACCTCGGCCAGCGCCTCGAGATCCTTCGACACCGAGCCTTCGCGGATCAGCACCCGCATACCCTTTTGCAGCTTTTCGATCGCCTCGGGCGCCGAGGTGCTCTCATGCTCGGTGCGGATGCCCGCCGAGATATAGGCGTTCAGGTCGCGCCCGCTCAGAAGCGGCGCATGGCCGTCGATATGGCGGCCCTCAAAAGTTTTCAGCTTCTCCATGCAGCCCGGATCGCGGAAGATCACCCCCGGGTAATTCATGAACTCGGCC
The DNA here is from genome assembly GCF_017303295.1 of Rhodobacter sp. NTK016B. Lineage (GTDB taxonomy): Bacteria > Pseudomonadota > Alphaproteobacteria > Rhodobacterales > Rhodobacteraceae > Pararhodobacter. The sequence continues at coordinate 28,061 of NZ_JAFKOK010000003.1, read as the reverse complement.
AGCCCGATGACGCGCGGATGATCCGCGAGCGGCGCCAGATCCGCCGCGCTGAGATTAGCGCCCGCGGTTTCCATATGCGTCGACGGCACGCAGGAGGACAGGTTCACGCGGATGTCCATCACCGTGCGCTCTGACGCATCGAGGAAATAGCGGATACCCGTCAGCCCGCAGACATTGGCGATTTCGTGCGGGTCGCAGATCGCCGTGGTGACGCCGCGCGGCAGCACGCAGCGGTCGAATTCATAGGGCGTGATGCACGAGCTTTCGATGTGCAGATGCGTGTCGATGAAGCCCGGCACCAGCGTCTTGCCGGTGACGTCGATCTCGCGCTGGCCGTCGTAATCGGCGCCGATCCCGACGATCACGCCGTCGCAGATCGCTACGTCACCGTGGATCATCGCCCCGGTGACCATGTCCCAAACCTGACCGCCCTTGAGCACCAGATCGGCGGCTTCGTCGCCCTTGCCCTGTGCGATGCGCGTCTCGAGGCTCACGACAGCCTCCGCAGCCGTTCGATCAGCGACGAGGTATCCCAGCGCCCGCCGCCCATATTCTGCACGTCCTTGTAGAACTGGTCGATCAGCGCGGTGACGGGCAGCGAGGCGCCGATTTCATCGCCGGTTTTCAGGCAGATCGCCAGATCCTTGCGCATCCAGTCGACCGCGAAGCCGTGTTCGAAATGCCCGTCCAGCATGGTTTCATGCCGGTTGACCATCTGCCACGACCCGGCCGCCCCGCCCGAGATCACCTCGACCACCGCCTTGCCGTCCATACCGGCCTTCTCGCCGAAAGCCAGCGCCTCGGACAGGCCCTGCACCAGCCCGGCGATGCAGATCTGGTTCATCATCTTGGCGATCTGGCCCTGACCCGACTCGCCGATGCGCTTCACAATGCGGCCATAGGCCTGCATCATCGGCTCGGCCGCGTCGTAATCGGACTGGCTGCCGCCGCACATGATGCTGAGCACGCCGTTTTCGGCCCCCGCCTGTCCGCCCGAGACCGGCGCGTCGACGAACCCCAGCCCCAGCGCCGAGGCTTCACCCGCCAGAGCGGCAGTGATGCCCGAGGACACGGTGGTGTGATCGACAAAGATCGCGCCCTTTTTCATGCCCGCGAACGCGCCGTCTTCGCCCCGGCAGACCGAGGCCAGATCGTCGTCATTGCCGACGCAGGCCATGACGAAATCCTGCCCCTCGGCGGCTGCGCGCGGGGTCGGTGCGGCCTTGCCACCCTGCTCTTGCGCCCATTTTTCCGCCTTGGCGGCGGTGCGGTTATAGACCGTGACCTCGTGGCCCGCTTTGGCCAGATGCCCGGCCATGGGATACCCCATGACCCCCAAGCCCAGAAATGCCACCTTGGCCATGTGCGTCCCCCTCTGAAGATGGTTTGAATTGCGCTCGCACGCTTGAAGTCATAGGAAACGAGACTGGTTCTGAGGTCAACACGACGAGGCCACACTTCATGCTCACCCTGTTCCGCTGGCTCTTGCGCATCGCCACTGCGCTGGTCGTCCTGTCGGTCGTGATCGTCGTCGGCGTTTACTATTTCCTGTCGCGCTCGGTCCCCGATTACGAGGCGACATGGCGCGTGCCCGGCGTGTCCGAAACGGTCGAGATCGCCCGCAACACATGGGCGGTGCCACATATCTTCGCCGAGAACGACGCCGATGCTTTCTATGCGCTGGGTTTTGCCCATGCGCAGGACCGGCTGTGGCAGATGACGGTGCTGCGGCGCACGGCGCAGGGGCGTCTGAGCGAGCTGTTCGGCGACCGTACGATCCGCACAGACGAGCTGATGCGGCGGCTGGATCTGTACACGCTGGCACAGGAATCTGTCGCCGCGCAGGATGACGATACGGCGATGGCGCTCGATGCCTATGCGCGCGGCGTGAATGCGTGGATCAACCTTGTCAACGACCGCGCACTGGGGCGCGGGGCGCCGGAATACTTTCTGTTCCCCGGCGAGGTCGGGCTGTGGCAACCGGCGGATTCGGTGGCGATCCTGAAGCTGATGGCGGTGCAATTGTCCGGCCATATCGAAAGCGAAGTGCGTCATGCGCGGCTGTCGGCGCTGATCGGCGAAGAGCGCACGCGCGACCTGCTGCACGAAGACGACAGCGCAGGCGTCGCGGCGATGCCCGATTTCGCCAGCCTGTTCCCGACGCTGGAGACCACGCAGCTGGCCATGGCGCCCTCGGTTCCCGGCGAGGCACCGGGCGAGGCGCTGTCGCCGTTCCGCTCGTGGGATTTCGCGGGCGCGTCGAATGCCTGGGCGGCGGGACGGCTGCGCTCGGCCAATGGCGGCACGCTTCTGGCCAATGACCCGCACCTGCCCTTCGCCGCTCCGTCGATCTGGTATCTCGCGCGGCTGGAACTCAGCACCGGCGGCGTCACGGGCGGCACGATCCCCGGCATTCCCGCGATCATCGCCGGGCGGTCCTCGAATATCGCCTGGGGGCTGACCACGGCCTATCTGGACGATCAGGACCTGTTTCTCGAGGAACTGAACCCCGACAATCCCGAGCAATATCGCGGCCCCGAGGGCTGGGAGACGTTCGAAACCCGCCGTTCGATCATCTATGTGGCCGATCAGGACCCGGTGACGATCACGCTGCGCTGGTCGGATAACGGGCCGATCCTGCCGGGACGGCACTATTCGCTGGCCTCGGTCACGCCGCCGGGCCATGTCGCGGCCTTGTCATGGACGGCGCTGACGGGCGACGACACGACGATGAGCGCGGCCATCGGCATGATGCGCGCGCATTCCGTGGATGCGGCCATCGACGCGGGCGAGGCCTATGTCGCCCCGGCGCAGAACCTGATGGTGATCGACGGCGAGCATATCGCCATGCAGATGATCGGCCGGATGCCGCGCCGCTCGGAAGATCATCCGACGCGCGGTCAGATGCCCGCCCCGGGCGCCGACCCGAATGCGCGCTGGGAAGGCTCCTTTCCCTATTCCGCCAATCCGCGTTTCCTCGATCCCGAAACCGGGCTGATCGGCAACACGAACAACAAACCGCTGGACCGTCCCTTCCCGCTGCATGTCAGCTTCGACTGGGGCGACACGGTGCGGATCCAGCGCTGGATCCGGCTGATGCGCCAGCGCACGGTCCATACCCGCGAAAGCTTCATCGAGGCGCAGCTCGATACCGTCAGTCAGGCCGCGCGCACGCTTCTGCCCTTGGTCGGGGCCGAGCTGTGGTTCCAAGGCGAACCCGCGCCCGACGGCACGCCCGAGGCGCAGCGCCAGCTTGCGCTGCAGCTTCTGGCCGACTGGAACGGCGAGATGTCCGAGCATCTGCCCGAACCGCTGATCTATGCCGCATGGATGCGCGAATTGCAGTTCCGCCTGATCCGTGACGAGCTGGGCCCGACCGCGGACATGTTCGAACATATGGAGCCCGCCTTCATCAGCCGCGTCTTCCGCAATGAAAACGGGGCGGGCATCTGGTGCGACGTGGTGCAGTCGGCGGTCGAGGAGAGCTGCGTCGACATCGCCCGCACGGCGCTCGACGCCGCGCTTTTGCAGCTGACCAACCAATACGGCCCGGCGATCGAAAGCTGGCGCTGGGGCGATGCCCATCAGGCGACGCATGACCACCCGGTGCTGGGCGAGGTGCCGATCCTGAAGCTCTTCGTGAATATCCGCCAGTCGACCTCGGGCGGGGACAACACGCTGATGCGGGGCCTCACCCGCGGCGGTCCGCAGGGCGCCGCCGATCCGTTCCTCAATGTCCACGGCGCGGGCTATCGGGGCGTTTATGACATGGCCGATCCCGAGGCGAGCGTGTTCATCATCTCGACCGGCGAAAGCGGCCACCCGCTCAGCCGTCACTATGACGATTTGGGCGTGTTGTGGCGGCGGGGCGAGTATATCCCGATGACGCTGGACCCCGATCTGGCGCGCGCAGGCGGCGTTGGGACGACGCGGCTTGAACCGGCGCCTTGAACCCGGTCGTTGAGCGTTGCATATATCCACAGGCAAGACCGGCCTAAGCCAACGGGCAGCCCGATGATCTACGAGACCAAAGCCGAATGGAGCGACGCCGCGCATAAACGCGTGGTGCTGTTCGGCATGTCGGGTCTGGGCAAGACGCGGATCTCGTCGATCCTGCGCGACGGGGGCTGGTTCCACTACTCGGTCGATTACCGCATCGGCACGCGCTATATGGGCGAGGCCATTGCCGACAATTTCAAGCGCGAGGCGATGAAGGTGCCGCTTCTGCGCGAGCTGCTGCTCACCGATTCCGTGCGCATCGCCTCGAACATCACCTTCGACAATCTGGCGCCGCTGAGCACCTATCTGGGCAAGCCGGGCGATGCCTCGAAGGGCGGGCTGCCCTTTGACGAATACCGCCGCCGTCAGGCCCAGCACCGCGAGGCCGAAATCGCCGCGCTGATCGACACGCCGCATTTCGTCGACCGCGCGCTGGATCTCTACGGCTACCGGAATTTCGTCTGCGATTCCGGCGGTTCGATCTGCGAGGTGGTGAATCCCGAAAGCCGCACCGACCCGGTTCTGAGCGTGCTGTCGCGCCACCTGCTTCTGGTCTGGATCGAAGGGTCCGAGGATCACACCGCCGATCTGATCCGCCGCTTCGACCGCGCGCCGAAGCCGATGTATTACCGGCCCGAATTCCTGATGGATGCGTGGAACGCCTATCTGTCCGAGAGCGGACGAATGCCCGGGGCGGTTGACCCGGACGCCTTCGTCCGCTGGACCTATGCCCGCGCGCTGGCCCATCGCCAGCCCCGATACGCGGCAATGGCAGCGAACTGGGGGCTCAAGGTCACCGCCGACGACGTGGCCCGCGTATCGACGCCCGAGGATTTCGGCGCGCTGATCGGCGAGGCTCTGGACAAGCGCGCCTCCCGGGCGGCCTGACAGACGGAGAAATCCGCCGGGCCGCTGACCTGATACAGATAGACGGATACCCTCCGATGCCCATCACCCTGCCCGCCACCCTGCCCGCCTATGACGTTCTGTCGAACGAGGGCGTCATGGTCATGTCCGACACGCGCGCCGCGCGTCAGGACATCCGACAGCTCAAGATCGGGCTGCTCAACCTGATGCCCAAGAAGATCCAGACCGAGAACCAGTTCGCCCGGCTGATCGGCGCCACGCCCCTGCAGATTGATTTCCGGCTGATCCGCATGTCGGAACACCAGACCCGCAACACCGCCGCCGAGCATATGGAGGCGTTCTATCACTCGTTCCAGGAGATCAAGCACGAGAAATTCGACGGCCTGATCATCACCGGCGCGCCGATCGAGCATCTGCCGTTCCACGAGGTCACCTATTGGGACGAGCTGTGCGAGGTCTTCGAATGGACGCAGACCCATGTCCATTCCACCTTCGGCGTCTGCTGGGGCGGGATGGCGATGATCAACTATTTCCACGGCGTGAAGAAGCATGTGCTCGACCACAAGCTGTTCGGGTGCTACCGCCACGCCAATCTCGCCCATACCTCGCCCTATCTGCGTGGCTTCTCGGACGATCTGGTGATGCCGGTCAGCCGCTGGACCGAGATGAAGCGCGACGAGATCGAAGCGGCGGGTCTTAAGGTCTTGCTGAATTCCGACGAGGTTGGGCCGGCTTTCGTCGACGACCCCGATCACCGCGCGCTCTATATCTTCAACCATCTGGAATACGATCGCGGCACGCTGAACGAGGAATATCAGCGCGACCTGCAATCCAATCAGGTGGCGGGCGCGCAGATCCAGATTCCGGTGAACTACTTCCCCGACGACGATCCGTCGAAAACGCCGCTCAACCGCTGGCGCAGCCATGCTCATTTGCTCTACGGCAACTGGATCAACGAGATCTACCAGACCACGCCCTTCGATATGGCGCAGATCGGGATGGCAGAGGCGGGCTGATCGCGCGTGGAAACCGGGTCGAAGGGCGGCTTTGCCTGCCTTCCGGCCCGTTCGAAGCCACCTTCGCGCCCCGATGGGTTGCGTCCCCAACCGTGGCCTGAACAAAGCAAATGTGAACAAGACGTTGTCGAGCGTTTCTTGTCGCAGACGGTTTCGTCCATATATCGTTAATACAAACCGAAACGCGGACAATCGTCGCGCCCGCTGCCACCGGGGCGCGATTTCGGGTCTGCGGATTCGCCGATGGCTTGCGGTCGCTTTGGCCGGTCTAGGACGGGGGAGCCATGGTTGCCGACACTCCGACGCGGCCCGTCGCCGAGACGCCGCGCATCAGCACCCGTCCCGACGATACGGGCGACCGGCACGCAGTCCTGTGGCCCGGCGTCGCGGTCGATGACCTGTTTCTGGACATCGATGGCAAGACACAACGCGCCGAGCGGCTGGACGCGATCGGTCCGGTGGCCGAGTTCCGCGCGCCCTATGCCCCGCTGGCGACGCTGACGCTGACCGGGCTCGATGCCGAGGGACGTCGCCGCAGCCATGTGATCGGCCCCGAACCCCTTGCACGGACCGGCACCGACAGCCTTGTGCGGCTGGGTCTGTCCACGGGCAGCGCGCGCTGGGGCGTGCAGGTGCAACCCCGGATCGAGGTGATGGCAAGCGCGCGCCAAGGCGGCAGGCTGGACGCCGGCGCCCTGTCGATGAGCCTCGAGATCCAGCGCGCGGGCCAGCCGCCGGTGCGCCGCCCCCTGCACATGCTGTTGCCGCTTATCCAACCCGCGATCGTTCAGCTGCACGTGGTTCTCGAACGCGCCGAGGCCGAATGGAGCGAGCGTCAGGGCCCCGACATCTCCTTCCCCGATCTGCAGGCCGACCGCGCGCTGGCCGATCCCGAGGCCGGGCTGGCCTTCCTGACGGCCGAGGGCCGCGCCAGCCTGCGCCGCGCGCTGACCAACGTGCGCCGCGCTGTCGGGCCCCGGCTGCACGCGATCCGCGCCACGCTGGGCGAAGAGGCCGAATATCGCGCGCAGGCGGTCTGGCAGAACGCCGCGCCCGCGCTGGTGGCGCAGGCACTGACAATCGCGGAAATCGCCCGCTCGGGCCTGATGCCCGAGACGCGCATCGCCCGCCTGACGCCGCTGATGCTGGGCGCGGGCGACCGGCTGCGGCTGGTCGATTTGCCCGAGGGCGTGGCGGTGGAACTCTGCCTGCCCGATGGGCGCGTGGCGCGCGCCGACAGCGCGTGGGTGCGCATCGACGGCACCGCGCTCGACTGGGGCCACCGCCCGGACGACACCGCCGAGACCCGCCTGACGCTCGCCCCGCCCGACCCGGTCCCGAGCCGCGCGCGTTGGCATGACGATGTCGCCGCCCTGCTGACGCAGGCCGACATCACGGTCACGACAGGTCCTGACTTCGACGCCGATATCGCCCGGCTTCAGGCGGCGCAGGACGCGCCCGACTGGCTGGCAAGCGCGCTGACCCCGCGCGAGGTCGCAGGAACGGCAGAGATGGCGCTGCCCGCGATCTGGGGCGACGCGGCCCTGCCCGACGCGCTGCACCACCGCCTCGTCTCGCTGGCCTTGGCACGCGTTACGGACCATCCGTTGCCCGCGCTGGATGAGGCCGTCGTGTCGCGTCTGCATTCCGTCGCCGGAGCCCTGCCCGCGCCCTCAGCCGAGGCGCTTCTGGATCGCGCGGCCGCGCTGGGACTGGCGACCTTCGACACCGCCGTGGCGCTGGCGCTGGTGGCGATGGCCGACGGGCGCGGCGATGCGCTGACGCAAGAGCCTGACGCTCTGACCCGGCTGGCTGCGGACTTGGCCGAGGCGGCGAAGCGCACCCGCACCCCTTCCGACCGCAAGCTGGGGGCCTGATGCCGTCCGCCGCCCGTCCTGTCGTGATCTGCGCCCCGACAAAGCAAGCGGCAACCGCGCTGCTTGCGGCGGCGCGCGATGCACAGGGCGAACAGGCGCCGGGATGGCCGGTGGAGGACAGCGCGCCCGTAACACTGCAGCAAAGCGATACCGGATGGGTTCTGACGCGCCATCGCGCGGCACGGGTAAAGGCACTCGCAACGTGCCCGGATCTGCCGGTTGTGGTTGCCGAAACGCTCCCCGATACGGGGCCGGCGCCGAGGGTGCTGGGCCTTGTCCTGCCTGCCGATGGCACGCAATCTGCGGCGCGTGGTTTCCTCAGCGCGCTGCTCGACGACCTGACGCGGCACCACGCGCGGGGTGGCGGCCTGCGCGACCTGGTCTCGGGGCGCAGGCCACGTATCGGCTGGCGCCCGGGTGCGCGGCCTCATGCGGTGCTGATTCTCGACGACGCGCTGCGGTTTCTGGACCTGCCGCCTTTGCCCTTCGATCAGATCGACGCGTGGGAGATGGCGCAGGCGGGCCAGTGGTGGGGCGAGGCCCCGCCCGAATCCGCCGCCCGCCCCGGCGCCTGGGTCGAGGCCTTCGCGGCGATGGATGCCAGCTGGAGCGGGCGGCTCGAAGGCTTCGTGCGGCACCTGGCGGCGCTGGGAATCGGTTGTGACGTGCTGCCCGTCTCGCGCACCGGCTTCGACCGTGCCACCGGACGCGCGGCGGGCGATGACACGCCACCCGGGCGGCAGGTGGCCTTCAATCTGGGCGTTCTGGTGCAGCTTCTGGGCGGCGAGGCGCGTCTGGCGCGGCCCGCAATCGGCGCGTGATGCGGCGCAGCGCCATGCGGGTGGGCGATATCAGCGGTCGCGGGCCGGGTGTCGCCGCCGCACGGCCGCTGCTGTCGCGGCTGATTCTGCGCGACGAAGACAGCGCGCTGGAAGCGGTGCGACGCACGCTTTACGACTATCCCGCCATCGATATCGTCAATGACCCGCTGGGCCATTTCCACGAAGCCGTGCCGCAGGAATCGCTGGTCTATGTCGGCGCGCAGAGTGTGGCACAGGCGCTGGCGCTCAGCCTGCCCCGGTTCTTCGAGCCGCTCTGCTACCGGCGGCTGGGGTTCGAGCTTCGCCATGTCGCGGCCGAGGGCGCGGCCTCGCTTCTGTTCGGCGACGGGCTGGAGCCGGGGCTGGGCGCGCCGCGCGGACAGATGCAGATCCTCTGGCGTGAAACCGCGTTGCAGCCGTCGCTTGCCCATGGGTCCGAGCGCGCGCCAGCGCATTGGCGCGCGGGACAGGGCCGCGCGGTGATCGCGCTGGGTCAGGATGGGCGCAGCCATGGCCTCATGCGGGTGCTTCTGGGCGACAGCCCCGCCGATCAGGCGCTGGTGATCCGCCCCGGTCTCGACGCGCCGCGACTTGCGCTTCACGCGCTGGCGCCGCTGCCCGATCCGGGCGCCGTGGCGCCGGTTCTGGGCGCGTCCCTGTCCGAGGCGCAGGTCACGCATGACCGCGCGTTCGAGACCTTCCATGCCCGGTTCGATGGCCAGCCCGTCGAAGCGCGGCTGATCCCTGACAGCCAGTTCTCGCGCCTGCTTACGCGCCCGCGTCAAGCCGTCGACCTGCTTGAAGTGCTGGGCGTGTTCCTGCCGGTGCCGGGGCGGACCTCACGCGTCGAGGGGGTGGCGATGCGCTTCGATGCCGAGCGGCGGCTCATGGCGCATGAGTCGCGGCTGGAAGAGGCACGGATCGTGCAAAACGCGCACGGCGACGTAACGCTGCTGCGCGCCGGCGCCCAGCCGCAGGCAGTGCCGCGCCGGGGCGGCGTGCCCGGCATGGGGTTGAGCCTGCGCGAGGCGGCCACGCTCGACCGAACCCTGCCGCCTCGCTGGCAGGTGCTGCTGGCCGAAGGGGGCGAGCCCTTGGGCTGGATCCCGCTGCGGCTGCACGAGGCCCCGCCGCTGGGCTCCAACTTGGTGCGCGAAAGCCGCCTGCGGCTGTTGCGCACCGGCTGGGTCGGGCCGGAAGCGGTCGATCCCGACGGCGCGGCGATCCATCTCGACTGGCTCGATCAGGCGGTGCCGATGGTGACGCGCGACGAGGCCGGAGGGACGGTCGCGGGCGGTCTGGCGGCGTGGTGTCTCGACCAGCCCGACATGGCCGAGGCCAGCCTGCGCGCCGAGCCGGGCCTGTTGCGGCTCGATCGCCCACGCGCGCAGGCGGTGATGCTTGAAGACCGCGCGACGTTCCGGCTGGGTCCGCTCTGGGTCCGGTTGCACCGCGCCGGCGGCTGGAGCGGCTGAGATGCGCGCGGTGTTCCTTGCCCTTGGGGTCAGCGTCGCGGCGATGGGCGTGACGCTGTGGGCTGCACGGACGGCTCTGGCGCCCGCTCTGGGGCGGCTCGAGACGTGGCGCACCGACGCTGTGACCGCGCCCGAAGGCACGGCAACCGCGCAGCTTTTCGCGCAGGCCGTCGCAGGCGGTGCCATCGGCTGGGACGAACAGGCTCATGCGCCGATCCTGAGGCGCGAGCGGGCGGCTGCGCTGCCTCAGGCCGATGAATTGCTGCGTGTTGGCGAGTCTGGAACGGCGATCACAGCCGAATTGTCGCGGCTCGACGCCTTGGGCCGGATCGTGGCGATCCGCGCGCAGGGCCCGGCCTGTCCCGGCCCCTGCGCCGAGCGCTGGAATGCGCCGGAATGGCGGCTCTCGGACCCCGTCGCGCAGGGCCTCGCCGGGCAGGCACGGATCGCCGCGCGCCTCAGGCGCGACCTGCCCGCGCCGTTGCCTCGGACCCATGCCGCACTGGCCGACGGGGCAAGCGATTTCGGACCGTGGACCACCATCGCCACCGAGCGCCCGGTGGCTGCCCGGGCCGATCTGACCGGCATCCGCACGCTCGACCTGCTGGGGCGGCTCGCGGCCGTCCCAGAGGGGTGGCGCATCGTCCGGCGATGGTGCCGCGCCCGCGATGGTCGGCTGGATGGCTGTGCGGCGGGTCAGGACCCGGCGGCGCTGCGGTTGCGGCGGTTAACGCAGAACGCGGCGGACAGCCTTGTGATCGCGCCACTGCCGGTGCCGCCCGACGCCCCTGTCACCGGTACCTATCTAAGCGACCGCGTGCGACTGGCCTGTACGCCCGAATGCCGCCCCGAGTGGATCGCTGCCCCGTCCCGCCGCTATGTCCGCGCGCAACCCCGGATACGAGACGGTGACAGCCCCGAGGCCGCGCCGCCGGTCCTGACCCTTTGGGCGCGGATCGAGGCCGGACGCCTCGTCGCCTCGGATCGGGCGCGGCGACTGGGGCTTGTGCCTGTCACCGGCAGCGACGCGGACACGCCGGGCGGCCTGCTGGCTGCAGCGGCGATGCTGGCGGATGAACTCACCGGCGCGGTGACACTCGATCCCGATCTGCAGGCGCTGACGCAGGAGGTGCTGGCGGCGATGCTGGCCCCGTCGGGCGGGCCGTTCGCCGATCTGCCCCGCCGGTTTGCCGAGAACGGGCCGCAGGCCTCGCTGGTGGTGATCGACCTGCGCGATGTGACCCGACCCGGCGCGATCCGTGCCACCGCCGGGGTGCCGGTCCCGCCCGAGGGGCGCTCGGCCTGGACCCTTGCCGCTGCCGCGCATGATCCGGGCGGGCTGTATGCGCCCGGCGCGGCCGCCTGGACCGGGCGGCGCTGGCACCAGATCCCCGGCTCGGCCTGGAAGATGTTCAGCGCGCTGGCGATGATCGAGGCGTTGGATGCGGGCCTGCTCGGGCAGCTCGATGCGGGCGACCTGATGCGCGTGATCGACGGCGTCGCCCGGCCCGAGGCCGACCGGCTGCTTGGCCCCGGCGCGCTGTCGGGCGCGTTCGGACTGTGCATTCCGCTTGACCTGTCCGCGCGGCCCATCGGTGCTCGGACGCGCGACTGCCCCGAGGGATTTCATACCCACCCGATTGCCGATAGCGGACGCGCGGGGCCGCTGGCGGGTGACGAGGGCGCCACGATGGGGCTGGCCGAGGCGCTGGAGCGGTCGTCGAATATCTGGTTCGCCGCGGCGATGCTGCGCGTCGAATCCGCCGCCCAAGCGCCGGTCGCGGCGCATCTGGCGCGACGGCTGGGACTGGATCGCCCGGCCTCACTGGATGGCGGGCGCGATCTGCCGATCCTGCCCCGCGACCCGGCGCTGATCGAGGCTATCGCACCAGACCTGTCCGAAGCCGAGCGCAGCCGCGCCATCGCCAACGGCGCTTATGGACAGCAGGTGCAGGCCGGGCCGCTGATCCTTGCGCAGCTGGCCGGGTCGATCCGGCTCAACCGCGCCGTGTCACCGGGACTGATCGCGCCCCTGCCGGTGGCCGCGCCGCTCTTCTCGGGGCTGCAGGCGACGTGGCTACTGGACCGCGTGCAGAACGGGTTGCGTGCGGTCACCGCGCCCGATGGCCGGGGCACTGCGCGCGCGGTCTTCGCGCGCCGCGCGCCCGAGCTTGCCGGGCGGACCGGGGGCAAGACCGGCACCGCCGAGCGCGGCATCGGGCGCGACCGGATCTCGACTTTTGCAGGCTGGCTCGACGCGCCCGATGGCAGCCCCGCTTTTGCTATCGGCTGCGCGATCACGCTCGAAGGGACCCCGCGTTCGGGCAGCCAAGGGCTGACGGTGCCACCGCTTTGCGCGCATATGAGCGCCGCGCTGATGCAACGCCTCGACGCGCAGGTCTGGCCATGATCGCGCGATGGCTTCCACTCACTATACCGATGCTTCTGCGCGTCCTGACGACCTTGGCCGCGCTGGCAGTTCTGGCAGGCTGCGGCTGGTGGCTTTGGGCCATGGCAGGCGACTTGCCCGCGCGCCAGCGGCTGCAGGCGCTGAGCGTGACCCTCGCCCCCGGCGCCCCCGTGGTGCTGGGTCGCGACGCGCTGGTGCAGCAGGCCGACGGGCCGACCGGGCGGCGGCATGTCGGCCTGGAGCTTGGGGCGGATGGCGCCATCGTGGCCTATGATCTCGATCCTGAGCACCGGTTGGGTTTCGTGACCGCAAAGGGCTATGACGACACCGCGCGGTTGGAGATCCCGCAAGGCGCCTCGTTTCTGGCACTGGGGCGCGCGCAATGGGCGCTGATGCGCGACGGCGACAGCCTGACGATGCGCCGGGGCGACCGTGTGGCACAGCTCGATGCCGGGGGGCTGGCGCTGCGGCTGGGCGAAACCGAGGCGCGGGCGGGAACGCAGCTTTTCGACCGGCTTGGCGGTCTTATCCGCAGCGTCGAGCGGCGCTATGCGTTGGGCGGCGCGGTCACGCCCGCCGCGCTGGAGCGGGCCGCCGAGGCAGGGCTGATCCCCGATTCCGACCTGCCGCCCGACGCCGTCCGGCTGATCCGCGAAAGCGCCACGCTTACCCGCCCGGCGCGCTGGATGGTCGAGAATGGGCGCCGCGCCGCACGTCTGATCATCGGCGATGCAGAAACCGATATCGAGGGTCGCGCCATACCGCTGAGCGATAGCTACGGGCGCCCGCTTGTCGAACGGCTGATCGTCGGACGCACGCATTATGCTCTGGAAATCAAGGGCGATGTGCTCACGCTACGGCCGGTCGAGCGGCGCGTCTGGCTCGACCCCGAGGCGGTGGTCGCGCTGCCCGAGGGCGCGCCGATAACCCGGCAACTCAGCGCCGTCACGCAACGCCTGGCCCCTGAGCGGCTGGCCCTCTCGGCGGCGCTTCTGACGGCGATTGCCGGGCTCTCCGCGCTCGCCTCGCTGCTGACCACGCGCGCCGGTCCGGGGCTGGGACTGGCCGCCGCCGGACTGGCTTTTGCCCTTCTGCCCTTGCCGCTGCTTCCGCTGGCCGGACTGGCGCTGGCGGCGGCCCTTGTGGCGCAGGGCGTGACGGCGCTGGTGCAACCGGGGCTGACCCGCGCGCGGAGGCTTGCGGGGATCGCGCTGGCGCTGAGCGCGCTCGCCTTGGCTGTGGCCGCGTGGCAATTGGGCGCCACCGGAGGCGGCGCGCTGGAACACCGGCTGGCGGGCGCAGGCGCAGCGATGGTCGCGCCGCTGCTGATGCGGGGGCTGACGCCGATGGCCGCGCTGTTCTGGGCGTGGCTCTGCGCGGTGGCGCTGCCCGGCGCGGTTGCGGGCACGCGGCTGGCGCTGATCGACGGGTCCGAGCGCTGGTCGGGCCTGCTTGAGCGCCACCTCTGGGCGCTGGCGCTGATCGGGCTGGCGGGCGCGGTAACGGCGCTGATCGCGGGCGGTGTTGGCATCCCCGGGCTGCGCCGAGCCCTGTTGCCCGTCGCGCACGGGCAGCAGCGCTGGCGCGGGCGCATCGCGGCGATGCTGGTCGTGATCCTGCTCGGGGTGACGCTGATCGGCACCGAAACCGGGGTCTTCGGCCTGTTCCAGCCTTCGGAACTGGCGAAATCGGTGCTGGTGCTGCTGGTCTCGGTGACGCTGACCGCCGATCTGGCCCGGCGCCGGATGCTCACCGCCGCCGAGGGCGCGCTGTCGCTGGGTCCTCCGGTTCTGGCGGTGACACTGGCGCTGGCGATCCTGATCGCCTCGGCGCTGAATTACGACATGTCACCGATCCTCGTCTGCGCCGTCGCCATCCTCGCGGCGCTCTGTGCGGGCAGCGTGTTGCACGCGGTTCAGTTGCGCCGCCGTCTTCATGCGCGCAGTTTGGGCGGCCTGCCGATCCCGAAGGGCCGGTTCGATCCGCGCGCCGGGATGGCCGCTCTGCGCGCCCGTGCCGCGCGCTGGATCGCCCAACGCTCGAGCCTGTGGCCGCTCGTGCTGCTGGGTGTCGTCACCGCCGCGCTGGGATCGGTCAGCCTGTGGGTCGCCCGGCATCCTGCCTTTCGTGAGGGTGCGGATTTCGACCTGATGCGCTACCTGCTGACGCCGTGGCTGCGCGCGCAATCGTGGTACGACATGGCGCTGAGCAACCCCGACCGGATGATCGACTTCCCCGAGACCGGAACCCAGCTGGCCCGTGCCCGCGACGCGCTGGCGGCGGCGCATTGCCGGCTGGACGCATGGCTTTGCGCCGCCGGGCTGCCCCGCATGCCCGCGCCGCAGGCCGATGCGCTGCTTCTGGCCGTGCCCGCCATTCAGGACGATTTCGCCGCCGTTTCACTGGTCCACGCGATGGGCTACGATGGCGCGATGATCTATGCCGGGGCGCAGATGGCGCTGATCGCCTGCGCGCTCAGCATCGGGCTTGGCGCGCTGTTGACGCGGGCGGTGTTTCCCCCTGCCGCGTGGCTGGCGGGCGGCGCGGCCATTGGTTTCGCGGCGCTGATGGCGGCGCAGATCGGGCTGGCATGGGGCAATGTGCTGGGCCTGTTCCCGGTGATGGGTCAGCCGATGACTTTTGCCTCGTTCGGCGCCAGCCACCATCTGGCTGTCGCGCTTCCCTTCGCGGTCGCCACACTGGCCGCCGCCTCGCTTGCCGCACGTCCCGAGGACGCCGTGCAGCCGGGGCGTAACCTGCTGTTCAGACAGAGGATCCGATGAAACAGAAAGGCCTCATCCTTGCCGGTCTGGCGCTGGTCGTGCCCTTGGGAATGACCGCGCTCTACCTGCTGTTCGTCACCGGCGCCTCGGCCTTTTCGCGGCTGGTGGGCGATTTCGACGCGGTGCTGGTTGCGGTTGCCTCAGCCTCGGTCATGGCGCTGGTAGGGGCGTCGCTGACCTTCGGCAACGGGCGGCTGTCGGGCGCGGGCCAACTTGAGAAGATCTCGGTCTGGGCGGCGCTGCTTATGTCGACCGTCTCGGCGATCACCACCTCGCTGGGCCTGCTCAGCCTGCTGAAGACCAATGCCGAAACCGGGTCGCTGCTGACCGTGCTGATGGCGGGTCTTTTATCGCTGGGCATCCAGCTTTCGATGCTGATGTACGCGCTGAGGATCTCGGACAGCGTCCAGCGGCTGGCCCCCGCCACCCATCTGCGCGATGCGATGGCCGACGACGCGCCCGACGACCGCCCGCTGCGCCGCGGACGGCGCGCGGCGGCGCGGCTGGTGGTGCTGCTGCCGCTTGTCCTGCTGGGTCTGGCGCTGATCTCTGGCCTGTCGCTGGCGCAACTTGCCAGCGCGCTTGCCGAGGGATGGAACGGCCTTGACGGTGGCATGGCAGCGGCGGGGCTGGGCGGCGTGCTGCTGATCGCCATCCTCGCCTATGCGGTGATCGGCGGGCTGATTCGCAAGGCCTCGACCTGGGCCGGGCTGGTGATGTCGGTTGCGATCTATTTCGGCCTGCTGATGTTCTCGTCGGGCTTTGGCTACATGGCCTATTTCCTGGCCGGGCAATCGGATGTGACGCGCGCGCTCGACCGCGACAACGTGATCGAGACGCAGACCGCCTCGCTCGTGCGCCAGATCAACGACGCCGCCGCCGAGGATCTGCGCGACTTCCAGCGCGAGGCCCGGGCAGGCGCGGCCTATCAGGACCTGTCCGAGCGCATCGACACGATGTCGTCGCTCTTCGTGGCCAATCGCAGCGCGCTTCAGGCGCAGATCTCGGCCTACGAGGCCCGTCGACAGGACCTGATCGCCCGCGCCGCCGCTTTGGCCGCCGCCGTCGATACCGCCGAGGCCGGGGTCACCGCCGCCGAACAGGCGATTACCCGCGCCCAGACCGACGTGACCCGCGCCCAGACCGCGCGCGAGACAAACCTGCCGCAATTGCAGACCGACCTGCAGGCCGCGCAGGCCGAGGAAACCGAGGCGCGCGGCGGGCGCGACGGCACCGGCATCGCCGAATGCGGCCCGATCTGCCGCAGCGCTCAGCGTCGTCAGGCCGAGCTGCAGGCCGCCATCGAGCGCTACGACACCGCCGTGATCGAAGCCCAGCAAGCCGAGAGCGCCGCCCGCGATGCTCTGGCCGAGGCCCGGCGCCGCCTGCAGGCCGCGCAGGCCGATGCGCAGAACGCGCCCGCTCAGGACAGCCTGCCGCCGCCGATCACCGACCGCAGTTCCTTCACCACCCCGCGCGCCGAATACAACGTAGCCCCGACCCGCGAAGGCTTGCGCCAGATCTCGCGCGCCTGTTCGGCAGGGGGCGAGATGCTGATCGATCTGGGCCTCCCGCCGGGCGATTTGCCGTCCTGCGACATCGTCGATGTCGAGGTCTGGTTCGACCGCATCGACGCGGCCGAGGCGGCCTTGGTGCAGATGCAGGGACCCTGTGGACGGTCCGAGGAAGAGATTGCGCAGGAAAACGCGGCCCTGATGGACGGCGCCGCCCCCGATCCGCAAGCGATCCCGCCCTATCTGCGCGCGCGGCTTGCCTGGATGACGCGCTGCATGACGGCGGCCAATACCGGCAGCGACCGGATGGTGGCACTGGCCTCGACGATCAACCAGCTGGAAAGCGAATTCACGACGCCCGGCTATGATCCGCGCCGGGTGCTGCGCTCGCTGCAGGACGGCAATCTCTATGCGATCTTCTCGCTGCTGATGGCGGTGCTCGTCGATGTGGCAATCCTGTTCGCGGGCATGGCGGCCAGCCTCGAACGCGGTCGCGACCTGCGCGAGGATGACAGCCTGACCGCGCCCGACCGCATCGCCGACCGCGTGCAGCGCGCGCTGGAGACCGTGCAACCCGGCGCCCCCCACCGCGCGGCGCGGATGATGGTCACGCTGTGGAAGAACGAACCCGTCCACATGGCGGGGGGCGACGGGCCGGTTTATACCCACAGTTTGTCGCTGCGCGGCGTGCCGCCCGATGCCGCGCTGGCGGCGCGGCTGATCCTGGACGCGGCGGCGGATTACGCCCGCTACGAACATGGCCCCGAGGGCGGCGTCTGGCGGCTGCGCAAGAGCTTCGTCGCGCTGATCGTCGAGCAGGCCACGCATGGCGGCGCGGCGACGGCGGCGGGCGGGATGCTGGCGGGCAACGGGGCCGGGCCGGTGCAGCGCGGCGCGACCAGCGGCATCACTCCGATCTTCACGCCGCCGGGCGGCGGATCGGGCCCCACGCCGCCCGCACCGCCGAAACCGCAATCCTCGCACCCCCATGCCGATCCGGGCCCCGAGGCCGATCACGGGCGCGCGGCGCAAAAGCCGTTCTCGATCCTGTCGTTTCGCAACGATCCGGACCGCAAGGACTGAGGCCGAGATCGGCGGCGGATGTCGGGACTTGACGGGCGCGGGCGTTTCAGCGCCCCTCTGGTCCGACGATGCGCGCGACGATTCCGTCGCGCGGCACGGAATGGAAAGGACATATCATGCGGCTCATCCGTTTTTGCAAAGGCGACGCCCCGGCGCAGCTTGGTCTTCTGATGGCCGATCGCGCCGTGGCGCTGTCCGAACTGATCGCCGAGGCCCCGACCGACGCCCGCGACGCCATCGCCCGCTGGTCCGAGCTGGCCCCCCAGCTGGAAAGCGCCGAGGCCGAAGGCAAGGGCGTGCCGCTCGCCCATGTGCGGCTGCTCTGCCCGCTGGACGCGACCGAGAAGATGATGGCCATCGGTCTCAATTATGCCGACCATATCGCAGAGATGAGCGGGTCGGGCATGACCACACCCACCGAACAGATCTGGTTCTCGAAACAGGCGAATGCGCTTTCGGGTCCGTTCGATCCGATCGAGGCGCCCCGTTCCAGCGACGCGGTCGATTACGAGGTCGAACTGGTCGCGATCATCGGCAAGGGCGGTCGCCACATCACCGCCGCCGAGGCGCCCGCGCATGTTTTCGGCTTCTGCGTGGGCAACGATGTCAGCGCCCGAGACTGGCAGATGAAGACGCCGCAATGGGTGCTGGGCAAGTCCTTTGACACCCATGGCCCGATAGGCCCGGCCATCGTGACGCTGGACGAAGTGGGCGATCCGCACGCGCTGGATATCAAGTGCTTCGTGAATGGCGATCTGCGGCAGGATTCGAATACCCGGCATCTGGTTTTCAACGTCTGGGCGCAGATCGAGGAATTGTCGAAAGTGATGACGCTGAAACCCGGCGACGTGATCTTCACCGGCACGCCCGGCGGGGTCGGCATGGCGTCGAAACCGCCGCGCTACCTGAAGCCGGGCGACGTCGTGCGGTGCGAGATCGACGAGCTGGGCGCCATCGAGAACACCGTTCTGGCCGAGGGCTGAAAGGCCCGCCTTCGCGGCGGGCCTTCCGGTCATCCAGACGTTCAGCGGGCCTCGGGTTTCGGGGCCCGCCCGAACAGGCGCAGGATCAGCACGTAGAGTGCTGGCACCATGAATATCCCGAGGAAGGTCGACGCGATCATGCCGCCGATCACCCCGGTCCCGATGGCGTTCTGCGACGCCGCCCCTGCCCCGCTTGCGGTGGCGAGCGGCAACACGCCAAGGATGAAGGTCAGCGCGGTCATCAGGATGGGCCGCAGGCGAAGCCGCGCAGCCTCGATCGCGGCCTGCGTCAGGGTCCGGCCTTGTCGCCTGAGATCCTCGGCGAATTCGACAATCAGAATGGCGTTTCGTGCGGCCAGACCGATGGTCGTGAGCATCCCCACCTTGAAATACACATCGTTCGACTGCCCGAACAGCCACGCCGCCAGAAGCGCGCCCAGCACGCCGACCGGCACGGCCAGCATGACCGAGAACGGGATCGTCCAGCTTTCATAAAGTGCGGCCAGCGCAAGGAAGATCACCAGCGCCGAAATCGCATAGAGCAACGGCGCCTGCGCGCCCGATTGCTGTTCCTGATAGCTGATCCCGGTCCAGGCGACGGCATAGCCGCCGCCGATCTCGGCTGCGAGCTCCGCCATCGCCTCCATCGCGACGCCCGAGCTGACGCCCGTTCCCGGCGAGCCCGCGATCTCGACCGCCGCGTTGCCACCATAGCGCCGCAGCGAGGGCGCGACGGGTTCCCAGCTTGTCTCCATGAAGGCCGAGAACGGCACCGGCTCGCCCTGCGTATTGACCGCGTACCAGGCCAGCAGATCCTCGGGCTGCATGCGGTATTCGGCATCGGCCTGGACGATCACCGGGCGCAACGCGGTGCCCAGCACGAAGTCGTTGACCTGGCGCCCCGAGAAAATGATCGACAGCATCTGGTTCACGCCCGACAGCGAAACGCCGAAGCTTTCGGCCTTTTCCTGATCGATATCGATGCGCAGCGCGACGTCTTCGCCGATGCCGCGCGCGTTCACGTTGGTCAGGCGCGCATCCTGCGCTGCCAGCGCTTCAAGCTGACCGGCCGCGTCCAGCAGCGCCTCGGTCCCGTTGCCGGCCTGATCGACGAGATACATCGAGAACCCGCCGGTATTGCCCAGCCCCATGATCGCGGGTGGCTGCAAGACCATGATCCGCCCCGAGCGGTTCGAGGAAAACGCCATATTGGCGCGCATCGCCACCGCGCTGGCAGCCAGATCGGGGCGCCCTTCGCGCTCGGCGAAATCCTTGAGCCGGATGAACAGCATCGCGCTGTTCTGACCGCCACCGCCAAAGCCCCAACCCAGAGCGGCAAAGGTCGAGGCGACGGCTTCGCTCTCTTCGTTCAGCAGGAAGTCTTCGGCCCGCTCGACCACCGACAGCGTCTGTTGCGCCGTGGCGCCCTCGTCGAGCGAGATGATGGTCATCAGCACGCCCTGATCCTCGGCCGGGATAAAGGACGAGGTAAGACGTTCATTGACCCACCACGCACCGCCCAGAACGCCCGCCAGCACCAGCACCATGAGTGCCGGCACCTTCAGCGAGCCGCGCACGCCCGCGGCATAGCCCGCGACAGCCCCTGCCATGCCCCGGTTGAACCAGCGCGCCGGCGCGATGCCGCCGCCTTCGGGTTTGGGGCGCAACAGCCGCGCCGACATCGGCGGCGAGACGACGATGGCCACGAACAGCGACAGTGTCATCGCCGCCACCATCGTGACCGAGAACTGCCGATAGATTACCCCCGTCGAGCCGCCGAAAAACGCCATCGGCAGGAACACCGCAGCCAGCACCACGTTGATCCCGACAAGCGCCGAGGTGATCTGACCCATGCTCTTGCGCGTGGCGTCCAGCGCTGAAAGTCCCTCGTCCTCCATCAGGCGTTCGACATTCTCGACGACGACGATGGCATCGTCGACCAGCAAGCCCACTGCCAGAACCAGCGCGAACATGGTCAGCGTGTTGATCGTGAAGCCTGTGGCATAAAGCACACCGAAGGTCCCCAGCAGAACGACCGGCACTGCCACCAGCGGCACCAGCGTCGCGCGCCAGCTTTGCAGGAAGACCACCAGCACAAGGAACACCAGCACGATGGCTTCGATCAGCGTGCGATAGACCTGCTCGATGGACAGCTCGACAAAGGGCGACGTGTCATGCGCGATCTCGAACGCCACGCCGTCCGGCAAGGCATTCTGAAGCTGATCGAGCGCGACCCTGACGGCGGCGGCGGTATCGACCGCATTCGCGCCGGTTTCCAGATTGATGCCGAACCCTGCCGCCGGCATGCCGCTGTACCGCGCGCCGCCGCCATAGCTTTCCTGCCCGATCTCGACCCGCGCGACGTCGCGCAGCCGCACCGAGCCGCCCTCTTCATCGGTCAGAAGCAGGATGCGCTCGAACTGGTCGACGCTGGTAAGCTGGCTCTGGGCGGTGATCGTGGCAGTGAATTGCTGGCCCTGCACGGTCGGCTGTTCGCCCAGCGCGCCCACCGAAACGGTGGTGTTCTGCGCTTCGACCGCCGCGACCACCTGCGTGGGGGTCAGCCCGTAGCGCGCCAGCGACAGCGGATCGAGCCAGATGCGCATCGCATAACCCGCGCTGAAGCTGCTGATCCCGCCAACGCCGTCGACGCGCTGGATCGGGCCTTCGACCACGTTAGTGATCAGATCGCCCAGTTCCAGCGTTGATAGCTGGCCGGAATTGTCGACCAGCGCCACCACCATCAGGATCGACGAGGACGAACGCGACACGCCAATGCCCTGACTGCGCACGACGCTGGGAAGCTGGTTCTCGACCTGCTGGACATTGGATTGCACGTCGTTCTGGGCATCGACCGGATCGACGCTGTCATCGAAGACCAGCTCGATCGAGGCCGAGCCCTGCGACGAGCGCGCGGTCATGTAGAGCATCCCGTCGAGCCCGGTCATCGCGTCTTCCAGCACCCGCGTGACCGAGTTCTCGACCGCCTCGGCGGTGGCGCCGCCATAGCTGGCCGAGACCCGCACCGTGGTCGGCGCGATATCGGGATATTGCGACACCGGCAGCGAGATCGCCGCCCACAGCCCGCCCAGCATGACCAGCAGCGCGAGGACCGAGGCAAAGACCGGCCGCGCGATAAAGAAACGTCCCATGGATCAGTTCCCCGCCGGCGCGTCGGGCAGCGTGAAAGCCTGCGAACTGCCATCGGCGGGCGTGACAACGCCCTGATCCGAAATCATCACCGCGACCGGTGCGACCTCGGCCCCGTCGGACAGGTTGGTCAGCCCGTCGACCACAAGCTGTTCGCCCGGCGCGACCCCCTCGGTCACGACCCAGCCATTGCCATGCGTGCCCTGACTGGTCAGAACCCGCTGCCGGGCCACGCCATCGGCCACGACATAGGCGGTCAGCGCGCCCGAGGACGACCGCGACGTCGCCATCTGCGGCACGAGGATCGCAGCCGTGGTGCCAAGCGTCAGTTCCGCGCGCAGGAATTGCCCCGGCAGGATCAGCCGGTCGGGATTGTCGAAGCGGATGCGGAAGCTCGTGGTGCCGGTGGTGGTCGAGACCGCGACGCCGGGCGAGACCAGCTCGCCGCGCCCCGGATAGATCGCCCCGGTTTCCAGCCTGAGCGCAATTTCAAGCGACTCGCCGCGCTGCAGGGCGCCCGCGCTGAACCGCGCGCGCATCTCGCCGATGCGGCGACTCGATTCCTCGATATCCACATAGATCGGATCGACCCGCGTCACTGTCGTCAGCGCGTCGGCCTGATTTTCGGTCACCAACGTGCCCACCGAAACGCCGGGCACTGTGGCGCGGCCCGAAATCGGGCTGGTGATCTCGGTCCGTTCCAGATTGAGCCGCGCGATCTGCAGGCTGGCGCGGGCCGAGCTCAGATCGGCCGCGGCCTGCATCGAGGCCACGCGCGCGGTTTCCAGCGATCCGGTGCTGATGCCGGTGCCTTCGAGCGCCTCGTAGCGCGTCACCGTCGCATCCGCCGCCCGCTGCGCGGCCTCGGCCAGCGCGACCCGCGCCTCGGCGGTGGCCAGTTCGGCCTCGTAGGTTTCGCTCTCGATGCGGAACAGCACGTCGCCGCGCTCCAGCGGCAGACCGGGCTGATAGGCAATCTCCGAGATCATGCCGCTGACCCGCGGCCGGATATCGACGCTCTCATAGGCCACGGCCCGGCCCGGCACCGTCACGGTGACCGGGATGTCCTGCTCTTCCAGCGTCACCACGCCGACCGAAACCGGCCCGGCAGGCCCGCGCATCTGCGCGGCGGCGATGCCGGGTATCGCGCCGCCGAGCATCAGCGCGGCCATCACGACGGAACGGAAACGGGGATAGGAAAAGACGGATCGGGACGCGCGCAACGAGCGGGTCAAGCGCATGAAAACACTCCAGGAGATCGGGCCGCGCGAGCGGCGTCAGGTCTTACACGGATGGCTTCTGGCTTTCCGTCGCATTCAATCACGCATCCGGTATCTGTCTTTGCGGGGAATGGCAAAGCCATTGCCCTGGCGCGACAGACGATCGCGGCCCCCCCGAAGGCGACCGCGTGCGGCACGGTTTGGCTAGGTGCCAATCAGGCGGCGAACAGGTCGCGGCAGAAAACCTTGGCGCTGATATCGGCCAGAGCGGGGTTCATGCGCTGGGTGATGACCAGATCGCAATCCTCCTTGAAGCGCGTGAATTCCTCGTCCAGCCCCTCGCCGACATATTCGATGATCGTGACCCCCTCGCCCCGCAGCCGGGTCTCAAGCGCGTTGAGCGCGTCGGTCTCGTCCTCGGCGCCCCCTCGGGTCGGGCGGAAAATGCCCAGCCGTTCGGCCCCGCGATCCAGAACCGCGCGGGTCAGCAAATCAAGACGGGCCTCGCCGGCCTTGGCAAGGTTGGGCAAGATGCGCGCGGGCACGGCGGCGAAGGCTTCGGACAGATGCGCGGTGCTCCGGGCCAGACGCTGACCGCCGAAGCCGAAACAGGGATTATTCGCCTTTGTGCCGATCCGGGGGTCCAGACACAGCCCCTCGATCACCTTGCGCGCATCGACGCCATGCGTCATCGCGTAGCTGTCGAGATCGTTGAAATAGGCCAGCCGCGTGGCGAGATAGGCCTGCGAGAAATGTTTGACCGCCTCGGCCTCGGCGGTGCCGATACGACGAACGGGGATCCGGGTGTTCAGCGCCGCGCCAAGGAAAACGGCCGCGACCTTCTCGCCCAGCGACCCGCGATCGCCGATGACGATCTGCGCGGGCGACAGCGCGTCCTGCAGCGAATGCCCTTCGCGCATGAATTCCGGAGCGTACAGGATCGAACGGCTGTTGAGCCGGCTGCGCAATCCCTCAGTATAGCCGATGGGCACAGCGGAGCGGATGACGATGGGCACGCCGGGGCAGCGCTCATGCGCCATCTCGATGCGCGAATCGAGTTCGGCAGTGCGATAGCCGTGACGCTCGGGATCCTTGGGCAGCGGCGTCGAGATCAGCACCATGCCCGCCCCTTTCAGGGCCTCATCGAAATCCAGCGTCGCGCGCAGGTTCAGCGTATTCTGCGCGACGTAGTCGGCGACGCCCGGATCGGCGAGCGGCAGATCGCCCGCATTGATCGCATCGACCCGGTCGGGCAGCGGGCCGGTCAGCACCACCTCGTGCTGGCGGGCCAAAGCCAGCGCATCGCTGATCGCGACGAAGCCCAGTCCAATTACCGCAATACGCATCCTCATACTCCTCACTGCATCGACGTCACGGCGCCTGCTCAACCCCGGCTGAACAGGTCGCGGGTGAAAACCTTGGGTCCAAGCCCGGCCAGATCGGGCGTCATCGCGTTCGCCACGATCAGGTCGCAGCCATCGGCGAACCGCCCGAAATCCGTTTCAATCCTGTAGCCGCAGGCCTCGCGGGCATGAGAGCCGGGCTCGTACACCACCAGCTCGACCCCGCACGAGGCCAGCCGGACCAGAATGTCACGCATCGCGGTATCGGGGTTTTCATCCCCGCCGCGACCGGCCACCGGGCGGTGAATGCCCACACGGTGCGGACGGCGCGACAGGATGGCCTGCGTCAGCGCCTCTTTGCGCGCGTCGTCGCCGTCAACGATGGCCCTCATCATGTGCTGCGGCACCGTCCCGAAGGACTCGAGGACCTGCCGCGAGATACGGGCGGGGAAAGGCCCGCCGAACCCAAAACCCGGATTGTCGTCATGCCGCCCAACCAGCGGATCGGAGCCCAGCGTCTCGATCACCTCACGGACATTGAGATCGGCGGCGAGAGCGATCGTGTCGAGTTCGTTGAAGAACGACATCCGCAGCGTCAGATACGAGGCAGTGAAGATCTTGATCGCCTCGGCTTCCGTCGGGGCCGTCTGCAAGATGGCGATATCACGCGTGAGTGCGGCGCCGCGAAACAGGTTGGCGATCATCGTGCCGCGCGTGCTGACCTCGCCGACGACGATGCGGGCCGGATAGAGATTGTCGTAAAGCGCCCGCCCCTCGCGGTGGAAATCGGGCACGACAAGGATCTGCTTGCAGCCGGTCTTCTCGATCAGCGCGGCGGTGAACCCGACCGGCACGGTTGCGCGGATCACGATCAGCGCATGAGGATTGGTGTCATGGACCCGTTCGACCAGCGCCTCGATCTGTGCGGTGTCGAAACGCTCGGTTTCAGTATCGGCGGGGGGCGGCGCGACGATCACCACCTCGGCGCCGCGAAAGGCCTCGTTCGTGCAAAGCGTCGCGCGCAAGTTCAACATGCCGCTTGCCAGATATTCGGCGCATTCGGGGTCATCGACGGGGGTCAGGCCGCGATTGACCATCGCCACCCGTCCCGGACGCGGGTCGAGCGCAACGACGTCATGCAGGCGGGCGAGGAGGATCGCGTTGGCAAGCCCGACGGCCCCCAGTCCGGCGACGGCGATTCTCATGGCTCACTCCCTGCGATACGGGTCAACACAACACGCGGCGCGTTTAAGCCGCCCTGCAAATTCGGATTAATGGTTAACTTACTCAGGAAACGGGCCAAAATGGGGCAGCCGCGCGGAAAAAGCGCGCGAGACTCTGTCAGAAGCTATGGAAATCACACATAATTTCTGCTGGGGCTGAGACGGGGGGATGACGTTATCGCTATCAGGCGCGCGCAACCCTAGCGGAAAAATCGCTCCGGCAGGCGTCATCTTGCGCGAGTCGCGCCGCCTTAATCGCCCGAGATCAGCCCCAGACCGCGCAGGTAGATCCCGATCCCCGCTTCGAGCAGTTCCTCGGGCGTGAAGGGTGCGCGCGCGCCGGGTTTGCCGCGCGTGTAAAGCTCGACGATACCGTGGCTCATCGCGCTGATATGGGCCGAGAACATCGCCGCAGGCGGGCGTCTGTCGGCGGGGATGCGTTGCGACAGGGCATCGGCGGCGGTCGACAAGACCGCATTCGCCCGGTCCGAGGCCTGCGCCAGCGCGGGGGTCTGGCGCGGCGAGATACCGGATTCGAACATCGCCATGTAATGGCCGGGATATTTGCGCGCGAAGGCAAGATAGGCCCGGCCCACCGCTTCGAACGCGGCCAGCGGCGAAGGCTCGCCGCCGTTATAGGCGAATTCCAGCACGTCGGCAAAAACGTCGTAGCCCTGCGCCGCGACCTCGGCGATCAGGTCTTCGCGCCCGGCGAAATGCCGATAGGGCGCGGCCGCCGAGACGCTGGCGCTTTTCGCGGCCTCGGCCATGGTAAAGCCGGTCGGGCCCTTTTCGGCGATCAACACCAGCGCGGCATCGACCAAGGCCTGACGCAGATTTCCGTGATGATAGCCGCGTTTGCTCATGGTCTCTTACATAGCGCGGGACAGGCCCGGTTCAGCGCCGCCGGTCCAGATCCGGATTTCGCAGTATCGCGGCATCTCCGGCGAGAAACAACACGAAGGCACCCGAGGGACGCGGCTTGCGCGCAGCGAACGGGCACGATCCACCCTTGCAAAGCCTGCGCGTCTTTCATAGATAGCGCGTCGAGAGATCGGCGCGGGCAGGCATTTCGCCAACCCGGTCAGGTCCGGAAGGAAGCAGCCGCAACGAATTCCGCTTGGGTCGTGTCCGGTCTCTCACCTCAGCCAAGCGCCTCAGCGCTTGCCTTTACCCTTCCCCGGTTTCGCTCCGCCCTTGGCCCCGCCATCGCGCATCGTCGCGGCGGCTTCGGCGGCAAGGCGCAGTTCCTCGGCAATTTCCATCGCTTCCTCGGGATCGAAATCCAGCGGCAGTTCGATTCCGTCACCCTCGACATAGATCCGCACCATGCCCACCGAGGTCGGCCCGATCTGCAGATTGGCGGCGATATCGCTTTCCTTGTTGATGCTCATTGTCCGGCCTTTTGATGTGTCCGCGGCGTGCCTAGCCTGCCCGGCCCCCCCGCGCAAGCGCACTCGGCAGCGGGCGTGACGGCAGAACGGCAGGCTCGGTGCCGACAGCATACCTCAAGCCGGGCGTCTGGCGACGGCAATCCGCGCCGCTAACGCGGCCCCGGGCCGCCGAGTGCAAACTCTGGCATTTTGCCCCCTTGCAATCGCCGTTTGGGGAAGCTAAACGGCGCGCAGTGCCGCCTTAGCTCAGTTGGTTAGAGCGCTAGATTGTGGATCTAGAGGTCCCCCGTTCAAGCCGGGGAGGCGGTACCATCAAAGCAAAGGCCCGGACGCGATCGTCAACCGATCCTCCGGGCCTTTTGTTTTTCTCTTCCCTTTCAAGACATTGCGCGACAGTCCTGCGACCAGCGTCGTCGCGTCCGGCGCATGGCGACGACACGCCCCGCATCAGCAAGCCGGTCCTGACGCCATGAAAAAAGGGACGCAAACCGCGCCCCTTCAGTCTGTTTGTTGGGTGATCCGGCGCGTTAGCGGCGGCGGTCGCGGCGCGCCTGCATCGGCTGGAACGCGACCGAGACATGCGCCTCGCAATAGGGTTTGCCCGCCACCGAGGGCAGACCGCAGAACCAGAATTCCTCGGTCGCGGGATCGCCGATCGGCCATTTGCAGGTCCGCTCGGTCAGCTCCATCAGGTTGAGCTTGCGCGCGCCCTTCTCGACCTCGCGCACGGTAGCAAGGGCTTCGGGCGAAATCTCGTTGGCCGAGGGCTGCGGCGGCAGCGGCTGGCCTGCGGGCACGATCGGACGACGGCCCGGCACTGCCACGGCGGGTACGGCGGCAGGTGCCGCACTCGGCGCGGGCTGGGCGGCGGGCGCTTCGGCCGCGGCGGGCGTCGCGCGCGGC
>NZ_JAFKOK010000039.1 GCF_017303295.1 Rhodobacter sp. NTK016B | reverse complement strand
GACCTGCCCGCCGGGCGGATGCGGGTGCGGTCGTTCGAGATCGGCGGGCTGGCCTGCGATCAGGTCTCGCGGCTCTTGATCAACGGCGTCAGCGCCTGCGAGCCCGAGGGCGCGGGCTGCGCCGGACCGCTGGCGCTGCAAAGCCGCGTGCCGGTCGAGGTGCTGCAATGACTCCGGTTCTCGACGCGCTGGGACGGGTCGCGGATCTGGGCGGTCCCGTCGTGATGATCCTGATCGCCATGTCGGCCATCGCGCTGGCGCTGATCCTGGCCAAGCTTTGGCAATTCCTGCGGCTCGGCGTCGGGCGCCACGACCGGCTCGACACCGCGCTCGGCGCCTGGGACCGGGGCGACACGGCGCTTGCCCGCGACGGCGCGGCGCAGGCGCCCAGCCATCTGGCGGCGCTGGCCGTCGCCGCCCTCGGCGCGGCCGGGACGCGGCGCGATGAGGCCGCCCTGCGCGCGCGGCTCACCAGTCTCGCCGCCGAGCGGATCGCCCGTCTGGGCGCGGGGCTGCGGCTGCTCGATTCCGTCGCGCAGGTGGCGCCGCTGCTGGGTCTCTTCGGCACCGTTCTGGGCATGATCGAGGCGTTTCAGGGCCTGCAGGCGGCGGGCGCGGCGGTCGATCCGTCGGCGCTGGCGGGCGGCATCTGGGTCGCGCTTCTGACCACCGCCGTGGGCCTTGCCGTGGCCATGCCCGCCTCGCTGGTGCTGACCTGGTTCGATGCGCGCATCGCCCGCGAGGCGCGGATGGCCGAGCGCATCATCGACACGGCGCTCTGCGCGGGTGTGGGGGCCGATGGCTGACCTCGTTCCGCCACGGCGCCGCAGCACCCTGTCGCTCACCTCGCTCATCGACGTCATCTTTCTGCTGCTGCTGTTCTTCATGCTGACCTCGACCTTTACCCGGCTGGGCGAGCTCGACCTCACCCCCGGCGCGCCCGGCGGCGCGCAGGGTCAGGCCGCGCCGGTCTTCGTGCAGCTCTCGCCCGGGGACCTGCGCGTGAATGCGCACGCCGTCGCGCTTGACGGGCTGGCCGGGCATCTCGCCCCGCTCGCGGGCGAGGGCGGGATGGTGCTGATCGCTCTGGGCGAGGGTGTCGATGCGCAAAGGCTCGTCGATGTTCTGGCCGCGCTCAGGGGCGCGCCGTTCCAGATCCGGGTGCTGCCATGAGCCTCGTTCCCGCCAAGACCCGTTCCCGGGGCGAGCCGACGATCGGCCTGATCAATGTCGTGTTCCTGATGCTGATCTTCTTCCTGATCGC
>NZ_JAFKOK010000038.1 GCF_017303295.1 Rhodobacter sp. NTK016B | reverse complement strand
GGCCTTCGAGCTTCGGCCCTGACATGATCCGCATTTTCCTTCTTGCCGCCCTGCTATCGTGCTGGGCGACGATGGCGGCTGCCGATCCGGTCAGCGCGATCATCGTCGGCCTGAAGACGATCGGGGTCTCGGTCGCTGGTATTGGCGCCGTCGGATTGGCTGCCATTGAGTTCGGCGTTTACATTGGCCTGAACCTTCTGGCGCAGGCGATTATGGGCAAGCCCAAGGCCCCGGGCCAGACGATCGGGGAAATGGCGACGGGCGAGGCCTCATCGCAACGCACGATCCTCGGCACTTTCGTGACTGGCGGGCATCTTGACTATCACGGCTCGCACACGAACGCCGGCGACACGCCAAATGCCTATTACACGCGGGTGATCAGCCTGTCGGACGTGCCCGGGGTCTCGTTGAACCGCGTGCTGATGGGCGATCAGTGGGTGACGCTGGGGGAAACCGCAGACCCCGACTATGGCTACCCAGTCACGGAATACGCCTTCAAGGGCCGCGATTACTGCTGGATCAAGTTCTACGACGGCACCCAGACCAGCGCCGACGCGATGCTGGTCGACAGGTTTGGCGCGGACCCCGATCAGCCCTGGACCTCTGACGCGATCGGCACCGGCGTTGCCTATGTCATCGTGACCGCGCGCTTCAACCCGAAGGTCTGGACGGGTGGCCTGCCGCCGATCAAGTTCGAGATGACCGGCATCAAGGTCTATGACCCGCGCAAGGACACCACGGCGGGCGGCTCGGGCGCGCATCGCTGGGCCAATCCGGCGACGTGGGAGATCTCGGATAACCTGATCGTGCTGGCGTACAATGTCGCGCGTGGCATCCCGGTGCCCGGGGGTGAGGTCTATGGCGGGCGCATCCCGGCCGAGGATCTGCCGTTTTCAAATTGGGTCGCGGCAATGAATGTCTGCGACACGCTGGTGGGCGAAGGGGAAGACGAGCGGCGCCAGTTCCGGGGTGGGCTGGAAATCGCCTTTGCCGATGACGAACCGGCAGACGTGATCGACGCGCTGCTGGCCTCGTGCCTCGGTCAGATCTCGGAAAACGGTGGCGTGTTCCGGGTGCGCGTGGGCGAGCCGGACGTGGCCGCGCTGGCGATCACCGATGCCGATTGGATCATCACCCAGCCGCAGCGCTATGACCCGCATCCCGGCCTGCAGAACACGTCGAACGGCGTGCGCGTAGCCCATCCCTCGATCGACGCGCTTTGGGAGGTTGTGCAGACCGAGCCCCTGCTCGATGCGGAATGGGAGGCTGACGACGGCGATCAGCGGCTTCTGAGCGCGGTGCGGCTGGTGGCCTGCCCGTATCACCAGCAGGCGCGCCAGGTCGGACAGGCCATGGCGAAGGATGCCCGGCGCTGGCGCACCCATACCGGCTTCCTGCCGCCCGAGTTCCAGCAGCTCGAACCGCTCGACACGATCGAATGGACCAGCTCGCGCTGGCCCTATTCCGACAAGCTATTCGAGGTGGTCGAGATCACCTATCAGCCGGGCACCTTGCTTGTCGCCGTCACTTTGCGCGAGCGCGACCCCGAGGATTACGACATCCCCGCCGTCGATAACGGCCCGCAGGCCGGGGGCGTTACCGCACCGGGGGATCGGACGATCCCGGTCACGGCGGTGACGGGCGTTGCGGTAACGGACGCGGCCTCCCTCCAGCGCCGCCCCGCGATCCGGATCACCTGGGATTCCGATCTGGTGGAGGATGCCGCCGCGCTGCTCTGCGAGGTCAAGGTGACGGCCACGGACGTGCTGGTCGCGCAGAAGGTCGTGGATGCCACCGAGGGCGCGGTTATCGTGTCCTCGGGGATCATCGGCAACACCGGCTACAGCGCGCGCCTGCAGCCCGTTCTCAGCGTGCCCACGGCATGGTCGGCATGGGCGACAGGCACCAGCGCGGATGTCGAGATCACGGATTTTAACCGGCAATCTGCGCCCGGAGAATATGCGCCCGGCAGCTACACGGGGGCATGGCAGGACCTGATGCAGGTGACGCTGACCGATACCAATCTCGCGACCGCGTGGGAGATCCGTGCGGGGGGCGATATTCGGCAGATATTCTGGGAAGTCGACGAGTTCAACTACGGCACGCGATCCGGCCGCATCCGGCTTTTGCGCGAGCTGCGCAAGACTTCCGGCGATGCCTTCGGCTCTGCCGAGGTCATGGATGCCGAGAAAACCGCCATTGACGGTCAGTGGCGCGCGGTTGTGGCGCGCGACGACTGGGCCGGAAACTACAACCAAGTCCGCTACACGCTGCAGATCGACGTGGACACGACGATCGTCGGCACGGCGCCGCCCCCGGCCGAATCCAATCATCGCGACGCGTTCCTGATCGCCAAGCGAAACAACTGACCCCAAACTGCGAGTAATCCCATGACCGACGCCTGCACGGTGTCCGGCGTCCTCTATGACGCCGGCGGCGAACTGCTGACTGAAACGCAGCTTGTTTTCACCAGGCTGGGCAAGCTGGCTGCGCTTGAGGCCGAGACCGCCGTCGCGCCGGTCTTTGGAACGGGTGCGCGCAAGACCGTCACCACCAACGCGACCACGGCGGCATTCTCGATCGACCTGATGCCGGGGTCGTGGTCGGTGACCTACCAAGGCGTGACCGCGCAAGAGACGATCAGTTTCGAAGTGCCCGTCGCGGCCTCGGCAAATTTCGCGGTGATCATCGACCAGACGAACGCCGAAGGGTCGGCGATTGTCGAAAGCTATGCCGCACATATGGCGAGCACGTCTAACCCGCACAGCGTCACCAAGGCGCAGGTCGGTCTGGGCGACGTCGACAATACATCCGACGCCAACAAGCCGGTCAGCACGGCGCAGGCAGAAGCGGATGCCCTGCGGCTGGCGAAGGCGCAGAACCTTGCCGATCTTGAAAACGCTGCGACCGCGCGCGTCAACCTTGGGCTGGGCGATGTCGACAACACGTCCGACGCCGACAAGCCCGTCAGCACCGCCCAGGCCGCCACTTTCGAGGCCGAGGCGCTGGTCGGGGCGCGGCAGAGCGGCGCGGGCAAGCTCGCGCCAGCGATGATCAAGTTCCCGGCCGCGCGCAGGGACACCTACGCCTCGGGCGGTGGGTCGCGCTACCAATGGGTGGCCGCCTGGGAAATGGGCGCTGACGACCGGATCGAGCGGATCACCGGCTACCTCAGTTCCGAGGGCGGCGCCAACACCA
>NZ_JAFKOK010000037.1 GCF_017303295.1 Rhodobacter sp. NTK016B | reverse complement strand
CGTCGCGCGCATTGTCCCGGCGCGCTTTCCGGGCCTGCTCTTCCTTGATCTGGAGTGTCGCCAGTTCCAGGCGATCAGGATCGCGGTCACCAACGGGCCCGTCGTAGCCCCGAGTGAGGTTGCGGCTCGCTTGCGCCTCGGGCTTCTCGTCAGCGATCTCGTCCTCGGCTACGGCCCGCAATGTCCGCCGGGTCGCGCGCCCGTTGCCGGTCATCTGGCCGAGGTCAAGGTTTCTCCCCAGCGCGTCGGCAACCTTGGCCAGATCGAAGCGGCGCGCTCGGCCTTCTCCCTCGTAGCAACCTTCCAGCTTTCCCTCGCTCACATACTGGCTGATGCGAGGCTTCGAGAGCCCGAGCCGGGATGCGAGTTCGGTTGCGTTAAGGTTGGCCATGGCCCTTTCCGTTGTTAAGTTAAGGCTTTCCAAATCGTTAAGAGCGGCGACACCTGCGGGGCGCGAATTACCCGCGTGCAGGGGGTGCCCGGGAAGGACCCGAAGGGGGCCGGGGCGAGGTCACCGAGAGGTCGCGAGCGCGCGGTCGAAGGCCCGGCGAAGATTGACCCCCAGCCGATCGCGGTAGATCGCGGCGACAGTTCCTTCGAACTGCAGCACCGGCGTGTAGGTCGGCACCTTGTCCGAGAATTTCAGCACCCGCACCGGGATGTCATCCGGTGCGTTGCGGCGATACACCCCCGGGGCCAGACCGTGCTTCGGGACGAAGTACCGCGCCCGGTTGCGCGCCCGGCGGGCCGAGCGCTGCGTGGTATTCGCGGCGTCGTCGCGTTGTGCCTGCAGCTGCGACAGCACCTGATTTCGCTCGCCACGCGACCAGTTCCCGTATGCATCGAGGCGGGCGCCTTCGAACGGCCCGCCCGTCGCCGGGATTGCCGTGCGGAGGATCTGTGCCGACACGACATGCTGATCGATCAGCTTCTCTATGCCGGTCTGAGGGCGACCGCCCCCTTGGTTCTGCACTTTCAGATAATGGCGCCGGCCCACCGAGGGCTTTTCCTGCACCTTCGCGGTGCGGTCGGCTTTCGTTGCCCGCCAGACCTGGAACGCTCCGAGCGTCCATCGTGTCGGACGGTCGAACTGGACCTGCATTCTGTCCTTCAATGCGTCCAGCGCATCGTCCGCCGTCCAGTTCAGAGCCCAGACCTCGATCTGCGGCAGCTGACGCTGCAGAAGATCACCGGTTCTTTTGAGGAAGTCCGAGGCGTCGAGGGCCATCTCAAATGCCATGAGCTGCCTCCTAACGCAAAACGCCCGCTCGGGTGATCCCGGCGGGCGCAGCTATGGATGATGACATAGAGTTACGATCCGGTAGAGGTTAGCGTCAAGCCCTTTTTTCAGCGAAGCGCAGGGGCCGAGCGGCGCATCCGGTCCAGAGCATCGCCGAGCGCCCCATAAGCCCGCCCCCGCAACTCACCATAGACGGCCCAGCCGTTCTTTTTCAGAACATCCGTCACCGATAGTCCCTCGATGCAGACCATGTCGACCAGCGCGCGGATCGTGATGCTGCGGCGCTTGCCGCCCCTGTTGCGCGTGACCTCCAGCGCGAACCCGGTGCCGATCGCCGCCGTCATCCGGCGAATCACGTCGCCCTCAGCCAGCACCGCGTCCATGTAGCTGCCGCCTCCGGACCCGTGGCTGCGGTCCTGAGCTTCGACCGAAACACATTTGAGCCCAACCGAGCTGTGGCGCTCCACCAGCGCACCATAGCGCCGCCCTGTATCGACCTGAGCGGGGGTCAGGGGATCACCACCCCCACGGCGGCGGGCCTGCAGGGTCATTGTGTCGAAGACATCCGCCGCGCGAGCGGCATCGCGGCCTTCGAAACCGACATGCTGCGGCTCGTATCCGTTGGCGGTCGCGCGAACAGCCTGCGGCGCATAGGGCAGAGTAACCCCGCGCGCGGGCGCTACAGGGATCTCTGGCCCGCAGCTGCGCGGCGCATGCGCCTTGATCTTCATCAGCTGCAGGCGGTCACGCTCTTTCGCCGGCGTGAGGACGATCTGCCGCTCCCGGGCGATCACCTTGAGCGCGCCTTGCCGATAGCCGATCAGCCGGTCTACCGCCGCATTCAGATCGCTCTCTCTGATCATCTTTCCCATATCTTGTGCCTCTCTTTCTGCTCTGAGCTAATGATTGATTCTCGTTGGTCTTGAATGGGTCGTCAGGGTCGTAAGACAAGAATGCTGGGTCGTTAGACGCTGATAGGCCTGAGGAATGATATACAGGGATAACAGGGAGTTAACGTGTATCTGGGTCGTCAGGGTCGTATGGGAACTAAGGGCTCGCACTACGTCTGAAACACCATTCCCCGAACCCCTCAAACCGCGCTTCCCTATACACGCGCGCAGCAACGTCCCGAACGTCCCTGACAACCCGTCCCGCCGCATAAGCCTCTGAAACGCCACGCGAACCCCCGAACCCCTCGAAAGAAGCCGACGACCCACCGGGGGGTTCGGGACGTCCCTGACGACCCGTGGAACAGCGAAGAAGGGGTGCGGGGTGTCAAAACAGGTCACCGTTCTGCCGGCGCAATTCGGCGCGCTGTCGGTCGAGCTGGTACTCTTCGAACCGCTCTTTGAAAGGGTGGATCAAGGCGATGCCGTCGTAAAACGGATCTGAGGATTTGCGGGCAGTGAAGGTCTGCCCTGTCACCGGACTCTTCCACTTGCCCGCCTTTTCCTTCAGCCGCTTGAACCGCGTTCGTGGCGTCCAGACGCCTTGCCCGCCCTCATCGAGCCAGAAGGCAAAGGCGTCTGACAGATCCTTCGATCGCATCGAGTGTTCGGGATTGCCGGTCACGCTGCAGCACGTCGTCAGGAAGGTGGCGAGCGGGTCGCTGTCTTCCCGGTACTCGGCCGTGGCCGCGAGGACCTGTTCTGGCACCTGCAGCCCGTGCGCCAGGTAATCGCGCAGGCCGTCGAGCAACCAATTGAAGATCCCGTCGCGCTCGGCCCAGAGCTTGTCAGACAAGCCCGCGTCCCGTTCGTCGGGAGGGATCTGAACCTCGAAGGGCACCAGCATCACGCGGCGCCAGATCCCGTCATCGCCGCCACGGATCTCAGGCTTGTGGTTGCCTGAGATCGTCAGCTTGAAGATTGGATAGACCTCAAGGAAGTTCACCCCGTAGGGCGGGCGCACGAGGATCGGTTCGCCGCCGGTCAGTTCCTTCACCATGCCTTCCTGCAGGTTCTGCCCGTCGTCAGGCTCGGACATCCGCATGAAGCGCGCGCCCACCATCGGCATGAGGTCGGGCGTCGCATCGCCGCCGCCCCGTCGGTTCTTGCCGGTGATCGTCTCGATCTTGCCGCCGGCCGCGTAGTCACCCATGATCTTCGCGATCAGGTCGACCAGCACCGATTTGCCGTTGGCGCCCGTGCCGTAGAAGAACGCGAACTTCTGTTCCGAGGTGAGGCCGGTCATCGAGTACCCGAACCATCGCTGCAGGAAACGCCGCATTTCCGGAACCGGCTGGATGCGTTCGATGAACTCGATAAACAGCGGACATTCGGCGCGCGGGTTCAGCGCCACGGGCATGACCTTCGTCAGCAGCAGCGTCCTGTCGTGATCCTGTCGATCGACTTTCACCACGGGCGGGGGCGGGTTCATGCCGCCATCGTCTTCCCCCGGTTCGGTCCGGAACGTG
Source organism: Rhodobacter sp. NTK016B (assembly GCF_017303295.1). Taxonomy (GTDB): domain Bacteria; phylum Pseudomonadota; class Alphaproteobacteria; order Rhodobacterales; family Rhodobacteraceae; genus Pararhodobacter. The sequence goes on along the minus strand of NZ_JAFKOK010000037.1, from coordinate 1,546 downwards.
AGAACGCCGCCCTGAGTGTTGATGGTCAGCGGATCCCGATCGAGATCCTCAAGCGGTCGGGCGATGATCGCCGCCGCCTCGGTCAGCAGGTTCTTGATCGAGTTCGAGTTGCCGGCATTCTTGGCATGCGTCAGGCGACGGCCGACGGACTTCGCGCGCTTGTCGCGGATCCGGTCGGCTTCCTTTCGCAGGGCCAGCAGGAAGGCGAGGCGCTTCTCCTGCACCGCGTCCCGGTCCTTGCTCGCCATGTCCATGAGATCGGTCACTTCATCCTTGGTCTCATCGACCTCGCGCAGAACGGCTTCGTCCTCTTCGTCGACGGGCAGAAACCAGACCTCCTGGCCGATCAGGTCGGTCAGCTTATGCGCGAGCCGCCGGACAGACACGCCGTCCGGATCTTTGATGAAGCGCATTTCATCCCACACGAAGAAGCCGGCATTCGGCACGTAGACCAGGTCAGGCCCGAAATGCGTGAGCAAGCGTTCCCCGTTGCCGTAATCATTCAGGGGAAAATCGACGCAGCGGGCGGCGGGTGGAAGATCTTCGCCTTCATCCGGGGTGCGGGGCGGCGGGGCGTCCTCGCCGTCATCGAAACCGGGGGTTTCCGGCGAGGCCCCATCGTCCGCCGAATCCGGCACCACAACGTCATCGGGCAAGTCGACATCGACCGCGCCAGCCATGAGCTCGCGCACCCCCTCGATTCCCTTCGGCATGTCAGATGTCTCCCTTCAACTCGGTCAGCGCCGCGTCGAGCGCGCGCAGATCGGCCTCGTAGAACCGTGCCCATGGGCCCGGCCCGTTCGTCGTCTTTGACCCGCGCGCCCACAGGCGCCGATAGAGATCGTGCCAGCGTGGCAGGTCGGTGATGGAAACGCGCGTGGACCAGCTGTCCTTGCGCAGCTCGGCCGCGCCGGCGGCGCGATCGAGCGTGACTGTCAGGACGGCGACGGCGGGCATGCTTCGCCCTCCAGAAGCACGTCGTTGAGATCGAGGCCGGCGGGGCAGGGCACGATCCGTGCCGTCAGGCCAGGGATCTTCGCCATGGCGCGGCGCGCGCCGGACATGAGCTTGGCGCGGGTCATCTTGGGGTCGCTGTCACCGTCTTCGATCAGCACCAGCTCGCGAACCCAGGGCGGCGGAACAAAGGCCGCATAATCGTTCATGTCGGGCAAACCCGCGTAGCGCAGCCCTTTGCCCTGGCGCATCTTGCCGGCGATGTTGCCGAGATCGACACCCGCCCAGAATGCGGCGCCGGGGTAAAGCTCTGAGACCATCGCCGTCAGCGTGGTTTCGATGCCCTCGGCCATTACGAGGGTCTTCCTCGGCTCACTAGGCGGTTGCAGCCGGATCGCCGCGCCCTTTTTCGAGCCCCAGCTCTTCTTCACCTTCAGGGCCTGCCCGTCATGTTCGATACGGAGCTTCCCGCGTGGCTGCGACAGGTCGAACCAGGTGCGGTGCACGGCCGTGCCAGTGTCGTCCGGTTGCTGGATCGCGGCCAGCATGGCGGGGCCCCGATGCGCTTCGACCCACTGCCCGCCCGACGGCA
>NZ_JAFKOK010000036.1:0-2500 GCF_017303295.1 Rhodobacter sp. NTK016B | reverse complement strand
AGCAGTCGGAGGGTCCTCGAGACCTGACGGCGTACCTTTTGTATAATGGGTCAACGACTTGGTCTATCTAGCAAGCTTAAGCCGTTAGGTGTAGGCGCAGCGAAAGCGAGTCTTAATAGGGCGACTTAGTTAGATGGATCAGACCCGAAACCGAGTGATCTAGGCATGAGCAGGATGAAGGTTAGGTAACACTAACTGGAGGTCCGAACCCACACCCGTTGAAAAGGGTCGGGATGACTTGTGCCTAGGGGTGAAAGGCCAATCAAACTCGGAGATAGCTGGTTCTCCGCGAAATCTATTTAGGTAGAGCGTCAGACGTATCCCTCGGGGGGTAGAGCACTGCATGGGTGATGGGGTCCCACAGACTTACTGAGCCTAAGCAAACTCCGAATACCCGAGAGGACTATCTGGCAGACACACGGCGGGTGCTAACGTCCGTCGTGGAGAGGGAAACAACCCTGACCTACAGCTAAGGCCCCCAATTCATGGCTAAGTGGGAAAGCAGGTGGGACGACCAAAACAACCAGGAGGTTGGCTTAGAAGCAGCCATCCTTTAAAGATAGCGTAACAGCTCACTGGTCTAGATAAGTTGTCCTGCGGCGAAGATGTAACGGGGCTCAAGCCATGAGCCGAAGCTTAGGATGCACACTAGTTGTGCGTGGTAGCGGAGCGTTCTGTTCTGTATCTCATGTCTCTTTGGCGCCTCAGGGTGCCCCGGAGACAGCGAGATCTGCTGTGAAGCCGGCCCGTGAGGGACCGGTGGAGCGTTCAGAAGCGAGAATGTTGACATGAGTAGCGACAAAGAGGGTGAGAGACCCTCTCGCCGAAAGTCCAAGGGTTCCTGCTTAAAGCTAATCTGAGCAGGGTAAGCCGGCCCCTAAGGCGAGGCCGAAAGGCGTAGTCGATGGGAATCAGGTGAATATTCCTGAGCCAGGAGGATGTGACGGATCGCAGGGGTAGTTCAGACTTATCGGATTGTCTGGGCTGCTGAGCGGTTCCTGGAAATAGCCCTCCATCAGACCGTACCCGAAACCGACACAGGTGGACTGGTAGAGAATACCAAGGCGCTTGAGAGAACCACGTTTAAGGAACTCGGCAAAATACCTCCGTAAGTTCGCGAGAAGGAGGCCCGGTTCGTACGCAAGTATGGGCCGGGGGCACAAACCAGGGGGTGGCGACTGTTTACTAAAAACACAGGGCTGTGCGAAGCCGTAAGGCGACGTATACAGTCTGACGCCTGCCCGGTGCTGGAAGGTTAAAAGGAGGGGTGCAAGCTCCGAATTGAAGCCCCAGTAAACGGCGGCCGTAACTATAACGGTCCTAAGGTAGCGAAATTCCTTGTCGGGTAAGTTCCGACCTGCACGAATGGCGTAACGACTTCCCCGCTGTCTCAAACGTGGACTCAGCGAAATTGAATTGTGTGTCAAGATGCACACTACCCGCGGTTAGACGGAAAGACCCCGTGCACCTTTACTCCAGCTTTGCACTGGCATCAGGATTGTGATGTGCAGGATAGGTGGTAGGCATCGAAACAGGGACGCCAGTCTCTGTGGAGCCTCCCTTGAGATACCACCCTTCGCACTCTTGATGTCTAACCGCGGCCCCTTATCGGGGTCCGGGACCATGCATGGCGGGGAGTTTGACTGGGGCGGTCGCCTCCCAAACAGTAACGGAGGCGCGCGAAGGTTGGCTCAGAGCGGTCGGAAATCGCTCGTTGAGTGCAATGGCAGAAGCCAGCCTGACTGCAAGACTGACACGTCGAGCAGAGTCGAAAGACGGCCATAGTGATCCGGTGGTCCCACGTGGGTGGGCCATCGCTCAACGGATAAAAGGTACGCCGGGGATAACAGGCTGATGATGCCCAAGAGTCCATATCGACGGCATCGTTTGGCACCTCGATGTCGGCTCATCTCATCCTGGGGCTGAAGTCGGTCCCAAGGGTACGGCTGTTCGCCGTTTAAAGAGGTACGTGAGCTGGGTTTAGAACGTCGTGAGACAGTTCGGTCCCTATCTGCCGTGGGTGTAGGAGACTTGAGAAGAGTTGCCCCTAGTACGAGAGGACCGGGGTGAACGATCCACTGGTGGACCTGTTGTGGCGCCAGCCGCAGTGCAGGGTAGCTATGATCGGACAGGATAACCGCTGAAGGCATCTAAGCGGGAAGCCCCCTTCAAAACAAGGTCTCCCTTGAGAGCCGTGGTAGACCACCACGTCGATAGGCCGGAGATGTAAGTGCAGCAATGCATTCAGTTGACCGGTACTAATGGCTCGATTGGCTTGATCTGATCCAGTAACAGCAAGACAAACTGGACAAAGCATAATACTTGAACAGCGCTTCCAAAAAGGAAGAGCCGATACTGTTTCTTATCCGGTTTGGTGGTCATAGCCCGTGCTAAACTCCCGATCCCATCCCGAACTCGATGGATAAGGGCACGAACGCCAATGGTACTGCGACCTAAGTCGTGGGAGAGTAGGTCACCGCCAAACCTGATAAGAAACAGA
>NZ_JAFKOK010000035.1 GCF_017303295.1 Rhodobacter sp. NTK016B | reverse complement strand
CGTCGCGCGCATTGTCCCGGCGCGCTTTCCGGGCCTGCTCTTCCTTGATCTGGAGCGTCGCCAGCTCCAGGCGATCAGGATCGCGGTCACCAACGGGCCCATCGTAGCCCCTTATCGGGGGGCGGCTCGCTTGCGCCTCGGGCTGTTCGTCAGTGGTCTCTTCGTCGGAGACGGCCCGCAATGTCCGCCGGGTCGCGCGCCCGTTGCCCGTCATCTGGCCGAGGTCGAGCTTGCGCCCGAGCGCATCTGCCACCTTGGCCAGGTCGAACCGCCGCGCGCGGCCTTCCCCCTCATAGCAACCTTCCAGCTTTCCCTCGCTCACATATTGGCTGATGCGAGGCTTCGAGAGCCCGAGCCGGGATGCGAGTTCGGTTGCGTTAAGGTTGGCCATGGCCCTTTCCGTTGTTAAGTTAAGGCTTTCCAGATCGTTAAGAGCGGTGACACCTGCGGGGCGCGAATTACCCGCGTGCAGGGGTTGCCTGGGAAGGACCCGAAGGGGGGGCAGGGCGAGGTCACCGCGAGGTCGCGAGCGCCCGATCGAAGGCCCGGCGAAGGTTGATCCCCAGACGGTCACGGTAGATCGCGGCGACGGTGCCTTCGAACTCAAGCACCGGCGTGTAGGTCGGCACCTTGTCAGAGAATTTCAGCACGCGCACCGGAATGTCATCCGGTGCGTTGCGCCGATACACCCCCGGCGCCAGACCGTGTTTCGGCACGAAGTATCGCGCCCGGTTGCGCGCCCGGCGGGCCGAGCGCTGCGTGGTATTCGCGGTGCCGTCGCGTTGCGCCTGAAGCTGCGAGAGCACCTGATTGCGTTCCCCGCGCGACCAATTGCCATAAGCATCAAGGCGGGCGCCTTCGAATGGTCCGCCCGTCGCCGGGATTACCGTGCGCAGGATCTGCGCGGACACGACATGCTGATCGATCAGCTTCTCGATTCCAGTCTGAGGGCGACCGCCCCCTTGGTTCTGCACCTTCAGATAGTGGCGCCGGCCCACAGAGGGCTTCTCCTGCACCTTCGCGGTGCGGTCGGTTTTCGTCGCCCGCCAGACCTGGAACGCCCCGAGCGTCCAGCGCGTCGGACGGTCGAACTGGACCTGCATTCTGTCTTTCAATGCGTCCAGCGCATCGTCCGCCGTCCAGTTCAGAGCCCAGACCTCGATCTGCGGCAGCTGACGCTGCAGAAGGTCGCCGGTTCTTTTGAGAAAGTCCGAGGCGTCGAGGGCCATCTCAAATGCCATGAGCTGCCTCCTAACGCAAAACGCCCGCTCGGGTGTTCCCGGCGGGCGCAGCTATGGATGATGACAAAGAGATACGATCCGGTTGAGGTAAGCGTCAAGCCCCATTCTTCAGCGAAGAGCGGGCGCGGCGCGAGCCATCCTGTCGAGCGCGCTGGCGAGGGCAGCCTGAGCCCGGTTGACCGTGTCACCATAGACGGACCACGCGTGCGATTTCAGGACCTCGGTCAGGGTCAGTCCTTCGATGCAAACCATGTCGACCAGCGCGCGGGTCGTGATGCTGCGCCGCTTGCCGCCGCGGTTGCGCGTGACCTCCAGTGCGAACCCGGTGCCAATGGCCGTCGTCATCCGGCGAATCGCATCGCCTTCTGCGAGCACCGCGTCCATGTAGCTGCCGGCTCCGGAACCTTGGCTGCGGTCCTGAGCTTCGACCGAAACACATTTGAGCCCGACCGAGCTGTGCCGCTCAACCATCGCGCTATAGCGCCGTCCGGCATCGACCTGCGACGGCGTGAAGGGTGCAGATCCGCCGCGCCGCTGGGCTTGCTGTTCCATCACGTCGAACACGTCGCTGGCGCGCGCCGCATCGCGTCCGGAAAAACCGATATGCTGCGGCTCGTATCCGTTGGCGGTCGCGCGGACAGCCTGCGGGGCATACGGCAGAGTAACACCGCGCGCAGGCGCCACGGGGATCTCGGGCCCGCAGCTGCTCGGCGCATGGGCTCTCACCTTCATCAGCTGAAGGCGATCTTTCTCTTTCGTCGGCGTGAGGACGATCTGACGTTCCCGGGCGATCACCTTGAGCGCGCCTTGCCGATAGCCAATCAGCCGGTCTACCGCCGCGTCCAGATCGCTCTCTCTGATCATCCTTCCCATATCTTGTGCCTCTCTTTCTGCTCTAAACGAGTTGTTGATTTTCGGTGTTAAAGGTTGGGGCTGGTGGGGCAGTTCATGGAAAAACGGGGCAGAACTGTTACCCTATGGGGAAAAGCACATCCCATTGAAACGAAACGTGATTTCAGGGTGGCGGGGCAGATGGGGCAGATAGGGCAGATAAATCCGACCTACGCGTAAAGAACAGATCCCCCAGACCCCGCTTGTCTCGCGCGCATGTGAACCCGGAAAACTTCTGCCCTACGCGCCCCATGCGCCCCGCCGGTTCGGTAAGGCGCGGAAACCGCACATCTTTCCGCCACTCATCCCCCCGAAGGGTTCTGCCCCGGTCTGGGGCAGAAAACGGCGATGCGCCCCAGACCGGGGCAGGCAAACAACCGGGGTGCGGGGCGAGATCATTCATGATCGGATCCCGATGGCCCCGCCGGGACGTGCTCGTTTCGGACCATCGGCAACCCTTTCGAATCGCGCGGGGCCTCGTTGAGCCGTGACCGCATCTCGCGCGTCAGGGACAAGCCGGTATAGCCCCATGTGCCGTTACGCTTGTGTCGCGTGTAGGTCTTTCGGCTCTCGGGGTGGTAGAACTTGCCGCTTCGGTCCTTCAGTTTTCGCTGCAGGTTGCCAGGCTGCCATGCATGGGCCGTGTTTTCCAGCAGGTAAAGATAGCAGGCATCGACGAGGTCGCGCGCCGGCAGGAAGTCGGTCCCTCCATCCATCGCGCAGGCGGTGCACAGAAAGTCGCCGATAGGGTCGCTGTCTGTGCGGTATTCCTCGGTCGCAGAGTTGACCTGCGCGGGCTCCTGCAGCCCCCCTTCGAGGTATTGCAGCAGGCCCTCGATCATCCAGTTGAGGATGCCCGATCGTTCCTTTTCGAAGAGCTTGTCGCCGAGCTTTTCGTCGCGCTCGGCCTCGGGGATCTGTACGTCGAAATGGCACAGAAGCGGCCGGCGCCAGATACCTTCGTCCGTTCCACGGATCTCCAGCTTGTGGTTGCCGGTAAAGGTCAGCTTGAAATAGGGCGTGAAGGCCACGAAATCGGAGTGAAGGTTGCGCACGAGCATTTCATCGCCGCCGGTCATCTCCTTCACCTTCTGTTCCTGCAGGCGCTCGCCCTCTTCAGGTTCGTTGGTGATCGCGGCCCGGGCGCCGATCAGGCGCATGAGGTCCGGCGTCGCGTCGGAACCGGACTTGCGGTTCTTTCCGGTCAAACTCTCGATGCGAACCATGGTGGCATAATCGCCCAGCATCCGACGCATGAGGCCAGCCAGCAGGGATTTGCCGTTGGCGCCGACGCCGTAGCAATAGAGGAACTTCTGGATCGGCAGCGCGACCATGTTCAGGCCGAACCATCGCTGCAGGAACGCCCGCATCTCCGGATCCGGCTGGATCCGCGTCAGGAAGCGATCGAAGTCCGGGCATGTCGCCTTCGGGTCATAGGCCACAGGCATCATCTTGGTGATGAATTGCGGAGCATTGCGCCCGGGGATCGTCACTTCGCGCTGGTGCGGCAGCAGCTCGACCGAAGCCACCTTGCCGGCGCCTTCCTCGCGCAGATCCAGCACGTTGAAGCGGAGGATCCCCGTTTCGGTGTTCACAGTCATGGGATCCGCATCGAGGTCTTCGACCTCGCAGTGCAGCATCGTGACGGCTTCCGCCAGGATCGCGTCGATCCGCCCCTTGTTGCCGGCAGTCTGAGCGAAGGACCTGTGGCGCTGCCGGGTCGAACCGCGCCCCCAGAGCTCACCGTTCAGGCGCTCCTTTTCTGCGACCAGAAGACGGCGGCGCTCGGCACGTTCGTCAGCATCAAGCGCCTCGTGAACGGTTTCGAAGTCCCGCAGCTCGACCCGAATGGCGTCCAGCCGATCGACGCGGCGCCGCTCGGCCGAGGTCAGCTGCAGATAGGGGACTTCGCCTTCGATACGCTGGTGAATGGACTGCGCAAGGCGCCGGACAGCGATGCCATCTGGGTCGAGGCGCCACCGGCGTTTATCCCAGACGTGCCATCCGACACGGGGGACGTGCTTGGCATTATCGCCATGATACAGGCGAAAACGCATGCTGTTCCCGGTGTCATTCAGCGGGTATCCGGCGCCCTCGGCTTCACGGGGCGGCTCTTCTCTATAATCCGGGGTGCGGGGCGGCGGCGCGTCGCGACCACCGTCAAAGCCGGACGCGCCATCGTCCGCCGAATCCGGCACCACAACGTCATCGGGCAAGTCGACATCGACCGCGCCAGCCATCAGCTCGCGCACCCCCTCGAGTCCCTTCGGCATGTCAGATGTCTCCCTTCAACTCGGTCAGCGCCGCGTCGAGCGCGCGCAGATCGGCCTCATAGAACCGTGCCCATGGGCCCGGCCCGTTCTTCGTCTTGGACCCGCGCGCCCAGAGGCGCCGATAGAGATCGCGCCAACGCGGCAGGTCGGTGATGTCTATGCGCGTGGACCAGCTGTCCTTGCGCAGCTCGGCCGCGCCGGCTGCGCGATCGAGCGTGATGGTCAGGGATGCGACGGCTGGCATTCGGCGCGTCAGGCAGATGCCAGTGCGACCGCAGCGCGCCTCAGATCGGTCGCAAGGCCGATCGGTGAAGATTTCATGGCTTTGGGGACGATCAGGCCCACAAGCTCGGGCTTGTCGTGGAACAGGACGACGGATGGGCCGCTGTCGGTTTCCGTGATTAAACGAAAGGCCCGGGCGCCCGCTAAACGGCTGAGCAATGCAGGGTCAAAGCCATAGGAATCGGTCTCCGGACCGATTTTGACCTGCTTTGTGCCATCGGCGCTCGGATCGCCCCACACGCGCCGCCAAGGCGGATACTTCTCCGGAGGCGCGGGACACTCGACGACGCCTATGGTCTCGCGATAAGCAGCCCATTCGTTGCGAAGGGTGACAGCCGAAATATCGACACCCGGGTCTTCGAACAGAAGCCGCCCGCGAGTAAAGTCCCGCTGCGCCGCAGTGATGTGATCGCCGCATTCGCAGAACTCATCTTGCACTTCCAGCAGAGACAAGCTGACCAGCGCAGGCGCCGGGGCATGCGCTGTGGCATCCCGGGCCACCAGCATGATGAACCCATCAGTCGCCACCAGCCATGCGCCGCCTTCTGGTATAGGCTCAATGAAAACGCCCTGCAGGTAGTACCGAGAGTCATCTGACCCGGCCGCGCGCCGCACATGCATGAACAGCTCGGCATCGACTGAATACAAAGAGTCATTCGGCATCGGATTCTTCCTCCAGAAGCACGTCGTTGAGATCGAGGCCGTCGGGGCAGGGCACGATCCGTGCCGTCAGGCCGGGGATCTTCGCCATGGCGCGGCGCGCGCCGGACATGAGCTTTGCGCGGGTCATCTTGGGGTCGCTGTCGCCGTCTTCGATCAGCACCAGCTCGCGAACCCAGGGCGGCGGAACAAAGGCCGCGTCATCGGTCATGTCGGGCAGACCCGCGTAGCGCAGGCCCTTGCCCTGGCGCATCTTGCCGGCGATGTTGCCGAGATCGACACCCGCCCAGAACGCGGCACCCGGATGAAGGCCCGAGACCATCGCTGTCAGCGTCGTCTCGATGCCTTCCGCCATGACAAGGGTGCCCTGCAGCACGTTCGGCGTATGCAGCCGGATGGCCGCGCCCTTTTTCGAGCCCCAGCTTTTCTTCACCTTCAGTGCCTGCCCGTCATGCTCTATGCGGAGCTTCCCGCGTGGCTGCGACAGGTCGAACCAAGTGCGGTGCACGGCCGTGCCGGTGCCGGGCGGTTGCTGGATTGCGGCCAGCATGGCGGGGCCCCGATGCGCTTCGACCCACTGCCCGCCCGACGGCACCATGTAGGGCAGGGACGGATGAAACCGCAGGCATTGAGGCAGGACCGGCAGACGATCCCGGGTGAAGCCGCGCAGGGCGAGGTAATCGCGCACCGGCGAATCCTCGGCCGGGAGACCTTCATGCCAGATCCGCCGCGCCTGCCGGATCGCCTCGGCCCGGCGCCGTTGCGCGGCTTCCTCGGATTTCCGGCGCCCCTCGATCGCGCGGCGCTCGCGCGCGGCCAACTCTTCGCGGCTGAGCTCCTGACGCTCACCGCAGAGCCAGGTCAGGGCCTCGGGCAGCGAGCATCCTCGCAGCCACCGCACGAGCTGGATGCCGTCGCCGGCATTGCCGCAGCGCCGGCACTGAAACACGCCCTTCGAGACGTTGATCGCGAAACGGTCGGTGCCACCGCATTCCGGGCAGGGGCCGATCAGCTCGTGCCCGGCGCGCTTGAGTCCGTCGATCGACAGGACCATGGCGATCTCTTCGATCGAGCGCGCGCGAGCTTCGACAAGGCGAGGATCGTCGCGGATCACGGTTGCAGCCCCCCGTACACATGCACCGGCAGGTTATG
>NZ_JAFKOK010000034.1 GCF_017303295.1 Rhodobacter sp. NTK016B | reverse complement strand
TGCGCGACCGCGTCGAGAATGCAGAACCCGAGACGGTGCTGCCGCTGGGCCGCGTTCCCGCGTCGGGCGTCCTGTTGACCGCCGGCGTCGATTGCCAAGGGGACCGCATCGAAGTCTCGATCGTCGCTTTTGGCCAGAACCTGCGGCGCTGGGTCGTCGAGCATCGGGTGATCCCGCATTACATCGGTGACGAAGAGGGCCGTGCGGCGCTGAACGCGCTGCTGAAATCGACCTGGCGAACGACGCTGGGGCTGGAGCTCCAGCTCGACATGATGGCCATTGACGAGGGTTCGTTCACGGCGGATGTGCTCGATTGGGCCAAGTCGCATCCCTTTACCCGGGTGATCACGGTGAAGGGTGCCAGCAGCGCGAACGGGCCGGTCCTGCAGCCGCAATCGACGCGGAAAGAAAACGGGCGGGTCGCGAAACGGCAAAAGCGCCGCTGGGTCGTGAACGTGAGCCAGCTCAAGGCCGACTTCTACGGCTGGTTGGCCAAGGAAGACCCTGACGGGCGCGGCTATGTCTCTTTCGCGACCGGACTGGGCGACGAGTATTTCCGGCAGATCACGTCCGAGGTCCGGGTGCTGAAACGCGCATCCTCGGGCGCGATGACATCCAAATGGGAACTGGTCGAGCCGTCGCGGCGCAACGAATGCCTCGACACCATGAACTATGCCGAGGCCGCAGCTCGTAAGAAGAGATGGGCCGCGATGACCGATGAGGAATGGGGCCAGCTGGAGATGGAACGGGGCATCGCGCCGCCGGAACGTCAAGGCGACCTGTTCGATGCTGCGATGCCCTACGTCCCGCTGTCTGAGCAAGCCATGCCACAGACACCTAAAGCCGAAACACCGTCGCCGGCCCCCGCCCCGGCGCAAGAGCCGACCGAGCCGCAGGCCGGCTGGTTGAACGATTCCAGGAGCGATTGGCTGTGAGCTATACTCAGACTGACATCACCGCGCTGAAAAGCGCGATCGCAAAGGGTGCCTCGCAGGTCCGGATCGGTGACGAGCAAGTCACCTTCCGTTCGTTGGCCGAGATGCGCTCTATCCTTGCCGAGATGGAAGCCGAGCTCGCCGGCCCGACTGCGCCAAGCCTGCAGCACTATCCGCAGTTCGTGGATCGTCCGTGATGAACATTCTCGACCGCGCCATCGCGGCTGTCAGCCCCGGCGCCGGGTTGCGGCGTGCCCAGGCGCGCGCCGGCCTGCAGGCGCTGGCGCATTACCGCTCGGCAACGATCACCCGGCGCAGCGCTTCGGTCCGCCCGGCCTCGGGCGATGCGGACGCTGTCGCGGATCTTGCCCGCCGCGCCGTTTCGCTGTCTGTCCGGGACGTGGTCCGCAACAACGGCACGGCCGAGCGAGCGGTGCAGGCGCTCGTCAACGCGATCGTCGGAACGGGTATCGAGCCGAAACTGGTCAGCGACGACGAGGCGCTGCGCTCGGCCTGGCCCGCCAAGGCCAGAATCCTTGACAGCACGCGCATCGATGCCGATGGCGTATCGACCCTTGCCGCGATGATCCGCACTGCGGTCCGCGCGATGGTGATCGACGGCGAGTGCTTCGTGATTTATCCCCGCGAGCCCGGGCCCGGCGGCATGGCGCAATTCCGGGTGCTGGAAGCGGATTACCTGGATGACCGAGTCCAGACCCGTACCACTGGAAACGAAAACTCGATCTATGACGGGATCGAATATGACCGCGCCGGACGGGTCGTCGCCTATCACCTCTACGACGAACACCCGGGCAGCGCGGTCTGGCACCCCGATTGGCGCGGGCTCGAATCGTCTCGGGTTCCCGCTGACCGCGTGATCCACCTCTATCGCGTGGATCGCCCGGGGCAGCGCCGGGGGGTGAGCTGGCTTGCGCCCGTTCTGGAGGACCTCGTTGCGCTTGCCGATAACGACGAGGCGCAGCTCATGCGCCAGAAGATTGCCGCCTGTTTCGCGGCGTTCTGGAAAACGGACAAGAAAGACCCGGCCAGCGGCATCCCGAAAAAGCTGGCGCCCGGCCTGATCCAGCAGATCGGCGAAGACGACGAGGTGGTGTTCGGGAACCCTCCCGACGTGACAGGCTATGACGACTTCGCACGGGTTCACCTGCGCCGGATCGCCTCGGGGCTTGGCATCACTTACGAGGCGCTGACCGGCGATCTGAGCAACGTCAATTTTTCGTCAGCGCGTCTCGGTCGGATCGAGATGGGTCAGAATGTCGAAGGCTGGCAGTGGACGCTGGTAATCCCTCGGCTGTGTCAGCCTATCGGGGATTGGTTTCTGCGTTCCTGGTCGCTTGCCGAGCCACGCATGACGGCAGCACTGATGCGCGCGCGGATCGAGCACACGCCGCCCCCGCCGTTGATCGCAGATCCCAAGACAGAAACTCAGGTCGCGGTGCAGAAGATCGAGGCGGGGCTTTCGAGCCGCCCGGCCGAGATCCGCAAGCTCGGATACGAACCGGCAGAGATCGACGCGGAAATTGCCGCCGATGAGCAGATCCGGCGCGGGCTTGCGGTCCTGAAGGCGCCGACGCAGGCGGCGACCGCCGCGCCCCGGGCAGATGCCGGCGGACAAGACACGAAGGACCCCCAGACAGCAGGAGACGACGATGAACGGTGAGATCTATCTCGAAGGCTCGGTGGGCATGGCCTTCTGGCCGGATGAGCCGCATTTCACGCCCACGATGGTTCGCGAGCAGCTGGCCGGCAAAGGCGATGTGACCGTCTATCTGAACTCGGGCGGGGGGATCGCAGCGGACGGCCTTGCGATCTACCACTTGCTGAAGGATCACCCGGGCGCGGTTGCGATCGTGGTGACCGGCGTGGCCGTGAGCGCCGCAAGCCTCGTAGCGATGGCCGGTGACACGATCACCATGCGCGAAGGCACGATGCTGATGATCCACGATCCGGCCGTGGGCTGGACCGAGGGCCGTGGCACCGAGGACGATCACCGGGCCATCGCCGATTACCTGCAGCGGCAATCCGAAGGCTACGCGGAGATCTACGCCGATCGCGCCGGGATCTCTGCCGACGAGGCGCGCGACATCATGCGGGCCGAGACCTGGTTCACGCCCAACGAGGCGATTGCCGCCGGCTTTGCTGATGCGCTCTTCGAAGAAGCTCCGAAAGCCGCCGCAGCCTTCCCCTACCGTGTCTACGAGAAAGCCCCACAGCAGCTGCTGTCGGGAAGCCGGGCTGGCGGCCCGACGAAGAAGGCCGTCCTGGCCATGATGCGCGGCGGCGCCGCGCCCACCCCGAAGGAGGCACCCATGCCGAAAACCAACGCGGCCGAGATGGCCGATGACGAAGACGAGATCCTCGCCACCGAATCCGGCGAGGACGAGACCGACGCGACCATGATCGACGACGAAGAAGACGATCAGACCGAAGCGGAAGACGAGGGCGACGAAGAAGACGACGACGAGGCTGGCGCGGATTCCGTCGCGATCCTCGACCTGGTGGCGATGCATGGCGGCTCGGTTGCGACCGCGCGCCAGTTCATCGCTGACCGCACCCCCCTGGCGGCCGTGGTCGCCCATTATCGTGAGAAAGGACCGAGCGTGACCAAGCACAAGCCCGGCGGTTCCACCGCCCGGATCACCCGCGACGAGCGCGACACCCGTCGCGCCGGCATGACCGAGGCACTGGCCGCCCAGATCGGTCGCCGGGCTCCCACCGATGACCGCGCCCGCCCCTTCATGGCAATGTCGCTGGTCGAACTCGCGGCCATGAGCTCGGGCCACCGGGGGCCGATGCGGACCGCCTATGACCGCGAACAGGTGTTCATGGCGATGCACACGACCAGCGATTTCCCGCTGGCGCTGCAGAACGCACTGAACAAGGAACTCGAAGGCCGGTATCGCGAAGCCACGCCGACCTATCGCCGGATCGCGCGCCAGAAATCCTTCCGCGACTTCCGCCCGCATCCGCAGGTGCGCCCGGGGGACTTCCCGACCCTGCAGCCCGTCGGCGAGGGTGGCGAAATCAAGTATGGCACCATCGGGGAAAAGGCGGAAACGGTCGCTCTGGCGCCCTACGGCATCGCGCTGTCGATCTCGCGCCAGACGCTGATCAACGACGACATCGGCGCGATTGCCGACATGATCGCCGACCAAGGGCGTGCGGTTGCCCGGTTCGAGGACAGCACCTTCTATGCGATGCTGCTCAGCGGCAGCGGCTCGGACGGCCCGACGCTTCTGGAAACCTCCCGCAAGGTGTTCAATACCACCGACGGCACGAAAGCGGGCACCGCTGCGGCCATCACCGTCGCTTCGCTTTCGGTCGGGCGTGCCGCCATGATGAAGCAGAAAACGCTGGGCGGGCATGATCTTGGCATCCTTCCGTCGATCCTGCTGGTGGGCCCCGACAAGCTGACCGAAGCGCAGCAGGTCGTGGCGCCGATCCAGGCCGCGCAGGCGGGCAACGTCAACCCGTTCGCCGGCACGCTGGAAGTCATCGGCACCGCCAAGATTACCGGGAATGCCTGGTATCTCTTCGCGGATCCGGCGGACCTGCCGAACTTCGTCTACGGCTATCTCGAAGGAGCGACCGCGCCGCGCACGCGCATGGAGGAACCCTTCGGCATGCAGGGGATGCGCCTCAGCCTGGAGCATGACTTCGGCGTCGGCGCGATCGACTTCCGGGGCGGCTACAAGAACGCCGGCGCGTAAGCGCCCGCGCAGCACGACAGCAACGGGGCGCCTGCCGGGCGCCCCTTTTCCATGGCTCAGGCCAGAAAGGGATACCCATGAAGAACTTCATCCAGCCGGGCAAGGTTGTCACCCTGGTGGCGCCCCGCGACGTTCTCAGCGGCGAGCTCGTCGTCGTTGGGCTTCTTGCCGGTGTGGCGCAGCACGATGCGCTGACCGGCGCCGATGTCGAATGTGACACCGAGGGCGTGTTCGACCTTGCCAAGACCGCCGCGCAGGCCTGGGCCACGGTCGGCCTGCCGATCTACGCGATCCCGGGCACCGGCGTCGTCACCACGGCCACCACGACCGGCAACGTGCTGATCGGCACCAACCTTGCCACGGCGGTCAACCCCAGCGCCACCGGCCGCGTCCGCCTGAACGGCTCGGCCCCGGCAGCCGCTGCCTGATGACGCGGCTCTTTGACGGGCTGTCCGGGATCGCGGCTGCGGTCCTGGGCGAGCCCGTTCCCTATACCCCGGCCGGCGGTGAGGCTCGCCTGGTCCAGTCGATCATCCGCCGCACGCCTGTGCGGGCCATCGGCCCGGACGGTGTCGACGAGCTGGTGAACTCTCCGACCTGGCGGGTTCGGCGCGACCTCGTGCCCGAACTAAAGCGCGGGGATCTGGTCGAAGATGCGCAGGGCACGCTGCGCGTCCTCAATGTCTGGCCGCAGGGATCCCCCGCTGCCGACGCGCATCTGATCTGCGAACTCGAAGACACGACCGAGTGAGCGTCAGAGCCCAACCCCTCACAGGAGTGATCTGAATGGCGACCATTGCCGCAACGTCGATGTCGGGCCCGGGCCAGCGCTTGGTGAGTGAGACCACGCTGACCGGCACGGATGATAGCTTCACCTATGTGCAGAACTCGCGACAGGTTCTGATCCTCCGGAACCCGACAGCCGGCGCAATCTCGCCCGTCATCGATGGCGACGGCGCGGACAGCGTCACGCGCGACGGCGTCGGCACGATCGATGTCTCGGGCGGCTATGCGGTCGGCGCCATTGCCGCCGGGGCCGTCCGGGCGATTCCGCTCGACACGATCAGCGCCTATCTGCAGGGCGAGATTGCGATCAACAGTGGCACCGGCCTTGTCGCCGTTTTGCTGAACCGCTGATGAGCATTCAGCGCAAGACCCTGCGCCGCGATCTGATCGACGCGGTGAGCGCCGCTACCGCCGATTTCCCGCTGCTGGCCGGGCGTCCTCTGATCTCGGCATGGTCTAAGGCGCTCGATCCTTCGGCGCTTCCGGTAATCGGAATCGCTGTCCCGACCGAACAGCGCGAGGCGGTCGCACAGGACAGCGACGGCCAGGAGTTCCGCGCGGTGGTCGTCGTCAAGATCGCCTGCCCCGGCGACGATACGTCAAAGGCCGAAGACACGCTGGACGATGCGGCCGAGGCGCTGATCGGCCCGATCGAAGACGCGCTGATGACCGAGGCGCGCGACGTCGCCCTGATCTCATCGGCGATCGACATTTCCGATTCGGGCTCGCCCCGTGTCGGGACCCTGACCCTGACCTTCGGCGCGTCGACCATCCGCGCGCGCAACATCCCCTGAGCGAAAGGACCTAATCGATGCCCGCCCCCGCATATTCGATCACCCCGAAACTGGCGCACGGCAACACCGTCCGAGTCGGCCGTGGCGACACGCCCACCTGGACCCCGATGACCGGCCTGCAGAATGTCGAATGGCCGGATCGCATGCCGAGCGATCTCGACATCACCAACCAGCAATCGCCCGGCTTTGCCGAAGAGAACGTCCCTGGCCTTCTGCCGGCGGTCGATTGGTCGGTTGACATGATCCTGGATGACGGCTCGGCGGGCGACACGACCCTGACAGCACTCAACGCTCGGGACGCCACCACCGCCATGAAAGAGCTGCACCTGCTTGAAGTGGGTGTCGGCGGCAAGACCATCACCTGTGTCGCGTACCTGAAGGACTACAAGCCCGTCGGCACCCTCAAGGGCAATATCCTGATGCGCGCCACCTGGCGCTGCATGGCGACGGTCGCGAACGCTGCCTGATGAGCAATCCTGATCTGGTCGCGGTGCCGTTGCGCGACGGCAGCGAACTGCGCCTGCTCGCCGGGGTAAACCCCCTGTGCGAGTTCGAAGCCGAACTGGCGCGCGCGGGCTTCAACCCCACGCAAGAGATGAAGTTGCTGAACGCAGGTATCAGCGGGACCGTGTCGGCGGTCCGGGCGCTGGTCTGGGCTTTCGCCAGAGATCAGCACCCGGGTCTGACACTTCGTCATGTCGGTGATCTGCTTGGCACGGATGGCGAGGCCCTGCGAAAGGGACTGTCCGAAGCGCTGAACCGTGGCTCGGCCGAGAAAGAAGACGGCGAGACCTCGTCGGGAAAGCCGACGCCCCCGGCGGACTGAGGGAATGGGCCGAGCGCATGGCGGTCGAGTGGATCGCTGCGGGGTTCGATCCGGGGGCGTTCTGGGGGCAAACCCCGCGCGGCATTCAGCGCGCGCTGCGCGGTGCGGAAAAGCGGCGCTTGCGCGCCCTGTCGGACGCCACGACCGCAGCGTGGATCGGCGCACACGCCAATCACGATGATCTGCGCGATTTCCTGAGCGCCCTTGAATCAGGACCGAAGGCGCCGCTGCCGCCAGAGGCGCAGAGCCGCGCGCTTGAAAGCATGAAACAAAAGCTGGGGACGATTTCGATGGAAGAATACCGGGCCCGGTTGCGGGGGCAGGCATGAGCGGATTTGTTGGCCGGCTGCGCGCCACGCTGGGCCTGGATTCTGCGGAGTTCAGCAACAAGCTGCGCGGCGCACGTCAGGAATCGCAGGGCTTTGCCGCCTCGATCGCGCAGGGCATGCGGGGGCTTACCGGCCCGATTCTGGGTGCGTCTGCAGCGCTTGGGACCGTGACGGCCGGCGCCATCGTCGTGCGCAACATCATGCGCGACGTGGCGCAGATCGGTGATGAGGCGCAGCGCGCGGGCCTTCCGGTCGAAGAGTTCCAGGAATGGACGCATGTCGCAACGCAGGCGCGGATCCCTGTCGACGCGATGATTGACGGCTTCAAGGAACTGTCGCTGCGCGGCGACGAATTTGCCGTGACCGGCGGCGGCGCTGCAGCCGAGGCGTTTCAGCGGCTGGGTTTCAGTGCGGACGAAGTAGCGCGGCGCCTGCAAGATCCGTCCGACATGATGCTGGAGATCATTCGCCGCGCGCGCAGCCTTGATCGAGCCGGGCAGATCCGCGTCTTCGACGAACTGCTCGGCGGCGCGGGCGGTGAGCGCTTCGTTGCCCTGATCGACCAGGGTGCCCATGCGATCACCGACACGATGCAACGTGCGCGCGATCTTGGTCTTGTGCTGGATCAGAACGTGATCTCCCGCGCCACGATCCTGAATGAGAAGTTCACCGAGCTGACCGATCGCGCCCGGACATTCTTCCAAGCTGCCACGGTTGCGGTGTTCGCCGGCGGGATCGAGACCTCGGTCGACGCGCTGGAGAACATGTTCGGGACGCTGGAGCGCGCCCGCGCGATCCTCGGCGACGATTTCTTCGAGCATCTGACGGCGTCACCCGAAGATGTGGAACGGATTGAAGAGGTTCGCGAAGGCCTGACAGAGATCGCCATCGCCTATGCCGAGGTGCAGAACGCGATCACCGATGCGCGGCCCGAGCTCGACTATTTCCTGACGGCGCTGCGGCAATCCGGGGAGATCGGCGCGGAACAGGTCCTTCGTGGTCTGATCCGCGAGATGGATTCGCTTCAGGAACGCTGGGCAGCTCAGACAATCAGCGCAGAAGAGTTCCGCGCTGAAGCTGAACTCGTGGAAGACAGGATCTCCGCGATGATCCGGCAGTTCGAAAACATGGATGGCGTCAGCCTGGAAGGCCTGATTGGGCGGATCAATACGTTGACGGGCGCCCTCTCGCGGGCAGCGAGCCAAGCAGCAACCGTTACGGCCTCTCTGCCGATGGACACAGGGCAACCGCTCGACCCGAACGGTCCGATCCTCCCTGGCGATGTCGACATGCGAA
>NZ_JAFKOK010000033.1 GCF_017303295.1 Rhodobacter sp. NTK016B | reverse complement strand
CTCCGTTCTCCGTTCTCCGTTCTCCGTTCTCCGTTCTCCGTTCTCCGTTCTCCGTTCGCGCGGAGCGTCGATTTCTCGGGGGGCGGGGCGCTATCGTGCGATGTCGCTCAGAACAGCGTTACCGCATCGGGCTTGGCGCTCCGGGGCGGAGCGACCGGCGGCGGCGGCGGGGCCACGATGGCGGCGTCCATCGCGCCACTGACATGGATGATCCGGGCCTTGCCCGTTACCGGGTGAAAATTGATCCTTCGGGCATCGGTGCCGCCAAGATCCTGCGCGCGAACCGGAAAATCCTCGGCCCGCAGGTAACGCAGGGCGAATTCGGCGTTTTTCGGACCGATGTCACCGAAGCGCCCGCTCATGCGGGATCCTCCGAACACCTTGGCCTGCAGGGTCGTTCGGCTCGCCCCGCTTTTGAGCAGATTGTTGATCAGCAGCTCCATCGCGTTAGCCCCATATTTGAGACTCGTCGCTTCGCCTTCGCGGGCGTCGGCCAAAAGATAATGGTTCATGCCGCCAATCCGCGCTTCAGGGTCATACAGGCACACCGAAACGCAGGACCCGAGCACCGTCGAGAGCACGAGTTCGGGGTCGGATGAGACGAGAAATTCGCCGCGAATGACCGGCACTGTTCGGGTTCTGTAGCCTTCGGGCCAGTTCTGGAATTGCTGTTTCACACTTTCACCCTTTGCCTGGCATTCAGTATTGCGGAGCCGATCGCCGAAAGGGGGAGCTCATGTTCGACAGCGCCGATCTGTACGGCGTGACCGGGCATGCCATAGACAACAGATGTTGCCCTGTCCTGGGCGATCGTGCGGGCCCCTGCCTGTCGCAAGGCCAGTAGCCCGTCCGCTCCGTCTCGTCCCATCCCCGTCAGCAACGCCGCCGTGACTCGGCTGGCAAGCGGTAGGGCCGAGCGGAACAGCGCGTCGACGGAGGGTCTGTGCCCTGAAATTCTCGCGCCCGACTGCAAGTTGCAAGCATGAGGCGCGCGGGCCGACAGCACGAGGTGTTGATCGGCCCCGGGCGCCAGCAGTATCGTACCGGGCTTCGGGACATCGCCATCACGCGCTTCGCGGACTTGGGCTGCGGCGTGGCGATCAAGAAGCCGCGCGAGCCCCGCGCTGTACGAAGCACCCGTATGCTGCACGATGAGCGTGGGGGGGCAATCGGCCGGGAAGACGTCGAGTATGGTCAGAAGCGCGTCGATCCCGCCGGTTGACGAGCCGATCAGGATCAGACGCTGATCACTTTCCTTGCCGACCGAGCGCAAGAGACCTGCAGAGGCACGTGGCGGCGGGGTGGTCCCCGCTCCGACCGCTCGATTGAGAAGGGCCAGAACGGCCTCGTCGGACTGGTCGAGATCAACGAGGCGCTCAGTGCTGAGAGCACCGGGGCGCGTGGCGCGACCCGCGCCGCGCTGCGCGAGCCAGGCGACGCCGAGGGTGCGGAAAAGCAGGTCCATCATCTCGAATTCAGGACGTTCCATCAGCGCCGCCGCGAGGATCACGAGCTGCGGGGGACGATGCTCGACCGCATTGAAGGTTTGCGTCAGGTCGCTGCACACATCCGTCACCGAGATCCCGCGAAGCGTTGTCAGCCGCTGTGCTGAGCGACGGAGCTGCGTCTTGTCTGGATCCGCAAGAATCACCCGCATGTTAGCGCCTCCGCTTCATGGTACTTTGGTCAAAAATCGTGCCAACGGCCGGAATTAGCGGCGATCTCGATCATGTCGTCGCTCTCGCTTTCAGGCACTGTCTCAGTCTCCTCGAATTCCGCTTGCCAGGCTTTGGCCGTGTCGACCGGCACTGCCGGAAGCGCGAAGTCTGTCGTGGGCAAGGGCTCGGGCAAGGTTTGCGTGCTTTCCTCTGCGGCGAACAACGTCACGTCTGCTGATGCGGGCGCGCCGGAGGCGGTGCGGAACTGTCCGATGCGTTGATCGAGCGCTTCGGATTCGTGGCGTAGGGTGGTCGATGCGGCCGTCACCTCTTCGACCATGGCGGCGTTCTGCTGAGTGACCTGATCGAGCTGCGATACACCGATATTGATCTCGTTCAGGCCTGCGCTCTGCTCGCGCGCACCGGTGGCGATGGTTCCGATCAGGGCGTCGATATTACCGACTCGTTCGATGATCATCGTCAGGGTGTCGCCAGCCCGTCCGACGAGATTGACGCCGGTCTCGACCTGTTCGGTGCTGCTGGTAATAAGAGTCTTGATCTGTCTCGCCGCGTCCGAGGTGCGCTGAGCAAGCGCGCGCACTTCCGAAGCGACCACCGCGAAGCCGCGACCGGCATCGCCCGCGCGCGCGGCTTCGACCCCGGCATTCAGTGCCAGCAGATTGGTCTGAAAGGCGATGTCGTCGATGACGCCGATAATCTGCGAAATCTCGCTCGACGACTTTCGGATCAGGGACATTGCTGAGACCGCTTCGGACACGACATGCCCGCTTTGCTCGGCTTCCTTGCGGGCATCCGCGACGACATCTTCGACTTCGGATGCGCTGTCGGCCGCAGCACGCACGCTGGCTGTCAGTTCGTCGAGCGCGGCTGCCGTTTCCTCGAGCGTGGCGGCCTGACTCTCGGTGCGATGCGACAAGTCATCCGACGACGCGCTGATCTCTTCGGCGCGCGCGCGGATTTCGGCTGCATTAGTCGAGATTGCGTGGATCAGCCGCTCCATAGTTTCGACCGTTGCGTTAAAATCAACGCGCAAGCTGTCGTAATCTTCAGAGAATGCCTGATCGAGCCGGAGGTCCAGACGACCGCTGGAAAGATCGCGCAGTCCGCGCCGCAATTCGGCGACGACGTGCGATTGCTCGCCGCGTGCGTCCTCTTGAGCTATTCGGTTGCCGCGGGCATCGATCAGCTGGTCGCGGAAAGAAGCCAGCGCGCGGGAAAGACCGCCGATCTCGTCTCGCCGTTCGATGCCGGTAATCGGGGATTCATAATCCTCGGCGGCGACGCGAGTCATGGATTGTGCGAAAGCGTTGAGTGGCTTCGTAATCGACCGGGCGACCAGATAGCTCGCGGCCAAAGAAATCAGCACGCAGAGGACGATAAAGACCGCTGCTCGATTCACGAAACCCGTTAGTGCGGCGTAATTGGCTGCGTGATCAAGCTCAACCACCACGGCCATCGGAAAGCCATGGGTCTCAAAGCTGTGCACGGCAGCGTCCACCAGCGTGCCATCAAGGCCTTCGGTGCGAGGGAAGAACGCGGTCTCTCCGCTGCGTCCGGCGGTGACCTGGGGCAGATCGGGCAGTGGATCGAGCAAATTGAAGGCCCCGCCCAGCCGCGGCGTGCTGCGCAGCCGACCGTCGCCGGCGAGAAGGTACAGGTTGTCTGTGTCACCCAGTCCTGTCGCTTCTTCGAGCGCAGTTTCGGCGGCGTCGAAGGATAGCCGGATCGCGACCACGCCGAGCGTGGGGCCGGACGGATTCTGCGGGTCAACCATTCGCCGCGCAATAAACACCGCAGGCGTGGTACTGCCGATCGCGGAAAGTTCGACATCCGAGCCGATGTTCCGGGGTTCGGAAGAAGCGAGCGCCTCACGCCAGACACCAGCGAGCGGTCCGTCGGCGTTTTGCTCTGCGCCGAGAGAAATCGCGAAATCCGGTCCTTTTTCAATGGAATAGATGACCTCTCCCTCGGGCGTGATCAGCAACAGATCCTGATAGCCAAAGAGATCGCGGTGATGGGTTAGAAACTCGTGAAATTGCGCATGGACGACGTCATAGGCAGGGCGGGCGGCGTCATCGCCAGGCTGGCCGGGATACTCCGCGCGGATATCTTCAAGCCAACCGGGCGCCTGCAACGTCAGCGCTTGAGAGAAAGCCTGCATGGCGGCCGGCGCGAGGTTGCCTTGCGCGAGATCGGCAGTGGCCCGATGCATCGAGCCGAGCCATTGGGTAAAGCTCCTGCGCGACTGGTCTGAGGTATCGCGCGCGAGGTCCTCGACGCGTTGCTGAATCTCGGACCGGAACAAAGAGTAGTAGATCGCGCTTGACGCGCCGAGGATCGCCACAAGCGCTACCACGATAAGGATCGGCAGCCGCAGGCTGATTTTGGTGTTCGCAACGAACTTATACATGCGCCTTCCTCATGCCCGGCTCTGAGCGGCATTTCGGGCCGCGCGGAGTGTTTTTGCTTTTCGATCGGTCATAGTGGCACCTAAAAGAGTTCGATCATGGGACTGGTGCCCTGGTTGGGCAGGGGTTTGCCTTCGACCGCAGCCATGAAGCGCCGGCGATTGCGTTCCAGCAGGAGGCCGGCGAGGGGGAGAGAGTTCTCGGACATCAGTCCGGGCGGCAAGTCCTTGGCCAATTGCTGGGTAACGTGCTCAAGATCTTGCAGAATTTGCACCGCGAGGTCGAAGTCCTGTGCCGCCCGCCGGGTCTCTGGCGTCGTCGGCGCGACAATCATCGACGCTTCGTAGCGCAATAGCATCTGGCGTATTTCCTCGAGCGCGTCGGAAAGCGACGCGAGCAAGGGAGGGATCGGAAGTGGGGCCGATAGGCTCATAGTTTTCCCACGACGGCTTCGATCGAGGCTTTCAGGCTAGGCGTGGTAAACGGTTTCTTGATCAGGTTGTTCAGGCCGAGCTTCACACCGCGTTCGAGGATTTCCTGACTGGGCGAGCCGGTGATCAGGATAAAGCCGATCTTCGCGGTCATTTTGTTGGCACGCAGCTTTTCGAGGAGATCGAGCCCGCTCATCCCCGGCATGTTGTAGTCGCTGATGACCAGATGTGCGGGATTCACGGCAAGGCGATTGAGCGCCTCGGCACCGGAGGTTTGGAAGTCGATATTCTTGATGCCGATTTCTTCGAGGCTTTGCGTCATCAGGCCCCGACTTACCGACATATCGTCAACGATCATGACTTTCAGAGCGTCTTTCAGAGCCATTGTGTGTCCGTTTCAGTTCTTCGCGATGGTCTTGCGGTAGGAGGTGATGCCGACGGGGTTGAGACCGATCTCGGGCGGGTTAGGGATACGTTCGGAATGGCCGATGAACAGCAGGCCATCCGGTGCCAGTATGTCTGAGAACCGTTCCCACAAGGTTTTTTGGGTGGCCTTGTCGAAATAGATCGCGACATTGCGGCACATGACGATCTGAAATTGCCCGGCAAAGGGCCACGGCTGGACGAGGTTGAGGCGCCGGAAGGTGATGAGCTTTTTGAGCCCCGGCCGGACATTGATGTCGCGCGCGTCCGGATCCTGTCCGGGATCGAAGACACGGTCCTTGAGCTGAGGCGTCGGGAAAGCGGCGGTTTTGGCTTCGTAGCGACCGGCTTGCGCGGTCTTCAGCACACCAAGGTCGATATCGGTTGCAAGGATCTTGACGTCGTAGCGCGCGGCATCGGGAAGCACGGCGATGAGCGACGCGGCGAGCGAATAGGGTTCTTGCCCCGACGAACAGCCTGCGGACCAGATGCGCAGCCGCTCGCCCGCTTTCGCTCGTGCAGCGAGACCCTTCGCGAGCTCGTCCTCGACCATCTCGAAATGGTGCAGCTCACGGTAGAAATGCGTCACATTGGTTGTCAGCGCCGAGACGAAATGCTCGCTCTCGGTTGCGTCGCCCGTCTCGATCACGGCGCAATAAGCCTTGAATTCCGTGAGGTTGAGCGCCTTGAGCCGGCGACCCAGTCGCGATCGGATAAGGGGTTTTTTCGCCGGGTCGAGATTGAGCCCCCAGCCCGCCTTGGCAATCCGGGCGATGCGCTGGAAATCGTCTTCGGAGAGCTGCGCCTCGCCGGTATCGAGGATAGGGGACCCTTCGATACTCATGCGGCTTCCTCGCCTTCATTGGCAAACAGCGCCGAAAGGTCGAGGACCCGAAGCATGACGTCTTCAACTGGCAGAAGCCCGGTGACATGGCTGGTGCCACCGTCGCGGCGCAGGGTCGGATTGGGGCGGATGGTCTCGCTGTTGACGGACAGGATTTCCGAAACGGAATCGACCAACAACCCCATGATGCGGCTGCCGATTGCGACTACCACAACGATATTGCGCGAGCCGATTTCGGTGGTTCCCAGTCCCAGACGGCCCGCAAGGTCGACAATCGGAATGACGGCGCCGCGCAGGTTCATCACGCCGAGCACGGAATCTTCCGAGAAGGGGAGCGCGGTGACCTGGCTCCAGCGGCGGATTTCGCGGATCGAGGTGATTTCCACGCAGAATCCCTGGCCCCCCGCTGAGAGGGAGACAAACTCAATGATGTTGCCGCGGTCAGTCGTGTCGTCGTCGGTCATGTCAGGCCTCCAGTTCGATGAGGGGTCGGTTTTTGCGTCGGGGGGAGACCAGCTCCACCAATGCCTCGGAATCGATGATCAAGGCGATCTTGCCATCGCCCAGGATCGTGGCGGCGGCGATCCCGTTGACGGCGCCGTAATTGCCTTCGAGACTCTTGATGACGACCTGACGCTGGTCTTGGATCGAATCGACAGCGACTGCGATGCTGGCGCCTCCGGCATCGAGCAGAACATAGGAGCGGTCGCGTTTCAGGGATCCGGCGCTGTGCATTCCGAAGGTCTTGGCCAGATCGACCACAGGGACATAGGCACCGCGCACTGAGAGAACGCGTTCGCCGCTGCCGATTTCGTGGATGTCGCTGCGGTTGGGGCGGACGGTTTCGACAACACTGGCCAAAGGCAGAACCATGGTTTCCTCGCCCACGCCGATCACCATGCCGTCGAGCACCGCGAGCGTCAGCGGAAGCGAAATCGTGAAGGTCGAGCCCTGCCCGTGGACGCTGGAAATGCCGACTTTGCCGCCGAGCGAGGCGATGGTGGTCTTGACCACATCCATGCCGACGCCGCGACCTGAAAGGTTGGTAATGCTGTCGGCGGTCGAAAAGCCGGGTGCGAAAAGGAGATTGTCGATTTCGGCCTCGGTAAGCTTGGCATCGGGAAGAACGAGGCCCTTGTCGAGTGCCTTGGCAAGGATGCGTTCCCGGTCGAGCCCGGCCCCATCATCGGCCACCTCGATCACGACATTGCCCGAGCGATGCGCGGCTGTGAGACGGACCTTGCCGAGTTCAGGCTTGCCGGCAGCGCGGCGCTTTTCGGCCGACTCGAGGCCGTGGTCGACGGAATTGCGCAGCATATGCGTCAACGGGTCGGCGAGGCGCTCAAGGATCGTCTTGTCGATTTCTGTCGTCTCGCCTTCGCTGATGAAATTAACCGGCTTTCCGGTAGCGTCGGCAGCTTCGCGGACGACCCGGCCCATGCGCTGGAACAGCGTTTTGACCGGCTGCGCGCGGATAGACATCACGCCTTCCTGAATCTCGCGCGCGAGATAGCGGTAATCGTCCAACGCGGCCATGATCTCGGAATCGTTGCCGACACCGCAGCTTTCGAGCTTCTGACTGATGACCGCATGGTTGATGATCAGTTCGCCCACGCTGTTGATCAGTCGGTCCACCCGCTCCGGGTCGACGCGTAGTGTGGTCTGGATCGGATTCGCGGCTTTGTTGGCGCCGCGCGGGGCAGGCGGGGACTTTTCGGTGGCGGGTGCGGGCGAGGCGGCGGGAACAGGCGCCGCGCTTACATTCGGGGAGGGCGTGACAGCGGGTGAGATATCTGGCCCCGGAAGCGTGTCCGCAGGGGTGTCTGGCTCGGCGGCGGGCGGTGCGACGCTCCAATCGGTAAGGTCTTCACCGGCCCCGACGGGGCGGATTTCGAGGTCGCACAGACCCGCAGCGAAGGCGAAAATGTCGTTCACCGCGTCTGCATCCGCGACACCGAGAAGGCGTAAGTGCCATGTGAGATAGGCACCGTCGAAGTCGAACGCGTCGAGGGGCGGGACGCTCTGGCTGTCGCAGCGCACGGAGAGGTCGCCCAGTTCGGCAAGCGCGCCGAGGAAGCGCTGCGGTTCGTGGCCGTTGACATAGAAGCTGGCGAGCGGCTTGAAGCTGATGACCAGGCCCGCGTCCGCTGCCGCGTCTGCGCCGGCAGGCGTGTCGTCTGCATCGCCGGGCACTTCGATCGGGAGAAGCGTGACAGGCGCGAACACGAAGTCAGGTTCGGGCGGCGCATCGGCGGAGACGGCTTTTGCCGTCGAGTCGAGTTCCGCGATCAGATCCCTGACCGGGTCGAGCGATGCCGCGCCTTCCTGCCGTGTGGTATCGACCAGCACCGCCAGCGCGTCCGAAGCGCGGGTGATGAGGCGCAGGATTTCAGGCGTGATGTCGAGCGCGTCCGACCGGATCAGGTCGAGCACGGTTTCGTAGGCATGGGTAAAGGTGACGAGGTCGGAATAGCCGAAAGCCCCAGACGCCCCCTTGATCGAATGCACGGCGCGAAAGATCGCGTGGATGGTTTCGCTGTCCCACTCGCCCGAGGCGAGCGCATCGAGCCCCTCGGTCAGGTGTTCGACCAGTTCCTCGCATTCGGCGAAGAAGGTTTCGCGCAGGGAATCGTTGCTCATCCCTTTTCGGCTCCCGTGACCAGCTTGAGGATGTCGACCAGCTGCCGGTCCTCGAATGGTTTGACGATCCATCCGGTGGCGCCGAGATTGCGGGCTTTTTCCTTGAAATCGTTGGAGTTCTCGGTCGTCAGCACAAGGATCGGCACCTTGCGGTTTGCCTCGCCCCCGCGGATGGCCGCGATTACGCCGAAGCCGTCGAGCTTGGGCATGTTGATATCGGTAATGACGGCATCGAACCGTGTGTTCTGAAAGGTCGATACCCCGTCTTCGCCATCCACGGCGGTCGTCACGTCGAACCCGGCATCCACCAGGGTTTGCGAGACCAGCTGGCGGATGGTGCGGGAATCATCGATGGCGAGGATCGTTTTCTCGGTCATGTCGGCGTCTCCGAAGTCAGGGAATCGGCATTCTGGGAATCGGCGCCCGACGGGTCCGAGAGGAGGGTGTCGAGGCCCAGCAGGATCAGGCTGTCGCGCGCGGCCTGCGAGACCTCGGCGAGGCGCAGCTCGGCGCCGGCGGCGCGCGCGGCACGACGCGCGGCGAGCAGAAGCTGCGCAACCTGGGCGGGGATCGGGCCCGCCGCTGAGGCATCGATAACGACCCCTTTGGCCGCGCTGGTCCGAAGCCCTTCGATCACGCCGAGAGGCGCATCGGTCCAGGCATCGGGATCGAGAACAAGGTGGTCTGGTGCGGAATCGGCCAAGG
This sequence comes from Rhodobacter sp. NTK016B, assembly GCF_017303295.1. GTDB lineage: Bacteria > Pseudomonadota > Alphaproteobacteria > Rhodobacterales > Rhodobacteraceae > Pararhodobacter. The sequence goes on along the minus strand of NZ_JAFKOK010000033.1, from coordinate 1,057 downwards.
TGGCACCTTTCGGCTGCTGGAACGTCCTGGCCCAAGTGTTTCGCAGCCAACTCTTAAGAATGCGTTCCTTCCCGCCGGTCCTTTTTGACGTTCCTTTGCGCGGGTCTGGAACGGCGCTTCCGGCATGCGCCACCATGGTGCGCCGCCTGCATTCCGATGTCGGATTTCTCATGCAGGCGCGCGGGTGTCAGCGCTCAGGCCGCTTGATTTCCGGGGAAATTCTGGATCTCGGCGCTGTTTCGCAGCCCCAGTAGGTGAGGCAGCCTGCGCGCCCATCTGACCGCAAATTCCATGGCAGGCCGTGCCCTGCGCCGGGGATCGAAAGAGCCGCGCCGTATGAACGCGTTGGGGCGCGGGACGCGGCTGAAAACCATATTGCCGCGCGCGGAGATACGCCGCATTTCTTCGCCGACGAATCGCGCCGCTTGGCTACCGCTATTCTCTCACCGTCCGACGAATTCGAAGGAGAATTGACGCTGGGCACCGGGGGGTGGGGATGGGAAGGGGGCGGCGCGGCGGATGTGGTCGAGGGCGGCCTGATCGAGCTCGGCGCTGCCCGAGCGCCGCGCGAGGCTGGCCGAGGCGAGGCCACCATTGGCCGCGATAGTAAACGCCACGACGGCGCTGCCGCGCGCGCGGAGGCGGACCTGACGCACGCGCTGGATGCGGCGCATGACCTGACCGGGATAGTTGGACGCCGCCGCATTGCCGGGCGCGCTGGCTTGCGGCGCCGGGCTGGGCGCGCTTTGCGCCGCCGCGCCGGCGCTGCCATCCGAGGCCCCGCGCCTTGCGTTGCGGTCGCTGTCACCCGCGGCCTGCGCGTCGGCGGCCTGTTGGGCACGCTCGGCCTCGCGCTGCCGCTGGCGTTCGGCCTCGGCCTGGCGTCGGTCTTCGCGCTGTTGTTCGATCGCTGCGAAATCAGGGCGTTGCGGCGGGCGCGTGGTGCTGGCCTCGGCCTCGCGCACGGCGATGTCGGGGCGGGTCTCGGCAGTGATGGTTTCGGGCGCGACGCGTTGCGCGGGGGCAAAGCCCGAGGGCGCGGCGGGCTCGGGCGGCG
>NZ_JAFKOK010000032.1 GCF_017303295.1 Rhodobacter sp. NTK016B | reverse complement strand
CCCCCCCCCCCCCCCCCTTCGCGTCCACAAGCCCCCCCCGCCGGGCATAGAAAAACCCCCGGCCCTGAGGACCGGGGGTCTTTGTTCCGTCGCCATCGCTGGCGAAACGGTTCAGAGCAGACCTTCGCGCTGCGCCTTCTTGCGCGCGAGCTTGCGCGCACGGCGGATGGCTTCGGCCTGTTCCCGGGCTTTCTTGACCGAGGGCTTCTCGAAATGCTGCTTGAGCTTCATTTCGCGGAAGACACCTTCACGCTGAAGTTTTTTCTTCAGGGCGCGGAGAGCCTGTTCGACGTTGTTGTCGCGAACCGATACCTGCATGTGGTTTTCACCACCTTTCTAAGTTAGAGTGAGCGAATTGCAGGAAGCGCTTCCATAGCAAAGCCACGCGGCTTTGTCTACCTCTGCTGCCTGCCCTTTCCCCGCTCATGTCTTGAAAAATCGCCCGTGAACCGCCCCCTCGCGTGCCCAAGCCGCCACGGCTGCGCGGTTTCGCGCCCCCGCGACCCCGTGCCCGGTTGGACGCGGGCGCAGTTGGCCTTACCTTAACCCTGTAGCCAAGAGACCAGCGAGACCCGCGATGACCGACACCCCGAACGCCGCCGACCGTCTTCTGGACGCGGCCCTATTGCATGTGGCCTTCGACGGCTGGTCCGACGCCACACTGAACGCCGCCGCAATGGATTGCGACATTGAACCGGCGCTGGCGCGCGCGCTGTTTCCGCGCGGCGGTCTGGATATGGCGCTGGCCTATCACCGGCGGGGCGACGCCGCGATGAAGGAGGCATTGGCCGAGCGCGACCTCTCGGCGCTGAAATTCCGCGAACGGATCGCGCTGGCCGTGCGGCTGCGGCTGGAAACGGCTGATCGCGAGGCGGTGCGTCGCGGCGCAACGCTGCTGGCCCTGCCGCAGAACGCGCCTGAAGGCGTGCGGGCGCTGTGGGACACCGCCGATGCGATCTGGACGACGCTGGGCGATACCAGCGAAGACGGCAACTGGTATTCCAAACGCGCGATCCTGAGCGCCGTCTATTCCTCGACCGTGCTGTTCTGGCTGGGCGACGAGTCGATGGGCTACGAGGACACTTGGGCCTTCCTTGACCGGCGGATCGAGAATGTCATGCAGTTCGAGCAGACCAAGGCCAAGATCAAGGCCTCGCCAGTGCTGAACCCCGTCCTGGGCCTGCCCTTCCGGCTACTCGAATCGCTGCGAAAGCCCGGCGCAGCAGCGCCGATGCCGGGCCGCTGGGGCTGATCCAGACGCCCGAAAGGCGCACGACAGAATATTGCGTCACTGCGCAATTTTATTTCGCGCGCTTGACGCAGAGGCAGCCGCCCGCTATCCCGAACTGACCGCAGGGAGGGCAGAACATGGCCGTCGGCACCGAAATTGCAACCTATTTCGAAGGCAAATGGCACGCTGGCAACGTGCCGGTGATCCGCGCGGCAGACCACGCCGCATGGCTTGGCTCGGGCGTTTTCGACGGCGCGCGCCAATTCGATGGCCGCCGCCCCGATCTGGACCTGCATTCCGCACGCATCATCCGCTCGGCCGAGGCGATGGGCATGGTGGCGCCGGTTGACGGCGCGACGGTGCAGGCGCTTCTGGAAGAGGGCTGCCAGATGTTCGCGCCCGACGCCGCGCTGTATTTGCGGCCGATGATGTGGGCCACGGAATCAACGCCCGGCGTGATCGATCTGGTTCCCGAATCGACCGGATGGGCGCTCTGCATCGAAGCGATGCCCATGCCGCAGCCCGGCGCCTTCACGCTGACCGTCTCGCCCTATTTCCGGCCCCGCCCCGACATGGCGCTGACCGAGGCCAAGGCGGCCTCGCTTTACGCCAATAACGGACGCATCATGGCCGAAGCCCGCAAGCGCGGCTTCTCGAACGCGCTGTCGCGCGATTCCGAGGGCAACGTGGCCGAGACCGCGTCGACCAACGTCTTCATGGTGCGCGACGGAGTGGTGTTCACGCCGGTGCCGAACGGGACGTTCCTGAACGGTCTGACCCGGCAGCGGGTGATCGGGCTGATGCGCGAGAACGGGATCGAGGTGATCGAATGCGCGCTGCGCGTCGAGGATTTCCATCAGGCCGAAGAGATCTTCGTCACCGGCAACATCGCCAAGGTGATGCCGGTCGCCGCGTTCGAGGACAAGCGCTTCGAAACCACGCCGCTCGCCACCCGCGTGCGCGAGATGTACTGGGACTGGGCGCAATCCGCATGACCGAGCGGTGCGTGCCCAGCACGCACCCTACAGCGTCGCGTCCCCTTTCACCTGCTGCCCGGCCCCGATAAGCTGCCGCCAAAGAAAGCGGAGGCTCCCATGACCCAGGCCCATACCATGCGCGTGATCGAAATCTCGGAACCCGGCGGCCCCGAGGTGCTGGTCCCGGCCGAGCGCGCGGTGCCCGTTGCCGGTGCGGGCGAAATCGTCATCCGCGTGGCCTATGCCGGGGTGAACCGCCCCGACGCGCTGCAGCGCGCGGGCGCCTACGCGCCGCCGCCCGACGCGTCCGACCTGCCGGGGCTGGAATGCTCGGGCACCGTGGTCGAAACCGGGCCCGGCGTGACCCGCTGGAGCGTTGGCGACAAGGTCTGCGCGCTTCTGCCCGGCGGCGGCTATGCCGAATACGTGGTCACGCCCGCCGCCCATGCGCTGCCGGTGCCCGAGGGCATGGATATGCGTCAGGCTGCCTGCCTGCCCGAGACCTATTTCACCGTCTTCTCGAATGTGTTCATGCGCGGCGGCCTGAAAGCGGGTGAGCGCTTTCTTATCCATGGCGGCTCGTCGGGGATCGGGACGACGGCGATCCAGTTGGCCACCGCGCGGGGCGCGCGGGTCTTCGCGACGGCAGGCTCGGACGAGAAATGCGCGGCCTGCACTGATCTGGGCGCCGAGCGCGCGATCAATTACCGCAACGAGGATTTCGTCGAGATCCTAAAGGCCGAGGGCGGCGCCAACCTGATCCTCGACATGGTCGGCGGCGATTACATCCCGCGCAATGTCAACGCGCTGGCCAATGACGGGCGGCTGGTACAGATCGCCTTCCTGAGCGGCCCCAAGGCCGAGCTGAACTTTGCCCAGGTCATGGCGCGGCGGCTGACGATCACCGGCTCGACGCTGCGTCCGCAATCGCGCGCCGCGAAAGCCACGATCGCCGAAGCGCTGGAGGCCGAAATCTGGCCGTTGCTGGCCTCGGGCCGGGTGGCGCCGGTGATCGACAGCGAATACCCGCTGGAAGACGCGGCCAAGGCCCATGCGCGGATGGAGACCTCGCAGCATGTGGGCAAGATCGTCCTCAAGGTCGAGTAAGGCTAAGACGGCACAAGCGGACAAAGGGGGCACGCCCCCTTTGAAACCCCGTGGATATTTTCGGATTAAAGATGGGGGCCGCACGGGCCCCCTTCGTCTGTCTGCTTACCAGCCGAACAGGCCCAGCGCGCCGCCCAGAACCGGGTCGAAAGTCTCGCGCGCCCAGCCCCAGGGGCCGAAGGTCTGCACGGTGACATGGACCGGGGTCCCGGCAGCGGCGGCGATCGGCGTGTCGGGCGCGATCTCGATCCGGCGGTAATGGCTTGAGCCGAAGACATCGGCCTCAAGCCCCGCGCGGCCCAGCGTATCGGTGGCGGCGACGATCTGCTCAATGCGACCAAAACCGGCGGCTTCGTTGCCGATGCGCGTCATCACGCGGTCCCCGACCGCGACTTCGGCGGCCTGAGCGGCGGGCAGCAGCGCCTGCACATTGGGTGCCTCGGCCCCGGCCAGCACGAAGGCGCGGGTGCCCGGTTCGACCGCATCGCCGGCCTGAAGCGAAACTTGCTGAACGACGCAATCGCACGATGCATAGATCGGCACGCCTGCCGGAGCGGCGGCTTCGCGCGGCGGCAGGACGCTGGCTGCGGGCGGCGCCACCGTCAGGGGCGCCATGTCAGCGCTCTCGGTGTTTTCGGGCAGCGGGTCGACGCCCGGGACGGGGATCACCGCCTGCATCGGCTCGACCGACGATTGCAGGAGCGTGTCGATCCGGGCGCGCATCGCATCGCTGTAGGCGCCGGTGCTCTCCGCCGCGCCGAGCGGGTATTCGCGCGCCGGCGGGGTGATGTAGCCGAGGATCTGGTCGGGCGTGACCCGGTCGCCGGGGGCGACGAGGCTTTCGCGGAACACCCCGTCGATCGGCGCATTGGCGTCGATTGCGGCCACGGTCACGGCAGCGTAGCGCGACGTGACCGACGTGGCGATGCCATAGGTGACACTGCCGGTGATCAGCAACAGCACGGCCAGCGGCAGCTTTGCACCGATCCGGATGCGGCGACCCCTTGCGGGTGTTTCGCTCGCGGGTTTCGGGGCGGCTTCGGCCTTGGGGGCTTTTTTCTCGGCCTTCTTCGGCTGCGGCGCGGCCACGGGCGGCGCCGCTTCGGTCAGGGCCTGCGCCCGGAACGTGTCGGCATCGGCGCCGTAAACCTCGGAATCGAAGGCGTCATCCACCGGCGCCGATTGACGCTCAGCGCGCGGCGGGACGGGGGCGTGCTGCGGCTCGGCCGCCGTGGTCGGTGCCGGGGCGGTCCGGGCCGCAGTGCTGCGGGGCTGGGCAGGCTGACGCTCGCGGCTTTTCGATTGCGTGGCGACGACGTGATCGACGATCTTCTCCAGCACGTCGGCGCGCGCCGCGTCGAGATCGACGAAGACGAAGCGCGTCGGGTGCTCAAGCTCGGGTTCTTCGCTGGCCACCCGCACGCGCATCTGCACGCGGGTCTCGCCATCGCCGATGAGCAGCGTCACGAGGAACCCCTCGTCACCGCCCGACACCTCGAGATGGTCGTCTGCGTCCAGCGTGAAGCCGCTGATCGACCATTCCACGACCGGATGCTCGACGCCGCGATGCACGATCACCATCGGCTCGCGCACGACGATTGCCACGGCGGGCGCCTCGCGGCGTGTGAAAGGGGCCAGCGCACGGTATTCGGGACGGTATTCGGCACGGTAATCCGGACGCGCGGCGGCACGGTACGGGTCGTCGTAGCCCGAATCGTCATAACGCGGATCGGCCCGCTCATCGGGATGACGATAGCCCGCGGGCGCGCGCTCTTCATAACGCGGCGCGGCATGGCGGAATTCGGGCTGCAGAACCTCGGCCGAGCGCGCCTGCGGACGGTGTTGTTCGGCGCGCGGCTCGGGATCGGCAGGCTGCGCCCAGTGCGAGGGCATGTGCGACGGCATGGCCCGGCCGGCTTCGGATGCCTGACCGTGAGCGGTACCTTGCGCCTGCACGAGCGGCTCGGAATGCGCCCGGCTGTGAGGCATGGCAGCGCGCCCGGCCTCGGCGTCGCGGTAGAACATCGGGATCGGCGCGGCGGCTGCGGGCTGCGGCGCGGCGTGACGGCGTGCCTGCGCCTGACCGGATTGCTGCACCGGATGGGGTTGGAACTGCGGCTGGGCCGGGGCGCTGCGCAGGGTCGCCGCGCGCGGATATTGCGGCGGCTCGGCGATCGGCGGCAGGTCGGCTTCCGTCCGCGCCTGTGGGGCAGGCTGCCGGGGCATCGCCTGCGCGGGACGCGGCGCGGCGCCATGCGTCACGCCGTCGCGACGCGCGCGATCATAGACCGGCGGCGCAACCAGCGGCGGCAGGTCGCGCGGATCGTCCTCGTGACCGGCAGTCTCACGCAGGTTCAGAAATTCTTCGGCGTCAAAGGCATCGCGGCTCATGACCCAGCTCCTGTCGGGCAGAGGCGCGCGTCTGATCTCGTGCGAAGCGCTGCCATCGTCATGCCCGTTTCCAATTCCATCGGTTCGGAAAACCCCATACCCGGCGGGAATCACCCGGTATTGTTTCCGTTCGGATCCGTTGTGCCCGGCAATGCGGGCCAAATTGGGAAAACTTGGCGACAGTTTGAGAAAATTTGGCCCGATTGCCGCCCCAATTTCGCCATACTTCATGCTATGCGCGAGTTTGGCTCACCATTTTTCAACCAAAGAGTGCGGACCTTCAGACCACGGGAGGCCTTTCAGAGGCACACCTCAAGCGCAGCATTCCATGCCCGGATTACTGCTACCGCGTCGATTCGAGGGACCGCCCGTCTATTGTTCGCCCTGACGCGACAATACCCGGTGACGCGCCTCGGCGCTGTCATGGTCCGAGACCGCCAGCAGCGGCGCCAGACGGCGCAGCAGCGCATCCTCTTCGGGGTCCCGTTCGTGATCGATCAGCACGATCTCCCACAGAGCCTCCATCAGCCGCACCCGCTCGGGCTCTTCGAGTCCGAATTTCACCACGCGAGTAAAGCGCACGATATCCGCCGCCCCGGCCTGCGCGGCCTCGCCCTTTTCGCACAGCATTTCGGCTTCGGGCGTCTCGAGGTTGAACATCGCCTTGAGCAGCGCGATCACGCTCAGCCGTTCTTCGGGTTTATAGATATCGTCAGCCTTGGCCGCATCGACCAGAAGCGCCGCGACGGCGATATCAGCGGGAACATCGGCGCGCGGGGCTGCGTCGGGACGGAACAGGGTTCTGAGTACGTCGATCATTCTCCATACATGCGACGCCCGCGCGGGATCGGCAAGATGGCACCGCGACACGCAAGCGTGAGCCTATCTGCCGAACGCACGATCCGAAGACGGTCGCAGGCTCGTTTCCGCGGCGCTCTGTCGAGCCTCCTTGATCACCGGCGCCGAAACGCAAAGACGCGCCGTCGAGGGCCAATCCGGCGAAGCGCCGATTTGGGCCTGTGGTTCTTCCCGCCCCGTGCCATGGGGCGGGATCTCCATCAGACCCATTCGCCAGTGCGGCCACTGAACTGTGCTGACAGCCGAAATACGGGGCGCACCCCCGGTCCCGTTCAGGGGGGCGATCAGCCGCGCCCGCAGACGACGCGGGCATGCGGCGTCATCGCGCGACGCTCCAGAAAGAACACCCCAAGCGGCGCCTGGATCACGGCGAAGTTGCCGACCTCGCCGATCATCTCGACCTGCATGCAGGCCGGCAGCGGCTCCATCGGGTTCTGATAGTCGGCGGTGAGATAGATCATTGCATCCTGCCGCAGGGTCATCGTGCGCGCTTCGGCAGCGGACGGGGCGACGGTCGCGGCGGTGGCGGCGAGGGCGGCGAGGGAGAACAGGGCGTTGCGGATCATGGGCTAGGTTCCTTTTCGACCGGGGTTGGAGTGTGTCTTTCGATGCCTTCATCCTGCATCGAACCGGTCAGCGCGGCAGTTCCCCAAGGAACAGGGATCAAGAAGCGCCTGTCCGCTGTCCGTCGCGGACTCGGCCACGGTTATCCGCTGGCGCTGTGTCCTGAGCTTTTGGCTCTGAGGCCGTCGCGCTTGCCGACAACCGCAGCGCCCACAGGCCCGCCCCTGCCGGAGAAACAAAAAACGCCGCCCATAATCGGGCGGCGCACACATTTCCACCCCTGCAACAGGGGAAAATCGTTACGAAACTATGGCAAAGCGAGATCGGGTCAGGGAAAGCGAAACGAGGAATTCGCGCAACCCTTTGACGTTATTGGTCGGAGTGAGAGGATTCGAACCTCCGGCCCCTGCCTCCCGAAGACAGCGCCAGCGCACGAGTTCGCCCCGCGTTCCCGATCTGAGCCGGGTTTCGACCCGCTAAACCCGCGCCCGATGGCGCTCAACCTTGGCAGTGCCAAGAAAGGAGAGACGATGGACGGAATCGAGAGCATCGCTGCAGAACGCAAGCGGCAGGTCGAAGGAGAGGGCTGGACGCCTGAGCACGACGATGAACATGCAGAAGGAGAGTTGGGCAAGGCTGCCGCATGTTACGCATTGGCGGCGTCAGCGGAAACCCAGCTCAGGTTCGACATCAAGAGAGGCGATGCCGCCCCGCAAGACTGGCCATGGGACACCTCATGGTGGAAGCCGAAGGACCGCCGAGCCGACCTCGTGCGCGCTGGCGCATTGATCGCGGCCGAGATCGATCGCCTCGACCGCGCCGAGAAGGCCCGCAACCACGCAGCATGCCCCCCCGCCCCTCGCGCCACACCACCGCGCGCGGGGCTGACACAACGAGATGAGGCGCTGAGGAGAAGATGATGACTTACACGCCAGAACTCGGGCAGCTATGCTTTGGCCAGCCATGGCAGGAGCATGAAGTCCCGGCGATTATGGATGCGGCGCTCTGCTTCATCCGCGATGACTTGGCTCGGGCGCGCTGGAATGTCTACCAGACTGAAAGGCCGTGCCCATTTGGGAACACAGGAGAAGCATTTGATTGCGATGCGTTCTCGGTTCGTGCCTATTCATGGGATGACAGCGACGAACAGGAGTGGAACTTCAAGTGCGGCGACGTGATGGTGTCTTGGTACAAATACCTCGGTCGCGGCATGAGCTCCAACGTCCAGATCACGCCTGACATGGCATCGCGGATCCTGCGCAAGTGCATCGACGGGATTGCAGCATTCGAAAAAGAAAAGTCGCCGTTCTACATGTCGGACTAACCCCGCCCCGGCGCTGAAAGGAGAAGAGGATGGCGGTCACGCTCAGTGACGATGATTATTTGCGGCTTCTGACAGCAGCCGAAGCTGACGACATGATCGTTTGGTGTGAGCGCTGCGGCGCGTGGCTGGATAGGGCCGACCCGAGAACAGCCGTGACAGACGACGTAACCGGCTGCTGGTTCTCTGTCACTCTTCGCGAAGAGGACAGCGGAACATGCGTGCGGCTGGAGAGGCCCGGGCGGCCAGCGTTGCCATCCAGCGATTGACCCCCGCGCCCCGGTGTGCGATTCTGGGCGGGAGCGCTGCGGCGTGGATGGACACGCGGTCGCAAAGCTAAGGCCATCGTCATTAATTCCGGCTGGCGGTGAAGTCAGCAGAAGCAGGGTTTGGCGACCTGCGCGTCGGCCCGCTGAAAGCTGACGCTGGGAAGATAGGTCAGTCGGTATCAAGCCCGGCCCGCGCTCTACCTCGCCCCCGCCCATTCCGCGACAAGCTCGAAGCGCTCAGCGCCGCAACCACCACAGGAAGACCCGCCGCCGGGCACGGATGCCAGCCTTGGTGCGGTGTCTCACCCCTTGGCCGCCTCGGTGATACTGACCATGTTCCGCGCGACCGAGACGACGCAGGACACGTTCTCTTGGCTCACCAGACCCGCCGCGAAGCCCGCGTGCAGATCCACGGCGCAGATGGCAAGGCGGTCGATCTCAGGCTCAAGCCGATCCAGCACCGGGCGCTCGACGATCAGCTCGGGATCACTGTCCAGACAGCCGGTCAAGGTGGCGCAGCAGGAAATCCAGATCAGCGCCAGTGTCGCCTGTTGACGTTTCCGCATTGTCGATCCGTCCTCTCGTTTCCTCGGTGATTTGATTGAGCGCGGCCTGTGCGTCACCCCAGCCTGCCGCGTGGCCCTGGTCATACATGCGCTGCGAATAGCCTTGGCCGGCAACGAACAGGGCGCCACCGATCAGCAGGGCACCCAAGGCGGCGTAAGGCCATGTGAACCGGCCGAAAATGGCGCCGATCATGCCCTCGCCCTCCGCTTCTGAAACACCAGCCACCAGACGACGCCCAGAGCGGCGATCACCAGCACGGCGGCGATGGCGTACTGCATGGGCCCGTCACCCTGCGACACGGTGGCGACGGCACCGACCACGGGCGCGGCGGCGCCGGTGATCTGCACCACCTGAGACGTGCGGCGCTCGCGCGTCGATGCCTGCGCCGGCGGCGTCGGCGTCTCGGCCACCGGGTTGACCCCCAGCGCCGCCCAGGTCCGGCGACCGACCACACCGTCCACCGGCAAGCCCATGTCGCCCTGGAAGGCCTCGACGGCGGCCAGCGTGTCCGGACCGAACGCGCCGTCTTCGGGAATGCCAAGGGCACGCTGCAGCGCGACCACGGCGGGGCCGCGATCCCCGACGCGCAGCACCACGGGCGAGCGCACGCCGCCCGAGTGCCGCCGATAAGCCGCCTCGATGCGGCCCGCGTAGACCTCGGGTTGCCCGGTGCCGTTGTAGCGGCGGGCGAAGGTCAGCCAGTCATGGGCGCGCAGGGCCGGGTCCAGCCCCCACGACGTGACCAGCGCGGCGAAGGCGTCCAGATGCGCGGGCGCCCCGGTCGCCATGGCCTCGACCATATCCTGGGCGGAAGCGAAGCCAGCACCGGCATGGTTGAAGCCCATGATCTGCGGGCCGCCCCAGCTCGACGCGCGAAGGGCGCCTTCCAGATCGGCGCGCGCGGCCACATCGAACATGCGGGCCCGGTCAGCGGTCGAGACAGCCAGCGAGGCCCGCCACGGGGCCTGCCCGTCGCGGGGCGCGAAGCCGATCCGCCCCCATAGGGCGCGCGGGAAATGATGCGGCTCGAACCGGCGCAGGACGCCGCCCGTGGCGTCGAAGCACCGGCCCGAGGCCTCGACCTCCCAGACAGCGCGCAGGGCAGCAGGATCGCAGCCCAGGCGCGCGGCGGCTTGCTGGAAATCAGCGTCGGAAAGGTCTCGGGGGGAGGCCGCCCCGATCCATGGCGTGGCGTTCATCGGTTTCGCTCCAGGCTGGTGATCAAACGGTTGATGTCGATACGCACCGCGGCGAGTCCTTCCTCGATACGGCCGAGCTGGACGGCCTGAGATGCGGCTTGCGTCCGCATGATCTCGACGCGCTGCTCCATCACGCTCAGGCGGGCGACATTACTGTCGACCATGTTTCCCAAGGTGGTGAGCCACATCAGCCCGAGCGCCGCCTGTGCGAGCAGAACGGCAAGCGTGGCGATGGGGATTCTGCGGTCGAGGTGCCACGGTTCGGAGCGTTCAGGCTGCGACATAAGGCTTTCCTTTTGTCTGGTGGTAGCTTGCAGGCCCCTGCGCCCCGGCCCGTTCGAGGATCGCGCCTTCCATCACGACCCCCGGAACGCCATGTCGTAGATCCACCTGCCATAGAGGATGTGCTCATAGAGGCCGGGGTGGTTGACGCCGCCCGCGCCCGAGAAGAGCGACGGGAACAGGCCGAGGCAGTCGGGCAGGTTCAGCGCCGGCAGCGCGAGCGGGACGAAGGCCGCACCGCGAGCGAGAGCACCCCGCATGACGTACATGTCATGCACCCGCTGGC
>NZ_JAFKOK010000031.1 GCF_017303295.1 Rhodobacter sp. NTK016B | reverse complement strand
TGGACCGCTGGCGGGCGCACCGCACCGTGCGGGCCGAGCAGCTGGAGGATCTGGCGACAATGGCTCGTATGACCGAGGCCGAGAAGGCCGAGCAGGTCTGAGATGGGGTTCCTGTCGTCGGCCGAGGCCGCCATCCTTCGCGGGATGGCGCAGGCCATGCACCCGCCTTTGCCGCCGGACATCACCCGCTGGTGCACGGACAATATCGAGTTTGATGCACGCTCGCCCTTTCCCGGCAAGTTCGACATCTCGCTGTTTCCGTTCCTTCGAAAGGTGCACGAGGTTCTGAGCCCCGAGCATCCCTCGCGCGAAGTCACACTGCGCGGGTCGGCGCAATGGGGCAAGACGGTCTCGGTCCTGATTCCGACGCTGGCCGCTTGGCACGAATACGGCCCGCTCGACAGCCTCGTGGTCCACCCGACCAGCTCGGCCGCGACCGAATGGGTCCGCACGAAATGGATGCCGATTCGCCGGCAGGCTCCCAGCCTCGTCGAGATCTTCGGCGAGGGGCGCGGGGACCAGACCGACACGCTGCACAACCAGGAAACCCTTCGCCGCGACGGGACCCTGAAGGTGGTGAGCGCGGGATCGCCCGACGACCTCGCCGGAACGACGCGCCGTCTCGTGCTGATGGACGATGTCGCGAAGTTCGAGATGACGTCGAAGGGCGACCCGGAGAAGCTGGCCGAAAGCCGCGCCTCGGGGTTCGAGGAAGCCAAGATCGTGCGGATCTCGACGCCGCAGATCCTTGGCACCTGCCGAGTGACCCGAGCGTTCAAACGTTCGGACCAGCAGCATTACCACCTGCCCTGCCCGCATTGCGGGCACCGCGCGCCACTGACCTGGGAGAATTTCCGCAAGAACCTCGACCCCGAGCGCCTCTGGGCGGCGTGCTTCAGCTGCGATTCCTGCGGCGCCGTCATCAACCACGCCGACAAGCGCGCGATGGTGGCGGCAGGAGACTGGGTTGCGCACAACCCGCACGGCGATCATCCGGGTTTCCACCTGTGGCGGGCCTACGTGCCGCAGCGCGACTGGGCATCAATCGCGGTCGAATACGCGCAGGTCATGGGCTGGACCGGGGTGCAGGCCCGGGTCGAGACGGATGAGGAAGCCCGGGACAAGGTCGAGGTAGAGACCGAACAGACCTTCTGGAACGATGTGCTGGGCCTTCCATACGAGCAGGCGAGCAAGGGACCGGATTGGGAGAAGCTGCGCGACCGCGTCGAGAATGCAGAACCCGAGACGGTGCTGCCGCTGGGCCGCGTCCCCGCGTCGGGGGTCCTGTTGACCGCCGGCGTCGATTTCCAGGGGGACCGTATCGAGGTCTCGATCGTCGCCTTCGGTAGGAACCTGCGCCGCTGGGTCGTCGAGCATCGGGTGATCCCGCATTACATCGGCGACGAAGAGGGCCGCTCGGCGCTCAACGCGCTGCTAAAATTGACCTGGAGAACGACGCTGGGGCTGGAGCTTCCGCTCGACATGATGGCCGTCGACGAAGGTTCGTTCACGGCGGACGTGCTCGACTGGGCAAAGTCGCACCCCTTCACCCGAGTTATCACGGTGAAAGGTGCCAGCAGCGCGAATGGGCCGGTGCTGCAGCCGCAATCGACGCGGAAAGAAAACGGGCGGGTCGCGAAACGGCAGAAGCGCCGCTGGGTCGTGAACGTGAGCCAGCTGAAGGCTGACTTTTACGGCTGGCTTGCGAAGGAAGATCCTGAAGGACGCGGATACGTCGCCTTCGCGACCGGGCTGGGCGACGAGTATTTCCGGCAGATCACGTCCGAGGTCCGGGTGCTGAAGCGTGCGTCCTCGGGCGCGATGACGTCGAAATGGGAACTGGTCGAACCGTCCCGGCGCAACGAATGCCTCGACACAATGAACTATGCCGAGGCCGCCGCCCGCAAAAAGGGTTGGGCCGCGATGACAGATCAACAATGGGGCCAACTGGAATTGGAACGGGGCATTGCGCCGCCTGAGGGGCAGCCGGACCTGTTCGATCTTCCAGCAAGCACAGTCACCGCCGTTACCGCCGACCCGCATGTCCCGCTGTCTGAGCAAGCAATGCCACGTCCGCCCGTCGAAACGACAACGCGCAGCGAAGACGACAAACCAACGAACTCGAAAGATGCCTTCGCGCGTCTGATCAGGAGGTAACATGCCGACCCTTCAAGAGCAGATCGAAGCCGCTGAACAGCGCCGCCTCGATCTGATTTCCGGCCGCGCGCCCACCGAGATGCGGCAAGGCGATGAATCACTGAAGTTCCAGCCCGCCGACCTGGCCGCACTCGATCGTCATATCGAGGATCTGAAAGCTCAGGCTGGAACCGGCCGCCGTCGCGCAATCGGAGTCCGCTTCCGGTGAGCGTTACTCCCGTTTTTCGGTCCAACCGGCGAGCGCTGGCCGCCCTGGTCGGGCACGAAGCCTATGATGCTGCTGATGTTATGAGCCAAGAGCTCGGCGCCTGGATGCCGCACCGCGAGCATCCGGACTCTGAGCTCAGCGCTGCCCGCGATCCGGTCACGGCACGGGCTCGGGATCTCGCTCGCAATAACGGCTTTGCCGCCGGCGGCATCCAGCGCGAAACGGACGCCGTTATCGGCGCGCAGTTCCGTCCTTCTGCGCGACCGGACTGGCGCGTATTGGGGATCAGCCGCGAAGAGGCAAGCGAGATCGGCGAACAGATGGATGCCGCATTTCGTACCTGGGCTGACGATCCGCTTCATGGCGCGGATGTCACGCGCACTCAGGGTTGGGGCGGTCTCGTCGGCATGGCCTACCGCACCGGCATGATCGACGGCGATGCCTTGTCGGTGATTCACTGGCGCGAAGGCGGACCCGGACCATTCCGGACCTGTCTCAGGATCGTGGACCCGGATCTGCTGTCGAATCCGCAGAACGCGCCTGACACGCCGCTGATGCGCCAAGGCGTCGAGCTCGACGCATGGGGAGCTCCTGTCGCGTATCACTTTCGACGGCAGCACGAGCTGGCAATGTTCGGCTGGGGCCAGAGCCAAGTTTGGGACCGGTGGGAAAGGGAGTTGCCCTGGTACCGCCCGCAGGTCGCGCATTTCTTCGAGCGTCACCGCGACGGCCAGACGCGGGGCATCAGTCGCCTCGCTCCAGTGATGGACGCGATGAAAATGCAGGATAAGCACGCGCGCGTCGAGCTCCAGGCGGCAGTGCTGAGCGCTATCCTCGGCCTGTTCATTTCTTCCCCGCTGTCACCCGAGGCTGTCCAGGAACTGATTTCCGATGGTCAGTTCACCGAACTCGACGACGCTCGCCAATCGTTGATGAAGGAACGCGGCCTCACCTTTGGCGGGGTCCGCCTGCCCGTCCTCGCGCCCGGCGACAGTATCGAGAGCGTGAACGTCACCCGTCCTGCCGGACAATATGCGATGTTCGAAACCGCCGTTCTTCGCCGCATCGCGACCGGGCTAGGAATGTCCTACGAGCAACTCGCGATGGACTGGAGCCAAGTCAACTATTCTTCGGCTCGAGCCGCTCTTGTGGAGATCTGGCGCGGGTTCATGTCCAGGCGTCAGGAGTTCGCGTCTCGCTTCTGCCAGCCAATCCGGCTTGCTGTGATGGAGGACGCAATAGACCTCGGGTTGGTCCGCCTCCCGTCTGGAGCGCCCACGCTTTATGAAACTCCGGGTGCCTGGATGAGAGCCAAATGGATTGGCCCGGGGCGCGGTTTCGTCGACCCTGTCAAGGAAGCCCAAGCGTCCGCGATCCGTGTCGCGCTCGGATTGTCGACGATGGAAGACGAGGCGGCCGAGCTGTCGGGCGCGGATTACAGCGACAATCTCGGGCAGATCGCGCGGGAAATCGAGCAGATGCCAGCCGGCGTCATGCATCCCGCCCAGGAGAAATTCGCGACGATCATGGGTGTTACCGGACCGGACATGCGACCGGCTGCGGACGAATAACCAAAGGAATACGAATATGGATACGTCCCCCGCTCCTGCGCTGGCGCGCCTTGCGCCGGGCGCGTTGCTCGGCCATCTGCCCGCCGCACAAGGCGATTTCCTCGCTTGGGCAGAAGAGCGAGCCGCGAAGGTCTTGGCGGCGCGCGGCAACACCCAACTTGCAGGTCCTCGCTGGATCTGGACCGCGATGGCCGAAGCCGAAAAGGGAGTGCCGCCCTATGCCATCGTGGACGGGGTTGCTCTCATCGGGATCAGAGGCCTGATCGTGCCCGAGCTGGAAATCATCAACTGGTCTTGGGCTACCGGCTGCGCGGAACTCTGCTGGCAGGTCGAGCACGCAGCCGAGAATAGCACGGTTAGCGGGATCGCCCTGCTTGTCGACAGTCCCGGTGGCTACGTCTCCGGCGTTGACGAAGCGCATGGTGCGATCATGGCGGCGCGAGAGACAAAGCCCGTAATCTCAGCCGTGCAAGATATGGCCTATTCGGCGGGTTACTGGCTCGCGAGCGCCGCGGATCAGATCAGCGCCCCACGCATGGGGGGCGTGGGGCATATCGGCACGATCGCCACTCACTTCGACATTTCCGAAATGCTGAAGATGCAGGGGATCACCGCCACCGTGATGCAGGCCGGAGCGCTCAAAGCCGATGGCCACCCTTACCTGCCATTGTCGGATACAGCCCGGAAGGACATCGAGGCCCGGCTGCAAGCCATCCGAGCGGTCTTTGCAGACAGCGTGGCCGCAGGGCGGCGGGGCGCAATCAGCGCCGCCGACATCCTGGCGACCGAGGCGCGCGCTTTCGATGGTCCGAAAGGCGTCGCGGATGCCCTCGACGCAGGCCTGATCGACGCAATTCTGCCGGCGCAAGAGGCTCTAGGCCTGTTCGCCACCCACCTGGCCGGGGCTACCGGCTGACACAAAGGAGAAGACGATGACCAAATTCAGCTTCGCCAACTTGCTTGGCGGGGGTCAGCGGTCGCGCGCCGCGACCGAAGACGACGAGCAGGACAAGGCCGAGGATACCGAAGAGGAATCCGAACCCGAGAACGAAGAGGATCAGGCCGAAGGCGAGGACGGTGATGACGCGGCCGAATCCGATCAGGACGAAGCGCGGCGTGCCATTCTTGCCGAGCGGGGCCGTATTGCGACGATCCTTTCTTCGGCCACGCCGGAAACGGTTGCGCAAGCCGCCTACTTCGCCACGCAGACCGACATGACGCCGGCCCAGGCGAAGAAAGCACTGGCCGTGGCTCCCCAAGGCTCGGGCGGGCTGGCCGCCAAGATGCGCGGGCGTGGAAGCGCGCCGGCGCCGTCCCCTGCCGCCGGACGGCAGGCAGGGAAACTTCCCCCGGAACTGGCCGCCGCGCAGGCGCGCCGCCTGAACAAGGAAGGCTGATATGCCGCTCAAGGAAACCACGACCTATGATCCGAACGGGCTGATTGTCGGTCCGTACCCGGTCATGACCGATGCGGCCGTCATCGGCACCGCCGCCGACCTGACGCGGGGTGCCGTGTTGGGCCGTATCACGGCTACCGGCAAGTACATCCTCAGTATCGCCGCTGCAGAAGATGGCTCGGAAGAGCCGGCGGCGATCTTGCTGACGGATGCCGCCGCCGCTTCGGCGGATGCCGACGCGCTCATCCTGCACAGTGGCGAGGTTGACGCTGCCAAGCTCAACTTCGGCGCGGGGCACACGGCAGCGACCGTAAAGGCGGCGTTCCTCGCCGCCGGACGGCCGCTGTTCGTTCGCAACGTCAACCCGGCCTGAGGAGATTTCCATGTCCGATACTGCTCCCATCTACTCCTCGCGCCAGCTCGTCGAGGTTGTGCGGCCGCTCGACCGACCGCAGCAATTCTTGGTGAACCTGTTTTTCCCGGGCGCTCGGCTTTTCGACACCCGGCGCGTGGATTTCCACGTTCTGAACATGGCCCGGGAGGTGGCGAAATACGTCCATCCCGAAAGCGTCGCGGTTCCGCAGGCAGAGCGCGGCTTCAAGATCGACAGCTTCGAACCCGCTTATCTCAAACCGCTCACGCCGCTGACCCCGTCGAGCATGCTGGACATTCGCCCGGGCGAACATGTCGGTGGCGAAATGAGCCCGCTTGAGCGGCGTGCGGACCGGATCAGCCAGATCCTTCTGGACCAAGAGGCGCAGGTTCTGCGGCGTGTCGAAGCCATGGCCTCGACGATCCTGGCGACGGGTGCGATCACCGTCCAGTCGGACGAATTCCCCACCTCGACGATCAGCTTCGGTCGGGAAGCGGGACAGACGCTGGCGCTGACCACGACGGCCCGCTGGGGTGAATCCGGGGTCTCCCCTTCGCAGAACCTGCGCACCTGGTCGCAGACCGTGGCGACCAATTCCGGCGCTGTGGTCGATACCTGCGTCATGGGCGGCGAAGCGTTCGAATTGCTTGTGGCCGAACAATCCTTCCGCGACCGGCTCGACAACCGTCGGCAGAACGATGGCGACATCAATCTGTTCCAATCGCCAAAAGGCACCGATGCCTGGGGATCGTATCAGGGCACGGTCGGCAATATCGACTACTTCACCTATTCCCAGCCTTACACCGAGGGCGGGGTGGCGAAGAACATGATGCATCCGCACGGGGTGATCCTGGGCAGCCGGCGCCAGATGCAGGGCGTGGTGGCCTACGGCGCTATCCTCGACGACGAGGCGCTGATCCCCGCGCGCTGGTGGCCCAAGATGTACCGCGTGCACAATCCCAGCCGCGTGTTCATCGAATCCGCCTCGGCCCCGCTCCCGGTGCCGTCGCGGGTCAACGCCGCGATGTATGTGCAGGTGCGGTGATGGCCAGGACATCTCAAAACAACATGGTGCGGGTGATCGCCCGCACCGCACTGGTCCTCGACCCCGCGGCGGCGCCGGTGCTTCCTGGGGGCATGGCGAAACTCCCGGCACCCGAGGCGGCGAGGCTGATCTACGAGGGGCACGCCATCGAGGATCCGGCGGCTGCAGCCGCCGAAACAGAGCGCCAAGAGGCGGACGCCGCTGAAAAGGCGGAAGCGGAGCGCGTAGCCGCTGAAGCTGCCGCAAAGGCCGAGGCAGAGCGCGAAGAGGCCGAAGCAGCGGCCAAGGTTGAGGCAGAAAAGCACGCCGCCGAGAAAGCCAAAAAATGACAGCTGTCTTCGACGGCATGGCAAGCGCGCTTGCGGATACGTTCGGTGCGCTTGTTCCCTACACCCCTGCCGGCAAGGCAACTCGCCCCGTCCAGTCGATCCTGCGCCGCACGCCTGTGCGGGCCATCGGCCCGGATGGTGTCGACGAGCTGGTGAACTCTCCGACCTGGCGGGTTCGGCGCGACCTCGTCCCCGAACTAAAGCGCGGGGATCTGGTCGAAGATGCGCAGGGCACGCTGCGCGTCCTCAATGTCTGGCCGCAGGGATCCCCCGCTGCCGACGCGCATCTGATCTGCGAACTCGAAGACACGACCGAGTGAGCGTCAGAGCCCAACCCGTCACAGGAGTGATCTGAATGGCGACCATAGCCGCAACGTCGATGTCGGGCCCGGGCCAGCGCTTGGTGAGTGAGACCACGCTGACTGGCACGGATGACACCTTCACCTATGTGCAGAACTCGCGTCAGGTTCTGATCCTCCGGAACCCGACAGCCGGCGCGATTTCGCCCGTCATCGATGGCGACGGCGCGGACAGCGTCACGCGCGACGGCGTCGGGACGATCGATGTTTCGGGCGGCTACGCGGTCGGCGCCATTGCCGCCGGGGCCGTCCGGGCGATTCCTCTCGACACGATCAGCGCCTATCTACAGGGCGAGATCGCGATTACCAGCGGCACCGGCCTTGTCGCCGTTCTGCTGAACCGCTGATGAGCATTCAGCGCAAGACCCTGCGCCGCGATCTGATCGTCGCGGTGAGCGCAGCTGCCGACGATTTTCCGGTGCTCGCCGGGCGTCCTCTGATCTCGGCATGGTCTAAGGCGGTCGATCCTTCTGCGCTTCCGGTTATCGGAGTCGCTGTCCCGACCGAGCAGCGCGAGGCGGTCGCGCAGGACAGCGACGGGCAAGAGTTCCGCGCGGTGGTCGTCGTCAAAATCGCCTGCCCCGGCAACGACACGTCGGAGGCCGAAGACACGTTGGACGATGCAGCCGAGGCGCTGATCGGCCCGATCGAGGACGCGCTGATGACCGACACGCGAGACGTGGCCCTGATCTCGTCCGCGATCGACATTTCCGATTCGGGCTCGCCCCGTGTCGGGACCCTGACCCTGACCTTCGGCGCGTCGACCATCCGCGCGCGCAACATCCCCTGAGCGAAAGGACCTGAACGATGCCCGCCCCCGAATACTCGATCACCCCGAAACTGGCGCACGGCAACACTATCCGGGTTGGCCGTGGCGATACGCCCACCTGGACCGCGATCACCGGCCTGCAGAATGTCGAATGGCCGGATCGCACGCCCAGCGATCTCGACATCACCAATCAGGCATCGCCCGGTCTCGCTGAGGAAAACGCCCCGGGGCTTCTGCCGGCGACTGACTTCTCGATCGACATGCTGCTGAATGATGGCTCGGCCGGTGACACCGCCCTGACCGCCCTCAATGCGCGCGACGGCACCACCGGCATGAAAGAGCTGCACCTGCTCGAAGTGGGTGTCGGCGGCAAGACCATCACCTGTGTCTCGTATCTGAAGGATTACAAGCCCATCGGAAACCTGAAAGGCAACGTCATGATGCGTGCCATATGGCGCTGCATGGCGACGGTCGCGAACGCTGCGTGATGAGCAATCCTGATCTGGTCGCGGTGCCGTTGCGCGACGGCACCGAACTGCGCCTTCTCGCCGGGGTGAACCCCTTGTGCGAGTTCGAAGCCGAGCTGGCGCGCGCAGGCTTCAACCCCACGCACGAGCTGAAGCTACTGAGCGCCGGCCTCGGTGGCACCGTGTCAGCCGTCCGCGCGCTTGTCTGGGCTTTTGCCAGGGATCAGCACCCGGGTCTGACACTTCGCCATGTCGGGGATCTGCTCGGCACGGACGGCGAGGCCCTGCGAAAGGGACTGTCCGAGGCGCTGAACCGTGGCTCGGCCGAGAAAGAAGACGGCGAGACCTCGTCGGGAAAGCCGACGCCCCCGGCGGACTGAGGGAATGGGCCGAGCGCATGGCGGTCGAGTGGATCGCTGCGGGGTTCGATCCGGGGGCATTTTGGGGGCAAACACCGCGCGGTATTCAGCGCGCGCTGCGCGGTGCAGAAAAGCGGCGCTTGCGCGCCCTGTCGGACGCCACGACCGCAGCGTGGATCGGCGCACACGCCAATCACGATGATCTGCGCGACTTTCTGAGCGGCCTTGAACCGGGCCCGAAAGTGCCACTGCCGCCAGAGGCGCAGGGCCGCGCGCTTGAAAGCATGAAGCAAAAGCTGGGGACGATTTCGATGGAAGAATACCGGGCCCGGTTGAGGGGGCAGACGTGAGCGGATTTGTTGGCCGGCTGCGCGCCACGCTGGGCCTGGATTCTGCGGAGTTCAGCAACAAGCTGCGCGGCGCGCGTCAGGAATCGCAGGGCTTTGCCGCCTCGATCGCGCAGGGCATGCGGGGGCTTACCGGCCCGATTCTGGGTGCATCTGCAGCGCTTGGGACCGTGACGGCCGGCGCCATCGTCGTGCGCAACATCATGCGCGACGTGGCGCAGATCGGTGATGAAGCGCGGCGCGCAGGCCTTCCGGTCGAAGAGTTCCAGGAATGGACGCATGTCGCAACGCAGGCGCGGATCCCTGTCGACGCGATGATTGACGGCTTCAAGGAACTGTCGCTGCGCGGCGACGAATTTGCCGTGACCGGCGGCGGCGCTGCAGCCGAGGCGTTTCAGCGGCTGGGTTTCAGCGCGGACGAAGTAGCGCGGCGCCTGCAAGATCCGTCCGACATGATGCTGGAGATCATTCGCCGCGCGCGCAGCCTTGATCGAGCCGGGCAGATCCGCGTCTTCGACGAGCTGCTCGGCGGCGCGGGCGGTGAGCGCTTCGTTGCCCTGATCGACCAGGGTGCCCATGCGATCACCGACACGATGCAACGTGCGCGCGATCTTGGTCTTGTGCTGGATCAGAACGTGATCACCCGCGCCACGATCCTGAATGAGAAGTTCACCGAGCTGACCGATCGCGCCCGGACATTCTTCCAAGCTGCCACGGTTGCGGTGTTCGCCGGCGGGATCGAGACCTCGGTCGACGCGCTGGAGAACATGTTCGGGACGTTGGAGCGCGCCCGCGCGATCCTCGGCGACGATCTCTTCGAGCAGCTGACGGCGTCACCCGAGGATCTGGAAAGCCTGGAAGAGGCCCGCGAAGGCCTGACAGAGATCGCCATCGCCTATGCCGAGGTACAAAATGCGATCACTGATGCGCAGCCCGAGCTCGACTATTTTCTGAGAGCACTGCGGCGTGCCGGCGAGATCGGTGCGGAACAAGTGCTGCACAATCTGATTACGGAGCTGGAAACGCTCCAAGGCCGTTTCGCCGAAGGTGAGATCAGCGCCGAAGAGTTCCGCACCGAGGCCGGGCGCGTCGAAGAGAGAATCGCCGCGATGATCCAGCAGTTCGGCGAAATGGACGGGGTGAGTCTGGATGCCCTTACCGGCCGCGTGAACACGCTCAAGACCGCTCTTGAGCAGGTTGCAGTGGCCGCTGCAGAGGCCGTGGCCTCGCTGCCGATGGACACGGGGCAACCGCTCGACCCGAACGGTCCGATCCTCCCTGGCGATGTCGACATGCGAAGTTCGCCTCGGCCTCGCCCCGCCCCGCGCAATATCGATTTCGATTTGCCCCCGGAGCCTTCCGGAGGCGGCGGAAGCAGCTCACCCGAAGGCTATGCGGGCGCCGTCGAAGATATCCGCGCGCGCACCGACGCGCTTCTGGCGGAAGCGGCAGCGCTGGCCGAGGTTGCCGCGTCGGGTGTCACTTACGGCGATGCAACCGAATATGCCCGCATCCGCGCCGAATTGCTGACCGCAGCGATGGAGGAAGGGCGCGAAGTTACCCCCGAGCTGTCTGCAGAGATTGAGCAACTGGCGGCGGCCGAGGTCATGGCGCAGACCCGCGTGGATGATCTCACCGATGCGATGGAACGTCAGCGGGAGGCGGGAGAGCGGGGTGCCAAGGCCCTCGCTGACATCTTTTCGGCGGCACTGGAGGGCGGTGATGCGGCACGCAATGCCGTCGCTCGCCTAATCCTTGAGATTGCCCGCATGCAGCTGATGAGCGGTTTCCAGAGTCTGCTCGGGTCTGGTGGCGGGGGGCTCTTGTCCTCGATCGGAGGTCTCCTGCTCGGAAAGAATGCGCGTGGAACGCCAAGCTGGCGCGGGGGCCTGTCGCTGGTGGGCGAGGAAGGTCCCGAGCTGCTCAACCTGCCCACGGGCGCACAGGTGACGCCCGCGCTGGAGACGGCGCGTCTGGCGCGCGTGGCCGCGTCCGGCGGTGGCACTTCCAAGATGAGGGTCGAGCTCAGCCCCGATTTGGTGGGCCAGATTCTGCAGGAAGCTGGCAACCAGTCAGTCGAGCTTGTTCAGGAAGGAATGGGCGTCATCGCTCAGTCGACACCGGACCAGATCATGCGCTTTTCAGCGGACCCGAGGTTGCGCCCATGATCGACGAAACGACGTGGCGCCTGCTGCCTGTCCGCCGCTGCCTTTTCGACGTGACCGAGCCGCAGGAGTTCAATCGCCCCGCCGGTGGCGGCACTATCCCAGCCAGTCTTGGCGATCCGCTCTGGACGGCGCGCGTCGAGTTGGCGACGGCTTTGCCGGCCACCGCCAATCAGTGGCGATCTGCCTTGTCGCGCCTGCGCCGTCCGGGTCAGCGCATCGACGTATTCGACCCGTTTCGTAATGGGCCGGCCGCTGACCCGGGCGGGATCTTGCTCGATGGTACGACCATCACCATTGCTGCGCTCAATGCGGACGGCGTCAGCCTGCGCCTCGATGGTTTGCCGGGGCGCTACACGATCACGCCGG
>NZ_JAFKOK010000030.1 GCF_017303295.1 Rhodobacter sp. NTK016B | reverse complement strand
GCACGGGCATCGTCTCGCGCACCCTGATCTGGGTGACGGCGAAGACCCGCGACACCGGCACGCCGGTCTCGCTGGGCCTTTGGTCGGGCAACGGCACCCGCAGCTTCACCATCGGCGGGGCGTCGCGCAGCTATGTCGGTCCGCGCATTCAGGGCCTGACGCCGATCAAGGCGGCGCTCGGCCTGCAGGTGCGGCAGCTGTCGCTACCAATCACGAACCTGACCGAAGAGGTACGCGAGGCCTTGCTGACCTATGACGCGCGGTTCGCGCCGGTCGAGATCCACCAGGCGTTGTTCAAGCATGACACGCGCGCGCTGCTGGCCGAGCCGCGCCGCATCTTCAAGGGCTGGGTTGACCAGCAACCAATCCAGACAGCGGCGAAGGGTGGCGACAGCTCGGCCACGCTG
The DNA here is from genome assembly GCF_017303295.1 of Rhodobacter sp. NTK016B. Lineage (GTDB taxonomy): Bacteria > Pseudomonadota > Alphaproteobacteria > Rhodobacterales > Rhodobacteraceae > Pararhodobacter. The sequence goes on along the minus strand of NZ_JAFKOK010000030.1, from coordinate 13,280 downwards.
GTGCTGGTCAGCACCGCCCGTGCGCTGACGCGGAAGCCGCCGCTCTACCAGTCCGACGCGGATCAGCGCCAACGCGACACCGACGATGCGTTTCGGCTCTACAGCTCGGGCGCGGTGCTGCGCGATGTGCCCTGGGGCAGCCGCAATGTCCGATCGCAGGAAGGCGCCGGCGGCAACAGCTGGACGCCCCCGCCCAATGACCCTCTGGGGAATCAACGATGACCGCAGATCTGCGCGCCTATCTGCGCGACCACCGCGACGCCCGGTTTCGATACGGGCGGATGGACTGTGCCCTGTTCGCGGCGGGTTGGGCCCGGCTACGCACCGGGCGCAACCTGATGCTGGGTATCGAGTACGACACCCTGCGCGAAGGCCGCGCGAAGCTGGCCGAGATCGGCCATGCCGACCACGTCGAGGCCGCGGCTGCGCAGCTCGTCGAGATCCCCGTTGCCATGGCGCAGCGCGGCGACTTGGCTGCCGTCCCTTCGGGCCGGGGCGGCTGGGCGCTCGGGATCGTTACGGGCGAGCGGGTTGCGGTGCTGACCCGGCACAAGCTGGAACAGCTGCCGCTCGATGTAGCAGCGCGGGCCTTCGAGCTTCGGCCCTGACATGATCCGCATTTTCCTTCTTGCCGCCCTGCTGTCTTGCTGGGCGACGATGGCGGCTGCCGATCCGGTCAGCGCGATCATCATCGGCCTGAAGACAATCGGCGTCTCGGTCGCGGGCATCGGTGCCCTCGGCCTTGGCGCGATCCAGCTTGGCGTATCGCTTGGCCTGAACCTTCTGGCGCAGGCGCTGGTGGGCAAGCCAAAGGCCCCGGGCCAGACGATCGGGGAAATGGCGACGGGCGAGGCCACCTCGCAACGCACGATTCTGGGCACCTTCGTGACCGGCGGGCATCTTGACTACCACGGTTCGCACACGAACGCCGGCGACACGCCCAACGCCTATTACACGCGGGTGATCAGCCTGTCGGACGTCCCCGGGGTCGCGTTGAACCGCGTGCTGATGGGTGATCAGTGGGTGACGCTCGGCGAAACTGCTGATCCCGACTATGGCTATCCGGTCGAGGAATATGCGTTTAAGGGGCGCGATTACTGCTGGATCAAGTTCTACGATGGCACCCAGACCAGCGCCGACGCGATGCTGGTCGACAGGTTTGGCGTAGATCCCGATCAGCCCTGGACCTCTGACGCAATCGGCACCGGCGTTGCCTATGTCATCGTGACCGCGCGCTTCAACCCGAAGGTCTGGACGGGTGGTCTGCCGCCGATCAAGTTCGAGATGACCGGCATCAAGGTCTATGACCCGCGCAAGGACACCACGGCGGGCGGTTCGGGCGCGCATCGCTGGGCCAATCCGGCGACGTGGGAGATCTCGGATAACCTGATCGTGCTGGCCTACAATGTCGCGCGCGGCATCCCGTTACCCGGGGGCGAGATCTATGGCGGGCGCATCCCGGCCGAGGATCTGCCGTTCTCGAATTGGGTCGCGGCGATGAATGTCAGCGACACGCTGGTCGGCACCGGCGAAGACGAGCGGCGCCAGTTCCGGGGTGGGCTGGAAATCGCCTTTGCCGATGACGAACCGGCAGACGTGATCGACGTGCTGCTGGCCTCTTGCCTCGGTCAGATCTCGGAAAACGGCGGCGTTTTCCGGGTGCGCGTGGGCGAGCCGGATGTGGCCGCGCTGGCGATCACCGATGATGATTGGATCATCACCCAGCCCCAGCGCTATGACCCGCATCCCGGCCTGCAGAACACGTCGAACGGCGTGCGCGTGGCCCATCCCTCGATCGACGCGCTTTGGGAGGTTGTGCAGACCGAGCCCCTGCTGGATGGAGAATGGGAGGCTGACGACGGCGATCAGCGGCTTCTGAGCGCGGTGCGGCTGGTGGCCTGCCCGTATCACCAGCAGGCCCGGCAGGTCGGACAGGCCATGGCGAAGGATGCCCGGCGCTGGCGCACCCATACCGGCTTCCTGCCGCCCGAGTTCCAGCAGCTCGAACCGCTCGACACGATCGAATGGACCAGCTCGCGCTGGCCCTATTCCGACAAGCTCTTCGAGGTGGTCGAGATCACCTATCAGCCGGGCACCTTGCTTGTCGCCGTGACACTGCGCGAGCGCGACCCCGAGGATTACGACATTCCCGCCGTCGATAACGGCCCGCAGGCCGGGGGCGTTACCGCACCGGGGGATCGGACGATCCCGGTCACGGCGGTGACGGGCGTTGCGGTAACGGACGCGGCCTCCCTCCAGCGCCGCCCCGCGATCCGGATCACCTGGGATTCCGATCTGGTCCAGGATGCCGCCGCGCTGCTCTGCGAGGTCAAGGTGACGGCCACGGACGTGCTGGTCGCGCAGAAGGTCGTGGATGCCACCGAGGGCGCAGTTATCGTGTCCTCGGGGATTATCGGCAACACCGGCTACAGCGCTCGCCTGCAGCCCGTCCTCAGCGTGCCGACGGCGTGGTCGGCATGGGCGACGGGCACCAGCGCGGATGTCGAGATCACCGACTTCCAGCGCGCGGACCCGATTGTCGGGGAGTTCCCGCCCGAGGACCTGACAACCGACTGGCAGACCTCCCTGTCGGTGACGCTCGATAACACGGACGGCCAGACATCGTGGGAGGTGCGCGCGGCCTGCGATTTCCGACAGGTCGATTTCACGTCGCCCTCGGTGACCTACATCCGGGGCCGCGTCCAGCTTTTGCGCGAGCTCTGGAAGACCGGCACGCCCGATGTCGATCCGCCGGACAGCACCGAGACGATGGACAATGAGCGCGTGGCCATCGGCGGCGCGTGGCGCGCACAGGTGATGCGGGACGATTGGTGCGGGATCTATTCCGCCGTCCGATACTCCCTGCAGGTCCAGTTCGACCTGGGCGGCGCCGCGCCACCAACGCCGACCGCCGTTCTGCGCGACCTCGTGCTGGTCGCGAAACGCAACAACTGACCCCAAACTGCGAGTAATCCCATGACCGACGCCTGCACGGTGTCCGGCGTCCTCTATGACGCCGGCGGCGAATTGCTGACTTCCACACAGCTCGTCTTCACCCGGCTGGGCAAGCTGGCTGCGCTTGAGGCCGAGACCGCCGTCGCGCCGGTCTTTGGAACGGGTGCGCGCAAGACCGTCACCACCAACGCGACCACGGCGGCATTCTCGATCGACCTGATGCCGGGGTCGTGGTCGGTGACCTATCAGGGTGTGACCGGGCAACAGACGATCAGTTTCCCGGTGCCCGTCGCCGCCTCGGCAGATTTCGCGGTGATCATCGACCAGACGAATGCCGAAGGGTCGGCGATTGTCGAAAGCTATGCCGCGCATTTGGCGAGTACGTCTAACCCGCACAGCGTCACCAAGGCGCAGGTCGGTCTGGGCGACGTCGACAATACATCCGACGCCAACAAGCCGGTCAGCACCGCGCAGGCGGAAGCGGATGCGCTGCGGCTCGCGAAGGCGCAGAACCTCGCCGATCTGGAGAACGCCGCGACCGCTCGGGGCAACCTCGGGGTAGGCAATGTCGACAACACGTCCGACGCCGACAAGCCGGTCAGCACCGCGCAGCAGGCCGAGTTTGACAGCTTGGACGCGCGCGTGGCCCCCTTCGAGGGCGGTGGCGGGCCATCATCCGGCTTCGGTGCTGCTGGCTTGCTGGTCGACACGGTCTATGACGAAGACGGGGCGCCTAACACAGGCACCGATGCGCAGGGTCTGCGCGCATGGTTCGGCGGGGATCGGCTCTGGCATGGCAACGCGGCGGTTGTCACCGGGCCCGCTGTCGGCTGGCTCGATGACGCAACCGGAGGTCTGGCTCAGACCGTTACTGTGGACGATGCGGGCGCGCTGATCGCTGCGCAGGGCGAGGGCACGGACTGGCTTTCGGTGGATTTCGTGCAGGCCGGGGGCGTCCTGACCCGGCGCGAGACGGCGATCGACGCGGCCATGCCGCAACAGACCTCGACGGAGATCCTGCTGCCCGAAGCGCGGGTCCGGTGGGGCGGCGGTTGGATTGCCGTCGCACCGCGCGCAATCACCTCGGCCACGCCCGCAGCCGTGTCTGTGACGGGCGAGGCGCTGAGCCTGACCGATGAAACCGAAAGGATGCTTGATTATCAGGCTCTGAGCGACATCACGGTTACGCGCGACAGCGACAGCGCGGTGCTGGATGAGGGCGTGCATTACCGCGTCGACCGCGAGATCGGCGCCGTCGTCGGGCTGGTCGACACGGCGGCTTTCGCCTGCACCGTCGATTACACGGGGTATCTGGGTCGCTGCGATCTGGTGTCCCTCAATCCGATCACTCGGGCCGTGACAGTCACGCTGGGAACCGAGCGCAAGCGCTCGATCGAGATGTTCGAGGCCGCGCTGCCCGAGGGTGACATCGCGCTATTCCGATTCCACCGGCACCGGCTGGGCGCCGATGTGCAGCCAGTGTTTCAGTTCAACGGTCTGATCCAGCTGAACCGGGAACCGGACATTGCCGCCGACATCGCGCTGCAGCGCCGTCGCGCGCGGCCCCATCGTGAACTGGTCCGCACGCTGACCGCCGCCAGCGCTGCCGTTAAGCTGGGCGGCTACGCAGATAGTATCACGCAGATGGGGTCGAAGTCGGATATCGCGTTTCTCAATGCCAATCCGAACGGCCCCGAGCGTGACAAGATCGGCTATTTCGAGCTGCAGGACAGCTCAGCGCGCGCGCTGATCACCACCTATGATTTCGGGGACGGCCAGGGCAGCACCCACGTCAAAGAGGGCTGGAACTGGCGCATCGCCGCGCATCTCGAAAACGTCTATGGCGCGACGGTCGATTACCGCAATTGGGGCGTCGGCGGCACCTTCTCGGCAGACACGACCAATTCGGACGGTGCGCAGAACATGCTGCATCCGGATCGCCTCGCCGCGCTCCTGGCCGATGACTGCCACATCGTGAACATCGCCACGGGCATGAACGAGCTGGGCGAGACTTTCACCTATGCCAATGTCCGCGCGATCTGCGAGGCGCTGCTGAGCGACGGGTCGCTGGTGATGATCACCCAGCCCGTGCGCCCGAACGAGCGCTTCCGCGAGCGGATCGACTGGTGGCGCGAGACCTGCGCCCAGCTGGAACAGGTCGGGCATGACCTTGACCTGCCGGTCATCAAGACCACGCGCCTGTTCGACCCGACCCGTTTGGGCGGGCTTGGCATGGGCGAATACCTGCTGGCCGGCGCCAGCTTGAAGAACCACCCCGGCGTCAAGGAGCTGGCCGCCGTGGGCAATCTCTGCGTCGAAATCTTCTAAGAGGAACTCCCATGGCAACGACCTATTTCCGCGGCCCCGGCAAAGCCCCGGCCAGCGCCGCCAATGTGAGCCCAAGCGCGGCCGAGGCGGCAGCGTGGCAGCTGTTCTCGGCCCATACCGCCGATCAGAGCGCCCTGTGGTTCGATGTGCCGTCGTCGCGTCTGTATCAGCGCCTCGGGGCCGCCGATGCAGCCAGCGGGGCAAAGCTCGTGGATCGATGCGGCAGCCGTGTCTTTGTCGCTCATCCGACGCGTAACCGACACCCTTTCATCATCAATGACAACGTGACGGGGCGTCCGGTTCTGTGCTTCGGCGCCGGCGGCGCCGCGCCAAACGATCTGAACAATACGTTTTCGGGTGTTTTGCATGACGCGCTCGGGGACAATGCGGCGGGCCTGTTCGCGCCAGACACCGGTTGGTCGCTCGCGGCCAAGGTGCGCGTGCCCGCCAACGGCGCGACGGTCAACGGGGTGGCCTTCTCGACCAATACCGGCGGCTGTGTCCTGGGCTCGATGGGCGCCACCACGGCGGATGCGTCGTCTTTCCTGGAGTTCGACCAGTCGAACGGGCGGACCCGCGCCTATAACCAGCGCAGCGTCGGCACCACCAACCAGTTCTACGGCGATTCCACCGACCGCCGGGACGGGCTCTGGCACGACTACGTCATCACCTATGACGATGTCGCAGGGATCTATCGCTGCTGGACCGATGGGGCGCTCGCGGGGACGGTCACCGGCTGCACCACCGACATCCCCTCGGCGGCCGGGTCGGACCAGCCGATGCTGGGCGCGACCACGGACACGGGCGGCTATGCCGCGCGGTTCGGCGGTTTCCTCGCCTGTCTTTACTGGTTGCCCGGCCCGGTGCTGAACGGCGATGACGACCGCGCCACCACGCGCGCGCTGATGGCGACCCGGTAAGGCAGGTGCCTGAGCCAAAGCGGACAAAGCTAACGAAGGGCCTAGCGCCGCCCCACAAACTGGTGGCCCCACTTCGCAGGTCGGTGCATACTCTGCACTGCAGCAAGCTCATTAGCGGAAAACCATGTCAATTACCGAATACGTTGAAGACCAGTGGGGCTTCCAAGTTTACACCAACCTAGCGCTTAGTCCGTTGCAGGCTGGATCGTCGAAGCGTGCTCTCAAGTTCTCCGCGAGCGAAGAGCATGCAAACCTGCCTCATTATCGGCCTGGTCAAGGACCCGGTGCGGCGCCATTCGACATCGCACAAATTGACTTTGATCCAGATCTTCCCGTGGAAGAAAGCGATTTTCTGCCCGGCACCACAGTCTATGCTGGCGTTTACCTCCGGCACTTCGGGCACTTCATAGCTGAGTGCATTCACCGGCTTTATGCGGTTCACGAAGACCCCGCGCTTCATGACGCAAAGATCGCGTTCCATTCATGGGGAACTCAACGCCACCAGATTGAGCCGTGGCTGGAACCGATCCTTAGAGCGTGCGGAATTGATTTCAAGCGCGTCCGGTTTATCGACAGGAACACGCGGTTTGAGAGATTGATCGTACCGAAACAGGCCAGGCTATTGGGCGGGGTCACGCTAAAGCCCGATTATGCGACGATGTTTCCGCCAGCCTTTGCCTTGCCCAAACCATCGTCCCGCCAAGACATCTACATGAGTCGGTCGCGGCATCTTTACTCCGGAGGTTTTGCCGGCGAAGCGTTGCTCGACAAGATCATGGCTGAAGCAGGGTTCGAGATCGTCTTTCCAGAAGATCTGCCTTTAGACGAGTTGCTCCCCAAGCTCGCCAGCGCAAAGAATATTCTCTTGTCGGAGGGAAGCAGCATTCACAACTTGGAGCTCTGCGGAAAGCTTGATGCATCGTTGATGATCATCGCCAGGCGAGCGCAGACAAGAGGCCGCTTCGGAGATCTGCCGCTACATCACAGCAGCCGCTTTCACGTCTTCGAATCAATCACTGAGCTGGGTTCGCTTGAGTGGGAACCTCAGAGAAACGGACCTTCGCGGAGCCGGGTGCTTTCTCTTATCAACCTTCCCGAGCTTGTTCGAAACATTTCTCAGTTCTTTGAGGTGTCACTTCGAGTGCCGGATCGAGAGATCTGCGAACGCGCGATCTATGAAGACATCGCGAGATACATCATGCACCCCAAGCTGATCCGCAAGAACAACACGACCGACGAAGAGCTCGGCCGGCTGCTGAAGCTAATGCGCAAGCGCTTCGCGGCGTCCGAAGTGATTTAGGTTTCGCCGCCTCGCTGATTTAGGTCCTCGGCTCCTGACTGACGGGATCTCACTCTACTGATTCAAAAGCTGCTCAGCTGCCCGCTGGGCAGTTTTTTTTGGCCTGTGCGCGACCCTACGCCCCTCTATTCCGAAGCAAAGGACATCTCCCATGTCGCAGCCTGAACGTCCTGAACCGTGGCACCTCGACCGCAGAATTCCCATCGCCACGCTTGCCGTTCTGCTCGCACAGGCGGCGCTCGGGCTGATGTGGCTCACCACCTTGGGAAACATGGTCGACAGTAACGTCGCCCGCCTAAGCGTCATGGAACAGCGCGTCGAGATCATGCGGACGCAAGCCGCCTCTCAGGCCGTCCAGCTCGGCCGTATCGAGGAAGGGCTCGCCGCGGTGCGTATCGACATCAACCGATTGATCACCAGCCTGGAGCGAAACCGATGAACGCCACGCCATGGATCGGGGCGGCCTCGCCCCGCGATCTTTCCGAAGCCGATTTCCAGCAAGCCGCCGGGCGCCTGACCTGCGATCCTGCTGCCCTGCGCGCTGTCTGGGAGGTCGAGGCCTCGGGCCGGTGCTTCGATGCCACGGGCGGCGTCCTGAGCCGGTTCGAGCCGCATCATTTCCCGCGTGCCCTGTGGGGGCGGATCGGCTTCGCAACCCGCGACGGGCAGGCCCCATGGCGCGCCTCGTTGGCTGTGTCGAGCGCTGACCGGGCCCGCATGTTCGAGGTGGCCGCGCGCGCCGATCTGGAAGGCGCCCTGCGCGCGTCGAGCTGGGGCGGGCCGCAGATCATGGGCTTCAACCATGCCGGTGCTGGCTTCGCTTCCGCCCGGGACATGGTCGAAGCCATGGCCACCGGCGCGCCCACGCATCTGGACGCCTTCACCACGCTGGTCACGTCGTGGGGGCTGGACCCGGCCCTGCGCGCTCACGACTGGCTGACCTTCGCCCGCCGCTACAACGGGACCGGGCAACCCGAGGTCTACGCGGGGCGCATCGAGGCGGCTTATCGGCGGCACTCGGGCGGCCTGCGCTCTCCCTTGGTGCTGCGCGTCGGGGATCGCGGACCCGCCGTGGTCGCGCTGCAGCGTGCCCTCGGCATTCCCGAAGACGGCGCGTTCGGCCCGGACACGCTGGCAGCGGTCGAGGCCTTCCAAAGCGACATGGGTCTGCCGGTGGACGGCGTGGTCGGGCGCCGGACCTGGGCGGCGCTGGGGGTCAACCCGGAAGCCGATACCCCCACGCCTCCCGCGCAGGCATCCACGCGCGAGCGCAGAACGTCTCAGGTGGTGCAGATCACTGGCGCCGCCGCGCCCGTGGTCGGTGCCGTCGCCACGATGTCGCAGGGTGACGGGCCCATGCAGTACGCCATCGCCGCCGTGCTGGTGATCGCCGCTCTGGGCTTCGTCTGGTGGCTGCTATTCAAGAAGCCGAGGGCGCGGGCATGAGCGCCATCGGGTCAAAGCTGCGCCGTCTTGAAGGTGGTCGCATCGCCTTCTGGTGCCCGGGCTGCAATCAGGCACACCAGATTACGGTCGACGGCTCGCGCGGCTGGAAATGGAACGGTGACGGGAATCGCCCGACCATTGCGCCATCGGTGCTGGTGAACGGAACTGTGCCGATCACAGAAGAAGAACACGCCCGGATCATGAACGGCGAAGCATTCGTGCCGACGCCACTGATCTGTCACACCTTCATTCGCGACGGCGATATCCAGTTCCTCAGTGACTGCAGCCACGCGCTTGCCGGGCAAACCGTTCCCCTACCGGATTGGCCGCTGTGACCTTGCTGACCGCCCTGCTCGCCCGCTGGGTTGGAGTCACCGCCGCCCGCGTCCTCGCGCCCGTCCTACTGATCCTTGCCGTCCTGGGCGCGCTCTGGGGCGCTGTGGCGTGGCACGGCGGGCAGGTCGAGGCGCTGCGCGCCGAGATCCGCGAAGACATGGCGGCCGAGGCCGAGGCGGCAGCGACGGCTGCAGAGCTGGCCGCAGCATGGCGCGTCTACACCGCCACGCGCGCGGCGGGCGACCAGCTCGAAACTGCGCGCGCCGATGCCGAACGCGATGCGGCGGCGATGCGCGCCGCCCTTGCCCGCTATATCGAGGAAAACCCCCATGCGCCCGATGATTGCACTGTCAATCCTGATCTTCAGCGCCTCTTGCGGTGACTCTGCGCTCGATCGCCTGCGCGCGGCCGAGACGCGGCGGGTGCAGGCCGAAGCGCGGGAATTGCCCGAGTTTCCGGAATGGTGTCGACAGGAACATCAGACGCCCGTGGCGGTCGGGGACCCACTGGACGTGGCGCTGGCGCGCGTGGCGGCGGATCGGCGGGCATATCGCGATCAGGTGCGTGCCTGTGTGGGATGGTATAATGTCGCGCGAAGCATCGTGGCTCGCTGAAACAGCCGCTACTGCTGCCGATCACCCGCCAGCAGTAGCGGATAACTGATCTCAACACTCGTACTTGCACAACTGGTGAGTGGCGCGCACTCGAAACCATTACGCGTCTCGACGGAAACAGCGATCGGACGAGACGCAAGGATGGATATAACCGGCCCAACATATGTCAACCTCAGACTGACACGGCCCGAAGATTGTGAGCAACGCCCGGGTGTATAGTTATATTTATGAACATTTTGTGATAGAAATCGCGCTAAACGTGTGCCAGAATTCTTGGGATCGCCCTAACTGGCACAACTATCTAAGGCCCCAAAATGTGCGCGATCGGGTTGGGAAAGTCGACTGTCCGGCGGCGTCATAAGGCGCCGCCATCTCTTTGCGATCAGATGCGCCCACGCGGCCATTATTAACCCATCGTTAACCAGGGTGCCTTATGCTGTGTCGGTCAACACGCTTGAACCAGCTTCGCTCACCCATCCTGGCCAGACCGTAGACTGAGGAAGCATGCACTCTGAAGACATGCCTTCGCCCCGCGCCTCGGAAGACGAGGGATACCGGCTCCTCGAGGCTGCTCTGCTAGAGTACGTCGAGCGCTATGGCCTTACGGAAAAGGCAAGGATCGCACTGAAAATCGGCCGTGGCGCGACTACCGACGAAACACGGCGCGATCAGGGATAAAGCGATCACCCTACCCACTTCGACGTTTCCCGGTGAATGCGAAGAACGCATCCGCTCGGTCAGTGGCAAGGGCGTCTGTCCGCACGAACACGGATTGCGAGGCTTTTACCTGCGCCATCAGGCTTCCGAGCGCGTAGCCAGCAGGACCCGCGTGTTCTCCTTGGGCTGCAACAAGAGTGTTCAGATTGAACAAGACATCGTCGCCTGGTTGAAACTCAAAAAGGCCAGGGACGGCCCCACCGCGGAACGGTCCGGTGGCTGGCTTCCGATCGTAAGCCGAAGCGATCTCGCATTCGTAAATCTTGATGAGGCTTCCATAGACATACCCCACAGATCCGCAGCGGATTTCGTCGGCGTCACGCCCATGGTCCGCAAAGGTCTGCAGGGCGGAAATCAGCCACCGCCCGTTAAGGTTGGTAGCCATCCACTCAGCTTGCTCATCCCAAATCTTGAAGAAGAGTTCCGCTGCCTTCTTGGTGTGAGGCGTATCGCGCCGCAGGTACGAAATCGCGAGTGCATGCCAGAACAGGATCTCAGGTCGGCCACCGAATGCCCGCTGGAGCAATAGCAGCTGGTTCCCCATCGAGCGTCGAGTGCCTTCTGGCGAATGATCGGGATGACAAGCGAGACGATCGATTGCATCCGCGGGGCTGAAGCTCGCCGGGGTCGGCAACAGGTCTTTCTGATCTTTTTGGCGCGGAAACCGGAAGCGAACTTTGTCCACCAGTTCGGGCAAGCCCAGGTGGATCATGAAATCAGTTGGATCCAGTCCTGGCCCTTCGTGGGGCCCGCGAGGCGGAGCATCCGCGTCAAACCAAGAACTCGGAATGTCTCCTGAGTTCGCCCGCGTAATTTGGTCGCTCCGTCGTGCAAAGAAAGCTCGTGCCTTGGAGAGCAAAACTCTTGGATCACTCATCACGCAATCAACACACTGTTCGCTCCTTGGCCCGAGTCTATCGCGACTGTGGGATCGGATGCCACCCCTAATTGCAGAGGATGCCACCAAAGCACGGAACACGATAATGCCAGAGGAGCCCACGCGCTGCCCGATCTGCCCGATTGGTGCCAGCGCGAGCATGAGACACCCGTGGCCGTCGGTGACCCGTTGGACGTAGCGCTGAATCGAGTGGCGGCGTATCGGGAACGAGTGAGGGGTTGGGCTGGAAGATATCGCCTTCTGAGAGAAAGCTACTAAGAAAAGGACACCACAAGTGCAGCGAAGCATGATGGTCTGGCTTGTCACGAAGGGCGGGAAGCGGTCCCTCGCTGCGCTTTCAGTGAAGGGCGGTTTTCGATGATCAGAGATCATCTCCGAAAACCGAGAATGCGAAAAAAGTGTGAGTAAAGACAGCTTGAATCTCTCCTCGCACGCATTTTGATCATTTTTCTTAGGAAGCAGCGTCCTTTAGCTTCCTCAGGTGTTGGTTTATGTTCTGTTGGGACTGAGACTTCTTGAAATAGTTGTTGAGATTAACCAAGCTCTCATTATTCTCCTTAACAATCTCCGACATGATATCGTTAGCTCTTTTATATGCCGTATCCAGCAGGCCGCCATCGCCCCGTACAATATTCATTAACGCGTTGTCATCTCGAGAATCCGCTCCAAGCTCTGATACAAGAACCCACCAAACAATTCGACATATATGAAAAACGCCGTAATTTAAGATATTGCGAGATGGATTGCTCGCATCAAGATTTCGATAGGCTTTACGCCCATGATATTCGGCGTATCGATGAATCTCATGAGCGACAGCGAGCTGCCACGGTTGCGATTTTGAGAAGACTTCCTCGTAAAGGTCTTGGGAGTATATCTTGTATTTTTGAGCTCTGCTGACCGTCGGCTGACTCTTGAAGATTGCCAGGTATGCTTGCCCCGCCTTCTCCAAGCTCACGACTTCCGATTTCGCTACGCCCGCGCTTTTTGCTTCGCCACGCTTGCGCTCATAGAACAAACCAAAGTCCTCGTAAATTTTTCTTTGGATTAACTGTTGAACTTCATCATTGGCATGGAGGTCTCTTGAGCCAATCGAATTTTGATTATTCGTTGCGATCACAACATTCTCAACAAACTGCTGATCTTTGGACTCGTACAGCTTCACCTGAACCTTCACCTTCTCACTCAGCTTGCCGTCCTCAAACGCTGATCGGATTGATGATGTCGTTTGGCAGCCGTTAATGATCTGGACATTCTCGACTTTAATACTTGGCTCATCAGGGTCACGAACCAAGGAGAGGCGATCGCAAACCATGGTTATGCCATTATTCATGAACCAGAAGTGCTCAGACGTCGAGCTGTCCGTCGCAGAGGCATATATGCTCTTGTTAACCTGCCCTCCGAGCCCCAAGTTACCTCGCACATTGGTGTCAAATATTGCGTCTCGGGGCTCAGTCTGAGCAAGCTTAGCCAGCTCTACACCAGTCACAGTGCAAAGCACACTTCGGACACCGGCTGTGTCAAATTCGACGATCGAAGCACGATTTGCATCATAGATTATTGGGATGTTGGCGTTTATCTCCCGGCCCCTATTTCTTCTCAAATTGTTGATGCGATCTATTTCGTTCACACCCACAAAATGGAAATCGAAGCCCCCAAAAATAGAGCTGTCGCTGAACTCTCGAAGTATGGCATCCCGGTTCTCGATGGCTTCGGCGTTGTTGCAGAACTCAGTCGGTGAAGGATTCACATCGGGAATCCATGCGGTT
>NZ_JAFKOK010000002.1 GCF_017303295.1 Rhodobacter sp. NTK016B | reverse complement strand
CGCTTGCGCCACTTCGCAACGGTCTTCGGATTGATGCCGAGTTCCCGGCTCAGCGTCGAGGTCGAAGCTTGCGATCGCCGTCTTGCTGCTCTGACAGCCTGCGCGCCCTCTCGGCGGATTTGCCATGCAAATCGCCTGTCGGGTAACAGTACGTGGCGCTGCCATGACGAACTTGTCCCATAGTGCTTCCTTCCATTCCGTCGAATGGATCGCACCATCAAACCGTGGGACAAAACACCCAGTCCCCTCGATCAGGTTCAGTCGAAACCGTGGGCCCGGGAAGAAGTGGGTTTCCCCTGACTCATAGCGTCGTTCGGACTGGCGCGGCTGTGCCGGGAACTTGGCCTGCTGGCGCGTGATCCATTCAAGGCGCGTGACAACAGCGAGCCGCACGGCCTCGTCCCCATCGAGATTGCCGAAAAGCGAGCGCTTCGCTTTCTTCGGCGCGGATACCACCGTAGCCTTGAGCTCTTCAAGAAACGACCGTATCACTGGTTAACGCTGAGTTATCGCAACCTATGATTGATAGCGGACGTGGAAGTTACCGAGAGAGAACGGACGGATGTATTGCGCGACGCGCAGGCCGCGCTGCGGTCTGGCGATCTGGATACGGCCTTATCTCTTTTCGAGACCGTCGAGAAAACAAGTCCGGGCCACATGGCTGCACGGCTCGGGATGGCACGGGTTCTGCTGCGGCGGTCCCAGACCGACGACGCCGAGCGTATCTTGCAGGGTATCCTTTGCGAAAACCCAACCCATAAAGGCGCCCTTCTGCTCTATGGCAATGCGGCGTTGCAGCGAAAGGACGCGGAAACTGCGCTGGACCGATTCCATGCGGTCCTGTCTTCGCATCCGGGGGAAGTGTCAGCCCGACGCTCGATCATACAACTCCTTATGCGGCTGAGGCGTGAAAAGGACGTGATCGCCTTCATGGGTGACGCGCAACACCGCGAGACCGACGATTTAGTTAGCCTGCTTAGCTTCGCGCAGGCGTGCGATGCTTGTAAGGACACAAGGCGCAGAAACGAGACGATCAGGCGGATCCTTGCGATAGAAACCGCTTCGCTGGACCCGACGCAGATCGCCTCTCAGATTGCTGCTACAGTTCAGGATTTGCGCCTACAGCCAGCGCTTGAACTGTCCAAACGCGCCGCGGAGCAGTTCCCGAAACATGCCCGGATCTCTTCGTTGCGCCTGCAATGCCTGATACTGTCGCAAGATCAGGAGGCTGCAGAGACATTTTACGCAGACAGCCGAGCGATGCTCGGTGTCCGCGACGGCATGGATATCATGTGGGCCAAGGCGCTGGAAAGTTGGGGCCGCACCGACGAAACCATTGCCGTGCTGACGGCGGTTCGCGAGCGAAACCAAGGCTCGGTCGCTGCGCTTATGGCCCTCTACGGGATCTACTCGGCAGCCGAGGGGTTCGCTGCCGACTTGTTGGACGTCCTGGAAACTTTGTGGGCCATCAAGGATCGAGCAGACGCATCGCACAGGCCCGCAGACGTTCCGTTGCATGTCTTTCTGGCTGACGACGGCCAGCGGTCCCATGTCAGAAACTTGCTGCGCGCCGGCGAAAAGGACCTTGTCGTTGCGCTTCTTCATGGCCAGCGATGGATTCAGACCGACGACGCAGAGCCGGACGACGAAGGCCGCGCAGGTGTGGCGGACGCTTGGAGCACCACGAAAGACCAACCGCGAAAAGATGCTGCCGAGCCGCAGGTCACTGCGGCGTCCATCAGCCGGGTTCCAACCAGCGAATTGGTCACGGGATTGCTAGAGACGCTTTCCGGATCGGACAATTGGAGATTTACGATCCCGCCCCGCGCGGTCAACAGAGCATGGCGGCATGCGGATCACAGTGCCTACGATTTCGATGACTGGCTTCACCGCGCGACGTGGGCGGTTTCGGTGCAGAACCTGATGAAGCTGGCGTTCATAGAAGATCCGCGCAATTTTGAATACGTATCAGACCGCTTTGAAACCGTCGGCGTCGCATCGCTGCGAGAGCTTTCGGAAGCCGGGCAACCGTTTCTTTCGGTCACTTCACACGCGGGATATCCCGCCGCGTTGATCAAAGTGTTAATAGAATGTCCCAGCATCCATCAATTGAGGCGATCCGTCCTCGACCACAAAGGAGCCACGCTTCCCTTTCGAGCGATCAAGAACTGGGGAAGCGGACCGAAGAACGTGCGCGCCATGCTGTCGGTCCTGCGTGCCGGCGGCGGCCTTATGGCCTCAAACGATCAGGTTCCGATCCAATTGTTCGGCCAGAAACCGGCGCCTCTGTGTAAGGCAAGTCTTCTGGGCCGCAAGCGAGCATTTGGGACGTTGATCCCGAGATTGGCGTTTCGAGAGCGTCTGCCGGTTTATTGGGTGCAAGCCACCTACCAAGACGGGCGGTTCGTGATCAAAGTGGAACCGATGTCGGAACTCACCGAGGAAATGGATGAGATGACCTGGCTTTCAACTTGGACAGCGGATTACGCAGCTCGGGTGGAAGCCATGATGATCGGCGCTCCGGAGCGATTCAACCCGCTGCGGGCGTCGTGGCATTAGCAAGGTGGCCGAACGGTCCGACGGCGCGGTGCAGCGATCATCGCCGCCCTACGACCTGCCACCAGCACAGGGGGACAGCGTGGAATCGAACGATCAGGTCACGACCCGGTTTCGTCCGAAGGGCAGGGTTCTTGAGGCCCTGCGCGACATGCGCAAGCTTGGCGTTGCCCGGCGATTGGGGGTGATCGACCCCCAACTGGTCGAACAGCTTCGCGCCGGGGCGGGCCTTGTCGAAGGCCACGCGAACCATGACTATATCGACGATGTCGCCGTACATTGGCGCCGCGCCGGCTTTCCAATGACCGAGGGCGACAAGCGGACCCCTTACACCGAAAGCCTCAAATCCAACGTCGGCATCGCCAAGATCACCGATGAACATGGCGCGATCCTCGACCACTACCGCAACACGCCGCTGCACGAGGCGATGACGCGGTGGCTCGACGCGATAACGCCCTTCGCCGACGACCTCTCGCTTACCCGTATCAACGTGCTGCGTGCGCAGGGCAGGGTTCAGGAGCATATCGATCCGCCGGATCAGAACATGATCCAATGCCTGCTGAGTGGTCAGACGACATTCGTCTTCCGAACTAAGAGCGAGATTCGCGCATTCAGGATGGAGATCGGCGAAATCTGGTGGTTCAATACAACGTGGCCGCATCGGACCCTGAACCAAAGCGATGAGGAACGTCTCTTGCTGCATACACGGGGGCGAGTGCGCCAATCCTGGCTTGCCGCCTCGCAGGAGGCGAAACCGAACACCACGCCGGAACCGGGTGGCTTTAAAACCGAACCGACGCCAAGGAACCCGTCATGACACCACCGCCGCCATCGCGACTGCGTCGCCTTCAACTCGGTGCCCGGGCGATAAAGACCTCCACCTACGAGATCTCGGCAACCTGCAACCTGACCTGTGAGGGATGCCTCTTTTTTTCGGGGGAGCATGCCTACAAGCATACCGAAGTGTCCGACGCGGAGCGTTGGAGGAAGTTCTTCCAGCGCGAAGCCGAGCGCGGGATCACCTATGCCTTCCTCGCCGGCGCAGAACCAGCGCTGGCGATCGACCGGGTGCGGGCTGCGGCCGAGTACATTCCCGCAGGCATGATCGCAACCAACGGCACGCGGCGCATTCCGGACGACGTGCGCTATCGTATCCATGTGTCGCTTTGGGGGGGCGAGGCCACCACGGCCCTGACCCGTGGCGCCGATGTCACGGCGAAAGCATTTCGAAACTATGCGAACGATCCCCGGGCGGTCTTCGTTTTCACGATCAATGCCATGAACCTCGACGAGATCCGGCCGATGGCCTACGCCTGCGCCAAACACGGCGTGCCTATGACGTTCAACTACTTCGCCCCCACAGAGGTCTACGAAACGTCGATCAGCGTCGATCAGCCGTCACGAGACGATTATCTCCGGTTCAGCGATCAGGACCGGAACCTGATCCTGCGCGATGAGGACTACGCCCGCGCCCGCACGATCATCGATGGGTTGCGCGACGAATTGCCGGAAACGATCGTTTATTCGAGCGCCTATGACGACTGGATCACAAGCGAAAGCCCCTACGACCTTGACGAAACCGGCGTCGCGCGCGATTGCGCCAGCCGGTCGGATTCGGTGCACCAGACTTATTTCGTGGATCAGGCGCGGAGCGACCTGAAGTGCTCGCACCCAACCTTCGACTGCCGCCAGTGCAGGACCTATGCCAGCGGCATGACATCGCATGTCCGGAACGAGAACAGGGACGTCATGCGCAGGCGGGGCCGACAGTCAAGTTCGGACGCGTTCGATGTGTGGGAGCGGCTGTTCGTGGGCGACCAATGGACACGACTGAGCGCGCATAGCGACACGGCACGACGTCGGGTCCTGCCGGCCTGACCGCCCCCCCAGGCTGAGAGGGGCGGACACGGCACCGCCGTCGTTTTCACGAGGCTGGCAAGTCGCTTGGGGCCGTATCTTCTTTCCGGCCCAGCCATGTGGGCGAAACGAGAGGTTTCATGACCGGTCCGGTTGTTGTTCTCACAGCGCCTCGAAGCTTCTCCTCTCTGTTCGCGGCGATGCTCGGGCAGCACCCGGCTCTGTTCGGCGCGCCGGAGCTGAAACTGTTCATGACCGAAACCATAGGCGAGCTTCTGGCCGTCTACGCGCCGCCGAATGACGTGCATCGGCATGGCATCCTTCGGTTGCTGGCCCATCTTGAGTCTGGCGTCCAGTCGGACACGGCCGTCGCCCAGGCTCAGCGATGGCTGGAGGCGCGCAACGATTGGACCACCGAGCGGCTTCTCCACTATATCACTGATGCGCTCGCGCCGCAGCAGCTTGTGGACAAGACCCCGGAAACGGCGCTTTCGATGACCGCTCTCCGGCGCGCGCAGCGCATCTTTCCCAATGCGCGATACCTACACCTGACCCGGAACCCGGTAGATGTCTGCACGTCGTGGGAGGAAATCGTGCGATGGGACAGGGCACACAGCGCCGGGATCAACCTGAGACAAGCGTCTGCCTTACAGGTCTGGAACCGCGCGCACCGAAACATCCTGCGTTTCGCCGAGAACCTCCCCCAGGATGCGATTTTGCAAGTTCGCGGCGAAGACCTGATCCGCGCGCCCGAAACCACACTTGAGACCGTGCTGGCCTTTCTGGGGCTTTCGCGCTCGGCGGCAGACATCGCTGCCATGCGTCGCCCCGAACGATCTCCTTTCGCCTTTTTGGGGCCCGCGAAAGCGACCTACGGCGCCGACCCAAAGTTTCTCAACGCCCCCGAATTTCGCCTCCAGCCCGAACCGGAGACCTTTCCCGACCTCTCGCATTTGCCGCCGCACATCCGGCGCCTAGCACAAACGCTCGGATACATGTGAGCGCTTGATCTGCACCTGTGCCCATCCACTACGACGACTTTACCGCGCTTGTGACCCGTTCCATGTGGCGGTGCGCTTCGATTAGGTCGGCCAGAGCGTACACCCGGTCGATGACAGGGATCAGCGTCCTGTCCTCGACCATCTCGACGAGGGTGCCCAGCATCGGGCGCAGCGCGTCCGACTTGAGCACGCCGGTAACCGAGAAGCGCGCCTTGCGCGTGCCTGCAATCGTGGTGCGCAACATCGCGCCCAGCAGGCCGAGGATCAGCACCGGGCAGACGTAGCGGCCGGATCGGGTCAGGCTCCCCCTGGCCTTGGGAAGGCCGAAACGCCGATCGTGTCGTAGATCACGCCGTGCCGCTCGGCCTGTCGGGTGAATTCCTGCTGCGTATGGTCGATGACCCGGCCGGCCCCGAGTGCGGCCACCATGTCGGCGTTGCGGGGGCTGCAGTTGCCGGTGACCTCTGCGCCCATTGCCGCGGCGATCTGCACCGCAGCACTTCCGAGGCTGCCCGAGGCGCCAACTGATCTATCGCCATCACGTGGACATGCGGAGATAGCAGATACCTTGAACCTAGCAATCAAGGAGTGTGGGGCAATTTTTGAACTGACAGTGATGAAGCGAGGACTGGTTCCACTGTTTTTGACGGCGTGTAGGCACTATCGCTTGCCTATCCCGCCAACACATTGGATGCCGCCGCAAGAAGGTTCAAGATAAGAGTGAACTACGATCAAGGCCGCACACAATTCACGCTTCACTTTGCCTAGACACCTGCTGCCGTTCTATAGAAACGTAGGGGCCGGACCCAGCGTAACCCCTTGGAAAAATTAGCGGCGGACAAAGCGGAAACCTCTGCCTCCGTCTCCGCCATTTCCTGCCAATTCCCCTCTTTTGCGCGATATTGCCGCCAATCACCGCATTCCACCGGGTGAGATAGCAAACCGCAGTTTCTACGCTAAAGCCCGACATATCTCAGGAACCAGGGCGCTCGCTTCTGACCCCTTTGCGGCCGTTGATCGTTAAGAATGGTTTCCCTTGAAACAGGCGATAGGGGCGCTGAGCCTGTTTCAGATTTTGGGAAATCATGACAGACGAGCGTGATCGTCTTGCCCCGGCGATGTAGAACGGCCCGAAAATCCGTTCAGATTCGTTCCAGGACATAGACTATATGCCTAACTCTCCAACAGACCCATCTGGCGCACTGGTCGGACAGCTTGACCTCGCGCCCGTACGTAGCGGTTCGCTGGACGGGCTTCGCTTCACCGTGAAAGACAACATCGACCTTGCGGGACATAAGACGTCCTATGGAAGTCCCGCTTGGCGGGACGCACATCCCGCACCTGTTCACAACGCGCTCTGCGTCGACCAGTTGCTTGCTTCCGGAGCGCGTTGCGTCGGGAAGGCCGTGGCGGATGAGTTCACGTATAGCCTCGACGGGGAGAGCTTCTATTTTGGCACGCCCCGCAACGCGAAAGCGCCGGATCGTATTCCCGGCGGGTCGTCCAGCGGCTCGGCTGCTTCCGTCGCCAATGGTTTTGCGGATTTTTCGCTTTGCACGGACGCGGGAGGGTCCATCCGTGTTCCCGCAAGCCTTTGCGGTCTTTGGGGGATGCGTCCCTCTCTTCATCGGATATCCGAGGCTGGCGTTTTGCCGTTTCAGCCAAGCGTCAGCACCGTAGGCGTGCTGGCGGATCGCTTCGACGTGCTCGATGCGGCGATGCGCGTCTTGTTGAACGCTCCCGCATCATCAATGCCATCGCCACGACGCATCCTCGTCTTGCAGGATGCGCTGGAGACTGCGGATACCGCCATTCAAGGTGAAGTTGGCGGCGCCTTGGGTCGAATAGCAGAACACACCGGCTTTGTGGTCGAGCCGGTAAGATTCTCCGAGATCGTCGGGGAGGCGTGCGAACTGAAGGTCTGCAACCTGAATGGATTGCGTGATCTGCAGACCGCCGAATTCCAGAGCACGGTGGGCAACTGGATCGAAGCTTGCAAGCCGGAACTCGGCGTCACGTTCTCGATGGCCTACGGAAATGTCCAGAAGTTCGACCGCATCGCGGCGCTGGACAACATGGCGAGGTGTGAAAGTCTCTTCAGGCAGATCAATGCCTTCTTCACCCCGGAAACGGTGATTTGCTTCCCTACGACGCCGAAAATCGCTCCGCGGAAGGGCTCCCTGAACACGCTTGAAGCGGTGATGGACTTCTATGATCCGACGATGACCATCACCGCGTTTTCCGGTGTGGCACGCTTGCCGGAAATCTCTGTTCCGCTATTGACCGTGGACAATTGTCCGGTTGGCTTGTCTTTCGTTGCAGGCCACTACCAGGACGAGTTTCTATTAAGCGCGGTAAAGAGAATAATCAGTTGATATTTTGCGGAAATCCTATGCGTCGAACAAAAACGGCGGGCTGGTTTTCCAGGGAAACTCTGCCGCAAACGCCGGAGTAGACGTCTGAGTTTCGCGACTGTCTGCCTCATTTGAACCCTTCCGCTCGGGTTTCAATTTTAGAGGGCTATAGCATAGGTGTAGTGCGCATCTTCGTCGGCTTCTTCTCCGCCACGCTTCGTATGGACAGTTGTTTTTGCGGGCCATTGCCGTGCCTCAGGTTTCCTCGACGGGAATGATTGTCGTGTGTTTGACCCGGCGCAGCACGAAGAGGGTTGAGGCGCTGGCGACGCAGTCGAGTTCGTGCACGCGCTCCATCAGGACCTCTTCAAGATCGGCGATGTCGCGGACCACCATGTGCAGCAAATAGTCCCAGTCGCCTGAAATCGAGTAGACCTCGACGATGGCGGGCTCTGCCTCCATGCTTCGTTGAAACGCCGCCCGCGCCTTCGCATCCTGCGATTTCATCCGCACCTGACAGAAGGCATCCATGGGCCGGTTTACCTTGGCCGGGTCGACAAGGCGCACGGGCGGACTGAGGACGCCTGCCTCTTCCATCGCGCGGATCCGGCGCCAGCAGGTGGCGGTCGAGCTGTTCGTCCGTTTCGCAAGCTCGGCGACGCCGATCGAGGCGTCCTTTTGCAGCAAAGACGCGATCTCTGCTTCGAGTCGGTCAATCTTGAAATCAGATTTCATGAACAGCCTTCACGATGAAATTATCTGCACAAGAATGACAGGTTTCTGGATAAAAAGGGAACCCGTTTTCACACGCGATATGCATGATTGATCCCCACAGGATTGTGGACACTGCCACACGCCACCTTGGGGGGAGCCATGACAGACCAGACGCCTATCCTACGCGATTACGACCTGCTGGACCGCTATACGCGCACCGAGGGCAGGGTCTTCCTGACCGGAACGCAGGCCATTGTGCGGATCGCGCTGGATCAGGCGCGGCGGGACCGTAAGGCGGGGCTGAGCACGCGGGGCTTCATCTCGGGCTATCGCGGCTCGCCCGTGGGCGGGATCGATCTGGAAGTGTCGAAGAACCGCACGCTGGTGTCCGAGGCGGGCGTCGATTTCGTGCCCGCGGTGAATGAGGAACTGGGCGCCACGCAGATCATCGGCACCCAGCAGGTCGAGACCGATCCGGACCGTACCGTCGATGGCGTCTTCGGCCTCTGGTACGGCAAGGGGCCGGGCGTCGACCGGGCGGGGGACGCGCTGAAGCACGGCAATGCCTATGGTTCGTCGCCGCATGGCGGGGTGCTGGTGGTGGCGGGCGACGACCATGGCTGCGTATCCTCGTCGATGTCGCACCAGTCGGATGTCGCGTTCATGAACTTCTTCATGCCGACCCTCAATCCGGCCAATGTCGCCGAGTTCCTGACCTTCGCCGAATGGGGCTATGCGCTGTCGCGTTTCTCGGGGATGTGGGTCGGGTTCAAGGCGATCTCGGAGACCGTCGAGTCGGGGATGTCTTTCGATCTGCCCAAGGACCGCGACTTCGTCATGCCCGATTTCGAGGCGCCGGAAGATGGCCTGCACTACCGCTGGCCCGACCTGCCCGGACCACAGATCGAGGCGCGGCTAGAGCACAAGAAAGCCGCCGCGCTGGCCTTTGCCCGCGCCAATCCGATCGACCGGGCCGAATGGGGCAATGCAGGGGCCCGTTTCGGCATCGTGACCACGGGCAAATCGCATCTCGACGTGCTTGAGGCGCTGCGCCTTCTGGGGATCGACGAAGCCCGCGCGCGCGAGATCGGCATCGACATCTACAAGGTCGGCATGGTCTGGCCGCTGGAACATGACGGCGCGCTGTCCTTTGCCCAAGGCAAGCGCGAGTTGCTGATCGTCGAGGAAAAGCGCGGCATCATCGAAAGCCAGCTCAAGGAGTATTTCTACGATTATCCGGGCCGCAAGCCTGAGCGGATGGTCGGCAAGCGCGACGAGAACGGCGACCGGCTGATCCCCTGGACGCAGGAGCTGGGCGCGGTCATGCTGGCCGGGCATATCGCCGCCCGGCTTGAGCGGAACTTCCCCGAGCTGCAGCTTGCGGACAAGGCGAAATCCGTCGTCCCCGCTTCTGCGCCGATCCATGTGCCGGGCGCGACGCGCACGCCCTATTTCTGCTCGGGCTGCCCGCACAACACATCGACCAAGGTGCCCGAGGGCAGTCAGGCGCTGGCCGGGATCGGCTGTCACTTCATGGCCAGTTGGATGAACCGCAACACCACCTCGCTGATCCAGATGGGCGGCGAAGGTGTGAACTGGGTGTCGCGGTCCAAGTACAACGGCAACAAGCACGTCTTTCAGAATCTCGGCGACGGGACCTATTACCATTCGGGGTCGCTGGCGCTGCGGCAGGCGATCGCGGCGGGTACCAACATCACCTACAAGATCCTGTTCAATGATGCGGTCGCGATGACCGGCGGGCAGGATGTCGACGGCCCGCTGACGGTGGCGGCCATCGCGCAATCGGTGACAGCGGAGGGCGCGAAGAAGGTGGTCATCGTGTCGGATGCGCCCGAAGCGTTCGACCGCTCGGACTTTCCGGCGGGGATCGAGATCGTGCACCGGCGCGAGATGGACCGCGTGCAGCGCGCCTTGCGCGAGATCCCCGGCACGACCGTGCTGATCTATCAACAGACCTGCGCCACCGAAAAGCGCCGCCTGCGCAAGCGTGGCAAGATGGAAGACCCGAAGAAATTCGCGGTCATCAACCCGTTGGTCTGCGAGGGCTGCGGCGATTGTTCGGTCGAATCCAACTGTCTCAGCGTCGAGCCGCTGGAGACCGAATTTGGGCGCAAGCGGAAGATCAACCTGAATACCTGCAACAAGGATTTCACCTGCGTGAACGGGTTCTGCCCGAGCTTCGTCACCGTCGAAGGCGGCACGCTGAAGAAAGCCGGGGCAGGGGCCGATCCCGCGCAGCTTGAAGGTCTTGCGAAAAAACTGCCGGTGCCGGTGATGCCGGACCTGTCGCGTCCGTGGGATGTTCTTGTCACCGGGGTCGGGGGGACAGGCGTGGTAACGGTGGGCCAGTTGATCGTGATGGCCGCGAACCTTGAGCAAAAGGGTGCCTCGGTGCTCGATTTCATGGGTTTTGCGCAGAAATTCGGGCCCGTTCTCAGCTATATCCGCATGGCAGGGAGCGAAGGCGCGCTGAATCAGGTCAAGATCGAGCCCAGCTCGGCCGACGCCCTGATCGGTTGCGATCTGGTGGTCAGCTCGTCGCCCAAGGCCTCGATGACCTATCGCAAGGGCGAGACCCGCGCGGTGGTCAACACGGCGGTGATGCCGACCGGCGATCTGGTTCAGAACCGCGATGCCGACCTGAACGCCGGAGCCCGTCTGCACGCGATCCGCGACACGGTCGATGCCGAAAGCCTGCACACGCTGGATGCCAACACGCTGTCCGAGGCGCTACTGGGCGACAGCGTCTATGCCAATGTGATGATCCTTGGCGCGGCATGGCAGGCGGGGCTTGTGCCGGTGTGCGAGGAAAGCCTGATGCGGGCGATCGAGCTCAATGGCGTGAAGCCCGATCTCAACAAGGCGGCGTTTACCTGGGGTCGGATCGTGGTCAATGACCGCGCGGCGGTCGAGCGCATCGCGGCCATCCCGGTCACGCAGGTGCAGACCCTCGACGAGCAGATAGCGCGTCGCGCGGCTTTCCTGACCGATTACCAGAACGTGCGCTGGGCCAAGCGCTATACCGACTCCGTGAAAGAGGTCAGCGTTGCTGAAACCGCCGCAACCGGCGCGCCGGGGGCGCTGACCGAAGCCGCCATGAAGGGCCTCTTCAAGGTCATGTCCTATAAGGACGAATACGAGGTCGCGCGTCTGCACAGCCAGACCGGGTTCTACGACAGCCTCGGCGCGCGGTTCGAAGGGGATTTCAAGGTCAAGCACCACATGGCGCCGCCCTTCTTCTCGTCCAGGCTGGATGCGCGCGGGCGCCCCTACAAGCGCGAATTCGGCGCGTGGATGCAAGGCGGGCTCAAGGTGCTGTCGACGATGAAATCGCTGCGCGGCACGGCGCTCGATCCATTCGGTTACTCCGCCGAGCGCCGGATGGAGCGCGCGATGATCGGCGAGTACCGGGCGCTTCTGGATCGGCTGGTCGCGGGCCTGACCGCCGAGAACCGCGACGAGGCCGCGCGGATCGCCGCCATGGTGATGCAGGTTCGGGGCTTCGGTCCGGTCAAGGAGCACGCCGCCGAGGCGATGCGCGCCGACATGGCCGCCGCGCTTTCAGCGTCGGATTTCTAGACGGCGGGTGCTGCGCTCTGTTGCCAACCAAGATCGGCGCGCCCATCGGCAGATGGGCGCGCTTGTTTTTCGGCAACCCTGTCAGGCGTGCGCGACCCGAACGATGCTCTTGCCGAAATTCTCGCCGGTAAACAGCCTGAGGAACGCCTCGGGCGCGTTTTCGAGCCCGTCGACGATATCCTCGCGGTAGCGCAGCTCTCCCGACGCGATCCACGCCGTCATGTCGCGCCGGAACGCCTCGGTCATGTCCAGCAGGCCGGTATACAGAAACCCCTGCAGGCTGAGCTGTTTCACAAGAATGGCCGAATGCAGCATGGTCAGGCGGTCGGTGCCCTGCGCCGGGGGCTGGTTGCGGTCGACCGAGATCGTGCCGCAGACCGCGATCCGGGCGCCGGTATTGAGCAGGGGGATCGTCGCGGCAAAGATCTCGCCGCCGACATTGTCGAAATAGACATCAATCCCCGTCTCGCAGGCGGCGGCCAGTTTCGCGTCGAACCAGGGATCGCGGCGATCAAGGGCGACGTCGAAGCCAAGCTCGTCGGTCAGATAGCGGCACTTCTGTTCGCCGCTGGCAATGCCGATGACCCGGCAACCCTTGATCCGGGCGACCTGCCCGACCACGGAGCCCACCGCGCCCGACGCGGCGGAAACCAGTACCGTTTCGCCCTTTTGCGGCCGACCATACCGCAAAAGGCCGCCATAGCCCGTGTGACCGGCCATTCCCAGAACGCCCAGCTCGGTCGTGACCGGCAGGCCGGTATCGGGGATCGGGCGCAGCGTGTCGGGGCTGGCGACATGGTGGCTTTGCCAGCCATGCGCGCTTTCGACCAGATCGCCGGGCGCAAAGCCGTCGGCATTCGACGTCCCCACCCGGGCAATGGTCGCGCCGGGCATCGGCGCGCCCAGAGCGGCGCTTGCGGCGTAATTCGCCCCCTCATACATCCGGGCGCGCATATAGGGGTCAAGAGACAGATAGAGCGTCTCAAGCAGCACCTCGCCCGCGCCCGGTGCCCGAAGGGGCACGTCGCACAGCGCGAAATTCTGCAGGGCGGGCCCTTCGGGGCCGGGGCGCGCAGCAAGCTGTACCTGAAGCGTGGTCTTCATGGGATTTGTCCTGAATTGTCGGGGGCGGCGAGCGAACGGAGATCCGCCTAGCGCCGCTGATACCGGGTGCGGTGTTCGATGGGGGAGTGACCGAAAGCCCGGGTGAAGGCGCGGGTGAAGGCGGTCGCGTCCTGATATCCGACCTCGTAGCCGATGGACTGAACGGCGGCAGTCCCATTCAGCAACCGCTCGGCCGCGTGGTGCATCCGGCGTTCGGTCAGCCATGTGCGGATGGTTACGCCGTGGGCGGCCTTGAAACTGCGCTGCAGCGCGTCGACGCCAAGGCCCAGCTCGTCGGCCAGCTGCGTGACCGAGGGCGGGTTCGCATAGCGTTCGTCAAGGATCGCGGCGCAGCGATGCATCAGGGCCAGTCGCTCGTCGCTGCCATTCGCGGCTGCGGTGGCGGCGGCGATCGCTTCCAGCGTCCGGTCCAGCATGTCGAGCGCCCGTGCCTTCAGCCGCAGCCGCCGCCGGGGCGACAGCGCGCTGCCCTCTTGCAGCGCCAGCATGTCGGCGCCCAGATCATTGGGCAGGGCATGGTTCTGAACCTGAAATTGCCGTCCGCGATGGCAGGCCGAATGCAGCCTTGCAAGGCCGTCCTCGGGCGGAATGTCGAATTCGTTCAGCATGTTGCGGGTCCATTCGGGTGACATCGCCAATTGCGTCACGCGGTAATGCGTGGGCTGGCGGAAAGCGACGGTCTGGACCTGCTGACCTTTCAGATTGAAGACGCGCAGGCTCTGATCGAGGGCCACGGCATCGCGATGGGTGTAGAACGACCCGTCGAAGGCACCGACGAAGATCGACGACAGGTTCATGTCCTTTTGTTTGACGCGGAACCAGCCGGGCTGGCTGAGCCGCACGTCGACAAAGCGAAAGGTCAGGCCCTCTTCGATCACCTCGTCCCAGAACCGCCCCTTCGCCGCATCGCTTGCGATACTGGCCGAGTAGTTGAGCCAGTCATTGTTCGGATTGCCCTGGATGATCCGCGCCATGATGCTGTTAATTCCTTCATCCCCGGTGCGAATTGTTAACCAAGCAAACGTGCGATGCAACCGGCGCGAGGGGTTTGCCGGGTGCCGTTGCGCGCGGCAATCGGCAAGGCCCGCGGCAATCGGCAAAGGCCCGGTCCTTGCGAGGAACCAAGCGGTTGGAAAGGGTTAGCGCGATCTCCGCTGCGATGTCGGCGGGGCAACCGTTCTGGGAGGAAATCATGTCACTTCGCTTCATCGGCACCCTTGTCGTCTCGGGGGCTGCGGCCCTTGCCACCCCCGTTCTGGCCGACAGCATCCGCACCGCAAGCGCCTTCGGCCCCAACCATGCCGGCGCAGAGGGCTACCGCATTTTCCTTGAAACGCTCAGCAACGAGACCGACGGCGAATGGACCGGGCGTGATTATCCGTCGGGCCTCGTTTCGCCGGGCGAGATGGTTAACGGGCTGCGTGACGGTCTGGTCGATGTCGGCTCGATGCTGATGCCGTATTTCCCGGCCGAGTTCCGCGAAAGCAACCTGCCGTCCGAGCTGGCGCTTCTGGGGACCGACGCGCGGGTCGTTTCGGGCGCGGCGGCGGAATACCTGCTGACCTGTGCCGAATGCATGGCTGAGTTCACGCAGATCAACCAGATGTATCTGGGGGCCACGGCGACGACGCCCTACCAGATCATCGCGGTCGAGCCCGTGCGCACGCCCGCCGATCTGGAAGGTCTGCGCATCCGGACGGGTGGGGCTGCCTTCAGCCGCTGGGCCGAGCATTTCGGCGCGATCCCGGTGCAGCTGCCCGCGCCCGAGGTCTTCGAGGGCCTCAGCCAAGGCGTGATCGGCGCGCATTACAACGCCATGAGCGACCTGACCGCGTATAATCTCTATGACCTCGTCGGCGGGGTGACCGAGATCAATCTGGGCACGTTCAACGGGGTCAGCACCTTCTCGATGCGGCTGGACCTGTGGCAGGGCCTGCCGGTCGAGACCCGCGAGGCCTTCATCCGCGCCGCCGTGGTGGGCGAGGCCGCGCTGACCTTCCGCTACATCCGCGAAACCGAGATGGCGCGCGAGCGGGCGATCGAGGCGGGGATCGAGGTGATCGAACCCGACGCGGCCTTCCGCGAGGCGAATGCCGAATTCGTCGCCGCCGATCTTGCCGCGCTGCCCGAGCGTCTGGAATCGCTGGGCATCACCGACGCGCCCGAGAAGATCGAGCGCTTCCAGCAACTTGTCGCGCGCTGGCAGGGGCTGGTCGCGGGTGTCGAAACGCAGGAAGAATACGCCGAGCTGCTGATGTCCGAGATCTGGTCGAATATCGACCTTGCCAGCTTCCCGGCGCAATGACGCGATGAGCCGTCTTCTCGATCGCTTCGACGTGGTGCTGGAACGCTCTATCTATACCGTCGGCATTCTGCTTCTGACGCTCATGATCGTGCAAATCACAGTGGATGTGATCCTGCGCTCGGCTTTCCACGGTGCCCTTCCCGGCACCGTGGAGATCGTGTCGAACTATTACATGGTCGGGCTCAGCTTCCTGCCCATCGTGCTGGCCGAACGGCAGGGCCGCCAGATCTCGGCGAGCTTTCTCTACAGCCACTTGCCCCGCTTCGCGCAGATCGTGGCCGAGCTGATCGCCCGTGCTCTGGGCGTGGTGATCTTCGGTCTGCTGACATGGCGGAGCCTTGTCGAGGCCATGGCCAAGACCCGCATCGGCGCCTTCGCCCTGTCGGGAAGCGACCGGATCACCATCTGGCCCGCCTATTGGGTGCTGCCCGTCGCCTTCGCTCTTGTCACCATCGCTCTCTTGCTGCCGCGATCGCGCCGCAGCAAGGCAGCCCAAACGCTGTGATCGCCATGGATCCCTTGATTATCGGCTTCAGCGGCCTTGCCGTGTTGCTCGTGCTGATCTCCATCCGGGTGCCGATTGCCGTGGCCCTGTTCTCGGTCGCGTTCTTCGGCCTCTGGCTGGCTTTCGATCAGCGCATGGCGCTGGGCCTGCTGAACGCCGTTCCCTATAGTTTCGCGGCCAGCTGGACGCTCAGCTCGGTCCCGCTTTTCCTGTTCATGGGCTTCGTGGCCTACCATACCGGCCTTACGCAGGGGCTTTTCCGTGCGGCGCGCGCCTGGGTTGGCTCGATGCCCGGCGGGCTTGCCGTGGCCTCGGTGCTGGCGGCGGGCGGGTTCTCTGCCGTCACCGGATCCTCGGTCGCCTGCGCGGCGGCGATGGGCCGTATCGCCGTCCCCGAGATGGAGAAATCCGGCTACGATCCGGGCATTGCCACCGGGTCGGTCGCGGCCGCCGGAACCATCGGCGCGCTGATCCCGCCGTCGATCCTGCTGATCCTCTACGGGATTCAGGCCGAGGTTTCGATTCTGAAGCTGTTCTTCGGCGGACTGGTGGTCGGGCTGATCTCGGTCATCGGGTACTCGCTAACGATCACCCTGATCGCATGGCGCCGCCCCGAACTGCTGCCGCGTGGCGTTCTGCCGCCGATGCGCGAGCGTTTCGCCAGCCTGATCGAGGTCTGGCCGGTGATCCTGCTGGTGGTGGGTATCTTCTCGGGCATGATGGTGGGCTGGTTCACCACGACCGAGGCCGCCGCCATCGGCGCGCTGCTGACGGTGCTGATCGGTGCTGTGCGGCGGCTTCTGACCTTCAAGGCCCTGCGCGACAGCGCCATCGACACGCTGCTGGGTATCGGCAGCCTGTTCGTCGTGGCTATGGCGGCCAATGCCTTCACCCGTTTCATCGCCCTGACCGGTGTGACCGATGCGATCGGTGACTGGGTGGCGGCGCTGGGGCTCAGCGACGTGCCGCTTTTGGCCCTTCTGGCGCTGCTGTTCCTGTTGCTGGGCATGTTTCTGGAACCGATCGGCGCGATGCTTCTGATCCTGCCGATCCTGCTGCCGATCCTGGACACGGCGAATATCTCGTATCTGTGGTTCGGCCTCTTCGTCGCCAAATTGCTGGAAATCGGCATGATCACGCCGCCGGTGGGGCTGAATGTCTTCGTGCTGCACGGCGTGGCGAACGGACGCATCAAGCTCGAGGCGATCTTCAAGGGCGTGAGCTGGTTCATTCTGGCCGACCTGATCGTCGTCATCCTGATGATCGCAACGCGGGAGCAATTGCTATGGCTGATCAGCTGAGTGTCGCCTGTCTGGGCGCCGGGCTGATCGGCGCATCCTGGGCCGGGTTGTTCACCGCCGCCGGGCATGCCGTGCGCCTGCACGACCCGGACGCCGAAGCACTGGCCGCCGCCCGCGCCCGCGTGGCCGAGGTTCACGCCGACCTCGCCGCCATCGGCGTGTTGCAAGACCGCAGGCCGGGAGAGTTGACGCTGGCGCCCACGCTGGCCGAAGCGGTCAGCGGCGCGGATCATGTTCAGGAAAACGCGCCCGAGAAGCTGGAGCTCAAGCGCGGGCTGTTCGCGGAAACCCGCGCCCATGCGCCCGACGCGGTGATCGCCAGCTCGACCTCGACCTTCCCGCCCTCGCAACTGTTCGAGGGGCTGGCGGGCGCGGACAAGACGCTGGTCGTGCACCCGATGCTGCCGCCCCATCTGATGCCGATTGCCGAGCTGGTGCCCGGCCCGGCCACCGCGCCCGCGACGCTGGACGCGACCGCGGCGCTGATCCGTTCGACGGGTCACGAGGTGATCCGTCTGAAGCGCGAGACGCCGGGCTTCGTGCTGAACCGGCTGCAATTCGCCTTGCTGGCCGAGGCTTATCAACTGGTCGACCGCGACATCTGCGATCCGGTCGAACTGGACCGCGCGGTGACGCGCGGGCTGGGCTATCGCTGGGCCTGCATCGGCCCGCTGACGGCCTCGCACCTGATGGGCGCGGGCGGCTTCGCCGGTCAGATGCGCGCCTATGGACCGGCGGTGCAGACGGTGATGCGCCAGCTCAACGTCACCGAACCGTGGTCGGATGCGCTGGCGGATACCATCGACACGCCCCTTCGCGCGCGGACCCCCGAAGCCGCAATCCCCGATGCGCGCCGCGCACGCGACACCCGCCTCAAGGCGCTTCGGCGCCTTCTCGATACCCCCTGACCCGAAATCCGAGGAACTCTTATGTCAAACCGCAGCGTCATCATCACCTGCGCGGTCACCGGCTCGATGCACACGCCGTCGATGTCGCCCTATCTGCCGATCACCCCCGACCAGATCGCCGCCGAATCCGTCGCCGCCGCCGAGGCCGGGGCCTCGGTCATTCACCTGCATGCGCGCGACCCCGAAACCGGGAAGCCCACCGGCGACCCCGAGGTGTTTCGCCAGTTCCTGCCGCGCATCAAGCAGCAGAGCGAGGCGATCATCAACATCTCGACCGGCGGCGCGCCGGGGATGACGCTGGACCAGCGGCTCGAAGCGGCCGAGGCGGCAAGCCCCGAGATGACCTCGCTCAATATGGGGTCGATCAATAACGGCCTGTTCGCCGCCGCCGAACGCGAGCGGGAATGGCTGCACGACTGGGAACGGCCCTTTCTCACCGCCAGCAAGGACGGCGTGTTCAAGAACACCTTCGCCGATATCGAGCAGATTCTCGAACGGCTGGGCAAGGGCCACGGCACGCGCTTCGAATTCGAATGCTACGATGTCGGCCATCTCTACAACATCGCCTATTGCATGGACCGCAAGCTGTATGAGCCGCCGCTGTTCTTGCAATTCATCTTCGGGATTCTTGGCGGGATCGGGGCCGAGGTCGATCACCTCGTCCACATGCTGCGCACCGCCGAGCGGCTGTTTGGCAAGGATTTCGAATGGTCGGTGCTGGCGGCGGGCCGTCACCAGATCCCGATGAACACGCATAACCTGCTGATGGGCGGGAATGTGCGCGTGGGGCTGGAAGATTCGCTGCGCATCGGGCCGGGCAAGCTGGCCCAGTCGAATGCCGAGCAGGTCGCCAAGATCCGCCGTATCCTTGAAGAGCTGTCCTTCACCGTCGCTACGCCCAAGGAAGCGCGCGAAAGGCTGGCCACGAAGGGCGGCGATCAGACCGCGATCTGAGGCCGGGGTTCACCCCACTGGCGGGGTGGTGCGCAGACAGGCGCCCACCCGGTCGCGAAACCATCGAAAGCCGGGATCGGTTTCGGCACGCCTGCTCCAGACCATGGTGACGGGCGAGCCCGACGATCCCAGCGATCCCGGCAGGATCCGCGCCCGCCCGGCGCGGGCCAGCATCCGGGCATAGCCGCTGGGCACGATGGCCAGAAAGCGGTTGTCATGCAGCAATTCGGGCAGGGCGGTGAATTCGCGCAGATACAGCGCGACATTGCCGCCCAGCCCGTGGCGCGACAAGATCGCCGTGACCTCGGCTGCGTAGGTCGTCGCGGGCGCGGCAATGACCAGCCGGGACGCGCGTAACGCTTCGGCGGTATCGGGAAGCGGCGCTGCATCCGGCCCGGAAATGGCGACGTATTCCTCGGCATGAAGCGCCATGACGCCGATATCCGGCCCGTCCAGCGCCAGCAGTCCCAAAGCAAGGTCGATCTGGCCGTGATGCAGCGCGTCGGGCAGGGCGGTCAGCGGCACCGGGTCGTTTTGCAGGCGGATATGTGGGGCCTCGTCGAACAGCGCCCGCGTCAATTGCGGCAGGAACAGCGCCTCGCCCAGCCCTGAGAGCGACAGGCGAAAGCTGCGGCGGCTTTGCGCCGGGTCGAAATGGCTGGCTTCGGCCAGAGCCTCGATCACGCCGTCCAGCGCCTTGCGCACCGTGGGCAGCACCGCTGCCGCGTAGCGCGTGGGCACCATGCCGCTGCGTTCGCGCAGAAACAGCGGATCGTCCAGCGCGTGCCGCAGCCGCGACAGCGCGTTCGAGGCCGAGGGCTGCGTCAGCCCGACCCGAACCGCCGCGTGCGAAACCGAGCCTGTATCGGCCACGGCGACGAACAGCTTGAGAAGGTTCAGGTCAAGCGCTTCCAGTCTTATTGATCTCATCAATAATCTCCATTCCAAAGATAATTTGGACAATATCGGGTAGGCGGTCCATCTCTTTCACTGACGAGCAGGAGCGGACACGCGACGCTCGATGATCGATCACGAAAGGCGATGAGCGCATGAACGACACCCCGATCACCGCTGGCGGTGCGATTTTCGGCAAGCTGGGCGCGCTGGGCGTCGAGCATGTCTTCGTTAATTCGGGCACCGATTTTCCGCCCATCGTCGAAGGGCTGATCGAGGCCCGGCGGCAGGGGCTTCGCCTGCCCGACCCCGTCACCTGCCCGCACGAGGGCGTGGCGATGGGCATGGCGCATGGCTATCACCTGATCTCGGGCAAGATGGCCGCCGTGATGCTGCACACCAATGTCGGGCTGGCCAATGGCGCGATCGGCGCGATCAACGCTTGGTGCGACCGCGTGCCGGTGATGATGATGTCGGGACGCACGCCGGTGGCTGAAGACCGGCGCTTCGGCGCGCGGACCGTGCCCATCGGCTGGGGGCAGGAGATGTTCGATCAGGCCGCCATGGTGCGCGAATGCACCAAATGGGATTACGAGCTGCGCTTTCCCGATCAGGTGGCCGAGGTCTTCGACCGCGCATGGTCCATCGCCTCATCAACGCCACAGGGTCCGGTTTATCTGAGCCTGCCGCGCGAGGTTTTGTGCGAACAGACGCCGCCCGAGGGGCTGGACCGCCCCTCGCGCATGGCGCCGGTGGTGCCGTCGCCCGATCCCGCCGCGCTGGACGAAGCCGCGCGGCTGCTGACGCAGGCCAAGGCGCCGCTGATCATCGCGCAGCGCGGCGCGGGCAGTGACGCAGCTTTCGCCGCCCTGTCGCGCTTCGTCGAGGATCGCGTGCTGCCGGTGTCGCAATACTGGGCCACGCGGCTGGCACTGCCGCTGGGCCATCCGATGCATATCGGCTGGAACCCCGATGCGTGGCTGGCCGAGGCCGATGTGGTGCTGGTGATCGACTCGCTGGCGCCGTGGTGGCCCGACCGCGTGCAGCTGCGTCCGGATCTCAAGGTGATCCAGCTGGGTCCCGACCCGCTGTTTACCCGCACGCCGATCCGCAACTTTCCGGCGGATGTGACGCTGGTGGGTGAAACCGCGCAAACCCTGCAGGCACTGATTGCGGCCACCGAGACCCAGCCGCGCGACATAGCCGCGCTGGACGCGCGGCGTGACCGCATCGCCGCTGCTGCCGCAAGTGACCGCGACGCGCTGCGCAAAGCGTCCGATCAGGGCTGCGGCCAGCCGATGACCAAGGCGTGGGTCTCGGCCTGCCTTGGCCGCGCGATCAAGGCGCAGGCGCGCCCGGCGACGGTGTTCCACGAGCTGGGCTGCCCGCTGCCGCATCTCGATCTTGACAGCCACAACAGCTATTTCCAAGAGCCGCATTCGGGCGGTCTGGGCTGGGGCCTGCCCGCCGCGATGGGCGCGCAACTGGCCGATCCCGAGCGGCTGATCTTTGCCACGATGGGCGACGGAAGCTACATGTTCGCCAATCCCACCGCCTGCCATCTGGTGGCCGAGGCGCACGCGCTGCCGGTCATCACGCTGGTGCTCAATAACGAGGAATGGGGCGCGGTGCGGCATTCGGTGCTGGGCCTTTACCCGGGCGGCGAGGCGGACCGCGCCAACGCGGTGCCGCTGACCAGCTTGCGGCCGAGCCCCGATTTCACCCTGACCGCCGCCGCCAGCAGGGCGCATGTCGAAACCGTCACCGACGGCGCGGCTTTGCCCGAAGCCCTCGCGCGTGCGATCCGCGTCGCGACCGAGGACCGGCGGCAGGTTCTGTTGAACATCGCGGTCAGTCCCGACTGATCGCGCAAACCCTGCCTTTAGGAGGATTGAATGAAGATTTCCATGCTGATCGACGGCGCCAACGCGCAGGCCGAGGGCGGGCGCATCTATGAGCGTCGCGACCCGGTCACCGGCGATGTCGCGGTCGAAGTGCCCGCCGCCTCGGTCGCGGATGCGCAGCGCGCCGTCGATGCCGCCGCGCGCGCCTTTCCCGGCTGGGCCGCGACCAGCCCTGCCGAGCGCCGCGCGCTGCTCAACAAGGCGGCTGACCGGCTCGAAGAAAAGACGCCCGACATCATTGCCACGGCCATTGCCGAGACCGGCGCGACCGGCCCGTGGATCGGTTTCAACTGCATGCTGGCGGCGGGGATCCTGCGCGAAGCGGCCTCGATGACCACGCAGATCACCGGCGAGGTGATTCCCTCGAACAAGCCCGGGATGCTGTCGCTGGCGCAGCGCAAGCCGATGGGCGTGTGTCTGGGCATCGCGCCGTGGAACGCGCCGGTGATCCTGGGCACCCGCGCGGTGGCGATGGCCATCGCCTGTGGCAATACCGTGGTGCTGAAGGCTTCCGAGTTGTCGCCCGCGACCCATGTGGCGATCGGAGAAGCCTTTACCGAGGCGGGGTTCCCGGCGGGCGTTCTGAACGTCGTGACCAACGCGCCCGAAGATGCCGCCGAGATCGTCGCCGCTCTGATCGCCGCGCCCGCCGTGCGGCATGTCAACTTCACCGGCTCGACCGGCGTGGGGCGGATCATCGCGCAGAAGGCGGCCGAGCATCTCAAGCCTGTGCTGCTGGAACTGGGCGGCAAGGCACCGCTTATCATCCTCGATGACGCGGATCTGGACGGGGCGGTGAATGCCGCGGCTTTCGGCTCGTTCATGAACCAGGGCCAGATCTGCATGTCGACCGAGCGGATCATCGTGCACGAAGGCATCGCCGACGCCTTTGTCGAGGCGCTGGCCAAGAAAGCCTCGGCGCTGCCCGCCGGGAACCCGCGCGACGAGGTGGTGCTGGGCTCGCTGGTCACGCCCGAAGCGGCTGAGAAGATGGACAAGATCATCGCCGACGCCAAGGCCAAGGGCGGCAAGGTTGTCGCGGGCGGCACCCGTGACGGCTCGGTCGTCAGCGCGACGCTGATCGACCATGTCGGCGCCGACATGACGATCTATCAGCAGGAAAGCTTCGGCCCGGTGAAGCCCATCATCCGCGTCGCCGATGACGACGAGGCCGTGCGGGTGGCCAACGACACCGAATACGGGCTGTCGGCGGCGGTGTTCAGCCAGAACGTCCAGCGCGCGATGGCGGTGGCCGACCGTATCGAGAGCGGCATCTGTCACATCAACGGCCCGACCGTCGCGGACGAGGCGCAGATGCCCTTCGGCGGTGTCAAGAATTCGGGCTATGGCCGGTTCGGCGGCAAGGCGGGGATCGACGCTTTCACCACGATCCGCTGGCTGACGATCGAAGATCCGGGCCAGCATTACCCGTTCTGACGACGAAAGGGCCCGGCGTGATCGCCGGGCCCTTTTCTGTCTGCCCCACAGGGTCTGCGCATAAAAAAACGGCGCGACCACAGGGTGGGCCGCGCCGCGAGTTCGAACCGATGCGTCAGCGCATCAATTCGGGGAGGAAGAGACTGATCTGCGGGAAGGCGATCAGAAGGGTCATCACCACCACCTCGGCGGCAAGGAACCACAGCACGCCGCGATAGATGGTCCAGATCGGCACCGCCGGCCCGATCACCGATTTGACCACAAAGACGTTCATCCCGAGGGGGGGCGTAATCATCCCGATCTCGACGTATTTCACGACGATGATGCCGAACCAGATCAGGTTGAGATCAAGCGCCTCCATCATCGGCAGGAAAACCGGCAGGGTAATCAGCATGATACCCAGCGGATCGAGGAACATCCCCAAGACAAGGAACACCAGCGAGATCGCCAGGATCACCAGCAGCGGATCCCCGGCATAGCCGCTCATCATGTCGGCCAGAAGCTGCGACACGCCGGTCAGCGACAGCAGGCGCGTGTACATGACGGCGCCCATGCCGACGAAGAAGATCTGCGCCGTGCCCGACATCGATTCCTTCAGCGCGTCGGTGAAGGTGGCAACGGTGATGCGGCGCTGAACCAGCGCGATGACCAGCGCAAGCGCGGCGCCGACGGCCCCGGCCTCGGTCGGGGTGACAATGCCGCCATAGAGCCCGCCGATGATGCCGAGGATCAGCACCGTGACCGGCCAGACCTCTTTGAGCGCCGACAGACGGTCAGCGCGCAGGGTTTCAAGCTCGTCATCGCTGAGCTTGGGCGCAAGCGCGGGGTTCAGTTTGCAGCGGATGACGATCAGCAGGACATAGGCCACGGCGGTCAGGAAACCGGGCAGGATCCCCGCGATCAGCAGGCGCGAGATCGAGACCTCGGCAAAGACACCGTAGAGCACCAGCATGATCGAGGGCGGGATCAGCGCAGCCAGCGTGCCCGCAGAGGCAACGACGCCGGTGGCAAGCGCCTTGTCATAACCGACGCGCAGCATCTCGGGGATCGCCAGCCGTCCCATCGCCGCCGAAGAGGCAAGCGACGAGCCGCAGGCGGCTGCAAAGCCGACGCTGGCCATGTTGGCGGCCACGGCCAGACCGCCGGGCAGGGCGCTGAACCACAACCGCGCGGCGCGAAACAGCGCCGACGATATCCCAGAATGGTTGGCAATCGCCCCCATCAGCAGAAACATCGGGATCGCCGTCAGGTCCCAGCTTGCGGCGAAGGCGAAAGGCGTCTCGCGCAGGATCGACAGCGCAATGGGGAAGTTGCGCACATAGGCAAGGCCCAGAAGCGACACCACACCAAGCGCGACACCGATCGGCACCCGCAGCGCGATCAGGAACAGCATGCAGCCCAGCGTCACCAGGCCGAAGGTCAACGGATCCATCAGTTCTGTCCTTCGCTGTCGTATTCGTAGCGGGTAAGGCGCGCGATCAGCCGGAACACCATGGTCAGCACCATCGCCGCACCGGCGACGGGCAGCAGCCAGCGCGTCGGCCAGACCGGCAGGTAGCCGCCGAGGATCTCCCAGACCTCGCCGCGCTCGGTACGCGACAGGGCCGAGATCCAGGTTTGCCAGACGAAGGCCGAGACGTAGACGATGACCAGCAGATCGACGAGCACCGCGATCACCGCGCGCAGGGCGCGGGGCAGGGCGCTGACGAAGATATCGGCGGTAACGTGCTGGTCACGCAGGGTGATCCATGCCAGCGGCAGGAAGGCCACGGCGATCATGTAATAGGTTGCTGTGATCTCGCCGGTCCCGGCCAGCGGCGCGTTGAACAGCGTGCGCGAGATCACATCGGTGGTCACGTGCAGCATCATCAGCACGCCCGCGAGCAGCGACACGGCAAACAGGGCGTCGGCAAGACGCGAGACAAGGCGGTGAAAAAGGGTCATATCGAGCCCCAAGGGGATTGGGTGCGACAGCGGTCGCGACCGGAATTGCGAGGGCACCTGAAGGTGCCCCCGCCTGCGTGACTTACAGCGACGAGACGTCGACCTGCGAGAAGACATCATCCCACAGACGCTGCGTCCAGGCATCGATATCGGTGCCCAGTTCGGCCGAGACACCCTGCCAGCGCTCGACGGCGGCGAGATAGGTCTCGATCAGCGCTTCGGGATTGTCGACGCCCAGCTGCATGCCGACCTCAATCAGGCGCGCGCGGTCGGCTTCGGAAAAGCCCTCGACCATGGCGACCAGTTCGTCATCCGGGGTGACCAGCTCGACGCCGTTGACCTCTTGCTGATGCTCGAAGCTTGCCTGATCGCGCAGCACGTAGTTGCCGATCGTGTGCTTGGCGGTGATGAAGGCCGAGGCGTGCAGCATCGCCTGCTGTTCCTCTTCCGACAGGCCGGTGAACAGATCGCGGCTCATCAGCAGGCCGATTGCCGGCGCGGCGTTGCCCAGCGGCAGGTCGGTCACGTATTTGGCGTATTCGCCATAGCCATAGGTCTGCAGCCATTCGCGCGTCGCCATCAGGCAGTCCAGACCGCCGCGCTGCAGAAGGCCCACGGCTTCGGTCAGCGTGGTCGACATCGGCGTTGCGCCGCCCATCGAGGCCAGTTCGGAATAGCCGCCGGTGGCACGGATGCGCAGGCCTTCCATGTCCGAGATCGACGCGACCGGCGAGGTGCACATCAGCCGGTACGAGGCCGAGGCAAAGCCGCCCAGCAGCAGCGTGTTGTTGTCGCGTGCCTCGGCAAGGCAGGACGGGCAGTTCAGGAACACCGTTTCGGCAGCGGCGGCGGCGGCGGCCATCGGGTCGTCACCGGGCACCACGATCGAATAGAGCAGCGTGAGCGAGGGCATGTCCTGCGGCGTGTAGACCGGGATCTGCAGACCGCCCTGCATCAAGCCGTCGCTGACCGCGGCCAGCGTGCCCCGGCCATCGGCAAGCTGACCGCCCGCGATCAGTTCCCATTGCAGCGAGCCGTCGGTCGCTTCCGAGATCATCTCGAAGGCTTCGGGCAGGGTGTCGGTGTTCAGATAGTCCGAGGCCGGCGGCCACGAGCCGTAGATCGGGCTTTGCGCCAGCGCGCCGGTGGCGAGCACGGCGAGCGCGGTCGTCAGGGTCAGGGTTTTGGTCGTTGTCATCTTTACTCCTCCCAGTAAACACGCCGGAATGGCGTTCTTGATAGGTCAGGCGGCGGTCAGCCGCACGGGCAGGCGGTGATAGCCGCGCAGCCAGTTGATGTGGACGTTCTCGGCGGGGCCAACCATCTCGATTCGCGCGACCTTGCGGGCCAGCGCGCCCAGCACGGATTCCGCTTCGAGCCGGGCGACCATCTGCCCCACGCAGCCATGGATGCCGGTCCCGAAGGCCAGATGCCCCACGGTGCGGCGGCTGATGTCGTAGCGGTCGGGATCGTCCCACCGCGCCGGGTCGCGGTTCGCCGCAGCAAGCCACATCATCACTTTTTCTTCGCCACCCAGTTGCACGCCGGCCAGCTCGGTCGGGGCGCTGGTGGTGCGGCCGATCACAGGCGAGGGGGCAAACCAGCGCAGACCTTCTTCGAAGGCCGCGCGGGCAAGGCTGGGATCGGCGCGCAGCTTGTCCCATTCTGCCGGGTTGTCGATCAGTGCCTTGATGGCGATGCCGATGCCGAAGACCGTGGTGTCGATACCCGCCGAGATAAAGGCGCGCACCAGCATACCGGCGTCTTCGTGGCTGATTTCGCCGCGATGCGCATAGCCGTAGATCTCTTCGCCGAAACCGCCGGGGATCAGGTTCTCTTCGGCCATCTGGGCGGCGACATATTCGAAGGTTCCCTGTTCCTCGACCACCTTGCGGGCCGCGTAATACAGGTCGTTCTTTGGCCCCATCGCGTTGAAATTCAACTCGGAATACGGCATCAGGTGGTGCCGCCCCGAAGGCTGAAGGCCGACCGCGTCGGGCAGCACCTTGAACGGAAAGGCAAAGGCCAGATCGGTGGCGATGTCGATCTCGCCGCCACGTTCGAGCAGCGCATCGACCATGCGTTCGGCCTCGGCGCGGAAATCGTCGGCCATCTTGCGCAGCGCGCCGGGCGACAGGACGCGCGCCAGTACCTTGCGGTTGGGCGTGTGCACCGGCGGATCCGCTTCGAGGATGGACGAGGGTTTGCGCCACGGCTCTTCGCGCACGACATTGGTCAGCCCGGTGCCGAAGGCGGACGAGAAACGGCGCCAGTCTTCGAATACCTCGCGCGCGACGGCATCCTGTCCGGTGACCCAGAAGCCGTATTTCGGCACCCAGCACAGCGGCCCCGCCTTGCGGATGGTTTCGTCAAGGGCGATGGGATTATCCATCGCCTCGCGGCTGAACGGATCGATGTCCAGTACCGGACGGTCACGTGCATCAACGACGGACATACGAATCTCCTCCTGCGGTCAGTTTAATTAGCAACTGATTTATTGTGCAAGCGGAATGTCTCATTTCGCTTGCTGCTTCCTGAAAGAACGGCGGGGGGCGGGGCCCGTCAGGCCCCCGAATTGACCACCGAACTGGCCGCCGCATCGAGCCACATCGACACCGCGACGGCGCCCGGGTCGGGATGGCCCAGAACGCGATCGCCGACATAGCTGGAACGCCCGCGCCGGGGCTTCATCTGGCGCGTGGCTTCGGCCCCGTCGGCGGCGGCGCGGGCGGCGGCGGTAAGGCGCTCGGCCACGCTGCCCGGCCCGGCCATGGCAGTGACGGCGGGGGCCAGCGCATCGACCATCGTGCGGTCACCCGGCTCGGCGCCGCCCAGATCGCACAGCGCCTTGACGCCCTGCGCGAAAGCGGTGGCAAGGGTTTCCCCGGCATCGCCCTGCGCCTCATCCAGCGCGTTGGCGGCGCCAAAGGCGAGGATCGCGTAAAGCGGCCCCGACGTGCCGCCGGTCGAGCGGCGGATCACCGCGCCGACATGACGCCAGAAGGCCGCGCCGGTCAGCCCGACAAGCGTGTCCTTCTCGGTCAGAAGCGCCTCGGCCCCACCGGCGAGCGAGCGGCCGATATCGCCGTCGCCCACTTGCTGGTCCATGCGGGTAAGGTCCGGCTCGGCGGCGATCAGCGCGCCGCAGCCCGCGATCAGTGCGCTCAGCAAGGCGGGATCGGCGCTGCCATTCGACGGCGTCGTGGGTTCGGCCTCGGGGGCGGGGATGGTCAGGCCATGGCGCTGACCCGGCAGCGTCCAGGCGGGCGCGCTGGCAGGGGCGTCGAGCGCAGCGAGCCGCGCATCGTCCAGCGCCATCAGCGACAGCGACACGCCCGCCATGTCGATGGCGGTCAGGTAGGTGCCCGACCAGACGCGCTGCACGTCGAGCCCCAGCGCCGCGCAGGCGTCAAGCGCGTCGCCCGCCATGATCGACACTTCCATCGGCGGGGTGGCGCCCAGATTGTTGACCAGCAGCGCGACCTTGTCGCCCGATGTCAGCCCGCGATCCCGGGCGATAGTGCTGATCATGTCGCGCGCAAGATGCTTGGCAGGGCGCAGGTTGACGCGTTCGAGACCGGCTTCGCCATGGATGCCGAGGCCCAGCTCGATCTCGTCATGCGCAAGGTCGAAATTCGGCGTCCCGGCAGCGGGTACGATGCAGGGGCTCAGCGCCACGCCCATCGAGCCGGTGGCGGCGACGGCGGCCTCGCCCGCCGCTTTCACCTCGGCCAGCGACAGTCCCGCTTCGGCAGCGGCGCCAACGATCTTGTGCACCAGCACGGTGCCCGCAATGCCGCGGCGTCCGGCGGTCTTTTCGGCGCTGCCAAGGGCCGCGTCGTCATCCACGACCAGCACCTCGCAGGCGATGCCTTCGCCCTGCGCGATCTGGGCGGCCAGACCGAAATTCAGCCGGTCGCCGGTATAGTTCTTGACGATCAGCAGCACGCCGCCCGGTCCGGCCACGGCGCGGATCGCCATCAGCACCTGATCGGTCGAGGGCGAGGCGAACACATCCCCCGCGACGGCCGCGCTGAGCATTCCCTGTCCGACATAGCCCGCATGGGCCGGTTCGTGTCCCGAGCCGCCGCCCGAGATCAGCGCGACCTTGCCCGCGGCGGTGACGGCGTCGAGATCGTCGCGCACAACGATGGTCGTGCCGTCGATCAGGCGCAGCCCGTTCGAGGTCGCGACCAGCCCCGCCAAAGCCTGCGGGACGACCTCGGCCACGTCGTTGATCAGTTTCTTCATCTCGCCCTCCC
Organism: Rhodobacter sp. NTK016B; assembly: GCF_017303295.1. GTDB lineage: Bacteria > Pseudomonadota > Alphaproteobacteria > Rhodobacterales > Rhodobacteraceae > Pararhodobacter. Next base: position 399,922 of record NZ_JAFKOK010000002.1, on the reverse strand, counting down.
TCGTGGTTTGTAATTAAACTGGTTGCTGATAAGAATTCGCGAACCCCAAGGAGCCCGCACCATGCCTGACACCGATCTGATTACCGAGCATGGCAAATCGGTCCAAGCCTCGCGATACGCGCCGTATTTTCTGTCGCTTATCAACAACCGGCTGTCCTGGGGCGCGTCGCAGGTCTATCTGAAGGTCTTCGATATCGGGCTGAACGAATGGCGCATCCTGTCCGCCTTGCGCAACGAGCCGGGAATTCAGGCGCTGCGCGTCGGCGAGATGGTGGCGATGAACAAGTCGGTGGTCAGCCGCTCGTCGCGCCGGCTCGAAGATCTGGGCCATGTCGTCTCGCGGCTGGACCGCACGCGGCGGCTGCTGTGGCTGACGCCCTCGGGCGCCGAGCTGCACGACAAGATCATCGCCATCGCGCTGCGGCGTGAAGCGGCCTTGCTCGACGGATTTTCCGAGGACGAGCTGAACACGTTGTTCGCGATGCTGGAGCGGATGCGCGGCAATCTGTCCAAGGTCGATGCCGTCGATCACGAGGTGAGCGGACGCTGACCCAAGGGCCGGTCCGCAGCTGCGCGGTTCGGCCATCAGATCTGGCTTTCGGGCAGATAGACGACGATGCCGTCAAGCTCGGGCGTCAGCTCGATCTGGCAGCCCAGACGGCTGCGGTCGTCGAGCGGCGAGGCGGCGCAATCGAGCATCGCCTCTTCCATGTCGCCTATCGGGGCCAGTTTCGGCGCGAAACCCGCTTCGATATGGCAATGGCAGGTCGCGCACATCGCCGAGCCGCCGCATTCGCCGATCACCCCCTCGACGCCGTTTTGCACCGCTGCCTGCATGATCGATGTGCCCTCGGGCACCGACAGGCGGGTTTCCTTGCCGGAATGGTCGATAAAGGTGATCTGAATCATGCGTAATCCTCCGGCACAAAGTTTAACAATAAACTCGTTTATGGTGCAACTATCAATGTCAGAGAGGCCCGAGCGCCCTTGCGGGGGCGGCATCAGGGCGTCGTTTCGGTGATCCCGCCGTCGATGACCAGACATTGCGCGGTGACATAGCCCGCTTCGTCCGAAGCAAGGTAAACGGCGGCATGGGCCACGTCCCATGCACTGCCCATCCGTTTCATCGGCACCTGATCGTGGCGCTTCTGCACGAAGGCCTCGTATTCGCCGCCCGCGTATTTGTCGGCCAGACGTTTGACCAGTGGCGTGAAGATCAGCCCCGGCACCACGCAGTTCAGCCGGATGCCGCGCTCGGCATAGATCACCGCTGTGGTCTTGGTCATCTGCATCAGCGCCGCCTTCGCCGCTGCGTATCCGACCTGAGGCTTGCCGATATAGCGAAGCCCGGCAATGGACGAGACATTGACGATCGCGCCCGCGCCCTGACGCTCCATCACCGGCAGCACGGCCTTGCAGCCAAGGAACGCGGTGTTGAGGTTGAGATCAAGCTGCGCGTTCCACGTCTCTTCAGCCATCGTGCCGGGATCGCCGGGCTCGGACTGGCCCACATTGTTCACAAGGATGTCGATGCGCCCGTGCTGGTCGAGACAGGCCTGCACCGCCGCGTTCAGGTCGGACGACAGGGTCGCGTCGGCCTGCCGGACCGTCACCTGCCCGCCTTCACCGCGGATCTGCTGTGCTGTGCGCTCTGCAGCCGCAAGGTCGCGGTCGAGGCCATAGATCGCCGCGCCCTGTCGCGCCATCGCCACGGCAATCGCCTGCCCGTTCCCCACACCGTCCCCCGGCGCACCGCAGCCGACGATCAGGGCGATCTTTCCGTCCAGTCTGAACATCTTGGTCCTTCGGTTGCGTCGCGCGGGCCCGTTAGCGGCCCGGCACAGACGGTGGCATGTCGCGCGGGGCAGGGGAAGTGTACGCGGGACAGGCCCGTCACGTTCCGGCGCGGTCCGCCTCGGCCCGGCGGGCGGAGAGTTCGGTCGCGACGATGGATGACAGCGCATCCCCCACCAGCCTTGCGGCGCGCAGCAGCGGGCGGCGGGCATCGACCGCGACCGAGATCGTCTGCGGTTTCAGGCCCGGATCGGTCAGTTGAGAAAACCACAGCTCGCCCGCGCGCAGTTCCGAAATCGCCGTCAGTTCCGAGGTGATCGACATCAGCCGCCCCTGTCGCAGGGCCTTTTTCATCAATTGCTGCGAATTCGACACCAGCACCGGCTCGACCGGGTCGAACAGCCAGCCATAGCGGCGGTCGAGATACTCCCGCACTGGCAGATCGCGGCTTTGGGCAGCCATCGGAAAGCGCGCGGCCTCGTTCAGGGTGGTTTCGGGCGCGCCCCACAGCGGGTGGCCCGGCCCGACGATGCAGCCGAAGGGCAGCGGCGCGCTCCACAAGACGTGGCGCCAGCGGTCGGCGGGCAGGTTGAAGACGATGGCCAGATCAATCGCGCCGCTGTCGAGATCGGTGGCGGCCTTGGGCGGTGACAGGATCTCGATGGCAAGATGGATGCGCGGATGATCGCGCGCGATGGTGTCGACCAGCATCGGCAGCACGCTGTTGGACAGGCTGTCCATCGCGCCCAGCCGCACGGTGCCGTATTGTTCGCCGCGCATTTCGCGCAACTCGGCGTCCAGCCGTTCGGCATCGTCCTGCCAGCGCCGCGCCAGCAGCACCATGGATTCGCCCGCCGTGGTCAGCCGCATTCCGCGCGGATGGCGTTCGAAAAGCGGCGCCTGACAGGCGTCTTCCAGCGCGATGACCTGCCGGTCGATGGCCGAGGCTGCAATCCCCAGCGCCCGCGACGCCGCCTGGATCGAGCCAAGCCGGGCCACGGTCTCGAGATACAGCAGGGCGCGGGGAACAAGGTGCAGGGCCATTCGCAAGCCATTCTGATTTTGCGAATGCAGACTGACCCCGATTGAAATAGTTGGCAATGCTTTTCTTGGCTAGGCTTCTCCGGACAGCCACAGGGACCTCCCCATGACCGACCGCCAACCCACCCCGCTTTCGATTGCCGCGCTCAATGCCGCCTCGCTCGACGATGCCGCCGCGATGCTGGCGCCGGTGGTCGAGCGTTCGCCGTGGTTGGCCCGTCGTATCGCGCTCGCACGGCCTTTCGCCGATCGCGAGCAGCTTGCCGCCGCCCTGCGCGCGACAATCACCGCTCTGGCTGAAGACGAGCGCCTGCTGCTGCTGCGCGCCCATCCCGAGCTTGCCCCCGCAACGCCCGAGACGATGACCGCCGCGTCGCAGGGAGAGCAGGGTCGCCTTGGGCTTGCGCAGCCTGCGCCCGCAATCGCGGCGCGGTTGTTCGAGCTTAATCGCCAGTATTCGCAGCGGTTTAGCTATCCCTTCATCATCGCGCTGCACGCGATGCAGGATCTCGACGCGGTTCTCGCCCAGTTCGAAGGCAGGCTGAAAAACGCCCCCTCGGAAGAGATGGCGCGCGCGTTGAGCGAAGTTGTTTCGGTGGCGACGGCGCGCTTGGCTCGGCTGACAGGCGGCTCCCGCATCGGGGAGGCCGTGTGATGGTTTTCCCGATCTCTGCCCCGAAAGGACCGGCCATGCCCAGCGTCATCTCTTTCTTTCAGCGGCTTCAGAAGGCCGAGGACACCGCAAGCCCGCCCCATGCATGGCTGGGCGCGCTGGGTGGCGTGGCGCTGCTGGCGCTGAGCGTGGTTTTCATCTGGGGCGGGATCGCGCTTGGCGTCGGTTCGCCGCGCCGTCTGGGGACCGGGGCATTTCCGGTCCTTACCGGGCTCGCGCTGGCGCTGTTGTCGGTGGCGATCATCTTCATGGATCTGCGCGACACCTCGGATGCCGAACGGCCCGACTGGCTGGCCTTCGCCGCCATTGGCGCGGCGCTGATGGTCTTTGCCGCCAGCGTCGAGCGCATCGGGCTGGTGCCCGGCGTGTTCCTGACCGTCATCATCGCCAGCCTGCCGGACCCCAGCCTGCCATGGCGGGGCAAGCTGTTGCTGGGCGGGATCGTGGCCTTGGGCTGCTGGGGGCTGTTCATCGGTGCGCTGGGCCTGCCTTTTGATGCGTTCAAGGGGATCTGAGCTATGGATATCATCGCCGGATTCAGCCACGGACTTCTGGTCGCGCTGCAGCCCGAGAACCTGCTTTACTGCTTCATCGGCGTGACGCTGGGCACCTTCATCGGCGTGTTGCCGGGCATCGGCTCGATGGCGGCGATTGCGATGATCCTACCGCTGACCTTCTATCTCGAGCCGACCTCGGCGTTGGTGATGATCGCGGGCGTCTATTACGGCGCAGAATATGGCGGGTCGATTGCGTCGATCCTGATGAACATCCCCGGCACGCCGTCTTCGTCCATCACCTGTATCGACGGCTACCCGATGGCCCGGCAGGGCCGCGCGGGCGTCGCCCTGTTCGCCAGCGCCATCGCGTCGTTCGGGGGCGGCATGATCGGCATGGTGGTCATGGCGGTGCTGGCGCCGGTTCTGGCGCAGCTGGCGCTGAATTTCGGACCGACCGAGTATTTCGCTGTGATCCTGCTGGGCCTTGTCGCGGCCTCGGCGGTGTCGAACGGCTCGCCGGTCAAGGGCGTGGCGATGGTCGTCGCGGGGCTGATGCTGGGCACGATCGGCGTCGACATCACCACCGGGGCCGAGCGTTTCACCATGGGCATTCCCGAACTGCGCGACGGCGTGTCGCTGGTGATCGTGGCGATGGGGCTGTTCGGCGTGGGCGAGCTGATCGTGTCGATCAAGGCCAATGCCTCGGGCGCGCATCAGAACCAGATCGATTACCGCCAATTCTACCCGACCCGCGCGGAATGGAAGGCAATGTTCGCGCCGATCCTGCGCGGCGGCGGCATCGGCAGTTTCTTCGGTGCGCTGCCCGGCACGGGGCAGACCGTGGCCTCGGCCGTGGCCTATGCGGTCGAAAAGAAGATCTCGCCTGCGCGCGCCCGTTTCGGACAGGGCGCGGTCGAAGGCGTCGCGGTGCCCGAAGCGGCCAACAACTCGGCCACGCAGACCGCCTTTATCCCGACGCTGACGCTGGGTGTGCCCGGCTCGGCCTCGATGGCGCTGGTGATCGGGGCGCTGATGATCCACGGCATCGTGCCGGGGCCGCGGCTGCTGGTCGATCATTCGGACCTGTTCTGGGGACTCGTGGCGAGCTTTCTGATCGGCAACATTCTTTTGCTGATCCTCAACATCCCGCTGATCGGGCTGTGGGTGCGGCTGCTGCAGATCCCCTACAAATACATGTACCCGACGATCATCGTGCTGATCTGCGTCGGCGTCTATTCGATCAACAACAACGTCTTCGACGTCTGGCTGACGCTGGCCTTTGGCTGGGCGGGATACCTGATGCGGCTGTTCCGCTTCGAGCCCGCGCCGCTGCTGATCGGCTTCGTGCTGGGCCCGATGATGGAAGAGCAACTGCGCCGTGCCATGCTGCTGTCGCGCGGTGATCCCAGCGTCTTCCTGACCCGTCCGATCAGCGGCGTGCTGATCGTGCTGACCGTCGTCCTTCTGGTCTGGTCCATCCTTTCGGCCCTGCGCGCCAAGCGGCGGATGCGCGGTGCGATGCGCTCGGCCGAATGATCCCCTCGTTTCTTCGTCTCCTCCCAACAAAGGTTGCCTTCCGATGAGTTTTCGCGCTGCTACTGCCCTGACCCTTGCCGCCGCCCTGATGGGCTCGACCGCGCTGGCCGAGCCGGGCGCATGGACCGACGAGCCCGTGCGCATCGTCGTGACCTTCCCGCCGGGCGGGACCTCGGACCTGATCGCGCGTATCCTTGCGCAATATTTCGAAAGCGAATTCGGCCAGCGTGCCGTCGTCGATAACCGTCCGGGCGCGGGTGGCACCGTGGCGGCCGATTACGTAGCCCAGCAGGCGCCCGACGGCACGACGCTGATTCTGGGCAACAACGCGCCCTTCACCATCGCGCCTACGCAGTTCGACAGCCTGCCCTATGACCCGATGGCGGGCTTCACCCATATCGCCTATCTCGGCGCCTCGACCCCCGCTTTGTACGTTCAGCCGACGATGGGCATCGCCACGCTTGACGACTTCATCGCCTATGCCAACGAGCACGGCATCACCTATGGATCGTCCGGCGTGGGCTCGATCACGCATATTCTGGGGCAGGCGGTCGACAGCGCGCTGGGGATCGAGCAGATCCACGTTCCCTATCAGGGCAGCGCGCCCGCGATTCAGGATTTCCGCGCCGGGGTGCTGGAAAGCTATTACGACATGCTCGCGCAGAACCGGGACCTGATCAACGATGGCGAGACGCTGCCGCTGGCGCTGGCCGCGCCCGCGCGCTCGCCGCTTTTCCCGCAGATCCCCACTTTCCGTGAACTGGGCTATGACGTGGTGATCGAGAACTGGACCGGCCTGTCGGGGCCTGCGGGGATGGATCCCGAGATGGTGCAGACCATCCACGACACGGTCGAAGCCATCATGGAGATGCAGCCGGTGGTCGATCAGCTTGCGCAATGGGGGATCACCCATACCGTGATGACCTCCGATGAGTTCACCGGCTTTGTCGGCGGCACGATCGAGACATGGCGCCCGCTGATCCTGTCGGCGAATGTGAATGGCGGCTGACCGCGTTCCGTCGCCGCGCGCGTTCCGTTCCTGAACCCTTATCCCGGGCGCCTGCCGCCCGGGCCTTTCTGCCCGAGCGCCCCCATGGCCGCTCGTGTCCGAGGTATATGCATGAAGATTGCTGTCGTTTTCGTGGGTGAGCTCCACGATCAGGGTTTCAACGCAAGCGGCCTTCAGGGCGCCGAGCGCGCGCGCGACATTCCGGGGGCCGAGATCGAGATCGTCACCGGCCTGCCGTATGAAGAGCGCGCCATCGAGCAGGCGCTTCTGGCCACCGCCGGGCGCGCCGATGGCTGTATCATCGTCGGCGGGCAGGGCAACCGCGTCACGCCCGCCGTCGCCGCCGCCCGTCCCGACACCGCTTTCGCCGTCGTGCAGGGCGAGGTGACGGGGCCGAACCTTGCCAGCTACGATGTGCTGCAGGAGGAATCGGCGTTTCTGGCCGGGGTGCTGGCGGCACGAATGACGCGCAGCGGCATCGTCGGGCATCTGTCGGGCCACCGGGTCACGCCCGGGCTCAAGGGGCGCGCGGCCTTCGTGTCGGGTGTCGCACAGGCCGATCCGGCGGTGCGGGTACTGACGGGCTTTTGCGGCACGCAGGACGACAGCACTGTCACCCGCGCCTGGACCGAAGCGCTGGCGGGCGAGGGGGTTGATATCCTCTTCACCATGCTCAACGCCGCGCGCGCCGGGGCAATCGAGGCCTGCCGCAGCGCCGCAATCCGCCAGATCGGCAATGTGATCGACTGGTGCGCGGTGGATCCGGCAGTTTTCGTGGGCTCGGCGATGGCAGGCATTGACCGGGGTGTCGAACGGGCGATTCGCGATATGCTGGCCGGGATTTCGCCTGACATTGTGGTGCCCATGGGGCTTGCCACGACCGATGCGATCCGGCTGTCTCTGGCGCCCGATGTCCCCGCAACCGTGATGGACGAAATCACGATGGTGGCGGAAGAACTCGCACAGGGCCGTTTGCTGCCCGCGACCACCTATACCGGGCCTGAGGTGGAATTTGCCTGACGCGGGCCCGCGCGCTCAGTGTGAGGGGCGCCAGCCCAGTCCGCGGCTGATCTTGTCGCCCGCCTCGTTCAGCGAAGCGGCGACCTCGTCGGGGATCGTTTCGGTCGAGCGGGTGGCGCTGATCGCGGCAACGACTTCGCCCGTCAGGTCCAGCACCGGCGCGGCCATGCTCGACAAGCCGCTCTCGAAACTGCCGATGCCTGCGACATGCCCGGTCTCGCGGTCCTCGGCTGCGCGGGTCAGGATCGCGTCGATGGCGCGCGGTTCGAGATCGTCATAAAGCTTGCGCAGGAAACTCTCGGGTTTTCCCGACAGCAGAACGCGACCCATCGCCGTGGTCGCGGCGGGCAGGCGGCTGCCGACATGCACCAGCGACGACAACCCGCCCGTCGCGGGCAGACGCATCAGGTACAGCACATGGCGCCCGTCCAACACGCCCAGATGCGTGGACCAGTCGTGCAGGTCGCGCACCTTTGCCAGTACCGGCTGCGCCACTTCCAGCAATTCGCGGCTGGCGTGATAGCCGTAGCTCAGCCGCACCACGGCGGGGCCGAGCCGGTAACAGGTGCCTTCGCGCGTGGCCAGAAGATAGCCTTCGGAAACAAGGGTATGGACGGTACGGAACGCCGCCGAGCGGGTGATGCCCAGCTCTTTGGCGATGCCGGTCAGGGTCAGCTCGGGCTTGAGCGGGGTAAAGGCCTGCAGCACGGCCAGCCCGCGCATCAGGCCGGGGACGAGATAGGGGTCTTTGGAATCACTCACGCGTTTCACCCGTAAAACGGTTGGTTCCCCTTGAAACACCTTTGGCTATTGTCGTGTCAAGCCAACATGAACAATGGGTGCAAATATGAACATTCAGAACGCAGTCTCCGATCTTCAATCCGCGCTCGATGCCGGCACCGGGCGTTTCGTCGACAAAAGCTTCGACTGGAAAGCGTTCCCGTCGAATGTGGGCTTCCCCGAGCTTGAGCGCGCGCAGATGCGCTATATCGGTGCGGGGGGCTCGCCCAAGGTCGGCGACACGACCACCATCAAGCCTGAGAACTTCACGCTGAGCCTGATCTACAAAGAGCCGGGCCGCTATGCCGCGTGCCACAGCCACGAGGTCGAAGAGAGCTTCCTGATGATCGACGGTGCGCTGATCGTCGGCTGGGAAAAGGACGGCGAGGTGGTCGAGGTCAATCTCGGTCCCAAGGACATGATCCTGAACGCCCGCGAAGTGGCGCATGGCTTCCGCGTCGATGGGGTCGAGCCGGTGCTGATGTCGATCTCGGTCGATGTGGGCAAGCCGCTGCCGCCGGTCTATCGCTATCACCCCAAGGACCACCCTGCAGAACTGGCGCGTTCGTTCGGCGCCGAGCCGGGCAAGACGCTGCCTTTCGACCGCAACGGCACGCATCCGCTGCAAGAGCTGATGGCGAAATTCGTCGTGCGCCACACCGAGCTGCCGACGATCTGGGAAGACGCGGGCTTTACCCGCAAGATCTATGTCGGCGACGCGCCGGGCGCGGTGAACAACGACAGTTGCCGCAAGGAAATGTGGGGCGTTCCGTCGCGCTGCACGCTCAAGCCCTTCACCCGCAAGGTCGAAGACGCCATCATGTGCCTTGAAGGCTCGATCGAGGTCGTCTGGGTGGACGATAACGGCAACGAGGCGGTGATCGAACTGGGCCCGCGCGATCTGGTGCGTACCCCGGCCGGTCAGGCGCATTACATCCGCAACAACAGCGCCGGCGCCACCACCCTGTGGACCGTGATCGGTCAGGCCGAAAACGACGATTTCGCCTATCAGCCCGCCTGAGGACAAAGAGGAACGCCATGAGCACTGAGCAGCAAAAGTCGCGCGACGCTTTCACCGATGTGATGGCCGCCGCGCTGAGCGAGCCGGGCCGCGCCGAACTGGCGCATCAGAGCACCGGCCGGGCGCCCTCGGCCGAGGAGCACGCGCTGGCCGAAGCGATGATGGAGATCTACGGCGGCGGGGTCAGCGACCCCGCGGGCGTGGCCAAGGCGCTGACCGAGCGGGGCGTGAAAGCCCCCGTTTCGGGCCGCACCGACTGGGATGCCGCGCTTTTCGAAGCCGAACTCACCGCCATCAATGACGCTTATGACGCCGCCTATGCCGAGAACGGCATCGGCGCCTGACCGACGCCGCGGATCAAGAACCGCGAGGGAGACAGAGAATGCTGACTGACCCAGCCACCAAAGCAAGGATCGAAGCCCGTGTGAACGAGGGGCTTCGCGGACATTGGTACCCGGTCGCCAAATCGGTGCAGATCTCGGCCAGCCGGCCCTATGGCACCAAGGTTCTGGGCGAGAAGATCGTCCTGTGGCGCGACCGCAGTGGCAAGATCCGCTGTATCGAGGATTACTGCCCGCACCGGGGCGCGCCGCTGAGCTACGGCGAAGTGCATGACGGCAATATCGGCTGCCGCTATCACGGTGTCATCGTCGACGGCACCGGCACCGTACAGCGCGTGCCCGCCATGCCCGATTGCGCGATGGAAGGCCGCAAGGCCCTGCGCGACTTTGTCGTGCAGGAAGCGCATGACGCGGTCTTCGTCTATATCCCCTCGGTCGATCGCCCCGAGCCGCCCGAACTGCCGCTGCCCAAGGAATTGTCCGATCCCGAATGGACCGGCTTCCTGTGCACCTCGGTCTGGGACGTGAACTATCGCTACGCGCTCGATAACCTCGCCGACCCGATGCATGGCTGCTACCTGCATGCTGAAAGCTTCACGCTGGCCTTCGGCTCGAAGCAGGATCTTCTGGAACTCGACCGCCGCGACGACGGGTTCCGCGTCAGCCGCGTGGGTCAGACGGGCGAGAATTTCGACTGGTCGGAATTCGTCGTCGCCGAAAGCGGGATGTTCTGCTTCCTCGACATCCCCTATCCGCCGTCGGCGGGGCCGGGCGGCAACATGCGTATCCTGGGCTATGTCTGTCCGATCGACGAGACGCATTGCAAGGTGTTCTTCTGGCGTATGCGCAAGGTGGACGGCGTTGCGCGTCAGAGCTGGCGTTTCCTGTATCGCACGATGCTGGAAGAGCGGCACTGGGCGGTGCTGGAACAGGACCGCGTGATGCTCGAAGGCATGCCCGACGACGCCCGCAAGCGCGAGATGCTGTACCAGCACGATATCGGCGTGGCCCATCTTCGCCGCGCGCTCAACAGCGCGGCCAAGGCGCAGATCGCGGCCGAGGATTCGGCAGCGTGATGCTGGACGGACGCCATGTCATGGTGACCGGCGCCGCGCGCGGATTGGGCGCGGTGCTGGCCCGCGCGGTGGTCGAGGCGGGGGCCCGCCTGACCATCGCCGATCTTGCCGAGGAAGAAGGCCGCGCGCTGGCGACCGAGCTGCAGGCGGGCTTCGTCAAAGTCGATCTGAGCGAGCCCGACAGCATCGCCTCGGCGGTGGCGTCGCTTGACGGCCCGCTCGACGGGCTGGTCAATAACGGGGCCATTGCCACCGGGATCGGCGGCATCGGTTTCGAGGATATCGAGCTGGACACCTGGGACCGGGTGATGCGCGTCAATGTGCGCGGCACCTGGCTGATGATCCGCGCCTGCGCGCCGCTCTTGCGGCAATCGGGCAGCGGGCGGGTGGTCAACGTGGCCTCGGATACCGCGCTGTGGGGCGCGCCGAACCTGTTGAGCTACACGGCGTCGAAAGGCGCGGTCATGTCGATGACGCGGTCGCTGTCGCGCGAGCTTGGCCCCGACCGGATCGGCATCGCCGCCGTGGCGCCGGGGATCCTGACCACGCCCTCGACCGATTACGTCCCCGAGGCGCGTCACAAGCTGTACGAGGATGGCCGCGCCGTGCCCGGTCCGCAGCCGCCCGAGGATATCGCGCCCACCGTGGTATTCCTGCTGTCCGAAGGCGCGCTGACGCTGACCGGGCAGGTGCTGCCGGTCAACCGGGGCTTCGTGTTCACATGACGCCCGATGCGCTGACAGAAAGTCTGACCCGGCCCTGGGCGCATGGCGAGCATGCCGAGCTTGCGGGCGCGTCCATCGACGCGCCCGTGGTTCTCGACGACAAGGTTCTGCGCAGCTTCGATCTGACGGGCGCGCATTTCGGTGCGGGCCTGTCGGCCAAGCGCGCGGTGTTTCGCGGCATGGCGTGGTTGCACCGGGCGCAGATCTCGGGCGTGGTCGATCTGTCGGACGCCACGTTCCGCAGCGATCTGCGCATGGACGGCCTGGTCTGTGACACGCTGATCCTGTCGGGCGCGGAATTCGAAGGCGTGCTGACGCTCGACCACGCGCGGATCGGCACATTGATCGCGCGCGACTGCATCTGTCTGGCGAACCTGTCGCTGGCGGGCACGCGGATCACTGGCCAAGCCGATTTCTCGGGCTCCGAAGTTCTGGGCGGCGCCTGGGCCGACGGGGCCGAGCTGCACGCGCTCGAGCAGGTCGGTATGGTTGTCGACGGTCGCCGCACAGGGCTTTGAGACCGGGCTTTAAAACCGGGCTTTAAAACCGGGCTGTAAGGCGGGGCTGTAGGCCCGCGCCTTACGCCAGTGCGGCGGTCTTCGCGTCAGCTTCGGCGTTCATTGCCCGAAGCTTGGCGTAGAATCCGTCGACCGCATCCTGCGCCGTGGCGCGCAACTGTTCATGGCGTTGGGGCAGGCTCGCGAGGTCTTCGTCTGCCCCCGCCTCGCCCACCGCGCGCGAGACATCCTGCACGAATTGACAGACTGGCAGGCGCAGGGTCCCGAAAAGGTCCAGCGCTTCGGGCAGATCCTCGACCGCGCCCAGAAGCCGGGCCAGCACCAATCCGTCCTGCATTGCCATCGCGCCGCCTTGTCCCATGAACGGGGTCGAGGCATGGGCCGCGTCGCCGATCAGCAGCACCCGGTCGCGGTGCCAGGGCAGAGGCATCACCACCTCGTCCACGGCGGTGAACAGGATCTCGCTGTCGGCGTTCAGCTCCGACAGGAAGGGTGCGGCGGGGCCCTCGAATTCGGCCAGCGCCGCGCGCATGGCGCCGGGCCAGTCGGTCGGGTCGATATGGCGCCCCTTGGGATGCGCGACGGTGCCAAAGGTATAGAGCCGGTCGTCGCTGATCGGCATGATGCCGAAGCGCTTGGCCGGGCCCATCATCATGATCTTCTGCGTCAGATCGGCGGGCCGTTCATGGACCGAGCGCCAGATGCCGAAGCCGGTATAGCGCGGCTCGATCCCCGGCGCGAGCTGCGCGCGGGTCCACGACCGCACGCCATCGGCGCCAAGGATCAGGTCGCCGCGCAGTTCCGTGCCATCGGCCAGCGTCACGCCGCCCGCCGGGTCCAGCGCCGTGACCTCGGCCCCCAGCGTTACCCGCACCCCCAGCGCATCCATCCGTTGCGACAGCACGCGGTGCAGCTCGGCCCGCTTGATGCCCAGGATCGCGGGCACACGGCCGTCGCGGGCGGTGGGGTAATGCGTGGTGGTCAGGGGCGTGCCGTGATGGTCGAAATAGGCATTCTCGCCGCCATCGACGGCAAAGCCGGTGGCCAGGATGTCATCAAGCAGGCCCAGATCGTCGAGCGTTTCCAGCCCGTTGGAATAGACGAAGATGCCCGAGGACTGGAACCGCCACTCGGTCTGCTTTTCCAGCACTCGCACGCGGTGACCCGCCTGCGTCAGGGCGATGGCCGCCGAACAGCCAGCGATACCGGCCCCGATGGCAATAATATCCAACCCGGTCATGGCGTCTCTCCTCAGGCTTGGTGGGTGGCGAGCACGGCTTTGTCCCTGAGCGCGATCTGACGCTGGATCAGCATCAGCAGCATCTCGGCCCGCTTGCCCTGCGCGGCGGGATCGGACCACAGGTTGACCAGCTCGTCGGGATCGGTGTTCAGGTCGTAAAGCTCGCCCAGATCCGAGCCTTCGAACACGCTGAGCCGCCAGCCGCCGAACACGACCGAGCGGATCGAGCTGTCGGCATCCGGGTTGCCATAGATGCCCATGCCGGGATCTTCGATCAGAACGGGCAGGTCGGGCGTGTCTTCGGCCATCAGGTCGTGGCCCTGCATCCCCACCGGGATCTTCAGTCCCGCGCGCTGCAGGACCGTGGGCGCGAAATCGATGGCGCTGCCGTGCAGGCGGCTAACCGTCCCGCCATCGGCCTGCGGATCGGCCCACAGGAACGGCACGTTGATCACGCCGCGCGAATGAACGCCGTGTTTCAGCATCGTGCCGTGATCGCCCATGTAATCGCCATGGTCGGACATGAAGCACAGCACCGTGTCGCCCGCCCGCCCCACGGCGTCGAGCGTGGCCAGAACCTGCCCGATCTTGTCGTCGATCATGGTGATCGTGCCATAATTCAGGGCGATCATGCGGCGGGTGGTGTCGGCATCGGCGTGGAACGGCCAGTACGCGTCGCGGTCTTCGTCGCCGCGCGCATAGCCCGCAAGCAGGCTGTCGGGCAGGTCTTTGCGCGCGCCGGTCGGGTGATTGAAGCTGGCGGGCAGGGCGATGTCGTCGGGGTCGTAGAGATCGAAGTAGCGCCCCGGCGGCGTGAAGGGATGGTGCGGATCGGGGAACGAGACAATCAGGAAGAACGGGCGCGGGTCATCGTCTTCGAGAAAGGCGCAGGCTTCCTCGGCGATATAGGTGGTGGGATACAGATCCTCGGGCACAGCGGTGCGCCAGATCTGCGGCGCCTCGTCCTGAGTATCGGGCAGCGCCTGCGTCCGTCCGCGCGGATCGGGGACGCCGTTCAGCCGCGCCTGCAGCCAGCCGGAGTAATGCCCCTCGATCTGGTCGCCATGGCCGATGCACAGGCGGAGATGGTCGAAGCCGTAATAGGGCAGGGGGGGCTGGCGGTCCGGTTCACGGGCCCAGGCCATGCGCGTCTCGGCGCCGTATTCAGGGCCGGTGCGCTGATCGCGGCGCGCGATGTCATAGGGGGGCTGGGGTGCCTCGCCGTGCCCGCGTCGGATCCGGGGCTTGGCGGCGATGGGCGAGACATTCTGGAAATGCGCCTTGCCCACCAGCCCGGTGCGATAGCCGTCGGCGCGCAGCACATCGGCAACCGTGGTGCTGTCGAGCGAGACGGGAATGCCGTTCTGGCGGCAGCCATTGACCGAGGGCATCTGCCCGGTGATCAGCGAGGCGCGGTTGGGCTGGCAGATGGGCGTCGCGGTAAAGACATTCTCGAACCGGACGCCGCGTTTGGCGATGCCGTCGATATGCGGGGTGCGGACGACGGGGTTGCCGTAGCAGCCCAGATGATCCGCGCGCTGCTGATCGGTCATGAAGACGATGAAGCTGGGGCGCGTCGCGGTTGCGGCGCGCCCCGTTTCGTTGCGGTTCGGATCCGGACCCGTCATCGCATCATGTAGGCGACCGGCGCGGTCACCAGAGCGGGGAAGAAGAACAGGATCAGGATCGCCAGAAGGTCACAGATGATGAAGGGCATCGCGGCTTTGTAGATGTCGTTCATCGTCGTGCCCTTCGGCGCCACGGCTTTCATCACGAACAGCGCAGCACCCAGCGGCGGCGAGGTCGAGCCGGTCTCGATCGCCACCAGATACATCGCCGCGAACCAGATCGGGTCGAAGCCGAACTGGATGACGATCGGCACGAAGATCGGCAGGGTGATCAGCATGATGGGCAGCGGGCCCATGAACATGCCAAGGAAGATCACGGCGCCGATCATCGCCAGCACGATGATCGAGGGGCTGGCATCGAGCGACGTGATCGCGTCGACCATGCCATAGGTGGCGCCGGTATAGGCGAGGATCTGCGTGAAGGCGGTCGCGCCCGAGACGATCAGCAGCACCATCACCGAGATATTGGCGCTGTTGAAGATCGAGGTCGAGAACACCTTCCACGTCAGCCGCCGCTTGACCGCCGCCAGCGCCAGCGTTGCGAAGGCGCCGGTTGCTGCGGCTTCCGACGGTGTGGCGAGGCCGAGGAAGATCACGCCCACGACCGAGAAGACGACGATGCTCAGTGGCAGGATATGCACGGCCGTGGCGTGCAGCTTTTCTGTCATCTTCACCGGCGGCACGTCGAAGCTGGGCGCAAGATCGGGCTCGAGCGTACAACGCACGAGGATATAGATGGCGTAGAGCACGGCCATCAGCAGGCCCGGCACGATGATACCGATCAGGATGCGTCCGATAGACAGTTCCGACACCACGCCCAGCACGACGGCCAGCGACGAGGGCGGGATCATGATCGCAAGCCCGGCCGAGCCCAGGATCGGGCCCAGCGACATCGGTTTCTTATAGCCGCGCTTTTCCATCTCGGGGACCAGCGTCGAGCCCAGAAGCGCGATCGAGCCCATCGAGTTGCCCGTCAGCGTCGAGAACATCACACCGCCGCCGACCGCCATGAAGGCCAGCCGCCCGCGCAGCTTGCCGATCCATTTGTCGAGCGTATCCATCAGGTCGATGGCGATACGCGACTGGAACATGCCTTCGCCCATGATCATGAACAGCGCGATAGGCACCAGCGTAAAGCTGGCCAGTGAATCGACGGTGTTGAGCACCAGTTGCTCGACCCCAGACATGCCGCCCATCAGCATGTAGCCGCCGACGAGGTTCACCACCAGAAACGAGAACGCCACGGGCAGGCCGGCCAGCATCAGCAGCAGAAGCGGCACGACGATGACCAGAACGACGATGTACCATTCCATCATGCTTCGGCCCTGCCCGTCACTGCGCGGACGCATTGGTCCAGAAATTGAAACGCCATCAGGGTCATGCCCAGCGGCAGAGAAAGCGTCAGCCAGAAGCTGTGCGGCCGCATCACCGTGACTTCGCGCACGCCGCTCGCCATCTGGTCGAGCACGACATTGGTCCCGACCACGGCCAGCGCGATGCAGACCAGAAGCCCCAGCACGCCATTGAACAGGCTGGCCGCGCGCTGCCCCATCGGGCTGAGATGGCTGTAGAGCACGTCGAGCATGACATGCTGGTTTTTCTCAAGCAGGTAGGGCGCGCCAAGGAAGGTGATGTAGAGCAGCGAGTATTCGCTGACCTCGACGACCCAGAGCTGCGATGTGCCGGTAAGCGCACGACCGACAACCTCGACGAAGATGATGGTCGCGATGAAGAACAGGATCGCGGACGCCAGCACAGCACAGGCAAGGTTGAGCCGGCTGAACAGACGGACGATCAGGGTGTAGAGTGCCAAAGCCCGTCCCCTCGTTTCAAGAAAGCGGCCGGGGAAATCCCGGCCGCCCAAGTTTCAGTGAATGCCGATCATTCCATCATCGGGCGCAGTTCGGCGGCGATTTCCTCGCCCGCGCTTTCCACGATGGTGGCCCATGCGGCGTCCATGGCGATCTGGCGGTAGGCTTCTTCATCGGCGCCGGTCAGTTCCAGACGCTGGAAGCCGGCCTGCTCCATTTCGGCCACGCCCTGGGCCAGATCGTCTTCCCAGATTTCATCCATGCGCGGTGCGAAATCGTCGCGCAGGAACGAGATCAGCTCGGCCTGCGTTTCGGCCGGGACTTCAGCCCAGGTGTCGGGATTGACCAGTACCGGGAAGCCCGCGCGGTAGACGCCCGGATAGATCACCTGATGCACGATGCCTTCGTATTGCAGGTGGTTGCCGACCGGCCCCTGCACAAAGCCGTCAACGGTGCCGCGCTCCATGGCGGTGAAGATCTCTTCCATCGGCAGCACGATCGGTTCGGCGCCCAGAGCCTGGATCAGCGGCAGCAGCGTCGGGAAGACGCGGATGCGCTTGCCCTGCAGTTCGTCGAGCGACTCGATCGGCTCGGCGAGATAGATCAGGAAGTCGAGATCCGTCGCCGGGATTTCACCCAGCAGGACAAGGCCCTGCTCTTCGTGCAGCTCGGACAGACGCTCGTGGTAATCGGTCGCGGCGATGGTTTCGTAATCGTTGAACGACAGGTTCATCGTCGGCGAAGCCGGGACCAGACCGCCATAATAGCTGGGGCTGGTATAGGCCATGTCGATCGAACCGTTGCGCACGCCTTCGGCCTGACGGAACGGCGGCATCACTTCGGGGCCACCGCGCCAGACGATGCGGACACGGCCCTCGAAACGCTCGTTCACCTCGTCCACGAACATCGCGAAGGGTTCGGTGATGTTCACCTGGCGCGGGGCCAGCGTGACGGCGTTGAACACGACTTCATCGGCGAAAGCCGGCGCAGCGGTGCCAACGAGGCTGGCGGCGACAAGGGCGCTTTTAAGCAGGTGTTTCATGGTGACTCCCAGTTGGTTTTGGTTACGAGAGCGGTACGGACCAAGCGTCATACGCATAGACCCAATCCGCGTTGCTGCCTTTCTTCAACCATTCATTGGCCAGAGAACTTTCCTGAATGCGCGCGGTGCGCGGCTTGCGCTCGCCTTCATAGGCAGCCAGCGCGGCGTCGATGTCGTCGGCCTTCGTCAGCGTACGGGCCAACACCACCGCATCCTCGATCGCCATGCACGCGCCCTGCGCCATGAAGGGGACCATCGGATGCGCGGCATCGCCCAGAAGCGTGACGCGGCCCTTGGCCCAGCGTTCCATCGGCGCGCGGACGAACAGCGCCGAGGCCGTGACCTCGTCGCAGGCATCGAGGATCTTGCGCGCTTCGGGGTGGAAATCGGCGTAAGCGCTGCGCAGCGCGTTGATATCGCCCGGCAGGGTCCAGCCCTCTTCGGTCCAGTCGTCCTGCGCCGTCGTGGCGAAGACGAAGATCTCGCGGCCCAGCGTCAGCGGGAAGACGACGATCTGCTTGTCCTTGCTGGTGCCCCACCATTTGGTGAAGGCGTCGATATCGGCCATGCCTTCGACCCGCTCGCGCGGGAAAACGCCGCGATAGGACACAAGGCCGGTGAATTCGGGCTCGTCCTGACCCCACAGCGCGGTGCGGGTGGGCGAATGGATGCCGTCGGCACCGATCACCAGATCAAAGGTCTTCTGGCTGCCATCGGCGAAATGGATGGTCGCGTCGGTCTCGCCCGGCTCGACCCGGTCGACCTTGGCGCCGAGATGGATGCAGCCCTCGGGCAGTTGGTCCTGCATCGCCTGCAGCAGGTCAGCGCGGTGAATGGTGAGCTGGGGCGCGCCGTATTTCTCTTCCGCCGCCGCGCTCATCGGCAAGCGCGAGGTTTCCTCGCCCGTGACGCCGTCGCGGCTGATGCGGAAGGTGGGGCGCGCGGCCGAGTGGCGCAGGTATTGGCCGACCCCGAGCTTATCGAGCGCAAAGACCGCATTCGGTGTCAGGTTGATATCGGCGCCGACGCGATTGAACTTCGCGGTGCGCTCGAAAACCTCGACATGGTGACCGGCCTGCCGCAGGGCGATGGCGGCGGCCAAGCCGCCCATTCCCGCACCACAGATCCCGATGGACAGCGTCGACATCCTAGCTCCCCGTATTAAGTAATGGCTGTTCTATTGTGAACATAGCGTTCAAACAGGCTAGACCGCTTCCAGAAACCAGTCAAGGAATTTAGCGGCGCTTTGCTTCGGCGGACCAATCGGGCGCCGCGAGCACGGACGATGACACACAAGAAGCTGTTCAAATACGCATTAAGTGTTCTATAATGAGCGAAAATTTGAGGGAGTGACGCATGGACGGCGATGGCAAACCCAAGGGGGCGGAGTATTCGGTTCCGCCGGTCGAGCGCGCGCTGAAGCTCTTGCGTCACATCGGCGACGGTAACACCTGCCGCAACCTGAGCGCTACGTCCGAGGCGCTGGGAATCAACCGTACAACGCTGATTCGTCTGATTCACACGCTCACCACGAATCGTATGATCGAGGAAATCGCCAACGGCGCAGGCTATCGGCTGGGCGTCGGGCTGATCACGCTGGGATCGCAGGCGATGCACGGGCGCGATCTGGTGCAGGTTTGCCAGCCGGTGCTGGCCGAGCTGTGCGCCGAAACGGGTATGTCCGCGCATATGGGCATCCTTGACGGCCCCGACATCGTCTATCTCAGCCGCGAGACGCCCAACACGCATCTGGTCAGCAATGTGCGCGCCGGGTCGCGGCTGGCGGCGCATGCCTCGTCCATCGGGCGCGCCATTCTGGCCGAGCTGAGCGAAGACCAGATCGCCGCTTTGTTCGCCGATGCGCCCTTGCCCGCCAATACCTCGAAAACCCCGGTCACCGTGTCCGAAGTGCTGGAACAGGCGCGCGCGGACAAGGCCATGGGGGTCGCGTGGAGCGAGGGGAATTTCGAAGCCGGGATCGGCTCTTGTGCGGCGGCGATCTTCGATCATCAGCGCGTGCCGGTGGGTGCGCTGAACGTCTCTGGTCCGCAATCCGCGTTTTCGACCGAAGCGGCCGAGGGCAGCAATCAGATCAAGAAAGCGGTCCGGGACGCCGCGCTGAGGGCGTCGCAGGCGCTGGGCTACATGCCCCGCGCCTGACGCAGTCGTCAGGGCCTGTTTTCTTACGGCCAACGCGCCCACGGGTGCGGGCGGCCCGACATATCCTCGTAAATCGACTTCTGCGACTGATAGGCGCGCAGCCCCGCGCGGCCCTTTTCGCGCCCGATGCCGCTAGCCCCGTCGCCGCCGAACGGCGTCGAGATCGAGAATTGCTTGTAGGTATTGATCCAGACCGTCCCCGCCTTGATCGCCCGCGCGATGCGCTGACATTTGACGTGGTCGCGGCTCCAGATCCCGCAGGCGAGGCCGTATTCGTTGTCGTTGCCCTGCGCGATGACATCGGCTTCGTCGTCGAATGGCATCACGACCAGAACCGGGCCGAACACCTCGTCGCGGCAGATGCGGTCGGTATTGGTGACATTGGCGATGATCGTCGGTTCGTAGAACGCGCCCGCGTCCAGCCCTTCGGGCCGTTTGCCGCCGCACAGGATGTCTCCGCCGTCTTCCAGCGCCATGGCGACATAGCTCTCGACCGAGGCACGGTGATCGGCATGGACCAGCGACGAGACCTGCGTGTCCGCGTCGAAGGGATGGCCCACCTTCAGCGCCTTGGTGGCGGTGACAAGGCGGTCGACGAAACGGTCGTAGATCGAGCGCTGCACAAACAGGCGCGAGCCGGCGATGCAGCTTTGCCCGCTCGATGAGAAGATGCCGAACAGGATGCCCGCGATGGCGAGATCCTCGTCGCAATCCTCGAACACGATGGTGGGGGATTTCCCGCCCAGCTCCAGCGAGACGGGCATCAGCTTGTCGGCGGCGGTGCGCGCCAGATGCTTGCCGGTCGAGGTGCCGCCGGTAAAGGATACCTTGGCGATATCGGGATGCTCGACCAGCAGGTTGCCGACCTCGCGCCCCGAGCCGGGCAAGACCGAGAACAGACCCTTGGGCAGCCCCGCCTCGTCGATGATCCGCGCGAGTTCAAGGCAGACCAGCGGCGACCAGCTTGCGGGTTTCAAAAGCACCGCGTTCCCGGCTGCCAGCGCGGGCGCGACTTTCTGAGCGTCGGACGCGATGGGCGAATTCCACGGCGTGATCGCGGCGACGACGCCAAGGGGCTCATGCACCGAAAGCGTGGTGTAATCCCCGCGCGGCACGGTCAGCAGCTCGTCCGAGGTTTCCAGAACGGCGGCGAAATAGCGGAAGGTCGCGGCAGCCGAGGCCGCCAGTGCGCGCGTCTCGCCCAGCGTTTTCGACGTGTCGCGGCTTTGCACCCACGAAATGCGGTCGATATTGGCGCTGATCCCTTCCGAGATCCGGTAGAGATAGGTCGCGCGCTCATGCGGTTTCAGCGCGCCCCAGGCGGGTTGGGCGTCTTTCGCCGCTGCGATGGCCTCTTCGACATCCTCGCGCGATGCGCCGTTGAAGGTCTGGTTCTCGGTGCCTTCGGCGGCAAAGATCGAGGTGATCGGCGCGCCTTTGCCCGCGCGCCACTGGCCACCGATCAGCAGATGGCCGTTCGAGAATTCATGACTCATGCTCTGTCCTCAGATGACGATGGCGGCCGAGCGGTTCAGAACCGCGCGCGCGACACTGTACGCGGTCGAGGCCGAGGTTTTCGGATTGCGCGGCGAGGGTTTGGCGGTCAGCGTGACCGCGAAATCCACCGCTTGCGACTGCACGTTGAATTCATGCGTGTTGGTGTCGACGCCGGGATCGGCGACCAGCCGCACGCGGGTGTCGTCCATGCCCAGCCCGGCCAGCGCCAGCGTGGCCGCGACATTGGCGTTCTTGGGATATTGTGTCGCCGCTTCGCGCGCCGAGCCTTCGAAGAACACCGTGGCTTCGGTCAGCGCGGGCAGGTCGACGGCCTGTTCCGCCGGGGTTCCGCTCCATGCAAGGGGCGGTTTGCGGCCGGTATAGGTGACGCCTTTCAGGCCCGACAGGCGGGCAGCCGCCAGCATGTCGATGCCGCCGATGGCGCCCGCAGGCAGGACCAGCTGGGCCGAGCCGCCCTCGGCGGCGGCCTTTAGCGCGGCCTCGGTCTCGGGCTTTGCCATCGCGCCGATCGAGGCGACCACAAGATCGGTCTGCGCGCGGAGGATCGCCGGACCGAACTCGGCCACGGCGGTATGGCTCGCGCATTCCGCGACCACTTTGGGCCCCGCGGCCAGCAAGGCCGTGGTGTCGGACACGGCATAGACCGCGCAGCGCCCGGCGATCTGTTCTTCAGCCGCAGCCAGCGTTTCGCCCGTCTTCTCAGGGCGCACCATGATCACCAGCGCCTCGGGCGCCGGGTCCTGCGCGCAGAGGATGTCGATCAGGTCCCGCGCGATCGAGCCGAAGCCGATGATGCCGATCGTCGTCACGACTTGCCCCCGGCGGCACCGGCGGGCGGGCCGGCAAAGGCCACCGCGTAGGGGCCGATGGCGGTCATGTCGACCTCGACCACATGCGGGCCCTTGCGCGTCATGCTCTCGTTGAAGACGGCCTCGAACGCGGTGATGTCGTCGACCTTGGTATGGGGCAGGTCGATGGCGTCGCACAGTTTGGCGAAATTCGGCGTCTTCAGTTTCGAGTAATGCCGCCGCCCGTCATACTGGGCGTCCTGAATGTTCTCGATCACGCCGTATGCCTGATCGTTCATCAGCAGGAAGGTCATGTCGAGATCTTCGTCCACGGCGGTGATCAGCTCGGCCAGACCCAGCATCGTGCCCCCGTCGCCCAGAAGCGTCACGGTGCGCGCATCGGGCGAGGCCACGGCGGCGCCGATACCCATCGCCACGCCCTGACCGATGCCGCCCCCCAGCGCGTGCACGCCAAGATTAGGCGCGCCGATCTGCACATAGCGGTTGCCGAAGGTCGAGTTCGAAATCGTCACGTCGCGCACCCACGGATGCTTGCCCGTCGGGATCACGCTCATCAGGTGATCGGCGATGACCTGATACGGCCCGAGCCGCTCGCGCAGAACGCCCTCGGCCTTGGCGCGGGCGACGGCGATGTCATAGGCCTGCTGCGGATCGACTTCCAGTTTCGCGGGCAGCCGGTCAAGAAGCCCGCGCAGGGTCTTGGCCGCATCGCCGCACACGAACAGATCGACCGGGTAGTTGCGACCGTATTGCGTGGCATCGGCGTCGATCTGCACCAGCGGACGGGGCAGCGCCATCTTGTTGTTGAGCGTCTCGTTGCCGCGCAGGCGCGAGCCCACGACGATCATCAGGTCGGATTGCGCATAGATCGCCTGCGCCTCGGGCGTCATGTTGAACGCGCCCAGCGTGGCGGGGTTTTCCTCGGGCACCACGGCGCGGCCTTGGGTCGAGGTAACGGCACCGAAGCCGCGCGTCACCAGCTCGGTCGCTTCGGCCTGCGCGCCGCGCGCGCCGCCGCCCAGCCAGATCATCGGGCGCTTGGCCTGTTTCACCAACTCGGCCAGCGCATCAAGGCGTGTCTCGTCATTGCCGGGCAGCGCGACGACCGGCGCCACCGCCGGGTGGCCGGGCATCGCGTCGAGCCGCTGCACATCGACCGGGATCTCAAGACTGACGGGGCCGGTGGGGGGCGTCAGAGCCGCGCGCACGGCGGCTTCAAGCGTGCCGGTGGCGGATTTCTCGTCCCAGATGCGGAACACGGCCTTGGACACGCCGCGCAGCATTTCAGGCTGTTTGGGCACGTCGTGGATGGCGGCGCGGTCGCGATCCATGAATTCGCGGTCGATCTGGGTGGTGATGTGCAGCACGCGGCTGCCGGCGGTCAGGGCCTCGGCCTGCGCGCCTGCGGCATTGCCTGCGGCGGTCCCGGTCGAGGTGATGACAACGCCCAGCTCGCCTGTGACGCGCGAATAGGCGTCGGCCATGCCCATCGCCCCGGCCTCGCCCCGCGCGGGGACGAAGCGGACGCGGTCCTGCGTGGCGATCCCGTCGAGGATCGGCATGTTGTGGATCGAGATCACCCCGAACACCGTTTTCACCCCGATATCGGCAAGCGCACGGGCGATCTGATAACCGACTGTTTCCGTCATGAGCGGATCTTCCTTAAGATGTCAGGCGAAGCGCGAAACGCCGCCCGAGATTTCCAGCTGTGCCCCGGTGATGTAACTGGCGGCGGGAGAGGCGAGGAAAGTCAGCGCGCGGGCCGCTTCCTGCGGTTCGCCCAGACGTTCGAGGGGTATCTTCTTCTTGGCGGCAAGCTGTCCGTACCATTCGGCGCGCGACTGGCTCTGATCCTCGCGCGTGTCGAAGCGGCGCTGCCATTGCTGGCTGTCGACCAGACCCAGCAGGATCGAGTTGACGCGCACCTTGGGGGCCAGCTCGACCGACAGGGATTTCAGCAGGTTTTGCACGCCGCTGCGCGCAGCCGAGGTGCAGACCATATGCGGCTCGGGCTGATAGGCGAGCAGCGAATTGACCGCCACGATGGCGCCCGCGTCCGAGGCTTTGAGCATAGGCAGGCAGGCATGGATCGGGTTGAGCTGGCTGAAGAACTTGAGCTCAAGCTCGTCGCGCCAATCCTGCTCGGATGTGTCGGCAAAGGTCGACACCCGGCCCTGACCGGCATTGGTGATCAGGATGTCGCAGCCGCCGAAACGGCTTTTTACCTCGGCGGCGAAGGCATCCACTGCGCCCCGGTCGAGCACTGAGAAAGCCTTAGCAAAGACCCGGTCTTCTCCGAACTCGGCGGCGAACTCGGCGCGGACCTTTTCCAGCCGCTCGGCACCCCGGGCGCAGATCGCGACGCGGGCGCCTTCTTCCAGAAGGCTGCGCGCGGTTGCCAGACCGATGCCCGACGACCCGCCGGTGACGATGGCCGTCTTGTCGTTCAGTTGCAGATCCATGCGGTTACTCCGGTTTGGGGAAGCCGAAATCCGGCCGTCCGGCCATCACGGTGCGTTGCGCGGGCGTGGGCGGGCCTGCGGTCATCCACTGGTCCATCGCCTCGGGATCGGTGCGCGACCAGACGCGGGCCTCGTGCGTGTCCTCGTCGATCAGTTCGACATCGGCGGTGAATTCGATGACGAAGCCCGAGGGCGATACGAAATAGGCGAACGGGTTGTCGCCCGGCCCGTGACGGCCCGGCCCCCAGCTGGGAACCTGTCCGTTCTGCTTCATCCGGCCGATTGCGCGCATGAAGCTGTTGATGCCGGGCACTTCGAAGGCGACGTGGTTGATCGACGGATACTGCGCCCGCACCAGAGCGACGGCGTGGTGGGTTTCGTTGCAGCGCATGAAGGTCATCTGATCGGCAGAATAGTCGCTGGTGCGGAAGCCCAGCACGCGCGCGTACCAGGCCTCGGAGCCTTCGAGATCGGGTGTGTTGAACACCAGATGCGAGATCTTGTGCGGATAGGCGTGTTTCTGGGACGCCTCGCGCATGTCCAGTTCGGTGGTGAAGCGCAGGCGGCGATTGTCGGGGTCCAGCATTTCGAACCCGTAGCCGCCGATCTTGTCGTTGAAGAGCGCGGGCTCGCCCAGCACCGTGCCGCCCTCGGCCACGACCTGCGCATAGAGCGCGTCCATATCGGCGCGGTTTTCCATCCCGAAATGGGCGTATTCGATGCCATAGGTGTCGCCGTCTTTCAGCCCGTAGAGAAAGGGCTCGGCGCTGGTGCCGTGCAGATAGACGATACCCTCGTCGCTGGCGGCCTCGTGCAGGCCCCATTGCTCGGTATAGAAGGCCTTGGTCGCGGTCATGCCGGGCGCGCGCATGACGATGCCACGCAGATGTCCGACGCTGATCTTGTCAGCCATGATGTCCTCCGGTCGGGCTGGGCATGCGCGCATCCGCATGCGAGGGGATAAGACGCAGGAGCGCTTGTGCGAAGTCCTGCGGTTTCTGCAGATAGACGGCGTGTCCGGCCCCGGCGATGTCGATACGGCGCGGGGTCTGGCCGGTCGTGGCAAGCGCGCGCATCGCGCGCTCGGTCTGTTCGGGGGGCGTGACGATATCCTCGGCCCCCAGAATGAAATCGCAAGGCACAGTCAGGCCGCGCAGATTGGCTTCCAAGTCGCCGCTCGCCAGCATCCGCACCGCCTGTGCGTAGCCTTCGGGATCAACACGCGCCATGCCCGCTTCGACGCGGGCGACAATCGCGGGATTGGCCGCGGGGTCGAAGATCAGGCGCGGCGCGCGGGTGCGGGCGAATTCCGCCGGGCCGAGAGCCTTGAGATCGGTGATCCGCGCCGCAACCTTGGGCGGCAGCTCGGCGCCGGGCGCGACGGCATAGCCACAGGCGCTGGCGGCAAGGATCAGGTGCTGCACCCGGTCGGGATGGGCGCGAGCATAGGCGCTGCCCATCAGCGTGCCCAGCGAATGGCCAAGCACGATCACCCGCTGGCAATCCAGCGCATCGAGAAAGCGCGCCAGCGCGTCGGCATAGTCGCAGTCGGTCGGTCGGTCCTTGGTCAACCTGTCCGAGCCGCCATAGCCCGGCGCGTTCCACGCGATCAGGCGCGGGCCTTCGGGGATCAGGTCCAGCAGGTCGCGAAACGACGCCGCGTTCGAGCCGATACCATGCAGGAAGACGATGGCCGGGTCCCGTGTCGGGTCCCGGCCATCGCGGCCGATCCATTCGATCCCTGCATTCCGTTCTTGCCGAACCATGGCGCCGAACTGCCCTTTCCCAGCCGTTGGCGAGACGCTGTTTCCCGCCGAATTCTGCTTTGTTCAATAATGAACAACTCGTTCAAAAATGCTAAAGCGAGTCTGCTGTTGTGTCAACGAAAGATTGCGGGCCATGTCGGGGCGCGCGAAGACGGCAAGGCAGAGAAACGCAAAAGGCCACGCCGCAGGGAGCGGCATGGCCATTGAGGGGCGCACTGAAACGGTGGCGTCAGCCGGCGAGTGCGAGCGCCTTGGCGCTGTCGGGTTCGAGCACGAACAGCGTCAGGTTGCGAAGTTCCAGCGTGAAGTCCTTGCGCGGAAGCTGCACCACCAGCGTCAGAAAGCTCGACGGTTCCGCCAGCGGATCGCCGTCGCCGACCGGTACGATCAGCGTGCGCTGGCAGAGCTCGGCAGAGCCTTTCAGCGGGGTGTTCAGCGGCGTATCGACCAGTTCACCGTCCTTGAGCGCACGGATGAAGACCGGAAGTTCCTGACCGTCACAGCCGTTCAGTTCGAACACCAGACCCAGCGTCGAGCCTGCGGGAACCTGACCCGCGCCGAGCGAGAGGTTGAAGTTCATCCAGCGCGGTTTGCCGCCCACCTTGGCATCGAGTTTGAAAAGGTTTCCCAGTTCAGGCCGGACGCGCAGCGTGACATCGCCCTGATCGGCATCCCAGCTGAAATAGGCCCCGTCGCGCAGCGTCAGCTTGCCGCGTTCGACCGAAGGAAGATGTTCGAAACGAAGATGGTGGATAAGCGCAGAGGCGGTCAGTTCAATCGGATTGGTCACAAGCTGCCTATTATGGGTAACGGACCGGAACACAGGGCCCTGAATACACGACTCGCCTATCTTATGGTGCGGCTTTCGGGTTTGTCGAGCGTGGCAAACCGCTATCGCGTGAACCGGGCGGCTCTCTGGACGCCCGCCGTTTTGCGTGCCCTCAATCCGGCCAAGCGGGCAGGGAGGCGATCACGGTTTCGGCGTCGGGCAGAGGGGTGTCGGTGTCGCCCGCAGCCTCACACAAGGCGATCAGCGTCTGCCAGACCGAGTCGCGCCACGCGCTGAAGGTCTCGGCCTCGTCCACCCAGCTTTGCACCATCGAATTGCGGTAGCTCACGCAACTGACGGCGTTGTTGTAGCCAAGGCTGCGCGCGCGGGCCTCGATATGATCGTCGACAAGGGCGACGATCCGCGCACGATGCGCGGCGCTTGCCGTCTCGGCGATCTCTTGCGCGGTGCGAATCTGAAGCTGGAAGGTCATTGCGGGGCCTCACTGTTCTGACGGCTGGCAGGAATGGAAACCGGGCCCCCGCTTGCGCTGACCAGCCACGGGCTGTCGGGTTGCAGGGGCGCCGCGCTGTCGTCGAGCGTGACGCGCAGCGCCGCGTGAATCTCGCCGGCGGTGCGTGTGATCGGCGCGATGAACGGGTGATCCGTGCCTTCGGCAATCGCCTCGCCGCCCTCGGGCACCGGGGACAGGTTATAGCTCTGGCCATCGACGATCAGGGTGTCGCCATCGACCGAAATCGTCGTCGCCGCGCTGCCGGGCAGGCCGCGAATGGGGGAAAGTGTCAGTTGCATGGGAAACCTCGTCAGAACCAGCGACCGATTGCGCAGGCGAAAATCGTTTTGCCGGTGGTCGCGCCGGCGGCCGAGGACGACCACGGCATCAACAGTACAGCATTGTTGTCGGGCAGGCCGCGCGGGCGGCAGCCGGTGATCCAGTCATTGCCGATATGCGCGGTGGCTGTGACGCAGGGCGGGGCGGAAAAGACTGCGGCATAGGTCCATGTCGCAGCCGAGGCGCGGCGAAACAGGGCGCCTTGGGCAGTGCTCCAGGCGGTCGCCGTATCATCGATGGCGTGCCAGCAGATCTGTGTGCCGTCGGCCAGCCGGACATAGCTGCCATTCGTGTTCGCGCCGCGCTCGATAACCGCGCCGGTGGGAACGCCCGCCGACTGGCCGACCGGACCCACCAGATTGTGCGAATGCACCAGCTGCGCCCAGGGATGCCAGACGCCGCTGTCGTTCTGCGACCGCACGCCCCAGCGATTACCCAACCCGCCATTCGACGCGATCTGTGCGCGCCGGGTGCTGCTGCGCTGGAACGCGAGCAGCGCGCCCGCGCCGCCGAGAAAGCCGGGGGTATTGGCCGTCGCGCCCCCGAAGGCCCAGAAACCCAGCCCCTCGATCGCGTCGAGATCGGTGTTCTCGGTGGTTCCGCTGCCTGCTGAAATGCGTGTGTCGCCGACCTTCAACAGCCGTCCGGGGGTGGCGTCGGTGGCGCTTTGGGTGATCGCGCTGCCGCTGGCAAGACCGGTGAGCGCAGGCGCGGCAAGGGTCTTGTTGGTCAGTGTCTCGGTCCCCGCCAGCGTGGCCAGCGTGCCGGTGGTCGGCAGGGTCAGCGCGCTGGGCGCTGAGGTGGTCAGCGTCAGCGCATGGGCGCCCGAGCGCGCCAGCGTTGCGCCCGCCGGATTGGCCGTCCCGGTGCCACCGGACGACGGCGGCAGCGGCGCGTCCAGAGAGAGCTGGCCTATCGTGGCCGCACCGGTCGCGGCATCGATCCCCAGCGCGGTGGTCCAGCCGCTGCCATCGGGCGAGACCTTGATGGCGAAGTCGTCGTCCCCCGTCGTGCCCATCTCGGCCCGGCCGGAATAGCCGGTCTGGAACATGAGCGACGCGGTGTCGCCGCTGGCATCCTTGTTCAGCTTCAGCTGGTGGTCGCTGCCCGCATTGTCGAGCAATGTCGCCTCGGCCTTCACCGACAGCTTGTTGGTCGCGTCGTAACTCGTATTGACGCCAAGGCCCGGCAGGTTCTGCAAGTCGGGCAGGCCGGACGCGATCCAAGCTGTTCCGTTCCAGACCCGCACCTCGCTGCCCATCGCGCCGCGCCAGCCGGGGCGCGGGGTGATGAACAGCCAGCCGCCATTCGACCACGCCGCAAGTTCGCCGTCATGGCCGACCCAGTCATTGACCGCACCATTGCCCACCGCCCAGACCTGCCCGTCATCGGGGGCAAGCGGTGGCGTGGTCTGAGAAAAGGATTGCAGCACAAGCTGGACGATCAGGTCCAGCGCCTCGAGCGCGGCATTATGGGTGACGTGCTTTTGTGCCTGAGACGCCTGCAGATAGGGCAGTGTCAGGTTGGTGGATGTCTCGTCCATCGGTGGGCCTCCTGGTCGGGGCCGGACAATGGCGGGCAAGTGCTAAGACGGTGCGAGGTGACAGCGGCGGGGCGTTAACCCCGGCGCGGTGCAACGGGGCGGGGCTCTATCCCAGTCGCGCGCGCAGGGTTTCCAGCCCCTTGCCCAGCAGGGCCAGTGCGGCGTCGGGGCTTTCGGCCTCGGCATAGAAGCGCAGTTCGGGCGCGTTGCCCGAGGGGCGCAGATGCACGATACGGCCCGAGGCCAGCGTCAGCCGCAGCCCGTCGGTCGTATCGGTCCCGGCAAGGCTTTCATCGCCGAATTCCGCAAGGAACCCGGCCTGCGCCGCCGCATCGGTGCTGAGCGCGGCCACCAGCGCGGCCGAGGCTTCGGTCGGAACCTCTTGCAGCCTGTCGGCGGCGGTGAAGCGTGCGGGCTCGGCCGCCACGCGGGCACTCAACGGCCCGGCTCCGGCTGCGACGAGCGGGGCGATGATCGGCAGATGGCTGTCGCGGGTCATCAGCGCGGGCAGGGGGCCAGTGGGGACTTTGGCCTCAAAGCCCAGCAGAAAGCCGCCATTTGCCTCATAGCCCACAACCTTGGTGCCCGGCACGCGCTCCATCCCGGCGATGACAAAGGGCGAGCCGATCTTCGTTCGGATCACCCGTAGTCCCAGCGTATCGATGCCGGTATTCGACGAAACCGGCGTCACGGCAATCTCGGCGCCCAGCAATTGCGCGGTGATCTGACCCAAAACGTCACCCGGCACCACCTGCCCGGTTTCATCCGTCACCAGCGGGCGGTCGCCATCGCCGTCGGTCGAGACGATGGCATCCAGTCCCTGCGCAGCGGCGGTATCGCGCAGGAAGGCGCGCACAGCCTCGGGGACCGCTTCGGTATCGACCGGGATGAAGGTATCGGACCGCGCGACCTCAACGACATCGGCGCCGAGCGACTGCAGCGTGTCGATCAGCAGGTCGCGGCCTACGGCGCTGTGCGACCACACACCGACGCGCTTGCCCGCCAACG
The DNA here is from genome assembly GCF_017303295.1 of Rhodobacter sp. NTK016B. GTDB lineage: Bacteria > Pseudomonadota > Alphaproteobacteria > Rhodobacterales > Rhodobacteraceae > Pararhodobacter. The sequence goes on along the minus strand of NZ_JAFKOK010000002.1, from coordinate 369,282 downwards.
CCTGCGCGCCCAAGGCAGTGACATAGCGCGCAACGAAAGCCGGGCCGGGATCGGCCTGCGCCAAGGCGCCCTTGGGGCCAGTGGGAGCCGTGGCATCCAGCGCGGCCAGGATCGCCGCCTCGTGCGCCTTGGTGATCTCTCCCCCAGGCGTGTAGAATTTCAGCCCGTTGCGATCGGCGGGAATGTGGCTGCCGGTGACCATCACCGCCGCCGCCCCTGCGCCCATCGCCGCCAGCGCCAGCGCCGGGGTCGGCACCGCGCCGCAATCGGTGACATCGACGCCCGCCCCCCGCGCCGCCGCGATCACGTCGCCGGCGATGCGGGGCGAGCTGTCGCGCAAATCGCGCCCCACGAACAGACCCGTCCCGACCGGACAGGCGCGCAGGAAGGCCGCGACATGCGCGCCGATCAGGTCGGGCGTCAGCTCGACGACCAGCCCGCGCAGGCCCGAGGTTCCGAATTTCGGCGCCATAGCCTTACCCCTTCGCGCCCTGTCCGCGGGCATAGACATCCTCGTAGCGGATGATGTCGTCCTCGCCCAGATAGGCGCCGGTCTGCACCTCGATCAGGACCATCGGCAGCTTGCCGGGATTCTCCATCCGGTGCTTGGCACCCAGCGGGATATAGACCGACTGGTTTTCCGAAACGAGCTTCACCTCGTCGTCGATGGTCACCTTCGCGGTGCCCTCGACAACGATCCAGTGTTCGGCCCGGTGGTGGTGGCTTTGCAGGCTCAAAGCGGCGCCCGGATGGACATGGATGCGCTTGACTTGAAACCGTCCGCCCACGACGAGGCTTTCATACCAGCCCCATGGCCGGAAATCGCGCGGCAGCGTTTCGGCCTGCGGTACCTGTCGTGCCTTGAGCGCGCTCACCGCGTTCTTCACATCCTGTGCGCGGTCCTTGTGGGCGACGAGAACCGCGTCGGGCATCGCCACGACCACCATGTCCTTCAGCCCGATCCCCACGACCTGCAGCGCGTCATTTTCCGACCGCAAGAGCGTGTTTTCGCAATCGATCGACAGCGCCTCGCCCGAGGTGACGACGCCGGTCGCGTCGCTCTCGCCCTCGCGCCAGACGGCTTCCCAGCCGCCAAGATCGGACCACACCCCGCCATAGGGCACGACGCTCAGGTTATCGGCCTTTTCCATCACCGCGTAATCGATCGAGATATCCTCGATCCCGCCCCACGCCGTGGGGTCGAGCCGGGTAAAGGACAGGTCTTCCTGCGCGGCGTCAAGCGCGGCGCGCACCTGCGTCAGGATCTCGGGCTGATAGGTTTCGAATGCCTCGATCAGCACATCGGCTCGGAACAGGAAGATGCCCGCGTTCCACAGGTGCCTGCCGCCATCAAGCATGACCTGTGCGGTGGCAAGGTCGGGCTTTTCGACGAAGCGCGAGAGCGGCATCGCCTCGGGGCTGAAGCCCGCATCCGGGCGGGCGCTGAGCTCAAGCCAGCCATAGCCCGTCTCGGGGCGGTCCGGGCGGATGCCGAAGGTCACGATCTGGCCCGCCATCGCCGCACCGGTCGCCGCCGAGACCACATCGCGGAACCGCGCGGCATCGGGGATCACATGATCCGAGGGCGCCACCAGCACCAGCGCATCGCCGCCCACCTGCAGCGCGGCGGCAAGGATGGCGGGCGCGGTGTTGCGCGCTGAAGGTTCGATCAGGATCGCGCCGGCCTCGATACCGACCTGCGAGAGCTGTTCGGTGACAATGAAACGGAAATCGCCCCCCGTCACCACCACCGGCGCGGCGAAGCCCGACCCCGACAGCCGCTGCGCCGAGGTCTGGAACAGGCTGTTCTCGCCCGTCAGGGGCGCGAATTGTTTCGGGTAGGACTTGCGCGAGAGGGGCCAAAGGCGCGTGCCGGAGCCGCCACAGAGAAGAACAGGATGGATCAGCATTCGGGGATTCCGAGAACTCGTATGAATAGCAGGACCGGCACCGGGGATTCGGACCGTGAAACGGAGGTATGGCCCCGCAATGTGAACGGGATTTCTGGCAACAAATTGTTCAGTAACCCACATTCCCGCCAAAGTTTCCGACAATTCCGGAACCGCCGCGACAGGGCTTTGTTGTGCCGCCATCCGCTGGCGCGCCGGGCCGGTCGGGCGTCGGCGCCCTGGCGATTAGGACAGAGTGGAACCAGACGCGGAATCGTTACGTTTTTCATGTCTCAGTGGATCTTTGCGATGCCATTTGACGGTGGGCGAGGTCTTGCTGCAGGTGCGAAATAGCATGGGGGCGAGCCTAGACAGAAAATCGGCTGACTGATATGCAAACCGGGCACATTTGACGTGCCTTCTTTTCTCATCATGCCGCTCGTTTTAGCGGCGAAAGCATAGCGAATAATGGTCCAGATTGACTCTACAAAATTGCCCGGCGTCCTTGTCGTCACGCCGCGACGGTTCGGCGATGCCCGGGGCTTCTTTTCCGAAACCTGGAACCGCAAGGCGCTTGAGGGCGCGGGGGTGACCTTGCCCGAATTCGTGCAGGACAACCATTCCTTCAGCACCGCCAAGGGTACGCTACGCGGCCTGCATTATCAGTCGCCCCCCCATGCGCAGGGCAAGCTTGTGCGCTGCGGGCGCGGCAGCCTGCTTGATGTTGCGGTGGACGGGCGCAAGGGCTCGCCGACCTACGGACAATGGGTGGCCGAGGAGCTGAGCTACGAGAACGGGCGTCAGCTCTGGATCCCGGCGGGTTTCCTGCATGGCTTCGTCACGCTCGAACCCGATACCGAGATCATCTACAAATGCACCGATCATTACGCGCCCGAATGCGATGGCGCGGTGCGGTTCGACACGGTCGGGATCGACTGGGGCTTTGATGCCGAAACGGCCGTGCTGTCTGACAAGGACGCCGCCGCCACTCCTTTCGCCGACTGGCAATCCCCTTTCGAATGGAATGACGGATGAAGATTCTCGTAACCGGTGGGGCCGGGTTTATCGGCTCTGCCGTTGTGCGCCAGGCCATCCGCGATGGCCATTCGGTCGTCAATCTGGACGCCCTGACCTATGCCGCCTGCCTTGAAAACGTGGCGGGCGTCTCGAACGCGCCAGGCTATGCGTTCGAGCATGCCGATATCCGCGACCGCGCTGCACTGGACCGGATCTTTGCTGCGCATGAACCCGACGCGGTGATGCATCTGGCGGCGGAAAGCCATGTCGACCGCTCGATCGATGGCCCCGGCGATTTCGTCGAGACCAACATTACCGGCACCTACAACATGCTGGAAGCCGCGCGCGCCTACTGGACGCGGCAGGGCAAGCCCGAGAGCTTCCGCTTTCACCATATCTCGACCGACGAAGTGTTCGGCTCGCTGCCCGCCGATCCCTCGGTCAAGTTCACCGAAGACACGCCCTACGATCCGCGCAGCCCGTATTCGTCGTCCAAGGCGGCGTCCGACCATCTGGTCCGCGCGTGGCATGAGACCTATGGCCTGCCGGTGGTGCTGACCAATTGTTCGAACAATTACGGGCCGTTCCACTTCCCCGAAAAGCTGATCCCCGTGGTGATCCTGAACGCGCTCGCGGGCAAGCCGCTGCCGATCTATGGCGACGGCTCGAATATCCGCGACTGGCTGTTTGTCGAAGATCACGCCGACGCGCTGCTGCTGGTGCTGGAAAAGGGCGCGCTTGGCCGCAGCTACAATATCGGCGGCGAGAACGAGCGGACCAATCTGGAACTGGTCAAGACGCTGTGCGCCATTCTTGATGCCAAGAAACCCAAGGCGCAGGGCTCGTATGCCGATCAGATCACCTATGTGACCGACCGGCCGGGCCACGATGCGCGTTATGCCATCGACCCGTCGCGCATCCGTGAAGAACTGGGCTGGCGCCCCTCGGTCACGGTGGAAGAGGGGCTTGAGCGGACCGTGCAATGGTATCTCGACAACGAAGCATGGTGGCGCCCGCTGCAAGAGCGCCACGGCGTCGGCGAACGTCTGGGGGTCAAGGCATGAGCATTCTCGTCTTTGGATCGACCGGACAGGTCGCCACGGAACTCAAGCGTCTTGCACCGGACGCGACCTTTCTGGGCCGCGCGCAAGCCGACCTGTCGGACCCCGATGCCTGCGCCGCCGCGATCCGTGCCGCCCGGCCTGAAGCGGTGATCAACGCCGCCGCATGGACCGCCGTCGACAAGGCGGAATCCGAAGAACCGGCGGCTGAGGTTGTCAACGGCGACGCGCCGACTGCCATGGCGCAGGCCTGCGCCGAGCTGGGCATTCCCTTCGTCCATATCTCGACCGATTACGTCTTTGACGGCTCGGGCGAGGCGCCCTTCACGCCCGATCACCCGACCGCACCGCTGGGCGCCTACGGGCGCACCAAGCTGAAGGGCGAAGAGGGCGTCCGCGCGGCGGGCGGCATCCATGCGATCCTGCGCACAAGCTGGGTATTCTCGGCCCATGGTAACAATTTCCTCAAGACCATGCTTCGACTGGGGGCCGAGCGCGACGGGCTGACCGTCGTTGCCGACCAGATCGGCGGCCCGACCCCGGCTTCGGCGATTGCCGAAGCCTGCCTTGCCATCGCTGCGCAACTGAGCGTCGATGCGTCGAAATCGGGCACCTACCACTTTTCGGGCGCGCCCGATGCAAGCTGGGCCGATTTCGCGCGCGAGATCATGGAGCAGGCGGCGCTCGACTGCACGATCACGGACATTCCCAGTTCGCAATTCCCAACCCCCGCGAAACGCCCCGCCAATTCGCGCATGGCGTGCGAGACGCTGGCCGTTTTCGGCCTGTCACGGCCCGACTGGAAGGCCGCGACGACCCAAGCCCTCAAGGACCTCGGAGCGATCACATGACCCAGCGCAAGGGTATTATTCTGGCCGGTGGCTCGGGGACCCGTCTTTACCCGATCACTATCGGCGTCTCGAAGCAGCTTCTGCCGGTCTATGACAAGCCGATGATCTATTACCCGCTTTCGGTGCTGATGCTCTCGGGCATCCGCGAAGTGGCGATCATCACCACGCCGCAGGATCAGGAACAATTCGTGCGCGCGCTGGGCGATGGCTCGCAATGGGGGATGTCGCTGACCTTCATCACCCAGCCCTCGCCCGACGGGCTGGCGCAGGCCTTTATCCTGGCCGAGGATTTCCTCGATGGCGCGCCCTCGGTTCTGGTTCTGGGCGACAACATCTTCTTCGGTCACGGCCTGCCCGAGCTTCTGGCCTCGGCCGACAAGAAGGAAAGCGGCGCGACGGTCTTTGCCTACCGCGTCAGCGACCCGGAACGGTACGGCGTGGTTGCCTTCGACAACGACCGGAAGGTCAGCCAGATCGTCGAAAAGCCCAAACAGGCGCCGTCGAACTACGCAGTGACCGGGCTTTACTTCGTCGATGGCGACGCGCCCGAACGCGCGAAACGCATCAAGCCCTCGCCACGCGGCGAGGTCGAGATCGTCGACCTGCTGCAGGGGTATCTGGACGAAGGCGCGCTGACCGTCGAACTGATGGGGCGCGGCTATGCGTGGCTCGATACCGGCACGCATGGTAGCCTGCTGGATGCGGGCAACTTCGTGCGCACGCTGCAAAGCCGTCAGGGTCTGCAGACCGGCTGCCCCGAAGAGATCTCGTTTTCCAAAGGCTGGATCTCGGCCGACCACCTTGCCAATCTGGCGCGGCCACTGGCCAAGGGCGAGTATGGCCGGCACCTGCTGGCCATCGCCGAAGAGCATCGCTCAAGATCCTGATGCCCGGCGAGCACGTCCCGGTCATCTGCGCGGTGGTATCGTGGCGGGGCATGCATGACGCTGCCGCCGCGATCGCCTCGGCGCTGGACGGCGTGCTGGATGGGGTGCTGGTCATCTATTCGAACCCCGAAGGAGCCGAGGAAACCGGCGCGGGCCAGTGGATCCGCGCCGACGAGGCCGATTTCTTCGGGCGCAAGTTCCAGCGGCTTGCCGCTGAGATCCCGCCGGGCGCCTCGATGCTGCTCATTCAGGCCGATGCGGGCTGCGACGACTGGCCCGCCCTTGCGCGGCGCTGGGCCGATCTGCTGGGGCGCCATCCGTCGATCGGCGTCTGGACACCCGAAATCGACAATACCGCCTATCCCTTCTCCCTGACCGCGCGCGGCGCATGGGACGAAGACGGGCTTTTCGACGTCGCTCAGACCGACGGGATCGTGCTGGGCCTTGCGCCTCGGGTACTCGACCGGCTGCGCGGGCTCGATTACGGCGAGAACAATCTCGGCTGGGGCATCGACTGGGCGGCAATGTCGTTTTGCGCCACGGCCGGGTTGTCGGTGGTGGGCGATACCCGCGTTCAGGTCTCGCATCCCCCTTCGCGCGGGTATGAGGGCGACGCGGCGGGCCGTCAGATGAACGCCTTCCTGACCCAGCTCACCCCGTCCGAGGCCGGGATCCGCGACCGCGTGCAGCGCGATCTGACGCTGGCGGGGAAAGAGCGCAGCGGCAATGTCCATATGCTCGTCTCGGCCTATCGGCACGACGCGGACGATACCGACGCTGTCGATCTGGCGCGGCTGGCCGAGACCGTCGCCGGGCTGCAACTGGTCGCGGGCAATCTGATGGTCGCGCCGCGCGACCCGGCCCAAGCGCCCCTGATGGTTGAGGTCGATGGCGAACCCCTGCCGCTTGCCCCGGTCGCCGCAGCCGCCGTGCCGGTCGTGGTGCCGCTCGCGCCCTCGGTTCCCTCGGGGGTGGTCTGCCGCAATGTCACGGGCCAGCGCTGGAGCTGTCCGGGGCAGGCCACATGGAGCCTGACCTGTCCGCCCACAACCGGTCCGGTACGCGTGCCGCTTTGTGCGCCGGTGACGATCCCGCCCGGCGCGGGGGATGTGACGCTGCTGTTGGGTCTGGGGGTGCATCGCGGCTTCGGCGATCTGCAGGTCGAGTGGCACGATCTCGACGACCCCGGGGCCGCCACACGGCACTTCGTTAAACTCGACCCGGTCTTTTCGGGCACCCGCGACAGGGGCGATTATCAGGCGGTCAGCCTGCGTATCCCGGCCTCGGGCGGGGCGCGGCTCATGTCGCTGACGCTGTGCGTCTGGCCGGTCAATCCCGCGCCCAGAGACCCGCTGGTCTACTTCGTGACCGCACCGCTGCTGATGCCCACCCCGCTGGCCGAGGCGCCCGAAACGCCGCTGGTCGTGACCGCGCCGGATGCCGTGGCACCCGGAACATGGCGACAGACGCGCATTCCGCCGGGCGCGTCCTGTGTGGATCTGGTCGCAGGCGAGCACCGCGTGCCGATCTTGCGCGCGGGTACCGTCCGCGCGCAGGTCCGGGCAACAAAGACGCCCGGTCGGTTCGAAGCCCTCTCCGACCAGCCCTGTCCCGCGCTTCTGTGCCTCGACGGCCGCCCGACGCGCCGCCTGTGGCTCAGCCCGTTCCCCACCCCCCTGACACTGCCGCGCTTTCCCGGCGGCAAAGGCGTGGCGCTGTGCGATCTGACCGGGAGCGCGGTCCTACGGTGAGCATTTAGGGCTTCGACCACTGCGCGATTGGGCAGCATTGGCTTGCGCGCTGGCCCGGCAATGCCTACGGTCTGAGACAATTCCTGCCTGCATTCCGGAAGGTCGATATCCAGACGTTGCGGGAGTTCAGCATCGCGACATATGCAGGGAGTCGCGATAGCGAATTTGAAGGCTAGTCATAGGATTACACTTTGGCCGAACACAAAATTCTATTCCTTGGCGATAGTCATAGCCATTGCATCAGGGATGCCCTCGCGCAGGGACTCGCCGACACGCAGGGCTGCACGGTGAGCGTGGACAGGATCCAAAGCGTCAAGAACGGCAAGGTCATCGGTGACCGTTCGTTGAACGAGATTATCGAGGCCTGTAAAGACCTGACGCCGGACGACCTGCTTGTTTCAGTCATCGGTGGAAACCAGCACAGCGTTACCGGGTTGGTGCAGCACGATGTTCCGTTCGATATTCTCGAGCCGGATGAGCCGGCGCCGACGGATGCTTCGGGCGTGACTTACGTTCCGCGTAGCAGTGTGTTCGCCACGTTCGAGCGCGGTCTGCGCAGCAATGATTGCCAACGGATCCTTCAGCTTGCCAAAGCGGGACCACAGCAGACCGTCCACATGGCCGCGCCGCCGCCGAAGGAAGACGACGCGCATATCATGAAGCGTTTCGAGACGAAGTTCATCGAAATGGGTCTGGCCGAGCGCGGTCTTTCTCCCAAGCCGCTGCGGCGCAAGCTGTGGCGCATTCAGAACGATGCCCTGCGTAAGATCCTGAGCGAAGACGACATTGAGCTTTTGATGCCCCCGGCAGAGACCGTCACGGAAAGCGGATTTCTCGAGCCGGCATTCTACGCCAACGACGCGACTCATGCCAATCCGGCCTATGGCGCGCTTTTGATCGAGCAGGCCGTTGCCTGGATCAAAGCCCGGCAATCGGCGGCCAATCCAGCCTGATCCGGGGTTGTTATCCCGGTTGTGATGCCGAAACGGCATCCGGGGGCCTATGGTTGTTGGAAGCAAGCAGGATAAGTGCACCACGCGAAAGCTGGTGCAAGCACAACATATTCGAGGTCCTGAAATGACTGACCATCCCTATAAATCCCTTCCCGACAAGGCGTTCTGGCGGCGGTCAGTGGCGCGGCCGAAATTCTCGGCAGTTGATCCAGTGGGAGAGTTCTCACTGACGATCGAGAAGGACACCAAGGTCGCCACGGCCGGGTCCTGCTTCGCCCAGCACGTCGCTCGCCATCTGGCGCAGTCCGGCTTCAACTATTTCGTGGCCGAAGAGGGGCATCCGATCCTGCGGGGGCCGGTCCGGGCCGCGCATAACTACGGCACGTTCTCGGCGCGCTATGGCAACATCTATACCGCGCGTCAGCTGCGCCAGCTGATGGATCGTGCCTATGGTCGCTTTTCGCCGGCTGAGGCTCCGTGGACCGACGCCGACGGCACGGTGCGTGACCCGTTCCGCCCGACCATCCAGCCCGGCAATTTCGCCTCGGTCGCCGAGATGGAGGTCGATCGCGAACAGCATTTCGCCGCCGTGCGCCGGATGTTCGAGGAACTCGATGTCTTCGTCTTCACGCTCGGCCTAACCGAATGCTGGGAAAGCCTTGAAGACGGCGCGGTCTTCCCGCTCTGCCCTGGGGTCGAGGGCGGCGACTTCGATTCCGAGAAATACGCCTTCCGCAATCAGGGCGTGGCCGAGATCGTCGAGGATATGAATGCCTTCATCGAGGCCCTGCGCGCGGTCAATCCCACGGCGCAGATGATTGTCACGGTCAGCCCCGTCCCGCTGATGGCAACCGCGACCGAGGGCGCGCACGTGCTTTCGGCGACGACCTATTCCAAATCTGTCCTGCGTGTCGCCGCCGATATGCTGACGCAACAGCACGACTTCGTGCATTACTTCCCATCGTTCGAGATCATTACCGGCCCGCATGCGCGCGGCGCCTATTACGCCGATGATCTGCGCAACGTGACAGAGGCTGGGGTCAACCACGTGATGCGGCTGTTGCTGAAACACGCGACGGGCACCATCGTCGAGGCGCCCGAAGACGATGAAGCACCCAAGGCGAAACCGGCCAAGAGCACGTCCCAGTCTGAAGTCGCGCCCGAGGCGGAAGAAGCCGACGATGCCAGCCTTGCTGCGGCCCGAGCCTTTGTCGAGGTGGAATGCGACGAGGCGGCGCTCGACCGCTCGTAAGCGCAGGGGCGCCGGTCCGTCCGGGAGTTTTGACATGGATCAAGGCCGCGAAAGCGGTCCAGGGCGATGGTGTCCTTCACACTTTCGCTTTGACGGAGTTTTCCCGTGATCAATGTCTTTATCGGCTACGACCCGCGCGAGGCCGTGGCGTATCATGTCTGTGCCAACAGCCTGATCCGTCATGCCTCGCAGCCGCTCGCGCTGACGCCGCTCGCCCTGAAAGGGCTCAAAGGCTATGCCGAAACCCATAACGACGGCTCGAACCAGTTCATCTACAGCCGTTTCCTGTTGCCGCATCTGATGGAATACAAGGGCTGGGCGCTGTTCGTCGACGGCGACATGCTGCTGCGCGACGATGTCGCCAAGCTCTGGGCCCTGCGCGATGAGAGCAAGGCGGTGATGTGCGTGCATCACGATTACAAGACAAAGATGGAAACCAAGTATCTGGGCGCGAAGAACCAGAACTATCCGCGCAAGAACTGGTCCTCGGTGGTGCTTTGGAATTGCGGCCACCCGGCCAATGCCGTCGTCACGCCCGACTTCGTGATGAACGCCACCGGCGCGCAGCTTCACCGCTTCACCTGGCTGGAAGACGACCTGATCGGCGAGATCCCGAAGGTCTGGAACTGGCTGCCCGACGAATTCGGCGAGAACCCCGAGGCCAAGCTGCTGCACTGGACGCTCGGCACGCCCTGCTTCCACGAATTCGCGCATGTGCCGATGGCGTCCGAATGGCACCGCGAGAAATTGCTGACCGATTACTCGCTGCAGCGTGTCATCGACGGCCCGTTCGAGGGCGAAGAGGGCTACGAAGACGCGCAGAAAACGGCGCAAGCCGCCGAGTGATCGCCGAGTGATCGACGGGTGATCGCCGAGTGATGGCTGGGTGATCGACGGCAGTCCGGGGCTTGTGGCCATTTCGCAAGAACGCGTCGCAAGTCCCGAATTCCCGCCCCCTTTTTCGGGTTTGCTCTGGTTATTCCTGCGCCTATAGCTTTAGGGTGAACCGGAATTCCGAACACGAGATCGGATGCAGTAAGGCCGTTGGGAGCGGACACGTATGAGTAAGAAGACGAAGTCGCCTGCTGCGAAGCCCGCGAAGGCCGCCGTCTTGGTTCTGGGGATGCACCGCTCGGGAACGTCCGCTCTGGCCGGAGTGCTCAGCAAGCTCGGGTGTGAATTGCCTCAGGCGATCATGGAGCCTTCGCAAAGCAACGCGAAGGGCTTTTTCGAATCCACCGCCGTTCGCGATCTCAACGACGAGATTCTCGCCTCGGCCGGAACCGCGTGGGATGATTTCCTCGTTTTCAATCCCCATTGGCACGAGTCGCCGGTGGCCGCGACGTATTTTCAGCGCGCGGTGGATCTCGTGCACGCGGATTTCGGGGACAGCCCGCTTATCGTTCTGAAAGATCCGCGCATATGCCGTCTGGTGCCGTTCTGGACCCGCGTTCTGGAACAGGCTGGCCGGCGCGTTCTGCCGATCCTGACTGTACGCCATCCGGAAGAGGTCGCGCGCTCGCTGCGCACGAAGAAGAAATTCAGCCGGGCGCTGAGCCACATGATCTGGCTGCATTACGTGCTCGAGGCCGAGGTTCAGACGCGTGGCACGGTGCGCTACGCGACCAGCTACGACATGCTGATCCGTCGCTGGCCCCGGGTCGTGTCAGAGGCAGAGAAAGCGCTGGGCCTGCGCTGGCCTCGCGGGCTCGATCAGGTCGAAACAATAGTCGAAGACTTCCTGTCCACCGACCTGCGTCACCATCAGGAACGGCCCGACGAACAGAGCGATAACCCGCTTCTGGTCAATTGGCTGCGCGATACTTACGCGATCTTCACCCGTTGGGCCGAGCAAGGCGAAGACAGCGCCGATTACGAGACGCTCGACGCGATCCGCGCCTCGTTCAACGATGCCGCCCGCGCTTTCGGACGGGTGGTCAAGGCCGAGCGTGAGCAGACCCGCTCGCTTGGTGAGCAGATCACCACGCTTGAGACGGCGCGCGAAACGCAGCAGAAACGGGCCGACGACGCACTCACGAAGCAGCAGGCCGAGGCGAAGAAGCTGTCTGACGCTAATGCGCAACTGGCGAAACGGACCGAGGATGTGGCGCGGCTTGAAAGCGCGCTCGCCGCGCGGCAAGAGCAGCTTGAGGACGAGCGGACCGGGCGCCAGAAAGACAAGGACGCGCTGACCAAGAAGCTCTTGGCGGCCCGCGACGAGGCCGCCGCCGCCGCGCAGAAACTGGCCGACGCGATGGCCGATAGCGAGGCCCGCGCGCAGGAGATCCATCGCCTTGAAGCGGCACTTGCCATCAAGAGCGAGCGCGCGACCGCGAGCGAGCGCGAACGCGCGATCCTCGAGGCGCAGCACAAGACCCTGGCCGAGGAATTCGAAGCGCAGCGCGCGCAGGTCGGCACGCTGAAGGAAGCGGCTTCGGCGCGCGATCAGGAGCTTGCGCAGCTCACGATGGTCATCACGGAAAACGACCGCGAGATTTCTCGTCTGGGCAAGGAACTGACCGAGGCCGAGGCGCAGGCCGAGGCGCGCAAGGCCGAGTTCGACGCGCTGACGGACGAGCTGTCGCAAGTGCGAAGCGCGCTGACCCAGCGCCAACACGAAACCGAGACCACCGCCGCCGAATTGTCCGAGGCCAAGGCCGAACTGGCGCGCGAGGCCGAGGCGGCAGAGCGTCTGCGCACTGATCTCGAGACCGCGCGCAAGGCAGGCAGGGAAATGCAGGACCACCTGCAGGACCGCTTCCGCGAGGTCGCGACGCTCACGCAATATGCGATGAAGCAGCAGGGCGAGATCGACACGCTGCATTCCCAGGTCACCTCGCTGGGCGACAAGGTGGCCGACAGTGAAAACGCGAACGCGGTGCTCAATCGCGACAGCGCGCAGCGGGTAAGCGAAATCGCCGCGCTGCATGTCGACCTGTCGAGCCTGCGTTACGATCTGTCGACCGCTCGGCAAGAGCGCGACGCGCTGGAACGCGAGGTGGCGGCACTTCGTAGCAGTACCTCATGGCGGATTACCGGCCCACTGCGCCGCATGATCCGGCTGGTCAGGCGCGGCGGCTGACGCTTAGCCCGCCGCCTCGGCCCCGGCGACGCGAGCGCGTGCAGTGTGCTGCACCGCGTCAAGCACGCGAAGCACCTGTTCGCGCAGCCGCGCATGGCTGTACTCGGCCCGCAGCTTGTCCTGCGCCGCGCCGATCATCGCCTGACGCTGGGCGGGGTTCACAAGCAGCGTCTCCATCGCGGCGATCCATTCCTCGGTCCCGCGCGCCAGTAGCCCGCAGCCGTCGGAGCACGCTTTTGCGTACACCGGCAGGTCCGAGGCCACGGTGGCGATGCTGGCTGTGGTGTATTCCACCCATTTGGTATCGGCCTTGCAGCGGTTGAAGCTGTTGTCTTCCAGCGGCGCCAGTCCGACCCACCAGCCGAGCGTACGCAGTTGCGGCATGAACGCGTCGTATCCCACGACAAAGGGCAAATGCCGCACGCGGTGCCCGAAACGCTTCAGCTCACCCGGCATCTGGATGGTGCCGAACAGCTCGAAATGCAGCGTCGGCAAGCGGTCGAGCAGCGCACAGATCGCGGGCAGCACCATCGCCAGATCCGCCGAATGCCCGCCGGTGCCCATATATCCCATGACCGGCCCTTGCGCGGGCGGCAGCAGCGCGCCGATATCGTCAGGCGCGACCGAGCAATAGATATCGCCCGCGATGATCGGCGTTTCGACCCCGTGACCGGCCAGCCGCTCGGCCAGTGCCGGGGTCGAGGCATAGACCAGATCGGCGCTTTCGATACTCGCGCGCAGCACCGCAAGACGTTCGGGGTCGTTGTAGATCGCGAATTTATGCGCCCCGAGGCTTTCGGGAACCGCCAGCAGATCGTCGTCGAGATGGAACAGCAGCGCGATGTCCTTCGCGTGCGCATAGTCGGCCCAGATCTTGCCCTGCTCCCATGTGTAGCGTGACAGCACGATGATATCGGGCGCGGTGTCCCGGATGCGTGCGGCGATAGCACTGCGTTCGCCGCGATGGGGATCGAGCGTGACCTCGATCCCCGGCGCCCCGGCCAGAGGCTGGCCGAAACTGATCACCTGCGTCGCCGCAGCGCCGCGTTCTTCGTCACCGACGACAAGAACCTTCAGGGGCGCTGGCATGATCTCAGCCCGCCAGCCCGAGATCTTCGGGCGTCAGCGTCCGCCGCAGCGCCGCCATCGGGGCGGGCTGAGCGGTGCCCTTGCGTTTTTCGACCAGCCGCGCAGCAGTATCGAAGACATCGAGAACCTGCTCTTTCAGCCGTTCGCTGGAATAGACGGTTTCCAGATGCTGCTGCGCACGCAGGGCGGTGGCATAGCGCTCGTCGGGATTGTCGGTCAGTTCCTGCAACGCCTCTTCCCATGCGTCGTCGCCGATCAAGCGGCCGCGGCCCCCGGCCGCGCATTCGTCATAGACCAACCCCCGGCTGGCAATCGTGGCCATGCCGCAGGCGGTGTATTCGACCCATTTGGTGTTGGCTTTGACCTCGTTGAACGCGGTCTGCGCCAAGGGGCAGATACCGATATCCCATTTGCGGTCGGCAAGTGTTTGCAGGAAGGCAGCGTAATCGCGCACGGGTGCGACTTCGACCACCCGGTCGCCGAAGGGGCGCAACTGGTCGGGCAGCGGGATCGAGCCGAACAATTCGAAGGTGACCTCGGGGTTGCGGTGAAGATACCGGACCAGCGCGGGCAGGGCGATTTCGAAGTCATGCGCGTGGTCGAAGCCCATATAGCCGACCTTGCGCACCGGGCCGCGTTCGGCGGGCCGCATCACCGTCGAGGCGCAATAGATCTGTCCGGCTACGGCGGGCCCGAAGAAATTGAGCTGGCGGAAGCGGTCCTTCAGCTTGCGCGTCGAGCAATAACGCAGATCCGCCTTGTTCAGCAGCGTCGTCACCGTCTGAATGCGCGCGGGGTTGTTGTGCATGATCCACTTCTTCTCGCCGATCTCGCGCGGGATGTTCAGCAGATCGTCATCGACATGGAAGATCACCGGCACGTCGTTCTTGCGCCCGTATTCCAGCACCGCGCCAGCATGAGCGGCGCTATAGCGGCAGCAGACGATCAGATCGGGCTTGGCCTCGGCGATCTGCTGAATGAACCATGCCCGCCCCTCGGCGCTTGTGGAATGCTTGCCGAACTTGTCCTTCAGATCGTCGCCCGTCAGCATCAACGGCTCGATCTCGCCCGCGTCGAACAGCGGCTTGAGCGGCTTGAGGAACGACAATTGCAGCGTTGGGATCAGCGCGTTGGCGACGAAAAGCAGCCGTTTCGGCGTGATGCGCTTGGGCTCGGCGGGCTTTGTCGCGGGGCCTGCGCCGACGACCGGGAAGGGCGGCGGAACAGGTCGTGCGCTGCCGCTTGTGCCCGCAACCAGAAGCCGGGCGAAGCGGCGATAAACCTCTGCCGGATCGCTGGGCATCTGTAGCCTGCGCAGGAAGGCGTTCTGCCGCTCGATCAGCATATCGGGGCGCAGCCGAACGTCGCGCTCGAAAGCCAGCCAGTCGTCGAGCGTGCTGATCTCGGCCAGCCCGTCGTAATTGCCCGCATCCATCACCCCGCCAGAGTCGCGCCACACACCGACCGGAATCCCGGCCAGCACCATGTCGAACACCACCGTCGACGGGGCCGAGATACCGTAATCGTAGCCGCGCAGATTGACGTGGTACATCGGCAGGTTGTTGAGCCGCACATTCGCCGGCAGTTCTATATTGTTGCGCAGGACATATTGCCCCCCCGGATGCGGGCGCAGCGTGACCTCGGCGTCGCGCTTGCGCATCTCGGCGCAGAAATCGAAGAAGATGTCCATGAAGGACGCCTTGTGATCGCCCGTAGCGCTCAGCCGGACCGAGTGCAGGTTTTCGCAGACCATGCCGCCATTCTGCGGCGGGTGGTCGGGATGGCTGGCATTGGGCGCCAGCAGCAGCATCGGCGGCCCCGAGACATAGAGCTTGGCGCGCTCGCTTGCTGGCAAGGCGGTCATGACCGAGGGTTCGAACCAACTGCAGACGACATCGGCAGCGAAGTTGATGTTGCGGCCATGTGCGACGACATGCTCGCGGCTCTGTCGGAAGCCTACGCATTCGAAACCGTGCTGCAGCGTGACCCGCAGATAGCCCGGTGGCGCGGCACGCAGAACGTCATGGGTCTGCCAGTGCGCGTTAAGGTTGGATTCGCTTGCTGCGAAGATCATGCCGCTGCCGCCCTGCAGGACGGCATAGGCCTCGCTGATCGCGCCGAAGCGGTGCAGGCTGGCGCCGGTTTCGGCGGCAAGCTGCGCCAGTTCTTTCTGCCAGATCTTCTGCCCGTCGCGAGTGATGAAAGCGTCGCTGATCAGGAAGCCGACCGCCGCATCGGTTTCACGTACGGTCAGGTAGACCAGCCCGCGGACGACATTCACATCCTGCAGCAGGTTGATGATGAAATAGACCGTTTTTCGTTGTTCAGACATGGGCTCTATCGCTTCGCTGGGCTTCGATTTCAGGGGACCAATAGGGCGAGTTCGCTTCGGACAAGAACAGGTGTGGCCTGTCGAAGATCAGCGTGATGATCTCGGCCATCAGCGCCATATCCGGCCGGTAGCGCGATTGTTCTTCCAACTCGCGCCGGGGCGCAGAGACGCGCAGCATCGGGCGAAGACCGGGCAGGTCATCTTGAGTCAGGCGCAGGGTCGGGGCCGGATCGCCGCCTGCAGGCGGGCTGACCTTTGCCACGCGGCCGCGCCAGTTCTCGGCCAGCCTGGAGACTGAGCGGTCGCGCAGCACGACATCCACGAACCGGCCATCGGGGTCCGATCGCGCCGACAGATCGAACGCCAGTTTCGCGGTGGTGCGCGGCGAGGCCGCAGACAGGTAGCCCTGGCGCTGCACCTGTTTGTGGATCTCGCCCTGCGGGCGGCTGCCCTGCAACACGATGACCGGCTTCTGGCCCGGCCAGTCATGCGGTCTGGGGCGCGGCAGCGTCTCAAGGAACGCCGTCAGCCGTTTCGCTTCGACCTGCGCCGAACCAATCTGTTCCATCAGAGCCCCCAGATCGGGCAGGGTCTGCGGGCGAACGCGCAGGGTGTCGGCGTCGAGATGATCCAGTAACTCGCCCAGATCGCGGTAAATGAAGGGGGCGAGCGTGTCGTAAAGCGGGAAGCCCGTGGACAGGACCTGCGAGCCCCCAGCCAGCACCGACACCGCGCGATTGAGCGATTTCACCGTGCTGAATTCCTGCCCATTGACCGGAAGGAAACAAAACAGGCTGTCCGCGATCAGCGCGGTTTCGGCTTCTTCGCTCCATTCCTCGACCAGCGAAGGAACTGGCAGACGTGCGATCATCTCAAGCCGCCGTGTATCCAGCGCGCGGCGATTGGTCAGGATACGCAGGCGCGGCTGGTATCCGCGCGCGCGGATCTGAAGCAGCTGGCCTGAAAAGGCGTGCAGGTCTTCAAGCCCGAGCGAGAAATACGGGTTGTCGCCGATCCCGAACCAACCGATATCCAGCACCTTGCTGGCACGTGTGCGCTGCGCCACCGCGCGCAGCCCTTCGGCCAAGGCCGTGTCGTCCCAGCCGATGGCGGGGTCGTTCATGACCAGAAGCGGCAGATCGGGCACCAGCCGCGCCAGCCGGTCGCGCATGTTCGGGGTCGAGCAAAGGCCGAAATCGACCTGCGCCGTCATCATGCGGAACCACGCGCGCAGATGCATGAAGGCCGCATCCTGTTTCTGGCTGTAATAATCGTCGAAAAAGTCGATCCCGACCGCGCAGCCCTCGGCACGCAATTGCCGGGTTAGCAGCTGGGAGCGCACGTCATGGCATTTGCTGATCAGGTAAATGTCGCCCGCCCGCTCGGACGCCGCCATCGCCTCGTCGATCGGCTGCAGGGTGAAACTGTGACCCTCGGCCTCGATCCACGGGCGGATGCGTTCGTATCGGATACGCACGCCTGCAGTGCTTTGCCATTCGGCGTTGGGAATGATGACGACGATCCGCATCAGAACAATTCCCGCAGCACCGTCACACGGCGAAAGATCGCCTCCCACAGCGCCGGGCGCAAATACTGCGTGCCGACCGGGTCGATCTCGTCGCGGCGCACATACTCGCCCAGATACCCGGCCCGGATCTTCGAGCTGCACAGATGGCGATAGCCCGCATCCAGTGCGTCGAGACCCAGATGGATATCGGCGGCATGATCGGGCACCGGGCCGTCGGGCGTTGGCAGGGCAGCCAGCACGTCGCGCCGCCACAGGGACAGCGGCAGGGCATTGGCGACCACGGCGTAATCGGCCGATGGCAGCGGCTGGAACGTGTCGGGCTCGTGGAAACCGAGCGAAGGTGAGGTTGCAAACGAGACGCGCGCGGGAAACAGCCCGCCCACGGCAGGGCTTAGCACGGCGGCCTTCTTGACCACGCGTTCGGCCAGCAACAGGCAGCTTGCCGATGCCGTGTCGGGCGTCCGGTCGATCAGCGCCTTCAGGCTCACCAGCGTTTGCGGATCGTACAACACCACGCGATCGTCGAGCGTGAGCAGCAGTTCGGTATCGCCCTCGCCGGCAAGGCTGCGCAGATCGGTCTCAAGCCCGGTCTCGCGCCAGCCGCCATTGCCCAGAATGCGATTGAGTGAGGCGCGCAGCGCAGCCTTGTCCACGCCTGCGAGCCGCACGACGAAATCCGCCTGCGCCATGGTCTGGACGCTGCGTAACAGCTCTTCCATCCGCGCGGGGTCATGCGCGGTCAGCACAACCAGCAGGGGGCCGATCTTGCTCGGTTTCGTATCCTGCGCGAGCGCATCCGGCGCGACGGGCAGCAGCAGACGCGTGGGATGCGGCGGGTTGCGCGGGCGGAACAGGACGGCCACGGGGACCGGCAGGGCGGCGGCTTCGGTGGCCGAGGCCGCCAGGCCCGGCGTGCCGATCGAGGGCTGCGACGGGTCCGAGGTCGGGCCAACGGCCGGGGAGACCATCCAGCGCGGGCGCAGATTGGCGTCTTCGGCAACCAGATAGGGAGCGGCGCTGTTCTCGGGCAGGTCGTTGTCCAGCCGCCGCGACACCAGCGCCGAAAGCGTCGGCAACCCGTCGCCCGGCAGGGTCAGGATCAGGCCTGCATCCCCTTGGGGCCGCGCGGGTGCCCGCTCGCCCAACAGGTCGCGCAGGGCGGCTTCGCCCTGCGTCAGCGCGTCCTCGGCGTCGTCAATCGGCGTCACGGACAGGCCGAACAGCGTATCCAGCCAATCGAGCGTTGGTGCGGCGAAGATCGGCTCGGCCCCGGTCGCCCCGCGAAGCGAGACGCGGATGCCCGCCAGCGACGGGGCATTGGCGCCGGTCTTTCCCAGCTTCTCGCGCACCAGCATCTCGGTCAGCGACCACAGCGAATCCATCGGGTTGGACGTGCGTTGCAGCGCCTTGCCCTCGGCCCCGTGCAGCCCGCCGGGCAGCAGCGACGGAAAGGCCAGCAGGGCGGTCGCCTGCACCATGCCGTCCGGGCCTGTCGCCTGCACCAACACCGGCATCATCGGATGGACCAGCGCGATGTCCCACAGCGCCGGGCCTTCGGCGGGCAGTACCAGACTTTCGCCCGCCGGATGCAATACATCGGGACTGTCGGGGACGGCTTGGAACGCGCTCAGCACCCAGGCGGCACTGTCTTCGCCCCCGGCGATGCGCAGGCGGAGCGTTCCGGTGGTCTCGTACCACAGGCTTTCGATGCGCAGCGCCCCGGTCTGGAACGGCTCGAAACCTGTCAGGTTGCCTGAGGCCCTAGCGGAACTCTTGGCGGGCGCGGGCAGACCGAACAGCTTGGCATAGGTGTTGAGCGCGGCGGGCGTCGCGCTCTCGGCCTGCGGGGTGTCAGCCAGGTGGGCAAGCGTCAAAGGCTTCGTGCGCTCGGTAACGTTCGACAGCAGCGTACCGGGGATCGACGCCGCCGCGTTGAAGCCCGCCGGGCGATCGATGATCGGGCCGGGCCGGCTGGGACGCGGGATGGCGAGTTCCGGCGCGGCGCTGGCAGTGGCTGGCGTAACAGGTTTCGCGGTCGCCGTGTCGGGTTGCAGATGCGGCAAGACCGGCCGGGACCGCGGGGCATCCGCACTGGGCTGGCGCCCCAGCATACGGCCGAAACGCTGGTAATGCTCGACCGGGTCCATTCCCGTCAGCGCCACGTCGGGATAGGTGGCCAGATACCACTCGGGGTCGAACGCGGCGGGAAGGGCAGTGCTCATAAATCAATTCCTGAAATCGGGCCGCACAAGGAGATGCGCGGGTCTGCTTTGGCCTCAGTTCGGTCGGGGCGCGGTAAATTCCGCTTTGAAACCCGGTTGTTATCCCTCATGCACCCCGGGGAATGGGTTCAGGTCTGGCAAAGGGCCGTTCATGGCGTGCCATGGGGATGTGACGTAGGAAAAACGGCGGGCACCGAAAACGAACAAAAATACCCTTCGACGCGGTCTTGCCTGAGCGCAAAGTGCGACCGGGTACGAAATCCGGATATCCGCTTCTTCATGGAAGATGGCAGCCATCCTTTTCCAGTCTCCGGTCATAGCGTCGGACGTTGCGAACGCATCTGCACAGACATTCTACACGAAATCCCGTCGGGCGCCCAATTAAGGCACGCCGCATTGCAGCATTGTCAAGAAGCGGGGCGGGATCGGGGCTGGTTCTGTCCCCTTTGTGATCCCGATCCGCCGAGAATTACGCTCAGGCGATGCCTGCACGCAGACATTCGTGCAATCGAAGCAAGCCTACGGGGCGTTTGGACTCGTCCAGAACAACAAGCGCGTTCACCTTGCGCGCATTCATGATCGCCATCGCTTCGGCAGCGAGCATGTCGGGCGGCGCGGTCTGCGGCGAGCGCGTGGCGACGTCGCCCGCGCTCTTTTCCAGCAGGCCGTCGATATTGCGGCGGATGTCGCCATCCGAAATCACCCCGGCCAGGCCGCCCTCGTCGTCGATCACGCAGGCGATGCCGAAACCGGCGCGGGTCATGGTGATCAGCGTCTCGGACATCGGCGCATCGGCGGGCACGATCGGGATCTCGTCGACGCTGTGCATCAGCTGGTGGACCTGCGCCAGCTTCGAGCCGAGCTTGCCGCCGGGATGGAAGATGCGGAAATGCTCGTGCACGAAGCCGCGCTGCTGCATCAGCGCCACGGCCAGCGCATCGCCCAGAGCCAGCGTCAGCGTCGTCGAGGTGGTGGGCGCCATGCCGATCGAGCAGGCCTCGGGCGCGTCGGGCAACAGCAGCCGCAGGTCGGCGGCGCGCATCAGCGTGCTGTCGGCCTTGCGCGAGATGGCAATCATCGGGATCGCGAAACGGCGCGTATGGCTGATGATATCGCCCAGCTCCGTCGTCTCGCCGGAATTCGAGATCAGGATGCAGACATCATCGTTCGTCACCATGCCAAGGTCGCCATGGCTGGCCTCGGACGGGTGGACAAATTGCGCCGGCGTCCCGGTCGAGGCGAAGGTCGCGGCGATCTTGCGGGCGATGTGACCCGATTTGCCGATGCCGCTGAGAATAACGCGGCCCTTGCAGTCAAGGATGGTTTCGACACTGGCGATGAAGTCGCTGGGCAACGCCTCGGCCATCTGCAGGACGGCGTTACCTTCGACCGTCAGCACGCGAGAAGCGGCTGCACGGACCTGATCGGCGTCGATGCTCTGACGGGCAGAGATAGGTTTCGGATACATGGAAATGCCTATATCTTAGACGAAATGCTATACAGAGGGGCGCGTTCGTGGTGCTTACATTGGCGCTACGCAATTTACAGGGTGTGGCCTAAACTCTCGGTTTTCGTTTGTCTACGGTCTGGATCAATCTTGTGGCAGGTGTATGCCGAGCCTTTGGGCAGCGGGTTGCTGAAGCGACACTTTGCGCGGATAAGAGGACCAAATAGCCTCGATTAGCGGCTATCCGGGAAACACGGAGATTTCACAATGAGCAAGAAACTTAAGATCTATGTCGGTTACGATTCCCGCGAAGATATCGCGTGGCAGGTAGCCCGTCACTCGACGTTGCGCCACACCTCGGGCGATGTCGAGATCTATCCGTTGCGTCAGCCAACCCTGCGCGAGCTGGGTCTCTATACTCGTCCCGCTGACAACGCGACGACCGAATTCTCGCTGACGCGCTTCCTGACGCCCTATCTGGCGGCGCATGACGGCTGGTCGATCTTCATGGATTGCGACTTCCTCGTGAGCCGCGACATCACCGAGATCTTCGATCTGCTCGATGACAGCAAGGCGCTGTACTGCGTTCAGCACGATTACACGCCGGCCAACATGATCAAGATGGATGGCAAGCAGCAAAGCGTCTATCCGCGCAAGAACTGGTCGTCCTTCATGGCCTTCAACGGCGCCCATCCCAAGGTGAAGGCGCTGACGCCGTCGGTAGTGAACACCGAGGGTCCCGGCTATCTGCACCGCTTCAGCTGGCTCGACGATTCCGAGATTGGCGAGCTGGACCGCGAGTGGAACTTCCTTGAGGGCGAATACGAAAAGCCCGACCAGATGCCAATGTGCGTGCACTACACCAATGGCGGCCCGTGGTTCGACGACTGGCAGGATGTCGATTTCGGCGACGAATGGCGCGCCGAGCGTGATCTCTACCTCGCCTCGGCCCGGTCGCAGGCGGCCGAGTGAGGCATCATAAGATGGCGTGACCCACGCCCTCGCAGCGTCCGAAAGGACGCTGCATTTTCCGGTTCAGCGGGTGTTGGTAGAAGGGGGCAGGGCTATGATTGACTACGAGCGCCTCGAGGCACAATTCGCCGAGGCGAAACAGTGCTGGGATGCAGCCGATCCGTTCCCTTTTTGCGTCATGGACGGTTTCCTGAACCCTGCCACGGCCGAGCGGATCGCGTCCGATTTCCCGGCCACGATGGGCCGTATCAACAAGCTTCCCAAAAGCCACCATGACGTTGAGCAGAAGCGCGGCGTTCCGCTTCTGGACGCGATGTCCGACAGCCAGCGGGAGTTCTTCCAGCAGGTTCAGTCTCCGGAATTCCTCGAATTTCTGGAACGGCTTACGGGGATCTCGCCCCTTTATGCCGATCCTCATCTCAATGGCGGCGGTCTGCACGAGATCTATGCCGGGGGCTTTCTGAACGTCCATGCCGATTTCAACTTCCACCCCACCATGGGGCATCTGCGCTGCCTCAATCTGATCGTGTATCTGAACCCGGATTGGGATGATGCGTGGAACGGCCAGCTTGAATTGTGGTCCGAAGACTTCTCCGGCGCCCCTGTAAAGGTGAGCCCACAGATGAACCGCGCCGCCCTGTTCCGCACGTCCGAGACCTCCTGGCACGGTCACCCCAAACCTCTGGCCGCGCCCGAGGGTGTGAGCCGGCGTTCGCTTGCCGTTTACTATTACACCGACTGGCCCGAAGGGCTCGAGCAGCGAGCGGTGACAACCTATATGCTGACACCGGATCAGAAGGACGATCTGATCCGCGAGCTGACCGCCGCTGCGGACCAGATTCACAACGAAAAAGACGCCGTGCGCCTTGCGCCGCGCTACTCTCCCCGACATGTGCGCGCGGTTTACAAGGAGCTTTTC
This sequence comes from Rhodobacter sp. NTK016B, assembly GCF_017303295.1. Lineage (GTDB taxonomy): Bacteria > Pseudomonadota > Alphaproteobacteria > Rhodobacterales > Rhodobacteraceae > Pararhodobacter. The sequence goes on along the minus strand of NZ_JAFKOK010000002.1, from coordinate 346,030 downwards.
GAGCGCTCCTGAACCGCCTTGGGCGCCCGTGCTACGGGATTTTGTGGCCCGAGCCCACGACGGATGCAGCAAGGACTGCAGGCCGACTTGGCGCAAGGCGCGCTCAAGGCAAGCAAGAACCCGCATTGATGGCATGCCCCGATCACTGTTACGATAGTTCGTCTATGCTGTCTGCGGGTTGGATTGATCGCGTGCAGTTCTAATATCTTGTTCACGGCCTGCGTCCCGAAGCCGCGCTTCCAGATGCCGGACCCCTTCGGCGCCACGAATTATTCACAACACCTTGGACACAATGCTGATTTCAGACTCCTACCGTGCCCTGAACGAGCAATTGCACAACACCCATCGTTACGGCGAACGCGGGGACAAATGGGCAAAGCGCGTTCGCTTGTATATCGAGAGGTTCCAGCCTGAGAGCATCCTGGATTACGGCTGCGGCAAGGGGGCTCTGAAGCGGGCGTTGCAGGACGAGTTCGACGGCACCTTCAGTGAGTATGATCCGGCGATCCCGGAAAAGAGCGCGCGGCCAGAGCCTGCGGACCTTGTCGTCTGCACGGATGTTCTGGAGCATATCGAGCCCGAATGTATCAACGCCGTCATCGATGATCTTGCCGCGCTGGCTCGGGTTGCGTTGTTCGTCGTGGTCTCGACACGACCGGCGGTCAAGACACTCGCGGACGGACGCAATGCCCACCTCATCATCCAGCCGCTTGAAGACTGGCTGCCACTGTTCACACGCTCGATGACGATCGTTGAGCGGAAGGAAATGGGGGACGAGTTCGCGTTGTTGCTGACCCCGGGAATAACCACGGAGGGGTGATGCCGGCGACGCCAGACGCTTCAAAGAGTGCAAGAAGAGCGGTCAAAGCCTCGTATCAGGCGATCGTACGTGCTGGTGGCGGCCTGGAAATGCTCGGTGTTTACGCCGATGCTTGGGCGGCCTTGGGCGTGGGGGGCATGGGTTTCGCAGAGATAAAGGATCCCGCGCTGACAAAATGCCGGAGGTGGAACGGCGAGCGCAAAGAGGGCGCTACGTTGGTTGTGATCCGTGCCATTCGTCACGTCGGGGGTCAGATTCGTATGGCACGTGTCGTGGCACAGCTCGCGCGCGACTCGGGGCTTCGGATCACGCTGTGCGTCGAAGACCGTCTGGTGGCGCTGTTCGCCCGCAGCTTCCCTGAGATCACTGTTCGTTCTGAAAACGAGAAACACGACCTGCTGGCGGCCTCTGACTTCTGGGCGTCTTACGAGAAAGTGGCGCAATACGTCTGGCCCTCGAAGGATCGGATCGCCGCCACCTTTCATCCACTTCGTCCGGACACGGCACAGACAGATGCCTTGCGTGCGCGTTATGCAGGTTCGGCGGGGCAAAGGCCGGTCGTCGGTGTATCGTGGCACAGCACGAACGCCGACAAGCAGCTTCCGGAAGTCGGGGATTGGCGCGTGCATTTGCAGGAGCTGGAATGCTGGGGCCTGTCGCTGCAATACCATCCCGAGGCTGCGGGGCTCCGCCATTTCGAGACCGAAGGCCAGCAGATCATGAATGTCGATCCCGACATTGACGCGCGCGATGACGTTGATGGCCTTGCGGCGCAGATTGCCGCCACCGACATTGTGATCACGATCAGCAACACGACCGCCCATCTTGCCGGGGCGCTGGGTCATCCATGCATCATCGTTCTGGATGATAAGGAGCACCTGATCTGGCCGCGGAACTCGGCAGAGGTTTGTTACTATCCGTCCGTGACGTTGGTCAGAAAATCGGGACGCCCGTGGCCAGAAGTGTTCCGGTCGGTACAGGCACTGGTGCAGGCTCGGCTTGGTTACGGTTTGCACAAAGATGCTGCGGTGGTTGCTCCCAGTTCAGATTTCGGCAACACACAGCCTGTCTGACATGTTTTTTCTCGTTTGACCGATCATGATGGTGTGTATCGCTGAAAGAAACTACTAACGCTCATGATGAGCTCTTCGTGCGATCTTTCGACAGGTCCACGATGCTCGTTGCCTTCTGGAACACGATTTCAAAGAGACATTTATGACCATTCTCGTTACCGGCGGCGCCGGATTTATCGGATCGCATCTGACCGCCAAACTGCTTGAAGCCGGGCACAGCGTACGGATCCTCGACACGCTCAGCGCTCAGATCCACGGCGAGGTGCCGGAAAACACCGAGTGGCTGCGCGAGACGCCGAACCTTGAGTTCATGCGCGGATCGGTGGCCGACCGTGAGGCACTGGCGAAGGCCATCGACGGGGTCGAGGCGATCGTGCATCTGGCCTCGGAAACCGGCACCGGCCAGTCGATGTACGAGATCTCGCGCTATTGCCACGAGAATGTGCAGGGCACCGCCGAGCTGTGCCAGATGCTGGCCGCGACCAAGGGCCACGGCGTCAAGCGCGTGCTGCTGTCCTCGTCGCGCTCGGTCTATGGAGAGGGGGCTTACCTGCGCCCGTCGGATCAGGCGCGGGTGACGCCCGCCCCGCGCACTGCCGCCGCCTTGAAGGCGCGGCAATGGGAGCCCGTCTGCGCCCAGACCGGCGAGGCGCTGCAACTGGTCCCGACGCGCGAAGACGACCGCACCGCGCCGTCTTCGATCTATGCGGCGACGAAGCTCATGCAGGAAGATTTGCTGCGCATCACCTGCGACAGCATGGGCATCGGCTATGGCATCCTGCGGCTGCAGAACGTCTATGGCGAAGGCCAGTCGCTGAAGAATCCCTATACCGGCATCCTGTCGATCTTTTCGACCAAGATCCGGCGCGGGCTGGAACTGCCGATCTACGAGGACGGGCTGGAGAGCCGCGATTTCGTGCATGTCTCGGATGTGGTCGCGGGCTTCGTCAAGGCACTCGGCACGCCAGAGCCTGTCAACACGATCGTCAATGTGGGCTATGGGCAGGCGACCTCGGTGCTGGATGTGGCGGCAAGCCTGTCGCGCGCTTTCGGGGCCGAGCCGAACACGCGCGTCACCGGCGAGTACCGGCTGGGCGACATCCGCCACAACGCCGCCGATGTCACGCGGCTGGAAACCCTGCTGGGGCACACGCCCGAGGTCGATCTGGATACCGGCCTCTCGCGCTTCGCGGCCTGGGTCGGCACGCAGGCCCTGCCCGAGGACCAGCTGGAAAAGGCCAAGGCCGAGCTGGTGCAGAAGGGGCTGATGGGGTGAGGACCAAATCGCTTGCCAATGCTCGGATGGCCGGGCTAGTCGAAGCCCGCGCCCCGTACCAGGCTATAGCTACAAGAACACGATCGACAGGAAGGATCGAGTGACATGAGCAATTCAACGCCGATTGTTTGGATCGCTTCATACCCGAAAACGGGTAGCACGTGGTTGCGTGAAATCGTGTCGAACATGGTCGACCCGGACAGCAGCACCCGTAAAGACACGATTCCTTCCTATCAGAAGGAATGGCCTGACAATCTTGTGGCGCGACCGCTCGCAATGGGAGAGTGCGCGCTTGTGAAGACTCACCTGTTCCCCGGCAATCCACGCATGGCGCGGATCGACGTCGATACGCGCGCGGCGATCACGATCACGCGTCATCCTTTCGATATCTTGCTGTCGTCCCTGAATTACGCTCGGGTCAAGGGTAAGGACGAGCTGTTCATTGATGGTGTCGCGCGTCCGGTTGAGGAAATCATCGAGCGTGGCGAACTGGACCATTACATCGATGACTTTGCGAAGTCGGACGGTTTCCCATGGTTCGCAGGTCCGTCGGGCGAGTTTTCGACTTACCAGCAGAAGTGGCGCGAAGGGATGCAGGGCAAGCCCTATCTCGAACTGGTGTACGAGGATATGTTCGCCGATCCTGAAACGGCCTCGAAGCAGATTGCGGAATTCCTGTTCGCCGACCCTTCGACTATCGATCTCGGAAAAGTGCTCGAAACCTCCGACGAAAAGACCAAGGCCAACGGCAAATTCTTCTGGAAGCGCCGGTCCTACAATTTCGTTGAACTCGTACCCGATGCCCAGATCCGGCATTTCGAGGATGTCTGCGGCTACCAGCTTGAGGCTGCCGGTTACGCGAAGCATCTAGCCTAAAACGACAGGAGCGCCCGCGGGCGCTCCTTTCAGTTCTGGCATGGGGCTTGGCTCTTAGTCCCAGCCCATCTTCTTCAGATAGCCTTCGATCAGCGGGACGTCGGACGGGTTGTTCAACTCCCAGAACACCGCGCCGGGGGCCGAGACCTCGACCGCCTGAACCGGCGCGCCGTTTTCAAGGAAGCGCAGCTGTTCCAGGCCTTCGAGCGTCTCCAGCGGCGCGGGTTCCCACGCGATGTAGCGCGCCAGCGCCGTCGGGCGGTACGCATAGAGTCCGACATGGTGGAAGACCGGCACCTGCCCGTTGACCACGCCCTTGCCATTGGTGAAGGGGATGACCTCTTTCGAGAAATACAGCGCCTGTCCCAGCTGGTTCGACACCACTGTGGTCGCGCCCACGCGTCCGGCGGCGCGGTCGGCGATGAAGTTCTGCACGGCCTCTTCGTCGCAGCGCAGCACGGGCGTCGCGACCTGCAAATCCGGCGTCTCGCGCATCGCGCGTACCAGCGCGGTCACGAAATGCGCGGGGGTGAGCGGCGCGTCGCCTTGCAGGTTGACAACGATTTCGGCCTCGATGCTCGCATTCTTGACCGCCTCGGCCACGCGCTCGGTCCCGTTGCGGCAGCTTTCGGCGGTCATGATCACGTCGACGCCGATCCGCGCGGCCTCGTCGGCGATGCGGCTGTCATCGGTCGCGACATAAAGGGGTATGTCGCCGCCCAGTTCTTCGGCGGCGTTGCGTCCGGCGATGACCGAACGCTCCAGCAGCGTCCGTTCGACACCATTGGCGCCTTTCAGCGTGGCCAGCGGCTTGGCCGGGTAGCGGGTCGAGGCGTAGCGCGCGGGAATGATGATCGCGGTATCGGCCATCTCAGAGCCCTTTTGCCAGCGCGTCGAAGGCGCGAAGCTGACCGATCAGCGCGCCCAGCTCATTGATCGGCACCATGTTGGGACCGTCCGAGGGGGCGTTGTCGGGGTCTTCATGCGTTTCGATGAACAGACCCGAGATCCCGACCGCGCAGGCCGCCCGCGCCAGCACCGGCACGAATTCGCGTTGCCCGCCCGAGGTGGTGCCCTGACCGCCCGGTTGCTGCACCGAATGCGTGGCGTCGAAGATCACCGGATAGCCGGTCTGCGCCATAATTGGCAGGCCCCGGAAATCCGTCACCAGCGTATTGTAGCCAAACGAAGTGCCGCGGTCGCACAGCATGATCCGCGTGTTGCCCGTCGATTCCACCTTCTTGGCCACATTGGCCATGTCCCAAGGGGCCAGAAACTGGCCTTTCTTGACGTTGACGGCTTTGCCCGTCGCCCCGGCGGCCAGCAAGAGGTCGGTCTGACGGCACAGGAAGGCGGGGATCTGCAGCACGTCGCAGACTTCGGCGGCCGTTGCGCACTGGCTTGCCTCGTGGACGTCGGTCAGTACCGGCACGCCGAATTCGTCGCGGATCTTGCCGAGAATCTCGAGGCCTTTCTCGATTCCCAGCCCGCGCTGGGTCGAGATCGACGAGCGGTTCGCCTTGTCGTAGCTCGCCTTGAAGACGAATTGCGTGCCCGTAGGCGCGCAGGCTTCGGCGATCTTCTCGGCCATCAGGCGCGCATGGTCCAGGCTTTCAAGCTGGCAGGGGCCGGCGATCAGGAAAATGGGCGAGCCGGCACCAGCCTTGATGTTGCCGATTTCTATCGTTTTGGCGGTCATGTGAAGCCTTGAATTTGTCTTGGATGTCAATTGTTTCCGGGCCGCCCAGAGGGGCCTTGCCGCGTTCTGCCGTCAATGGCGCGTCCGGCGGCAGGGCAGCGAATTAAGCCCCTTTGACGGGCCCGGGTTGAAGCTTCACCTAGTATCCTGCGCTACCCGCGCAGGTGCAAGGGTGGTTCTGTCATCCGACCCCGTGCCGCGCGACACAGGGCACGAAATCGCGCGGGGCCGGGATGCGCGCTCCGCCGGGTGGGGACGGGGGTGCCCGTCCCGGTCAGCAGCGCGTAGAGCGCGTCCATCCGGTGATGGCAGGGGTTCGTTTGACTCTGCATGGCGCGCTCAACCGACCACCCGGTGACCACGACCGCGCAGGCACTGGATCACCATCGCCTCGCGCCGATCCGACACATCGACCGCGCTTGCCGCGCCGCCCGCGACGGCCCCGGCAATTGCGCCACCCAGCGCGTCGCCGCCCGCATCCGCATCGCCCAGCACGGCACCAAGGCCCGCTCCGAGAAGGGCCGCGCCCATCGTTTCATGGTCAAGCTGGCGCTGATCGCGCGCAAGCGTCTGACAGGCGCGCAGATCGGCGTGGTAGGCAGGCGTCGGCGCGCCGTCCAGAACGGGGGAGTAGCCAGCGCCCGAATTGGCGCAGGCGCCCAGCGCCATAGCGGTGCCGAGCAGAAGGGAAAGAGGGGCTTTCATCGTCATATCCTCGTGCGATGTTTGTGACGCACGGGGATTTATGGGATCGAAGAGCCGCCCGGCATGACCGCCGGTATCAGAGGATTGACCGCCGGTATCAATCGGCGCCCAGAAAAGCCGTCGGGCTGCGCCCGGTCCAGCGGCGGAAGGCCCGCACGAAGGATGAGGCCTCGGAGAAGCCCAGCAGATAGGCCGTCTCGTTGACCGAGACCTTGCGCGCGCGCAGGTAATCCACCGCCATCCGGTGACGCAGCGCATCGTGCAGGCCCGCGAAGGTGACGCCTTCGTCCTTGAGCCGCCGGTACAAGGTCTGGCGGCTCATGCCCAGATCGCGTGCCAGACGGTCCATCGACGGGGCGCCCTTGTGCAGATCTGGCAACAGCCGCGCTTCGATCCGCGCGCGGATCGTGTCGGTCTGCGAAAGCTCGGCCAGCAGCGCGTCGGCATGCCGGGCGAAGATGCCGAACACATAGGGGCTGCCCGGTTCGAATTCGGCGCGGTCGGTCAGCCAGACGGGATCGATGCGAAGCGCGTTGCGCCCGGCGCTGAACCGGACGGGGATCTGCAAAAGCTCGGGATAGGCCGCGGCATGGGGCGGCGGCGGCCAGCTGACATCGAGCGCCAGCGCGAAGACCTGATCGGGAAAGGCGCGGCGAAACTCGCTGATGAAGCGGGCAAAAGACGCCTCAAGCATGAGGTAATCGGCATCCGCAACCGGCAGGTGGTCGACGATCCAGACCTCGACCCCGCTGCGCCGGATCTCGAACCGGTCGCGCCCGGGCATGGCGTTGGTATCGGCGATCAGTCGCAGGTAGCGGTTGAGCTGGGCGATGGAATGTTCGAGCGAGGCCGAGTGATGCACGATCTGACCCACGACCGACATCTCTTCCAGCCGGGTATCGAGCGTCTGGCGCAGCAAAAGCGCGGTATCGCCGGTCAGCGCCATGGCCGTGCCGATCACCGCCTCGTAGGCGGCGACCGGAACGCGGCCATCCTGAACGGCCAGTTGCGCGGGCGTGAGGCCGCTGGCGCGCAGCAGCGCGTCGCGCCCGGCCCCCTGCGTGACCGCGTAGTCCACAAACGCCGCGACGAAACCCGCCGCCATCATGGGCTGGGACATGAGACCCCCTTGATCCGTTCGCGCGACCTTAATCCAGCTTTCCGCCCAACCGGAAGACAGCGCGCGTCATGGCGTTGTTACCGTTGCGCTTTAGCCCTTGCGCGATCCCCAAACGCAGCGGAATTCGAACGTGTCCATCTCTCTTTGCGATCTGCAGAAATCCTTTGGCGGCAAGCCCGCCCTGGCCGGTGTCTCGGCCGAGATCGCGGCGGGCGAATTCTTTGCCATCGTCGGCGCGTCGGGCTGCGGCAAGTCCACGCTTCTGCGTCTGATCGCCGGGCTGGACGAGCCCGATGACGGCGAGATCCATCTGGGCGCACGGCAGGTCAGCGGGCGCGGCGTGCATGTGCCGCCCGAAGCGCGGAAAGTGGGGTTCGTGTTCCAGTCCTATGCGCTATGGCCGCATCTCGATGTGCGCGGCAACGTGGCTTTCCCGGCGGAATCCGCGGGCCTGTCGCGGGGCGAGGCCGCGCGCCATGCCGACCGGCATCTCGCCACCGTCGCGCTGAGCGACTACGCAACCCGCAAACCCGCCGACCTGTCGGGCGGGCAACGTCAGCGCGTGGCGCTTGCGCGCTGTCTGGCGCAGGATGCGGGCACGATCCTGATGGACGAGCCGCTGGCCAATCTCGACCCGCATCTGCGCCATGTGATGGAGGACGAGCTTGTGGCCTTTCACCGCCAGTCGGGCGCGACCACGGTCTACATCACGCATGATCAGCGCGAGGCGATGGCAGTGGCCGATCGCATGGCGGTGATGCGCGACGGGCAGTTCTTGCAGGTGGGCACGCCGGGCGAAATCTACGAGCGTCCGCAAAGCGCCGCCGTGGCGCGCTTCATCGGGCAGGGCGCCGTTCTGCCGGTCGAGTATCGGCAGGGCCGGGTCTTTTTGCTGGGGCGTCCGGTTTCGATGCGGGGCCTCGGCGGGCCCGAAGGCCCGCGCGAGGCGCTGTTCCGTCCCGCCGATCTGGTGCCCGGCGCCGAGGGGCTGCCCGAATGTCTGGACGGCCGGATCGTGTCGGCGCTGTACCGGGGCGGGCATTGGGAGGCCAAGGTCGCCGTGGCCGAAGACCAGCCGCCGCTGACCCTGCACCTGCTGCAAAAGGTGCGCGCGGGCGAGGCCCTGTCGCTGGCGGTGCGCGGCGGCTGGCTGTTGCCGGACTGACCCGTCAGATCCGCCACGGCACCACGCCGGGCGGCAATCGGCGGCCCAGAAGATCAAGCAGCGCCATCAGCGCCACCGTCGCCACGACCGTCACCGCCGCCATCGCGGCGGCGAGCGTCGTGTAGCCGCCGTCTTCGTAATTGTAGATCGCCGTGCCGATGGTTTCGGTCCCGGTCGACCACAACAGCGCCGAGACCGTCACCTCGTTATACGCGGTCAGGAACACCATGATCGCGCCCGAGGCCGCAGCCGGGGCGATCAGCGGCAGAAAGATCCGTATCAGTCTGCGCCCCCAGCCCGCGCCCGCGACCCGCGCGGCCTCATCGAGCGCCGGGTCGAGCTGCAGGCAAGCCGCTGTCACGGGCTTCAGCGCGACGGCGAAAAAGGCGCAGAGATAGGCCAGAACGATGATCCACAGCGTGTTGTAGATCGACACGCCCAGCCCCGGCAGCGGGCGCAGAAAGGTCAGGATGAAGGCGATCGAGATCACCAGACCGGGGATCGCATAGGTCGTCTCGGCCAGCGACGACATCGCCAGCCCCGCCCGGCGCGGTGCCTTGGCGCGACCGGCGATCAGCCTTGCGGTCAGCGCGCCCAGCACCGACAGGATCAATGCGGCGGCGCTTGCGGCGAGGGTCGAGTTGACGAAGGCCCGCGCCGTGACGCCCTGACGAAACAGCACCTCGGCGAAATTGTCGAAGGTCAGCGTCTGCCAGTTCAGCGCCACGCCATAGGTCGGCACCAGCGCCGTGCCGAACAGGGCCGCCATCGGCAGTGCCAGCGTTACCAATATCAGCGCCGTCATCGCGCCCTCGGCCCCCCAGCGCCAGCGTCCCAGACGCAGCGACAGCGGCGCCTGTGCCGGGCCGATCAGTGCCGCGCGAAAGCGGCGCGCCAGCGTCATCTGCACCGCGACGACAACGATCGCCAGAAGCGCCATCAGCGCCGACAGGACTGCCACATCAGCCAGCATCGACGGCCCGAAGCTGGACAGTCGCTGCCAGATCAGCACGGGCAGGGTGATGTAGCGCCCGGGAATGCCCAAGAGCGCCGGGATGCCGAAATTCCCGAGGCTTGAGACGAAGGCCAGCGCATAGGCGGCCAGCAGGCTGGGCGCGAGCAACGGCAGGATCACGCGGCCCAGCAGCCGTGGCGCGCGGGCGCCGGCGATGCGCGCGGCCTCGACCATCTCGCGCGGAAGGCTGCGCAGCGCGGCCAGCGTGACCAGAAAGACCAGCGGCATGGATTGCACCGCCAGCAGAGCGATCACCCCGCCGCGCCCGTATAGCGGGTGCGGCGTGCCGGGTGGCGGCGCCAGCCCCAGCGCGCCCAAGAGCGGCGAGGACGGTCCCAGCGCCTGCGTCCACGCAATCGCGGTCACATGCGGCGGGATCATCATCGGGATCAGCAGCAGGAAGGTGAACACCGCCTTGCCGCGCAGATCCGTGAGCCCGACGATCAGCGCGACCGTCACCCCCACGAACAGCGCCAGCGCGGCAGAGAGCCCCGCGCTTTCCAGCGAATGCCACAGCGCGCGCGGGACCGAGCGGGAATTCAGCGCCTCCAGCACCGGCTGAAGCGAGGGCAGACCATCGGCCAGAAGCCCCGCGCGCAACAACAGCGCCAGCGGCGTCACCATCAGCGCCGCCGCGAACACAAGAAGCGCGGCGAGGGTCAGCCCCTCGCCGCCGAGCGTTGTTTTCAGACGCATGAGCGCGGATCAGCCGCCGAAGATCTCGACAAAGCGCATCCGGTCGTCAGTCGCGCTTTCCAGCGCGGCGGCGGGGTCAAAATCCAGCATCCGGATGTCTTCGAGCGCCGGGAAGCCCTCGGGCGGGGTGATGCCGGGCAGGGCGGGCAGATAGCCCATATCGGCGGCCAGTTGCTGACCCGCTTCCGAGATCAGGAAATCGACGAAAGCCTGCGCGGCGGGGACGTTCTGCGCGCTGGACAGGATCGCCACCGGCTCGGTCACGGCGCTGACGCCCTCGGTCGGGAAGACGAAGCCCACGGGCGCGCCGTTCGGGATTTCGCGGATCGGCAGGAAGTCGACGACCATGCCATACATCTGCTCGCCACCGGCCACGGCGCGGTAGACACCGCCATTGCCGCCCTGCGGGTTCGTGCCCTGATCGGCGAGGCCTTGATAATAGTCCCAGCCCAGATCGGGGTTCGAGGTCAGCGACACCATGTGGATCGTCGCGGCGCCCGAGGTCAGCGGCGAGGGCATGGCGATCTGTCCCTGCGCCTCGGGGCGCAGCAGGTCGGTCCAGCTTTCGGGCACGAAGGGCGCGTTGGTGTTGTAGATAATGCCGGTGGTGATCAGCTTGGTCGAGAAATAATGGTACTCGGGATCCATCAGCGCCGGGTCATAGGCCGAGATATCGGCGCCCGGATAGGCCATCAGCCGGTCCTGCGCTTCAAGCCCTTCCATCGTGACCATGTCGGCGATCAGCAGCACATCGGCCTGCGGCGCGCCGGCGGCGTATTCGGCTTCCAGCCGCGCCATGACCTGCGTCGTGCCGTCACGGATCCACGTCACCTCGACATTCGGATAGGCGGCGGTGAAGGCGTCGACGGTGCGCTGCGCGTCCTCGTTGGGCTGCGAGGTATAGAGAACGAGCGGGCCCGAGACATCGGTGTTCTGGGCGATGACCGGACTGGCGAAAAGCGTGGCCGCAAGCGCCGCGGCGATGATGCGTTGCATGGTGATCCTCAGGATTACGGGCAAACCGCCCGTCGTTGCGTTCCGGGGCGGGCCTAGCCTCTGGATGTGACGCTGGGATGAAAGCGGGGCACGGACCGCTCCGCCGCCCCGGCCCGGTCTCGTTCTGCCCGCTTTGCAGGCGCTCTGACCGCCCTGTCACGCAGCATCCGGTCCTTTGGCTGGATTTCCCGCGCCGTGGCGCCGACACTGCCGTCACCACCGGCCCGATCCGAACGGTTCGCAGCAGGGGGCCGAGCCGCTATCCTCGCCCTTTCGCCGCGCCCGGTCCGGGCGGGCCCGGATACGAACGCCGCGGCGGCGCAGGGAGAGATATGTGACGACGAAAGATGATGCCTTGTGGCAGAACCCGCATGCGGTTCGCGACCAGCGTGAGAAAAACCTCGAGGTCGCGATCGGCCGACAGGTGCGCGAGCTGCGCAAGCGCCAGCGCATGACCGGGGGCGAGCTGGCGGCGCAGACCGGGCTGTCGGCAGGGATGCTGTCGAAGATCGAGAATGGGGTGATTTCGCCATCGCTCAACACCATCTCGGCGCTTGCCCATGCGCTGCGCGTGCCACTGGTGCAGCTTTTCTCAAGCTACGAGGAAGAGCGCGGCTGCATGCATGTGAAATCCGGCGAGGGCGTTGAGATCGAACGCGCAGGCACCCGTGCGGGGCATCAGTACCAGCTTCTGGGCCACATTGGCTCGAACAACTCGGGCGTGGTGGTCGAGCCGTATTTCATCACGCTCGACGATGCCTCGCACCGGTTCCCGACCTTCCAGCACGAAGGGATGGAGTTGCTCTACATGATCGAGGGCGTGGTGGATTACCGGCACGGCGAGCGGATCTATCGGCTGGAGCCCGGCGACTCGCTGCTGTTCGATTCGGATGCGCCGCATGGCCCCGAAGGAATCGTCGCGTTGCCGGTGCGGTATCTGTCGATCATCACTTATCCGCAAGCCGGTTGAGGTTTCGAAGCTGCCGCTCTTTTAGGCAGTGGCGGGTTGCGACCGGGCAGTCCGGCCAATCTGCGCGCAATTTCCTACGGGAGAAATCATTTCACTCTCAGGCGTATATATTTCTTGAAAAGAAAATAGGTTTCTCATTAGTAAGAGGGTAACGGCACGGATTGCCGGATCGGAAAGCCCTACGGAGGACCCCATGTGTGGCATTGTTGGCCTTTTCCTTAAGCAGGACGCGCTGCGTCCCCGCTTGGGTGAGTTGCTGACCGATATGTTGATCACCATGACCGACCGCGGCCCTGACAGTGCGGGGATCGCGATCTATGGTGACGCGGAATCGGACAGCGTGAAGATCACCGTTCAGTCGCAGGACCCCGACACGGCGTTCAGCGGGCTCGAGGCCGCGCTTTCGGACGAGATCGGCGTTCCCGTGACGATCCGCGTGATCGATACGCATGCGGTCGTGAATGTCCCGGCAGCGTCCAAGGACGCGGCGATTGCCGCTCTGGAAGCGCGCGGTCTGCGGATCATGGGCGCGGGCGCGGCGATGGAGATCTTCAAGGAAGTCGGCCTGCCCAAAGACGTGGCCGAGCGCTTCGACCTGCGGTCGATGGGCGGCAGCCACGGCATCGGCCACACGCGGATGGCGACGGAATCGGCGGTGACGACGATGGGCGCGCATCCGTTCTCGACCGCGGATGACCAGTGCCTTGTGCACAATGGCTCGCTGTCGAACCACAACCAGATGCGCCGCAAGCTGGCGAAGAAGGGGGTGTTCACCCGGTCCGAGAACGACACTGAAGTGGGCGCGGCCTATATCTCCAGCCGGATGGCCGACGGCGCGTCGCTGCGCGAGGCGCTCGAAGGCACTCTCGAGGATCTTGACGGCTTCTTCACCTTCGTGACCGGCACCAAGAACGGCTTCGGCGTCGTGCGCGACCCGATCGCCTGCAAGCCCGCGGTGATGGCCGAGACCGACGATTACGTCGCTTTCGCCAGCGAATACCGCGCCTTTGCCGACCTGCCGGGCATCGAAAACGCCCGCGTCTGGGAACCCGAACCCGCCACCGTCTATTTCTGGGAGCGTTGAACCATGAGCGTCACCCTCGATATGAGCCAGACCCCGCTGCGCGAGGTGAATGCCACCCTGCAGGCGGCGGCTAAAGCGCAGTCGAACGAGCCGCATGTCATCGTCAATGCGCGCGGCAGCCACGCGATGGCGGTGGGGCTCGACGGCCCGCTGCATGTCACGGTCAAGGGCTCGACCGGCTATTACTGCGCGGGCATGAACAAGGAAGCCACCGTCACGGTCGAAGGCTCGGCCGGTCCGGGCGTGGCCGAGAACATGATGTCCGGCGTCGTCACCATCGAAGGCGATGCCTCGCAATATGCGGGCGCGACCGGGCATGGCGGATTGCTGAACATCAAGGGCAATGCCAGCTCGCGCTGCGGGATCTCGATGAAGGGCATCGACATCGTCGTGCATGGCAATATCGGCCACATGTCCGCCTTCATGGCGCAGAAGGGCAATCTTGTCGTTCTGGGCGATGCCGGCGACGCGCTGGGCGACAGCCTGTACGAGGCGCGGCTTTTCGTGCGCGGTTCGGTAAAAAGCCTCGGTGCCGACTGCATCGAGAAAGAGATGCGCCCCGAGCATGTCGAAGTGCTCAAAGAGCTGCTTGAGCGCGCCGGTGCGGATGCCAAACCCGAAGAGTTCAAGCGCTACGGTTCGGCGCGCAAGCTCTACAACTTCAATATCGACCACGCTGGCGAATACTGAGGAGCGCGTGATGGAAAAGACCCCGCAGACGATGCCGCGCCAGTCCTGGACCTTCTCGAACGAGGCGAATGCCGAGATTCGTCGGGCCGCGGCGACCGGCATCTACGATATCCGCGGCGGTGGCGCGAAGCGCCGGGTGCCGCATTTCGACGACCTGCTGTTTCTCGGCGCCTCAATGTCGCGCTATCCGCTCGAAGGCTACCGCGAGCGCTGCGAGACCTCGGTCACACTGGGCACGCGCTTTGCCAAGAAACCGATCGAGCTGAAGATCCCGATCACCATTGCTGGCATGTCCTTCGGCTCGCTCTCGGCCAATGCCAAAGAGGCGCTGGGCCGCGGCGCGACCATGGCGGGCACCTCGACGACGACCGGCGACGGCGGCATGACCGAGGAAGAGCGCGGACATTCCGAAAAGCTGGTCTATCAGTATCTGCCCTCGCGCTACGGGATGAACCCCGACGACATCCGCCGCGCCGACGCGATCGAGGTCGTGGTGGGGCAGGGCGCGAAGCCGGGCGGCGGCGGGATGCTGCTGGGTCAGAAGATCACCCAGCGCGTGGCCGATATGCGCTCGCTGCCGGTGGGCATCGACCAGCGCTCGGCCTGCCGTCACCCCGACTGGACCGGGCCTGACGATCTGGAAATCAAGATCCTCGAATTGCGCGAGATCACCAACTGGGAAAAGCCGATCTACATCAAGATCGGCGGCGCGCGCCCCTATTACGACACCGCGCTGGCGGTGAAGGCGGGCGCCGACGTGGTGGTGCTGGACGGGATGCAGGGCGGCACCGCCGCGACGCAGGACGTGTTCATCGAACATGTCGGCCAGCCCACGCTGGCCTGTATTCGCCCCGCCGTGCAAGCGCTGCAGGATCTGGGCATGCACCGTGAGGTGCAGCTCGTCGTGTCGGGCGGCATTCGCACCGGCGCGGACGTGGCCAAGGCGCTGGCGCTGGGCGCGGATGCGGTGTCCATCGGTACGGCGGCGCTGATCGCACTGGGCGACAACGACCCGAAATGGGAATCCGAGTACCAGAAGCTGGGCACGACGACCGGCGCCTATGACGACTGGCACGAAGGCCGCGACCCGGCGGGCATCACCACGCAGGACCCCGAGCTGATGAAGCGGCTCGATCCGGAAATGGCGGGGCGTCGTCTGCGCAACTATCTCAACGTGCTGACGCTGGAATGCCAGACGCTGGCGCGGGCCTGCGGGCATAACCACGTTCACAACCTCGAACCCGAGGATCTGTGCGCGCTGACGATGGAAGCCGCGGCCATGGCGCAGGTGCCGCTGGCCGGAACCAACTGGTACCCGGGGAAGCCGGGATTCTGACGACGAGAGACCGAAGGGGGGCCGCTGGCCCCCCTCACGCGGTCCCGACCGACCAACAGGGGAACAAGAGAATGAGCAAACTTGCCAAATTCGCCGCCGAGAAAGGCGTGAAGTACTTCATGATCTCGTATACCGACCTGTTCGGTGGCCAGCGCGCCAAGCTGGTTCCGGCGCAGGCGATTGCGGGGATGGAAGAGGACGGCGCGGGCTTTGCGGGCTTCGCGACATGGTTCGACATGACGCCCGCGCATCCCGACATGCTGGCCGTGCCCGATGCCGATGCGGTGATCCAGCTGCCGTGGAAGCCTGATGTGGCCTGGGTGCCCGCGCGCTGCATCATGGAAGGCGAGAATGTCGAACAGGCGCCGCGCAACGTGCTGGCGAAACTGGTGGCCGAAGCCGCCGAGGAAGGGCTGCGCGTCAAGACCGGAATCGAGGCCGAGTTCTTCCTGCTGACGCCCGAGGGCGACGCGATCTCGGACGTGTTCGATACCGCCGAGAAACCCTGCTACGACCAGCAGGCGGTGATGCGGCGCTATGACGTGATCGCCGAGATCTGCGATTACATGCTCGATCTGGGCTGGGGCCCCTACCAGAACGACCACGAGGACGCGAATGGCCAGTTCGAGATGAACTGGGATTACGCCGATGCGATGGTTACGGCGGACCGGCATTCGTTCTTCAAATTCATGGTCAAGTCGGTGGCCGAAAAGCACGGCCTGCGCGCGACCTTCATGCCCAAGCCGATCGAAGGGCTGACCGGCAACGGCTGCCACGCGCATATCTCGGTCTGGGATCTCGACGGCAAGACCAATGCCTTCGCGGGCGATGCCGGTGGCCAGATCGGCGAAGTGGGGCTGTCCGAACAAGGCGGGCATTTCCTTGGCGGGATCATGAAACACGCCGAGGCGCTGGCGGCGATCACCAACCCGACGGTGAACAGCTACAAGCGCATCAACGCGCCGCGCACGATGTCGGGCGCGACCTGGGCGCCGAACACGGTGACATGGACGGGCAACAACCGCACCCACATGGTCCGCGTGCCGGGTCCCGGCCGGTTCGAACTGCGCCTGCCCGACGGGGCGGTGAACCCCTATCTGCTGCAGGCCGTCATCATCGCCGCCGGTCTGTCGGGCATCCGCTCGAAAGCCGATCCGGGCCGGCGCTATGACATCGACATGTATGCCGAAGGGCAGTCGATTACCGACGCGCCGAAGCTGCCGCTCAACATGCTCGACGCGATCCGCAATCTCGATGCCGATACCGAGCTGAAAGCGATGCTGGGGGACAAGTTCTCGGCCTCGTACATCAAGATGAAGCACCAGGAATGGAACGCTTTCGTCAACCATTTCTCGCGCTGGGAGAAAGACAACACGCTCGATATCTGAGCGCTGTATCGACGCGATACCGGACCCGGAGACGTCTCCCGCCGGTCCGAACCTGACGGGGGCCTCTGGTCCCCGTTTTTTCATGGCCGAGACCGTAGGGTGGCGCTGCCAGAATATTGATGAAATCGAATAACTTAATGGACACGGGCGGGCGCCCGGAGCGGGTGATTCGGAAGGCTAGGATACACTGCTTTGTATGACCAAAAACCGAAACAGAACGTCCGTTTCCGGGAAGAAGTGGCCCGCTCTCCGCTCTACTCTGATCCTGTCCCCACGGTGCCAACCAAGGAGCAGCGCCGATGAAATTCTCCGGTTTTCGGGTCGTCGCCGAGGCCCTGCGCGGCCATAAGGGCTGGAAGCCCCTGTGGCGCGATCCCGCACCGCAATCCGAGTACGATGTCATCATCATTGGTGGCGGCGGTCACGGGCTGGCCACCGCGTTCTACCTTGCCGAGGTCCACGGGATCCGCAAGGTCGCGGTTCTGGAAAAGGGGTGGCTGGGCTCGGGCAATATCGGTCGCAACACCACGATCATCCGCTCGAACTATCTGCTGCCGGGCAACCAGCCATTCTACGAATTCTCGATGAAATTGTGGGAAGGGCTGGAACAGGCGATCAATTTCAACGCCATGGTCAGCCAGCGCGGCATCCTGAACCTCTATCACAGCGACGGCCAGCGCGACGCCTATCGGCGGCGCGGCAACGCGATGCACCTGACCGGCGCCGGGGCCGAATTGCTGGATCAGGACGCGGTGCGCCGGATGTATCCGTGGCTGAATTTCGACAATGCGCGCTTTCCCATCAAGGGCGGGCTTTTGCAGCGCCGCGCGGGAACCGCGCGCCATGACGGTGTCGCGTGGGGTTATGCCCGCGCTGCCGATCTGCGCGGCGTCGATATCATCCAGAATTGCGAAGTGACCGGCTTCCGGATTGAGCATGGCCGCGTGCAGGGCGTGGAAACCAACCGTGGCTTCATCGGCGCGAAGAAGGTGGGCGTGGCGGTTGCCGGGTCCTCGTCGCGCGTGATGGCGCAGGCGGGGCTGCGGCTGCCCATCGAAAGCCATGTGCTGCAGGCTTTCGTGACCGAAGGGCTGAAGCCCGCAATCGACGGCGTCATCACCTTCGGCGCCGGGCATTTCTATGTCAGCCAGTCGGACAAAGGCGGGCTGGTCTTTGGCGGCGATATCGACGGCTACAATTCCTACGCGCAGCGCGGCAACCTGCCGGTGGTCGAGGACGTGGTCGAGGGCGGCATGGCCCTGATGCCCCGGATCGGTCGCGCGCGGCTGCTGCGCAGTTGGGCGGGGCTGATGGATATGTCGATGGACGGCTCGCCGATCATCGACCGCACGCCGGTCGACGGGCTCTATCTGAATGCGGGCTGGTGCTATGGCGGGTTCAAGGCCACGCCGGCCTCGGGCTATGCCTTCGCGCATCTCCTCGCCACCGATACCCCGCACGAAACCGCCACTGCCTATCGGCTGGACCGGTTCGCGCGCGGTCACGTCATTGACGAAAAGGGCGTCGGCGCCCAACCCAACCTGCATTGAGGGCGACGTCATGCTGATCCCCCATCCTCTTCTCGGTCTGCGCGACGCGCAGGAATTCACCTATCTCGGCGATGCCCGGCTTATCGAACGCCCGACCAGCGGCGACGAGGCAGAGCTGGCCGACTATGTCTTTCAGCGCGACAACCCGGCGGGCCTTCACCGCGAGCTGTGGTTCCACGAACAGGGCGACCGCTCATGGCTGGTGGTGACACGCAACACGCTGACGCATGAGATCCTCGGCGCCGAACTGGCGCGCGACGTGTCTCTGGCGCGCAAGGAGGGCACGGCATGACCCGGCTTCCCGGCGGTCTGATCGACCGCAGCCGCACCCTGTCCTTCACCTTCGACGGCAAGCGCTATCAGGGGCATCCCGGCGATACGCTGGCCTCGGCGCTTCTGGCCAATGGCGTGCGGCTGGTAGGTCGTAGCTTCAAATATCACCGTCCGCGCGGGATCGTTGCGGCGGGGTCCGAGGAACCCAACGCGCTGGTCACCCTGCGCGAGGGCGCCCGCGCCGAACCCAATACGCGCGCCACGGTCGCCGAGCTTTACGACGGTTTGGTCGCGCGCTCGCAAAACCATGTGGGGCCGCTGAATTTCGATCTGCTGGCGGTCAACGATCTGCTGTCGCCCTTCTTCGCGGCGGGGTTCTATTACAAGACCTTCATGTGGCCGCGCGCCTTCTGGGAAAAGCTCTACGAGCCGGCTATTCGTCGCGCGGCGGGGCTGGGGGAACTGTCCGAGCTTCCCGATCCCGATGCCTATGATCGCGGCTATCTTCACGCGGATCTCTTGGTCATCGGCGCCGGTCCTGCCGGGTTGATGGCGGCGCTGGCCGCAGGCCGGGCCGGCGCGCGGGTGATCCTTGCGGACGAGGACTTTCGCCTGGGCGGGCGGCTGCTGGCCGAAAGCGACCAAGTCGACGGCGCCCCGGCGGTCGAATGGGTCGACACGGTCCGGGCTGAGCTGGAAAGCTTGCCGAACGTGCGCATCCTTCCCCGCACGGTGGTGTTCGGCGTCTACGATCACGGCGTGTTCGGCGCGGTCGAGCGGGTGTCGGATCACCTTGCCACGCCGGGCGGTGCGGTGCGCCAGACGCTGTGGCGGATCACCGCCAAGCGCGCGATCCTTGCCGCCGGCGCGACCGAGCGGCACATCCCCTTTGCCGACAATGACCGCCCCGGCGTGATGCTGGCGGGCGCGATGCGGGCCTATGCCAATCGCTGGGCGGCGGCGCCGGGTACGGCGGCCCCGGTGGCGATCTTCACCAATAACGATGACGGCCACCGGACTGCGTCGGACCTGATCGCGCGGGGCGTGCCGGTGGCTGCGGTCATCGATGCACGCGCCGGGGTGCAGGCGCAGGGCGAATACCGGCTGATGGCGGGCGCGCAGTTCGTCGGCACCAAGGGGCGTCTGGGGCTGCATTCCATCAGCGTCGAGACGTCGGCGGGCCCTGAGACCCTTTCCGTGGGC
This sequence comes from Rhodobacter sp. NTK016B, assembly GCF_017303295.1. Classification (GTDB taxonomy): domain Bacteria; phylum Pseudomonadota; class Alphaproteobacteria; order Rhodobacterales; family Rhodobacteraceae; genus Pararhodobacter. Next base: position 326,095 of record NZ_JAFKOK010000002.1, on the reverse strand, counting down.
GCGCTGGGCGTCGCGGGCGGCTGGAACCCGAATGTCCATCTCGCCTCGCATCATCGCGGGCGGCCGGTCTGGGATGCCGACAAGCTGGCCTTCGTGCCGGGCGCGGGCGGACCCGAGGGGCTGATCGCCGCAGGCGCCTGCGCCGGGCAGGGCAGCACGGCCGAGGCTTTGGCCGACGGTTTGCGGGCCGCCGGCGAGGCGCTGGCGCAGCTGGGCCTTCCGGCGCCGACTGTTCCGCTGCCTCAGGCCGAGACCCGTCACGACAACGTCGCGCCGATCTGGCATGTGCCCGGCAAGCGCCGCGCTTGGGTCGATTTCCAGAACGATGTGACGGTCAAGGACATCGCCTTGGCGCACAAGGAAAACATGCGCCCGGTCGAGCATCTGAAGCGCTGGACCACGCTGGGCATGGCGACCGATCAGGGCAAGACGGCCAATGTCACCGCGCTGGCCGTGATGGCGGAACTGACGGGCAAGTCGATCCCCGAAACCGGCACGACGATCTTCCGCCCGCCCTATACCGGCGTGTCGCTGGGGGTGCTGGGTGGCGGCGATACCGGCGCGCATTTCCGCCCCCGCCGCCTGACCCCCACGCATCACTGGGCCAAGGAGAACGGCGCCACCTTCGTCGAGGTCGGGCCGTGGATGCGCGCGCAATACTTCACCCGCCCCGGCGAGACGCATTGGCGCCAATCCGTCGATCGCGAGGTACTGGCGGTGCGCGCGGGCGTGGGCCTGTGCGACGTGACTACTTTGGGCAAGGTCGATGTGCAGGGCGCCGATGCCGGGGTCTTTCTGGACCGGCTCTATGCCAATGCGATGGCCAGCCTGAAGGTCGGCATGGTGCGCTACGGTCTCATGCTGCGTGAGGACGGCATCGCCTATGACGACGGCACCTGCGCCCGTCTGGCCGAGGATCACTACGTCGTCACCACCACCACCGCGAATGCGGGGCCGGTCTATCGCAACATGGAATTCGCCCGGCAATGCTTGTGGCCCGAGCTGGATGTGCAACTGATCTCGACCACCGACGCCTGGGCGCAGATCGCCGTGGCGGGGCCGAAATCGCGCGACTTGCTGAGCCGTGTGGTCGACGATTTCGACCTGTCGAACGAGGCCTTTCCCTTTATGGCCTGCGCGCCGCTGACGATCTGCGGCGGGCTGCGGGCGCGGCTGTTCCGGATCTCGTTCTCGGGCGAACTGGCCTACGAACTGGCGGTGCCTGCGCGCTACGGCCATGCGCTGATGGCGCGTCTTATGGAAGCGGGCGCGGACATGGGCGTCACTCCTTACGGGACCGAGGCGCTGGGCGTCATGCGGATCGAAAAGGGCCACGCTGCCGGGGCCGAGCTGAACGGCCAGACCACCGGGCAGATGTTGGGTCTGGGGCGGATGGTGTCCAAGAAGAAAGACGCGATCGGCAATGTCATGTCCCGGCGCGACGGGCTGGCGGCCGAGACGCGGATCCTTGTCGGACTGCAGCCGGTCGATGCCAAGGACGTGGTCGTGCCCGGCTCGCATCTGTTCGATGAGGGCGCGCCGCGCGATCTGGACCACGATCAGGGCTGGATCACCTCGGCCTGCCATTCGCCGCATGTCGGCTCGTCCATCGGGCTCGGTTTCCTGCAAAACGGGGCCGATCGCATGGGCGAGGTCATCACCGCCGCCAACCCGCTTCAGGGCAGCGAGGTCGCCTTGCGCGTCGTGCCCAGCCATTTCGTCGATCCCGAAGGAGGGCGCCTGCGTGACTGATCTTTCCCCCCTCTGCGCGCTGGGCGCCACCGCGCCCCGCCGCGTGACCCATGGCGCCCTGACATTGGCCGAAACGCCCGATTGCGGCCTTGCCTCGCTGGCTTTGCGCACGGGCACGCCGCCCCCGTCGCTGCCCTTGCCGGAACCGGGGAGATGGCACGAAACCGACGGGCTGACCGCGTTCTGGACGGGGCCGGGACAATGGCTGGTGGAAATGCCGGGCTGCGCCGAGGTCGATGCCGCCGCGATGCTGGGCGAACGCGCGCCCGGTGCCTCGGTCACCGAACAGACGGATGGCTGGGTGCTGTTCGAGATCAGCTCGACGGGCGGCGCTGAACCGATTGAGCGTTTCCTTGAACGTGCTGTCAATCTCGACCTGACGCGCTTCGCCCCCGGCCATGCCACGCGCAGCACCATCGAGCATCTGGGCACCTATGTGCTGCGCCGGGCCGAGGATCGGCTGGGCATCTGGGGCATGCGCTCGGCTGCGGAAAGCCTGTGGCACGCGCTGGAGACCATCGCCGGGCGGCAGGGCTAGGCCGGGGCCGCCCGCCAGTTTCGTCCCGCCGCCAGATCCCGCGCCATCAGGGTTGAGGCCAAGCCGTGCCCGGATATACCCGTTTCCACCGACAGCATCGGCCCATCGCCTCCGTCGGCGTAACCGGGCGCGACCAGCAGGCCCTCGTGCCGCTCGATTCCGCCGGGGAGACGGGTGAAGCCCCAGCGCTCACCCGCTGAGCCGGTCCCCGCGCCCAGAGACAGGCCCGAGCTTTCATCGCGCAGAACCCGCCCGAACACTCCGCCGTTCACCGGCCCGGGTAGCAGCCCGATCCCGCGCAGAAAGGCGGGTTCGGCAAGCCTTGTGTCGGGGGTCATGCCATGCGCTGCGCCGGGCCAGACCCAGTCGCCCGCGCCCACCAGCCGCATGTCGTTGCCCGCGATCACCGCCAGCCCGAGGAACGAGCGCAACACGCCGGCACGGGCCGCTTGCAAGCGCATCGGCACCGGACCCTGCCCGTCATCCCCGGGCAGATGCAGGATCGGCGCATGTGACATCACCACCAGCGCTGCGCCGAAGCCATTGCGTTGCAGTCCCTGACGCAGGCTTTCGCGCAGGGGGAAATAGCCGTCGATGATATCCTCGAAAAACCGCCCGGCGACGGGAAGGCCTTCGATGCGCAGATCGGTCATTGCAGGCCTTTCAGAACAGGTTGAAATACTCGGCCTGTTCCCATTCCGACACCGTGGACAGGTAGCGCGCCCATTCCGCCCGTTTGAGATGCGCAAGATATCGCACGAAATCTTCGCCCAGGGTCTGCGCATAAAGCGGGCTGGCCTCGAATGCGTGAACGGCGGCCTCCAGCGTGGCGGGAAGATGCGTCTGATCCTCGGCATAGGGCGTCAGCGTGGGCGGCGGGGGCGTGGCACCGCGATTGAGACCGTCGAGCCCCGACAGGATCTGCCCGGCCAGCGCGTAATAGGGGTTGGCAGCGGTATCGGCGACGCGGTTCTCGATCCGCGCGGCAGGGTCGCCCGGCTGGAACAGCGCGCGCAGCATGGCGCCGCGATTGTCGGTACCCCATTGCACGCGGTTGGGCGCCAGCTGGAAGGCGCTGAAGCGCTTGTAGCCGTTGATCGTAGGGTTGGTCAGCAGGCAGGTGGCAGGCGCGTGGTCGAGCAGACCGGCGATCCACGCCCCGGCTTCGAGCGTGGGCGTGCCGTCTTCGCCCGGGGTGAAGACATTGTGCCCGGTTTCGCGCGAGACCAGCGATTGATGGATATGCCAGCCATTCGCCACCGCATTCGCGACGCGCGGCTTGGGCATGAAGCTGGCATGCAGGCCCTGCCTCTGGCAGATCTCTTTCACCATCATGCGGAACAGCACGAAGCGGTCGGCCTGAACCATCGGGTCCGAGGCATCGAAGGTGAATTCGAACTGGCTGGGCCCCATCTCGATTTCCATCGAACGGGGCGCGAGGCCCATCGCCTCGGCCGCGCGGCGCAGTTCGTCCATCAGTGGCTCGACCGCGCCGTAGCGTGTTTCGGTCAGAAAGGCCCAGCCCTGCGTGGTGTTGCGGGTCGTGAGCGCCGCGGGCGGCATGGTGGCCTGATCGTGGGCAAGCCCGTCATCGCTGACCGAGAAGACCTGAAATTCGACCTCCAGCCCCATCACCGCGTCATGTCCGGTGCGCGCAAGGCCGTCCATCGCCCGCCGCAGCACGCCGCGCGACGAGACCGAGACGCGCTGGCCCGAGCGATAGGCCAGATCGCACAGGATGACGGCGGAATGCGGCGACCATGGCAGCGGGGTAAAGGTGCCGGGATCGGGGACCAGCAGCAGATCGCCCGCGCCCGACAGCGACACGCCGTCCAGCGTCAGGCCGTTTTTCCACACGTCGAACACGGTGCGATGCGCGGTGTCCTTCAGGATCAGCGTCGAGGGCACCGACAGCCCGGCAGCCAGCGCCGAGCCGAGCGTCCGGGCGGTAATCGTCTTGCCGCGCAGGATGCCGTGCTGATCGGCGAACAGCACGCGCACGGTTTCGAACCCGTCGGCGACCACGCGCGCGGCCAGTTCCGCGCCCGCGCGTGCCTGATTCTCGCTCAGCAATCCGCGCTCGAACAGCGCGCCCTTGATCGCTCCGTCCATGCTCACACCGTCGCGTTCCAGGGGCAGGCCACGCGGCGCGCGCGGTCGGTGGCGCGGCTGGAGGCCTGCCAATCCGCTGTTTCGGCAATGGCGTCGTTCGACAAGGGGCCCATGATCGCCGCAGCGCCGTCGCCATGCATCGGCAGCGCCGAGAAATCGCCCTGTTCCACCGCATCCATCATCCGCCGCAACATCCGCCGATAGCGGATGATCGCCACGTCCGAGCGGCCCAGATGCTCCTGCGTGCGGTCCTGAATGGCCCCCATGCCCTCGACCGCCCACTGGTCATGCACGTTGATGTCCAGCCCCATGCCCGTATAGGTCAGCGAGGCCTGTTCGGCGGGGTCGTAATGGTAATCGTTGCGGCGGTTCTTCAGCGGCGCGTAATCGGGCAGCCGATGCTCTTTGAGCCGCTGCGCGCGCATGACCTCCTTGTTCACGGGCTTGTCGAAACTGGTAAAGACGGTGACCCAGTAACAGGTCTCGTCATCGACAGGGACGTGCCACTGGGTGATCGTCATCTCGCGCGACATGGGGATGCAGATCGCCTCGGGGAAGATCTGATTGGTGACACGGACATGGGTATGACCGTTTTCCATGTGTCGGAGCGCGGTGATCTTCAGGCCGTAATCGGTCTCATCGACCTTGATCTCAGGGCGCGGATAGTCGCGCAACAGCTTCGTCATCGGGATGTCGGTCGCGCCCGCCTTGTCGCGGAACTGTTTGCCATAGCTGTCGGCGGGATCCTCGTCTTCGAGAAACCGGTGCAGGAACGAGGCATGCGCCGGGTCGATGCCGATTTCCAGCGCCTGCAGCCAGTTGCATTCCCACAGACCCTTAAAGGCGAAGACATGGCTTTCGGGCGCGCGGAAACAGTCGAAAGCGGGGAAGGGCGGCGGCGCCCCGTCGCCCAGATAGGCAAAGATCAGGCCCGCGCGGGTCTCGGTCGGATAAACCGGGCCATCGGGATCGATCTGGATCGCGTCCGAGGCGGGGTAATGCGTGGGGGCTTCGTCGGGCGAGGCCACGCGCGTCGCCAGCTCCAGCCCCTGCGCGCCCTGCCGCAGAACCAGCCGTTCGCCCAGCAGGTTCACGGGCACAAGCGGGCCGTGCGCCAGTTCATCGACCAGCGCGGCGGGCTGCCAGTATTGGCGCAGCACCGTACCTGCGGGCGTGCCCGGCGCGATGCGGGTGATCCGGTCGTTCAGGTGCTGGCTGATCATGCGTTTGCCTCCGATGCTGCTGCCCGTTCCAGTTCCGCGCCCACCTGCGCCCAGATCGCGCCATTCTCTTCTTTTACCGGCACCATCGGCACGCGGATCTGTTCGTGCATGCGCGAGCCTTCGGGTTCGGCCGGTTGTTCGACGCATTGGCCGGTCCGGTCGAAATGCCAGCCGTGGAACGGACAGCGCAGGCCGTTATCTTCCAGCCGACCATAGCACAGGTCCGCGCCGCGATGCGGACAATGACGGCCGATCAGGCCCAGCTGCCCCTCTTCATCGCGAAACAGCACGAGCCTGCGGCCTTGCAGCGTCAGGGGGATCAGCGGGCGCGGGCGATCCAGATCGGCGCTGGTGGCGATCTGGACCCAACCGTCCGCGGCGGTGTCGGAGGGTGGCATAGGATCAGGCTCCCCTTGCGAAAAGTGCGATAATCGCACATAGTGGGCGATATGTGAACTTTGCCAGAGCGCGGGAGACCTGTCAAATGAGCGATCGCGATTTCGCCGCGACCCTTGCCAAGGGGCTCGACGTGCTGGCCTGTTTCGAGCAGAGCGCGCAGAACCTGACCCTGCCAGAGATCACGCGGCGCTCCGGGCTGGACCGCGCCGTGGTGCGCAGGCTCTGCCTGACGCTGACGCGCTGTGGGTATCTGGAAGAGGGCGAAACGGGCCTGCGGCTTGCGCCCCGGGTGCTGACGCTGGCGGGCGGCTATCTGGGCGGGCTGGAGGTCGGGCGCGTCGTGCAGCCCATCCTGCGCCACGCGGCGGAAGAGCTGGACATGGAAGTGGCGCTGGCCACCCGCGACCGGCTGCAGGCGGTCTATGTCGACCGCGCGGCCCCTGCCTCGGCCCGTGTCACGCTGGGCTTCGGGATCGGCAGCACGCTGCCGCTTCTGCATACGGCGGTCGGACGGATGCTGCTGGCGCGCTCGGGACCCGAGGTGCTGGACGCGGCCCTCGCCGCCCGGCCCGCCCCGCGCTACAGCGAGGCGACCGAAACCGCCCCCGAGCGTCTGCGCGCCGCCATTGAGGCCGCGCGCGAGCAGGGCTATTGCATCGCCCGCGACGAGTTCGAGCTGGGCGCGGCGGGCGTGGCGGTGCCGGTGGGCGCGCTGGGACAGACGCCCTTCGTGCTGGCCACCACGGCTTCGGTCAACGCCTTCGACGACCCTGCGCGGCTGGACCGGGTGCTCGATATCCTGCGCCAGAGCGCGCTGAGCATCGGGCGGGTGCGGGGCGGCCGCTGAGCCGGGCGCTCAGGCGGCGAAGCTTTCGATGGTCTTCAGCGTCCCGTCCAGCGCACTGCCTTCTTCGTCCTGCAGGGCGGCGGTCATCAGGCGGCGCGCCCAGTCGGCGGCATCCTCGCGCCCCTCGACCCGCGCGATCCCGGTCATCACCCGGTCGAACTTGCCCAGACCGCGCGCATGGGTGTCGGAATAACCCTTGATCAGCCGCCGCGCCTGTAGTGTGGCGACGGCCAGATCGTAATCCGTCCCCGCCCGCGCAAGCGCGCTGGCATACCACGTTTCCAGATGCGCGCGCTCTTCAGCGTGGCGCAGGCTCATCGGACGAAAGCGCCGCATCGACGCCAGCGCGTGCAATTGCAGGAACGGCAGCAGTCGGTCGGTGCGCAGCCTGCGTCCCTTGTTCACGCGCCGGTCGATCCAGCCCATCAGCCGGGGCCGGTCGGTGATCGCCTGACTCAGCGCTCGCGGCAGCAGGCTCACGATCTCTTCGGCGCGGGGATGGGTGTATTCGGTCAGCTGCATGACCTCGGCCCCGCCCATCTCGGCGCGGATGCGGTCCAGCCGTTCGGGCCGGGTCTTGGCATCGGCCACGCGGATCACGTCGTCATAGGCCATCGCATTGGCAAGGTATTTCGCGGCCGTCACCGACAGGGTCCAGTCCCGCTCGGCCCGGTCGACCGCCAGCGCCTTGTCCAGACGGTCGAGATATTCGGCGCCGTATGCCGGATGCTGGAAATCCACCACCTTGCGCAGACCGGCCTGCGCCATCGGCTGCACCGGGGCGGGAAGCGCCGCGATGCGCGCCTGCAGGTCGTCCCATGCCTTGCGCAGCCGGGCGGGGCCGCTTGGGGCAGCGGCAGCGGCAGTGCCGGGCATCGGATGCGTGGCGGGCTGAACCCCGGCAAGGGCCGCCTGCCGTCCGGCGGCAAAGGCGCGCAGCGAGGCATCGACCCCCTTGCCGCCTGCGCGGATCGCGGCCTCGAAGGCCTCGGGCGGGAAGGGCAGGGCGCCCGATCCCGACAGCGCGCCAAACAGGCTGGCCGAGATGACCGAGCCCACATCGAGCGCTGCGGCCTCGAAGTCCGCCAGCACCAGCCCGCGCGCCGCGACCTCGGCCGCCGCACGAACTTCGTCCGCGTCGGCGATGCCGTCCCCCGGCGCCATCTTCTCGCTCACCGCCAGCGCGCGGTGGGTCGAACCGATCAGCGTAGTGCGGTCGGGCGTAACGAAGCCCCGCATGATCGCGCGGCCCGCCTCCATCATCTCGGCGGCGATCACCACGTCCACGTCGCCCGCCGCCGGGGCCAGCGAAAAGACCGGGGCCGACGACCCGGCGGGCGCCATCTCGATGTAATAGATCGTCGCGCCGGTGCGCTGCGCCACGCCCGCGACCGAGGTCGCCTGAACCGCGTAGCCCTGCGCGCGGGCCAGCGCCTCGATCCAGCCGGTCAGGACGCCGCCGCCCTGACCGCCGACCGCCATGACGGCCAGCTTGATCACGTCCCCCGCCGAGGCGAGGGGCTGTTCCGGGGTGAAGGGCAGTGTCATGGCTGAACCTCGCTGAAACCGAGCTGGCGGGACTGGCGGCGGCGGGCCAGCCAGCCGATCAGGCCTTGGCGCCAGCCGTTCAGGCGGCGCTCCCACGGGCCGGGATTATGGACCACGCGGGCCTCGTAGAATGACGGGCAGAGCACGGCGGCTTCCGACACCTCGCCGCAATTGCCGCAGCCCACGCAGGACGTGTCGATCGAGGCGACGGGATCGTCGCGCAGCGGATCGTCCAGCCGTTTTAGCGACAGCGACGGGCAGCCGGACAGCCGGATACAGGCATGGTCGCCCGTACAGACGCTTTCATCGACACCGAAGCGCGGCACCTCGACACGGCGCCCCTCGCGCATCGCGGCGGCCCGCAGGGGCTTTTCGCGGCGCTGCTTGTTGAGCATGCATTCCGACGAGGCGACGATGACTTTCGGCCCTTCGCTTTCTGTGGTCAGCGCGTCGCGCAGGATGTCGCGCATCCCGGCCACGTCATAGGTCCGGTCGACCTGCCGCACCCAGTCGATGCCGATGCCCCTAAGGGCCTTCGAAATCGGGTTATTGGTGGCCTTGGTCGGGTTCTTGGCGCGGGACGAGGGGATGTCCTGCCCGCCGGTCGCGGCTGAGTAGTAGTTGTCGACGATCACCGCGACCCCGTCGGACTTGTTGAACGCCATGTTACCGAAGCTCGAGGTCAGGCCGTTATGCCAGAACCCGCCATCGCCGATCACCGCGATCGAGCGCTTCTCGGCGCCCCCTTTCTTGCCGCCGTCGAAGGCCGCGTTCGAGGCCGGGCCCAGACCGTAGCCCATCGTCGCGCCGCCGATATTGAACGGCGGCAGGCTGGCGAACAGGTGGCAGCCGATATCGGCGCTGATCTGGTGTTCGCCCAGCTCCTGCTGCACCAGCTTCATCGCCGCGAAGATCGGGCGTTCGGGGCAGCCGGTGCAGAAGCCGGGCGGACGGATCGGCACGGTCTTGGACAGGTCCGGGATCGCCGGGGCTTCGGTATTGGGCGCGAGAACCTGCGCGGGCAGCAGGTCGGGCGCGTGCTGGCGAAGGAAGGTCTCGAACGCTTCTTTCATGACCGCGCCGGTATATTCGCCGACCATCGGGAAGATGTCCTTGCCGTGCAGCCGCGTGGTCGAGCCCGAGCGCAGCATCATCGTGGCATAGGCCTGTTCGATGAATTCGGGCTGGCCCTCTTCGACCACCAGCACCGCGTCCTTGCCCTCGCAGAATTCGGCGAATTCGTCGGGCAGCAGCGGGTAGGTCACGTTGAGGCAATAGATCGGCACCTGCGTCTGGCCATAGAGATCGGCCAGCCCCATCCGCTGCAGCGCGCGGATCACGCCGTTATACATGCCGCCCTGACAGACGATGCCGACCGGCGCCGTGCTTGGCCCGAACACCTCGTTCAGCTTGTGTTCGCGGATGAAGCGCTCGGCGGCGGGCCAGCGGTTGTCGATCTTGTCGTGTTCCTGCGCGTAGCTCATCGGCGGCAGCACGATGCGCGAGACATCGCGCTGCGGTGTCGCCAGCGCATCGCGCACGCTGAGCGTGGGGCGCTTGTTGTCGCTGGTCTCGAACTGGCCGGTGACGTGGCAGGCGCGGATCCGCACCATCAGCATGACGGGGGTGTTGGAGGCTTCCGACAGTTCGAACCCGTCGCCCACCGCCTTGACGATCGAGGGCAGGTTGGGGCGCGGGTCCAGCAGCCAGAACTGCGACTTCATCGCAAAGGCGTGGCTGCGTTCCTGCATGATGCTTGAGCCTTCGCCGTAATCCTCGCCGACGATGATAAGCGCGCCGCCGGTCACGCCCGACGAGGCGAGGTTGGCCAGCGCGTCGGAGGCGACGTTCACACCCACCGGCCCCTTGAAGGTCACGGCCCCCCGGATCGGATAATGCACCGAGGCCGCCAGCATCGCCGCTGCTGCTGCTTCCGAGGCATTGGCCTCGAAGCGGACATCCAGCTCGCCCAGCAATTCCTCGGCATCGGCAAGAACGTCCATCAGGTGGCTGATCGGTGCCCCCTGATAGCCGCCGACATAGCCGACCCCGTTTTCCAGCAGCGCCTTGGTGATCGCAAGGATCCCCTCGCCGGTGAAGGTCTCACCCGCGCCCAGCCGCAGATGCTGGACTTCGGCTTTGAAGGACCGTTCCGCCATGATGTTCTACCCGTTCCGTCTTATTCCGAGGGGGCGGTGTTCGACCACAGGATCGGGCCGCCCTCGTGTTCGTATGCCATGCCCTCGGGGAACGAGATCGCTTCGAACTGCAACCCCCAGGGCGCCGAGAAATACAGGATGCTCTGCCCTGCAGCGGGACCATCGGTGACCGGCAGCGGCCCCATATTCGTCTGTATGCCCGCGTCGCGCAGATAGGCTGCGGCGGCATCGATATCGTCGACATAAAAGGCGATGTGATAGGCGCCGATGTCGCTGTTGCGTTGCTCGATCACGGTCTGATCGGGCGCGTCATAGCTGAACAGCTCGATATTGCTGCCAAACCCACAGCGCAGCATGCGGATCTGGTTGACCACTGCGCGCGGATCGACGCCCAGCAGGTCCTGCATGAAGGTTCCCTCGTCGTCGCGGAACGGCCCGAAGGCCATCGCCCGCTCGCAGCCCAGAACCTCGGAAAAGAAACCCTCGGCCTGATCCAGATCCGGCACTGTCAGGCCGATATGATTGACCCCGCGCATCCCCGGCATCGGGTCGGCGATGGCGGGCAGGGCCAGAGCCGTCAGGCAAGCGGTGGCTACAAGGGTCTTCATGGCAGGGTCCCTTCGGGGCTGGATGGGTCAGAACTCGTGCTTGCGGATGTTGCGCAGCATCTTCTGCAGCGTGCCCAGAAAGGCCTGCCGCTCATCGTCCGAGATGTCCCGGAACATGGTTTCCTGCGCGTCGGTCATGTGAGGCCACAGGCCTTCGAACACGGCCAGACCGGCAGTAGTGATATGGATGCGCGTGGCGCGGCTGTCGCTGGCATCGGCTTCGCGCCGCACAAGGCCATCGGCCTCAAGCTGATCCAGCGCCCGGCTCAGCGTCGATTGTTCGGTAACGGCATAGACCGCCAGTTCGCGGATCAGCGGCGCGGGGACCACCGACAGCACCGCCAGCGCGCGCATCTTCGGCGTGGACAATCCGTTCTGGCCCAGAGCCGCGCGCACCTCGGCGTTATAGCGGCCCATGATGCGGTTCATCAGATAGGGCGCGAAGCCTTCCAGCCCCGTTTCGCCCAGCCGCGTTGGTCGTTTTCCTTGATCGCTCATGCCCCCAGCCTTTTCGCCGCGTTGAAACCCGATCCGCCGCCAAGGCCCGGCCCCGGATGCGTCGAGGCGCCGATATGGATCAGGCCGCGAACAGGACCAACCCCGTTGGTGGAATGCGCGAAGGGACGCCAGATAAAGAATTGGTCAATGCCGCAATGCCCGCCATAGGGATCGCCGCCCACAAGGTTGATATTGAGCGCTTCCAGATCCGCCGGCGAATAGGCGCGGCGGGCCAGCTTGATCTGGTCGAAATCCTTGATGTGGCGGGCAAGAATGCCTTCGATCCGGTCCGCGAAGGCCTCGCGCGTGGTTTCGTCCCACGCTGTGCCCGCGATCTGGCCTGCGGCATCGCCCTTGATGGTGCGCGGCGCATCGGGGATCTGCAGCCACAGGATCGCCTTGCCCTCGGGGCAGCGCGTCGGGTCAAGGCGCGAGGGCTGACCCACGCAGATGGTGGGCGTTTCGGGGAACAGCCCGCGCTCGGCCTCGTTGGCGGATTTCGACACCGCGTCGATCCCGTCCGAGAGGTGGATGAGTGCGACGTCTTCGAGCCCCTCGGTGCGCCATTCCGGCGCGCGTTCCAGCGCGAAATGAAGTTGGAAATCGCCCCGCCCGTGCCGGAATTCGGGCAGCGCGGCGCGTTCTTGGCTCAGTTGCTGATCGGGCAGAAGCCGCTCGTACAATTGCCCCGGCGCGACCGAAGCCAGCACCGAGCGCGCGGCGATCGTCTCGCCGCTGGTCAGCGTCACGCCGGTCACGCGGCTGTCGCTGACCTCGATCTTCGCGACATCGGCGCCGGTGCGGAACGTACCGCCATGGGCTTCGATCAGCGACTTGAACGCCGCGACCGCCGCGCCCGAGCCGCCCTTGACCACGGGCGCGCCCGCAGCCTCGAGCGCGAAGGCGATGACCTTGCCCATCTGCGCCGAATAGGTGGATTCGGGCGTCAGCCCGCAATGCAGAACCCATGGCGCCCAGAGGGCCTGCACCAGAGGGCTCTGATAGCGCGATTCCAGCCAGCCGCGCGCCGGGGCCAGCGCCTGCCCCATCCATGCGGCCAGCCCGCGCAGACCGCGCTTGCGCACCTGACCGAAAAGCAGCCGCGCCGTGCTCCATGACCACAGCTCGCCCCCCAGCAGCCCGAACAGGAAGGGCGCATCGGCCCCGATCTGCCCGGTATCCGCCGCGTGCTGATCGCCGTCGCCCTCGGCCAGCGCATTGAACGCGGCGCGGTTGCGCGCCGGGTCCATGCTGAGCGCCAGCGCACTGCCATCAGGGCGCAGCACCGCGGTGGGATGGGGGCTGTGGCAATATTCGAACCCGTGGCGCTCCAGATGCGGCCCCAAGGCCGCGCCTGCAGGCGAGGTCATGAACAAGACCCATGTCGCGGCCATCACGTCATGCTGAAAACCGGGCAGCGTCGCGGCCTCGGTCATCAGACAGCCACCCAGCCGGTCCTCGCGTTCGAGAACGGTGACCTTGTGGCCCTTGAGCGCCAGCAGCGCCGCAGCGACGAGCCCGTTGATACCGGACCCGATGATGACGTGATCGGCCGCCATGCGCGTCAGCCCTTCGGCACCAGCGCCAGCGCGCGGATGGGCGAGCCGGTGCCCTTCACGATTTTCAGCGGCGCCGCGATCAGGATCGCGCCCTTGGCCGGCAGCTTGTCGAGATTGGCGAGCGAGGCCAGGCCGAAGCGGTTATTGGCGTGCAGCAGGTTATGCGCGGGGAAGGGGGGCGTCATGCCGCCCGCAAGGCCCGCATCGGTGCCGATGCACTGACTGCCCCAGCCGACGATGCCTTTGTCGATCAGGTACTGAATCACCTCGGCGGTCGGTCCGGGCGTGTGCGGGCCGGTTTCGTTGGCATTGAGGAACAGCGCCTCGTCATGCGCGCGCTGGTCCCAGTCGGACCGCAGCACCACCCATTCGCCCGCCTTGATCTCGCCATGCTCGGCTTCCCACGCTTTCACATGGTCGATCGTCAGCAGGAAGTCGGGATCTTTCGAGCATTCGGCGCTGAAATCCAGCACGTTCACCGGCGCGACGACCCGCTTGATGTCCAGCGTGTCGGTATAGCCGTCCGAGAAATCCTTGCCCGTCACCCAGTGATGCGGCGCGTCGAAATGGGTGCCGGTATGCTCGCCCAGCACCATCCAGTTCCACGCGAAAAAGGGGCCGTCATCGTCATATTCACTGATCTTGTGGATTTCGACCTTCGGCGTGTTGCGCGCGAAATCTTCCGGCAGCTGCAGGATCGGCGTGTCCGGCCCCAGGGTGCCGGTGCAATCCACCACCTCGATTCCGCCCGACGTCAGATGCTCGGCTAGTTGGGTCAAAAGATTGGCTGCGCTCATGGCGATTCTCCCTGTCTTGGGCCTGTCTCGGCCCTTCACAAAAACAGACTAGACAGATTTATATGCATTTGCAAATATCATTTCGACTCGAGGGGGCTTCGATTTGGACGATCTTGACGCGGTGCTGATCGGCGCCGGACACAATTCTCTCGCCTGTGCATTGATGCTGGCCGCCAAGGGCTGGCGCGTCGGGGTGTTCGAGCGGGCGGCAGAGCCCGGCGGCGCGGTGAAATCCGGCGCGTATACCCTGCCGGGCTTTCGCCACGACTGGGGCGCAATGAACCTGTCGTTGTTCGCCGGAAGCCAGTTTCATAAACAATTCGCTGAAGAATTGGCCGGGCACGGACTTTCCTTCGCGCCGGTGGATCGCCCCTTTGCTTCGGCCTTTCCCGATGGCACATGGCTGGGAATAGAGCAGGATGCCGACGCCAACCGCGCGCGCATCGCGGCCCTGTCCGAGGTCGATGCCAAAGCCTGGGAAGCGCTGTCGGCAGGCTTTGGCGAGCGGGCCGAAGACGTGTTCGCGCTGCTCGGCTCGCCGATGAAAATGCGTGCATTAGCATATTTCTTGTGGGGCCTGTGGCGGCGCCGGGGACTGAATGGGTCGCTCGAACTGACGCGCTTCTTGCTGGCCTCGCCGCGCGCTTGGCTGACCGAGACGTTTGCTTCGGACAAACTGCGCGCGATGCTGGCCGCGTGGGGGATGCATCTGGATTACGCGCCCGACAGCGCGGGCGGCGCGCTGTTTCCCTATCTCGAAGGGATGGCAGGACAGGCGTTCGGCATGGCGCTGGGGCAGGGGGGCGCCGACACCGTGACGAAGGCGATGGTCAGGGCCATCGAAGCCCGGGGCGGTCGCGTCGAATGCGGGGCCGAGGTCACGCGCATCGAGCATGAGAACGGCACCGCCCGCGGCGTGATCCTTGCCGATGGACGGAGGATCGCGGCGAAGAAAGCGGTGATCGCCAATCTGGCGCCGAAGGCCTTGGTGCGGCTGACCGGCGGCACCGGGGATGCGGGCTTCGACAGCCGGATGGAACGCTACGCCCACGCGCCGGGCACGATGATGATTCACCTTGCGATGGACAGCCTGCCGGACTGGGCGGCGGGCGATGCGCTCAAGGGCTTCGCCTATGTGCATCTGGCGCCCTCGCTCGATCAGATGGCGCGCACCTATCAGCAGGCCAAGGCCGGTCTTCTGCCCGACGAGCCGATCATCGTCGTGGGCCAGCCGACCGTGTTCGACCCGTCGCGCGCGCCCGAAGGCAAGCATGTGCTGTGGATGCAGGTCCGCATGGTCCCCGGCACGATCGAGGGCGATGCGGCGGGCCAGATCACCGCCCGCGACTGGACCGAAGCCGCCGAACCGATGGCCGAACGCGCGCTCGAGATCCTCGAGCGTTATGCGCCGGGCGCGCGGGCCAAGATCCTTGGCCGCCGTCTTGTCACCCCCGCCGAACTGGAGGCCGACAACCCCAATCTGGTGGGCGGCGATCAGGTTTGCGGCAGTCACCATCTGGCGCAGCATTTCCTCTTCCGTCCTGCCCCCGGCCATGCCGATGGCAGCACGCCGATCCGCAACCTGCACCTGACCGGCGCCGCCGTCTGGCCGGGGGGCGGAACGGGCGCGGGGCCGGGCTATCAGCTTGCGCAACGCCTGACATGAACCAGACCCCGACAAACGGGGCACCGATCAAAACCACCGACAACAGGGAAAACAAACAATGACCTTCTCACGCCGCAGTCTTTTGAAGATGACCGCCGCCAGCGTGACGCTGAGCGTCGCGATGCCCAGCTTTGCGCAGGCCATCGACGAGCTGGTGATCGCCTATAACGTCAACCTGCCCAGCTGGGACCCGACCGTGGGCCCTTCGGCCGTCAACCCGACGATTCAGGGCATCTATCAGTCGGTCTTCGATCAGTTCATCCTGCAGGAGCCCGACCTGTCGCCCGCGCCCGGCCTGTTGACCGACTGGGGCTGGAACGAGGACCGCACGCAGGTCTGGATGGATGTCCGCGAGGGCGTCAAATGGCATGACGGCTCGGATTTTACCGCCGAGGATGTCGCGTGGTCGCTGGCCCGCGCCGCTGATCCCGCCACCGGCAACCCGATCCAGTTCGTCTGGGGCACGCTGGCCAATCACCGGGTCGAGGGCAACCGCGTCATCGCCGATGTGCAGCAATTCGATCCGACGATCTTCAAGTGGATGTACTTCCTGACCGGCTACGTCCTGCCCAAAGCCTATTACGAGCGCGTCGGCGCCGATGGCTTCGAAGCCGCCCCGATCGGCACCGGCCCCTACATGGTCGAGCAATACGAGCGCAACGCTTTCGTCCGGCTGCGGGCCAATCCCGATTACTGGAACGGCGTGCCCGAATTCGAAAGCGTCACCATCCGCTTCGTCACCGATGCCGCCAGCCGCGTGGCCGAGGTGGAATCGGGCCGCAGCCATGTCACGCTGGAAATCCCCTACGAGGAATACGACCGCCTGCGCGAGCGTTCGGGCCTTGCGGGCGTGGCCGCTCCGGTCAGCGATATCGCAATGATCTTCTTCAACGATATCGACGTGATGCTTGATGAAAACGTGCGCCGCGCCGCCGTCTATGCGGTCGACAAGCAACTGATCATCGACCGCCTGCTTTCGGGCTACGGTGTGGCGATCAGCACGCTCGAGACGCCGGAATATGCGGCCTATGACCCGTCGATCGAAGTGCCCTATGACCCCGATCTGGCGCGCGAATTGCTGGCCGAGTCGGGCTATTCCTCCGACAACCCGGTGCGCTTCACGATCCAGACCACGCGCGGCTTCAAGCCCAAGGATTACGAGATGATCCAGGCTATCGTCGGCATGTGGCGCCGGGTCGGTATCGAGGCCGAGATCGAGGTCTACGAAGTCGCCCGCCACTACGAGCTGCGCGCCGCCGACCAGCTTGCACCGGCCGCGTTCTATAACTGGGGCAACTCGGTGGGTGATCCGACTACCTCGACCGGCTTCGCGATGTTCGGCCCGTCGCCGCATTCGGTCTGGGACAGCCCCGACCTGATCGAGAAGATCGCGCCGCTCTGGGCTGAACCCGACGAGGAAACCCGGATCCAGGGCTGGAAGGACGTCTCGCGCTATATCGCCGAGCACGCCTATGTGCTGCCGTTGCTGCAATACGTTCAGCCGATCCTGCACGCTTCGGGCGTCAATGTCGTGCCGCATGCTTCGGGTGCGCTGCTGCCGCATCTGATGACGCGCGCGTAATGTCCCCGGGGGGCGGCACTTGCTGCCCCCCGGCTGCCCGAGGTTCCCATGTTCCTGCGCCGACTCCTCTCGCGGATCGCGACCACGCTCGTTACGCTGTTCGGCGTGGCGGTGATCGTCTTTGCCGTGATCCGTATCGTTCCCGGCGACCCCGTCGCCATGATGTTGCCCCCGGGCGCGACCGAGGCCGATATCGCCCGCCTGCAAGCCTTTTACGGGCTCGACAAATCCATTCCCGAACAATTCTTCATCTGGCTCGGCGGTGTCGTGCAGGGGGATTTCGGCACGTCGATCACCACCCGTCAGCCAGTGCTGGGGCTGGTGCTGTCACGCCTGCCCGCGACGCTTGAGCTGTCGGTGATGGCGCTGGTCATCGCGGTCGCGCTGGGCGGTCTGGTGGCGCTGACCGGCACGCGGCTGCGCTATACCCGGACCGAGGGCGCGCTCGACGTGGCCAACGGCATGGCGCTCAGCGTGCCCGATTTCCTGTGGGGCCTTGTGCTGATCCTGCTCTTTGGCGTGCTGTGGCCGGTCTTTACCATATCGGGGCGCGTTTCGCCCAATCTGGCACCGGAATTCGCCACCTCGTTCTTCCTGTTCGAAAGCGTGGTCAGGCTGCGCTTCGATCTCTGGCTGGACCTCGTGCAGCACATGCTGATGCCCGCGCTGGCGCTGGCGATCCCGCTGGCGGCGATCATCGGCCAATTGCTCAAGCAGAGCCTCAAGGAAACCATGCATCTGGACTATGTGACGCTCGCCCGCACCAAGGGCTACAGCGAGAACCACGTCATCCTGCGCGAGGCCTTGCGCAACGCGGTCCTGCCGACGCTGACGCTGATCGGTGTGCAGTTTACCTTCCTCATCGGCGGCACCGTCATCATCGAGCGGCTCTTTTCCTACGAGGGGCTGGGCAACATGGCCATCGACGCCGTCATCAACCGCGACCTGCCGCTTATTCAGGGGATCGTGCTGCTCTTCGCGCTGCTCTTCACGATGGTAAACCTTGCCGTGGACCTGCTCTACGCCGTGCTGAACCCGAGGTTGCGCCATGCTTGACGGTCGTTCGCTTGTGAAACGCACCGCCGGGCTGCGGCTCTGGCTGTCGGCGGGCTGGATCGCGGCGCTGGTGATCGGCGCGGTGTTCGCGCCGTGGATTGCGCCGCAGGATCCGTTGATGCAGGACCTGTTCACCAGCCGCCTGCCGCCCTTCTGGATGGACGGCGCCGAGCCGGGCTATTGGCTTGGTACCGACAGTCTGGGCCGCGATGTGCTGAGCCGCATCCTGTATGGTGGGCGCGTGGCGCTGATCGTGGCGCTGATCGCGGGCACCGCGACGGCGCTCATCGGTGCGACTCTGGGTCTGATCGCGGGGTATTTCCGCGGCTGGGCGGATATGGTCATTTCGCGCCTTGTCGATATCTGGATGGCTTTCCCGCCGGTCCTGTTCGCGATCCTGCTGATCGCGGTGATGGGCACCGGGCTGACCTCGGTCGTCGTGGCGATCATCGTCATCGACTGGACCCGCTTCGCCCGGGTCGTCCGGGCCGAGGCGATGGCGCAGGGGGCGATGGATTACGTGGCCTCGGCGCAGGTGGCGGGGCGGGGGCGGATGTCGACCCTGCTGACCGAGATCCTGCCAAACGTCCTGTCCACCATCGCCGTTCTTCTGACGCTGGAAATGGGCATCGCCGTGATCGTCGAGGCGATCCTGTCTTTCGTGAACCTGTCGGTATCGACCGACGATCCGACATGGGGCGGGATGATTGCCGAGGGGCGGCTGTCGATCCATCAGGCGTGGTGGGTTCTGGTGTTCCCGCTGGTCGCGCTGTTCCTGACAGTGCTGTCGTTTTCGCAACTGGGCGAGGGTCTGAAAGACCGCTTCGACCCGGTGCTGAATTGAGGGGGCGGGCATGAGCTACCTGCGAATCCGCGACCTCTCGGTCGTTTTGCGCGGCACGCGCCACAGGCTGTTGCGTGATGTCTCGCTGGATGTCAGCGCGACCGAGGTGATGGGCCTCGTGGGCGAATCCGGGGCGGGCAAGTCGATGATCGGCAAGGCGGTGCTGGGCATCCTGCCGCGCTCGGCTCGGATCGTCTCGGGCTCGATCGAGCTTGACGGCGTCGACCTGCTGACCCTGCCGCCCCGCAAGCGGCGCACGCTGGTCGGGCGCAAGGCGGCACTGATCCCGCAAGATCCGCTGACCGCGCTCAATCCGGCACGGCGGATCGAGCCGCAGATCACCGACCGGCTGGTCGATATCCTCGGCTGGGACCGTGCCCGCGCCCGGACCCGCGCCGCCGAGATCCTGCACGATGTGCATATCCCGCAGCCAGACCGCGTGCTGCGCGCCTATCCGCACGAGCTGTCGGGCGGGATGCGTCAGCGGGTGCTGATCGCCTCGGCCTTTGCCGCCGAACCCCGGCTGATCGTCGCGGATGAGCCGACGACGGCCTTGGATGTGACGGTGCAAAAGCAGATCCTGAAGCTGATCTTCGAAATGCAGGCCCGCCACGAGACGGCGCTGTTGTTCGTGACGCATGATCTGGGCGTGGTGTCCAAGATCTGCCAGCGGCTGACCGTCCTCTATGGCGGGCTGGTGATGGAAGAGGCCGAAGTCGGCGCCTTTTTCGACGCCCCGCAACATCCCTATTCACGCGCGCTTCTGGCCGCGACACCGCGCCATACCGATCCCGATGCCGATCTGACACCGGTTCCCGACGCGGTGATCGCCGAGGCGCGGCGCGCGGTGGCCGAAGCCGATCTGAGGTGGCACACATGAGCGATCTTTACCGCGTCGAGGACCTGCGCCTGTCGCTGCCCGACATGACCCGCAAACCGCTTTTCGGCGCAGCTCCCCGGATCGAGATCCTGAAGGGCATGTCCTTCACGATTCCAAAGGGGCAGGTACTGGGCATCGTCGGCGGCTCGGGCTCGGGCAAGTCCACGCTGGGCCGGGCGCTGGTGCGTCTGCTGGAACCGACGGGCGGGCGCGTCACGTTCGACGGCACCGACCTGACCCATCTGCCCGAACCCGCGCTGCGCCCGTTGCGCCATCGTTTCCAGATGATCTTTCAGGACCCGATGTCATCGCTCAATCCCCGTATGAGCGTCGCGCGCATCATCGCAGCACCTCTGTCGCTGCATGGTCGCCCGAACCCGCGCGAAGGTGCGCTTGAAGCGCTGGAACGGGTGGGGCTGCCGCGCAGTTTCGGCGCGCGTTTCCCGCATGAGTTGTCGGGCGGTCAGCGTCAGCGGATCGGCATCGCCCGCGCCATCGCGCTCAGGCCCGATTTCATCCTGGCGGATGAGATCGTCTCGGGCCTTGATGTGTCGAGCCAGGCGCAGGTGCTGTCGATCCTGCGCAATCTCGTGCGCGAGATGAACCTGACGCTGGCCTTTATCAGCCACGATCTGAGCGTGATCCGCCGTCTGTGCGACCGGGTTCTGGTGCTGCATCAGGGCGAGATCGTCGAGGATGCCGCCTGCGAGGCGCTCTTTGCCGCCCCGCAGGCGGCCTATACGCGCGAATTGCTCGAAGCGATCCCTGAACCCGATCCGAAGAAGCCGTGGTTCGAACGCGCTAGCTGACGAATTTGTCGGCCAGCGCGTCCTGCAGCGTCTGACGCGGCGTGCAGCCGAAGCGCGCGCGATACATCCCGGCGAAGCGACCGAAATGGCCAAAGCTCCAGCGCGTGGCGATTTCCGTCACACTCTCGCCGGGCATCGCCGCGCGCAAATCGGCATCGGCCCGGTCAAGCCGCACATCGCGCAAGAATGCCATCGGGGTGGTGTCGCAAAACCGCCGAAAGGCCAGTTGCAGCGTGCGGGCGCTGACGCCGACCGCCTGCGCCACATCTTCGATCGCCAGCGGCTGATCGGCATGGGCGCGCATGAAATCCTCGGCCTGACGGACCATCCGGGGCAGGGGGGCATGGCCCCGGCTGTGGCTCAGCGCGTCGGTGAAATTGTGCCGATGCGCCTCAAGAAGGCCGGTCATCAGCGTGCTTTCGATCTGCCGTCCCAACAGGCTTCCGGGGCGCAGGGCCGAGCGCCCCGCATCGGCCTCGGCCACCAGATAGAGCACCAGCGCCTTCAGCGCCGCGCCCTGCGCCGTGCCCAGATCCAGCGCGCCGGTAAAGGTCAGCGGGCGGTCCGGACGCCCGGCGATCAGACCCGCCAGATGCGTATTCAGCGCCGCGCGGTCGATTTGCAGCAGCACCTGCCGGCATTCTTCGTCCCAGATCATCGTCGTCGCGTGATGCGGGTTCAGCACCGCCGCCCGCCTTTGATCGGACACGTAGGAATCCGACCCGTTGCGGATCGAGGCCGCGCCCGAAAGCGGCATCTGCAAGAGGTAGAAATCGCGCAGCTCGCCCGGCGCGATCAGCGTCTTCGTGCCGTAGGAAATGTAGTTCAGCGACAGCCGCTCGCCGCGCATGTGGTGATGGCTGGCATCGAACGCGCCCGGCCCGATCCGATCCAGCCTGTGCGGGCAGAAGATCGCCGCGACGCGCTCGCGCGCTTCGTCAAGGTCGTGGGTATGGAACAGCGCGTGTGCGGCCAGCGGAGCCGACGCGGAGCGTGCCATCGCAGCCTCCCATTGCCGGTGACCGGATCAGGATACCAGTCGATACATGCGAATGCACATATTTTTACGTTTGGATGAAGGTTTTTTCGTTTTTCGGATAGTCCGCGTGCTGCGCGGATAGTCAGTGCCCGCGACCCTGCCAGACTGCCTGTCAAACAAGCCAGAACAGGGGAAAGTCATGCGGGGATTGGACGGCAAGGTTGCCATCGTTCCGGGCGGTGCGACGAAGATCGGACGGGCCGTGGTGGCCGCGTTCCGGGCGGCGGGCGTGCGTGTCATGGTGGCCGATATCGACGCCGAGGGCGGCGCCGCGATGGAAGCCGACGGCGTCGGCTTCACCCGCTGCGATCTGCGCAGCGACGCCGATATCGCAGCTCTGGTTCAGGCCACGCGCGACGCCTATGGGCGTATCGACTTTCTGGTCAATGTCGCCTGCTCATACCTCGATAACGGGGCGGAGTCGCCGCGCGCGGAATGGCTGGAAGCGCTCGATGTGAATATCGTGGGCTCGGTCATGCTGATGCAGGCCGCGCGCAAGGATCTGGCGGCGACGAAAGGCGCCATCGTCAATTTCGGCTCGATCTCGGCCCGCGTGGCGCAGACCGGGCGCTGGCTCTACCCGGTCAGCAAGGCCGCGATCCTGCAACTGACCCGCAATCAGGCGATGGACCTTGCGCCCGACGGCATCCGCGTCAACGCCGTCAGCCCCGGCTGGACATGGTCGAACATCATGGACCAGCTGACCGGCGGCGACCGGGCCAAGACCGATGCCGTCGCCGCGCCCTTCCACCTGCTGGGCCGCACCGGGCATCCCGAAGAGGTCGCGAATACTGTCCTCTTCCTGTGTTCGGACGAGGCCAGCTTCATCACCGGCACGGATATCCGCGTCGATGGCGGCTATACCGCCATGGGCCCGGAACAGGCCGTCCCGGCGATCCCGAAACTGATGGAATGATAAAGAAAAACAGGGAGATGACTATGAGAAAGATCACCATTATCGGCGGCGGCCAGTCCGGGTTTCAACTGGCCATCGGCCTCTTGCAACAGGGCTATCAGGTGCGTGTGGTGCAAAATCGCGACGCGCAGGACATGGCGACCGGCAAGGTGCTGTCCAGCCAGTGTATGTTCGGCGACGCGATCGAGGCCGAGCGCGCGCTGGGCATCGACTTCTGGACCGATCACTGCCCGCCGGTCGAAGGCATCAGCTTCACAGTGCCCCATCCCGAACAGCCGGGCGCCAAGGTGGTCGACTGGGCGTCGCGCCTTGATCGCAACGCCTATTCCGTGGATCAGCGGGTGAAAATCCCGCGCTGGATGGCCGAGTTCGAGAAACTGGGCGGGCGTCTGGTTCTGAAGGAAGCGGGCATCGCCGATATGGAGATGTATGCGCGCGAGGACGATCTGGTGATCGTGGCCTCGGGTAAGGGCGACGTGGGCAAGATGTTCGAACGCGACGCCTCGAAATCGCCCTATGACCGGCCGCAGCGCGCGCTGGCGCTGACCTATGTGAAGGGCATGATGCCGCGGCCCGAATACTCGGCGGTCAACTTCAACCTTATCCCCGGCGTGGGCGAGTATTTTGTCTTCCCGGCGCTCACCACCACCGGGCCTTGCGACATCATGGTGTTCGAAGGCGTGCCCGGCGGCCCGATGGATTGCTGGGCCGAGGTGAAAAGCCCCGAGCAGCATCTGGAAACGTCGAAGCGCATCCTGAAAACCTTCCTGCCGTGGGAGGCCGAGCGGTGTACCGATGTCACCCTGACCGACGATAACGGCTTCCTTGCAGGCCGCTTCCCGCCGACGGTGCGCAAGCCCATCGGTACGCTGCCCTCGGGCGCCATGGTGCTGGGGCTGGGAGATGCCGTCTGCCTGAATGACCCGATCACGGGGCAGGGCTCGAACAACGCGGCCAAGGCGGCGCGGGTTTATCTGAAGCGCATTCTGGACCACGGCGATCGGCCGTTTGACGGCGCGTGGATGCAGGGCACCTTCGATGCCTATTGGGATTATGCGCAATGGGTGGTCAACTGGACCAACATGATGCTGGCCCCGCCGCCGCCCTTCATTCTGGAAATCATGGGCACCGCCTGCGTCGAGCCGCGACTGGCGCACCGCATCGCCAATGCGTTCGACGATCCGCGCGATTTCTTCCCGTGGTTCGCCGATCCCGATGCGGCCTCGGCCTATCTGTCCGAGCTGAAAGCGGCCTGAGCCAGAAAAGGAGAGATCATGGGCATGTCTGTCGATCCCGGTCAATTCCGGTCCGCCATGGCGCGGTTTCCGGGCGCGGTGACGATCATCACCACGCTCACCCCGCAGGGACGGCGCGGGATCACCGCGACGGCGGTCTGTTCGGTAACGGCGGACCCGCCCAGCCTGCTGATCTGCGTCAACCGCGCCACCGGCACCTGCCAGGGCATCCTTGAAAGCGGGCGCTTCGCGGTGAACCTGTTGCCCGATCCGTCGGGCGACGTGGCGATGCGTTTTGCCGGCGCGGGCGGCGCCACGGGCGAGGACAAGTTCGCGCTGGGTGACTGGCGCGACGACGCTTCGGGCCTGCCTGTTCTGGCCGATGCGCGAGTGGCCTTTTCCTGCGAGGTGGCCGAAAGCCTGACCGCCGGAACGCATCAGGTCTTTATCGGACAGATCACCGATATCAGCGAGGCCGAGGGCGCCGCACTGCTCTACGAGCAATCGCGCTTCCACCGTCTGGCGCCGCTCTGAGCGGCGCCGAAAACGCAGGAGATCACCCGCAGTCACAGACGCCCCGCCACCGCGCGGGGCGTCTGTTTTGGTGTCCGGATCCCGGCCTCGCGGCGTTGAGGCCAAGCGAAGTGGCCCTGTGATTCTGCCTGAATCTAGCGTTTCTGGGTGATAACTGGTTCTTTCTTTGCAGGAAAATTATTCCACTATGTTGGCCTATTGCATTGAAAGTAGATAGTAAATTTTGAATTCAAAAATATCTTTGAAAAGAACCAATTGTCGGACATGATCCAGTGGGGCCAAGGCGGACTGTAACCGGTCTGAATTGGTTCCCGTGCCGATCGGCGGCAGGCGCCATCCGACGTTTGTCCTTCTGCAGCCCCAAAAGCCGCAAAGAAAAGCCGGCGGAACGACTCAGGGACACAAGAGGGAGGAGCTTATGTCCGTCGACACAACCGCGTTTTACGCGGAACAGGTGACATTGAATTCACTGGTACAAAATATCCTATACGCATCCGGCACCGTGGGGGCGCTGCTGGTGGTCGTCGGGTTGCTGCTGATCGACGCGGGTACCGCGCGCCGCCGCAGCCTGTTCAACTCGACCATCGAGAAGGTGCTGGGCTTCTTTCTGGGCTTTGCGACCTATTACGGGATCGGCTTCGGCTTCTGGGCCGCGCAATACTACATCATGGCCGATGGCACGCTGATGGATTCGATCAAGGATTGGTGGTTGGGAGGGAACCTGACCAATGCCTTGGCGCAGCATGTCGATCCGGCGGTCTTTCCCGGTCTGAACACGTTCCAGATCTTCATCTTCTTCCTGGCGGTCTTTGCCGGGATCATCAACATCCTGCTGCATTTCTCGGTCTCCGAGCGGATGAAGCCCTCGGCCTATTACGTCACCTGCATCGTGGCGACGCTGGGGTCGTCGGTGCTGAGCTGGGTGACCTGGGGTTCGGTCGGCCCGCTGACCAATCTCGGCTTTCACGACTTCTTCGGCGTGGGCTTCGTCTACATGTTCCCCGCCGGTATTGCGCTGGTGCTCAACGCGCAGATGGGCAAGCGCCCGGGCATGATGGAGCCGCATCCCGAGGTCCGCGCCTATCTCGCGCCCAGTATCGGGCTGTGCGCACCGGGGCTGCTGATCATCTTTGCCGGGCTGCCGATGGTGATCATGTCGTGCCTGTTCTTCTTCGACCCCGAGGCGCATGCCGTCAGCGTAACCATGGCCGATACCAGCGTCGGCATCGCGCTGAACAATTACGCGCTGGTCTGGGCAGGCGGGGCCATCACCGGCATCCTGCTGGCCTATCGCTCGGGCAATTATGCCTACACGCTGCTGGGGCCGCTTGCGGGCTACGTGGCGGGGGCGTCGGGCTTTGATGTCTGGCTGCCGTGGCAGGCCTTCATCGTCGGGCTTGCCGGACCGCTTGCCGCTTACGCGGTCTACGAGTTCACGCTCAAGCGCGGCATCGACGAGCACAAGCTGTTCCCGCTGTTCCTTGGAAGCGGCGTGCTGGGCATGCTGCTTGTGGGTATCTTCAAGTCCGGGACGCCGCGCGGCGGGTATCTGGGCATCGAAGAGGGCGCCTATGCCTTCCAGCATGGCGAGATCTCGCTTCTGATGCAGGTGGCCGGGATCGTGGTCTGCATCGGCGCGGGGGTGGTTACGGGGCTTGTCCTGTCCGTCCTTCTGCGCGCGACGACCGGGCTGAAAGTCTCGGACGAGGATCAGATCAAGGGCCTCGACGTGGTGCGCTGGGGGCTTGAGCCCGACGTGGTCACCCACGCCGACACACCGACACAGGCCTGATCGCAAGACCAGAACCGAAGGCCCCGGTTCGTGCCGGGGCCTTCACTATTCAGCGGGTCATGCTTGTGGCTTGCACAACCCCTGCACTATGCTTGGCAAAAGCCCTGGACCCGTATCGTTTCGAAGTAGATCCCTCATGAACTCTTTGCCCACAGCGGAGCTGCCCATCGGCCAGACGGTCGGCGAAACCGTCCGCATCGTGATCGACACGCTGTATGCGCGGATCCGCTCGGGCGAATACCCCCCCGATTCCCGCCTGCCCAGCGAACGCGCGCTGGCGGCCGAGCTTGGGGTGTCGCGCAATACCGTGCGCGAGGCGCTGGATGTGCTGGAAACGCGCAAGCTTATCCGCCGGCGGCAGGGCAGCGGCAGTTTCGTGATCTATCAATCCGAGCGTCCCGAAACGCCCTCGCCCGATTCCATCGGCGAGCGTACCAGCCCGCTTGACCACCTGATCGTGCGCTCGATCATCGAGCCCGAGATGACGCGGCTGGCGGTGATGAACATGACCCCGCGCGAGCTTGATGCGCTGGCCCAGACCGTCGCGCAGATCGAGGCGGTGCGCACCGATCTAAACGAGTTCATTCGCTGCGAAGAAGAATTCTATCGCCGCATCGCGAAGGCGACGCGCAACCCGCTGCTGGAATCCTGCTATGAGCTGACGATCGAGGTCTGCCGGCAGTCCTTCCGCACCGCGCTGATGCGCAAGCACCTGACGCCCGACCGGATTCAGGAATACCAGACGCGCTTCAACTCGCTGTTCAACGCCATCGCCACCCGCGATGTCGAGGCCGCGGTCGAGATCACCAAGCTGCATCTGGTCGAAGAGCAGAAACTGTTCCTGCACGACGGCTAAGCGGCGCCCGTGTCAGCTTTCGACAACGCGCGAGGTCAGGCCGGTCTTGTGATCGCCGGTCTCGAGCCTTTGTCGCCAGAGCTGGCCGACCGCGCCGAGATGGCGCTGCAATAGCGGTTCGTGCTTTTCCAGCCAGTCGGGGACCGAGCCGAATTCGACGATCCGCGCGCGGCCTTCCTGAAGCGTGACCACCGGCCAGTCGCCGACCAGCGCGTTGTCGATGCCGAAGATGCTTTCGCCCCACCAGCGGGCCGCGCCGAATGCATGCGTCGTCGTGTCCATGTGCTTCATCGTGTTCAGCACCGAGACCGGGTTGACCGACCCCACCTTTTCCACCGCCGCGTGCCACAGATCGAGGATCGCGACATATTCCCAGCTCACCGCGCTCCAGCTGTTGGGGTAGCGGGCGTTGTACTCTTTGAAAAAGGTGCTGGGGCGGTTGAAGAAGAACGCCTTCTTGGCCAGCTTCGGGTCGTCGAAATCGGGAAACTGGAAGATCGCGCCGTCCATGAAATCCAGCGAGGTGCGCGCAACCAGTCGCTGGTAGTTGTCCATCGTGCAGGACAGAATTTCACCTTTGTAGCCCATTTTATGGGCGTACTCGGTCATTGAGTGGACCATTGGTGTGTAACTGGTACACCAGCACAGCAGATCAGGTTCGGAATCGAGCATCGGCTGCACGATGCTGGCCACGTCGGTTTCCGACGGATCATAGAGGATATCCTTGACCACATCGATTCGCGCGGCCTCGAACGCGGCGCGGTAGGTCGCGACCGAAGGCAGGCCATGCGCGTCCTTCTGGCTGCACAGCGCGACCTTGCGGATTCCGGGCCGGGCGCGCGACAGCCAGTCGACGGCGGTGACGTTATAGAGCGGATGCACCTCGGCGGGGGCAATCAGATAGCGCGTGTCGGGTGACAGGTCCGATGGCAGTAATGTTGATGTCAGAACCTTGTTTTCGTTCAGGAATTGACGCACCGGCGTGAACGTGTCGCCGCCCAGCATCATCAGCAGCCGCACCTGTTCTGTGCGCACCAGATGGCGAGCCCCCTCCATCGCCTGTTCGGGATCGTAGCCGCAATCGAAGGGGATGATCGACACCGGATAGCGCCGCCCGCCGATCAACATGCCGCCCGCGCGATTGAGCCATTCCTCCCATAACCGGCACCCCCGCAGCCCCGGCAGGCCCCAGGAACTGACGGGACCGGTCAATGGCGCGAGAAAGCCGATCTTCACCGGCTCGTTCATGCCGACTCGGCTCTGGGGAAACAGCGAGGTCACCGCCATACGGTGCGCGAAACTGGAGTTGAGCATGCCAATTCGTAGCACCGGACCCTTTGAAGTCAAAAGGGAAATGATGCTCCTGGCAATGAAAACATATGCCTGCCGTGAATTATTGTTGACATTTTGGTCTGCTGGCGGCGTACTTTGGTCCGGACCACATGGAACCAATTAAAAAATTCGACAAGGGAGCCACTCATGAGCAAGAAACGTGTCGCGATCATTGGTGCCGGGCCGTCGGGTCTGGCGCAGCTTCGCGCCTTTCAGTCCGCCGCCGCCAATGGCGAGGAAATCCCCGAGATCGTCTGCTTCGAGAAGCAGGACAATTGGGGCGGGCTGTGGAACTACACGTGGCGCACCGGGGTGGATGAAAACGGCGAGCCGGTGCATTGCTCGATGTACCGCTACCTGTGGTCCAACGGCCCCAAGGAGGGGCTGGAATTCGCCGATTATTCCTTTGAGGAGCATTTCGGCAAGCAGATCGCCTCGTACCCGCCGCGTGCCGTGCTGTTCGACTATATCGAAGGCCGCGTGAAAAAGGCCAATGTGCGCGACTGGATCCGCTTCAACACCGCGGTGCGCTGGATCGACTACGACAACAATACCGGCAAGTTCACGGTGACGCTGCACGACCACCAGAAGGATTACGTCTACAGCGAGGAATTCGACAACGTCGTCGTCGCCTCGGGCCATTTCTCGACGCCGAACGTCCCGTATTACGAAGGGTTCGAGCGCTTCAACGGTCGCTTGCTGCATGCCCACGACTTCCGCGACGCGCGCGAATTCGCGGGCAAGGACATCCTCGTGATGGGGGCGTCCTACTCGGCCGAGGATATCGGGTCGCAATGCTGGAAATACGGCGCCAAGTCGATCACCAGTTGCTACCGCTCGGCGCCGATGGGCTTCGCCTGGCCCGACAATTGGGAAGAAAAGCCCGCGCTGGTCAAGGTCGACGGCAACGTCGCGCATTTCAAGGACGGGTCGAGCAAGGAAGTCGATGCGATCATCCTGTGCACCGGCTACAAGCACTTCTTCAACTTCCTGCCCGACGATCTGCGGCTGAAGACCGCCAACCGTCTCGCCACCGCCGATCTCTATAAGGGCGTGGCGTGGGTCCATAACCCGAAGCTGTTCTATCTCGGCATGCAGGACCAGTGGTTCACCTTCAACATGTTCGACGCGCAGGCCTGGTGGGCGCGGGACGCGATCATGGGCAAGATCGACCTTTCGGCGGTCTCCAAAGAGCAGATGCTGGCTGATGTGAAAGAGCGCGAAGAGCGCGAGGAAGCCGACGACGACACCAAATACGCGATCCAGTATCAGGCGGATTACGTAAAGGAACTCGTGGCCGAGACGGATTATCCCAGCTTCGACATCGACGGCGCCTGTCAGGCCTTCTTCGAGTGGAAGAAGCACAAGATGCAAGACATCATGGGCTTCCGCAACAACTCGTACAAATCGGTCATCACCGGCACCATGGCGCCCGTGCATCACACGCCGTGGAAGGATGCGCTGGACGACAGCATGACCGCCTATCTGCGCAACTGATCGCCCGCAGTTTCGACCTGAAGGGCCGGTCTGAATGCCGGCCCTTTCCCCGGCCCGGAAGTCTTTGCTTCCGGGCGGGAATAGCGTGTTGCGCCTTGTAGGCAGGCACGCGGCGACTGCCGAGGCGTCAATTCTTGTGTTGACTGAAAAGAAAAAAGATTGAGCATAAGGAATATTTCTGCCCGATGACGGGCAGTGCCTTAGCCACACAAACCGACAGGATGCGAGGACCATGAGCTACAAGAGTGACATCCAGATCGCCCGCGAAGCCAAGAAACAGCCGATCATGCAGATCGGCGAAAAGCTGGGCATCCCGGCCGACGACCTGCTGCCCTATGGTCACGACAAGGCCAAGGTCAGCCAGAGCTTCATCAACTCGGTCAAGGGCCGGGACGACGGCAAGCTGATCCTTGTCACCGCAATCAACCCGACCCCGGCGGGCGAGGGTAAGACCACCACCACGGTAGGTCTGGGCGACGGTCTGAACCGGATCGGCAAGAAAGCGATGGTCTGCATCCGCGAAGCCAGCCTCGGCCCGAACTTCGGCATGAAGGGCGGCGCCGCGGGCGGCGGATACGCGCAGATCGTGCCGATGGAAGAGATGAACCTGCACTTCACCGGCGATTTCCACGCGATCACCAGCGCGCATTCGCTGCTGTCGGCGATGATCGACAACCATATCTACTGGGGCAACGAGCAGGATATCGACATCCGCCGAGTCGTCTGGCGCCGGGTGGTCGACATGAACGACCGCGCGCTGCGGCAGATCACCTGTTCGCTGGGCGGTGTCGCCAACGGTTTCCCGCGCGAGGCGGGCTTTGACATCACCGTGGCGTCCGAAGTGATGGCGATCCTGTGTCTGGCCAATGACCTGAAAGATCTGGAAAAGCGGCTGGGCGACATGATCGTGGCCTATCGCCGCGACCGCAGCCCGGTCTTTTGCCGCGATATCGGTGCCGAAGGCGCGATGACCGTCCTGCTGAAGGACGCGATGCAGCCCAACCTCGTGCAGACGCTGGAAAACAATCCGGCCTTCGTGCATGGCGGGCCTTTCGCCAATATCGCCCATGGCTGCAACTCGGTCATCGCCACGACGACGGCGCTGAAGCTTGCGGATTACGTGGTCACCGAGGCGGGCTTCGGCGCGGATCTGGGTGCCGAGAAATTCATGAACATCAAGTGCCGCAAGGCGGGGCTGGCGCCCTCGGTCGTGGTCTGCGTGGCCACGGTGCGCGCGATGAAGATGAATGGCGGCGTGGCCAAGGCCGATCTGGGCGCCGAAAGCGTCGAGGCGGTGAAAAAGGGCTGCCCCAATCTGGGCCGTCATATCGAGAACCTGAAAAGCTTTGGCGTGCCGGTCGTGGTGGCGATCAACCATTTCGTCACCGATACCGAGGCCGAGGTTCAGGCGGTGAAGGATTATGTGGCCCAGCAGGGCGCCGTCGCGGTTCTGTCGCGTCACTGGGAACTGGGCTCGGAAGGGTCCGAGGATCTCGCCCGCAAGGTGGCCGAGATCGCCGAGGCGGGGCAGGCCAATTTCGCGCCGATCTATCCCGACGAGATGTCGCTGGCCGACAAGATCCAGACCATCTGCAAGCGCATCTACCGGGCCGACGAGGCGCTGATGGACAAGAAAATCCGCGATCAGCTCAAGCTGTGGGAAGATCAGGGATACGGCCATTTGCCGGTCTGCATGGCGAAGACGCAATATTCGTTCTCGACCGATCCCAACCTGCGCGGCGCGCCCACGGGGCATTCGGTGCCCGTGCGCGAGGTGCGGCTCAGCGCCGGGGCGGGCTTCGTCGTCGTGGTCTGCGGCGAGATCATGACCATGCCGGGCCTGCCGCGCCAACCCAGCGCATTGAGCATCCGCCTGAACGATGACGGTCAGATCGAAGGCCTGTTCTGAGGATGGGACGGGCGGCCCCACCGGGTCGCCCCGACGCTTCGACCGAAACGAGGATCGAAAATGACGGCTCAAATCATTGACGGAAAGGCCTTTGCGGCCCGCATTCGCGGCGAGGTAGCGACCCATGTCGCCCGGCTGCAGGCGGATCATGGGATCACGCCGGGGCTTGCCGTGGTTCTGGTGGGCGAGGACCCCGCAAGCCAGGTCTATGTCCGCTCGAAAGGCAAGCAGACGGTCGAGGCGGGCATGAATTCGTTCGAGCACAAGCTTCTGCCCTCGACCAGCGAAGAGGCGCTGCTGGAACTGATCGCGCGGCTCAACGCCGATCCGGCGGTGCACGGGATCCTCGTGCAATTGCCGCTGCCAGGGCATCTGAACGAAGATCTGATCATCAACGCCATCGACCCGGCCAAGGATGTGGACGGGTTCCATATCTCGAATGTCGGGCTGCTGGGCACGGGGCAGAAATCCATGGTCCCCTGCACGCCGCTGGGCTGTCTGATGATGCTGCGTGATCTTCACGGCAGCCTGTCGGGAATGGATGCGGTGGTGATCGGGCGCTCGAACATCGTCGGCAAGCCGATGGCGCAGTTGCTGCTGGGCGACAGCTGCACGGTGACCATCGCGCATAGCCGCACCAAGGATCTGCCCGAGGCCGTCCGCCGCGCCGATATCGTGGTTGCCGCCGTGGGCCGGCCCGAAATGGTGCCGGGGGACTGGATCAAGCCGGGCGCCACGGTAATCGATGTCGGCATCAACCGGATCGAGCGTGACGGCAAGACCAAGCTGGTGGGCGATTGCGACTATGACAGCTGTGCGGCGGTCGCGGGCGCGATCACGCCGGTGCCGGGCGGGGTAGGGCCGATGACCATCGCCTGCCTTCTGGCCAATACCGTGACCGCCTGCTGCCGCGCGCATGGCCTGCCCGAACCCGAAGGGCTGACGGCCTGAGACGCAGAGACAGAACGCCAAGCGAAAGGGTGATCCCATGCTGGACGACAAATACCCCTCGGTGAAAGCCGGTCCGCCCCGGCCCAGCGGCCTGATCCAGCCGCGCGTCTTCTCGATGCCGCCGGGAACTGAGCGCTATGTCGTCGAGGGCGCGGGCGCGATCCTGATCCGCGTTGAACCGGGCGACCGGATCGAGGTGCAGAATACCGAGGGCGGTCAGCCCTGCGAGATCGTCTGCGCCGATCCCAAGGGCGCCAGCGATCCCGGGATCCTTGGCGTTCCGGCGACGGCTGCGCCAAAGGGGCTGATGGCGCTGGTCACGGGCGGCGATGCCTCGCTTCGCAGTCTGCGTCTGGGGCTTGAGGCGCGCGGCATCGACCTATCCCGCGCCACGGCCATCACGCTCTTCGACAGCCAGACCCCGGCGGGTGCCTCGGAAAGCTTCACCGCGACGCGCGAGGGGGTAGCGATCCTTGCCGCACCGGGCGGGATCATGGATTTCGAAGCGCAGGATACCGCGACGCCGCTCACGGTGATGGTGCGTCGTGCGGTCATCAAACAGGCGCCGCGCTTTGAGTTGCCCGACCCGCTGGCCGAGCCGGTCAGCGATATCCGCGTCCATTCCGCCACCGCCGAGGCCTATTTCGTCAAGGCGGGCGATTATATCCAGATCCTTGATGTCGACGGACGGCAATGCACGGATTTCCAATGCTTCGCCGCGCGCAAGCTCGACAAGGGCGTGGTCCATGCGCTGGACGTGACGACCACGCGGACGCTGATGGAACACGCCTATCCGATGCCGGGGCTGCACGCGAAATACTACGACCACGACATGCTGCCGCTTGTCGAGGTGGTGCAGGATACCTGCGGGCGCCACGATGCCTTCGCGCTCGCCTGTTCGTCGAAGTATTACGACGACATCGGCTATCCGGGGCATGTCAATTGCTCGGACAATTTCAACGCAGCCCTGGCCCCGCATGGCGTGACGGCGCGGCGTGGTTGGATGGCGATCAACTTCTTCTTCAATACCGGGCTCGATGAGCACGGCGTGATGTATTCAGACGAGCCGTGGTCGCGGCCCGGCGATTACGTCCTGCTGCGAGCGTTGACCGATCTGGTCTGCGTGAGTTCCGCCTGCCCGGATGACACCTCGGCCGCGAATGGCTGGAACCCGACCGACATCCATGTCCGCACCTATAGCGGCAAGGAAACCTTTCAGCGGGCCATCGCCTATCGCCCGACGCCCGATTCGGAGCCGAAAATGACCAAACAGACTGGCTTTCACGACAGTTTCGCCCGCTTCACCCAGAATTTCGTCGAGTATAACGGCTATTGGCTGGCCAATTGCATGTCGACCGCCGGCCCGATCGAGGAATACCACGCCTGCCGCCAGAAGGCGGTGGTGATGGACCTCAGCGCGCTCAGAAAATTCGAGATTACGGGGCCGGACAGCGAGGCGCTGTGCCAGTATGTCTTTACCCGCAACATGAAGACGCTTCCCGTGGGCGGCGTGGTCTATACCGCGATGTGCTACCCGCATGGCGGGATGATCGACGACGGCACCGTGTTCCGTCTGGGTCGCGACAATTTCCGCTGGATCGGCGGGTCGGATTACGGCGGCGAATGGCTGCGCGAGAAGGCGACCGAGCTGGGGCTGAAGGTGCTTGTGCGCGCCTCGACCGACATGCAGCACAACATCGCCGTGCAGGGGCCGGAAAGCCGCGAGATCCTGAAAAAGGTGATCTGGACCGCGCCGCACCAGCCCCGCTTCGATGCGCTCGACTGGTTCCGCTTTGCCCCCGCGCGCATTGGCGACGATCAGGGCGTGCCCGTCGTCGTCTCGCGCACCGGCTACACCGGCGAGCTGGGCTATGAGATCTTCTGCCACCCCAAACACGCAAGCGCGGTTTTCGACGCCGTGTGGGAGGCCGGGCAGCCGCACGGGCTGAAACCGATGGGGCTGGAAGCCCTGGACATGCTACGGATCGAGGCCGGGCTGATTTTCGCGGGCTACGATTTCAGCGACCAGACCGACCCGTTCGAGGCGGGGATCGGCTTCACCGTGCCGCTGAAGTCGAAGCCCGACGATTTCATCGGCCGCGACGCGCTGATCCGGCGCAAGGAGCACCCCGCGCGCAAGCTGGTGGGGCTGGATATCGACAGCAATGTCGCGGTGGGTCACGGCGATTGCGTCCATATCGGACGGGCACAGATCGGCGAGGTGACGTCGTCCATGCGCTCGCCGCTTCTGGGCAAGAATATCGCGCTGGCGCGGGTCGATGTGGCCCATCACGCCGAGGGAACCGAGGTCGAGATCGGCAAGCTCGACGGCCACCAGAAGCGCCTGCCCGCGCGGATCGTGGCCTTCGCGCATTACGACCCGCAGAAGACGCGCCCGCGCTCGTGAGCGCGACCCCGCTCGACGCGCTGGGCGGCGAGGCGGCTTTGCACCGGCTCGTCACCCGGTTCTACGACCGGATGGAAACCGACCCGGCGGTGCATGCCCTGCACCGTCTGCATTTCCGTGGGCATGGTCTGTCGCATACGCGGCAGGCCCAGTTCGAGTTCCTGTGCGGGTTTCTGGGCGGACGGGCCTATTACCGCGAGCGGCACGGGCACATGAACCTGCGCGAGATCCACGCCCATGTGCCGATCCGCAGCGCCGATGCCGAGCTGTGGCTGCAGACATTCGATGCGGCGCTGCACGATTGCGCGATGACCGGGCCGGTCGTCGAGCGCCTGCGCGCCACCTTGCGCCGCGCGGCGCACAAGCTGGTCAACGACGTGCCCGACTGGCGCGGCGAGGCGGACTGACCGGATTGCGCCCGGGTGATTCTTTTCTGTGACCTCTCGGCGCTTCCTGAACCGCCCTCGCGTTGATCCAATCTGCCCGGATTTTGAACATTGGTCTGGACCAATGCATTTTTTGGACGCTATCCTTTTTGCGGGAAGACACCGGGTCGTTTGGGGGGATTTCTGAATCGTCCCGGTTTTCAAAGCATGATCAACCTTTTGCGCAGCCTTTCGGCGCGCTGAATCGGGCTGCGCGGGAATTTCCCTTCAGGAAACAAATGTGAACTAAAGTGTTGATTTTTGGTGGGCGCTGCGGCTGTATGCGGTGAGACAGTGATGCCTTGGGAGGTCAAAACATGGCGATTATCTACAGAACCTCGGCGCTTGCGCAGCGCCATGCCGAGATCGGCGGCGAGCTGGAAGATTGGAACGGCATGGGCACCGCGTGGTTCTACGACCACAGCGACGAGCGCGCCGAGGCGGATTACCTCGCCGTTCGGACCAAAGCGGGCCTGATGGATGTCTCTGGTCTGAAAAAGGTTCATCTGGTTGGACCGCATGCCGCTGCCGTCATTGACCGCGTCACCACCCGCAATGTCGACAAGATCATGCCGGGCCGCGCGATCTATGCCTCGATGCTCAATGACGAGGGCAAGTTCATCGACGATTGCGTGATCTACCGGCTGTCGGTCAATCACTGGATGGTCGTCCATGGCGCGGGTACGGGCCACGAATCCATGGCCATGGCCGCCTTCGGCAAGAATGTCTCGATGATCTTCGACGACAGCCTGCACGACATGTCGCTTCAGGGGCCGGTGGCCGTCGATTTTCTGGCCAAGCATGTGCCCGGTATCCGCGATCTCGCATATTTCGGCATCATGCAGACCAAGCTGTTCGGCAAGCCGGTGATGATCTCGCGCACCGGCTATACGGGCGAGCGCGGCTACGAGATTTTCTGCGAAGGGCGTCATGCGCTCGAGCTGTGGGACACGATCCTGTCCGAGGGCAAGGATATGGGCATCCGGCCCGTGCAGTTCTCGACCCTCGATCTGCTGCGCACGGAAAGCTACCTGCTGTTCTTCCCCGGCGACAATTCCGAAACCTTCCCCTTCGCGGATGAGCCGGCGGGCGACACGCTGTGGGAGCTGGGCCTCGATTTCACCGTCTCGCCGGGCAAGACCGGTTTCCGCGGGGCCGAGAACCACTACGCCCTCAAGGGCAAGGAGCGGTTCAAGATCTACGGCGTGAAGCTTGAGGGCACGACCCGGGCCGATATCGGCGCCAAGCTGGTCAAGGACGGCAAGGAAGTGGGCCTCGTGACCTTCGGGATGCATTCGAGCCTGAACAACCACAATGTCGGCATCGCCCGGATGCCCGTCGATTGTGCGGTGCCCGGCACCAAGATGGTGGTGGTCAACGCGGACGGGACCGAAATCCCCTGCGTGACCGAAGAGATGCCCTTCTACGACAAGGACAAGGTCATCCGCACCGCCAAGGGCTGACCCCACAACGACAGGCGCTCCCCCTGCGGGTGGCGCCTGTTTCGCAACAGGCAACAGGACAACGGGAGTAACTGCCGCAATGTCGAAATTCCAGTTCCCCAAGAGCATTGCGAGCCGGCCGGTCTATGGCACCCTCGCGCCGCGACCGGGAAAGGCGCATCTGATGATCGCCGATGCCGAAGGGGCCGAGGCGCTGCTCGATCTGGCCGCGCAGGATGTGGGCCTGATGGCCAAGGCGCATATCCTCTATATCCCGCGCACCACCGGTCAGGCCTATACCGACCGGCTGCGCGCGCTTGAACCCGCGCAGTTCTATGTGGGCCCCAGCTTCGATGCTGCGCTGCCGCGCCTGCGCCGGGTGCTGTCGGACGCGCATATGGGCCTGCAAGTCTATCTGGCTGGAACTGAAGGTCTGATGGGCCGCGCCGCGGCAGAGGTCGCGGCGGCGGGTATTCCCCTTGGCGCGGTGCAGACAGAGCATCGCGGCTCGGTCGCGCGGCGGATGCAATGCGTTCATTGCAAGGGCATCACCGAGGACGTGACCACCGATCCCTTCACCTGTTCGCATTGCGGGCTGAACCTGTTCGTGCGCGACCATTATTCGCGCCGCCTTGCCGCCTTTCAGGCCGTCTGCATCGACGCCGAGGATCCCGGTAATGTCCCCGAACCCGTGGAGCTGTACAAATGAGCGCCGCCCCCCAGAAAACCAAGGCCGGCGCCGAGAAGATCGAAGTGATCGTCAGCGCCGTCGTGCCGGTCAACGAACTGGTCACCCGTTTCGAATTCCAGCGCCCCGACGGCGCGCCCTTTCCGCCGTTTTCGGCCGGGGCGCATACCGTGGTCGAGATGAACGATGCGGGCCGCACGCGCCTGAACCCCTATTCGCTGATGTCGGACCCCGCCGATCCCGGCACCTACGCCATCTCGGTCCGCCGCGACGATCAGGGGCGGGGCGGATCGCTGTTCCTGCATCGCAACGTGAAGCCCGGCGACCGGATGACGCTGTCCTATCCGGTCAACCTGTTCCCGGTCGATCTGCGCGGGCGCAAGCATGTGTTTCTTGCCGGTGGGATCGGCATCACGCCCTTCCTTGCGATGATCGCGCAGCTTGAGAAGCTCGGCGCGCGGTGGGAACTGCATTACGCCTGTCGCAACGAGGCACTCGCGTCCTATGCCGATGTTCTGACCGCCCGCCATCCCGGCAAAGTCCGCATCTATTACGACGACCGCAAACAGGCGATTCCGCTGGGCGATCTGCTCGACGGGCAACCGCTGGGCACGCATGTCTATGTCTGTGGCCCCAAGGGCATGATCGAGTGGGTGCACCGCACCGCCACCGACCATGGCTGGCCCGAAGACAACGTGCATTCCGAGGAATTCCTCGCCCCGCAACCCGGCAAGCCCTTCGAGGTGCGGCTGTGCAAATCCGACATGACGATCCGGGTGGGCGAAAATGAAAGCCTGCTGGAAGCCATGGAGCGCTGCGGCGTCGACGCGCCCTTCCTGTGCCGGGGCGGCGCCTGCGGGCAATGCGAAACCGATGTCGTCGAGCATGAAGGCGAATTCATCCACCGCGACCACTGGCTGGAAGACGATCAGCAGGCGAGCGGCACCAAGATCATGCCCTGCGTCAGCCGCTTTGTCGGCCCGACGCTGGTTCTGGACCGATAGGGAGCATCGAATGACCATCCAGTTCAACGACGAGACCTTTCGCGGCGATTATTCTTTCCGTAATTCGCCTTGGGCGATCAAGCGCTTCCCGTTTCCGTTCCACGAAGACAGCTACATGTACTCGGTCAACATGGAGCAGCATCGCGGCGGTCCGGCGGGGTCCGTCTACGAGAAGCGCTTCGATGTAGACGAGCACTACGTGTCCGAGATGCGCGACCGCGCGCTGGTGCTGGCTGAAGATCCCCTGCGCTGCCAGTCGCTGCCACATATGACGCTGGCCGGCTGGGATCTGCTGGAACTCATCATGGTCTCGAAATCCGAGGATTATCCCGACCTGTTCGAGCTGCACCGCGACGGCGACCGCTGGCGCTGGGTGAACAGGCCGATGGGGATCGACGACACCTTCACCTTCATGGACGAAACCACGCTGCCTTACGGCCCGATGGAATACATCACCCGTCAGACGCAGGGCGATTTCGCCGTGCTGGATCAGCGCGATGACAATCTGTGGATGGATGCCGGGATGGTGACGACGCAGGCCGACTGGTCGCTGGATTTCGACATCGGCATGAATTTCTTCGAATGGCACGCGCCGGTGCCGCTGGCGCATGAGATGGGGATCTTCAAGCGCGCGCTGAAATTCCTGATGAACGTGCAGCAGGGCGCGCCGGCGCGGCGGCTGAACTGGACGATGACGGTCAACCCGCTCTTGGATACCAGCCCCGAGAATTACCACAAATGGGGCATCCAGAAGACCGAGCTCACGCCAGAGAATATCGGCGCCAAGCAGCATCTGCGGGTCGAGTTGCAGACCTTCTACCGGCTGCCGCGTTCGAATGCGCTGGTCTTCCCGATTCGCTGCTACCTGATCGCGTTTCAGGATCTGGTCACGGTGCCCAAATGGGGACGTCGCCTCCACCGGGTGGTGCGCGACCTGCCCGAGGAACTGGCGACCTACAAAGGCTTCATCGCCAACCGGCCCATGATGCTGGATTACCTGAGCCAATACGACGACGGGCTGCCCACCTCGCCCGGCGTCTGGCCCGATCTGGACACCGAGCCGCCACTACAGAAGTGACCGGCAGAGATGACGAAAGGCCCCCGCGATCCGGGGGCCTTTTTCGTCATTTCTCGCGCGGATAGCTGATGATCGACAGATAGCGCGCTGGCAGTTGCACCAGCCGTTCGGGCCCGTGCGGCGCGTCTGCATCGAAGAACAGCGTGTCGCCCGGTTCCAGCGGATACATCTCGGCCCCGTGGCGGTAATCAATCTTGCCTTCCAGCATGTAGATCATCTCGATCCCGTCGTGCTGGAAGGTCTTGAACACGTCCGATTCAGAATCGAGCTGGATCAGGTAGGGCTCGACGATCACGCCGCTCGAATTCGAGCCGATATGCCCCAGAAGCTTGTATTGATGCCCCGCCCGGGTGCCGGCCCGCTCGATCTCGACCCCGCGACCGGACTTGGTGTGCACAGCCTGCCTGCGTTCCTCGTATCCCTTGAAGAAGGCGGTCAGCGGCACCGACAGCGCGTTGGCCAGCGTCTGCAAGGTGGTCAGCGAGGGCGAGGTGTTGCCGTTCTCGATCTTCGACAGCATCCCGATCGACAGGTCGGTCAGCTTGGACAGCTCGGCCACGGTGATGTTCTGCTGCTTGCGATAGGCGCGGACTTCGCGACCGATGGCCACCTCGAGGATCTTCTCGCGTTCCTCGCGCACGCTGTGCGGGTCTTGCGTCAGCTTGGACACGGCTTCGGTCCCCACGGCTTTGGTCATTACGATTGTCTCTCTTCCGCGTTCCGGCTCGTGGGCCGGTCATTCCCGTGAGGCTGTGTATGTGCCCCAGTTTTCAGGCGTTGCAAAGCGCGCCGAACCGCGCAGGGCGCGCAACGGCTGACTGAAAGCTCTTCCGCCGGGGCAAATAGTCTTCCTGCGGGGAAGGGCAACATGGGGGGCATGCGGGGTCTAGGCCGCGCCCTTCCGGGGGCGCAGCGACGAC
Source organism: Rhodobacter sp. NTK016B (assembly GCF_017303295.1). Classification (GTDB taxonomy): domain Bacteria; phylum Pseudomonadota; class Alphaproteobacteria; order Rhodobacterales; family Rhodobacteraceae; genus Pararhodobacter. The sequence continues at coordinate 285,193 of NZ_JAFKOK010000002.1, read as the reverse complement.
GGGGCGGCGCCGAACTGGCTGCGAAAGGCCTCGGTGAAGTTCGCCTGCCGCGCGAAACCCGTCATCAGGGCGATTTCGGACAAGGGCAGGCGCGTCGAGACGATCAGCTCGCGCGCGGTTTCCAGCCGGATGCGGCGATACTCGGCCATCACGGACCGGCCGAGGCTGGCATTGAATTGGCGCTGCAATTGCCGTCCCGACAAACCGGCCAGCGCCGCGATCTGTTCGTGTGACAGCGGGTCGGCGATATGCGATTCCATCAGCTCAAGCGCCGCCGTCACCGCGCGGGGCAGGGCGCCGTAGCGCGACTCGATCGAGGCGGTCTGCGGCGCTTCGGGGCTGCGGATCTCGGTCTGGATGAACCAGTCGGAAATGCGCTGGGCGAAGGCCGTGCCATGCGTGCGGGCGATGATTGCATGCATCATGTCCAGAGGCGCCGCGCCCCCCGCGCAGGTATAGCGGTCGCGGTCGATGACGAAGAGCCGCCGCTCCAGCAGCCATGCGCCGCCCAGCTTCTCGAAATCCTCGTAATGGTGCCAGTGGACGGTGAACCGGCGCTGGTCGAGCAGCCCCGCCTTGGCAAGGATCACCGCCCCGCCGGAAATTCCGCCCAGAGCGATCCCCTGCCTGTCGGCCTGTCTGAGCCACGCAAAGAGCGCGGGGTCGGAGACCCGCGCGGGATCACCGCCCGCTGCCACGAAGATCAGGTCGAAATCGAGCGCGACCTCGCGATAGGCGCGAGTCGGAAAACTGGCCCCGACCGAGGACAAGGCCGCCCCGCCGTTGCGCGACAGCAGCGTCACCTCGAAGGCCGCGCCATCCGAAAACAGGTTCGCCGCGCGCAACGGCTCGAGCGCCGAGGCGGTCGATAAAAGCGCGTGTCCGTCGATCAGCAGAAAGGCGATGCGTTTCATGGCGGGTATCCCGACTGGGCCGAAAATCGGAATAGGATGTCCGAAAATGAAAAGCAATGGATGGGGCGTACCGGGGGCGTTCGGGGCACCGAGCCAGAGGGCAGGCGGCGAAACGGGTGCTGCTACCTATGATTGTGCGCGTCATCACGGGACCAATGGACCAATATTGCTTCCCGTGGCGTGTGACCTGACCGATTGGACGAATCTCTTGCGCATCTTTTCCGCGGCCAAGATCCCCGCCAGGCCCACATAGGCCTTGTTTTTAAGCCTGCATCATGTGCGTGGGGCGCGCATATTTTCATCTTTCCGGTCGCAATGCTCGCTTTCATGGTCCAAATTCATGCGCTACTAAATTCTCTAGAAGAAAAATTTTTGACCTGAGGTGATTTCCTCCGCTCTGATTGTCGTCACTGAGTGAGCCAGCAGAAGAAATTGGTTCAAACCAAAGCGGCTCGGGACAAACGACAACTTCATAACGGGAGACTGACGTGGAACAGGAACTCGCATCCTTGGCGGCATCGATCGCCGAGATACAGGGGAACCTTGCCGCCACCAACGGCACGTTTTCGGAGACATTCTATTACCTGACGATCCCGCTCATGGTTCTGATCCATGCCGGGTTCCTCGCCTACGAAATGGGCGCTTCGCGGTCGAAGAACGCGCTCGCCTCAGGCATCAAGAACATCCTCGCCTTCGCGATGATCGTGCCGTTCTTCTATTTCATCGGCTGGTGGATCTACTGGGCGTTCCCCACCGGGCTGACGCTGTCCGAGGGCGCGATGGGCATCTCGGGGCTGGCCTATGCCAACGACGTCGCCCTGCCGTGGAGCGACTATATGGGCCCCAATCTCGATGACCGCTCGTCGGGCGTCTTCTGGGGGGCCTTCGTGCTCTTTGCCGCGACCACCGCGTCGATCATGTCGGGCGGCGTGATCGAGCGTATCAAGCTGACGGGATTCGTCGTTCTGGCGATCGTGCTGGGCTCGTTCGTGTGGATCCTGGGTGGCGCTTGGGGCTGGCACGCGGATGGCTGGCTGGTCACGCAATTCGGCTACCACGATTTCGGCGCGGCGGGTGTCGTGCACATGATCGCGGGCTTCTTCACGCTGGGCGTGCTGATCAATCTCGGGCCGAGGATCGGCAAGTTCAATGCCGATGGCAGCGCCAACCATATCGCCGGTCACTCGATGCCGATGACGCTGATCGGGCTGATGCTGATCATCGCCGGGTTCTGGGGCTTCCTGATGGGCTGCGTCATCGTTCCGGGCGAGGCCTGGTCGTGGGGCAACGCGATCGAAGCGACGATCTACGGCACGCCGATGACGATCTCGGGCATGACCTTCAACACGCTGATGGGCTTTGCCGGCGGCATCATCGGTGCCTGGATGGTGACCCGCGATCCGTTCTGGATGATGTCGGGCGCGCTGGGCGGGATCATCTCGTGCGCGGCCGGGCTTGACCTGTGGTACCCGCCGATGGCCTTCGTGATCGGCTTCCTCGGTGCCGCGATGATGCCCTTCGTCGCTTCGTTCATCGAGCGCCGCAAGATCGACGACGCGGTCGGCGCCTTCGCGGTGCACGGGTTCCTCGGCATGTGGGGCGTGATCGCCGTCGGCATCGCCGCGCAGGGCTATCCCGCGCTGTTCGGTGAAGACGTGATCCAGATCTCGTTCACCGGCCAGCTGATCGGTGCCGTCGTCATGGGTCTTCTGGGCTTCGTGCCGGGCTATGGCGTGTCGTTCCTGCTGAAGGTCACGGGCCAGCTGCGCGTTCCCGAAGAGGCCGAGATCCGGGGGCTCGATGCGGTCAAGGTTCCCGCGTCGGCCTATCCCGAGGCGCTTCACCCGTCGGTCAGCCCGGCTGAATAATCAACACAGGGAAGGAAAACCCCATGGAAGCTCCGTTCACCTCCACCACCTGGGACGGCATCAGCGGCCCGATCTATGCCGGTTATGGCTCGGTCGAGGGGCTGTGGATCGCCGCCAGCCTTGCCCTTGTCGTCGTCGCCATCGTCTTTGGCTGGCGTCATGAGCAACATGCCTACAAGGCGCTGAAGAAGTAACGCCTGTCGGCGCTCAATCGAGTCGGGCCCGTGGCCCGGCCCTTCCGGCGGCGCCCTCCGGCGCCGTCGGTTTTTTACCCTCGCGCGGCGCATCGGCGTCGCGCCCCTACGATAAAGGCCTGTTTCATGTCATGGATCCTGTTGGCAATCGCCGGTCTGCTGGAAATCGTCTGGGCCACGACGATGAAAGCGTCAAACGGCTTCACCGTGCTGGTGCCCAGCATCGTCACCGTGGTCGGCATCGTCGCCTCGCTCAGCCTGCTGGCCGTTGCGATGAAGGAACTGCCCGCCGGGCCGTCCTATATGGTCTGGACCGGGATCGGCGCGGTCGGCACCTTCATCGCCGGGGTGATCCTGCACGGCGAGGCGCTCAATGCGACCCGCATCGCTGCGGCCGTGCTGATCGTCGCGGGCATGACGCTGATGAAGCTCGATACCTGAGGCAGTGCCACAATGACAAACGCCCCCGCGACCATGGCGGGGGCGTTTGCGCGCAGGGGCGCCGGGCGCGCGGTCAGCCGACGGTCTTGGCGAACAGCTCTTCGGTGCGTTTCTGGGCCATCGCGGCGGCTTCGGGGTGGAAGCTGGCGCGGCGGTCGCAGTTGAAGCCGTGATCAGCGTCTTCATACAGGTGGAATTCGCAATCGGGCCGCGCCGCGCGCACCGCTTCGTAATTCTCGGGCGGAATGCCCTTGTCCAGGGCGCCATAATGCAGCTGCACCGGGCAATGCGGCTTCTTGTCGGCGAAATCCTTGATCTTGCCGCCGTAATAGCACGAGGCGGCGGCAATCCCGTCCATCTCGGCGGCGGCAAGGAAGGCGACCGAGCCGCCCAGACAATAGCCTACGATCCCCACCTTGCCGTATTGCGACAACTCGGCGCGCGCGGCCTCGGTGTCCAGCATCACCGCGTCCCAGTCCAGCTTGGGGATAAAGGCGCGGGCCATGGCGATATCGTCGGGCTCATAGCCGCATTCGAAATCACGCTCGATCCGGTCGAACAGCGCGGGCGCAAGCGCCGCGTAACCCGCCGCGGCGAAGCGGTCGCACATGTCGCGGATATGGACGTTCACGCCGAAGATTTCCTGAATGACGACGATGCCGCCGCGCGGCGTTCCCTGCGGCAGGGCCAGATAGCCGCCCAGTTGGTGCCCGTCTTTGGCGGTAAGGGTGATGGCGGTCATGATGTCTCCGATCTTTGGGCCCGTTGTGGGCGATGAGGGGTCAGCGCAGCAGGCCGCGCAGGTTTTGTTGCATGTCGAGAAGCGCGGGCAGGAACCGTTCCGCCAGCGTGGCGGCAGGGTGGGTCGAAGCCGCAAGGCCCACGTTCAGCGCGGCTTTCACGCGCCCGTGGCTGTCAAAGAGTGGCACGGCAAGCGAGCGCAGGCCGCGCTCGACCTCTTCGTCGATCAGCGCGAAGCCCTGTGCACGGACCTGCACGAGTTCTTCGAGGATCCGCGAAGGATCGGTCCGCGTGTGCGGCGTCCGCGCGGGCAGGGGGGCCGCGCCGATGATCCCCGCGGCTTCATCCTCAGGCAGCGCGGCCAGCAGCACGCGGCCCATACTGGTGCAATAGGCGGGTAGCCGCGAGCCGGGCATCAGCGCGATGGACATCACCTTTTGCTGTGCGGCACGGGCGACATAGACGATCTCGTCCCCGTCGAGGATCGAAACCGAGGTGCTTTCGCCAATCCGGTCCGACAGCGTGTCCAGCATCGGCTGCACGATCTGCGGCAGGGGCATGGTGGCAAGGCAGGCAGTGCCCAGCCTCAGCACGCGCGGCTTCAGGGTGAAGAACTTGCCGTCGTAATCGGCATAGCCTTCATGCGCCAGCGTCAGCAGGCAGCGCCGCGTGGTCGCGCGGTCCAGCCCACAGGCCGCCGCCGCCTCGCTGATCGACTGGCGGGGCCGCTCGGCGGTGAAGGTTTCGATGACCCGCAGCCCCTTGGCAAGGCCGCCCATCAGGTCCCGTTCGATGCCCATGAAACGCCTGTGATCCCCGTGCAAGATATCCGCGCCCTTCGACGACCGGGACGATAGCGCAGCAATCGGGCGGGCAAAACCCTTGCTGCGCGAGCGACCCCCATGAGGCCCGCGCGCCCTTGGCGGTCCGCAGGATCCAGCAGGCCGAATCGCCGCGCCGGGGCGCTGTCGTGAGCGGATCAGGTTCTGCAATCTTAGGTATTGTAGCTGATAACAAAAGGTTTTTTGGGTCTTCCGTCACAGAAACATACCTGTATAACTTACTGTATACAGGACTGTATGAGGGCATAATGGACACGACTCACAACCAGCTCAGTGGCGCGGAAGCCGTGGTGCGCATGCTTGAAGCGCACGGGGTGACGCATGTCTTCGGGCTGTGCGGTGATACCTCGCTGCCGCTTTACGATGCGCTTGCGCGGCTTGACCACGGGATTACCCATGTGCTGACCCGCGACGAACGCAGCGCGGCCTATATGGCGGATGGGTATGCCCGGGTGACCGGCAAGGTCGGCGTGTGTGAAGGGCCCTCGGGCGGTGGGGCGACCTATATCCTGCCGGGACTGGTGGAAAGCAACGAAAGCTCGGTGCCGGTGCTGGCGATCACCACCGATGTCCCGGTCAGCGCGCGGGGCCATTTTCCGCTGACCGAGCTGGATCAGACCACGCTCTATCGTCCGCTGACCAAGTGGAACAAGGTGATCGACACGGTGGGCGAGATCCCGCAGACGATGCGCACCGCCTTCCGCGCGATGACGACGGGCAAGCCCGGCACGGCGCATATCGGTCTGCCCTATGACGTGCAGAAACAGCCTGCACCGGATGCCAAGATCTGGGCCCAGCCCGAGCATGGCCGCTATCCCGCCTGGCGCCCCGGAGCGAACCCCGCCGAGATCGAGCGCGCGGCGCAGGCGATCCTGTCGGCGAAGCTGCCGGTCTTCGTGTGCGGCGGCGGCGTGGTGATTTCGGGCGCCGAGGGCGCGCTGGCCGTGCTGGCCGAAAGCCTGAATGCCCCGGTCTGCACCACGATCAGCGGGCAGGGCTCGCTGTCGGACGACCATCCGCTTATGGTCGGCGTGGTCGGGGCGAATGGCGGCGTCGTGCAGACGCGCGAGGTGCTGTCGAAGGCCGATCTGGTCGTCTTCATCGGGTGCCGCGCGGGCTCGACCTCGACCGAGCATCGCACCGTGCCCGGCCCGGACGTGCCGGTCGTGCATATCGATATCGACCCGATGGTCATTTCCTGCAACTACCAGACCGACGTCGCCATCGTCGCCGATGCCCGGCTGGCGCTTGAAGCTCTGGGCGAGGCCGTTGCCGCGTCGCTCGGTAGTCGTGTCGCGGGTGCCGGCGACGGCGCAGCGCTGGCCGGACAGGCGCGCGACGGCAAGCGGGCGGCCTTTGCCGCGCTCGCCGCATCGCGTGAGACGCCGGTGAAGCCCGAAGCGGTGATCGACGCGCTCAACACGCTGCTGCCCGAAGACGCCATCGTGGTTGCTGATCCCGGCACGCCGTGTCCCTATGTCTCGGCCCATTACCGCCAGAAGCGGGCGGGCCGTCAGGTCATCACCAACCGCGCGCAGGGTGCGCTGGGCTATTCGATGTCTGCGGCCGTCGGTGCGTGGTTCGGGCGGCCCGACGCGACCGTCCTGTCGCTGATGGGCGATGGCAGTTTCGGCTTCACGGTCGGCGAGCTGGAAACCATCCGCCGCTTCAACGTGCCGCTGAAGATGATCGTGTTCTCGAATTCGGTATTCGGCTGGATCAAGGCCAGCCAGAAGGCGGGCTACGAAGAGCGCTATTTCTCGGTCGATTTCAACCGCACCGATCACGCCGCCGTCGCCCGCGCGTTCGGGGTCGAGGCCTGGACGGTCGATGACCCCGCCAAGGTCGAAGAAACCATCCGCGCCGCGCTGGCGCATGACGGCCCGGCGCTAGTCGATGTGATTTGCCAGCCGCTGCAGGATACCGCCGCCCCGGTGAGCCAGTGGATGGGCTGACAGACGACCCGCCCCGGCGCGCGTAGCAAGCCGCGCGCCGGGGCGGAGGTACCCGGACACAGAATCCGGGGCCCGAACAAGCTGGCCGGGACCAACCCCGGCCCGATCCAACCCTTGGGCCTCGCCCCCGATCAAGGCCCCCGATCAAGGAGTGACAGGGATGTCCCAATCCAAGTTTCAGATGAACCGCCGGCATTTCCTTGCCGGAACCGCCGGGCTGGGCCTGGCCAGCACCCTGCCGGGCCTTGCCCGCGCGCAGCAGAACGTCTCGGTCACCCAGTTCATCTGGACCGGCGCGCAGGAACCCGTCCCGCGCCGGATCGCCGAGGAATACGTCGCCGCCAATCCGCATGTGTCGATCGACATGATCGCCGGGACCAATGGCGCGACCTTCCCGCAGCTTCAGGCCAGCCGCGATATCGACCCCGAGGACCCGTTGCTGAATCTGGGCTTCTTCAACATGGACGCCACCGAGCGCGGCAAGCTGGTCGATATGTGGCTGCCGATTACGCCCGACAACGTGCCCGCCATGGCGAATATCCTGCCCGATTACCGTCAGGAAAACGACCTTGGCGCGTTCTTCTGCATGGATGTCTGCGGGCTAGTCTACAACACCGATTACTTCGACGAGGCCCCCGACAGCTGGGAGATCCTGTTCGATCCGGCTTTGCGCGGCAAGGTGGCGATGTTCGACGGTTTCTGGCCGGGCAACGGGCTGGTTTCGACCGCGCTGATCAATGGCGGTTCGGAAGACGATATCGAACCGGCGATGGCGATCTATGAACAGGCCGCGCGCGATGGTCAGATCCATTCGCTCTTCACCTCGAACAGTCAGGCGCAGCAACTTCTGGTCTCGGGCGAGGTCGTGGTGATGCCGCATTTCCGCGGTGTCGCGCTGCCGTGGCGCAATGGCGGCGCGCCCGTCAATTACGCGGTGCCGAAAGAGGGGCAGGTCGCCTTCCCCGAGGGCTTCCAGATCGTCAACGGCTCGACCGAGGCGCAGCTCGATGTCTGCTACGATCTCGTCAGCAAATCGCTCGAGCCTGAGAACGTGCTGGATTACTGCCAGACCGCCTATGTCGTGCCACTGATGGACAATGTCGATCTGCCCGAGGACATGGCCGCCGACCCGGCGATCTCGCCCGAGGCCATCACCAATGCGCAGAAGCTGGATTACGCAAAGATCGCCGCCAATGGCCCGGAATGGTCCCGGATGTGGAACCGCCGCGTGAAGGCGAATCTCTGATCTGAGTGCAACAGAAACGCGGTCCGGGCTGGTTTTCACTCTCTCCTTGTACCAGATCCGGGCCGCGTGTCCCGTCTTCGTGGCGCGCTGATCCGGCGCCGCCACGAGGGCGGGCCCCAAACACGGGATGGCTCATGGCCGATATCGTTCTTACCGCCGTCGACAAGGTTTTCGGATCCGACCGCGTCGTCAGCAATGTCGATCTCAATGTCGAGAACGGCGAGTTCTTTTCGCTTCTCGGCCCGTCGGGTTGCGGCAAGACCACCACTTTGCGGATGATCGCGGGGCTTGAGACGCCGACATCGGGCGACGTGATGATCCGGGGCCAGCGCATGAACGACGTGCCGATCAACAAGCGGCCGACGAACCTCGTGTTTCAGAAAATGGCGCTGTTTCCGCATCTCGACGTGTTTGAAAACGTGGCCTTCGGTCTGCGCCTGAAGCGGCTGCCGGGGGCCGAGATCAAGCGCAAGGTGGGCGATATCCTCGATGTCGTCAGCCTGACGGGGTTCGAGAAACGCGCGGTGTCGCAGCTATCGGGCGGCCAGCAGCAGCGGGTGGCGATTGCTCGCGCGCTGGTCAACGAGCCCGCCGTGCTGCTGCTGGACGAACCGCTCGGCGCCCTGGACCTGAAGCTGCAGCTTCACCTGCAGCGCGAGCTGCGGCGCATTCAGAAGGCGACCGGCACGACCTTCATCTACGTCACCCACAATCAGGCCGAGGCATTGTCGATGTCCGACCGGCTGGCGGTGATGAATGGCGGCAAGATCGAGCAGATCGGCACGCCCGCCGAGATGTATCTCAAACCCGCGACCAGCTTCGTGGCCTCGTTCATCGGGCGCACCAACCTGATCGAAACGCGCGTCGACAGCATCGACGGCCCGAGCGCCGCGCTGGCCGTGGACGGCCAGACGCTGTCGATCCCGGTGGACGGTTTGAAAACCGGCGACACGGCCCTGCTGTCGCTGCGCCCCGAACGGATCGAGATCCGCGCACCCGGCGCCGAGGGGATCGACGCCACCGTGACCGAGGCCGAGTTCATGGGGTCGACGGTGCTCTACCGCATGAAGACCGCCACCGACCGCACGCTGATGGTGCAGGCTCTGGCCGACCGCGCGCCGCTGGGGCAGGGCGACAGCGCTCGCATCGGCTGGGCGCCCGATGCTGCCGTGCAGATCCGTCAGACCTCGGTCGCGGAGGACATGGAATGAGCGGTGTTGCCGCCTCGTCCCTCGTGGCGCCCGGCCGCACCCTGCCGCGCTGGGTGCGTCTCGCGCTGCTGATCGGGCCGGGTTTCTTTCTGATCGTGCTGCCCTTTTTCGGCGCGATGGTGATGCTGGGCACCTATTCGCTGAACCTGCGCGACGCCAACGGGATGGGCATGGGCCTGTCGCTGTGGATGGATTTCGCATCCGATGGCTTCAACTGGTCGGTGCTGTGGAACAGCGTCCGCATCGCCGCGATCTCGACCCTCATCGCCGTGGCGCTCGCCTATCCGGTCGCCGCCGCGCTGATGCGGGTGAAAAGCCGCGCCTTTCTGGCTTTCGGCTATGTGGCGCTGTTCTCGCCGCTCTTGATGAGCATGGTGAGCCGCGCCTATGGCTGGCTGCTGTTGCTGTCTGATAACGGTTTCGTCAATCAGACGCTCGGCATGCTGTTCGGCATCGACCCGATCCGGCTGGTTTTCAACGAGACCGGCGTGATCATCGCCATCGTCCATGTCGTGCTGCCCTATGCGGTGCTGCCGATCCTCAACAACATGACGCAGGTGCCGTCCGTTTATCGCGAGGCCGCGCTGGATCTGGGCGCGTCGGGCTGGACGGTGTTTCGCCGCGTGACCCTGCCGCTCACGCTGCCCGGTGTCATCGTCGCCGCCGAGATCATCTTCGCGCTGTCCGCGTCGGCCTTTGTCACGCCCAGCCTGCTGGGCGGCGGGCGCGTGCTGACGCTGTCGCAGCTCGTCTACGAGAATATCGGCATGATCGAATGGGGCATGGCCGCCGTTCAGGCCATCGTGCTGCTGGTCACGGCTTTGGCGGTGCTGTTCGTGCTCGAACGCGTCAACCGGGCCACCCATGCCGCGAGGGAGAGCTGAGATGCCCGAATCCAGACTGAAATTCTGGACGCTGCGGGCGGTGCTGATCCTTGTCATCGTCTTCATGCTGTCGCCGATCCTGATCGTCGTAATCAACAGCTTCAACGCCTCGCAATTCAGCGCTTGGCCGCCCGAAGGCTTCACGCTGGACTGGTATCGCCGGGTGCTGGATAATCCCGCTTTCCGGCGCGGCGCGTGGAATTCGTTGCAGGTGGGTGTGCTGTCGACGCTTCTGGTGCTGATCCTTGGCACCCCCATCGCCTATGCGCTGGCGCGCATCCGCATGAGGGGCCTTGCTGCGTTCCGCGCGGTGCTGTTCGCGCCGCTGGTCGTGCCGCGCGTGGCCATCGGTTTCGCACTGTTCGTGCTGTTCATCGTGCTGGCACGGCCGCTCTACGGCAGTTTCGCGGGCGTCGTGCTGGCGCATTCGATCCTGATGCTGCCTTTCGTCGTGGCGATCCTCACCGCCAGTTTCGGCGAGGTCGATCCCATCGTCGAGGAAGCCGCCCGTGATCTGGGCGCAAGCCCGCTGCAGGCCTTCCGCCTTGCGGTGTTGCCGCAGCTCAAGGGCGCGCTGCTGGTCTCGGGGATCTTCGCCTTCATCACCTCGTTCGACGAGGTGGAAACCACCATCTTCATAGTCCGGCCCGATGTGAACACCTTGCCGGTCGAGATGTACCTGTTCCTTGAACAATACCAGGACCCCACGCTGGCCGCCCTGTCCACGCTGCTGATCGTCTTCACCTTCGTCGTGATCCTGATCGTGCCCTTCGTGGTCCGGGGCAACGCGCTGATGAAAATGATGGGGTCGGGGAGACATTGATGAGCGATAAACACTACCGCCTCGGCATCGATATCGGTGGCACGTTCACCGATCTGTTCGTGGTAGACGAAACCACCGGCGAGACGCTGTCCTTCAAGACGCCCTCGGTTCCCTCGGACCCGGCGCAGGCGGTGCGTAATGGCGTGCGGATTCTCGAAGAGGAACACGGCATTCCCGCCGCGCAGATCGGCTATTTCGTGCATGGCACCACGCTGGGGCTGAACACGCTGTTGCAACGCAACGGCGACCGCGCGGGGCTTCTGGTCACCAAGGGTTTTCGCGACGTGCTGGAAATCGGTCGTCTGCGTCTGCCCGATCCGACCAATTACTATGTCGAGCGCATCAAGCCGCTGATCGCCCGCCACGATGTGCGCGAGATCGACGAGCGGCTGGGCGTGGATGGCCGGGTCATCACCCCGCTCGATCTGGACGCGGCCGAGGCCGCCGCGCGTGACCTGCTTGAAGCGGGCGCAACGACGCTGGCCATCGTTTTCCTGCATTCCTATCGCAACCCCGCGCATGAGGCCGCGCTTGCAGCCCATCTGCGAAAAGTCTTCCCCAGCACCTATGTCTGCGCCAGCCACGAGGTCTGGCCCCAGCAGCGCGAATACGAACGCGGGCTGGTGACGGCGATCAATGCCCATATCGGCGACCGGATGAAGCATTATTATGCCCGGCTGCACGACGATATGGCCGAGGCCGGGCTGACCGCGCGGCTGATGACCACCAAGTCGAATGGCGGCATCATGGCCGCCGCCAGCGCCGCTGAGGCGCCGGTCGAAACGCTGCTGTCAGGCCCGGCGTCAGGGGCGATGGGCGCGCTGATGGTGGGACGCTCGGGCGGTTACGACAAGCTCATCGGCTTTGATATGGGCGGCACCTCGGTCGATGTGGCGATCATCGACGGCGATGTGCTCTATTCCACCGAAAGCCGGATCGGGGATTTCCCGCTGATCATGCCCGCCGTCGATATCTCGTCCATCGGCGCGGGCGGCGGGTCCATCGCGTGGCTCGATGCCTCGGGCATCCTGAAGGTCGGCCCGCACAGCGCAGGCGCGATGCCCGGCCCCGCCGCTTACGGTCACGGCGGTGAGAAACCCACCGTCACCGACGCCTATGTCCGCATCGGTCTCTATGCCCCTGACCGCGTGCTGGGCGGCGGGCTGCGGCTGGATCGCGCCAAGGCCGAAGCCGCCTTGCAGACCATCGGCGGACCGATGGGGCTGAGCACCGCCGAGGTCGCGCAGGGGATCCTCGACGTGACCACGGCCAACATGTTCGCGCAGTTCATGCCGCTCATGGCACGCAAGGGGCTCGATCCACGCGACTTCAAGCTTCTTGCTTATGGCGGGGCGGGGGCGCAGCACGCGTTCCTTCTGGCGCGCGAAGTGGGCGTCGACGCGGTGCTGGTGCCTGCCTCGCCCGGGACACTTTGCGCGCAGGGCAGTCTGGGGGCGGACCTGCGGCAGGATTTCATCCGCACTTTGCCCGCCCATGCCGATGCCGCCGCGCTGACCAACGCCTGGGACGCGCTGGTTGCCGAGGGTCACGCATGGCTCGAAACGCAGCCCGAGCGGATCACTGCGGTCGAGCAGCAGCGCTCGGCGGATATGCGCTATCACGGTCAAAGCTTCGATCTGACCGTACCGCTGCCCGAGGGCGCGGCGGTGTCCATCGACACGCTGCTCACCGCGTTCCATGCCGCCTATGAGCGGATCTACGGCTTTTCCGACCCCGATGCGCTGGTCGAGATCACCAATGCCCGCGTCACCGTGCTGGGCCTGATCCCGCGCGTCGATGCGGTGCCGAGGATCGCCGAAGCGACGCCGGGCGACCGCCCGCAACCGCGCCTGAAAGCCCCGCTGATCGAAGATGGCGTCGAGGTCGATGCAGCCTTCTACGACCGCGCCACGCTGAAGGCCGGTCATGTCATCGACGGCCCCGCCGTGATCGAGGCGCCCGATACCACCATCTACCTGCCCGGCGATTTCACCGCCGAGGTGGACGCGTTCGGCAATCTCGTCGGACGCTTGCGCGGCGTTACCGGCGCGGCGGAGTACAGCATCGCGGAGGCCAGCGCATGAGCCCGATCAAGACCAGCCCCGTTCAACTGGAAATCTTCCGCAACCGCTTTCAGGCGATTGTCGAGGAAATGGCCAGCGTTACCCTGCGCACCGGCTTCACCGTCTTCGTGAAAGAAACCGGCGATTTCGGCGCCTGCCTCGTCGCGCCCACGGGCGAGGTTCTGGCTGCGCCGACCGAGGCCGCCGTCAGCCTTATGGTGGGGCTGCCCGGCTGGGAAGCCATCGGTGCCTTCGATCACTACGAAGAGGGCGATGTCTGTATCGCCAACGATCCCGACACTACGCGCGGCCTGTCCACGCACCTGCCCGATATCTGGGTCTGGCGGCCGATTTTCATCGAGGGCGAGATCATCGCCTTTGCCTTCAACTTCATCCATTCCTCGGATGTGGGCGGGCGTGTTCTGGGCTCGATCACGCCGGTCGCGCGCGATGTCTGGGAAGAGGGCCTGCGCATCCCGCCGCTAAAGCTGATCAAGGCGGGCGTGATGAATGACGATGTGGTAAGGCTGATCTTGCTGAATTGCCGCATCCCCGACCAGAACTGGGGCGACATCAAGGCCGAGCTGGCCTCGCTCACCACCGCCGAGCGGCGGGTCAAGGAACTGGCTGTCCGCTATGGCCGCGCCGCGGTGCGCGACGGTATCGCCGACCTTCTGTCCAGCGCCGAAGAGCGCGCGCGCAAGATCATCGCGACGATCCCCGACGGGCGCTATTCGGCGTCCGATTACATGGAGATCGAGGTCGGCGTCGACCGCCCGATCCGCATCGCCCTGACGATGGAGGTCAGGGGCGACGAGATCCTGCTCGATTTCACGGGTTCGGACCTGCAGGTGCGCGCGGCCTTCAACCTGCCCACCTATGGGCAGCCGGGGCATTACATGATGTCCTTGGCGATGCTGAACTATTTCCGCACGCTCGACCCCGAGATCCCATATAATTCGGGCCTTACCCGCCCGATGAAGATGACGATCCCGCAGGGCACGATCCTGAACCCGGATCCGGGTCGCGCTTATGGCGTGCGCGCCGCGACTTTTATCCGGGTGATGGATTGCATCATGGCCTGTCTCGCACAGGCTTTGCCCGAAGCGACGCCTGCGGCTTCGGCCGGGGCGATTGCCATCGTGCTGGTGTCGAACATGGACATGGAAACCGGCAAGCGCCGGATCACCGTGGCGCAGCCGCTGACCGGCGGATCGGGCGGGCGCCCCGCACAGGATGGCGTCGATGGCACATCCTTTACCGGCGGCTGGCTGCGCAACGTACCCAACGAAGTGCTCGAAGCCGAAATGCCGCTCATCGTCGAGGAATACGGTTACGCTACCGACAGCGCCGCCGCCGGGCGGCTGCGGGGCGGGGCGGGAATCCGGTTCCGGATGCGCAACCTGCAGGACGGCACCGCCCTGACCGCGCGCGGGCTTGAGCGGTTCCAGTTCAACGCCTGGGGCAGTCATGGCGGCAAGGCAGGCGCGAATACGCAGGTTGTGCTGAACCCCGGCAGCGACGGCGCGCGCGATCTGGGCCAGATCGACCTTGTCGAGCTGAAACGCGGTGACCGGGTCGAATTCGTTTCGCCCACCGGTGGCGGCTATGGCGATCCGTTCCAGCGTCCGCCCGCGCAGGTGCTGGCCGATGTCATGCAGGGTTATGTCTCGCCCGAGGCGGCGCAGGCATTCTACGGCGTCGTGATCGCCGACAGCGCGGTGGACGACGCCGCGACCGAGGCGCTGCGTCAGGGGCACGAAGCCGCGACCGGCACCGATATGGGTGCCAAGCGCGCCGCGTTCGAGCGGGACTGGCCCGAAGACGTGCAGGCGGCGATGATCGCGGCGCTTCTTGACCGGTCCGCACCGCAGCGCGACACGCTGCGCGGGCCGCTGGAAGCGGCAATCCTGACCGAGACCCGCGCGGGCAATCCGCCCGATCGCGCGCGCATCGATGCGCTGATCGACACCCTGTATTGAGGCCCGCGATGACAAAGGTATCCCCCGCCCAGTATCCCTGCGACATGGACCGCCTGCGTGCGCTCATGCAGGCCGCCGGCATGGATGCGATCCTTGCCTGGGGCGGGGCGAACTTTCGCTATGTCACCGGATTTGCGAATTATTTCGACAATCCCGGCGGCTCGGTCGCGCTGATCCCCGCCGATCCCGCGCTGGAACCGATGATCCTGATCGCAAGCTGGGTCGAGGATGCTGCGAAGGTCGACAACCAGTTGGGCGCCATCCAGACCTATCCGATCTGGATCGAGATCGGCGATTTGCAGGAGATCCGCGCAGGCACGGCCGGGATCACGTCCAAGCCCAGCCCGCGTTTCGATCTGGGAGCCAACATGCGCAGCCTTGCACAGGCGCTGGCCGAGCGGGGACTCGATGCCGGGCGGATCGGGATCGAGATGAACGCCGTCAGCGCGCAGGCTTTCGCATTGCTGACCGAGGCCCTGCCTAAGGCCCGGTTTTCCGAGGCGGCGGGCGTCTTCACCGACCTGCGGCTCTACAAGACTGACTGGGAAATCGCCTGCATGGTCGAGGCCACGCGGCTGGCCGAGATCGGGCTTCTCGCGGTCGCGGATGCGCCGCTCAGGGGGCTCGATACCGTCGGGCTCAAGCAGATCTACGATGCGGCCGTCACCGATGCGCTGGGGGGCAATCCCGACAGCGGTTTCAACGGCACCCGCGTCACGGCCTCGATCGGCGGGGCGGTGTCGCCCGTCATCGCGGGCGGGCCGCGCGTTACCGGCGAAGAGCTTGTCTTCTTTGACTGCGCGGTCTCGATCCATGGCTACGGCTCGGATACCGGGCGCACGCTGACCTTCGGCGCGCCCGGCCCGGAAGCGCGGCGTATCATGGATGCTGTCTGCGCGGGCATGGATGCGGCAATTCCGCTTCTGGTGCCCGGCACGCCCATGTGCGACGTTTTCCATGCCGGGCAGGACGCGGTGCGCGCAGCGGGCCTTGGGTGGTACACGCGGGGGCATATCGGGCATACGATGGGTCTCGGAATGGGCGAGCAGGGGCCGTATCTGTCTCCGGTCGAGACACGGTCTTTGGAACCGGGCATGGTGATTGCGCTGGAGACGCCGCTTTACGTGCGGGGCCTCGGCGGGTTTCAGGTGGAGGAGTGTTTCGTGATTACAAAAGACGGCCATCGGCGATTTACCACGCTGCCCCGCGATTTCCTTAAAGCGAGGGTCTAGGTCATGGCACCGCGTGGGGAAGACGCGCCGCCGCTGAGCAGTGTGGAACGGGTTTATGAAGACCTGCGCGAACAGGCGATCCGCTTCGACCTGTTGCCGGGCGACCGGATCAACGAAGTCGAGCTGTCCAAGCGGTTCGGCGTGAGCCGCACGCCGCTGCGCGAGGCGCTCAACCGGCTTGTCGCGGACGGCTTCCTGACCTTCACCGCCGGCAAGGGATTCTTCCGCCGCAATCTCGAAGTGAAAGAGGTGTTCGATCTCTACGAGATGCGCCAGCGGCTCGAGATGATGCTGGCCGAACTCGCGGTCGAGCGTGCAACGCCCGAAGCGATCGAAGAGATCCGGGGATTTCTGGAAATCAGCCGCCGCGACGATCCCACGCGCAGCGTCTACGACCTTGTGCGGTTGGACGAAGGCTTCCACGAGCGTCTCGCCGCGCTGTCGGGCAATGCCGAGATGCTGCATGTTCTCAAGGATATCAACGCCCGTATCCGCTTCGTGCGCTGGGTCAATATGGAGCGCGGGCGCCGTCGCCATACGCAGGGCGAGCATCTGGAAATCCTCGAAGCGGTCGCGTCGGGCGATGCCGCCAAGGCACGGGACCTGTTGCAGACGCATATCGACGGGCGGCTGGAACAGATCACCGAGGCGATCCGCGACGGCTACGCGATGATCTACATGCGCCGCAGCGGGCAGGGTTGACGGAAAGCCAGGGTTGGGAAAACGGCACCCTCAGGGGGGGGGCGGAACCCGGGTGACGGCGGGCCGGATCTGATCCGGCCCGCCGGTTTCGGGTCAGGCCGCGCGCCAGCGCGCCGTTGCCGGATCGACCGTGTAGAGCGGCGCCAGCGCATCCGCGCGCAGCACGATATCGCGCACCGCCCCGATGATTTGGTCAGCCTGCGCATCATCGTGGCACCAGCCCAGATTGAGCCGCGTCCAGCCCGGTTTCGCCATCTCTTCGCCCGCCGCCAGCCGGGCCTGCAAAGCCTCGGACGCCGCGCGGTCGATGCCCAGAAGCCGGTGCGCAAAAGGCCCGGCGCAGGCGCAACCGCCGCGCGCCTGAACGCCGTGCACATCCGACAGCATCCGCGTGACAAGCTGCGGATGGATGTGGCCGTGCTCGCCATGGATCTGGAACGAGAAGATCGGCAGGGCGGGTGTCTCGCCGCCGGGGGAAAGCAACCGCAAGCCCGGCAGATCGGCCCAAGCCGCCAGCGCTCGGGCGCGAAGCTCATGCTCGCGGGCCTCGATCGCCTCGGTACCGACGACGCGCTTCACTTCCAGCGCCAGCGCCGCGCGGATATCGCCCAGCACGTTCGGCGTGCCTGCTTCTTCGCGTGCCTCGACGCGGGTCGCGTAGACCTCGGTCCAGGGCGAGGTGAATTGCACCGTGCCGCCGCCCGGCTGGGTCGGCGTATCGCGGCAAACCAGCGTGTCGCGCACGACCAGCACGCCGCTGGCCCCCGGCCCGCCCACGAATTTATGCGGCGAGAAGACGATCGCATCCTTCTGCACCCCATCCTCGACCATCCGCATCGGCAGATAGGGTCCGGCGCAGGCATAGTCCCAGACCGACAGCGCGCCCGCCTGTTTCAGCATCCGGGTCACCGCCTGCACATCGGTGATCTCGCCCGTGACGTTGGACGCGGCCGAGAACGTCCCGATCACCAGATCGGCGCCTTTGGTCTGCGCCAGCGCCTCGGCCAGCGCGTCCAGATCCACGCCCCCCGCCGGGGCGCGCGGGATCTCGGTCACCTTGGCGCCGCTTTCGCGCCACGGCAGCAGGTTTGAATGGTGTTCGTAGGGGCCATGGATCACGCGCACATCCTCGCCCCGCGCGACGCGGCCCGGAATATCGGCCAGCGCCACCAGCCGGTTCAGACCCGCGGTCGCGCCCGATCCGCCGAAGATCACGTGACAGCCCGCATCCGCACCGGTTTCGCGCGCCACGACAGCGCGGGCAGCGGCGCGCATCCGGGTGATCTGCTTACCGCAATGCGAGGCTTCGGTATGGCTGTTGGAATAGATCGGGAGGATCTCGGTCAGGACCAGTTGCTCGATCTGCATCAGCGCCCGGCCCGACGCGGTGTAATCGGCATAGGTCAGCGTCTTGGTGCCGAAGGGCGTGACGATCTCCTGCCCCTCGCCGATCAGGCCCGCGCGGATCGCGTCGACCCCGCCCGCTTCTGCCAGAGACTGGGCCAGAGTCTGGGCAAAGCGGTCGAACAGGGGGGCGGGCTGGGCGGTCATATCCTTGGGCATCGGAGCTCTCTCGCGGGGTGGTGGTCTTTGGGAAATCAATCTCACGCTTTTGGTGCAAAGTGTTCACAGTATTCCCGCTTGATGAGTAGTGAATTGGGTCATATGATCGAAATATGGCACATAAACTCGATGAAATGGACCGGCGCATCTTGCGCGAGCTGCAGATCGAATCCTCGCGCTCGCAACGGGCGTTGGCCGAAGATGTCGGCCTGTCGCAAAACGCGCTCTGGCGGCGGCTGAAGGCGCTTGAGGCCAGCGGCGTGATCAAGGGCTATGCCGCGCGGCTGGACCGCGAAGCGGCGGGTGCCTCGCTGGTCGTGTTCTCGATGGTCAAGACGCGGCGGCATTCGGCGGAGTGGCTGCGCAGTTTCCGCACGCATCTGGAATCGATCCCCGAAGTGGTCAGCCTGTATCGGATCAGCGGCGACTTCGATTACATGCTGAAGATCGTCACCCCCGATATCGCCGGGTTCGACCGGGTCTATCAGCGCGTGACCGAGAAGCTCGAGCTTGAGGCCGTCACCTCGTATTTCGCCATGGAAGCGATGATCGAGGATCGACCGATTCCGCTTTAAACCACGCGCAGCGCCGGGCTGTCGTCAGTGTCGCGCAGATGCCCGATGCAGGCAGCGCGGTAGCCTGCATCGCCCAATTCGTCGAGCAGCGCGGCGACACAATCCTCTGGCACTGCGGCCAGAAGGCCCCCCGCTGTCTGCGGGTCGAACAGCAGACCTGCTTGCGCGCTGGTCGGCGCGGCAATTCGGCCCAGCAGCGCGGCTCGGTTCGCGGGCATGATGGTCGAGGTGACGCCCGCCTCGGCCATCGCCAGCGCGCCCTCGAAGAGCGGAATTGCATCAAGCGCGATCTCAGCCCCCAGCCCGCTTGCGCGCAGCATCTCGTCCAGATGCCCGGCCAGCCCGAAGCCCGTCACATCCGTCATCGCGCGTGCATGGCCCGACAGGATCGCCGAAGCTCGCCCCTGCGGCTGCGTCAGGAACGGCCAGAGCGCGGCAATCGCCCGGCCCGGCGCCTTTTTCTGCATCTCGGCGGCCAGCAGCGTGCCCGAGCCGATGGGCTTGGTCAGCACCAACGCGTCGCCCGGTTGCCCGCCGCCCTTGGTCAGCACCCGCGCCCCGACCATGCCGGTGACGGTAAGCCCGATCGTCAGTTCGGCCCCTTGCGTCGTGTGCCCACCCGCCAGATCGGCGCCAGCGTCCCGCAGCACCTCGGTCATCCCGGCCATGATTTCGGCCAGCGTCCGCGCTTGCAGCGGTTCGGACAGGCGCGGCAGGATGAGCATGGCCAGCGCTGCCTGCGGCGTGGCCCCCATCGCCCAGACATCCCCCAACGCATGCACGCTTGCGATCTTCGCCATCAGCCACGGATCGTCCGTCACCGCGCGCAGATGGTCGGTCGCAATCACCTGCCGCGCGCCGTTGATCGTCAACACCGCCGCATCGTCTCCCACGCCCTTTTCCAGAGCCGAGGTCTGCGGCAGGGCGGCCAGCGCATGGCGCAACGCATCGGGGCCGACCTTGGCGCCGCAGCCGCCGCACAGGGGTTTGTCGCCCACAAGCTCGGCCAGACCCTGCGCATGGAGGCGGGGCAGGGGGGCGATTTCCATCTCGGGCAGCGCGTGGAACATCCGCATGAATTTGCGGTCGATACGCGTTTTCAGCTGCCACATGGCCCGCCCGGCCAGCGGCAGCCCCCATTTGTCGGCCAGCGCGGACTTGCCACCCAGCGAGATCAGCTTGAGGTAGTCGCGCTGCGGCCGGTAGCGGCGCATCGCCCCGCCGGACAAGGCCGCGCGCAGGTTGTGGTACAGATAGGGCGCCTGCCGTACGGCAAAGACGCCGGCCTTGGGGCGCGGGCTCTCCGACATATGCGCGCAATCGCCGACCGCGAAGATCTCGGGATGCGAGACCGAACGCAGCGTCGGATCGACCGTCACATAGCCGTCGTGCAGCGCCAGCCCGGTCCCGGTCAGCCAGTCCTGCGGGCGGCTTCCGGCCGCGCCCAGCGTGAAATCCGAGCGCAGGCTGCGGCCGTCCGACAACAGAACGGCGTCCTTCTCGACCCGAACGGCCTCGCATTGCTCGATCAGCGCGATGCCGCGTTCCGACAACAGCGCCAGCAGCCGCGCCCGCGCCCGCCGGCCCATATGCGGCAGCGCGACCGAGTGTTCGATCACGGTGATCTTGGCCGACGGCAACCGGTGCTGCATCGCCAGCGCCAGCTCGACTCCGCCAACCCCGGCGCCCAGCACGGTGACATGCGGCGCGGAGGGGGCCGATCGCACGAAGGTCTCCCAGCGCGCGGCATAGGCGGCGAGGGGTTTCGCAGCGACGGCATGGTCCATGAAGCCGGGCAGCGACGGCAGGTCCGAGGTGATGCCCAGATCGACCGAGAGCACGTCATAGGCCACCGGCGGACGGCCCGGCACCGTGACGTGCCGCGCCTGTGTGTAGATCCCCGCCGCGCGCCCCAGAATCAACCGCGCCCCGGCATGCCGGGCCAGCGCGACCAGATCCATCTCAAGCGCCGCGCGGTCAAAATGTCCGGCGATCAGGCCCGGCAACATGCCGGTATAGGGTGCAGTCGGATTGGGGTCGATCAGCGTCAGCCGCGCCCCGGCCAGAGGCTTCATCGCCCATTTGAGCAACACCAGCGCATGCGCATGGCCGCCGCCGATCAGCACGAGGTCTCGGGTCTGGGGCAGGGTCTGCATGGCACCTCCGGTCTTCCCTCAGATGTAGCGGCAGAACCCCGCGCAGGCGAGACGGCAAAGCGCCGCCACCGGGTTTTCAACCGGGGGCGGTTTCGGGTGGATTTCCCTCTTGACGCTGTCCGAGGGCTGGCCTAGGAAGCCGCCAGCCACCGGGGCCGCGCCCCGACCGATCGGCATCGGGGCGGAGTAGCTCAGTTGGTTAGAGCAGCGGAATCATAATCCGCGTGTCGGGGGTTCAAGTCCCTCCTCCGCTACCACCTTAAAGCCATGAAATTGTTGCTTTTCCTGTCGCGGGTCGTTTGACGCGCATAGACCGTTTTGCAGGCCATTTTGCAAGAGCGTTCACTTTTTGGCCTTTTTCTCGGCCTCTGCCCGGTGTCGGTCGAGCTTTGCAATCGCCGATTCCGCAAGCGTGCGGTTGCGGCTCAAATAGTGCGTGTCGAGGATCGCATCGACTTCTTTGAGGCTGTGCCCGGTGATGGTCGCGATCTCTGGCGTCGAACTGCCCGCTTCGGCCAAGCGCGTGACGGCGGTTCCCCGCAGGTCGTGGAAAGTCAGGCCCGCAAGATCGCATTTGACCTTGGCCCAACTTGCCCGAAAGCCGCTCGACGTCCATGCGGTTCCGCGTGACGTGGTCAGGATAGTCACGGCGTTTCCGCGCTTGGCCTTGGCCGCGTCCAATACGGTGCGCAATCGAGTGGTGCAGGGCACGACAACGCGGCGCCCCCGCTTGGATTGTTTGAGCCGGATCGACGTGCCGTCATAAGCAGCCCAAGTCAGGCGCAAAAGGTCGCCTTGCCTCTGCCCGGTTTCAGCCGCGAGAATCTGCGCCAGCGCGAGTTGGGGCGATGCCGCCGCTTGGAACGCTGCTTCATCGTCATAGGTCCAAATCGAGTCTGCGCGGTTTGCTCGGTACGTGCGTCCCGGTCGTTTGAGCGGGTTGGCGGGTGCGTGCCCGCGATCCTCGGCCCATGCTAAGATTAGCGACAACACGGTGATCGCATAGTCGGCTTGCCGACGGCTGGTCTGTGCGCGCTGGTCGCGCCAATTGAGGAAGTCGCCACGGACGCGAGAATCGGATAACGCGGCGATCGGCATGTCGCCGAACTCGGTTTCAATTGCACGAATGTGGCGGATGTAATCGCGCCGCGTGGCCTCTGCCAAATCGGTGAAGCGGGGGCTTTCCTGATAATCAATCAAGAGGCTTGTTAGGGTGCCCGCGTGGTGCTTGGGCTTCTGCCCGCGTGCGGCTTGCAGTGCTTCCATGAACTCGGCGCTGCCCGGTTCTCCCGGAAGGCGGGGGCCGCCGCGCCATGCATAATAGTATGTTCGCCGCGTTCCGTCGGCCAGCTTCGCGCGTACCTTTGCAACGCCCTCAAGATTGACCTTAACCACGTTTCGCCCTCCATTCGTCATAGGCCGATTTCGGTTCGGTGCCTTTCTCGGCGGGGCTATCATGGACGATGACGATGCTTCCGTCTGTTCCGATCTCGGTCCGCGCGATGTTGAGACCGCAAGCCTGTGCGGTTTCCCAAGCTCGGGTCAAATCGCGTTTGTGAAACATGGCGCGGGCGGTCATTCCTTCGTGCCTCCGGTCAGAGCGCGCACGATGGCGCGCCAGAGGCGTTTCGCGGGCGTGCCGGGTGCATTTGCCGTGAAGGCGGGCACGGGCGCGCTGCCCCGTTCCTGCGCCCCTTGTGCGCGGCGGATGCCACAAATTTCCGGGCCTTCATCGCCCAGGTTGCCGCGTGAACGCGTCGCTTCTTCTGTCTTGGTATCGCTGGTGACAGACACCGCAGCGCCGTGAGCGGTCATGCCCCGGTCGCTGAGCATTTCGGATAGGCATTCGCAAAGGTCGGGCGGCTTGCCGCAATCGAGCGCGCAGAGCAGGCGCGCGTCGTGGCGCGTGCGCGGGTGGCGGCGGGGCTTGCCCGGCGGGACCGTATCTTTCGGCATGGTGTGTCCTTTCCCTGACGTCCATCGCTGCCCCCGGTGCGCGGGGGCAGAAAAAGGCGTCAGGCGGCTTGTTCGAGCGCGTCGCGGTATAGGTCGAGCGAGGCTTGCTCGGATTGCACGTCGTCGGCATTCCGGCGGCGATCCGCGATCAGGCGGCGCAGGATCTTCGGGTCGTAGCCTTGGGATTTGGCCTCGGCGAAAACCGCTTTCAGGTCGTCGCCGATCGCCGCCTTTTCCTGTTCGAGCTGTTCGGCGCGCTCGATATAGGCGCGGATCTGTTGCCCGGTGACCTGATGCACGCGCTCGCGGACGGCGACGTCCTCAGCGGTTTCCTTCATCGTCTGGGACATGATCAGCCCCTCGCGATAGTGTCGCGGGCGATCCAGCGCGCGACATAGAAGCCGAGGCCCGCACCGAACCCGCCAAGCAGCGCCAGCGAGAACACGGCGACGGCCTCAAGAATGAAGTTGGAAGGCATTCTCTCTCCTTTCTGAAAATGTGCCGCCCGCGCTTACGCGTCGGGCGTCCAGTAGATGGTCGAGGCCCTGCCTCGGCGTTCCCACGGTGCGGAAATGAGGTCACCGCTTGCGGCAAGCTGGTCGAGGGCAGCGGCAACGGCGGACTGCGCGGCGTCGCTCCGGCTCGCGAACAGGTATTCGCAGACCGAGGTCATGGTCGCCGGGCGGCGCAACTGCGCCTTCGTCTCAGCGGGCCACCAGCGCTGTGATGCGAAGACGGGCGATGCGTTGATCTGCGCAACCGCATGGCACGCGGCCTCGGGGGATACAGTCTGGGCGTCACGCTCGATGCGCGCTTGGCCGGTCGCTGTGATAATCCACATGCTGCGCCCGTTGGTGGTGGCGATCGCGCGGGCGAAGCCGTTGTGCACCATGCGAGACAGGCAATCGGACGCTCGGGCACGGGGCGGCGGGGCGATGCGCATCGCCGCCAAGAGCGTGTCCATATCGACCGGGTGGTCGCGATGCGAAAGCGCGTGAAGGATGCGCAGTGCATTGCGAGACAGGCGGCGCTCTAGGGCGGCGGGATCGACCTCGGCCGAGACCCGCGAGCGGCGCGGTTCGAGGCCAATGTCGCGCGCGAGGCGCAGGCATTGCGGGGCGGCAAGCGGGACGCCGTGAAGGCCCTGAAACTGGATCATCACGCGGCCCCCCGGCCCGACCGGAAGGGCGCCTGCGCGGCGATGCGGAGGCGCTTTCTGTGCAAGCGTACGCGCCACGCGATCCACGCCGCGCGCGTAGCCTCGTCAGCGATGATGGCGGGGATGGGGTTCGCGCCGCTCATGCGATTTCCCCTTCGAGCGGGCCAGCGGGCAGGTCGTCGAGGATGGCGAGCGTTTGGCGTAGCTTTTCGGCCTGAGCGCGCGCCGCATCCTTCCAGTGCATCGCGCGGGCACGGGTGGCGCGGGCGAGTCGATCGGCATCGGTGCGGGTGAAGCGGTTGGCACGATGCGCCGCGCCGTGCCCGGTCGCGGTGGCAAAGGCTTTGCCCTTGGCGACCTCGGCCAGATCGAAGGTCATCGGGCCGATGGCGTCCACGACGACGTAAGCGTGCGCGTCGATCACGGCGAACCGCTGATCGGCGGCACGGGTCAGCGCATTGTCGAGCGCGGTTAGGGTGGCGCGAAATTCCGCGCGGATCTTGGGAAGGTCGGTGCGTGTGGTCATGGCCTCGCCTCTGGTTGTGTGAGGCGAGAATTGTGGAGAATTTCTCCACTGTCAAACATAAAGTGGAGAAAAAATCTATTTACACAACTTGCTTGCCTTGGCAACGTCTCGCGGGGAGGGCGAGTCGATGCCTTACAAGTTTACCGATATGGTTGTGCTGGTGGTTGCCAGACTTACCCGCTGCCGCATCGCGACCGCCTACGGGTTGGTGCGATGGCCGTGCATTAAGCTCAAGATGCTGGGCCGCCAGTCGGTTGGCAGGTCATCGAGATCGCCGCGATAGATGAAATCAAGCCCAACCCCATAAAGCGCGGAAATTCTTTCAGCTACTGCTATATCCAAGCCCGCACTGCCTTTCTCGATCTTGGTGAGCGAGCTTCGGTCAACGCCAATGGCGTCCGCGAACTGGGCCTTCGGCAGCCCGAGGTGCTCGCGTATCGCGAAGATGCGAGGGGCAACCTGAACGGGGTGAGACCGTCTTTCGATGAGGGACGCGGCGAGCTTTTTCATATTCCGCACTCTTGGGCTATTTGGAGAGATTCTCCATTGGAGTTTTTCCCATCTTGACGAATGGAGATTTTCTCCATTATCAATCTTGCCATGTCAGAGGATGCCCCCACTATCCCGTCGAGCGTGCGCGAGCTGATCGGGCTTTGGCCCTCTCGCCGCGCCTTGAGCGGTGCAATCGGTGTCAGTGAATCGAGGGTGCATAAATGGGCGCAGGCTGGGACTATTCCGGCGCGCTACCACAAGTGCCTTATCGACGCGGCCCGCAGCCTCGGTTTTGTCGAAGTGACTGCGGATCTGGTCGTCGCACTGCATTCTGCCCCGGCCGTGACCTTCTCGGATGTGCGGGAAAGGGTTGCCTGATGAAGCTGCCCAGCTCCTCAGTCTTGTTCGGCGATGCGCAACAGGGTGCGCACGCAACTCTCGGCATCCCGCAACTCTTCGGGGTACTGAGTCAGGCAGGCGTTGACGAAGTCCCTTTCGGCTTCGGTTCCCGACTCCGCCATCGCGTTCAAGCGATAGGCAGGCGCGGCCTGACGTTCGGCGCAATACCGGATGCGGTCCCACTCGGGGAAGTGCGTGCGATGGCACGCCGTAAGGGCGGGGTAGATGATCATCTGCGTATGCTCGCCGTCGGGATACGCAAGGTTGCGTGCACTGTCGAAGTCGGCACGGTAGCGCTCGACACAACGGTCTGCCCCAGCTCCGGGGCCGCGCAGCGTATTGCAGTAGGACCGCACTTCCCGGCTGTCGAAGGAAATAAAGCTGCCTTGCGCCTGCGCGGCGGTGGCGGCGAGCATCGTCACCATTGCTGCCATCACTCCCAAATTCGCCACGCATTCCTCCTGCAAGCTGCCCGAACGTTCCGCCCACGGTGGCGGGGAGGTCCAAGCTTTGCAAGCGGTGCGTGTGTGGTTCGTGGTGTGGCAAGTGATTTCCCATTCCCAAGCAATGCCCTTCGCGCGGCGCCCCATCACGCGAAATCGCACGAATCCGCTTCGCGCGCTCGTTACAATTCACAGGAGGTCACTCAATGGCGCGCAGGGTGAGGCCCGGCACGATACAGGCGGCGATCGGGGCCGCGTATAAAGGCGCGGGCGGTCTGGAAGCCGTCGCCGCCGATCTGGGCGTGTCCCTGTCAGTGCTGTCTTATGGCACTGAGCTGCGCGAGGATCGCCCTGGCGGGCTGGGGGTGAATTATCTCGACCGCCTCGGCCGGATCGAAGCCGCCGCCGCGTTGCCCGTGGCGCAGCATTTCGCGGCGCTGGCGGGCGGGTTCTTCCAGCCTGTGGACCTCGGCGGGCCGCTGAGCGGGGATATTCACGCCCTCACGCGCGAGTTTTCGGACGTGCTGCAAAAGCACGCCGAAGCGCATTCGGACGCCAGCGAAAACCCGGCCGGGTACACCGCCGCCGAAGCCGCCGCGCAAATCAAGGAAATTGACGAAATGATCGCCGCCGCCTCGCGCCTTCGCGCGGCGATGGTGGCAAAGGCCGAGGGGCGCGCGTGATGCCGGGTTCCTTCGGTCAGACTTCCGGCAGGGCTATCCTGTTGCCTTGCCGGGTTGCCGGGCCGGGGCGCTTGCCCTTGGCCGTCTGCCAACTGCCCCCGGCCTTGTGCCGGGGGGCTTTTGGGGGTGCAGCATGACACGGTTTCCCGACGCCGCCGGGTCGGCGCTTGTGCATTGGGGGCAGGACGCGACCGAGGCCGCGCGGCGGCTGTCCGGTCTGGTCTATGTCGCCACGCCCTACACCAAACTCGCCGCGCCGCGCGGCGTTTTCGATTGGCCGCGCGCCGATGCCGCCGCGCACAAGGCGGCGGGCGCGGTGGCGATGCTCGCCATGCGCGGGGTTTCGGCTGTGTCGCCGATCGTGATCGCGCATTCGGCTTGCGACTGGTGGCACACTCACGTCAACGCGGGCTTTGCCGAGCGGGCGGCGCTGGATGCCATGTTCTGGACCCGCTGGTGTGCGCCGCTGCTGGATGCTGCGCGCATGGTTTACGTGCCCGCAATCGCAGGCTGGCACGAGTCGGACGGGGTCGCTCGCGAGGTCGCCCACGCGCTTTCCGGGTGCAAGCCGGTGATC
This sequence comes from Rhodobacter sp. NTK016B, assembly GCF_017303295.1. Classification (GTDB taxonomy): domain Bacteria; phylum Pseudomonadota; class Alphaproteobacteria; order Rhodobacterales; family Rhodobacteraceae; genus Pararhodobacter. Next base: position 257,566 of record NZ_JAFKOK010000002.1, on the reverse strand, counting down.
TTTGAGACGAGCCGCTGGGACGCGCGCAGGCTGGGCATTGCGAGTTTGCAGCCATGACCACGCGGGCGGATCAAGTCGGGAATGCACCGGCGGCGCATTCGGCAGCGGGGCAGGGCGAGGGCTTTGACTTTGAGAGCTTCGTAGATTTCGCCTTTGCCGAGCTGGCCGCGTGCCCGCTGTCCGAGCCGGGGCGGTGCGCGAACCCTGATTGCGCCCGACCGTTCAACGCCGCGCGTGAATGGCAACTCTATTGCAGCCGCGCTTGTCGCGAGGCCGACGAACGCGAGCGGCGGCGGGTCGGCCAGAAGGCCGCGCCCGCTTTGCTGGCGCATCGGCTGGGAAAGTACATCGACAAGCGCAGCGCCGAACAGGACGCCGAGGCGCGCGCGCGCCGCGACCTTTCGGCTGCGGCCCGCCGCTACATCGGACAGTTGCAAAGTGCATGGCTGCACGACCGCAAGGCGCGGGCGATGGCCTCAAGGAGGCGGTGGCAGTGACGGCACAAGCGGCATTCCAAGTGGTCGAGGCGAAAGAGCTGTTTCGCTATCCCATTCCGGTGGGTGTTCGGCTCGAATCCCACGGCTGGTTTCAGTTTCATCATGCGTGGTGGCGCACGTCCGAGTTTCGCCGCGACGCGGATCGCGAAGTGCGGGCGGTGTTTCTGGACCTTCTATGTGCGGCGCAGGATGAAGACCCGGTCGGTACGTTGCCGATGGCGGATCGGGAATTGGCTTGGGTGGCCCGCATGTCACTTGATGACTGGCTGCGCCTGACATCGCGCGACGTCACGCCCTTGCATGGCTGGAAGCCTTGCACGGTGAGCGACGGGCGGATGCGGTTCTATCATCCGAAATTGCTGCAAGTGACCGAGGGCGCGGCACGCATGAAGGTCGAGGCCGAGACGCGCCGGGCCGATGATCGCGAGCGCAAGCGGCTTAAAGAGCTGCCCGACCGCATCCTGCGCGCGGGCGGGTCTCAGCGTCTCGCACAGGATCTCGCGTATATCTGCCGACTCGATCAGTTCCTCTTGGACACGCTTGAGCCGGGGAAGTCGCGGACGGCGGCTCGGGTGCGCGAAGCCATGGAAAAAATGGAACTCGCAGACACGCGGTTCGCGAAATAGCAAAACTTTCCAGAACCTTCCAAAACCTTCCGGCGGAAAGTTTTCGGAACAAAATCGGAAGGAAACCGACGATCCGGGCAGCTTTGCCCGTTTTCTTTGGGGAAAAACCTTCCGGCCTGAGAGGACATGAGAAGAAATGAAATCTCTTAGGACAAAAGCGGCACCGGCAACGCAAACGGAAAAACAGGGCCATGCTTAGAATAGAGGCACTAGGGCATGACCGCAGAAACCAATCGCGACCGGGTGCGCAGGCTGTTGCTTGATGCGCTCGGGTTTCGGTTCCCCAAGAAGATCACCGAGGCAGAAGGGCGGGCGATGCTGGATCGCATCGCTGACGAGCTGGCCTATATGACCGACGAGGCGCTCGCCACGCTGGCGCGGATGCTGCGCGTTCACGGCCAAGGTTCGGCGCGCAACTTCTGGCCAGATCGCGCGACCTTCATCAACTTCGCGCATGTCTGCCAGCCCCTGCCGCTTGAGGCTGACCCCAAGCTGGTGAGCTGGTTCGCCTCGGTCGAGGGCGAGCGGATGGTGCAGGACGGCACGCTGGTCGAGACGTGGGATTACTTTGAGGCCAAGCGGATCCCGCCCGCGACGCCGCAGGCGCGGGCGCTAGTCCTGAGCCGGGCGCAGGAGGCGGCGCGCCGGGTCCAGATCGCGACCGAGAAACAGGCGGCGGGCTGGGCCGTTGAGCCGAATGAGGCCGCTTGGGTGCGCGCCTATCTCGCGCGCCGCGATCGGCTGATCGGGCTTCTGGACAAGGTTCGGGCAGAACGCGGCGCGACGCCGATCACGGGGGCGGCATGAGCAAGCGCAAAGCTGTGAAAGCCGCGCCGCGCCTGCGCGGACCGAAGCCGATCACGCTGTCGGGGGGCGAGCGCCTGCGCGCCGATCCGCAAGCCCCCGCGCGCGGGGCCGAGGCCGTCTCGCGCGAGCGGCTGGCATCCGGGCCGGGCTATGTCCGGGGCGAAGATGATGACGGGCTACGGTTCCGGCGCGCGGACGTCTTCGACCGCATGGAATGGGCGGCGCAGCGGGCAAGGGTCGATTTCTTTCTGACGCCCGGTCAGGTCTCGGCCGGGCGGCGCTACGGCTATCTTGTCGAGCGTGTCGCTAGCGGGCTGTCCGCGCGCTCGACCCTGTCGGCGCTCTTGCCGCAAGGTGGCGCGGGTGGCGGTGAGCTGTCGGCGATGGACTATCATCTGGACGCCGCGCGCCAGTTGGACCGGGCCGTGATCGCCATCGGTCGCGGGGTCGCTAAGCCGGTGCGGCGGGTGCGCCCCTCGGATCGCGGCGGGCCGGATCGCAAGGCCATCACCGATCGCGCGCTGGTCGATGCAGTCGCGCTGCATGGCGAGCCGCTGGACAACGTCTTGCGGGCGCATGGCTGGGGGGTCAAAGGCGCATCGCGTGCGGCGTTGCAGGTCGCCTTGGCGGAAGCGCTAGAGCGCCTGCGTGGCGTTCTTCGGTAGCGGCCGCGAATTTTGACCGTTGACCGCTTAGGTCCGCTGAGGCATGACTTATTACCAAGATGACGAATTACGCCCGCACCGGACATTCCGGCGCGGGCGTTGTCGTTTCCGGGGGTGCGTGATGCTGAATATGGGTGTCGATGCGTCCGATTTCCTGCGCCGTGCCGACGACATGCTGAACCGGCATCTGCCGCAAATCGAGGTCTGGGCGGTCAACTGGACGGCGCAGGATGGTCTGGACGCGCTGAAAGATCACATGCGGGTCACGTTCGACCGCCCGACCCGCTGGACGCTGAATGCCTTCCATGTCTGGCGCGCGACTAAGACCGCGCCCGTCGCCACGGTGCAGGAAAAGGGCCATGTCGCGCGGCGGCATTACCTGAAGGTCCAAAGCGCAGGCGGGCCGAGACCGCAGACCGCGTTGGACAAGCTCTTGTCCGAGCGTGTCGTCTCGGCCGAGATCCTGCATTCGGTCGTGCCTGCCGAGGGCGCGCGGCTCAATGCCTATGGCAACTGGTCACCGGGCGAGCGCAATCAGGCGCTATCCGGGATCGGGGCGCAGCGCGACCGCGCGGCGAATGCCACGGATGCCTCGCGGGCGCGGGGTCTCAGGCGGGGCAGGGCAAGCTATTTCGTGCCGCGCAATGGCGGGCTGTCGCCGGGCATCTGGAAGCGCACCGCAAGCGGCGATCTGTCCAAGGTTGCGCATTTCACCAAGGCCGCGCCGCGCTATGACGCGGCCTTTCACTTCGAGGGCGTCGTCGCCCGCACCTATCGCGACCGGATCGGGATCAACCTGCGCCGGGCCTTCGAGCGGGCGCTCGCAACCGCGCGCTAAGGCCCCCGCCCCCCCCCGTTCGGGTCCTTCCCCCGGAAACCCCGCACGCGGGTTATTCGCGCCCCGGTTGGGGTGGGGGCAGGTCGATCCGTCGAGGGTGCGAATTGGGGTTGTGGTTGTTCTATGACTGAAACGGAAAGCCCGGCGCTGCTGCCGGTCGAGGTCGGCGAGGATCTGGCCGCGCTCATCGCCGCGCATCCCTTGCCCGAGGGCGTCGAGGATGCGGACCTCAACCAGGACGGGGTCGCCTCGGCGTTCAACAAGACGGTCAACACGGTCGCGAAATGGACAAAGGACGGCATGCCCTTCGTGCAAGAGGGCGGGCCGGGCAAGTCCTATGTTTATCGCCTGTCGCATTGCTGGGCTTGGTTTCAGGACCGCGACGCGCGCCTCAAGGCCGAGGCCGCGCACGCATCGAAACAGGTCTCGGCCTTACAGGCGCATTTCCTCGGTCTCGACGTGGATCAGCCCGAGGCGCAACTGTCGTGGAAAGACCGGCAGGAAATGGCGCGGGCTGATCTGATCTATCAGCAAGCCGCGCGTGGGCGGCGCTCGCTGGTGCCGCTCGATGACGTGGTCGAGCTGGCCGAGGCGCTGCTGGTCACGGCGCGCGAGGGGCTGAGCAACCTTGCCGACCGGCTGGAACGCGAGCTGGGCTTGAGTGCGGCGCAGGTCTCGGCGGTGCAGCGCGCGGCGACCGACACGATCAAGAGCATGCGCGCCAAGATCGAACGCGCCGAGCTGGTCGAGCGCGACGACGACGACGGGCTTTTGTGATGGGCGACCCGCGCGCCGTCTCGGAAGCGGGGGCGCTGGACCGGATCAGGCCGCTACCGCCCTTCGCCAGCGCCCGCGACGCCCTGCGCCGGGCTTTGCCTGCGCTGACGCCGCCCGAGCTGATCTCGGTTACCGAGGCGGCGGAAAAGTACATGCACGTCTACACGGGCGAGCAATGGCAGCCGTTCCGCCGCAGCGATGCGCCGTACATGGCCGAGCCGCAGGACGTGATCGCCTCGCGCGACTACCGCGCCGAGGTGTTCGCCGGGCCGTCGCAGACCGGCAAGACGATGATGCTTTTGGGGGCCTCGGTCCACGCGATCTGTTGCCAGCCGGGCCGGGTGGCGCTGTTCCAGATGACGCGCGAGGCGGCGGCGGAATTCGAGCGCAACAAGTGGTCGCCGATGGTGCGCAACTCGCCTGACGTGGCCGAGCGCGTCGATAAGGGCCGGGGCGGCGATAACCAGTATCAAAAGCGCTTCACCGGCGGCACCGAGTTGAGCTTCGACTGGCCGACCGCGACGAAGCTCGCGAGCTTCACCGGCCGTCTTGTGATGGGGACCGATTACGACCGCTGGCCTGACTCGATCGACGGCGAGGGGTCGGGATATGTGATGATGCGCGCGCGGACCCGGACGCTCGGGTCGCGCGGCATGGTGGCGATCGAGTCCTCGCCCGGCCGGGCAATCACGGATGAAAGCTGGCGCGCGCAAACCCCGCATGACGCGCCGCCGGTCTCGGGCGGTGTTCTGGGCCTCTATCCGCAAGGCACGCGGGGACGGTGGTATTGGGATTGCCCGCTTTGCGGGGCTCGCTTCGAGCCGACCTTTGCCCGGCTGCGCTGGGAGAACAGCGCGGACCCGGCGGAATGCGGGGCGACGGCGCGCATGATCTGTCCGCATTGCCGCGACGGGTTCGGGCATGAGCTGAAAGGCGAGTTGAACGCGTCGGGCTATTGGTTGCACGAGGCCAGCGACGGCAAGTCGCTGGTGCGCCTCGGCGATCCGGCCATCCGCAAGACAGACCTTGCGTCGCATTGGTTGGACGGTGCGGCGGCAGGGTTCGCGACCTGGGCGGAAATCGTCGTGTTGTGGGTCAACGCGCTGCAAGCCTTCGAGCGGACGGGCGACGAAGAACAGATCAAGACCGTGACGAACACGGCGATTGGACGGCCCTACCTGCCGCGCCATGCGGGCGCAGAGGGCGAGCTGTCGGTGCAGGGCCTGCGCGACAAGGCGGCGGGCAATGCCACGGCGCAGGGCACGGCCCCGAGCTGGACGCGGTATCTGACGGTGTCGATCGACGTGCAAGGATCGCGGTTTGCGGTCGGGGTCACGGCGTGGGGGCTGGATGGCCGGCACGAACCTGTTGACCGCTTCGACCTGGTCAATCCGCCCGAGGGCGCACCGGGTGGCGCGTCGCGTGGCATCCGGCCCTTCGACGTGGCCGAGGATTGGGCCGTGCTGGACGCGCTGGCGCTGCGCGCGTGGCCGGTGGATGGCACCGACTGGACCCTGCGCCCGGTCGCGCTGGCCGTTGATATGCACGGCGGCGGCTCGACCACGGAACACGCTTATCGATTCTGGCGCGGGCGCAAGAAAGCCGGTCAGGGCAAGTTGTGGTTCCTGACACGGGGCGAGGGTGGCGAACACCGGGACCGGGTTTGGCTGCGCGCGCCCGAGCGTAGCGCGAACAAGCGGCGGCGCGCGGCAAGCGACGTGCAGATCCTGCACATGGCGACGGATCGCCTGAAAGACGCGGTCGCGTCGTCGCTGCGCCTGCCGGAACCGGGGCGGAATTATTGCGGCCTGCCGGAATGGTTCGGCGAAGCCGAGTTGCAGGAGTTCACCGCCGAGCGGCGCGGGCCGAAGGGCTGGGCCAAGAAGCCGGGCATGGTGCGCAACGAATCCTTTGACCACCTGGTGCAGGCCCGCGCGCTGCACATCCAGATCAAGGGCGAGACGATCGCAACCGAGGCCCCGCCGTTCTGGGCGCGGCTCGACGCCGACAACCCCTTCGCGGACTGGACCGGGCCGCAGGGAACAGGCGAGGCGACGACGCCCGCCGCATCGGGCGCACCGGCACCGGCGCGCTGGATCAAGCCGAAAGGGAAATGGCTGAAATGAGTTGGACGCAAGACGATCTGACCGCGATCGAAGCGGCGATCGCCAAAGGTGTGTCGTCGGTGCGCATCGGCGATGAACAGTACACTTTCCGCTCGCTGTCGGAAATGCGTCAGACCCGCGACATGATCCGCGACGGGCTGGCCGGGGCAGGGGGGCGATCGAGGCAGGTTTATCCGCGTCTGGTGAGGCGCCCGGTATGAGGGATACCTTTCTCGACCGGGTGATCGCCTGGGCCTCGCCCACGGCGGGCAATCGGCGGCTGGCCGAACGTCAGTCGATGGCGGCGCGCCGCGCGGCGGCTGACGTGGTGATGCATTACCGCGCGTCCGATCTCGCGCGGCGCTCGGAAAGCCTGCGCGCGGTCGGCGGCGATGCCGACGCGGTGGCGCAGCTTGCGCGCCGGGGTCTTTCCCTGGCAAGCCGCGACGTGATCCGCAACAACCCGACGGCGTCGCGGGCCTTGTCGGTGATCCAGAACAACGTGATCGGCGCGGGCATCGAGCCGCGCCTTGTCACGACGGACAAGGGCTTGCAGCGCGAATGGCGCGACGACGTGCTGCCGCATCTCAGCTCGGTCGCGGTCGATGGCGAGGGCGTCTTGCCGCTGGGCGGCTTGCAGGCGTCCGCGTTCGGGGCGGCGGTCGCCGATGGCGAGGCGCTTATCGTCTGGCCCGAACACGGCGCACGTCACGGGCAAGTGCGGGTTCTCGAAGCCGACTATCTCGACACGCGGATGCAAGGCCCGGTCGGGGCCTCGGGCAACACACTCTATGACGGCATCGAGCGCGACGCTTGGGGGCGCATCGTCGCCTATCATCTGTTTGGCGAGCATCCGGGGTCGCCCGTTCTCGGGTCGAACTGGCGGGGCTTGGAGTCCGAAAGGGTCGATGCAGCGCGCGTGGCGCATCTTTACCGCGTTGACCGGCCGGGACAGCGCCGGGGCGTGAGCTGGTTCGCGCCAGTGCTGGACGATCTGGTCGCGCTTGCCGAGAACGACGAAGCGCAGTTGATGCGCCAGCGGATCGCTGCGTGTTTCTCGGTGTTCTGGCGCACCGACGACATGCAGGGCAACCCGCCGCCTTCCGAACTGGCACCGGGACTTATCCAAGCGATCGGCCAAAACGACGAAGTGTCCTTTGCCAACCCGCCCGAGGTGACGGGATACGACGATTTCACGAAGGTGCATCTGCGCCGCGTCGCGGTCGGCATGGGCATCACCTATGAAAGCCTGACAGGTGACCTGACCGGGGTCAATTTCGCCTCGGGGCGTCTCGGCCGGATCGACATGGGCCAGAATGTCGAGCGCTGGCAATGGCACATGGCCTTGCCGGGCATGTGTCGCCCGACTGGCAACTGGATCTTGAAGGATTGGGCATTCAACGCGGGCGGCTTCGCCGCGATCCGCGCGCTGTCGAAGGCGCGGATCGACTGGACCCCGCCGCCTCCGGTCATGGCAGACCCCAAAACCGAAACGCAAGTTGCCGTGCAGCGCATCGAGGCCGGTCTGGCCTCGCGCCGGGGCGAGATCCGCGCCTCGGGATATGACCCTGACGAAATCGACCGCGAGATCGACGCCGATATGCAGCGCCGCCGCGATCTGGCCGCGCTGAAACAGCCCGGCGCGGCCGTCCAGCTCGGAAATTCCGAAAGCGAAAGGACCCTTGATGCCTGAAATTTACCTGGAAGGGATGGTCGGGGCGCCGCCTTGGCCCGATGAGCCGCATTTTACCGCCGCGACGGTGCGGGCCGAGCTGGCGCGCGCGGGCGGGGATGACGTCACGGTCTATCTGAACTGCCCCGGCGGTCTCGCGACCGAGGGCTTGGCCGTGTTCCACGCCCTGAGCGGCTATTCCGGCAAGGTCTCGGTCGTGGTGTCGGGGATTGCCGCAAGCGCGGGCAGTCTGGTCGCGATGGCGGGCGAAGACATCGTCATGCTGACCGGCGCAATGATGATGATCCACGACCCGGCCGTGCCCTTCATCGAAGGACGCGGCACCGAGGCCGAACATCGCGACATGGCCGACTCGCTCGCGCTCATGTCGCAGGGCTATGCCGAGGTTTACGCGACCCGCGCCGGGATCACCGCCGAGGCCGCGCGCGAGATCATGCGCGCGGAAACGTGGTTCACGGCCGAGGATGCGGTCGCGGCCGGTTTCGCGACCCGCGCCGATGCCTCGGTGGCGTCGGACGCCGCGGCCTTCGCCTATGCCACCTATCACCATTCCCCCCGGCACCTGCTGGCGGGGCCACGGGCTGCAAGCCCGTCACCGCAGGCCGTCATGGCCTGGATTGGCGGGACACCGCCCGCAACACCGCAAATGAAGGAATCCGACATGGACCCGGAAGACGACGACGACCTGACCACGGGGCAGGGTGACGACACGACCGAAGGCGGCGACGCTGCCGACGACACGCCGCCCGCCGGTGGCGATACCCCCGAAGATGACGACGACGCCCAGGGCGACGACGACGCGGCCGAGGATGATGACGACACCGGCCCCGCCGCCGAGGCGTCGGCGATCTGCGCCATTGTCGAAATGAACGGCGGCAGTCTGAGCCAGGCGGGCGACTTCATCGCCCAGGGGATCGGCCTGCGCGGCGTGATCGCCCATTACCAACAGAAAGGACACAACGTGCCGAAACCGACGCGCGGGCCTTCGACCCGCATTCTGCGCGATGAGCGTGAAACCCGCCGCGCGGGGATGACGGCCGCGCTTGCGGCGCAGTTTGCCCGCCGCGATCCGACCGACGATCGCGCGCGGCCGTTCATGTCCATGTCGCTCGTGGAAATGGCGGCGAATGCCTCGGGCTATCGCGGCTCGCTGCGCACCGCCGACGACCGCCTGCGCGTCTTCATGGACATGCATTCGACCTCGGATTTCCCGCTGGCGCTGTCGAACGCGCTCAACAAGGCGCTGGCCGACCGTTACCGCGAGGCCCCGTCGATCTATCGCCAGATCGCCCGCGAGAAGTCGTTCAAGGATTTCCGAGCGCATTCGATCATCCGGCCCGGTGACTTCCCGATGCTGCAAAAGCTGGGCGAGGGCGGCGAGATCAAGGCGGGGACGATCGGGGAATCGGCGGAAGCGGTGACGCTGGTGCCCTATGCCGTGCGCTTCGACGTGACCCGGCAGGTGCTGATCAACGATGACACCGGCGCGATTGCCGACGCGATCGCTGATCAGGGCCGCATGGTCGCGCGGTTCGAGGAAATGACGTTCTTCGCGGTCTGCTTCGGCAATTCGGGGAATGGCCCGACGCTGTCGAACAATCGCGCCGTGTTCAACACGAACGACGGCACCAAGGCGAACGCGGGCGCGGCGATCGGTGTCGATACCCTGGGCACGGGACGCGCCGCGATCCGCAAGCACAAGTCCCTCGGCGGGGCCAGCCTGAACCTGTCGGCGCGTATCCTCCTGGTGTCGCCGGATCAGGAAACGGCGGCCGAGCAAGTCGTGTCGCCGCTCGTTCCCGCCGACGCCGCCAAGGTCAACCCGTTCGCGGGCAAGCTGACGGTGCTGTCCTCGGCCGAACTCAAGGGCAATGGCTGGTATCTGCTGACCGACCCGGCCGACGCCGCGCAATTCGTGTTCGGCTTCCTGGAAGGCGCGAGCGGCCCGCGTATGCGGATGGAAGAACCCTTCGGCCGGTCGGGCATGTCGTGGTCCCTGGAACACGATTTCGCCGCCGGGTCGGCGGGGCGCGTCGGCGGCTGGTTCAATCCGGGCCAGTAACCCGCGCTGATACACAATCAGTGAAGCAAGGGGCGGCGATCGGGCCGCCCTTTTGACATTCGGGCGCGGCCCGAAACCGAAAGGGAAAGAGATGAAGAACTTCATTCAGCCGGGCGAAGTCGTCTCGGTGGTTGCCCCGCGCGCGGTCGCCTCGGGCGAGGGCGTGCTGGTGGGCAAGATCTTCGGCCTTGCCGTGCATGCGGCCGAAAGCGGCGACGCGGTCGAAATCCGCCGTCGGGGTGTTGCGACGCATGCCAAGACGGCGGCGCAGGCTTGGACGGCCGGGGCGGCGCTCTATTGGGATAACACGAATTTCGTGTTCACCACGACCGCCTCGGGCAACACGCTGGTTGGCGCGGCGCTCGCCTCGGCCGAGAGCCCCTCGGCCGAGGGAACTGTCCTTCTGGATGGCGCGATCCGGTGACGCGACTCGCTGACGGTCTGAGCGGTATCGCCGCTGCCGTGATCGGCGGGCCTGTGACCTACACGCCCGAGGGCGGCGCGGCGCGGGTGGTGCAATCCATCCTGCGCCGCACGCCAGTGCGCGCGATCGGTCCCGACGGGGTGGATATGCTCGTCATGTCGCCGAGCTGGCGCGTGCGCGCCGATCTGGTGCCCGAGGTGGCGCGCGATGATCGCGTCGCGGATGCTTCGGGCGCCTATCGCGTCTCCAATGTCTGGCCGCAGGGATCGCCCGCTATTGATGGGCATCTGCTGGTCGAGCTTGAGGCGCTGGAGACATGAGCGCCGAACGCAAGGCGCTGCGCGCTGATCTGCGCGCGGCGGTGGCCTCGGCGATCGCCGAGCACGCGCCGCTCGCCGGGGCCAGGATCGTATCGGCCTGGGCGCAGGACATTTCGCCCGACGCCCTGCCGATCGTGGGGATCGCCGTCCCGACCGAAGGCCGCGAACCGGCCACCATGGACACGATGGCGCAGGATTTCCGCGCCGTCGTCGTCGTCAAGATGAAGGCCAAGGGCCTCAACGGCACGGACGGCCCCGAGGCCGAGAACGCGCTCGATGACGCGGCTATCGCCCTGATCGACCCGATCGAAGCCGCGTTGATGCGCGGCACGGGACCGGCGCGCGACGTCGCGCTGCAATCCTCTGCCATCGACATTTCCGGTACGGGGTCGCCCCGCATCGGAACCCTCACTTTGACATTCGGCGTGCAGAGCTGGTGCGCCCGGATGCAACCTTGAAAGGATAGCCCATGCCTGCCCCCGCCTATTCGATCGCGCCGAAGCTGGCGCATAACGCCACGATCCGCGTCGGCCGGGGTGAGTCCCCGGATTGGACGAAGATCACCGGCTTGCAGAATGTCGAATGGCCCGACCGCATGCCGTCGGATCTCGACATCACCAATCAGGACTCGCCCGGCTTCGCCGAAGAAAACATGCCCGGCATCCTGCCCGCCGTCGACTACGCGATCGACCATCTGCTTGACGATGGGTCGGCGGGCGATACCGCGCTGACCGAGCTGGCCGAGCGCGACCCGGTGACGGCTCTGAAAGAGCTGCACCTTGTCGAGATCGGCGTCGGCGGCAAGACCGTCACCTGCATGGGCTACGTGAAGGAATACAAGCCTGTCGGGCAGCTCAAGGGCGTCGTGATGATGCGCACGACCTGGCGCCTTATGGCGACCGTCGCCAATGCCGCTGCCGGGGGCGGCGCGTGATGCGCGCGCCCGAACTGGTCGCGGTGTTGCTGCGCGATGGCACTCCGTTGCGCTTATGTGCCGATGTGAATGCGCTGTGCGACTTCGAGGCCGAGGTCGCGCGCACCGGTCTCGACCCGCTGCGCGAACTGGCGCGCATCGAGGGCGGCGCGCGCGCCACGCTGACCGCGCAACGCGCGCTGATCTGGGCTTGCGCCAAGGATCACCACGAGGGTCTGACCCCGCGCGACGTTGGCGCGCTGATGCAGACCGACGGCGCGGCGCTGATGGCTGGATTGTCCGAGGCGATGGAACGCGCGGCCCCGGAAAAGTCCGAGGATGATGAGCCGGGAAAGCCGACGCCCCCGGAAGCCTGAAAGATTGGGCCGAGAGCCTTGCCGTGGATTGGATCGCGGCGGGGTTCGATCCGGGGGCGTTCTGGTCACAGACACCGCGTTCCTTGCAGCGGGTGTTCAAGGGGGCTGCGCGGCGGCGCAGCGCGGCGCTGTATGATGCGACGCTCGCCGCATGGATCGGCGAAAACCTTGATCACGAGGGCCTGCGCGATTTCCTCGCCGGGCTGGATGATCGACCGAAGCCGCCACTACCGCCCGAAGCGCAGCGCCACGCGCTGGAAAGCATGGCCCGCTCGATGGCCGTGATCTCGATGGACGATTACCGCGCAAGACTGAGAGGGGAAGCATGACCGGATTTATGGGGCGGTTGCAGGCCCGGCTGGGGTTGGACACGGCGGATTTCAGCCGGGGCCTGCGCGGCGCGCAACAGCAAGCCGACGGCTTCGGGCCGAGGGTCGCCGCGTCGATGCGGCGGCTGACCAGCACGGCGCTGGGAGTGACGGCCATCGGAACGGCAGCCGTCGGCGCAGGCGTTGCCGTGCGCAACTTCCTGCGTGACGTGGCCGCAATCGGGGATCAGGCCGCTATGGCTGGTGTTGACGCCGAGAGCTGGCAGGAATGGGCGCATGTGTTCGAAGCCAATCGCATCCCTGTCGAGCTGATGACTGAGGCGTTCAAGGAATTGAACCTGCGCGCCGACGAATTCGCGGTCACAGGCGGCGGATCGGCTGCCGATGCTTTGCGCCGTCTGGGCTTCGATGCTGGGGACGTCGCGCGGCGTCTCGAAGACCCGTCCGAGCTGCTGCTGGAAATCACCGAGCGGATGCAGGGGCTGGATACGGCGGGCCGCATCCGGGTTGCGGATGAGCTTTTCGGTGGGGCGGCGGGCGAGCGCTTCGTCCAATTGATCAACATGGGTGGCGACGGGATCCGAGAGCTGATTTCGGAGGCCCATGAGTTTGGCAACGTCTTGGAAAACGAGGCGATCACCCGCGCCACGATCCTTGAACGCAAGTTCAGCGAGTTGGCAGACCGCGCGGGCGGTTTCGTGCAAACGATGGCCGTCAATGTGTTCATGGGCGGCTTCGAAACGACAACTGACGCGCTTGAGCGTATGTTCGGTTCGATCGAGAACGCCCGTTCGATTCTCGGCGATGACTGGGTCGAACGCTTGACGGCGGATGTTGAAGAATTCGCCGAGGAAGCAAGTGAGGGAGTCGGCGACGCTGCCATGGCCTTTGCAGCGGTCAGGAATGCGGTCGCCGACGCCCGCCCCGAGCTTGAGTATTTTGCGCGAGCTTTGCGCAATGCCAATGAGATCGGCGCGGAACAGGTCTTGCGCGATCTGATCACCGAGGCGGACACGCTACAAGAGAGATTCGCGGCTGGTACGATCTCCGCCGGTGAATACAGCGATGAGGCCGAGCGCCTCGCTAATCGTATCAAGGCAATCGCCGATCAATTCGAAGACATGGATGGTGTCAGCCTGTCGGGGCTGATCGGGCGCATCAACACGCTAACGGAAGCCGTGACCCGGCTCGGCGAGCGAGCAGCCGAGGCTCGCGAGGCAATGCCGGGCGGTCGCGCGCCGGGCATGGATCAGGGGGTTCCGCTTTTCGACCAGGACACTCCCTTGATGCCGCAGGACTATCTGGGCGGCCGTCGCGCCAGCGCGCCGCCCCCCGCGCCGAACGAGGGCCATTCCGCCTATGACTCGCTGTCGAGTACCGGATCGGGCGGCGGTGGAAGTGCCTCGCCCTCGGGCTACGCCGGGGCCGTTGCCGACATTCGCGCGCGCACCGAGGCATTGCAGGCCGAGGCTGTGGCGCTGGCCGAGGTTGCCGCCTCGGGGCAGGACTATGGCGACGCGGCCGAATACGCCGCTGTCCGCGCCGAAATGCTGGCCGAGGCACAGGCCGAGGGTCGCGAGATCACGCCCGAGCTGCGCGCCGAAATCGACGGCATGGCGCAAGCCTATGTCTCTGCCGGTCAGCGGGTCGAGGATTTGACCGAGGCATTGGAGCGCCAGCACGAGGCGGGTCAGCGCGGGGCGTCTGCGCTCACCGACGTCTTTATGGCGGCAATGGATGGGGCGGACGCGGGCCGCGCGGCGATCGCGCGGCTGATCATGGAGCTGGCGCGGATGCAGGCCATGCGCGCGTTTCAGGGGCTGGCGTCCAGCGGCGGTATCTTCGGCAGTCTGTTGCAGGTGCTTGGCATCGGTCTCGGAAAGAACGCGCGCGGGACGGAAAGCTGGCGCGGCGGTCTGTCGCTGGTGGGCGAGGAAGGCCCCGAGCTGATCAACCTGCCCACGGGCGCGCAGGTGACGCCCGCTCTGGAAACGGCCCGCCTTGCTCGCGAGGCGGCGCGTGGTGGGGCCGGTGGCCGGCTTCATGTGTCGATCGGGTTCGATGAAACCACGGGCGGCTTCAAAGCCAGTGTCTTGTCCGAGGCGGGGGCGATGATGGCGCAGGGGTTCCAGCAAATGAACAACGCGCTTCCCGGTCGCGTGCGCGAGATCAACCGCAACCCGAGGCAGCGCTGATGGCCTGTTGTCCCTTATGTGGCGCCGGTGTCGAGGAAGTATTTATGACGCTTGAAATTGAGGGTGAGACGAAAATTTTCTATCCCGGCGATCCCGAGTATGAAGCTGTATTTGCGACCAGAGTTTATCATGTCGACAGCGAGGAAACCGCTCTCGATTGCGAGCTTAGTGCCGCCAAAGGTGGCTTTCAGGTGGCGAGCGTAGGCCGGAAAGCTAGTCCCCACAGCAGAGACGTCGAATGGCCCCCCTGTGACGGGGAGTCCGAGGCGTTCAGCCAGGGTAATCTCGATGAAATTGTGCCGCGCACCGGTATCGATCAGCGCGAGTTCCCGCAGGGTTCCGTCTTTCGACGAGACAATGAGATCGACGACCGGGATGTAAGCGGACTTGGAGGGGCGGGCATAAGTGATGCCGCCGTCGTCCATGAACCGAATGCGCGCTCTATGCTTCATCGGACGATCTTGGCAGCGGCGCGAGTGATTTTTCAACGTTTCAATTCGGGGGTGAAGTAGATGGCCCTTTCCTTCCCCCTCGGGCTGGATGCGTTCTTCGGCGGGCTTCCCGTGCGCACCAGCACGTTTCACTTGCCCGCCTCGCTGGCGATAAGTCGCACGCGCGGCGGCGCGATCAAGACGGCGCGGGTCTCGGAACGGCTCTGGCAAGGGCAGATCACACTGCCCGTGCAGCGTCATGCCGAGGCCGCGCGAATCGAGGCGCTGATTTCTGTCCTGTGCGAGCCGGGCCGCTCTTTCTTCGTCCATCCGCGTCCGCTTTTCGCGCCGCGCCTTGACCCGACGGGGGCCGGTCTGGGCGGGGCAACGCCCGGAATTGAGAGTGTCGCAGATGGCGGGCGCGAGTTGCGGATCGCGGGCCTGCCACCCGCCTATGTGATTTCAGCGGGTGACTTCCTGTCCTTCGCCTATGGCTCAAACCCGGTGCGCTACGGCCTGCACCGCGTGGTCGCGGGCGCGGCGGCGAATGCGTCGGGTCTGACGCCGATGGTCGAAGTCACGCCCCCGATCCGACCGGGCGCCGCAGCGGCCGCGCCGGTAACCCTTGTGCGACCGTACATGAAAGCCGTGTTGGCGCCGCCGATGGCGCCGATTTCCGAGATCCTGACGACGTCGGCCCTGTTGCTCGACTTTGTGCAAACGCTGGGGTGAAGGCAGTTCCATCATATGTATTATGCTATGCACGAGTTTGTTGCCGCATGATGAAGCTGACGACGATGTGGGTGCTTCAGAAGATATAACTTGGAATTGGCGGATCTCCGTTTATTGTTGGCTTTAAGGTTGTAGTGTTATGTCAATAAAAAAGGTGCTGGCATGCCCGCGCAAACGAATCATCCTAGCTTCCCGCAGCCAGTAGAGCCGACACTTGTGTGGAGATTCATGGACCTTCCACGATATCTAGATATTGCGGCGCGGGGGCGGCTTTTTTTTAGTCGTCAAGACAAGTTCAGGGATACGTTCGAGGGCGAGATTCCGAGACTTTCCCGCTATGGAATAGCCATGCAGTTCAGAGAATCGGAGGCAAAGCAGCTCAAAGAAAATCCGAACATTCGGCCTAATCCTGGTGCAAGAGCTTTGGAAGGGCATTTTTTAGATTATCTCCGCAATGTTAGGCGGGAGAATTATATTAGTTGCTGGCATATGAACTCAGCTGAGTCAGCTGCTATGTGGGATTTGTTTGGCCGTGATGGCTCTGCGATCGCGTTCAAGACGTCATATCAGAGATTCAGAGATTGCCTGCCAGATTACGCGTATCTTGGCATGGTGAATTACATAGACTTCGATAAGCAGTTTTTCGACTTGAAGAATGTTTTCAATCCCGCGATGCATAAAAGAAAGTCATTTGAGCACGAAAAAGAAATTCGGGCAGTAATTAATAAGTTTCCTAATGAGTTTTATGGCTTTGATTCTGATGAGGCTTTTAGTGCGGCACATGAGTTGACAGATTTCGGTCTGACTATTCCGTTTGATGTAAATGCTTGTGTTGAAGAGATTCTGATTGGCCCTGATGCACCCCCTTGGTTCGAGCGGATGATTAAAGAGACCAATGCGAAACTTTCGATTGAGACCCCCGTTAGGAAGTCTGCATTATATGATGTTGCTGCTTTTCGAGCTCTCGACTTTTGATTGGGCGCGGGAGCGCTTCTGCCGTCTCTTGGTTGTTCATGGCTTATGGCTCGAATTGGCTTGGGCGTAAGAGCAACAACATTGAGGATTGCGGCGAGATCGTCCCGTGCCCTTGACGAAAGCCGAGTAGGTCCTCGGCGCTAGTATTGCTTGACCTCCCTAGGGCGAGGAAAGAACGCTCGGCGTAAGCGTCGGCTGTCTTTTCTATTTTGATCCGAATTGTAGCCCTTTGGGCCCTCGGGCTTCCCGTTTGCCTCCTTCCTTCGCTGGTCTGACCCGGTATCATCCCCCAAGAAAGGACTTCCCCATGATCAACCACGCCCCCACGGCGCGGCGCTCGTTTGCGCCTTTGTTCCCCGGTGACACCGCCCCCGCCGATCTCGACAAGGCGATGCTTGAAGGTGCGGCGACGTTTCACGGCGACCCCAAAACCGGCATCGTCCGCATGGTCGTTGCCACGGGCGGCGCGCGGGTCGAGGCGGTGCTGACGCCCGATCTGGTCGGGATGCTGGCACGCGCCAGTCTCGACGCGATGCGCGCGGCCCTCGGTCAGCCGTCGGAAGGCCAAGCCGCCGAGCCTGCTGCGGCAAACAATTGATGCCGCATTGACCACAAGCATTGAGTGCTGGTTTGGGTCGAAGCGAAATCTCTCGAAGCTACGCTTCGGGAATTGAGTTCTTTGCTTGCTCGACAACGTCAAGGGCGTATGCAAGCTCTGGCGATGCTCCCAAAACGCTTTCCATGAAGTCGATATCTGCTTGATGGAAGACGCCTTTCCTCAAGAGCAATGACAGGGTCATTTCTTGCAGCGTCAACACAGAAATCAGGGCGTCTCTCAACTCTTTGGGTGAAGGCGTCGTGAGCTTTTCAACCATGAAAACAGTCTCCTAGATGTTGGTGGCTCAAATCTATCTGAGTGCCGCCCACATGATTATGTGAAGCACGCAGGCGCTTTTCCAAGCCTCTAAAGGAGATATAATGCGTTTCCTTCCATCAGTCGTCGCCGCGCATTACGCGGCGGGCGGTCATGCCGATGTGCAGGTGCTGGTCTGGATCACGGCGCGCGACCGGGTGACGGGCGCGCCGCACTCGCTGGGCTTCTGGTCCGGGGCCGATCATCAAGAGATCGAGGTCGAGGGCGAGCTGCGCACGTATTACGGCGTGGGCGCCTTGCTGGGCTTCGAGCCAGTGGCGTCGGTGTCCGCCGCCCAGAAGCGGGTTTGGTCCCTGTCTGTTTCGCCTCTGGATGCGCAGATCGCCGAGGCCGTGCGCGCCTATGACGCCCGCCTCGCGCCGGTCGAGGTCCATGAGTGGCACCACGACCCGCTGACGCATCTGCCCTTGGCTGAGCCGGTGCGCGTCGTGCGCGGGACGCTGATGGAGCTGGACATTCCCACACCGCCCGACGGGCAGGAGAGTGCCGCGACGCTCAAGGTGGTCTCGGACGCATGGCGGCTCACGCAAGGGCTGACCCTCAAGCGCAGCGATGAAGCGCTCAAAGCGCGCAGCGGCGGGGCCGATCGGTTCCGGCGCTACAACAGCCTCGTCGGCATCAATGTCTGGTGGGGCGAGAGATCGGCCACGGATGCGGGCGGCGGCAGGCCGCGCCCGCCCGTCGATGGTCCGAACACGGGCTGGCAGGACAGGTAAATGCACAAAACACCGGGCTGGCAAAACCGGCTGGTTGCGTATCTCGCAGCCGCCGGGCGGGAGAGGTTTGTGCCGGGGCAGCACGATTGCGCGCTGTTCGCCTCGGGCGCGCTGGCGGCGATGACGGGCGTGGATCTCGCCGCGCCCTATCGCGGCCGCTACACGACCGAGCGCGGCGGGATCCGCATTCTGCGCAAGGACGGATACCACGACCATGTCGCCCTCGCGGCGGCGCATCTGCGTACGCGGGCGGATGGGGAACGTGCCCGGCCCGGCGATCTCGCTGTCATCCCGACCGAGACCGGCCCCGCGCTCGGCGTGGTGCAGGGCGCGGCGGTCTATGTGCTGACGCCGGATCGGCTGGCGCTTGTGCCGTTGGCACAGGCCGTCACCGTCTTGGAGGTGCGCTAATGCCTTATGTCGGTGGCTTCCTTCTGGGCGCGTTCGGCGGGGCCGGAATTGCTGTTCCCGCCGCTCTGTCGGCGGGCGTGGCGGCGGGCGCGACCTTCGCCGCGTCGGCGCTCGGGGGTATCGCGCTCAACCTGCTGTCATCGGTCGCGCTGTCCGCGCTGTCGATGGCATTGCAGCCGACGCCGAAAGCGGCGGGCCTGCGCACCGAAACCACCTTGCGCGGTGGCACGGTTCCCGAGGTCTTCTTGCTCGGGCGCAGCGCCACGGGCGGGACGATGGTCTGCCCGCCTATGGCGCATGACCTGCCGGGCAAGACGCCGAATGCGTTTCTGACCTATGTGATTGAGCTGGCAGGCGTCCCCGGTCACCAGCTCGACGGTCTCAGCCTCAATGGCGAGGCGGTCGAGATCCTGCCGGATGATCCGCATCCCGATTACGGGCAGCGGATCGGCGGGGACTACGACGGCCGGGCGTGGGTGAAGTATTACGACGGCACGCAAACTGTCGCCGACCCGATGCTGGTCGCGACCTATCCCGCGCCTTATGTGCGGCCGTGGACGGCGGACATGGTGGGTGAAGGGATCTGCTATGCCGTCCTCACCTTCCGCTATGACCGCAAGGTCTGGTCGGGCTGGCCGCAATGCCGCTTCGTGCTGTCCTCGGCCCCGGTCTATGACCCGCGCAAGGATAGCTCGGTTGGGGGCGATGGCCCGCATCGCTGGGGCGATGCGTCCACCTATGAGCCGTCGAACAACGCGGCCGTACTCGCCTATAACGCCAAGCGCGGGATCGCGCTGCCGGGTGGCGATGTTTGGGGCGGCAGTATCCCGGCCGAGGATCTGCCGATCGCCGACTGGATGGCGGAAATGGACCGCGCCGACGAAGCGGTCGATGACGGCGACGGCGGCACCGAGCCGCGCTATCGCGCTGGTGTCGAAGTCCGGGCCGATGATGAGCCGTTCTCGGTCATTGAGGAACTGCTCAAGGGTTGCAACGGTCAGGTGAGCGAGACCGGCGGCGTCTGGTCGCTGCGCCTCGGCGCACCGCGTCTGCCGGTCCTGTTCTTCGAGGATGCCGACATCATCGCGGATGAGGCCGAGGACTTCCGGCCCTTCCCGCCGCTCGATCAGATCTTCAACGCGATCTCGGCCACCTATCCCGATCCGGCGCAGAATTGGGAAAGTGCGGAAAGTGAGCTGGTCACGAATGCCGAATGGGAAGCCGAGGACGGCAATCGCCGCCTGACCGCCTCGCTGTCGCTGCCCGTCGTACCTTATCCCGCGCAGGTGCAGCGCGTTACCCGCGCGCTGATCGCCGATCACCGGCGCATGCGGCGGCACGTCCTGACCCTGCCGATGGAAGCCGCCGCGCTGGAAGCGCTGGACGTGGTCTCTTGGACCTCGGCCGAGAACAGCTATTCCGCGAAGCTCTTCGAGGTCACCGAGGCGATCCGCGATCTGCGCACCCAGCTTGTGCGGGTGTCGCTGCGCGAGGTCGAGCCCGAGGATTACGAGATCCCCGAGGGGATCATCCGCCCGACACCGCCCGCGCCGGGTCCGGTCAGGCCCGCCGCGCAAGCCGTCGAAGGATGGCAGGCCGACCCCTACACGATCACGATTGAGGGCAAGCCCCGCCGCGCGGGCATCCTCGCCCGCTGGGAGGCGGATGGGGCCGAGGATGCGCGCGGCGTCCGCGTGGCCGTCCGCCGGCAGGGCGATGCCGGCGACGGCGTCGAGCAACCGCTGTATCCGGTCGCAACCGGGGGCGCGGCGATCACCGATGGCATTCTCGCGGGGGTGTACGAAGTCCGCGCGCAGTATGACGCCGATCGCCCGACGGATTGGACAGACTGGACCTCGGTCGCGGTTCCCGCCGTGGGCTTCGGTCTCGATGATCTGGCGCCCGCGCTGGTCGACTGGCTGGGCACGATGCGCGATTGGATCGACGACGGCATTCCCGAGGTCCGCGATCTTGCGCAAGCGCTCGCCGACGAAGCACAGGCCCGCGCAGATGCGGTGCAGGCGGTGGCCGATGAGCTGGCCGAGGAAGCTGACGCGCGCTCGGCCGAGACGCAGGCGGCGGCCGAGGCGTTGCGGGCCGAGCGCGATCGCATCCGGCAAGTCGCGGCCGAAGTGGTCGAGCTGGCTGCCAATGACCATGCCGCGCGCGAAGAGATCCGCCGCTCGGTGCAGGTCCAGCTCGGAGATCTGGAAGCCAGCTTTGACGAACAGGTCCTGACGCTGGCCGATGCGGACTTCGCGCTGGCCGCGCGGCTGACCAGTGTCGAGGCGACAAGCGACGACCTGTCGGCATCCATCAACCAAGTGGATCAGGCCCGGATCGACGGGGACAACGCGCTCGCCTCGCTGGTCGCGGCGGTGGCGGTGGGCACGGCGCAGCAATTCGACCATGCGGCGATCTGGTATTTCGACACGACGACCGAGGGCTGGACCGGCGCGCCCGTGGCGCCGACCGCGTCGGACGGATGGTTGCGGCCGGGCCTCGGGTCCTCGGCGGTCTCGCCCTCGGGCCTTGGTGTCGAGGCCGCGATGTATGCGCAGGTGCGCGCCCGTATCCGCGCCATTGGGGCGCCGGTCTGGGCGGGTCATCTGTGGTGGGCCGGTGCTGGTCAGGGTTGGGATGCAGCCCGCCGCGTGACGCTCGATGAACCGGCCTTCAGCTCGGAAGGGGTGGCCGAGATCACCTTTACCCCCGGCTGGTCGGGCGCGATTGATGCGATGCGGCTTGATCTGGGCGACGGCACCGATGCCGCGAATTACTACGAGCTCGACTGGATCGCGATCGGCCGACCGTCGCCGGGGGCGTCCTCGGCCGAGCTGCTGACCGAGCAACAGGCGCGGATCTCGGCCGATAGTGCGCTGGCCTCATCTATCGTCGCTCTGGAAGCGGAATTGACCGCCGCCGATGGTCAGATCACCGGCAACGCGAATGCGATCAACGCGCTGGATGCGCGCGTCGGGGAAACCGAGGCCGGGCTGGAAGCCGCCGCCACGTCGATTGAGGCACTGGAAGCCTCGGTGAATGACGACGCAACCGGGCTGGACGCGCTGGCGAGTGCCGTCGATAGCATCGCGGCCGAGGTGGGGCTGCTGTCGGATGGCTCGCAATATTCCTACGCGGCCGCGATCCGGGATCTGCAAAGCAGCCTGCGCGGGGTGGCGCTGGAAGGGCTGAACGCTGCCGCCCGCGATGAGATCGAGCGCCGCCGCGTGCGGGACTATGTCGCCTCGGCCACGCAGGCGCTCAACACGCGCGTGGATGCGACGGACGGGCAGGTCACGATCATTGCCGAGGCGATCACCAAGCTCGGCGCGCAGGTGCTGGATGCCGAGGGCGCCGTCCTCGCCAATGCCGGGGCGCTCGATGCGCTGACGGTCGAGGTTGTCGATCAGGGCAACGCGCTCAATGCCGCTGTCACCGCCCTGACCGCGTTGGAGGCCAGCGTCGGCGGGCTTGAGAATGACCTTGCCGCCAAGGCCAGCGCCTCGGCGCTCAATAGTCTGGGCGCGCGCGTGACCACGGCCGAGGGCGAGATCGACGCAGTGTCGAGCGCGGTCACCGGACTTGAGGCCGACATCGAGGATCTGGAAAGCGGCCTCGCGACCAAGGCCAGCGCCAGCGCCGTTAGCACGCTGACGGCCCGTGTCACCGCGACCGAGGATGAAGTCGAAAGCCTTTCGAGCGCGGTCACCTCGCTCGAAAGCAGTCTCGATGCGCTGGAAGGCGATGTTGCCACCCGCGCCAGTGCCTCGGCCCTCAATGCCCTGACCGCGCGCGTGACGACGGCCGAGGGGCAGATCACGGCCAATGCCAACGCGATCACGCAGATCAACGCTGACCTGTCCGAGCTGGACGATGAGCTGGCGACCCGCGCCAGTGCATGGGCGCTGAATGCGCTTTCGCTCGAGGTCTCGGAAATCGACGGCGAGCTGTCGGCGCTGGCATCCTCGGTGACCGCGCTGGAAAGCAGTGTTGATGCCGCGACGGCGGGCGCAAACTTCAAGATGGAAACCCTCGCCGGGCCGGGCGGTTACGCCCGCATCGCCATGTCTGCGCGCTATGCGGATGGCTACGGCTTCAAGGAAGCCGGGCTCTTTATTGACGTGTCGTCGGACTGGAACACGCCCTCGCGCATAGGTGTCTTTGCCGATCAATTCGTCATCGCCACCGGCAGCGGCGTGCGAACGCCGTTCATCGTGGACGGCGGCAATGTCTATGTCACCGGGGAGGCTATCCGTCTGACCGGCGCGACCACGGTTGACGGCACGTTCGCCATTCGCTCGGGCTGGACCGGCGCGCGCGTCGAGATGGACACCTCGGGCATGCGGGTCTTCGATGAGAACGGCATCGCGCGGGTGCGCATCGGGGATCTGTCCTGATGGCGTTCGGGTTCGAATTCCGCGACGCGGCGGGCAATGAAACGCTGACGATTGATGAGGCGATGCCGCGCGTCATTGATGAGCAGCGCCTTGCTTGGGGCTTCTCGGGCACGATCTGGGTGCCGGGCTTCGATGACCAATACGGGATGTTCTATGTCAGCCCCGAGCTGCGCATAGCGACGCCCTCAGCCGGGCAAGAATGGTGGCAGGCGCAGACAGTGCGCCCGAGCGTGCCCGCGACGCCCTTCCCGACGCTCAATTGGAACAACGCCACCAAGGCGATGAGTATCGCCCCGGCCACGCTGCCCGACGGCTGGCCCGTCCAGCCGCCGCGCTTCTACTGGCTGGTGTTCCTGGGTCTCAACGCGCGCTTCGAGGTCTGAGCCATGGCCTATGGGATTGAGTTGACCAACAGCGCGGGCGTGCCGGTCTTCGATCAGGCGTCGCGCTGCCTGCGCGTCGTCGCCAGCGGCGCCACGATTGACGCGGACGCGGCGGCCGAAGCGGCGTTCCAAGAATATCAGGCTTTGCCCAGCCCCAAGCGGCTGCATCAATTGTCTTTCGGGCAGGCCCGCAGCTTCGAAGGGCCGGGCGCAACCGCGATGCCGCATAGCGGGTTCGCCTTGCAGCTCATGGGCACCGGCTATCCGGGCTTCCCCGAGGCCAAGGTCTATGCCGTGCGGCCCGTCTTCGATGCGGCGGGCGGCGGGTTCTCGGCCTTCTATCGCTGGACGGCGCAGCCCATCAATCGCGCGATCGAGACCGAGATCAACGTCCCCGGTGTACCGGGCGGCACCTTCTGTCTGGTCAACGGCGTGCGGCAGTACCGCATCCTTGCGCCCATCCCGACACCGGGGGGTTATGCGAGCGATTACGGGATGCAGATCAGGGATGCCTCTGGCGCGGTGATCTTCGATAGCCGCGACACGTTCCTTGCGGTGCGCTTTGCCTTCATCGTGCCGAAGGCCGTTGCCGACGACGTCCTTTATAACGGCGCCACGCGCGACGTGACCTTGCCCGAACCGATGCCCAATTCGTGGGTCTCGGTGCCGATCCTGAGTTGTTTCAACGTCGTGTTCCTCGGACGCCGCTTTGCGGGCAGTGGCACGCGGCGGATTGATACCTGGCGCATGGACCGGGTCGAGCTGCAACAGATCGACGCCAGCACCATCCGGGTCTCGCGCAATACCGGCGCGGCGGTCGAGTACGAGAACCCGGCCAGCCAGAACCCGCAGCCTTACTACAGCTACAGCCACGACATCATCGCCTATCTCGCGCGCAACGTGGGTTAGGCGCCCTTTCCCTTAAACAAAGGACGGTCGCATGACGACACTCTACAAAACCGGCGCGATCTCGATCGGGGCCGGGTCCACGAACGTGACCGGGTCGGGCACCGCATGGACCACCAGCGGCACGCGGCCGGGGGATCTGCTGATCGCGGGCGGCGCGGTCGCCGAGATCGCCTCAGTGACCTCGGCCGCCGGGATCACGCTGGCGAATGCGTGGCCCGCCGCAACGCAGGCGGCAGTCAATTACGCCATCCTGCAACTCGACGACGGGCTGCGCGCGCTCATTGCCGCGAACACGCTCTTGCAGGCGCTCGATGGCGGCACGCTGACCTCGCTCGCGGACCTGCCGGGCGTAGCGAACAAACTGCCCTACTTCACGGGCGAGAATGTCATGGGGCTGACCGACTTCGGCGCGGCGGCGCGGGCGTTTCTGGCGGCTGACCCGGTGATGACGGCAAGCGCGCTGGACGCTACCGAAGATCGTTTGCTGAAGGTCGGAGACTTCGGCCTTGGAGTAACGGGCTTTCCGCCAAATCTCGGCAATTGGGACGCGATCGATACCCCGTCGGGTGACTATGTGTTCTCCGTGACAACGACGGGCAACGGCACCAGTACACCACCCGGCTGGGTCGCAGGGAACTACGGCTTTGTCCGGTTGACGCGCTTCAGCGCCACAGCATTGATCCAGACCGCCGAGCGGGCCGCTGGCACACGCGAGCGCTGGTCAAGGCGCTACAGCGGATCGTCCTGGGGGGAATGGGTCAAGGATTACACGCAGCATTCCGTTCTCGGCCTCGTCTCGCAGTCAGGCGGTGTCCCGACGGGCGGGTTGTTCGAGCGCGGCAGCAACAGCAATGGCGAGTATCTGCGTCTCCCGGATGGGACGCAGTTCTGTTGGATCTATGCGTCGCCTAATTTCGCCGTGGCGGGCAATTATGGCGGCTCTTTCCCTGCGGCATTCGTGAGTACCCCAGCGGGCGGCTCACCGAGCATCCGGTCGGGGAGCTCTGCCGCACGGGACAATCTGCAATCGCTATCGAGCTGGGGGCCGTCATCGCCGACGGGTTGGTTCATCACGCGAGATGGAAGTGGGCCGGGCGGCTCTGCCGCCGAGGTTGCCATAACGCTCATGTTCATCGGCCGCTGGTTCTGAGGAGATCCCTATGCATCTGATCCTTTCCCCTATTCGCGGCCTGCCGGGCCAAGTCGAGACCGTGATCTCCGTCGCGGGTGACGTGCTAATCATCGACGGCGTGGCCTATGACCTCGCCCCCGTGCCCGAGGGCGGCCGCGCCACGCCCGCGCCGGGCGATCATCCTTTCGTCGGCCCCATCACCCGCGAAGGCGGGGTGATCCACGCGACGATCCGCGTCGTGCTGGATGACACCGCCGCGCCAGATCAGCTTGCCAGCCCGTGGGCCGTCACCGTCGCAGACGGGCCTGTCACCATCCCCGCCGACCGCATCGAGGAACCCGCCGTATGATCACCTTTGAAACCATCGAAACGGCCGAAGACATTGCCGCCGCTGCACTGGCCGGTGCCAAGACCGAGGCAAAGCGCCATCTGCATGACTGGATGGCCGCTGCCCGGCGCGCTGCGATCACCGATCTGCCGGGGCAGGACCTGATCTATCAGGCCAAGGAAGCCGAGGCGCGCGCCTATGTCGCCGACCCGTCGCCCGATCTCGCCGACTATCCGCTGCTGTCGGCCGAGATCGGAATCACCGCCCCCGATGCCGCCGCGCTGGCCGCGCTCTGGATCTCGCTGTCGGCCGATTGGCGCGCGACCGCCGCGACGCTGGAAGCCCTGCGTATGGCGACGGGCGCAGCGATCGACGCCGCCACGACCGAGGCCGAGGTCGCCGCCGCGATCGCCACCCTGCCGGGGGCGGCTGCATGACCCTGCAAACCGCCATTCTGACCGAAGGACCCCGCCATGCCGCAGCCTGACCGCCCCGAGCCTTGGCATTTCGACAAGCGTATCCCGATTGCCACTCTGGTGGTTCTGGTGACGCAAATTGTCCTCGTGGCAATGTTCATAACGACGCTGCGCAACACCGTCACCGGCAATGCCGCGCGGCTGACCGCGATGGAGCAGCGCGTCGAGATCATGCGCGGCCAAGCCGCCTCGCAGGCCGTCCAGCTCGGCCGCATCGAGGAAGGGCTTGAGGGCGTCCGCACCGACATCAACCGATTGATCACCAGCTTGGAGCGCATCCGATGACCGCGACACCTTGGATCGGGGCCGCGATGCCCCGCGACCTGTCCTCCGCCGATTTCCAGCGCGCCGCCGCGCGGCTCGGCTGCGACCCGGCCGCTCTGCGCGCGGTCTGGGAGGTCGAAGCCTCGGGCCGGTGCTTTGATGCCTCGGGCGGCGTCCTGCGTCGCTTCGAGCCGCATCACGTCCCGCGCGCGCTCTGGTCCGCGATGGGCTTCGCACCGCGCGCGGGTCAGGCCCCGTGGCGGGCCTCGCTGGCGCTGTCGCAATCCGCCCGCGCGCGGATGTTCTCGACCGCCGCGCAACTCGACATGGACGCCGCGCTGATGGCGTCGAGCTGGGGCGGCCCGCAGATCATGGGCTTTAACCATGGCGCGGCCGGGTCGGCATCGGCGCGAGACATGGTCGAGGCGATGGCACGCGGCGCGCCCGCGCATCTGGACGCCTTCGTTGCGCTGGTGACGGCGTGGGGGCTGGATGCCGCTTTGCGCGCGCATGACTGGCTGAGCTTTGCCCGCCGCTACAACGGTAGCGGGCAACCCGAGGTTTATGCGGCGCGGATCGAGGCGGCATTCCGGCGTCATTCCGGCGGCGCACGCTCGCCCGTGGTGCTACGCGTGGGCGATCGCGGCCCGGCCGTGGCGGTGCTTCAAGAGGCCCTTGGTATTCCCTCGGATCGCGCCTTCGGTCCCTTGACGCTCGAAACCGTCGAAGCCTTCCAGCGCGCGGCGGGCCTGCCCGTCGATGGGGTGGTCGGGCGGCGGACGTGGGAAGCGCTCGGCGTCGAGGCCCCGGTCGCGGCCGATGCCCCCGCGCAGCGCTCGACGGCCGAGCGTCGCACCGCACTTGCCGCAACAGCGGCGGGCTACGTCGCGCCCGTCGCGGCGGCGGTCCCGGCCGTGGTCGCCCTGCAACCCACGCTGCCCCCGGTGCTCTGGCAGGTCGGGCTGTGGGTGGCGTTCGGGCTGGCGCTCGTGTGGATCGCGCCGGTGGTGCTGAGGCGCGTCAGAGGGGCGTGGCGGACGTGATCGCCGCAATTCTTACCCGCTTCACATGGCCATACGCCCTTGTCGTATTTGGCTTGCTGGGCGGAGCGCTATTCACCGCCGGGCTGGGCTTCAGCTGGCGCATGTATGACCAAGGTTACGCGGCGGGCTGGTCTGATGCCCAAGCTGTCCTTGATCGAGCGACCGAAGAAACCCGTGAAAGGATTGGCGATGCCCCTATCTCGATTGGTGACACAGCTGACGATCTTGATTTCCTGCGTGATCGATTTGAGCGCTTGCACCAGTGATCCTCTGCTTATCGAGCACCCTGTTCTGGATGCCCTAGAGCCTGAGATCGAACGGCTGGCCGTCTGTGCGCTGGATCTCCACGACAGCTTCGTATCGGGCCTTGTGGCTTCCGAGAACGTCACCTGTGTGGTAGCTGTGGCGCGCAACATGGTTGGCATTACTGAAGCGGCAAATGACTAACATCTGCATTGAGGGATGTTTAACAACACCTCAATGATCCCAATTTTCAGTAATATACTCTTTTGGTTGATAATTGTCTGGATCGTTGCTTTCCGTGCCAGTAGCCTAGTCATCGACACCGGCGTGTCCGACAAAGGGGCTGTGGTTTCGACGAAAGCGCGATCCCTGCGAGTAGCTTGTTTCCTGCAGAAACCGTCGAACAGCAGAGCCATTATGAAAGGCGACGAGCATATGGAACTATCGCAAGTGAGCGCGGACAAAATGGCGGCACGTTCGGGTGCCCTGCACTGGCTGATGGCGCCCGTCCTCGCCTTGGCCTTGGGTGTAAGCGGCTGCGTGCAAAGCGCATCCGAGATCAGCGGAACCCCGGTAACACCCGAGGTAATGCGCGGCGATATGGCTGCCGCGCGCGGCTGGCTTTTTGACCGAGAAGAGGGCTTCTGGTTTGAACCCGACGGCACGGCTTTTTGGATTAGCCGCGGCTCACGGATGATCGTCACGCGCAGCACCGTCGCGAGCGCCGAGGGGCGTGGGCTTTGCGTTGCCCCGCAAGGCAGTTGGACCGGCAGTTGCCTTCAGGTTTTCGAGACTGACAGCGGTTATCTCTGCCGCGTGGAATTCGGAAACGGGCGTGGGCGCACGGAAAGCTGCGCGCCGACAACAACGCGGTGGTTCAATGCCTAAGGCGCCGCGCTGATATCAGCGCATGCGGCTTTCGGGTCCTCGCCGAACGCAGTTTCTATAGAATTTTGGTACTTAGGTGCGACCGAAGGCGCACGTTGTTGTTTGCGCTTGCCGGTCAGCGCTCAAGGCGTGTGTAGCTTGTTCAGCCTGCTCTCGCGAAGGTGCTCGCGCCGAGTGTCGCGATGCAATGGCGCGCAAGGCAGAGGCACGAGAGCTGCGCTAGCTGCTGGAATTGTGTCGGCAAGAGCATGGAACACCCGTCGCCCCAGAGGACCCGCTGGACGTGGCTCTGGCGCGCGTACAGGCGGTCGGTGCGCGTATCAGGAGCAGGTCAGCGCGTGTCGGGCGTGCGATAAGAAGCGAGATAGCGCCGCATCTTCTCCGCCAACACGTCCGCGCCCGAATTCATCAAAGCAGCGTTGATCTCCAGCGCCGGGGCGTTTTTGGCCTTTGGATGAAAAATCACCAGATCGTGCTGCGTTCGTCGCGTGGTGATGCCGGACGCGCTGTTGTAGCCGTGTGTCACGACGGTCCGGTTCTCGCGCTCGATACTCGCAATATCGCTCCAGGCCAGCTTGCGCCCGCGCGACTCGATCCCGTATTCGTTGACCCGCAGGACAACACGCATGCCGATAAGGGCCGCTATGGCGGTCACGGCTATCCAGGACACGATGAAGGCAACGGCGCCACCGACGCCAAAGCCGTCGGGCATGTCCGACGCGACAAGCGGAATGCCGAAGTACATCACAAGATAAATGACCCCGAGCATTCCGCCGATGACGGGTCCGAGGATGGGGGATGCGCGATACGTCTCAGGTTCCATTACACTGACATTCCACGACTGGACTGCTACTCGGCGACCTTTTTTCCTTTCGTAACCTGCACGGCATTGGTCGGCTATCGTAAATTCGCGGCGAAGGTCCTTGGGGCCGCTTCGGGTCGGGACCGGTGCTCCGCTGCGCCACCAACGAACGGCAGGTCTGGGCGGGAAGCGGTCGTTCGCTGCGTGTCAACTAAAGCGCCCTAATGCTAAACGCCGACAAGCCGTCGAGCCACGCACGAAGGTTGGCTCAGGGTCGCAGGCATTAGTCGACCAGTTCGGATAGGAAGAGATATCGACGTGTCCCAGTTAGCTGGAACGCAAAAATGGTGTCAGCTTCGCTCCAGCAAGTCAATTAGGCGCAAATAGCGATAGTCTGCGGCAAGAGACGGTTCAGCTTCGCAAATCAGCGCAAGCATTTTTGGTAGATCATAATGGGGCCGAGCGAGCTCACTTGGGGTGACCCTGTGCAATAAATCCAACGTCACCTCAGGAAACTGAGTACCGAGAGGTTCTTGTTCTCCCTGCTCTCGGAAGAAACGATAAAATGGAAGGTTATCTTCATCCACTGACACCAAGAACTCCTTCACAACTTCATAAACGGCGGGCAAGTCATTGCCTGTGTGGTCAAGCATACTAATCCAAGCTCTCACCGACCCGGAAGTTCGGGACTGGCGTTCTCGGGGCCAGTTTTCACGAACGAAGGGGACCACGTGTTTGACCCAACCATCCTCGTTTTTCTGCCCTACGCGCCCTAACCAGAAAATGAATTGATTGCGTGAACCGTCTGACATTGCCCGAAGAACAGATCGCATCTCGACTTTGGTAAGACCACCTGGTTCATCAGGATGAAACACCCGCATGAAACCCAACCATTGCGCGGCCACTTTTGAGAGGTTGCGGTCCCATGAGAAGTCTTCGACCCTTGGAAAAAGATCGAGCATCAGGGGCTTTATAACTTCGGCCAGCGGGGCCCACGGGACACGCGGACTGTGAAGGAAACCGTTCCATGCTGGCTCCGAGGCCGGATGATCATATGCCAACAGAGGCAATAGGCGCTCTTTGGTCCAGTCGGGATCGATATGCATCAGCAAGTTGAGCCGGCGTGTCGTTATCGACACTGCGTGATCTGAGCCTTCACCTGGTGCTGCGAATAGGCGTTCCAACCGTCCCTTGATGTACTCAGGAACCAAAGAACCGGCTTCCTGATTCTTCCCAGGTAAAGTTTGGAACAAAGCCTTCGCGCACATTCCCAACGGTCCGTTGATTGCATGACCATATGTGCGTCTGGATCGCCCGGTAACCTCTCCGGCCCGCCGGACCTCTCCAAGACCACTTACTGCGGCGTTTGCTCCACCGCTCAAGATACCATCAACAACGTGATCGAAAACCATCCAGCCCAGGTCATGGTCGAACTCAAGAACCCTGACTAGGTTCTGTTCCAGCCAACGACCCAATGTATGACGGAGTTGTATAACGGTTGGGTGGGGGAGGCCAGCAACACGAAGCAGAAAGGCTCTTCTGAGACGGGGAGCGATGTTTACGGGCAACTCGACGATCATTACCGCCCAGAGTGCCTTGGGATAGTCGCCCTTTTTGGCCGCGACCGAGAGAGAAGAAAGGGCCTTGCGAGGGTTTGCCTTCACTAGACCAGTGAAAGGTCTCCTCTCGGTAAGATCGGGAAAGCGTCGTGGCGAATCGGCTTGTGCTCGATCCACGATTTCATCGACTGGTAGATCAATTATCTCATCCGGCGTTTCGTCCGTTTCGACAAACCCTGCGTGGATGCCGTGTTCTATTACCGTTGCAGTAGCGCGACCGTCGGTCCAATCCGGAATCTCAGTGATGATTTGCGCCAATCTGGTGGCAGCGGCATCGGGAAGATCGCAACCATTCAATTGAAGGTAACGACCATATCTGGCGGCAGTCCGATCACGAAGCGAAGGGTATTCCTCGTCTGACCAATAGTCCCTTTGGTCGGGCCCCGCGACGATACGCTCAGCCAAGGCTTCCTTGCTCTCGTCGGAGAGTTCTTGCCATCGATCTACTAGGGTGAAGAGAAGTTCACGCACCACGTCATTGTCCCAGAACGTCGCCTGATCGAACCCGGCGATGATGCCGGCGGCGTCGTTCGCGTCGAACAGTTCAGGCTTCGACAGCGCATAGAGCTTCAGTTTACGAAAGAAGTACTCGTCGCGTTCGTCCCAGAACATTGCATGGGCCGTCGCCCGTTGGGGGGCGAGTGCCACAAGCCGGTTGAAGAACTCAATGAACAGAAGAAACTGCTCAGCAGAATCATGGTACTGCTCGCCACCGTCTGTTTCCCGATCCGGGAAGCATGTAGGCGTGGTGAAGTAGGATACACCAAGGTCGGAAAGTAGTCCTGCCGCTATAATTAATTGGTTTTCCAGAAGACCAAAAACTGCAGGCACGGCCTCATCTGGCACGCCGAGGTCTTCGCCATGCCGCTCCAGATATTTGACCTCGAACCGAGCGATCTCTTCGATACAGAGTTCCCCCCATTCCGATGTCGGCGGCTTGTTTTCATGCAGGCCCATGGGGCCCTTTTTGTGCAAGCATGGTGTGGCGGCGTTTTGGAAGTCACGCAGGACGCTCGGAACCCAGCCCTCTTCGGCAACGCGTTTCTTTAGATCGTACCAGCGCCCGTGCCACCTGCGGTTTCGAGGGTCACGGTGGTGTTCCAGTATAAGGTTCCAAATTCGTCGGCAGTTCTCGTCAAGGTCCTTCGCTTGGTCGAGGTGTCGAGCGATCTGATCGATGAGGCGAGGATGCAGGCCAAGTTGACGAGCCGCCCACCATGCGATCACTGGCGATTGAGATGACTTGCCGATCCAGCGGATGAGATGCCACAAGCGGGTTGGCATCGCCTCATGGCCTTCTAGCTGGCGACTTCCTAGGCGGTGAAAATCTGGTGGGTTGTCATCGCCATTCCGCCATTCGAGCAGATTGTCGTTTCTGATCCCTCGCCTGGAATCTTCATCGCTGATCGGACCAAGGTCATCGTCGAGGCCATATGCTAGGACAGGATCGAATTCCTCGGCCTCTTCATGGTATCCACTGCTTTTCTTCGCATTGCGGACGAATGCATCGAGAACACAAACCCACTCTGGGTGTGGCGACGGTTCGGCGTTAGCAAACGCCTTGGCTCCAGGAACAGAACGCAGGATATGAGCGACTTGCCCACGCTCGTGAGGTGACATCTCCTTCGGGTCGAGTTGCGCAGAAGCGACGACCCGGCTCCGCCAAGCACGTGGGTCGTCAGCCCGTTCTGCCCAGGCTTCCATGGACCGCCATAGATGGGGATGATCTTGATAGGCGATGGCGGTGACGCCTCGATCTCGCCACTTGGCTTCAATCGCTTCCGGCTCCCCTCGGTCGAAGGCATAGAGTCGAGTTCGATCGAACTGACCGTCGTGGTTGAGCCCTTGAAGAAGGTATTTCACGGGTGGATCTTCAGCCTGATACCCGACAAGAACGACAGTGTATCGTTCCAGCAGGCCGCTGATGAACTTTGTGGCCCATGCCTCGGACAGATACGCTCTACCGAAGTCTGCACTGCTCAACACATAGGGGTGTTGGGTTGCATTTCGCGCAACGAGCCGACCGTGCAGATAGGTAATACCGTCGATCGGCGATCCGAATGTTAAGTCAGGGAATGCCGGGGGAATATGGGTTGGAATGCCGCCCGCTTCGTCGCCAAATTCGAAAAGGTGATCGAAGTTGGTTGTTACGATCTGAGGGACACCACGCTGGTTCGATGAAATTCTCTTAATCAAGCCATGTTCATAGCCGACGGTTTCTGATGTCGATGGGATCAGCAAACGTTCTGTTACCAGCGCATTGACCTCATCCCGACCATACTCCTGGTGTAGAAGATTGAATATCTGATCGAGGGGCACATTTGCTGCGGTTGGATCGGCTCGCCAAGGGTCGAAAGCCTTCATGATCTCTGAATATTGAGGTGGATCGAAGAAGTCGATCACATGCTTCGTAAGCCCAAGAAACGTTGGCATGCCCGAGTTAAATGAAACTCCAGCACCGCAGAGGAAGACGACCCGACCAGCGTCGCAACGCTCCATGAGGACATCAGGGATGGCAGGGCCATCCGCAAAGAATCTCATAGTCAATACCCGTTATTTGCAAAGTTCCCCGATTATTTGACTATGACGGAATACAATACAAAATGAAGCGCATTCTGTATCTAACGCGTGGCTGCACTGCGGCGCTTCGATATGTCTTGAGCGACAGCTCTGGGCCGGGAGCGACGCCCGCTGCTGTCTGGCCGGCGCACGACCCGCTGCGCCGCCGCATGACCGCTCCGAGCCCAAACCTTCCGAATGGTGTAAAGCCGCTAAATGATCCGTTGCTCCAGCTCGGCAGGATCCGCAACGTCGACATGCCAGAAGGCGCGCGCTTCAGCCGGAAGCTTTGCCAAAACGCGCTCGAAGTCTCTTCCATTGGTGCAGCGCCGAACCGCCCATGCCGTCGCCTCAATCGCATTGTCCGGCGTTAGGTTGTGGTTTACCCGCACCTCCTTGACTTCCGAGATGAGCGTCTCTCGGTCGTCAAACGCTGCGCGAGGCTCCGTAACATCCCAGTTTTGAAGAAAGATCGAGCGAAGCACGCTTGGCAAGATACTTGCGAAGTTCAAGCCCTCCTGAGCGGTCAGACGACGCCGGAACACCTGAAAGACCGCATCGACCGCCGTGTAAGCCATGTTGTCTGACTCGAGGGACATGCGCTCTTTCACGTCATCGAGGAAAGCGCGCCATTCCTTGGAGGCGTGCCGATATGTCCACGGCATTGGCATCGGTCGCTGGTTCCTTTGGCGTCATCGTCACCGACACTCTTATCTAACTCCACGGTATTTGTCGAACAAACCAACGGCAGCTTCGTCCGCGCTGCCGACCTTCACACTCCGAAAATGCTGCGCGACGCACGAACGAACGCTTTGGGGAAGCTGCGGCGCGGCGACGGTGATCCTGGCCAAGGTCTGCTAAGGGCCGATAGTTGCCCCGATAGGCAGCCTGCACCGACGCGGGCGACCAACTGCAGATCATCACATCGGGCCGCCCCTTCCGTCCGCAAACGCTGCATCGCAGTCGGTGGATGTCGCGAAAGGTCGCGGCTGCCTCACCCAGATCAGCAGTCCGCAACACCGCGCGATGACCACAGGCGCAATCTACCCGGATGATGGATTCGCCGCGCGGTGACGTCGGCATTGTCTAGGGCTGTAAGCTGGTGCCGTCCAGAACCGATGGTGCTGATACCCTGCGCGAAAGAGCGTCCGCTGCGTTTTGCATTTAGCCGGTAAGTTATTGATCTTCCTGAGGCTGAAAACAGGGAGTTTTTCAGTGAAGTCGTTTAGAAACAAATAGTTGCGGCTGTATCATAATCCGCGTGTCGGGGGTTCAAGTCCCTCCTCCGCTACCACCTTACAGCCCTGAAATTGTAGTGCTTGCGGTCGCAGTTCGTATGATGACCGGCGTAGTTGCAGGAATGCCGCCTGCGGCGCGACTCTTCCTTTCCTCACCGCCGTCAGGCCACGCGGACGATCCCGGCGGTACTGAGTGCGTTGACGCGGTTCATGAGGTCGATGCGGATGTGGATTTCGGCAGTCTGGTGGTCGGAGTCTCTTGCGAGTGGTAGTGATCGCCGTGCCTCCGCGTCCGGTGGTGGCGCTGTTGCAGCGGCGAGTGAGGGGTCTTGCCTTCAACGCTTGTGGCCCGAAATTTGTCGATAGCTTCAGCATCTTGAGCCAAGTCACTTTTGGTCACGGGTTCAAACCGTTGGACCCGGAGTTGGATCGCCTTCCGAGGTCTAAGGGTCTTCCCAGAAGTCTGTTGGAAAATCATGCAAAAGTTCCGCAGCCTTGTCCTCGATCCAATCCTGTCGGTCATCGCTGGACCACGACCGGCTGTCGGGTTCTTCCAAAAGAAGGTGCTTGGACTTCTTGATTGCCTGACGGTACAGCATGTCTTCTATGCGCGCATCCGGCACGATGGCATAGACAAAGCGCCCGCCCATTGCCGCCGCGAGACTTTGCATCTGTTTGATGGACACACCGCCGTCAAGCTCGCTCCGTTCCGCCTGATAGACTGCATTGCGGCTGACCCCCCGGCGCTTTGCGACCTGTTCGGCAGACATGCCCAACGCATAGCGCACAGAGGCAATCCAACCCTTTTCGGGCATCTCGACATCCGCTATCTGCTTGGTTGTCGCGTCGATCATACGCGCCAGGCGGCGTCTTTTCATGAAGTCGGGCATCTGCATCCTCTCGGTGCATGAGGAAATCCGTAGGTCCACCCTAAGCCATGCTTAGATATTTTTCAGACTAACAGACTATTTGCATATATATACCTAACATTTTCTGAAAATGTGCCCATATAGGAATCGAGAGGACGCCTATGCTTTCTACATTTCTTATGCCCGAAGCGATGGTTTTTGCAGTCTGTCTTGCAGTTGTCGCAGGGCTGTTCATTCTTGAAATTCTGACGGCGCTTTTGGGCGGTACGCTACTGGGGATCGGCAGCGATGCGCCGGATCTCGATCTCGACGCGGATTTTGACTTTTCTGCCGAAGTTGCGGATGGCGGCGGTCTGGCGGTGGATGATGTGGGACCTGATCTCGAAACCGGCGGTGCCGGGACGTCGGGACTATTCACCTGGATCGGCGCGCGGGATGTCCCGTTTCTGATCTGGCTGGTGTCATTTCTGACGACTTTCGGGCTGTTTGGTTTGATCCTTCAATCCCTGAGTACCGGTATCTTCGGCGCGCCATTACCGGCCATCCTGGCCTGCGTCATCGCCTTTGTGCCCGCACTCGGAGTCACGCGCGTGATTGCGAACTGGGTTGCCCTGATCATGCCGAAGACGGAAACCACCGCTGTTAGGGCGCGCCATCTGGGGGGCTGCCATGGGACCGTGACACAGGGCACGGCGTCGCGTGGGAAACCGGCCGAGGTCAAGATAAGAGATCGCCACGGCAACATCCACTACCTGCGTGTGGAGCCTTTGCGCGACGACGAAACTTTTGAACAGGGCAGCGATGTAACCCTGATCCGCAAGCGGGGCGACAAGTTCTTTGTGATCTGAACGGCCCCCCAAACGAGTTTTCAAAACCCAAGGAGTATTAAATGCAATTGGTTGAAATCCTCACGATCGCAGGGGTCATCGTTGCCCTTCTGGTCTTTATCGGTCTTATCATGGCGCGTCTCTACAAGCGCGCAACGCGCGAGACGTCTTTGGTGAAAACCGGGTCTGGCGGACGCAAAGTCATCATGGACGGAGGGACAATCGTCGTTCCCTTCCTGCACGAAATTTCAAAGGTCAACATGAAGACGTTGCGCCTCGAAGTGTCGC
This sequence comes from Rhodobacter sp. NTK016B, assembly GCF_017303295.1. GTDB lineage: Bacteria > Pseudomonadota > Alphaproteobacteria > Rhodobacterales > Rhodobacteraceae > Pararhodobacter. The sequence goes on along the minus strand of NZ_JAFKOK010000002.1, from coordinate 220,471 downwards.
GCGTGAATGAACAATCCTTGATCACAAAGGATCGGATGCGCGTTGATGTCGGGGTTGAGTTCTATGTGTCGGTGAATGCCACCGAAGATGGTATTTCGCGTGCGGCGCAAACGCTGGGCGATCGGACGTTCCACGTCGAACAACTGCGCGAGATGATCGAGGGCAAGCTGGTCGATGGTCTGCGGGCTGTCGCCGCGCAGATGACAATGGATGAACTGCACGAAAACCGCGCCAGCTTTGTCCAGGAGGTGCAGAACGCGATCTCCGAGGACCTTCTGAAGAACGGCTTGGAGCTGGAAGCTGTCTCGTTGACTGCGCTGGACCAGACGCCCTTCGAATCGCTCGACGAAAACAACGCGTTCAATGCCGTCGGCATGCAGAGACTCGCGGCGGTTATCGCAACCTCTCGCAAGCAACGGGCCGAGATCACGGCCGAGGCGGATGTGTCCGTCGCTCAGTCCGAGATGGAAGCCGAAAAGCGCAAGTACCAGATCGAGCGCGAGAAAAAGCAGGCCGAGATCAAACAGATCGAAGAAATCCAGACCCTGCAGGCTCAGCAGGAGGCGCAGATCGCGCGCAATCAGGAAGCCTCGGACCGGGCCAAGAACGAAGCACGCATTGAGCGTGAAAAGGCCGTCCGCGCAGCAGAAATTGAGCGTGAGCGCACCATTCGCGAAGCAGAGATCGCCAAGGAACGGGAACTGGAGGTCGCTGATCAGGAACGTCAGATCATCGTGGCCCGCAAGTCCGAGGAAGAAAGTCAGGCCCGAGCCTCTGCTGACAATGCCCGGGCAGAAGCCAAGAAAGCCTCGGAGGCGATCGAAACCGCCCGGGCCGTTGCAGAAGCGGAACGCGCCAAACAGATCGCGTTGATCGAAGCGCAGAAAGAAGCGGAACGTCAGGCAACGGCCATCCGTTTGGCTGCAAAAGCGGAAAAGGAAGCCGCAAGCGACCGTGCCGCCGCCAAGCTGGAAGAAGCGCAGGCAGACGCCAGCGCGATCACGATCCGAGCCGAAGCCAAGAAAGCCGACTTGCTGGCAACGGCAGAAGGCCAGAAGGCGATCGCGAATTCGGAGAACGAGTTGAGCGCCGAGATCATCGCGATGAAGGTGCGCCTTGCGCAGCTGGAAGCCATGCCTGCGATCATTGCAGAAATGGTGAAACCCGCTGAGAAGATCGATTCCATCAAGATCCATCAGGTCACGGGGCTAGGGGGCGCCGGGGGCAAAGATACCGCGTCAAACGGGGGAACCCCGGTCAATCAGGCGCTCGATTCAGTGCTTGGCATGGCGCTTCAAATGCCCGCGATGCAGGCTTTGGGGAAAGAGCTTGGCATCAGTCTGGAGAACGGGCTTTCGGGGGTCGTCAACGACGCGATGGACGTACCGGCAAAGGCTAATTCTGAGTCAGCCAAAGTCCGTCCAGTAGACGGTGCGGCGAGCAGTTCGGAAAACTGACTCGCTCGCCCCGGTCTTTTGATCGGAAGCACAAGCAAACTCGCCGCACACCGTCAGAGGTGTGCGGCTTGGCGCCGTTAACACAACCGACCTTGGTGTGGAGTGCCCCAACAAGTAGTCCAACTTGAATATTATTGCATGGCCGGTCTCTGCTCTGTCGGGACGCAGGTTCTTGGCGCTTGTTGTCTGCATCTCACAGCAATGCGCCGCATGGCGGTGCTGCGGGACGGGCACGCATCTTGTCCTGACAGGGGCCTTCCAAGGCGGCACCGGGCCGATCTTTCCCCGCGCGGGCGCCTCAAGAGCCCGTCGTGCGTGAGGCGAGGGCCTAGGGCAGCAGGAAGTGGAACGAGCGGGTGATGTCGTCCTCGAGCGCGGCATGGGCCTTGGCCCGGTCCCCTGCGCGCAGGGCGGCGATGATCTCGTGATGATGGGCGTGTTCGTCGATCTGCCCGGCTGCGGGGCGGTTGATGATCAGGTTCAGATAGGCGCCATATTGCAGCCACAGGGCCTCGATCATCGGCAGCAGGATCGCGGATTCACTGAAGCCGTAAAGCTTGTGATGGAAATCGTGATTGGCGACCAGATCAGGCAGCGCGGCGGGGCCCGTCTTTGGGCGCGTCAGGATCTCTTCGAGCGTGTCGATATCCGCAGAGGTCATGCGCGTCATCGCCAGATCCAGCACCAGCTTCTCTAAGGCCAGACGCGCGGCTTTCAGATCGGCGGCCCGGCGGGCATCGAAGGCGGGCACCATCAGCGTGCGCGACGGCGTATCGACCAGCGCGCCTTCGGCCACGAGTCGGCGCACCGCTTCGCGCACAGGGGTCATCGACACACCCAGCTGATCGGCCAGCGTGCGAAGGCTCAGCACATCGCCCGGCGCGAAGGCGCCACGGGTGAAGGCATCGCGGAGCGCGAAATAGACATTTTCGCGCAATTTCAACGGGTCGATGCGGGCGATGATCGGGGTGCTCATGTTGGCTCTTGACAGCTCCAAATCATATCTTTGATAAAATATCACACATCACAGTCGACTCGGTCAAGCACGGAAAGGCCCGGAATGGAGAAGAAGGAAGAGCGCGGTTTCTGGCTCTATGACCTGCGCGTCGAAACCGTTCTGGAGGGGCGCACACCCGTCTGCCGCCATGTCGAAGGCGAGTCGTTTCGCGTGATCGGCGAGGCGCTGGTGTTCGACGCAGACACGAAAATCTCGATGTTCGCGCTGGCCTCGGTCCTGCCGCTGCTGGCCGCCAAGCAGCGCGAAACCGACGCCGATGACTGGATGACCACCGATGCCGAAGTGGCCTGCCCCGACCCTCATTGCGGCGGGCGGCTGCGCATCGTTCGCGAGGGCCGACGCTGGTTCTCGCATGCCGCGACCACCGGTCTGCCCGATCAGCGTGGCACGCCCTACTGGAAGGAAGAGAAATGACCGTCGAAACCGCAGATCTGCGCCCCGGCCACCGGATGTCCCGCGTCATCAAGGGCGGCTGGCAGCTGGCCGGCGGCCATGGCGAAGTGCGCCAGCAGGACGCGATCGCCGATATGGAGGCCTTTCTCGACGCCGGGATCACCACTTTTGACTGCGCCGATATCTATACCGGCGTGGAAGAGATGATCGGCCATTTCATCGCCGATGTGCGTCGCCGCCGGGGGGCCGAGATGGCTGACCGCGTCGTCGTCCATACCAAGCTGGTGCCCGACCTGTCGCGGCTGGCCGATATCCGCCCCGACGAAATCGAAGCGATCGTCGACCGGTCGCTGAAACGCCTGCAGATCGAGCGCATTCCGCTGGTGCAATTCTTTTGGTGGGACATGGGGCTGGGCAACGCGGTCGAGCAGCTCGAGGTCCTCAAGGAGTGCCAGAGCAAGGGCAAGATCGCCAATCTTGGCACCACCAACTGGGACGCGCCGGTCATGGACCGCTTTATCGATGCGGGCTTCGATGTGGTTTCGGCGCAGGTGCAGTATTCGCTGCTGGACCGGCGCCCGGCCGGGGCCTTTGCCGAATGGGGCGCGCGGCGCGACGTGCAGATCCTGTGCTACGGTACGCTGGCGGGCGGCTTCCTGACCGAAAACTGGCTGGGCAAGGAGGATCCGGGCTTTTCCTTCGAGAATCGCAGCCTGATCAAGTACCGCCTTATCATCGACGAATTCGGCTCGTGGGACCTGTTCCAGCAGCTTTTGCAAACGCTCAAGGCGGTGGGCGACAAGCATGGCGTGGCGCTGTCGTCGATTGCCACGCGCTGGGTGCTGGACCAGCCGCAGGTCGCCGGTGCCATCGTCGGCGCGCGCTATGCCCGCCACCTGCCGCAGACGCTGGAAGTGTTCAACGTCACACTTGATGCCGAGGATCGCGCGGCCATCGACGCGGTGCTGGCGCAGGCGGCGGGGCCGAACGGGCCGGTCTACGGGCTGGAAGGCGACCGCGAGGGGCGTCACGGCAAGATCATGAAATACAACCTCAACACCAATCCGGCGGACAAGGTTCACGGGGCATGACCGGCCAGACATCTCCTGCAGGAAAGGGCCGCTGATGGCCTATTCGATCGCCTCGAAAGTGCTGTTTCCGCTCTATGTGCTGACGTCCTTGTGCATCGTCCTCCTGATGGGGGTGTCGTTCTCGGACGTGATCCTGCGCAGCCTGAACCGGCCGATCCCGGGCGCCTATGAGATCACCGAGATCGCGGTGGGCGCGATGGTCTTCGCGGCGCTGCCCGTCGTCACGCTGAGACAGGAGCACGTGCGCGTGACCCTGTTTCGGGTGCTGGCCGACCGCTATCGCTGGGTGGACCTGCTGTTCACGCTGGTCAGCCGGGGCGTGGCCATCGCGGTCTATGTCTTTTTCGCGTGGCACCTGCTGCGGCTGGGCAACCAGATGAGCGCGAGCGGCGCGCGGGCGATCTTCGCGGGCTTTCCGCTGGCCCCCTTCGCATGGTTCGCGGCGGCGATGTGCCTTGTCTCGGCGTTCGCCACGATCGTCAGCCGCAAGGCGCCCGAAACCGAGGAAGCCGCCGACGGCATGGGGGAAATCTGATGACCGTCATGCTTTGCGCGCTGGCACTATTGTTCCTGCTGCTGTTCCTCGAAGTGCCGATCGCGCTGGCGATGCTGGCCATCGGTGTCGGGGGCTTCGCATGGATCGTCGACTGGGGGCCTGCGGGTTATATGGCGGCCGATACCGCCTATCGCACCGTCCATAACTTCAACATGTCGGTGATCCCGCTGTTCATGCTGATGGGCAATCTCATCAGCCGGGCCGAGATTTCGCGGGAATTGTTCGATCTGGCTTATCGCTTCGTCGGACACCGGCGCGGCGGGCTGGCGATCTCGACCATTATCGCGGGCGGCATGTTCGCGGCGGTCTGCGGGTCGAGCCTTGCCTCTTCGGCGACGATGGGGCGGGTCGCCTATCCGTCGATGAAGCGCTACCGCTACGACGATTCGCTGGCTGCAGGCTCCATCGCGGCGGCGGGCACACTGGGGATCATGATCCCGCCCTCGGTCGTGCTGATCGTCTACGGCATCCTGACCCAGAGCGATATCGGCAAGCTGTTCATCGCCGGCATCCTGCCCGGGCTTCTTGGCGCGGTGCTTTATGTCGGCGCGGTCGTCGTGACCACCGCCATCAATCCGTCTGCGGGGCCGGCGGGTGAGAGCAGTTCATGGCGCGAGCGGATCGTCGCGCTGCGTTCGGTCGGATCGGTGATCCTGCTGTTCGGGCTGGTGATCGGCGGCATCTACGGCAATGTCTTCACGCCGACGGAGGCGGCGGGCGTGGGCGCCGTCGGCGCGCTGGTGATCGCCGCGTGGCGGCGCAAGCTGACACCGCGCATCCTGCTGGAGACGCTGGGCCAGACCGCGATCATGAGCGCGTCGATCTTCTTCGTCCTCGTGGGCGCGCAGATCTTCGGCAATTTCATCAATGTCGCGGGCTTCACCGCCGCGCTCAACAGCTTCGTCAACGGGCTCGATCTGCCGGCCTGGGCGATGATGCTGGTGATCGTGGTGATGTACCTGATCCTTGGCTGCGTGCTGGAAAGCATGTCGATGCTGCTGCTGACGATCCCGATCACCTTCCCGCTGATCCTGCATCTGGGTTACGACCCGATCTGGTTCGGCATCCTCGTCGTCACGCTGGTCGAGGTCGCGCTGATCACGCCGCCTGTGGGGATGAACATCTACGTTCTGCAGGGCGTGCTGCCCAAGGTCTCGCTGCGCAAGATGTTCATGGGCGTCACCCCCTTCGTCATCGCCGATGCGATCCGCATCCTGATCCTCATCCTCATTCCCGGTCTGGCCCTGTGGCTGCCCGGGATGATGTGAGCCAACCAACCAAAACCAACACAAAGACCAACACGGAGAGAAAATCATGATGAAACAGACCCTGTTCGCCGCCGTCTCGGGACTGGCGTTGCTCAGCAGCGCCGCAGGCGCGCTGGCCGAGGATGTCGTGCTGCGCTTTTCCAACTGGCTGCCGCCGACCCATCCGATCATCACCCAGATGATCGAGCCGTGGGCCGCCGAGGTCGAGGCCGCGACCGAGGGCCGCGTTTCGCTGCAGATCCTGCCCGCGCTGGGCGCGCCGGGCGCGCATTTCGATATGGTGCGCAACGGCGTGGCCGATATCGCGTTCGGTGTCCACGGCTACACGCCCGAGCGCTTCAAGCTGACCGAGATGGTCGAGCTGCCCTTCACCTCGGAAAACGCACAGGTCAACTCGATCGCCAACTGGCGCACCTACCAGCAGTTCTTCATGGATGCGAACGAGCACGAGGGCACGCATCTGCTGGGCCTGTGGGTGCCGGGTTCGTACCAGCTGTTCACCCGCGCCGGGGTGGAAACGGTCGAGGATCTCGACGGTCTGCGCATCCGCGTTCCCGGCTCCACCGTCGAGCGGATCGCGACCGAGCTGGGTATGGTGTCGATCTCGTCGCCGCTGACCGAAGCCTATGACCAGATCTCGCGCGGGATCATCGACGGCATGTTCCAGACCTACAGCACCGTGCGCGACTTCAACATGGCCGAGCATATGCCGGTGGTGATGGCCGTGCCCGGCGGTTTCGCCGCGTCCAGCCAGTTCCTGGTCATCAGCGACGCCGCCTGGGACCGGATCAGCCCCGAGGATCAGGCCGCCATCGACGCGCTGTCGGGTGAGACGATGGTCCGCCAGTTCGCCGAGGTCTGGCAGGCGCAGAACGCGGCGGCGGTTGGCGAGCTGGTCGAGGGCGGTCTGACCCAGATCGAGCTGTCGGGCACGGATCTGGAAATGATGCAGGAGCGCCTTGCGCCGATCTGGGACCAGTGGATCGCCGATGCCAATGAACGCGGCGTCGATGCCGAAGCGGCCATCGCCTTCTATCAGGAGCAACTGGACGCTGTCGCCGAAGAGCTGGGCGTCGAGCGCAACTGACGACCGAAAGGTCATGACACCAAAAGGGGGCGGGCCGCAGGGTTCTGCCCCTTTTCCCCACCCGTTTCTGGCGACATTGTCGCAGGCCACTGACACGCAAAGCGGAGCCGAGAGCGTGTTTCACAAGATCAAGGATTGGGACAGCGCCTATTCCAACGCGTCGCATATCCACCGCAGCGACCGCTGGCCCGAAGCCTGGGTTGGGCCCGCTGCCGCGTTCCGCGACGCGCTGTCCGCGCAGGGCCGGGCCGAGCTGGACCAGCCCTATGGTGAGGGCGCGCGCCAGCGGTTCGACCTGTTCCTGCCCGAAGGCACGCCGCGCGGTCTGTTCGTCTTCGTGCATGGCGGCTATTGGCACACGCTCGACAACAGCTATTGGTCGCATCTGGCCGCCGGTCCACTGGCGCATGGCTATGCGGTGGCGATGCCGGGCTATACGCTGTGCCCCGAGGTCCGCATCACCGATATCGGTCGGGAAATCGCTGCGGCCATTGACACCGCCGCCGCGCGCATCGACGGGCCTGTCGTGCTGGCCGGGCATTCCGCCGGCGGGCATCTGGTCGCGCGGGTCGCGGCGCAGGGCTCGGCGCTGTCGGAGACCACGCGCGACAGGCTGAAGCTGGTGATGCCGATTTCCGGGCTGAGCGACCTGCGGCCCTTCCTGCGTCTGAAGATGAACGAGAGCCTGCGTCTGGATGCCGAGGAAGCTGTGCGCGAAAGCCCGGCGCTGCTGCACCCGCCCGAGGGGCTGCGCGTCTTCTGTTGGGTGGGGGCCAGCGAACGCGGCGAGTTCTTGCGCCAGAACCGGCTGCTGGGCTCGGTCTGGACCGGTCTCGGGGCCGAGGTGGCGATCTGGGAAGAGCCCGACCGGCACCATTTCGACATCTGCGACGCGCTGGCCGATCCGACGCATCAGATCCATGGCCTGTATGCGCGGGCGGACTAGAGGCTGCGCCGCAAGGCTGGCTACGGGCTGGGATTGGGCGTGGGGTTCCAGGGCAGCGCGGCCGGGCCGGGCCACTGGCCGTGCGTCAGCCAGTAATCCAGCATCCACAGCCGGTCGCAGCCCCAGAGCGGCTGGCCGTCGACAAAGAAGAACGGCACCCCGAACACGCCGCGGTCAATGGCGTCCTGCACCGCCTGATCGAGCCGCTGCTTGAGCGCCGGATCCTGCAGCGCGTCCCGCAGCGCATCGGGGCCTGCCCCCAGCGCCTGTGCCTCGGCCACCACCGTTTCGGGGGCGCTCAGATCCATCCCCTCGACCCAGAGCCGAGCCGAGAGCCGGGTGATCAGGGCCTTGGCCATCGATGCATCGCGGTCGGTCAGCCACAGGAAAGCCCGGCACGCGGCGACCGAGGTCACGCCCTTAAGCCCGTGGCGGTTCAGTGGCACGCCGAAAATCTCGGCCTGCCGCGCAAGATCGCGGCGCGAATAGTCGGATTTCAGCGGCGTTAGGGGCACGGGTTTCAGCCCCATCACCTTGACCACGGTGACGCCGACCAGCACAGGATGCCAGATCACGCGGCGTCCGTGGCGGGTGACGAGTTTCTCGATCTGCGTCGTGGCAAGATAGGAATAGGGCGAGACGGGATCGAAATAGAAGTCGACCGGAGCGCCGCTCATGGCTGTCCCTCCGCCGCCATCGCGCGCAGCTTGCCCTTGGCGATCTTGCCAAAGCCAACGCGGGGCAGGGCCTCCAGAAACCGGATTTCGCGCGGCACCTTGAAGCGCGCCATTTCTGCCGTGCAATGCGCCAGAATAGCCTCGCGCAGCGCGTCATCGGCGGAGGGCCTGTCGGGATCGGCCACGACGAAAGCCACGGGAACCTCGCCGCGCAGCGCGTCGGGGCGGGGGACGACGGCGACGTCCTGCACCCCGGCGGCGCGGCGGATCACGGCTTCGATCTCGGCCGACGAGACGCCCTCGCCCCCGACCTTCAGCACGTCCTTGATCCGGTCCACGAAGACCAGCACGCCGCAATCGAGCTGACGCACGCGGTCGCCGGTGCGGAAAAAGCCGTCCGGGGTGAAGGCTTCGGCATTGGCGTCGGGGTTGCGGTCGTATTCCAGAAAGATCGACCGCCCCCGCACGCCGCCAACCAGCAATTCCCCGATCTCGCCCGGCGCGACGGGCGTGCCGTCTTCGGCGACGACGCGGATCGTGTAGCCCGCCGAGGGCCTGCCCATTGCCTGCGCGGGCAGATCGCCGTTCCCCTGCACGCCGACGATCGGCTGCGAGACCATTTCCGTCATGCCCCAGGCCGAAACGATCCCCGGCACGCGGAACCGCGCCTGTTCCTCGGGGATCTGGCGATTGACGATCCAGAACCGGAAATCGTGCCGGTCCGGCACCGGATGCCCGGCCAGCGCGCCCAGCGTGAAGGGCACTTGCGGGCTGATGGTCGCGCGGTGGCGTTGCGCGGCGCTCCAGAACCGCGAGGCCGAGAAGCGGGGCTGCAACAACGCCGCGCCGCCGACCCACAGAAGGGGCAGAAAGGTCCATGAAAAGCCGACGACGTGGAACAGCGGCAGAAAGACCTGCGCCACATCACCGTCGCGGAACCCCTGTTGCTGCGCGCCAAGGCTTGAGGCCCACAGCAGGTTCTCATGGGTCCAGAGCACCGCCTTGGCGCGGGCCGTGGTGCCGGTGGTGAAGAGGATCAGCGCGGGTTGTGTGGGATCGGGCGCGCGCTGCGGTGCGGGGTCGCCCATCAGCGCGTCGAACCTGTCGGCGGGCGCGGGCAGGGTTTCGGCGCTTGCGGGGTCGCCCGCATCGGTCGATGTGACGGCGATCCAGTCCAGCAGGCGCGCCCCGGCGCTGTCCACGGTTGATGACAGACGGGGCTGCGTGATTGCCGCGCGCGCGCCGGTCTGGTCGATCATGTCGCGCAGTTCGGTGGCCGAGGCCATAGCGTTGCTGATCACCGCCACCGCGCCCAGCCAGACGCAGGCAAAGCGCGCCAGCAATGTTTCGGGACAATTCTCGAGATGGATCAGCAGCCTGTCGCCGGGCCCGATGCCGCGCGCGCTGAGCCCGCCGGCCAGTTTCTGTACATCGTTCAGAAAGGCCGCATAGGTCCAGCTGCGCTCGGGCCCGTCAAAGGGCGCCCACAGGATCAGGGGCCGGTCGCCATAGTGGCGCGTGCGTTGTACCAGAAACGAGGCGGCATCCATGCCCGCGAAGGGCGACAGGCCGTTCGCGGGCATCGTGTCGTGCAGGCTCATGCGTCAGATCGGTTCGATATTGGCGATCGCCACGTAACGCTCCCAATCCTCGATCTGCTGAAGCAGCAGCGCCTGGCCTTCCTCGGGCGTCGAGATGAAAGGATCGCCGCCATTCGAGTTCAGGAACTCCGCGGTTTCCTCGCGTGCCAGAATCTCGTTGAAATAGCCGTTGATCGTGTTGACCACGTCATCGGGCGTAGCCGAGGGCACCATCACCGCGAACCAGCTCAGCATCACCAGCTCGGGCATGCCGGCTTCGGCGAAAGTGGGGTAATCGGGCGCCGCCTGCAGCCGCTCCGGCGTGCTGACCGCAAGAATGCGCGCGCGCCCCTCGGCCACCTGAGCCAGCGAGAAGACCGGGTTCATCATGGAGAAATCCAGCACGCCAGCGGCCAGATCGGGAATGATGTCGGTATCCGTGCGGTAGGGGATCTCGACCGTTTCCAACTCGGCGGCATCGGTGAAGATGCGGCCCATGACGCGGCCCGTGGTGTTCGACGTGGCGTAAGAACCTTCGGCCCCCTCGGCGCGCAGCCCTTCGACCAGCTCCGCGATGGTTTCATAGGGGCTCGAGGCCGGGACAATCAGCATGAAGGCCTGCTGGTTGAGCGTCGCGGCAATGCGGATATCCTCGGCCACGTTGATCGGCGGGTTGCGGAACAGATGCATGTTCCCGGCAATCGAGCTCGCAGCGTGGATATACATGGTATAGCCGTCCGGGTCCGACCGGGCGACGAATTCAGCACCGATATTACCCGCCGCCCCGGCGCGGTTGACGACCACCACGGTCTCGCCGGTCAGCTCGGCCAGTTCCGTGCCGAAATAGCGCACCAGAACATCGGCACCCGATCCGGCGGGAAAGCCGGTGATCAGGTTGATGGTCTGACTGGGGTAGCTGTCTTGCGCCATGACAGCGGGCGCACTGGCCCCCAGCATCGCAGCGGTCATTACGATTCCTGACAGAAAATCTCTTGCTGACTTCATGGCGCCCTCCCAAGCGTTTCCCTTTGGAAGGGGTATCAGGATTCCTGTCACCGGTCAACAAATCCGGTTTGATAATACTGAAGGGTGCGGCCCCGCGTCCGGCGCAGCGGCGGCCCCGTTTTCCGCATTCAGTCAGACCCCTCAGCCATCCTGAAAAGCCGCCCGGCGCTAAGCCACAAGCGCTGTCCGCAGGCGGTCCAGCGTTTCGTCGTCCAGCCCCATACCGTCCCGCGCGAAAGCGGCGACAGAGCCGTGGCGCGTTGCAATCTCGTCCATCGCGGCGGCGAGATAGGGAAGGCGCGCTTCGGTCAGCGCGGCGCGAACCTCGGCGGGGCTGTTGTCCAGACGGCCCGTCCCGCGCCAGTGGCGGTTGGTCTCAAGATAATCGGTCTCGATCGCTGCACGGTCCGCCCCGAGAAGCGCCAGAACCACCGCCACGGCCAGCCCGGTGCGGTCCTTGCCAGCGGTGCAATGCACCAGCACGCCACGCCCCTCGCCGCTATCGGCCAGCCGGGTCACGAAGGCGCCAAGGACCTGCGCATGTTCGGCGATGAACACGCGATAGGCCTGTCGCATCAGCGCATCGGGGCTGTCGGCAGGATCAGGCGTCTCGCCCGACAGCGCATCGAGCCGGGCCTTCACCCGGGGTTCGATGGGAAGATGCAGCAGCACGCCGTACCATGGATGGGCAAAGGGCCGTTCCGCCCGCTCTGCATGCGAGCGCAGATCGCAGATCGTCCGGATACCGAGCGCGCGCAGGCTTTCGGCGCCCGAGACGGTCAGCGCGCCGGGATGGGCGCTGCGAAACAGACGGCCCGAGCGCAGATGCCCGCCTTCGACCGGGATACCGCCAAGGTCGCGCAGGTTGATCAGGCCCTCGGCCCGGCAGGTGGTTTCGTTTTGCGTCATCGGGTCAGGGCCTTTCCAGCGTGGGGTCGATGCGGTCGCGCAGCCAGTCGCCAAGCAGACAGGCGGCCAGCGTGGTGACGAAGATCACTGTGCCGGGCAAAACCGCGATCCACCATGCGCCCAGCAGATAATTTCGTCCGGTGCCCAGCATCTGGCCAAGCGAGGTCTCGGGCGGCTGGACGCCCAGCCCGAAGAAGCTGAGTGCGGTTTCCAGCATGATCGTCCCCGGAAAATTCAGCGTTGCCTGCACCACCAGCGCGCCCAGAACGTTAGGCAGGATATGCACCAGTGCAAGCCGCCAGCCCGGCGCGCCGATCACCTGCATCGCCGCGACATAGCCGCTTTCCTTTGCCGCCAGAACCTGCGCGCGGGCGAGGCGGGCATAGCGCTCCCACCCGTCGAGGGCGACCAGAACGATCAAGATGCCGAGCGAGTTGCCGACAAAGGCCAGCACCGCCAGCGCAAGGATCAGCGTCGGGATCGCCGCCTGCACATCGGCCAGCATCATCACGCCCTCTTCCACGACACCCCGGCGCAGCGCGGCCAGAAAGCCCAGCGTGGTGCCGAAGACGAAACCCAGCACGGTTGCCGTCAACGCGATCAGAACCGAGGTCCGGATACCATAGAGCAGCCGGCTGAGCAGATCGCGGCCCAGATTGTCGGTGCCCAGCGGATAGTCCCAGCTGCCGTCCAGAAAGACCGGCGGGGCAAGGCGGTTCAGCAGGTCCTGTTCGGCATAGCCATGCGGCGCGATCCATGGCGCCAGAAGTCCCGCCAGCGCGATCAGCGCCAGCACCGCCGCGCTGGTCACCACCACCACCGGAACGGCGCGACGGCGCTGGCGGGGCAGGGATGCGGACGAGGTCATCAGGTCAGACGCGTTTGCCATGGGTCCCCCGGACACGCGGGTCGATCCGGCCATAGCTCAGATCGACAAGAAGGTTCACGACGACGATGGCCAGCGCGATCATCAGCACGATCGCCTGCACTACGGCCAGATCGCGGCGGGTGACGGACATCACCAGAAGCTGTCCGATGCCGGGCCAGCCGAAAACGGTCTCGGTCACCACCGCGCCGCCGATCAGCAGGCCGATCTCGAAGCCGAGGAAAGTAATCACCGGGATCGCCGCATTGGGCAGGACGTGGCGGATCAGCACCGCGAAACCCGACAGCCGCTTGCCGCGCGCGGTGCGCACATGCGGCTGGCCCAGCACATCAAGCACCGAGGTGCGGGTAAACCGCGCAAGCTTCGCGGCCAGCGCCGTGCCCAGCGTCAGCGCGGGCAGCACCAGATGTGCGGGTGTGCCGTAGCCCGACGAGGGCAGCAGCCGAAGCTGCAACGCGAACAGCAGGATCATCAGCAGTCCAAGGAAGAAATTCGGCATCGCATAGCCGAAGATCGCCGTGCTCATGACCAGCCGGTCGCCCAGCTTGTCACGGTTAAGCGCGGCATAGGTTCCGGCGGGCAGACCGATGACGAGCGCCAGCAACAGCGACGCCAGCCCCAGTTTCAGCGTGGCCCCGATGCGTTCGGTCACCAGCTCGATCGCCGGACGCCCGTCGATCAGCGACAGACCGAAATCGCCCCGCATCGCGGCGAGGACATAGCGCAGGAACTGTTCGGGCAGCGGCCGGTCGAGACCCCAGCGCACCCGGTATTCGTCGAGGAGCACAGGCGGGACCTCACCGGGGACCAGTGCCATCATCGGATCGCCCGACAGGCGCAGGATGACAAAGGCCAGAACGAGGCAAAGGAACAGCGTCAGCGCGGCGCGGATTCCGCGCGAGAGCAGCAATTGTCTCATGCGGGGCTCCGCAGCCGGTGGGGCCGAAGGGGTTGCGCCATGGTGGTACTCTCAGGGGAAGGGGAGGGGCGTGCGCGGGGATGGTCGCGCGGCAGGGCGGCCATCAGGGCGCGGGTGTAGTCGTGGGTGGGATGTTCCAGCACCTCGGCGGTCGGCCCGATCTCGACGATCCGGCCATTGTTCATCACCGCGACGCGGTCGCAAAGCTGACGCACCACGCGCAGATCGTGCGAGATGAAGATCATCGCCATGCCACGCTCGCGCCGGAGCCGGTCGAGCAGCGTCATCACCTGCGCCTGCACCGACACGTCGAGCGCCGAGACCGGCTCGTCGGCGACCAGAAGCTCAGGATCGAGCAGCAGCGCACGGGCGATCAGCAAACGCTGACGCTGCCCGCCCGAGACGCCGCCGGGGAACCGGGTCAGCACGCTTTCGTCAAGCCCGACCTCGGCCAGCGCCTCGTGAATGCGCGCGCCCCGCGCGGCGCGCGGGACATTGCGATGGATAGCGAAGGGCTCGAGCATCTGGCGGCGGATCGACAGGCGCGGATTTAGCGCACCCAGCGTGTCTTGCAGAACGGCCTGGACCTGAGCGCGGCGCGGCAGCGGCATCGGCGCGCGGTAGGGCGTGCCGCGATAGAGCACCTCGCCCTCGCTCGGGGGCAGGGCGGCTGTCACGATCCGTCCGAGCGTCGTCTTGCCCGAGCCGCTTTCGCCGACGATCCCCAGCGCCTCGCCCGGCATCACCGTCAGGTCGATACCCGCGAGCGCGCGGAAAGCCGGGGTGGCACCGCGCGCGGCATAGGTCTTGCCGATCCCCTTGAGGCTGAGAAGCGGCGTGGTCATGCGGATCTCCGTTCGCTCGCATCGGTGAAGGCAGGCAGCGGGTGCAGGCAGGCCACGCCGTCATCGTCCAATACGGGCCGCGTGGCGTGGCAGGCGCTGCTGGCATGGGCACAGCGCGGTGCAAAGCCACAGCCGGCGGGCCGCGCCCCGACCGGCGGGACGCGTCCGGGAATGCCGGCGAACCCACCGGCGTTGCGCGGGGCAAGACGCGGGCGGCAGGCCATCAGCGCGGCGGTATAGGGGTGACGGGGCGCATCGAAGAGGCGGGCGACCGGTCCGGTTTCGACGATGCGACCGGCATACATTACCGACAGGCTGTCGCCGATCTCGGCCACCACGCTCAGGTCGTGGGTGATGAACAACAGCGCCGCGCCCGTTTCGTCCTGCACTTCCCGCAGAAGCGTCAGGATCTGCGCCTGTACCGAGACATCGAGCGCCGTCGTCGGCTCGTCCGCGATCAGCACCGAAGGCCGCGCGGCCAGCGCCATGGCGATGGTCACGCGCTGGTTCATGCCGCCCGACAATTCATGCGGATAGCGCCGGGCGATCGCGGCGGGGTCGGGCAGACCCACGCGCGCGAGCAGGCGCAGCGTCTCGGCCTTGCGTTTGGTGCCGCGCGGCATCGCCTCGGCCACCTGCGGGCCGATCCGCTGGATCGGGTTCAGCGCGGCGGTGGCATCCTGATAGATCATCGCCAGCCCCTGCGGCGGTCGCCGCGCGGGCAGGGAGACGGGGCGGCCCTCCAGCGACAGCCGCCCCGATGCCGAAAGGCCCGGCGCCAGAAGCCCCGCCATCGCCAGCGAGGTCAGGCTCTTGCCGCAGCCCGATTCCCCGACGAGGCAATGCGTGCGCCCCCGCTCGAGGATCAGGTCGAGCCCCTCGACAGCCAGCCCGTCGGGCGTGCGCACCTTCAGGTCGCGGGCTTCCAGCGCCGGTTCGTTCATTCCGCCAACTCCACCAGATCTTCGGGGAAATAGGCGGGCATGTCGCGCAGGAAGGCGTAGCGCCCCTGCTTGATGTCATCGAGATCAAAGATCTCGGCATCCGCGACGGCGTCGAACCCGGCGTTCCAGCCGCTTTCCTGCAGATCGTAGACAACCATGCCCACTTCGCGCCGCGTACCGGGCAGGATGTGATCGGCATTCTGCGCGGTGGGTTTGGTCAGCACGAAAGCCAGCGGCGGGGCCCAGATCCGGTCAAAGCCGTGACCGCTTTCGGCGGCACTCTGATGCTTGGCGGCGTGCAGATGCCCGGTGGCCAGAAAACGCACCGGATAGGCATCGAACAGCTCGGTCAGGGCCTTGCGCGGGGCGGGGACGATGCAGCGGGTCGAGGCGGGCTCATCGGGATCGTCGATGGTCAGCGGCTTGTGCATGAACACGCCGATATCGCCCGTGGCCCCGTCCAGCGCGTCGCGCAGGAAATCCCATTGCGCGGCTTCGTCGGGCAGGCCGCTGCCGAAGACCTGCGAATCGAGCCCGATCAGACGCCAGCCCGGCACATCCTGCGACCACCAATCCGCACCGAAATGCGTGCGCCACGCATCGAGGCGCGCGGCATTGACCAATTGCGTGGGATCCTGACCCGGCGGCTCGTCGCCGATATCGTGATTGCCCGGCACGGCCCGCCACGGAAGGCCGAGCTTGTCCAGCTCGGCCCGCGCGAAGGCCAGTTCCCCGGCATCGTCAGGACCGTTGATCGCAAGGTCGCCGGTGACGATTACCAGATCGGGCGCCATCTGTTGCAGGCGACGCGCAGCGCGTCGCCAATTGTTGATGAAGAACCCGTGTTTGGGCGACAGATGCAGGTCGGAAATCTGGACAATCCGCATCTCAGACGCTCCGGAACGAAAAGACATCGGGGCGCAGGTCGAAATAATAGAGCGGGTATTGCGTCCAGTTGACCTCGGTGCTGACGCCGACATTCTCGTTGACCGAATACAGGATGGTGACCGGCGCCTCGTCTTCCAGAATGTCCAGAAGCCGGTGGAACAGCTCGACGCGGCGCGATTGCTCAGTCTCGGCCTCGAACGCGGCCAGAACATCGTTGTAATCGCCTTCGGGCTGCCAGAAGCCGCGCTGCTGCACGAAGCTGTTCGGGCCCATGTGGACGCCGACCCCGCCCGAAAGCGGATCGGGATAGCGGAACGAGGTCGACACCATCCGCACATCCGCGCCCGGCTCGGCCGCGGTCAACGCGCTTTCCGACATCTCAAGACGGACATTGACGCCGATCTCCTGCCACATCGCCTGAACGATCTGCGCCATGTCGCCCGACCCGAGATAATAGGTCGGCGGCACGCGCAGGACGATCTCGGCCCCGTCATACCCGGACTGCACCAACAGGGCGCGCGCGGCTTCGGGGTCGTATTGGAAATAGGCGCGCTCGGGATCGTAGAACGGGCCGAAGGACGGGATCTGGAAGTTGCGCGGACGCTGATAGTTCTCGCCCCAGACGGCCTGCCCGATCGCGTCGTAATCGATCGCGGTCGCCAGCGCCTGACGCAGCAACTTGTTCTGCATGACGGGGCGCGACGTATCGAAGGTCAGGATATGCAGCAGGTCCATCGCGGCGCTCTGCACCTCGATATCGTCATAGCTGGCGAGCTGGCTGACCTGATCGGGCAGAACATTGGTGACGATGTCGTATTCGCCCGAGATCAGGCCGGCGATCCGGGTCGAGACTTCGGGGACGACGGTGAAGATCACCTGCGCGGCGGCGGGCTGCCCCATCCAGTACTCGTCATGCGAATCGAGAACCAGACGCGCGTCCCGCTCGAAGCTGTTCATTTTGTAGGGGCCCGAGCCGACCGGCGACAGGCGGAACGCATCGGCGCCCATCTCGTCCAGCGCCGCGCCCGACACGATCCACGGGCCGTAACCAGCCATGCGGTGCGGCAGAACCACGTCTTCCTGAACGGTGTGCAGATGGACGGTCAGGTCGTCGATCTTCTCGACACGGTCGAGGAAGCTGAACAGCACGCGGCCATCGGCATAGGGGGAATCAGGTCCGACGCGGGCGGGCGACAGCGTCGCCAGCACGTCATCGGCCGAAAAGGTGCGGCCGTCGTGCAGAATCACGTCCGGGCGCAGGCGCATTTCCCAGATCAGCGGCTCGATCTGTTCGACCGACAGCGCCAGCTGCGGATCGATGACGGTGGTACCGGGATTGGCGGCCTCTTCGACGAAGTTGCGGCGCAGCGGGCGGTCGAACAGCGCATCAACGGCGCGCAGGCCGACATTGTTTGCCGATTCGAAGGGTTCAAGGCTGGCATTCAGCGCCTGAACGGCCACGCGCAGGACGGGGCGTCCGTCCTGGGCAAAGACCCGGGCGGGGGCCATCAGCGCAGCGGGCGCGCCGAAGGCGGCGGCAAGATAGGTCAGGGTCTGGCGGCGGGTGGGCATGGTGATGTCCTGTGGTCGGGTTTCTGTTGCCGCCCGTCCTAAGCCCCGGGCATGGCCGCCGCGTGACAGGATTGAACCACTGGTAAAGTGCCATCCGGCTGACACATCCGTTCGTTACGGTGCGGCGACGACCAGAGAGCCCGCCATGTCCGTGCCTTCCGACAAACAGATCCTCGACACCACCGAACAGCTTTTATGCGCCGCGCGCAGCGTCGATCAGGTCACGCTTCGGCGCATCGCCAGCGAAGCCCATACCAGCCATTCCGCGCTGGTCTACCGTTTCGGAAGCCGAGACCGGCTTCTGCGCGAGGTGATGGTGCGCAGCTACAAGCGCTTCAACGGACAGCGGCGTGTCGAGCTTCAGCAACTCGTGGAAAGCCACGCGCCCGATCTGCCGCCGCTCGAGGCCGTGATCCGCGCAATGATCGGCCCGTCGCTGCGTCTGGCCTTCGGTGGCGATCCGTCGCGCTACGCGGTCTTTCGGCACTACACCGTCATCCGGACCCTGACCGACGACCCCGAGGTCAGCGCCTATACCGGGCTTGAACGCGCGCAGTTCGATGAGTTCGTGGACCTCTTTCAACAGCTGGCGCCTTGGCTCACGCGCGAAGAAACGGCGTGGCGGGTCTATTCGGCGCTTGCCATCAGAACGCTCGTGCTGCGCGAACCCGAGCGCGTAAACGCAGCCGTCGGCGACGGGTTCTGCCGTGATGAGCCCGAGCGCCTGCTCGATCACTTCGTCAGCGTCGTCGCACCGATGTTCGCCCGCCCTGCGTCACACGAAATGGGCCGACCGACGCGGCGGGGCAAACCCCCGCTGTCCTGACGCGGTCGCAAGGCGTCGCCACATCGGACCACCGGCGCGGAAGTTTCGCCTTCTGGAAAGGCCAGAACGGCCCGCGAGGCTGTGCCGGCGGGCCGTTCCTGTGATGGCGCTGGTCTCAGACGGTCAGCACGACATAGTCGTCGCGTACCTGAACGTCGTAGGTCTCGATCGTATAGGGCCCTTCGACCAGCTCGGCGCCCGGCTTCACCGCGACATCGAACGCTTTCACCTTCAGCCGCTCGGGGTCGCAATAGGACCGCCCGGTTTTCAGATCGAACTCCCAGCCATGCCACGGGCAGCGCACCAGCTCGCCTTCGCGCTCGATGCGCTGCTGGCCGGGGCGGTCGGCGCGAACCTCGCCGGTTACCCGGCCAAGGCAAAGCTGCGCGCCTTCATGCGGACAGCGATTGGCGATGGCAGAGAGCCGCCCGCCGACATTGAAGATGGCGATGTCGCGCTTGTCCACGCTGACGCGCTTCGACGTGCCGACCGGAATCTCGTCCAGCCGGCAAACCACATGCTCGCTCATAGAATAGTGCTCCTGTCAGGCCGTCAGGCGAGGTTGAAAACCTCGACCGCGTTGTCATGCATCAGCTTCGCGCGCTGCTCGGGTGTCAGCGGCACGCGGAAGGCGTAATCGGGGTGGTCGAAATCCCAGTGCGGGTAATCGGTCGAGAACAGCAGCCGGTCGATGCCGATCCAGTCGATCAGATCCGAGAGTTGCGAGGATTTCGGCGGCTCTTCCACCGGCTGGGTCGTCAGCCACAGATGGTCGCGCACATATTCCGCCGGGCGCCGCTTGAGATCGGGCAGTTCGGTCCGGTAGCGGTCGAATTCACGCTCCATTCGCCAGACGGTCGGCGGCAGCCAGCCGAATCCGCCTTCCACAAGGATCAGCTTCAGCTTGGGGAACCGGTCGAAGACACCGCCGAAAATCATGCTGGCCAGTGCCGCCTGCGCGCCATGCGAAAACGCGAAATGCTCTTCGATGTAGAACGAGGTCCAGCCGGTCCCGGTATTCGAGCGCGCGCCGAACGCCGCCGAATGCATGCTGATCGGCAGACCGAGCGCCTCGGCCGCCTCGAAGATCGGCCAGTAGCGTTTCGATCCGGCCGGTTCCATCGTGCGTGGCGAAACCGAGATCTGCACGAAACGCCGGTCGCCTTCGCGCCTGCGGATCTCGCGCAGCGCCGCCTCGGCATCCTCTTGCGCGATGGCGAGCGAGCCCCTGAGCCGCGCGTCGGGCTCGATCCAGCGGTCCAGCTGCCAGTCGTTGGTACCGGTCGCCATCGCCTCGGCCAGCCCGGGATGCAGCGCGGTATGCGCGCCGCTCAGGGGCTGAAGAATGCCGTGGGCGATGTTCAGCGGATCGAGCAACTGCTCTTGCAGAAACGGCAGATCCGAGGCGGGCGGCCCGCCGGTCGGCGGATAGCTGTCACGGCGCATCCCGTTGGCAATGCGCGGATAGGGCAGCGCGCCCACCAGCGGCGACGCGGTCTGAACGCCGAAATCCCGCACATGCTGGCGCCAGCGTTCGGGCAGGTACGAGGCCATGTCCTCGGGCGAGCGATAGACGGGGTGAATGTCGCAATCGACCACCGGCTGGCCGGTGCGTGCGACCGGGGTCGCACCGCTCAGATCGCGGGTCAGCGTATCGGAAACCTGCTCAGACATTGGACAGCTCCAGTCGTTCATAGGTGGCAAGGGCATTCTGCCCCCAGACGGCCTTGTGCATCGCCTCGGGCAGCCCGCGCGGCAGGCCGCGCTCGGCATGGCGGTGCGGGAAATCCGAGGACCACATCAGCATCTCGGGCGCCGGAAGCTGGTCTAGCACCTTCGCGGCGATGACCGCGTCCTGCGGGCCGTCGAAGGGTTGCGTGGTCAGCCTCAGGTGGCGCGTCATGTATTCGATCGGCGGACGGTCGAGCCACGGCACCTCGATGCGGGCACCCTTCCAGTCCTTGGACATCCGCCACATAAGCCCCGGCAACCATGAAATGCCGCTTTCCATCAGCACCACGCGCAGCGAGGGCACCTCGTTGAACACCCCCTCGGCCACGAGGCTTGCGACCTGACTGGCGAAGGTCTGGTTCTGCAAGACGGTTTCTTCGATCCGCGTGGCGACGAAACCCGATTGCGTCGGCGCGTGGCGCGCGGTGCCGCCGGGATGGATGGCCAGCGCGAAGCCATGGTCGGCAGCGGCGCGGTAGATAGGCCAGTATTCGCGCCGGCCCAGAGGCTTCTCGCCCCCCAGAACGGCAAGGATCTGCACGAAGCGCCGATCCTGCGCGAGGCGCTCGATCTCTGCCACCGCCGCTTCGGGGTTCTGGAACGGCACCAGCGCCGAGGCCCTGAGCCTTGGATCGCGCTCCAGCCATTCTGCCGCCAGCCAGCGGTTCGTGGCTTCGCACATCGCCGCCGCGAGATAGGGGTCGTAGGCCGCATGCGCGCCCGACAGCACGTTGAGGATACCCGCATCCACCGCCATCGGGTCCAGATGCGCCGCCGCCAGCCCCGCCGCATCGGCCTGAACCGAGGGATCCTCGGGGCGGTAGGGCAGGGTGCTGACGGGATAGGTCATCAGCTCTTGCCGGTCGATATTGCGGTAGTCAAACATCTCGGCCCAGTAGCGCGCGGCATGGGGGACCAGATCGGGCAGCCGGGGCAGGCGCGGATGGATATCGCAATCGATCCGCACATCGCGTGTTCCGGCCTTGCCCGGCTTTCGGTCCATCACGTCAGTGGTCATGGAAGCAAGTCCTTTCAGTTCAGGAAGAGCGGCGGCACGAAGGGAACGTGCAGCATCCGGTGATAGACGACGTAGAGAAACAGCCCCACCGCCGCCGCGTAGACGAGCCCGGTCAGCCAGCGGAACCGGCCCCAGCCCAGCAGGTAAAGGAATACGAAGCCGACCATCGCCGCCGCCAGCCCGACCACCGGGATCAGCGCGACGGTCAGCGCGAAGATCGCGAAGACCAGCAGTTCGCGCGCGTGCTGGCGGCCGAACCCGGCCAGCGTGTCGCTGTCGCCCACGGGCTGGTAACGGCGCAGCGCGCGGATGTCCTGCGTGGCGCAGACCAGTGCCACCACCGCGCCGACGGAACAGATCGCCATCGGGAAAACCCGGCTGAGGAAGGTCCAGTCGCGCGCTTCGGCGAAGGCCCAGACGAACAGCGCAAGCACCGACAGCGCCAGCACCAGCGACAGGGCCAGACTGCCCTTGCTGGCCGCGCCGCCGATCTCGATCTTGAACTCGCTCTTGCGCTTGGCGATGGCGCGCGCGGCGCCCACGAAGATCACCACCAAGAGCGCAAGCAGGATCAGGATCGTGGGGCGGCTGAAAACCTCGCCCCAGGTATAGGCCTGCGCGGTGATGGCGAGCGAATTCTCCATCACCGGACCCAGCACGAAACCCAGGATCAGCGGCGGGCGCGGCCAGCCTGCGGCATGCAGCGCGAAACCCGCGAAGCCGATGGCCAGCAGCGCGACAAGCGTGCGGATGTCGGGCTGGCCGATCCACGACCCCATGACGAGAAAGACGAAAACGGCGGGCACGACGAGGTTGCCGTTGATGAAAGCGGCCTTGGCCACCTGTCTGGACCAGATCATCAGCGCCCCCGCGCCGACGATATTGGCGAGGATGATGCAGACCACCATGCTCAGCGTCAGCGGCAGGTGCTGATCCAGCATTGCGGGGCCGGGCACCAGCCCGTGGATGGTCATCGCCCCCAGCAGGATCGCCATCGCCCCAGAACCGGGAATGCCGAAGGCCAGCGTCGGGATCAGCGAACCGCCCAGCGTGGCGTTGTTGGCCGCCTCGGGCGCGATCACGCCGCGCACATCGCCCTTGCCGAACTGGCTGCGGTCCTTGGCGCTGTGGACGCCATGACCATAGGCCAGCCAGTCCACGACCGAGGCGCCCAGCCCCGGCAGCATCCCCACATAGGTCCCCATGAGCGAGCAGCGAAAGGCCAGCCAGCGGTTGCGGAAGGCATGGCGGACGCCCGCCATCAGGCTGTCATCCTCGGCCTGTCCGAAATTCTTCGCCGCCAGCGCGCCGCCCGAACTGCCCAGCTGCATCATCTCGGGGATGCCGAACAGCCCGATCACCACCGGCACCAGCGGCAGCCCGTCGATCAGGAACATGCTGTCGAACCAGTAGCGCGGATCCGAGGCCGCGACCGGATAGCCGATCTGCGAGATCAACAGCCCCAGCGCGCCTGCGCAGATCCCCTTGCCGATCGCGTTGCCGCTGACACCGCCGACCATCACCAGCCCGATCAGCGACAGCACGAAGAATTCGGGCGCGCCAAAGGTCAGCACCAGCCACGTCATGATCGGCAGGCTCAGCGCCAGCGCGATACCCCCCACCACGCCGCCGATGGCCGAGACGGTAAAGGCCGCGCCAAAGGCGGTCAGAACACGGCCCTGCTTGGCCATTTCGTGTCCGTCCAGCACCGTGGCCTGCGACGCGATGGTGCCCGGGATGCCCAGCATCACCGAGGAAATCGTGTCCGACGTGGTCGAAATCGCCAGCGCGCCCAGCAGCAGCGCAAAGGCCTGCTGCGGTTCCATCCCGAAGGTGAAGGGCAGCACCAGAATCATCGCCGTGACACCGCCAAGGCCGGGGATCGCCCCGAACCACAGGCCCAGCAAGACGCCGCCCATGAGGTAAAGAAGGGTCGTGCCCTCGAATGCGAGGGACAGACCTGCCAGCAGGGATTCCATGTGAACTCCGATCAGAGGAGGAAGAGAGCGGGCCGTGCCGCTCTCCGTCCGGTCTCAGCGCTCCATGCGGCCGATATAGTCGCGCTGCAGCTGGCGCATCGCTTCGGGCGTGTTGGCGATCTCGTCGACGATCGCCTGCACGTCGTCGTAGTACGAGACCGTCGGCACCATCCCCAGAAGCTCTTCGGCACCGGCAAGGAATTCCTCGCTTTCCAGCGCCTCGGCAAAGCTTTCACGCAGCATCTGCAGATGCTCGTCGGGCGTGCCCGGAGGCGCCACGACCAGCCAGTTGATCGGATCGGTGACGCGGGCATGATACATGATCATGTCCCAGCCCGGCCCTTCGGGCGCAGACCCGGTCACCTGTTCGTAATACTGGTCGAAGGGGAGCATCCCCTCAAGCGTGGGATCGACCGACAGGCCGGTGCCGTCCTCGTTCGGCGCGGTGAAATAGAACAGCGGAATGTCCGTGCCCTCGGCCACCGGGCCCGGCGCCAGCGTGCTGAGATAATAGGCCGCCGTCACCGGGTAGCCGTCGATCTCGCCGCGCTGGCGGGCGGCTTCCAGCGGCGTGTCGCCCGACATGCCCGACACGAAGGTCCAGTCGACACCCAGCATGTCCATCGCCACCGCCGTGCGGATCGACGGGCCGCTGCGGGGCGAATAGCCGCCGAACGTGTAATGGTCGAGCTGCGGCAGATCCTCGGCCGAGTTCATGCCGCGCTCGGGATCGGTCGAGGTATGGGCGATGAAGACCGAGCCGCCGACGCCGCCGATCAGGCCGAAATCCTGAAACGGTATCTGACGCTCGACCGGGTCCAGCACGCGGGTCGAGCCCTGCCATGCCACCCAGCCCAGCGTGCGCCCGTCGGGCCGTGCATTCATTACGTGCAGGATGCCGCGCGACAGCGCGCCGCCCTCGACCGATTGCACGACGATGGTCGGATTGCCCTCCATCGTCTGCGACCACGCATCGGCGGCAAGCTGGCTGATAAGCCCGGTCGAGCCGCCGGGCG
The DNA here is from genome assembly GCF_017303295.1 of Rhodobacter sp. NTK016B. Lineage (GTDB taxonomy): Bacteria > Pseudomonadota > Alphaproteobacteria > Rhodobacterales > Rhodobacteraceae > Pararhodobacter. The sequence continues at coordinate 195,860 of NZ_JAFKOK010000002.1, read as the reverse complement.
AGGCGTTATGCACGATGGTCACGGTGCGGCCTTCCAGATCGATCACCTGTGCGGCGGCGGGGGCAAGCCCCAGCAGCGGCACAAGCGCCGTGGTCGCGACCAGATTGCGCAGGGTTTGATGGTTCATGTCGTCTCCTCCCAGATTGACATTTTGGTGGATATCAGACGTGCCCGAGCGGTCTCAGATCGACCGGAAATGAGGGGCAAGTCATTGATTAAATTGTGTCTTGTTCGATCAGCACTAAGCTGGTCTGATGGCGCGGAAGCTGCAGACAGGATATGCCTCATGCCCTCCGAAACGCTCCAATCCTCCCGGTCCGAAGTCGCGCTGCCGCTGCATGGTGGCTGCGCCTGTGGTGGTGTCCGCTACACGCTGCGCAGCGCGCCGATTGCGCTGTTCGCCTGCCATTGCACGCTTTGTCAGCGGCAATCCGGCAGCGCTTTCGGGCAGTCGCTGCGCGTGCGGCGTGCCGATCTCGATGTTCAGGGCGAGATTGTCACCCGAACCCGCGTGACCGAGCGCGGAACCGGATCCGAAAGCGTGTTCTGCCCCGGTTGCGGCGGGCGCATCTACAACATGCGGCCCGACACCGATTTCTGTCACCTGCGCGGCGGCACGCTTGACGATACCTCGTGGTTGCGGCCGGCGGCCCATATCTGGACCCAACACGCGCAGCCGTGGTTCACGCCCCCCGCCGATACGCTGGTCGAGACGGGCCAGCCCGCCTCGCTCGACGCGATCGTGCAGCACTGGCAGGCCACCAAGGCGCCGCGCTTCCGCTGAGCGGACGGGTATCGCGGCACGCCGCGCCGATGCGCGGGCGATGGTCGGATAGGCGGGTCTTGGTGCCACGTCGCTCTCCCCCGTTGCTGCGTCAGAGCCGCCAAGGAAGGGCGGCGCTGACCTGGGGACAGGCTCGGGCAATGTATACAGAAAGACAAACGCGAAGATTTGGATAATATATGCACAAGATGCATCAATGTGGCATCGGACCGGCCCGTGGTCATGGGTTCATGCCGCCTTCTCGCGCTCAGGCGAGGCGTTGTGCAGCCCCGATGACGCCATCTTCCGCGCGGCCCGCAACCACCTGAAATTGCGCGGCGATAAGGTCCATCAGGACCGAGGCTGGGCGCGATAGCGGCATGTCCGGGCGGGCGATGAACCCCACCTCGCGGCTGACTTCGGGGCCGGTGACCTTCAGGGTGCGCAGGTTCTGATAGCCCGGTTGCTGCTGTTCGAATTCGGGCAGAAGCGTCACGCCCAGCCCGTGTTTGACGAAGCTCACCGCGGTCGAGATCGTCTCGGCCTCGAAATCCCAATAGGGCTGGTTCGCGCTCATCCGCAACGCGCTGTTGATCACCGTGTTGCCGATCAGGCAATGTTCGGACAGCTCGTCCCACGTGACCGTGCCACGGTCGGCCAGTGGGTGGTCGTGGCGGCACACGGCGATGAAGCGTTCCGAGATAACGGGCTTGAAATCCAGCTCGTAATGCGTGCCCATCCGCACCGCGAGGCCGAATTCCACCTCGCCGCCATTGACCTGCGTGGCGATGACCCGTGCGTAGCCATCCATCACCCGGACGCGCACATTGGGCATCACGCGGGCGAAATCGGGCAGCGTTTCACCCAGAACCGAGGTCGCCAGCGAGGGGATGCAGCCCATCGTGACCTCTTGCCGCCGAAGCTGACCGAGTTGCTTCAGATCGGTCATCGCCTTTTCCAGATCCACCAGCGCCCGGCGCGCGCGGGGCAATAGCGCAAGCCCCTCTTGCGTCAGCGCCAGCTTGCGGGTCGTGCGGACGAAAAGCGGCAGGCCCAGCTCGGTCTCGATCTTGGCGATCCGGTGGCTCAGCGCGGTCTGCGACAGGTTCAGCGCCTTGGCCGCGGCCCCGAAGGTACCGTGATCGGCAATCGCGATGAAAGCCTGCAATCCCAAGACATCGACGCGCATGACAGTCCTCCGGCCCCAATCCTTGCGGGGGCGCCGCGACGCGCCCCGGAGTAGCGGGCATGGCGCGATCCTAGACCAGATCGCGCACGGTTTTGCATACATTTTGCCGCGCTGAGCCAAGTTCCGCAGACCCGATCAGCACGAAAAAGCCCGCCGGACAATCGGCGGGCTTACGCGCGGCGCCTGCGATGGCTCAGAAATCGAGCGGTACGCCGACCGGCTGCAGGCCCTCGGCCGCGACCTCGTCCCAGCTTTCGGCGATGGTCTCGGCGCTCCAGCCGCCCGCCTGCTGAAGCACCCGGATCTCGGCGGGATGCGACCACAGGCTCAGCCGGTCGCCGCCGATGCCCAAGGCCTGCCCGGTTACATCGCGCGCCGCGTCCGAGGCCAGGAACACCACCAGCGGTGCGACATCCTCGGGCATGCCGATGCCCTTCTCGCGCAGCGGCTGCGGCAGCGCTTCACCCCGCTCCATCGCCGCGACATGCGGGGCCAGCGCGGGGATCGTCGCGGTCATCCGCGTCAGCGCGGTGGGCACGATGGCGTTGACCGTCACCCGGTCGCGCGTCAGCTCCAGCGCCCAGCTGCGCATCATGCCGACGATGCCCGATTTCGCCGCCGCATAGGCCCCCTGACCGAAATTCCCCTGCTGCCCGGCGGGCGAGGCGGTCAGGATCAGGCTGCCACCCCCGCCCTGCGCGCGAAACTGGCGCGCGGCGGCGCGACCGCATTGGAACGTGCCCTTCAGATGCGTGCCGACGACCAGATCGAACGTGTCATCCCCGGTCTTCCACAGCACCGAATCGCGCAGCACTCCGGCGCAGGCGAACAGCGTATCGAGCCGCCCGAAAGCCTCGACCGCCGCCCCCACGCAGGCCTCGGCCGATCCGTCGGTGCCGATTGGGGCGGCGACGGCGACGGCTTCGCCCCCTGCCGCAACAATCTCATCGACCACGGCCTGCGCCGCGTCACCGTCGATATCGTTGACCACGACACGCGCGCCCACCCGGCCCATGGCCAGTGCGGTAGCGCGGCCAATGCCCAGCCCGGCGCCGGTGATCAGCGCGACCTTGCCCTGCAAATCCATGCTCATTTCCCCTGATATGCCGCCGGACGCTTTTCCATGAAGGCACGCGGCCCTTCGCGGGCATCGTCGGTCGCCATCACCGTAGCCTTGGCGCGGTCTTCCATCTCGTAGCCTTCGGCCAGCGTGACGCCGCTGGCGGCGATCACCGTGCGCTTGATCTCTTGCACTGCGACCGGCGCGTTGCGGGCGATCTGCTGGGCGATTTCCAGCGCCGTGTCCATCAGCGCCTCGGGCGGGACGATGCGCCCGATCAGGCCCACATTCAGCGCCGTTTCGGCGTTGATGGCGCGGCCCGTCAGCATCATCTCCATCGCCACGGCGTAAGGGATCTGGCGCGGTAGCCGGACCAAGGCACCGGCAAAGGGGATCACCCCGCGCGCGGCCTCGGGCAAGGCGAATTTGGCATGGGGCACGGCCAGCCGGATATCGGTGCCCAGCAGCGTCTCCATGCCGCCCGCCATGCAGGGGCCATTGACCGCCGCGATCACCGGTTTGCCCAGATCGAAGCCGCGCTGGGCGATGCGGGCATTGATGCCGTCATCGGCCAGGAAGCGGCGATCCCATTCGGTCTCGGGCTGGCGCGCGCCCGACAGAAGCGGCAGCGACAGGGCCAGATCGCCGCCCGAGCAAAAGGCCTTGTCGCCCGCGCCGGTCAGCACCACCGCGCGGACCGAGCTGTCCTGCGCGATCTCGTCCAGCGTATCGGCCAGACGGCAGGCCAGTTCCGGGCTAAGCGCGTTGCGCGCTTCGGGGCGGTTCAGCGTCAGGATTGCGACCGCGCCGTCGCGCTCGTGCAGCAGGGGCAGCGCGCTCATCGACGCACCGCCGTGACCCGGCCTTCGGCAATCGCGGCGGTGGCGGCCTCGCGCAGGGCGAATTTCTGGATCTTGCCGTTGGCCGTCATCGGCATCTCCTTCACGATCTCGACGTATTTGGGCAGCTTGTGGCGTGCCATCTTTTCGCGGCAATGCGTCTGCAGGGCAAGCGCATCGGCCTCGGCCCCCTCGACCAGAACGACATAGGCGTAGTTTTCCTCGCCCAGATCGGGATCGGGGACGCCCACGACCTGCGCCTGACTGACGGCAGGGTGATCGAGCAGGCAGTCCTCGATCTCGACCGGATAGACGTTCTCGCCGCCCCGGATGATCATGTCCTTGAGCCGCCCGACGATTCGCAGATGGCCGCTTTCTTCCAGCACGGCCAGATCGCCCGAGTGCAGCCAGCCGTCGGCGTCGATGGTCTCGGCGGTTTTCTCGGGCATGTCGAAATAGCCCTTCATGACCAGATAGCCGCGAATGCACAGCTCGCCCGACTGGCCGAAGGGCACGGGCGCGCCGGTTTCGGGATCGACGATGCGCAGTTCGGTATGGGGCTGTGGCACCCCGGCGGTCGAGACGCGGACCTCGAGCGGGTCGGAAGCGCGGGTCTGGGTGATGATCGGGCTGCATTCGGTCATGCCCATGATGATCAGCGGCTCGCCGCCGGTCTCGTCGCGCATCCGCAGCATCAGGCTGGGCGGGATCGAAGTGCCGCCGCTGATGACCCGGCGAAGCGTGTGGGTGTCGCGCTGCGGATAATCGGGATGTTCCAGCATCCGCACCATCATCGTCGGCACCGCGTTCAGCAGCGTGGGCCGATGCTCGTGCCACAATTGCAGCATCCGCGCCGCGTCGAAGCTGTCCATGGTGATCAGCGCGCCGCCGCAGGCCGCCATCGCCATCACGTTGCACACGCAGCCGGCGGTATGGAACAGCGGCATTGCCGACAGCATCACGTCCTCGGCGACATAGCCGCCGCTATCGGCCATCAGGCGGGCATTGTTGACCGTCGAATGGTGGGTCAGCATCGCGCCCTTGGGCTTGCCGGTCGTGCCGCTGGTATACTGGATCTGCGCCACGTCCTTGGGCTGCACCGCCGCCTGCCGCGCTTCACGCGCGGCGTCGTCCAGCCCGCGCCCGGTTTCAAGGATGTCGTTGAAGGGCCGGGCAAAGCCTAGCGGCTTGTCCCCGATCAGCGCAAGGCGGCGCAGCGCGGGGAAGGGGCCGTCGGCGTCGCGAAGGCCGCCCGTCGTATGGGCCAGATCGGGCATCAGCGACAGCAGGTCGCCGCCGATATCGCTGCCGCGGAAGCCCTGCGCGAAGAACAGCGCGGCGACCTTGCCCTGATCGAGCAGATAGGACAGCTCGGCGGGTTTCAGCGCCGGGTTGACCGTCACCAGAACCACGCCCGCCTTGGCCAGCGCGTATTCCAGCAACACCCAGGCGGGGCAGTTCTGGGCCATGACGGCGACGCGGTCGCCAGCCTCGATCCCCCAGTCGATCATGCCGCGTGCCAGCGCGTCGGCATCGGCCTTGAGTTCGCTGTAGCTCCAGCGGGTCTGGGTGTCCGTCGCGGTTTCATCGACCAGAACCGCCAGCCTGTCGCCATGGGCGCTGGCCTGCTGGTCCAGAAGGTCGCCGAGCGTGATGTCCCAAAGGGCGGGGCCGTCCCCGCGCGCGGGCCAGATGGCCGGAGCGTTGTTCGTCATGATGTCCTCCCGTCGCTGCCCGAGATGGCTGGACAGCCTGCAACCGGAGTGTTATCGAATTGTTCGACGTCAATCAATATGACGATGACCAGTAAGATGCCGATCGGTTCACGGGAGGAGCAGATGCAGAGCACAGCGGTTAAGATCGCCGACGAGCCGGTCGAGGCGCCCCTCAAGCTGCAGGCGGCGCTGGAACCCAGTATCAACTTCCGTCTGCGCATGGCGCAGATCCTTGCCTACAAGTCTTTCGAGGCGGTGACGCCCGACCATTCCGGCGCCGCGCGCTATCTGGGGCTGTTGTCCATCGTGTGCGAAAATCCCGGCATGCCGCAGCACCGTCTGGCCGAGGCCGTGGGCCTGCAGCGTTCCAGCCTTGTGCCGATTCTGGACCGGATGGAGAAGAACGGCGTGCTTGAGCGTCGCGCGGTCGATGGCGACCGCCGGGCGAATGCCGTCTGGGCCACCCCGCATGGCGAGGCGATCGTCGCCGATCTGTCGGACAAGGCGAATCTGGTCGAAGAGCAGACGCTCGCCGGTTTCTCGGACGAAGAGATCGTGCTGCTGCGCGAGATGCTCGACCGGGTCATCACGAATCTCCGCGCACTCTGAAGGGTGCCGGATACCGCCCGCCGTCGCGGTGACGGTCGGGCAGGGCGCGGCAACTGGAGGGCCGCGTCGCAGAACAGGGAGGAAGAACCATGACCATCCGTCATCTGACCGCCGGGACCGCGCTGGCCCTTTCGGTCGCCACCGCCGCATCCGCGCAAGACGTCACCTGGGCGTTCTCGCACTGGGTGCCCCCGCAATCCGAGGTTCAGGTCTCGGGCTTCGTGCCGTGGGTCGAATCGATCAACGAGGCCTCGGAAGGCCGCATCCAGATCGACATCTTCCCGGCCCAGCAGCTCGGCGCCGCGCCTGACCATTACGACATGGCCCGCGACGGCATCGTCGATATCGGTTTCGTCAATCCCGGCTATCAGGCCGGCCGCTTTCCGATCATCGCCGCTGCCGAACTGCCGTTCCTGACCTCGAACGCGACCAGCGCCAGCCGCGCGCTGCACGAATGGTACGCGCAATACGCCGAGCAGGAGATGCCCGATGTGAAAGTGTGCCTCGTGCACTTTCACAACCCCGGCACGCTGCACGCGATCCGGGGGCCGATTGCCGGGCCCGAGGACTTCGCGGGCATGAATATCCGCCCGCCGCAGGCCACCATCGCCCGCATGATCAGCCTGATGGGCGCAAGCCCCGTGCAGGTTCCCGCGCCCGAGATGCGCGCGATCCTGTCGTCGGGCGGGGCCGATGCCACCGTGTCGCCGTGGCAGAGCCTCGAGCTGTTCGGGGTCGAAGACGTCGTGACCCATCACCTCGACATGCCGCTCTACGGCGTGGCCTTCGTCTATGCGATCAATCAGGGCAGCTATGACGCGCTGTCGGACGAAAACCGCGCGGTGATCGACGAGCATTGCACGCCCGAATGGTCCGAGCGCATCGCCACCGGCTGGGACACGGTCGACGTTGCCGCCTATCAGCGCATCAAGACCGAGGAAGAGGGTCACAACTTCTACACGCCCAATGACGAGCAGATGGCGGCGTGGATGGAACTGTCCGACCAGCTTCGCGGTGAGTGGGTCGCCACCGCCACCGAGGCCGGTCTCGACGATGCCGAGGGCGCTCTGGCCGACCTGATCGACCGCCTCGACGCGGCGGGCGGCGGCTGGGACAGCCCGGCCTGGGGTAACTGATCCGATCCGGTGACCGGCAGGGCGGTGCATCCGCCCTGCCTTTCTTCAATTCGCGAGGTTCCATGACCCGCTTCCTCGATATCTTCTGCCGCGTGACCGAATGGATCGCGGCAATCCTTCTGGTGGCGGTGACGGCGCTGGTCGTCGTCTCGACCCTTGGGCGCTACCTGTTCGCCACGCCGGTTCCCGACAGTTTCGACATATCGCGGCTGATCTTGGGCGCCTGCCTCGCCTGGGGCTTCGCGGTGATCGGCCTCAAGGGTGGCCATATTCAGGTGGATCTGGTGGCCGAAAGCCTCGGCCCGCGTTTGCGCCGGGCAATCGACGCGCTCGCCTGGGCGGCGCTCTTGCTGTTCGCGGTGCTGCTGGCGTGGAAGATCTGGGGGCGCATCCTGTCGGTGCGCGCCTCGGGCGAGACCACCTTCGATCTGCGCCTGCCGCTCTGGCCGTTCCTTGCGCTTATCTGGGGCGGGCTTGCGGCAAGCTGCGTGACCATCGCCATCAAGCTCATTCGTATCATCGCCGGGGTGGATATGGTCGCCTCGGCCGACAATCAGGAATTGGACGAGGCAAAGCGTGGCCTACGCTGATCTTATCGCCGTATCGGGCTTCGTCGCCCTGTTTGCCATGCTGCTTCTGCGGGTGCCGATCGGCGTCGCGCTGGGGCTGGTGGGTGTGTTCGGCTACGGCGCGATCCGTGGCATGACGCCCGCCTTAAACCTGCTGGCCACATCGCCGATCCGAGTGCTGACCGATTTCCACCTGTCGTTGGTGGTGTTCTTCATCCTGATGGGCTCTTTCGCCACCCATTCGGGCATGAGCCGGGAAATGTTCCGCGCTGCCAATGCGTGGTTCGGTGCGCTCAAGGGCGGGGTGGCGATGTCCACCATCGCCGCCTGTGCTGGCTTTGCCGCGATCTGCGGCTCGTCCGTGGCAACCGCGGCGACGATGACCCGCATCGCGCTGCCGGAAATGCGCCGCTTCGGCTACCGCGAGGAAACCGCGACCGGCGTCATCGCCGCCGGCGGCACGCTGGGGATCATGATCCCGCCTTCGGTGGTGATGGTGATCTATGCCTACATCACCGAAACCGATGTCAGCAAATTGTTCATCGCCGGTATCATCCCCGGTACGCTGGCCATCCTGATGTATATGGGCACCGTGCTGATCGCCCATCGCAAGGGCCTGCCCGAAGGTCAGCCCTTCCGGTTCGGCGAGGCGATGCGCGCGTTGTCCGGCGTCTGGGCGGTGATGCTGCTCTTCGTGTCGGTCGTCGGCGCGATCTATCTGGGCGTCGCCACCCCGACCGAGGCCTCGGCCATCGGCGCGATGGCCACGCTGGTGATCGGCGTCGTGCGCGGTCAGCTCGACGGGCCGAAGATCATGCATTGCCTCGTGGAATCGCTGCGCACATCGGTATCGGTGTTCTCGGTGCTGATCGGCGCGGTGCTGTTTGGCTATTTCCTTGCCATCACCCGTTCGCCGCAGAAGCTGACCGAATGGCTGGTGGGCCTCGATTTCTCGGCGCATGGCACGCTGGCGCTGATCCTCATCGCCTTCATCATCGCCGGTTGCATCCTCGATACGATGGCGATGATCCTGCTGCTGGTGCCGATCGTGTTCCCGGTGGTGATGCATCTGGGCTTCGACCCGATCTGGTTCGGCGTGATCATCGTCATGGTGGCCGAGCTGGGTATGATCACCCCGCCTGTGGGCATCAATGTCTTCGTCATCAACACGATTGCCAAAGAAGTCTCGCTGACCACGATCTTCAAAGGCGTGCTGCCCTTCGTGGTGACCGACATCCTGCGGCTGATCATTCTGGTGATGTTCCCGGCGCTGGTGCTGTTCCTGCCCTCGACGATGTAGGGCGTCGATCCCCGATCTGCCGTGCCGCGCATCCCCGGTTGCGCGGCACAGCGCGATGCGATTTCGCTGCCCTGTCCGGCGACCCACCGCAACCGGCGCGCGCATCGCGGTCCCGCTTGACAGCTTCACCCTTGCGTCGGAATACTGATCTCGAATTGTTCGATATCGAATAATTCGAATCAAGCCGGACTTTGCGCAGTGGAGCCCCACGGGGAGGTGGTGCCCGCATCAGGTGCGCATCGGCCGGGCATCGCATCGGGAGGACGACACATGCGATCCATAACCGGACTGACCTCTGCCCTTGTCTTGGGGCTGGCTGGCGCCGCGCATGCGCAAAGCGCGCCCGCAACCACCGACGATTTCGCCGAGCGCTGCACGGCGCTGATGCAGGCGGATCTTGCCGGCGGCATCGTGACCGCCGCACGCATGGCGACGCTGGCCGACGGCGCCACGCCACATTGCCTTGTGCAGGGGATTATGGCGCCGCGTCTGGGGCAGGGGACCCCGGCGCCCGGCGGCCCCAGCAAGATCTATGGTGCGGGCTTCGAGCTGCGGTTGCCGCAGGACTGGAGCCACCGCTTCCTGTTCCAGGGCGGCGGCGGTCTGGACGGCGCGGTGCGTCCGGCCATTGGCGCGGATGGCGTCAGCGGCACCCCGGCGCTGGCGCAGGGCTTTGCGGTCGTGGCGACGGATTCGGGCCATACCGGCGTCGATTCGGCGGATGCGAGCTTCGGTGTCGATCAGCAGGCGCGGCTGGATAACGGCTACAACGCGGTCGATATCGTCGCCACCGGCGCCCGCGCGCTGGTCACCGAGCTTTACGGGGCCGGCCCCGACCACAGCTATTTCAACGGCTGCTCGAATGGCGGGCGGCAGGCGATGATTTCCGCCTGGCGCTATCCCGAGCATTTCGACGGCATCGTCTCGGCGGCTCCGGCGATGGATCTGGTGGGCGCGGTGGTCGCGTGGAACTGGAACACCCGCGCGCTGGCCGCCGCGTCGCCGACCGATGGCAACGGTGATCCAATCGTCTCGCAAGCCTTCTCGGATGACGAGCTGGCGCTCATCCAGTCCCATGCGCGGGCAACCTGCGACGCGCGCGACGGGATCGAGGACGGGCTCATTCAGGATACGAGCTGCCGCGTCGATCCATCCGAGCTGCTCTGCGGCGAGGGCGAAAGCAACCAGTGCCTGACGCAGGCGCAGGTGGACGCGGTGCAGGCGATCTATGACGGCCCCTCGCTGGCGGATGGTACGCCCATCTATCGCGGCCTGATGCCGGGGGCCGAGGCCGGGCCGAGCGGCTGGCGCGCCTGGCTTCTGGGCAGCGCACCGACGGCGGGGCAATACGGTCGTCAGGGCACCTATCAGCAGGACTGGCTGCGCTATCTGGCCTTCCCTGACCCCCGGCCCAACACCGATCCCCTGCGCGATTTCGACGCCGAGACCGACTGGGCCCAGACCACGGCTTCGCAAGAGATCTGGGGTTCGCGCAGCACCGATCTGGACGCGTTCCGCGACCGGGGCGGTCGGATGATCGTCTGGCACGGCAGCGGCGATCCGGTCTTTTCGGGCTATGAGCTGATGGATTGGTTCAGGGAGCTGGACGCGACCTATGGCGATGCGCGTGACGATTTCGCGCGGCTGTTCTTCGTGCCCGGCGTGCATCATTGCGGCGGCGGCTCGGGGCTGGGTCGTTTCGATCCGCTACAAGCGGTGGTGGACTGGGTCGAAAACGGTCAGGCACCCGACCGGATCGTCACCCACGGGACCGAGGCTGCGGGCACTGCCGAACTGAGCCGTCCGGCCTGCCCCTATCCGTCGCAGGCGCGCTATAGCGGCACGGGCGACGAGACCCTCGCCGAGAACTTCACCTGCGAGGCGCCTTAAACCCGGCTAACCGCGTGCAAAAGGAAACACCGCGTCCCTTTGGGGCGCGGTGTTTTCGTTGGTGGTCCGATGCCCGCCGATGCCTGAGGCGTCAGGACGGGTGATAGCCCAGGTCGGTCGACAGCTTGCGCGCGAAATCGAGCGTCGCGCGCACCGCCGCGCCGTCCGGGCCCAGATCAATCTGCTGGGTCGGGCCGATCACCGTGATCGCCAGCTTCATCTCGCCGGTGAAATCGAAGACCGGCGCGGTGACGGCGCTGACGCCCGGGATCGGCAGGTCCAGAGTGGTCTCGTAGCGCTCGCGCCGGATACGGGCGATATCGGCGCGGTAGGCGGCTTCGTCGAAGCTGAAGCGGGTTTCGGTGCTGGCGCGCTCGGCCAGTTCCTGACGAATGAGCGGCGCGGTCATCGTCTCGGGCAGGAAGGCCACGAACAACCGCCCCGTCGCGGTGTTGGTCAGCCCGAACCCGCCGCCCGCGCGCACGTTGGCATGGATGCGCGCAATGGTCTCGCGGACATGGACGATGGTCACGCCATGCAGGCCCCAGACCGACAGCGCGACCATCAGCCCGGTTTCCTCGGCCAGCCCCGACACCCGCACGATCGCCTCGTGATAGGCATCCTGCGCGCGCAGACGGCTCATGCCCAGTTGCAGCGCGAACGGCCCCAGCCCGTACAGGCCTGTATCGGTCTGCTCGACCATCTGCATCCCGCGCAGGCTGACGAGATAGGGGTGCAGCTGGGCAGGGGCCACGTCGACCGCCTCGGCGATGTCGCGCAGTTTCATCGGGCCATTGGCCTCGGCCATCACCCGCAGGATGGCGCCCGCCGTTTCCAGCGAACGGATGCCGCGCTGCGCTTTGGCGGGCTTGCCGCCATCTGCGCCCTCGCCGCGCGCCATATCCTCTGCCATCCGCCCTCTCCCGCTCTGGCTGCTGCCACGTTTCCGCTACCCGGCACGCCCCGGCAATGCCTTCTGACGCTGCCACAGGTCAAGCGAGACGATCAGCCCCAGTGTCGTCACCGCCACACCCATCCATTGTATGGCATTGGGCCATTGCCCGGTAAGCGGTATCGCAAGCAACACCGCCGCGGACGGGACCAGTGCCGAGAAAAGCGCCGCCCGTCCCCCGCCCAGCCGCAAAACGGTCGCAGCGAAGATCACGAAGGCAAGGCAGCCGCCGACTACGCCCTGATAGAAGAATTGCTCGGCCCACAGGCCCGGCGCCAGATCGGGCAGGCCCCAGACCCACAGATAGACCGGCGCATAGGCGAGGGTCGCGAGTGTCGCGATGCAGGCGGTGGTCTCGATAGGTGGCAGCTTCCAGCGGCCCATGGTGAAGACGTAGATCCCCCACAGCGACCCCGAGGTGACGAAGAACAGATCGCCCACCAGCACCGACCCGCCCGAGGCGCGTGGCGCGGGGGCGTCGGCGGCGATGATTAGCAGCCCGCCGATCAGGATCGCGATGCCGATCCGCCGCATCCAGCTTAGCGGCGTGCCGCTGGTCCAGCGGTCGAGCGCATTGGCCACGAGCATCGACATGCCCGGCCCGATCACCACCGCATGCGAGAGCGGTGCACGCTGGAACCCTTCGTTGAAGGCCAGCGCGAAAAGCGGACCGATCAGAAGCGCCAGCACCGCCACCTTGCGCAGGGGCGGCAGCCGGTGGCGGGCCAGAACCAGAAGCGGCGCCATCAGCAGCGCCGCTCCCCCGTAGCGCAGAAGCGTCAGGTCGGCGGGCCGGAAGCCCGTCGCCTGTCCGATTTCGGCGCCAACATTGTAGATCCCCCAGCTGAGCGCCGCGAGGAAACCCAGCGCGACGCCCTGCCGCGTTCGATCCATGACGCGATCAGTCGTTGGCCCGCGCCATGTGACGCGCGGCGATGTAGCCAAAGGTGATCGCCGGACCCAGCGTGATGCCGCCACCGGGGTAATTGCCCCCCATGATTGAGGCCGCGTCGTTGCCCACCGAATAGAGCCCCTGCAGCGGCTGGCCCTGAGCATCCAGCACCTGCGCATTGGCGTTTGTCTTGAGCCCCGCGAAGGTGCCCAGATCGCCCACATAGAGCCGCACCGCGTAGAACGGCCCGTCCTTGATCGGCGCAAGGCAGGGATTCGGCCCATGCTCGGGGTCGCCCAGCGAACGGTTGTAGCTGGTCGAGCCCTTGCCGTATTCCGGGTCCTCGCCCTTGGCCGCCAGCGGGTTGTATGCGGCCACCGTGCGTTCAAGCTCGGCCCCGTCGCCACCGAATTGCTCGGCCAGTTCGCGCAGCGTGTTGCCGCGCAACAGATAGCCGTTCTTGATCAGCGCCTTGTAGGGAACCGGCGCGGGCTTGGCATAGCCCAGCCCGTATTTGCGGAACGCCCGGTGATCCGTGATGAACCACGCGGCGGGTTCGGTGCCCTCGCCCGCTTCCTCGCGGCAGCGCGCGACCATGGCCTGACAGAAATCGTGGTAGCTGTTCGATTCGTTCACGAACCGCTTGCCCGAGCGCGTGACCGCGATCACGCCGGGTTTCGAGCGGTCGACGAAATGCGGGAACGTGCCCAGCGTCCCGTCCGGCCGCACCGGCCGCGAGATCGGGACCCAAGCGGCGGCATGGGGCAGGGAGGTGTCCACCGTGGCGCCCGCGCTTTCGCCCAGCCGCAGCCCGTCGCCGGTATTGCCCGGAGGCGCGGGGGTGACGTGCTCGTAGCCGGTGGGGGCGTGCGGCATCAGCTCCTTGCGGCGCAGCATGTCCTGCGGGAAGCCGCCCGCAGCCAGCACCACGCCCTTGCGCGCGATCACTTCGACCGGACCGTCGCGCCGGTCGATCCGTGCGCCGATGATGTTGTCGTTGTCGTCACGCAGAAGCTCGCGCACCGGCGCATGCGTCCAGATCGGCACGCCCTTGTCGAAGGCCGATTTCGCCAGCCGCCCGGCCAGCGCGTTGCCGTTCATCAGTCGCATCGGACGACCGTGGAAGGCCATGTCGCGCAGGAATTTGAAGAACAGCTTGCCCACGTAAAAGGCCGAGACCGGCGAGCGCATGACGTTGAAGAAGTGCAGCAGCTCCTTGCCCGAGCCGATCATCATCCCGAGGAAAGTGATCTCCTGCAAAGGCGGACGCAGGCGTTTGATCTCGGGGCCCAGTTCACGCCCGTCGAAGGGCCGCGCGACGATCGAGCGGCCGCCATCCATGCCGCCCGGGGCATCGGGATGGTAATCGGCGAAGAACGGGCCAAGGTCGAATTGCAGCGCGGTTTTCTCTTCGAAGAACTCGACCGCCTTGGGGCCGGCTTCCAGAAAGGCATCGACGCGCTCGGCATCGAAATGCTCGCCCGCTTCGTGCTGCAGGTAGATCCGCGCCTTGGCGGCGTCGTCCTCGATACCGGCGCGCAGTTCGGGGCCGTTGCCGGGGATCCACATCCAGCCGCCCGACCGCGCGGTGGTGCCGCCGAACACGGGTTCCTTCTCGACCACCAGAACGTCGAGCCGGCGATGCGCGGCGGCCACGGCGGTCGACAGACCGCCCGCGCCCGAACCGACTACCAGAACGTCTACCTCTTGTCGTTTCATCGTCTCAATCCTTCTCACGCGGCCAGATAGCCGCCATCGACGGGCAACAGAGCGCCCGTCACGTAACTCGATGCCTCGGAAGCGAGGAACAGCACTGGCCCGACCAGTTCCGACGGATGGCCGGGGCGGCGCAGCGGGGTATGGGCCATGAAACGCCCGATCGCGTCGGGATCGGCGCGCGTGACCTCGGTCATCGGCGTCTCGATCACGCCGGGCGCGATCGCGTTGACGCGGATGCCGTCGGGCGCCAGATCATGCGCCAGAACCTTGGTCAGCTGCAGCACCGCGCCCTTCGACGCGGCATAAGCGGCCAGACCGGGCCCGGCTGTCACTGACATGATCGACCCCAGATTGACGATCCGCCCCTGCGTGGCGCGAAGCTGCGGCAGGAAGGCGCGGACCATCTGCATCGTGCCGGTCGCATTGACCTTCAGCACGAAATCCCAATCGGCGGCGAAGCTTTCGGCATCGGGCAGCGTGCGGCGGATGACGCCCGCATTGTTGACCAGCACCGAGGCATCACCCAGCGTTTCCGCCACTGCCTTGGCGGCGGACCGGCAGGCGTCGGAATCGGTCACGTCCAGCGTGATTCCCACCGCCTTGCCGCCTGACCGGACGATCTCTTCGGCCAGTTCGCGCACCGAATCGCCCTGCATATCGCAGCAGGCGACCGCTGCGCCTGCCTCGGCCAGCCCCAAGGCGATCGCCCGGCCATTTCCCTGCGCCGCGCCGGTCACAACGGCAACAACGCCTTTAAAATTCAAGGAAAATCCTTGCATCATGTCCTCCCATCCCGATCCCCAGAGGGGCACGGCCAATGTGCCGATCCCCTCTGGGTTGCCTTTTTCGTCTCGCACAAAATTTGTCTGTTGCAAATAGATTTGTTGATGACTAACAAAAGGTAGGGTTGGGACACGTCTTTTCGCAAGCAGTGCTCCCGGCTTCGGGAGTCCGCCCCGGCACCATGCCGAGGACGGAAGACGCGAATTTTCGGGAGGAACAGACATGACGACTTTCAAACGACTGCCGCTGCTGGCTGCGGCCGCGCTTGTCGCCGCGGGTGGCACGGCCGCTCAGGCGCAGACCTTCGATCTGCAAAGTGTGTTCGGGCTTAACGTGCCCTCGATCGGCCCGAGCCCGCAGCTCTGGGCGGCGCGCGTGAACGAGATGACCGACGGCGACGTCACCATCAACGTGCACGGCGCGGGCGATTTCGTGCCGCCGTTCGAAGTTTTCGGCGCGGTCAGCTCGGGCGCCCTGCAGATGGGCTTCGATTGGATCGGTTACTGGGCGCAGCAGATCCCGGTCGCCAACCTCGTCGGTTCGATGCCCTTCGGCCCCTCGCCGGACGTGGCGCTGGGCTGGATGTTCGAAGGGGGCGGTCTGGAAATCATCCAGCGCGCCTATGACCCGTTCAACGTCAAGGTTCTGCCCTGCCACCTGGTCGGCGCCGAAGCCGGTGGCTGGTTCAACCGCGAGATCAACTCGGTCGAAGACCTTGAGGGCCTGAACATGCGGATCGCCGGTCTCGGCGGCATGGCGATGGCGCGTCTGGGCGCCAACACCCAGCTGGTCCCGGCGGGCGAGATCTTCCTCAGCCTCGAAACCGGGCGCATCGACGCGGCCGAATTCTCGGCACCGCAGCTCGATGTGGGCTTCGGCTTCCAGCGTGTGACGGAATACTACTACTTCCCGGGCTGGCACCAGCCGTCGAGCTGGGACAGCATCATCATCAACATGGATGTCTGGAACAGCTTCGACGAGCGTACGCAGGACATCATGACCGAAGCCTGCCAGGCCAACATCGCCTATAACCTCGGCGACCAGATCAACAGCCAGGCCGCCGCGATCGCGGAAATCCGCGAAGCCGGGACCGACGTCCGCCGCTTCCCCGACGAGGTTCTGCTCGCCCTGCGCGACGCCTCGGACGCGGTGCTCGACGAGCAGGCCGCCCAGGACCCGATCTTTGCCGAGGCGCTGGAATCGCTGCGCGCCTATATGGACAGCGTCGGCGAATGGTCGAGCCTGCAGGCCCTTCCGGCCCGCTGATCGGCGTGATTGGATAGCGACAACAGCCGGGGCGGTCCCTCAAAGCAGAGGCGACCGCCCCGACCACGAACACGGCCCACTTGCCCGGGGGGGAGCATGCCGGCATTCCTGAAGAAAGCGATGGCACTTCTGTGCCTGCCCGCCGTCTGGGTCAGCTGGCTCACGCTGCCGCTGATCGCCACGATCCTGATCTCAATCGTCTACGCCGCCCTCGGTCGCAACACGCTGATCGCTTGGGACGGCTCGATCCCGGTTCTGGGCCGGGCGCTGACCGTCAACAGCCTGTTCGACATCCAGTGGTACATCTTCGCCCTGCTGGTGCTTTGGGGCGGCATCTGGTCACTGCGCGATGATCGCCATGTCTCGGTCGATTTCCTTGCGCTGCAGATGGGCCCGCGCAAACGGCTCTGGGTGCGGATGATCGGCGATCTGGTCTTTCTTCTGCCCTTCTGCGCGATCATCGCCTGGTATGGCTGGTCCTTTACCGAAGTGGCCTTCCGCACCGCCGAAGGCTCGACGCAGGGCGGGCTCGATACTCGCTGGCTGATCAAGGCGATGCTGCCGCTCAGTTTCGCGGTGCTTGGGCTTCTGGGCCTCATCCGCGCAATCGGCACCGCCATTCAACTCTTCCGCGGCGACCTGACCGAGGACACACGATGATCGACCATCTCGGCCCCGAACTGATGCTGCTGGGCCTTATCGCCGGCATCTTCTCGGGCTATCCCGTCGCCTTTGTCCTTGCCGGCATCGGCATTATTTTCGCCGTCCTCAACGGCATTCCGATGCTGTTCCTGTCGATGGGCGTGCAGCGGATCTATTCCGGCACGCTCACCAACTGGCTGCTGGTGGCGATCCCGCTTTTCGTCTTCATGGGCCTGATGCTGGAACGCTCGGGCATTGCCGAGCGGCTCATGCGCTCGCTCGCCTCGCTGTTCCAGCGCACGCCGGGCGGCTACGCTTTTTCGGTGATGATCATCGGCGTGATCATGGCGGCCTCGACCGGTATCATCGGCGCCTCGGTGGTGATGATGGGCATGATGTCGCTGCCCGCCATGCGCGAGGCGAAATACGATATGCGCCTTGCCTCGGGGCTGATCGCCTCGTCGGGGACGCTGGGTATCCTGCTGCCGCCCTCAATCATGCTGATCATTCTGGGCGACCAGCTGCGTGTCTCGGTGGGCGACCTGTTCATGGCCGCCATCGTGCCGGGGCTGGTGCTGTCGGGGCTCTATTTCCTCTATCTCGGCTCGGTCGCGTTCTTCCAGCCGCACCGCGTGCCCGCGCCCGAACGCGGCGAGAAGCGTAGCCTTGGCCAGACGCTGTGGGCGCTGATGCGCGACCTTGTGGCGCCGCTGGTGCTGATCCTGTCGGTGCTGGGCACGATCATCGCGGGCATCGCCACGCCCACCGAATCCGCCGCCATCGGCGCGGCCGGTGCGCTGGTGCTGGCGCTTCTGTCGCGCAAGCTCAGCTTCAAGGCGCTCAGCGGCGCACTGCACGAAACCACCAAGACCACGGCGATGATCGTCTTCGTGATGATCGGCGCGTCGATCTTTTCGGTCGTGTTCCGCAGGCTGGGGGGCGACGCGATGATCCTCGATCTGTTCAATATCGGCGAGCGCAATCCCTACGCCGTGTTCTTCACCATCATGGCTCTGGTCTTCCTGCTGGGCTTCTTTCTTGACTGGGTCGAGATCACCGCCGTCGTGGTGCCGATTGTCGCGCCCATCGTCGCGCAGCTGGATTTCGGTCTGCCGGGCGATCAGGTGATGATCTGGTTTGCCATCGCGCTGGCAGTGAACTTGCAAACCTCGTTCCTGACACCACCTTTCGGCTATGCGCTGTTCTACCTGCGCGGCATCGCGCCAGAGCTGCCGATCCGCACGATCTATCGCGGGGTGATCCCCTTCGTGCTGATCCAGATCACCGCGCTCTTGCTGGTGATCTTCATTCCTGCCATTGCGCTGTGGCTGCCCATCGCGCTGCGCTGACCCAACGAAACCAAGAGACTATCGGAGTTTACCAATGGCCAAAGCATTTGCCTCCGCCGGGGACATGACCGAGAAGACGATCTCCTTCACGCAGGTGGGCGAGGGGCTTTACGCCTTCACCGCCGAAGGCGATCCGAATACCGGGGTGATCATCGGCGATGACAGCGTGATGATCGTCGAGGCGCAGGCGACGCCGCGTCTGGCGCGCAAGGTGATCGAATGCGTGCGCTCGGTGACCGACAAGCCGATCACGCATCTGGTTCTGACCCATTACCACGCGGTGCGCGTGCTGGGGGCCGCCGCCTATGGCGCGCGCGAGATCATCATGTCCGACACCGCCCGCGCGATGGTCGCCGAGCGCGGTCAGGAGGACTGGGATTCGGAATTCGGCCGCTTCCCGCGCCTGTTCCAGGGGCACGAGGAAATCCCCGGCCTGACCTGGCCCACCACCACGTTCAGCGATTCGATGACCGTCTATCTGGGCAATCGCCGGGTCGACATCATGCATCTGGGGCGCGCGCATACGGCGGGCGACGCGGTGGTCTGGGTGCCCGATGCCGAGGTGATGTTCACCGGCGATATCGTCGAGTACCACTCGGCCTGCTATTGCGGCGACGGTCATTTTGCCGATTGGGAACAGACGCTTGCCAATATCGCCTCGTTCGAGCCGCGGGCGATTGCGCCGGGCCGGGGCGATGCGCTGGTGGGCGATGAGATGGTCACGGCGGCGATCGAGAACACCGCCGATTTCGTGCGCTCGACCTACAAGCCGGTCGCCCGCGTCGTGGCGCGCGGCGGCACGCTGAAAGAGGCCTGGGACGCGGTGCGCGCGGAATGCGATCCGAAATTCAAGGATTACGCGATCTACGAGCATTGCCTGCCCTTCAATGTCGGCCGCGCCTATGACGAGGCCCGCGGCATCGACACCCCCCGCATCTGGACCGCCGAGCGCGATCAGCAGATGTGGAACGACCTGCAGGGCTGAGATCCCTCACCGCCTGTCACGGAATGACAAACGGCCCGCGCTGACTGCGCGGGCCGTCTTGCTGTCAGATCCCTACCCGTGCGGGGCAGGGCAGGGCGATGTCAGCCGACGATCAGCTGCTTGAGCTGCAGCGCTTCGTGTTCCAACTCGACGAGCCGATAATTCACCACGTCGCCGATGGTAATCATCCCCGCCAGCGCACCGTCTTCCATCACCGGCATGTGCCGGAAGCGGCCCGCATTCATCGTCTTGAGGATCTGCATCAGCGTTTCCGACGGCTCGCAGGTCTGCACCTTCGAGGTCATCACGTCGCCCACCTTCTGCGGCAGGGTCTGGCCCGGCGCGTCGGCAAGCTTGCGGACGATGTCGCGCTCGGACAGGATGCCCACCAGCGCGCCTTCGGTATCGCAGACCAGCAGGGCGCCGATCCGCTGGTCGCGCAGGATTTCGACCGCGCTGCGCAGGGTTTCGTCCGGGGTGATCGAGAAGACGTCGCTTCCCTTGTGGTCGAGCACCTGACGCACGGTCAGGGTTTCGGTCTTGAGGTTGGTCGCCGCACTCTGGCTGTGAGTGCGGTTTTTCTCCTCGTCTTTGCGCATCGGAGGCTGATAAGACGCTGGCATTTCGCGGTTCTCTCCCTGGCCGTGGATTGGTCGCTTCGTCAAAGATAGCGCAACCGGACGAAACCAGTAGGAGTTTTTTCGTGCCGCATCTCACCCTGCCACAACCTGCCGCCGTCACGATCTTCGTCGTGGCCTGCTTTTGCGGCTTTCAGTTCCGCCGGGTCTGGAAGGCCGAAGGCCCGCGCTGGCAATTGTGGCTATGGGGAGTGCTGGCGGCGACCGGGCTTCTGACGGTGGGATTCATCCCGCTCGCCACCGGGAGCACGGCCGGCGCTTAGACGCGCCCGTCGGGGCGCGTCAGGAGCTGGGCGCGTCCTCGAGCCCCGCTTCGAGTCCCGCGCGTTCGAGCATCTTGCGCGCGCGCGGGCAGGCGAGCCGCTCGCGCAGGGGGCTGTCGGGGTCGATATCCTTGCTGCACACAAGGCATTTATCGGCGTCCGCGATGGCGTTCAGACCGCCGCAGCTGCCCTTGATGGTGCGTCCCATCAGGATGACGCCGAGCGCCATGCCCAGCATCACCACCATCAGGATCACGAAAGTCGCAAGGAACGTGGCCATGTCGCGCCGTCCTTATTTCCGATGTCAGGCTACCAGCGCATCGTAACGCGGGCT
The DNA here is from genome assembly GCF_017303295.1 of Rhodobacter sp. NTK016B. Taxonomy (GTDB): domain Bacteria; phylum Pseudomonadota; class Alphaproteobacteria; order Rhodobacterales; family Rhodobacteraceae; genus Pararhodobacter. The sequence goes on along the minus strand of NZ_JAFKOK010000002.1, from coordinate 174,967 downwards.
GGTGGAGGAGGCAAATCCGGCGCCCTCACCCTGATGGTCAAGGAACATCACCGCCACGTCGTGCGCTCGCGCGATTTCCAGCCCGCGCTCGCGGCCCAGAACCAGCATCGCTGTGGCCCAGGCATCGGCCAGCATCGAATTCTCGGCGATGACCGTGGTCGAGGCGGTGCGGTGCGTGACCGGGCGGCCCGTCGTCGGGTCGATCACATGCGAGAAGCGCTGACCGTCCTGTTCGAAATAGTTGCGGTAATCGCCCGAGGTCGCCAGACCCACACCCGAGATGCCGACAACGTCATACACACCGCCGCCAAGGGCCGCGGGCGTTTCGATGCCGATCTGCCAGGGCAGGCCGTTCGGATTGCGGCCGGCGGCATACATGTCGCCGCCGATCTCGACCATGAAATCGCTCACGCCCAGCTCGGCAATGGCGCGGGCAACGCGGTCGACGCCATAGCCCTTGCCGATGGCCGACAGGTAGACTTGCGCATCGCCCTGACGCTTTCGCAGCGCGCCGGCTTCGCGCGCCAGCGTGCGCTCATGGCCGATACGGGCCATGGCTTCGGTGATCTGCGCCTCGGCGGGCATATCATGCGCACCGGGGGCGCCGAAGCCCCACAACTCGATCAGCGGGCCGACCGTGGTGTCGAAACGGCCGTCGCTGGCCAGATGCACCTGCTCGGCCGCGTCGATCACCATCGCCAGTTCGGGCGACAGGGTTACCGGCTGCGTGCCGGTCTGCGCGTTGAAGCGCGAGATTTCCGACGCCGGGTTCCAGTTCGACATCTGCACGTCGACCTCGGCCAGCGCGCCGTCGATGGCGGTGCGGATCTCGGCTTCGGTCAGCTTGCGGGTCTCATCGATGACGGTGATCGAATACGACGTGCCCATCGCGCGCCCGACAAGATTGTGCACCGACGGTTCGCGGTTGCAGGCGGCGAAGGCCAGCGGCAGCGCGAAGGCGGTTCCGACAACAGAGCGACGGGAAAATTTGGGCAGATCGGACAATTGTTGACCTCTTCTGGGTTTGCACGCTCACCAGAGCAAGACGTGCGGCTTGTCCGTGACATTCGGGGTCAGTTCAAGCAAAAAAGTTGTGGCCCGGGGCCGATTTTCGACTTTTACCACGCGAATGCTCGGTGCATAAGCCACGAAACTCGAGATGTATCAAAGCTAGAGGTCACGCGTGGTGAAGCGGTTCGCCCTGAAGAAGGGACTTGATGTTCCCATTGACGGTGCTCTTCGGCAGACTTCGGTCGAGACCGGCGCGGCGCGGATCTATGCCGTTCTCGGCGACGATTACGTGTCCCTGAAGCCGCGCATCGTCGTGGAAGAGGGCGATGTCGTCGGGGCCGGAGCGCCCTTGATGTTCCACAAGGACCTGCCCGAAGTGCAGATCGCCGCGCCGGTTTCGGGCCGGGTGAAGGCGATCAACCGGGGCGCGCGCCGCAAGCTGATCAGCATCGAGATCGAAGCCGATGACCGCGCCGCCGAGCCGGTCGATTATTCGCAGATCGGGGGCGAAGACAGCGCCGAGGCCATCGCTGCGAAGCTGTGCGCATCGGGGCTGTGGACCTCGTTCCGCACGCGGCCCTATTCCAAGCTGCCCGACCCGGCGGCGCGGCCCTACGCGATCTACGTCACCGCGATGGATACCGAGCCGCTCTCGCCCGATCCCGCCCCGCTGATCGAGGCCGAGGCGCAGGCCTTCACCAAGGGTCTCGCCTGCATCGCCGCGCTGACCGAGGGCACGACCTATCTGTGCCACGCCGACGGCGCGTCTATCCCCGGCGCCGATCTGCCGGGTGTCGAAGCGGCGGCCTTCTCGGGGCCGCATCCCGCCGGGCTGGCCGGCACGCATATGCATTTCCTGACCCCGCCGTCGAACACGCGGACGGTCTGGACCATCGGCTATCAGGACGTGATCGCCATCGGCCGGCTGTTCTTGACCGGGCGCGTCGATTTCTCGCGCGTGATCGCGCTGGTGGGGCCGATCTGCGCCAATCCGCGGCTTGTGCGCACCACGCTGGGGGCGTCGATGGCGGAACTCGCCGGGGCCGATCTGCCGCAGGACGTGCCCGCGCGGATGATCTCGGGCTCGGTGTTGAGTGGGCATATGGGCGCGGGGGCCAATGGCTATCTGGGCCGTTATGCGCGCCAGATCACGCTGATCGAGGAAGACCACAAGCAGATCGCGATGGGCTGGATCCGTCCGATGGTGTCGAAATACGCGGTGCAGCCGGTGCTGGGCTCGGCCCTGTCGCGCCGGACCTTCCCGCTGACCTCGAACCTGAATGGCGGGCGTCGGGCGATGGTGCCCACGGGCACGTTTGAACGCCTGATGCCGCAGGACTTTCTGCCGACCCAGTTGTTGCGTGCGCTTCTGGTTATGGATACTGACCAGGCACAGGCGCTCGGCGCGCTGGAACTCGACGAAGAGGACCTCGGTCTCGTCGGCTTCGCCTGTCCCGCGAAATATGAATATGGCCTCGCTTTGCGGGATTGCCTGAGCAAGATTGAGAAAGAGGGCTGATCCTTGGGATTGCGTAGCTTCTTTGACCGGGTCGAGCCGCATTTTCTGAAGGGCGGCAAATGGGAGCGGTATTTCCCCGTCTACGAGATGGTGGAAAGCTTCCTCTATACCCCGAAAACCGTGACCACCGTCGCCCCGCATGCGCGCTCGTATATCGATATGAAGCGTATCATGACCTATGTCGTGATCGCGACGATCCCGTGCATCCTGATGGCGCTCTATAACACCGGCTATCAGACCAACCGGGCGATTGCCGAATTCGGCGCGTCGGGCTGGCGGGCTTCGGTGATCGAGACGCTGGGGATCGGTTTCGATGCCACCAGCCCGATGGCAAACATGCTGCACGGGCTGCTCTATTTCCTGCCCATATACATCACGACGCTGGTCGCGGGCGGTATCGCCGAGGTGATCTTCGCCACCGCGCGCAAGCACGAAGTGAACGAAGGCTTCCTTGTGACCTCGATGCTGTATGCGCTGATCGTGCCGGCGACGACCCCGCTGTGGCAGGTCGCGCTGGGGATCCTGTTCGGCGTGGTGATCGGCAAGGAAGTCTTCGGTGGCACCGGCAAGAATTTCCTGAACCCGGCGCTGACCGGGCGGGCCTTCCTGTATTTCGCCTATCCCGCGCAGATGTCGGGCGACAGCGTCTGGGTTCCGGTCGACGGCTATACCGGCGCCACCGCGCTGGCGGTTTCGGCCTCGGACGGGTTTCAGGAACTGGCCGCGCGCGGCATGACGTGGTGGGACAGCTTCCTGGGCTTCATCCCCGGTTCGATGGGCGAGACCTCGACGCTGGCCTGCGCCATCGGTCTTGTCTTCCTGCTGGCTACGCGGATTGCCAATTACCGCATGGTCGCGGGCTGCCTAGCGGGCATGATCGGCTTCTCGCTGCTGCTGAACTGGATCGGTTCCAGCTCGAACCCGATGTTCGCGATGCCGTGGTACTGGCACCTTGTCACCGGCGGCTTTGCCTTTGGCCTTGTGTTCATGGTGACCGAACCCGTTTCGGGCTCGCATACCAATATGGGCCGCTATTTCTATGGCGCGCTGATCGGTGTCATGGTGGTGCTGATCCGGGTGCTGAACCCTGCCTTCCCCGAAGGCATGATGCTGGCGATCCTGTTCGGGAACGTCTTTGCGCCGCTGATCGACTACTTTGTCGTTCAGGCCAATATCAAGCGCAGGAGCAAGCGGAATGGCTGACGGAAACGACGCCCCCAAAGGCGCAATCGCCCGGTTCCTGGCGGCGCCCGCGGATTCCGTGGGCAAGACCGTCTTCGTCGCGGTGGCGCTGTGCCTCGTGGCTTCGATGGTCGTGTCGGCGGCAGCCGTGGCTCTGCGCCCGCTGCAGCAGGTCAACGCGCTGCGCGACCGGCAGATCAACATCCTTCAGGTCGCGGGCATCTATGACCCGACCGCCGACGTGGCCGAAAGCTTCGCCGCATTCGAGCCGCATGTGCTGGAACTGGCGACCGGCGAATTCACCGATGAATTTGACCCGGCGACCTTCGACCAGCGCGCGGCGGCGGATGATCCGGCCCTGTCGATCGAACTGGACGACGACCCCGCAGGGATCGGTCGCCAGAGCCGCTTCGTCACTGTCTATATCCTGCGTGACGATGCGGGCGAGATCGAGCGCGTGATCCTGCCCATCCACGGCTACGGCCTGTGGTCGACGCTGTATGGCTACATCGCGCTGGAAGCGGACGGCAACACGATCTACGGCCTGCAATTCTACGAACACGCCGAAACGCCCGGTCTGGGCGCCGAGGTCGACAACCCGCGCTGGCGCGCGGAATGGCGCGGCACGCTTCTGGCCGACGAGAATGGCGAGCTGCAGATCAGCGTGTCGAAAACCGTCCCGCCGGCAGGGGCCGAATACCATATCGACGCGCTGGCCGGTGCCACGCTGACCACGGCCGGCGTGAATAACCTTGTCAATTTCTGGATGGGCGAGAGCGGCTATGGTCCGTTCCTCGACCGGCTCAAAGCGGGGGATGTCTGATGGCTCACAAACGCCGCGAAATGCTGATCGACCCGTTGGTCGACAACAACCCGATCACGCTGCAGGTGCTCGGCATCTGCTCGGCTCTTGCGGTGACCTCGTCGCTGCAGGTGGCCTTCGTGATGGCGCTGGCGGTGACGCTGGTGACGGCCTTTTCGTCGATGTTCATCTCGATGATCCGCAGCCAGATCCCCGGCTCGATCCGCATCATCGTGCAGATGGTGATCATCGCCTCGCTGGTGATCGTCGTCGACCAGCTGCTCAAGGCCTTCGCCTTCGAGATTTCGAAGACGCTGTCGGTCTTTGTCGGCCTGATCATCACCAACTGCATCGTCATGGGCCGGGCGGAAGCCTTCGCCATGAAGAACCCGCCCTTCGAAAGCTTCATCGACGGCATCGGCAACGGGCTGGGTTACGGCCTGATCCTGATGCTGGTCGGCGTCGTGCGCGAGCTGTTCGGCTCGGGCAGCCTGTTCGGCATCACCATCCTTGAGACGGTGAATAACGGCGGCTGGTACGTTCCGAACGGCCTGCTGCTGCTGCCGCCCTCGGCCTTCTTCATCATCGGTCTGCTGATCTGGGCCTTCCGGTCGTGGAAACCCGAACAGGTCGAAGAGCGCGAATACAAGATCCAAACGGTCGAGACTCACTGATGGAAGCGCTCATTTCCCTTGCCGTCCGCTCGATCTTTATCGAGAACCTCGCGCTGTCCTTCTTTCTGGGCATGTGTACCTTCATCGCCGTGTCGAAAAAGATCTCGACCGCGATGGGCCTCGGGGTCTCGGTGATGATCGTGCAGGCGATCACCGTACCGGCGAACAACCTGCTGCTCACCTACCTGCTCGCGCCCGGCGCGCTGGCCTGGGCGGGCTTTCCGGATGTCGACCTGACCTTCCTCGGCCTGATCTCGTATATCGGCGTGATCGCCGCGCTGGTGCAGATCCTCGAGATGGTGCTCGATAAGTACTTCCCGCCGCTCTACAACGCGCTCGGGGTCTTCCTGCCGCTGATCACCGTGAACTGCGCCATCCTCGGCGGCTCGCTGTTCATGGTCGAACGCGACTACGATTTCGCCGAGGCCGCGACCTACGGGCTGTCCTCGGGCTTTGGCTGGGCGCTGGCCATCACGCTGATGGCGGGCGTGCGCGAGAAGCTGAAATACTCGGACATCCCGAACGGTCTGCAGGGCCTTGGCATCACCTTCATCACGGCGGGGCTGATGGCGATGGCGTTCATGTCCTTCTCTGGCGTGAAACTCTGAGGAACGAGGATCATGGAAACTTTCAGCCTTGGGGTCCTGCTCTTCACGCTGATCGTCATCGCGCTGGTGACGATCATCCTTGCCGCGCGGTCGCGGCTGGTGTCCAGCGGTAACGTCAATATCCGCATCAACGGCGAAAAGACCATCTCGGTCCCCGCCGGTGGCAAGCTGCTGCAGACGCTGGCCGAACAGAAGCTGTTCGTGCCCTCTGCCTGCGGGGGCGGCGGCACCTGTGCGCAATGCCGCGTGCGCATCCATTCCGGCGGCGGGTCGATCCTGCCGACCGAGGAATCGCACATCACCAAGCGCGAAGCCGCGCGCGGTGACCGGCTGTCGTGTCAGGTCGCGGTCAAGCAGGACATGGAGGTCGAGGTCCCTGAAGAGGTCTTCGGCGTCAAGAAATGGGAATGCACCGTCCGCTCGAACGAGAACGTCGCGACCTTCATCAAGGCGCTGGTGCTCGATCTGCCCGAGGGCGAAGACGTGAATTTCCGCGCTGGCGGCTATATCCAGATCGAGGCGCCCGCGCATTCGGTGAAATACACCGATTTCGACGTCGAAGAAGAGTATCGCGGCGACTGGGACCGGTTCAATCTGTGGCAGTATACCTCGACCGTCGATGAGCCGATCGAGCGCGCCTATTCGATGGCCAACTACCCGGACGAAAAGGGCATGATCATGCTCAATGTCCGCGTGGCCTCGCCCCCGCCGGGGTCCGAAGGCATCCCCCCGGGCAAGATGTCGTCTTACATCTTCAACCTGAAACCCGGCGACAAGGTCACGATTTCGGGTCCGTTCGGCGAATTCTTCGCGCGTGACACCGAAAAAGAGATGGTCTTCATCGGCGGTGGCGCGGGCATGGCTCCGATGCGCTCGCATATCTTCGACCAGCTCAAGCGCCTGAAGAACAAGGATCGCAAGATCAGCTTCTGGTACGGCGCCCGCTCGAAGCGCGAGATGTTCTTCGTCGAGGATTTCGACCAGCTTGCCGCCGAATTCCCGAATTTCGAATGGCATGTCGCGCTGTCCGACGCGCTGCCCGAGGACGACTGGAAAGGCTATACTGGCTTCATCCACAACGTCCTGTTCGAAGAATACCTCAAGAACCACCCGGCGCCCGAGGATTGCGAATATTACATGTGTGGTCCGCCCATCATGAACGCCTCGGTCATCAACATGCTGCTCGAGCTGGGCGTCGATCGCGAAGACATCATGCTTGACGATTTCGGCGGCTGATCGCCGCACGTCCGTCGGTCACAGGCCCGTTCCGATCACCATCGGGGCGGGCCTTTTCATATTGCTCAGGCCATGCCGCGTCATCAGATCAAGCCCCGGTCCCGCGCCATCCCTACCGCCTGACCGCAATCCGCCACGCCCAGCTTCTCACAGATCGCCGCGATGATCGTTTCAAGCTCGTCCTCGGTAATCTCGAAGATTGCGGCGATCATCCGGTTCGTCCGGCCATCGCCCATCTGTTTCAGGATCTCGGCCTCGCGCGGGGTGAAAAGCCGCCCGGCATCGCTCGCCGTTTCGGTCTCTACCACCGTGAGCGCGGGCGCCACAGGGCGCCCGGCCGCGCGCATCTCGCGGATCACCCCGACCAGCTTCTTCATCGAAATCGTCTTGGGAATCACGCCGACCGCGCCCGCCGCCATCACCTGCGCGACCAGTTCGGGCGTCGGGTTGCCGGTGATGATGGCCACTGGCCGGCCGCCCAGCCGCTCTTTCATCCGTTCCAGCCCGCGAATCCCGTCCATGCCCGGCATGTTGTAATCGAGGATCACCAGATCGAACGGGCCATGGATATCTTCAAGCTCCAGCGCCGCATCCAGCGTGGAACAGATCACCGCGATCAGGTCGGGCGTCGAACCCAGCAACATCGCGATCATTTCCGTCACCATGTCGTGGTCGTCCGCAACCAGCACGCGCGCGCGGTCATGAGAGGCCGCTTTGGCCAGTGAATCTGCGCCCATCATTCTTTTTCCTCGAATTGTGCAGGCTTTCCGCGTGAGCCGGGCGTGTCGTAGCCCTTTGTTCACCCCTTTATGGCCAGATGAATCATAAGAATCCGTTTCGCCCGATCCGGGGAGGTCGCGAAACCCTGCCGGGCGGAAAGGATCCGACCGTGATGTTCTTTGCTAAAGGCCCTGTGATGCGTTTTCCGATCCGCCTGTTGACCGCGTTCTTCCTTGTCATCGCCATGGCGCCGCTTGGCGTGACCGGCTGCGCTTCGGCGCAGGTACTGGTCGTCGAAACCCCGGAACAGACGCTTATGCTTGATCTCGATGACCTGCGCGCGCTGCCGCAAGAGGTCTTCTTGTCCGGCACGATCTGGACCGACGGCGTGACCGAGTTTACCGGCGTCCCGGTCAGCGCGCTGCTCGCCCATGTGGGGACAGGGCCAAGGGACGTCACCGTCATTGCCTTCAACGATTATGCGGTCGATATCCCGGCGTCAGACATCGGCCCGCGTTATCCCATCGTCGCCTACCTGCGCGACGGCGCGGAATTCCCGCTGCGGGACAAGGGGCCGTTCTGGATCGTTTACCCCTATGACGCCGGCCCGGAATACCGGACCGATGAAACCTATGCCCGCAGCGTCTGGCAGTTGGCGCGTATCCGGGTCGTGCCGTGACTTCGGGACGACCGGCATGAAGAATAGCGCCCGTGCGGACAAGGCGCGTGTCGGCCTTGGGCGGCTGATCGTGCTGGGTCTCTGCGCGCTCGCGGCGGGGGCGACGATCGTGATCGCCTTCAACCTTTTCGCCCGCGTCGTGGATCAGAATCACGCCTTGCAAGAGGTGCAGAACGACAACCGCACATGGACGCTGGCCCAGCTTGAAGTCGAGCTTCTGCGCCTTCAGAGCGCGGCACAGGATGCGACGATCGCAGCGCTCAGTAACGACGGAGATGTCGAGACTCTGCTGCACGAATTCCGCCTGCGATTCGACATCTTCTATTCCCGCCACGGGGTTCTCGCCCAGGCCTTCGGTTCGGGGCGTTTCCCGACCGCTGCGGGCAGCGAAGCGGCCATGCGGGCGCAGCGGGATTTCCTGCAGGCGTCGGTGCCCTTGGTCGATGGCCCCGACGCGGCGCTGATCGCCGCCATGCCCGCGCTCGAGGCCGAGATCCGGGCGCTGCGCAATGCTGTCCGTCCGGTGACCGTGTCAGGGCTGGGCGCCATCGTCGCCGACAGCGTTGCCGCGCGCACCTCGCTTGTCGGCACCTTCCGGCAATTTGCCGGTGCCACGATCACGCTGGCGGCCCTGATGGCGCTGATGATCGTGCTGGTCTTGCAGCAATACCGCGCGAGCGAGCGGCGCCTCGCTGCCTCGCAGCGCATGCGCCATGATCTCGACCAGATGATCGAAGCCTCGCTCGACGCGGTGCTGGTCGTCGACGGTGCGGGCCACATCACGCTGCATAACGGCGCGGCGGCCGAGATGTTCACCACCGCCGGGGCCTCGCTGAACGGGCTGCCCTTCGACGCGCTGATCGCGTCCGAAGGGCCCGCGCCCGGCGCAAGCCTGCCCGATCGCGTCGGGCGCGGGCGCGAGGATATCGTCGCGCGCAGCCCGGCGGGGCGGCATTTTCCGGCCGAGATCGTCGTTGCCGCGCAGGCGGGCGGGGAGCCGTCGCATATCGTCTTCGTGCGCGACATGACCGATGTCGCCGAACGCGAGGAAACGCTGCGCAAAGCCCATGACGCGGCGCGGCAGGGGGAAGAGGCCAAGGCCCGGTTCCTCGCCGTCATGAGCCACGAGATGCGCACGCCGCTGAACGGGGTGCTCGCCACGCTCGACCTGCTCAAACCCCGTCTCGCCGGTGACGAACAGGCGCTGCGTTATCTGCATATTATCGAGCGCAGCGGCAAGATCGCGCTCGATCAGGTGAATAATGTGCTGGAACTGGCGCGGATCGACAATTCCGGCAGCAACGCCTATCCCGAGACCGCCTTTTGTCCCGCGCAGATGCTGGCCGACATGGTCGAGCAAAACCGCGCCTCGGCCCGCGCGAACGGCAACGATCTGAGCCTGATCGTCGCGCCCGATCTGCACTTTGTCTGGGTCCGGGGGCGTGCCGTTCTGTTTCTGCGGGTGATCTATAACCTGCTGGGAAATGCGATAAAATTCACGACCGGCGGGCGCGTTACGGTCAGCATGACGCCTTTTGGGGATGTCCCTGCCAACGGTGAGGCGATCACGCTTCAGGTTTCCGTCCGCGACACCGGCATCGGCATCAAAGAGAGCGATCTCGCGCGGATCTTCGAGAATTTCGAGACGCTCGCCGCACCCTATGCCCGCGCGCGCGAAGGGTCGGGGCTGGGGTTGGGAATCGCCCGGATCGCCGCCGAAACGATGGGCGGTCAGATCGACGTGGTCAGCGCGCCGGGGCAGGGTAGCACATTTACCCTGATTGTAGCGCTCGAACGTGTCGAGCCGCCCGCAGAAGACGCCGCCGAAGCCCCCCTGAGCGTTCCAGGCGGGCCGCTCGCGCCGCTGCGCATCCTCGTGGCCGATGACAACGCCATCAACCGCGAAGTGTTGCAGGAACTGCTCGAAGCCGATGGCCATGTCGTTGCGGTTGCCTGTGACGGACACGAAGCGGTCGACGCCGTGCTTGGCGGGGCGTTCGACGTGATCCTGATGGATATCAACATGCCGGAATGCGACGGGATCGAGGCCACACGCCGCCTGCGCGCGGCGGGCGTCACCACCCCGATTCTCGCCGTCACCGCCATTGCCGGTCCTGAACAACAAGCGCGGTTTGAACGGGCGGGCCTGTGCGCGGTGCTGCTCAAGCCGATCAACCGCGCGGCGCTGCGCGAGGCTCTGCGGCACGCGACGGGGCCTCAGAAGCCGCCTGCTGCCGAGGGGGCAGAGATGGCCGCCGTCCCCAAATCGACGATTGCACAACCGAATGTCGATGCCACAACGCGCACAGAGCTCGAAGAGACACTGGGTCGCGATTCCCTCACCGCCTTCACCACCCGTGCGCTCAGCGACTGGGACGCTGCCGAAAGCCAGCTGCCCACGCTTCTGGCAGAAGGCCGCCTTGCAGATTTCGCGCAGCTCGCGCATCGCACGGCGGGGTCGATGTCGATTGTCGGGCTGACGCGGGCGGCGGCGCTTTTCAAGCAGATGCAGCTTCGCGCGCAAGACGACGACTGCGCGGCGCTCGACATCCTGCTCAGGCAGTCGGCGGAGGCGCGCCGGGTGGTGGAGGCCGATATCACCCGGCTTGACGCCGCCCTTCCGGATCACGCGAGCAGGGACTGAAGGCCCGCTTCCCGCTTGCCCCCGCGCACAAGCCGGGCAATCCTGTGCGCGTCCCTTGCACGAGCCCGATCATGCCTTTCACCATGCCTGCCGAAACCTACAAGCAAGACCGCGTCTGGATGACCTTTCCGCGCGAAGGCCAGACGCTGGGCGACAGTATCTCCGAGCGCGAGGCGGGCTATGCCGCCTGGACCGCCGTCGCTCATGCTGTCGCGCAATTCGCCCCCGTCACGATGGTCATCGATCCGTCCGAGCGCAGCCGCGCGCGCGCCATGCTGAGCGGTGAGATCGAACAGGTCGAGCGAGTGGTCGACGATTTCTGGATGCGCGATGCCGGTCCCACCTTCGTGCATGACGACACCGGCGCGCTGGCCGCCGTGGACTGGATCTTCAACGGCTGGGGCGCTGCCGACTGGACCTCGGCCACGCATGACCGGGGCATGGCCGTTTTCGTGGCCGGGCTGGCAGGCGTGCCGGTCATCCCTTCGCTTCTGGTCAACGAAGGCGGTGGCATCCATGTCGATGGCGAGGGCACCGTGCTGCTGACCGAAACCGTGCAGCTCGATCCCGGCCGAAACCCCCATGCCGACCGCGCGCGGGTCGAGGCTGAGATGACCCGAACGCTGGGCACGACCAAGGCGATCTGGCTGCCAAAGGGCCTGACGCGCGACTACGACATGTTCGGCACGCGCGGCCATGTCGATATCGTCGCGACCTTCAGCGCGCCCGGGCGTGTTCTGGTCCACGATCAGCGCGATCCGGGGCATCCCGATCACGCCGTCTCGCAGGAAATCATGACGCAGCTTGCCGCCGAGACCGATGCACGGGGCCGTCCGCTCGAGGTGATCGCGCTGCCCGCGCCGGCGCGCCTGCGCGACGCGCATGGCCCGGTCGATTACAGCTACGTCAATCACCTTGTCTGCAACGACGGCGTTATCGCCTGCGCCTTTGGCGAGCCCGAGGCCGATCAGCGCGCCGCCGAAATCCTTGCCGCAGCCTATCCCGGGCGACGCGTCGTGTCGATCGATGCACGAGAGCTGTTCGCGCGTGGCGGCGGGATCCATTGCATCACCCAGCAGCAACCCGCCGCGCGCCTGTCGTGACCGGTGCCGTGACCCTGATGGATGCCAGCATCGCAACGCTGGCCGAGGCGCTTGATGCGGGCCGGATCACCGCCACCGCGCTTCTGGCCGCGACGCTGGAACGCATCGCCGCTTATGACCGCGCGGGGCCGAAACTGAACGCGGTGCCGATCCTGAACCCCGAAATGTTCGCCGAGGCGCAGCAATCCGATCTCAGGCGCGCGCAGGGCCGGGCGCGGGGGCCGCTGGACGGGATCCCCTATACCGCCAAGGGCAGCTACAAGGCCAAGGGCCTGCCGGTCGATGCCGGATCGCCCGCTTTCGCCGCGCTGATCGCCAATGAGGACAGCTTCGCGGTTGAGCGGCTCAGGGCGGCGGGCGCGGTGCTGGTGGGGCTGACCACCATGCCGCCGATGGCCAATGGCGGGATGCAGCGCGGCCTGCACGGCCGGGCGGAATCGCCCTATTCGGCGGATTGGCTGACGGCCTCCTTCGCCTCTGGCTCGTCCAACGGGTCGGGCACCGCGACAGCGGCGGGTTTCGGTGCTTTCGGGCTGGGCGAAGAGACATGGTCCTCGGGGCGCGCGCCCGCCTCGCATAACGCGCTGTGCGCCTATACGCCCAGTCGGGGGACGATCTCGGTGCGGGGCAACTGGCCGCTGGTGCCGACGATGGACGTGGTCGTGCCGCATACCCGCTCGATGGCCGATATGCTGGTGCTGGTCGAGACGCTGCTTGTGGACGATCCGCGCCGCGACGGTGATTTCTGGCGCGCGCAGCCCTGGGTTCCGGTCAAGCCTGTCCGGATCAACGATGTTCCGGCGCTGGCCCGCGAGGCCACGCTTAAAGGGCGGCGCATCGGCATCCCGGCGATGTATCTCAACGCCGACCCCGAGGCGGGCACCGCACCCGATCCCGGCATCGGTGGCCCCACCGGCCAGCGGATCGACACCCGGGCCAGCGTCCTGCGGCTGTGGGAGCAGACGCGCGACCGGCTCGAAGCGGCGGGCGCGATGGTCACGCTGACCGATTTCCCGGTCGTCACGAATTACGAGGGCGACCGCCCCGGCGCACCGCGTATCGATACGCGAGGGCTGGTGAGCGCGGCCTATCTCAAGCGTGAGATCATCGATCTCTCGGCCTGGAGCTGGGACGATTTCCTGCGCCGCAACGGGCAGCCGGACCTCGATACGCTGGCCGCCATCGACGGCGCACGGATCTTCCCGCAGCCCAAAGGCGCGTTGCCCGACCGCTATACCGGCTTCGATGACGATATCGCCACCTATCCCGACCATGTGCGCGCCCATCCCCGCGCGGGGTTCGAGGATATTCCCGAAATCGCCGAAGGGCTGCGGGGGCTCGAAGAAACCCGCAAGCGCGATCTCGACGATTGGATGGATCGCCTTGGCCTTGATGCCGTGGTCTTTCCCGCCGTGGCGGATATCGCGCCCTCGGATGCCGATACCAACCCGGTTTCGGCCGATCTGGCATGGCGCAACGGGACATGGATTGCCAATGGCAACCTTGCGATGCGGCATCTGGGCATTCCCAGCGTCACGGTGCCGATGGGCATGCTCGGCGATATCGTGATGCCCGTGGGCCTGACGCTGATCGGGCGCGGAGGCGATGACGCGGCGCTTCTGTCACTGGCCTGCGCCATCGAGGCCGCGCTGCCGCCGCGCGCAGAACCGCCTCGCACCCCTGAGCTGCGCCCGCTGACGGCCCCCGTGCCGCCCGATGCGCCCCTGCCGCAACTGCGCGTCGAGACCCGGCATGAGGGCACGCAGACCCATCTGACCATCCATTGCGACAGCCCGCTTGCCGCGCTGAGCGTGGCAGGGCAGCCGGTGGCGACGGACCTGCCCGCCCGTGTCACGCTGGCGCGAAACACCCATCGTCACAGCGAATGGGCGCCGCCCTATGGCCCGCTGATCGTGGCGCTGAGCGAAGACGGGCGCGGCGCCTTCGCCGAGGGGTGATTACCCGTCCAGCAACCGCCCGGCGATCATGTCGCCAATGGGCAGGGCCGAGGTCGCGGCGGGCGAGGGGGCGTTGCAGACATGCAGCATCCGGTCGGTATCGAGAAACAGGAAATCGTGCAGCATTTCGCCCCCGGCGCCGACCGCCTGCGCGCGGATGCCCGGCGCCATCGGCGTCAGGTCGGCCAGTTCCAGCGACGGGCAATAGCGCTGGCAGGCGGCCAGATAGCGGCGTTTGAACAGTGAGTTGCCCAGTTCATCCAGACCGGGGCGGATATTCGCGGCAATCGCGCGCCAGAAGCCGGGAAAGGCCAGCATCGCGCCCAGATCGCGCAGATCGACCGACAGTTTCGGATATCCCTCGCGCGCAAGGCCCAGCATCGCGTTGGGCCCGACCGTCATCGAACCGTCGATCATCGGTGTCAGATGCACGCCAAGAAACGGCAGGCCCGGTTCGGGCACCGGATAGATCATCGAATGGGCAACGCCCGCGCGCTGGGTCCGCAAACGCCAGTATTCGCCGCGGAACGGCACGATCCGGTGCCGGATCTGCAAGCCCGCCATCTGCGCCACCCGGTCGGATTGCAAGCCCGCGCAGGCGACCAGCCGCCGCGCTTGTACAGTGCCGCCGGGCAGGGCGATCTCGACGGTGTCAGAGCGCTCGCGGATCGCCTGAGGCGCGGCGCCATAGTGGATCTCGGCCCCCTTGGCGGTGATCTCGCGCGCCAGCGCGTCCAGCACCTGCCGGTAATCCACGATGGCCGCGTCGGGCACGAAGATCGCCTTGAGCCCGGCAATCGCGGGTTCGCGTTCGGCGATCTCGGCTTGCGACATCAGCGTGGCGCGGATCCCGTTTTCGCCCGCCCGCGCATAGAGCGCGTCAAGGCGGGGGATCTCGTCTGCGCGCGTGGCGACGATCAGCTTGCCGCGATCCTCAAAGGCGATGCCGTGCTCGCGACAGAATTCCTTGGTGCGCGCGGCCCCGTCGCGGCACAGCCGCGCTTTCAGGCTGCCGGGCTGGTAATAGATCCCCGAATGGATCACGCCCGAATTATGCCCGGTCTGATGGTGGCCGAGGCCGCTTTCTTTTTCCAGCAGGATCAGGCTTGCGCCGGGTTGCCGATCCAGCAGCGCGCGCGCCGTGGCCAGCCCGACAATGCCGCCGCCGATGATGCAGAAATCGTGGATCATGCCGCCTCCGTTGATCGGAGCCTAGCGCAAACCGGGGCCGGGGAAAGCCCCCGGCGGTGGTTACAGATCGGGCGCGGTCAGATCGCCGACTGGCCCGTCCAGATGCAGCGTCGCGCCGGTCATGGCCTGCAAGGCGTCCAGCGTCAGCTCGGGCACCTTTTCGCGCAGCACGAAACGCCCCGCCACGATGTCGATCACCGCAAGGCTGGAATAGACCCGCGTGACGCAGCCGACGCCGGTCAGCGGCAGGCTGCAGGCGCGCACCAGCTTGGGCGCGCCGTCCTTGGTGACGTGATCCATCATTACCGCCACGCGCTTGGCGCCATGGACCAGATCCATCGCCCCGCCCACCGCCGGAACCCCGCGCGGGCCGGTCGACCAATTCGCCAGATCGCCGCTTTCGGCGACCTCGTAGGCGCCCAGAATAGCCACGTCCAGATGCCCGCCGCGCACCATCGCAAAACTGTCGGCGTGATGGAAAAACGCCGTGCCCGACTTCAGCGTCACCGCTTTCTTGCCCGCGTTGATCAGGTCCCAGTCTTCGCAGCCGGGGGGCGGAGCCTCGCCGAAACCCAGAATCCCGTTCTCGGTGTGAAAGATCGCTTCCCGTCCGGGCGGCTGGAACCTTGCCACCATTTCCGGCTGGCCGATGCCCAGATTGACATAGGCGCCGTCTTCGATGTCCTGCGCCGCGCGCCAGGCCATCTGCGTGGGGGTCAATCTCATGCCGGGACCTCGGGATAGCGCGAACCGGCGCGGTTCAGCGCCTCTTCCTGCGCGGGGTCGGGGATCTCGACCACGCCCTGCACGAAGATGCCGGGGGTGACCACCGCCTCGGGGTCGATCCCGCCCGGTTCCACCAGTTCCGAGACCTGCACGATGCTGACCTTGGCCGCCATGCACATCAGCGGGCCGAAATTCCGCGCGGCCATGCGGTAGGTCAGGTTGCCCATCGTGTCGCCGCGATGCGCCCGGACCAGCGCGTAATCCGCCTTGAGCCAGCGCTCGCGCACATACGGGCGGCCATCGAATTCCTCGACCGGTTTGCCCTCGGCCAGCGCGGTGCCGTAGCCCGTGGGCGTGTAGAAGGCCGGGATGCCCGCGCCGCCCGCGCGGATGCGTTCGGCCAGTGTCCCTTGCGGCACCAGCTCAAGCGTGATCCGCCCGGCCTTGTAGGCTTCGGTAAAGACCACCGGATCGGCCGAGCGCGGGAACGAGCAGATCAGCGTCGCGACCATCCCCTGTTCGATCAGCGCGGCAAGCCCGACATGGCCATTGCCCGCGTTGTTGTTGATGACGGTCAGGTCTTTGGGATGGCCGGTCGCCAGATAGCGGTCGATCAGCGCGTGGATCAGTTCGATCGGCGCACCCGAGCCGCCGAAACCGCCGATCATCACGCTCATGCCATCCTCGATCCCGGCCACGGCGGCGGCCGGATCGGGCAGGGTCTTGTCCATGACGCCCTCCTCGAAACCCGGGTCAAGGCATAGCTAGCGGGGCGTGGGCGGGTCCAGACGCGATGTTCGTTATTTTAACTTTGTTCGATATGCGCACGAAAGGCGACGCGCTTACCGCACCGGCAGGGCGGCGGCGCTGGCGATCAGCACATCCGACGGCGGCACCCGCAACAGGTCGCGGGCGTAATTGCCGAGGCTTGGCGCGGCGGGCTTGGCGGCAGATTTGGCGGATGGCTCGTCTGCGGGCTCGTCCGATTGCGTGCCCAGACAGAGCAGATCGGCGTCGAGCTCGCGGTGGCGGAAGGCCAGAACCTGATGCACACCGCCCTCGACGATCTCGGGCGGTTCGGCCAGCGGCGGCAGGCCGGGAAGCGCCAAGAACGCCTCGCGCGCCTGTTCGGCGCGGGCCTGCATCGCCGCTTTCTCGCGGCCCAGCGGCACCTGCAGCGCGTGGATCGCGTGGAATTCGGCGTCGGGCGCGACGCGGGCGGCGCAGATCAGCGCCTGCGCCGAGGCGGTCGAGAAATCGGTCGCCAGCAGGACCTGCCGATAGGCGCGATGCACCGGCTGCCGGGTGATGAGTACGGGGCAGGGCGCGGCCAGCACCACCCGCTCCATCGTCGTCAGGCGCAGCAGGTCCAGCACCCGGCGTTCGCGATGCGGGCCCAGAACGATAAGCCCGGCGGCCTCGGCCAGCGCCAGATCAGCCAGCGCCGTTTGCACCGGCCCGTCCAAAAGCCGTACGCGATCGGCCCCCGACTCGGCGGCGATCTCGTGCAGGCTCGCTTCAAGCTCGTCTTGCGGCAGCTTGCGTGTTTCCTCGCCGCGCACATGGGCCAGCAGCATTTGCGCATGCGGCGTGCGGGCCAGCGCGCGGGCGCGGGCAGCGACCTGAGCAGAGCGGTCGGACAGGTCGGTAGCGGCGATGACGGTGGCAAAGGGCATGGGGGCCTCAGAAGCGGGAAGCGGCGGGACGATCGCGCAGACGCGACACGAGTTCGGGCGCAAGCTCGGCCCCGGTATGGGCCTTGTGCGACAAAGCGGGGAAGGCGGCGCGCAGCGGCGTGGCCAGATCCTCGGGCAGGCGGGTCACCACGGTGGGGCAGACCATCAGGCTTTCGCAGGGCACGCCCTCGGCATAGATGACCTCATGCGCGTCGAAGACCAGCGAGAAATACTCGACGAAGCCACCTTCGCGCCGAAGAATGCCCGTGTCGTCAACAAGATGACGCGCCTGCACCAGAAGTTCGGCCGCCCCGGCCAGAGCGCGCGCCTCGCGGCGATACAGAAACAACCGGTGATGCGGGCTGATCGTCAGTGGATGCGGATTGCCCATCACGCCGGGCAGCACGGTGACCGGCGCGAAACCGCCCTCGGCGCGCAGGGTCACATCGCCTTTCCAGCGTAGGGGTTGCGCGCCGTGATCGCGGGTGATGACCGCATCGCCGGGCGCCAGATCCTCGACCGGGACTTGCCGCCCGTCGGCCATCGCGATCCGCGTCCCGCGCGCGAAAGCCCCGGCGACGATGCCCGCAAGCCGGATCGGGCCGGGGGCGTCGTCGGTGGCAATCAACGTATAGGTCAGCCCCGCGCGCAAGGGCGAGAGCGGCAGCGCGAACCGCGCGCCCGCCGTGGACAGGGCCAGAACCTCGACCAGATCGCCATCGGGCGCCATCAGCGACAGGCGACCTTCGAGCACCACGCGCTCGCCCGGTTGCCCGATCGCGCTGCCCTTGGCCAGCCGCCCGTTCCGGTCGGCATCGAGATCGAGCATCAGCGTCAGGACCCGCGCGCGGTCGTCGAGCCGGTAGTAATCGCCGCAGATACTGTCGGCAGGCGCGGGCATCGGGTCGCCCGCATTGGCGCCCGACACCACCTTGAGCACCCGTGCCGGATAGACCGTCACCGCATGCGCGGCGCGGGCCGGCGAGGCGGGCGCGGTCGGATAAGGCTTCGACATGTCGGGCGATCTCGATCAGGGCGGGCACAGAGCGGGGGAACGGCGCGATACTAGGGCCGCGCTGCCCATGGCGTCAATCGCGCGCCCGGTGATGTGCGGTCGCGTCCCGAGCCGTCGCATCCCGAGCGTCCCGGGCACGTTGCCCCGCCGCAGGGCGGGTGCTAGGTCATTGGCCAGCAATAGGAGACAGAGCATGGATCTCGGGATCAAGGGAAAACGCGCGCTGGTCTGCGCATCGTCCAAGGGGCTGGGCAAGGGCTGCGCCAAGGCACTGGCCGCGGCAGGCTGCGAGCTGGTTCTGAACGCGCGCGGCGCCGAAGCGCTGGAGGCGACCGCGGCCGAACTGCGCGACGCGTACGGCGTGCCGGTCACTGCTGTGGCTGCGGACATCACCACCGAAGAGGGCCGCGCCAAGGTGCTCGAAGCGGCGGGACGGATCGATATCCTCGTCACCAATGCGGGCGGCCCGCCGCCGGGGGTCTGGTCGGATTGGAGCCGGGACGATTTCATCAAGGCGCTTGACGCCAACATGCTGACGCCCATCGCGCTGATGCAGGCGCTGCTGCCGGGGATGATGGAGCGCGGCTGGGGCCGGGTGGTCAACATCACCAGCCAGGCGGTCAAAGCGCCGCTGGCGCCGCTGGGCCTGTCGAACTCGGCCCGCACCGGGCTGACAGGCTTCGTCGCCGGGACCTCGCGACAGATCGCCGGGTCGGGCGTGACGATCAACAATCTGCTGCCCGGGATCCATGATACCGACCGCGCGACCTCGCTCGACAAGGGCGTGGCGGAAAAACAGGGCATTACGATGGACGCCGCGCGCAAGCAGCGCGAGGCGACGATCCCCGCCGGTCGCTACGGCACCGCCGAGGAATTCGGCGCCACCTGTGCTTTCATCTGCTCGCAACATGCGGGCTTCATGGTGGGCCAGAACGTGCTGCTCGATGGCGGCGGCGTGAATACCACGCTGTGACGGACAGGGCGGGCCAGCGGGGGCATCGAGCCCCCGCGGGCCCGCTCGGGGGGCGCTGCCCCCCGCCGCGCGTGCCGCGCGCCCCCCGGGATATTTGGGGATCAAAGATGGGGGCAGGCATCCGGCGCCTTTGCCCTTGCTTGCCCGCCGGGGAGCCGCGTGGTCTAGTGGGAAAAAACACGGAAGATCCATGCCCAAAGTGACCGCTGCCGATGGCGCCCAGCTCTATTACACCGACGAGGGGCACGGGATCCCGCTGCTGTGCCTCGCCGGGCTCACGCGCAATTCCAGTGATTTCGATTACCTCGCCCCGCATCTGCCGCCGCTGCGGCTGATCCGGCTGGATTATCGCGGGCGCGGGCAATCCGACTGGACCGGGGCCGAGACCTATACGATCGTGCAGGAAGGCGCTGATGTGCTGGCGCTTCTGGACCATCTGGGGCTGGAAAGCGCGGCGATTCTGGGCACCTCGCGCGGCGGGCTGATCGGGATGTACCTGTCCGCGGTGGCGCCCGAGCGGGTGCGTGGACTGGTGCTGAACGATGTCGGCCCGGTGATCGAGCGGTCCGGGCTTGATCGGATCCGCGATTATATCGGCCGCACGCCCGAGCTGCATACCCACGCTGCCATGGCCGTCGCGCTGGAGCATTCGATGACCGGCTTCGACGCGCCGCCCGCCCGCTGGATGCAGGAGGCGCGGCGCCATTACATCCAGACCGAGCAGGGGCTCGATCTGCCCTATGACCCGGCCCTGCGCACGGCCTTTCTCGACGCGATGGCGCAGCCGCAGGCCGATGCTTGGCCGCTTTTCGAGGCCTGTCTGGGCAAGCCGCTGGGCCTGATCCGGGGGGCCAATTCCGACCTGCTCAGCGCGGCCACGGCCGAAGAGATGCAGGCGCGCGCACCGGATATGATCTTCGAAGAGGTTCCCGACCGCGCGCATGTGCCGTTCCTCGATGAGCCCGAATCTTTGAGCGTCATCCACCGTTTTCTGGGATTGCTGATTTGACCGATATCCACATGATCGACGCCGCCGCCGGGCGGCTCTCGGGGCATGCACGCCGCACGCCGCTGCTGTCTTCACCCTTTCTCGACGAGATTGCCGGGCGCCCGATTTTCGTGAAGGCCGAATGCCTGCAGCATACCGGCTCGTTCAAGTTCCGTGGCGCGTGGAACGCGATTTCGGCGCTGCGCGAGACGGGCGAGAGCAAAGGGATCATCGCCTTTTCTTCGGGGAATCACGCGCAGGGCGTGGCGCTGGCGTCGCGGCTGCAGGGGCTGCCCTCGGTCATCGTGATGCCTGCGGATGCGCCGGCGATCAAGATCGAGAATACCCGCGCGCTGGGCGCCGAGGTGGTGCTTTATGACCGCGCCACCGAGGATCGCGACGAGATCGGGGCGCGGCTGGCGCGCGAGCGCGGCTTGTCTCTGGTTAAGCCCTTCGACATGGCCGAGGTGATTGCCGGGCAGGGGACGAGCGGGCTGGAAATCGCCGAACAGGCGGCCGAGGCGGGGATCGACCGCGCGCAGGTGCTGGTGCCCTGCGGGGGCGGCGGTCTGACCTCGGGGATCGCGCTGGCGCTTGAGGCGCGCGCGCCGGGCTTCCGGGTGCATCCGGTCGAGCCCGAGGGCTTCGACGATGTCCTGCGTTCGCAAAAAGCCGGAGAACGCCAGCGCAACGCACGGCTTTCGGGCTCGATCTGCGACGCGATCATCACGCCGACGCCCGGCGATCTGACATGGCCGGTCATCCAGCGGCTCTGCGGGGACGGCTTCGCAGTGAGCGAGGACGAGGCGCTCAGGGCTATGGCGCTGGCGAATGACCGGTTGAAGATCGTGCTGGAGCCGGGTGGCGCGGTGGCGTTGGCGGCGGCGTTGTTCCGGCCCGGCGAAGGTCCGGTCATCGCCGTGGCCTCGGGCGGGAATGTGGACCGCGCGATGATGGCCCGCGCGCTGGGCCAATGAGCCTGCCCGATCTGAGCGCGCTGGCACAGCCCGGCGCGCGGATCGCCGTGCGCGCCACGCCGCGCGCGAAGCAGGACGGGATCGAGCCGGGTGAGGAGGGGGCGCCGGTGAAGATCCGCGTCACTGCGCCGGCCGACAAGGGGCGCGCGAATGCGGCGGTCACCAAGCTTCTGGCCAAGGCGATGGGCGTGGCACCGTCGCGGCTGACGCTGCTGCGCGGGGAGACGGCGCGCGACAAACTGTTTCGGCTGGACTAAGCGGCGTCGTGGTATGAGGGGCGCTGCGCCTAGCCCTCGTCCGGCTCGCCCGGGCGGCGCACGCGGTAGATGCCCTCGGGCAGGTCCAGAGCGGCGCGCAACTCCTTGAGCTGGTGCATCGACAGGTTGATGACCATCACCTCATCGGTATCGGGATCTACCTGCGTGAGGGTGACGCCATCGTCATGGCTTTCGATCACGACATCCTCATTGAGGGGCGCGTCGCCCTCGTCGATGAGGGTGATGACCGTGGCGTCGAAATCGTGCTCGATGGTGAACATGCGCGCAGCCTAGCGCAGCCAGTGGCGCGCGCAATCGAAATCCGCGCGGCGGGCGGGGCGGTCGGCGACCGGGTGCCAAGAGAACAATCGGGGGGTTATTCGGGCTCGAACAATTCGCTCTGGCCCGGCGCACGGGGCGGGGTCAGGCCCAGATGGCGCCAGCTTGCCTGCGTCAGCATCCGCCCGCGCGGGGTGCGCGCGATCAGGCCCTGTTGCAGCAGATAGGGCTCGATCACCTCTTCGATCGCGTCGCGGCTTTCGCTGAGCGCTGCGGCGATGGTTTCGACGCCCACCGGCCCGCCGCCATAGCTTTCGGCCAAGAGCCTCAGGTAGCGGCGGTCGGCGCCGTCGAGGCCCAGCCTGTCCACGCCCAGCCGGGTCAGCGCGCTGTCGGCCAGCACCTGCGTCAGTGCGCCGTCGCCTTCGACCAGCGCGAAATCCACCACCCGACGCAGCAGCCGCCCGGCGATGCGGGGCGTGCCGCGTGCGCGGCGGGCGATTTCGCGCACGCCCTCGGCTTCGGCCCGGACGCCCAGAAGCCGGGCGCCGCGCGCGACGATCTCGCACAGTTCCGGCTCGGTATAGAATTGCAGCCGGGTGGGAATGCCGAAGCGGTCGCGCAGCGGCGTCGTCAGCAGGCCCAGCCGGGTCGTCGCGCCGACCAGTGTGAAGGGCTGCAGCTCGATCCGGACGGTGCGCGCGGCGGGGCCTTCGCCGATCACCAGATCGAGTTGAAAATCTTCCATCGCCGGATAGAGCACCTCTTCGACGGCGGGGTTGAGGCGGTGGATCTCGTCAATGAAAAGCACGTCGCGCGGCTCGAGATTGGTCAGGATCGCCGCCAGATCGCCCGCCTTGGCCAGAACCGGCCCCGAGGTCATGCGAAAGCCCGAGCCCAGTTCGCGCGCCATGATCTGCGCCAGCGTCGTCTTGCCCAGACCCGGCGGGCCGTAAAACAGCGTGTGGTCCATCGCTTCTTCGCGCATCCGCGCGGATTGGATGAACACCTTGAGATTGGCGCGGGCCTCGTGCTGACCGATGAACTCATCGAGCATCTGCGGCCGCAGGGCGCGGTCGGCATCCTCGGGCTGGCTTTCGGGGCGCAGGGTGGGATCGGGTTCGGTCATGTCAGGGGTCTAGCGCGCGAGGGCGGGTCCCGGAAGCGGGGCGCTGCCCCGCACTCCGAAGTATTTGGGACAAGATGAAAGCCAAGGTCACTTCGGTGCCAGCAGTTTCAGCGCGGCGCGGATCAGCGCCGGGGCCTCGGTTTCGGTTTCGGCGGCGGTGGCGACGGCCTGCGCGGCCTCGGACGGGCCATAGCCCAGATTGGTCAGCGCCGAGAGCGCATCGGCCTGCGCCTGTTGCGAGAGACGGCGGGCCGAGGCTTTGGGTTTCGCGGCGGGCTCGGGGGCTTCGACGGGGGGCTCGGGCGCCTCAATCACCTCGGCCTCACCATCGAGATCGGGCGCGGTGCCGCCCATCGCCATCACGGCAGGCGCCTTGTCCTTAAGCTCCATCACCACGCGCTGCGCCAGTTTCGGCCCGACGCCCGGCGCCTTGCGGATTGCGCCTGCATCGCCGATGGCCAGCGCGCGCGCCACGCCGTCGGGGCCCAGCGTGCCCAGGATCGCCATCGCCGCCTTGGCGCCCACCCCCTGAACCGAGTTCAGCAGGCGGTGCCATTCCTTTTCCATCAGCGTGGTGAAGCCGAAAAGCTGCAGCAGATCCTCGCGCACCAGAAGTTCGGTATAGAGCGCGGCCATGCCGCCGGGGCCGGGCAGGGCCATCAGCGTGCGGTCCGAGACATGGACGACATAGCCCACGCCCTTGACGTCGAGCAGGACATGGTCGCCTGCCTTATAGTCGATCCGGCCCGAAAGCTTGCCGATCATCCCGCCGCCCTCAACGCCGCTTCCAGCCGTCCGCTGCTTTGCATGTGGAACGCGTGGCACAGCGCCACCGCCAGCGCATCGGCGGCGTCGGGGCCTTCGATCTGCACGCCCGGCAATTGCATCCGTACCATGTGATCGACCTGAACCTTCGCGGCCTTGCCCACGCCCACCACGGCTTTCTTGACCGCGTTCGGGGCGTATTCGCCGACCTTCAGTCCCGCCTGCGCCGGGACCAGCAGCGCGATCGCGCGGGCATGGCCCAGTTTCAGCGTCGCGACCGCGTCCTTGTTGACGAAGGTCTGCTCGACCGCCGCGCAATCGGGGCGCTGCGCAGTGAGCACGGCTTCAAGCTGGATGTGAAGTTGCAACAGGCGCGTGGCGAGATCGGCCTTGCCATCGGTATGCAGCACACCATTCGCGACATGGCGCAGGCGTGTGCCGTCGACATCGATCACGCCCCAGCCGAGATTGCGCAAACCGGGGTCGAGTCCCATCACACGCATGCTGACATCCTGCCCGTTGATACCGTGTTTAGATCCTGCGTCGGTTGGCCCGACATTTGCGTCACGGCTAGCACGAAAAGTGAACATTGGCCAGCGGAAAGCCGGTTCGGGCCGGGCGCGCGGGCGGGGGGTGTCACAAGACGGTTGCAAGTTTCGCAAATGCCGCTAGATAGGTCGTATTCCATCCACGAGCGCCGTGAGAAGGGTATCTTTGTGATGCCTGATGCTATGCCTTGAAAGCATGGCAGGAATGCAGCGAATCCGTCTACTCAATGCCTGCCTGCGCGGCTATTTCCCCGGGTGAAGCACAAAGCTTCGGCAGTATTGAAACGACAGGAGCCTCCGATGGCATTCTTCACAACCGCCCGCCCCGTCGCCGACGGCGTGTTCGGCCGCAGCCTCGGGTTCTCGTTCGCCGATGTCTTCGCCCGCGTCGCCGCGTGGAACGACAAACGTGTCACCCGCCGCGAGCTGGGCAAACTCTCGGATCGTGAACTCGACGATATCGGTCTTTGCCGTGGCGACATCGAGGACGCGGTCAACGCGATGCGCTGACCCATGGTCCTCGACTCTACACGACAGTAACGCCGCCCGGACCCCCGGTGCGGCGTTTTCGTTTGCGTGAGGGTGGCGTCAGAGCGTGGCCGTGCTTCGCGTCGTATCCGGCCCGCCCCGCATCGCGGTGGCCAGCGCCGTGCTGATCGGGTCCGCCCCGGCGATCCACTGATAGATCTGCGCGCCGATCCCGGCTTCGGCGGGGACGACGGTGCGGAAATGCTCGGTGCCATGCGCGACGGCGGCGGCCTTGAGCACGAAGAAACACACCAAGGTTCCCCCCAGCACGCTGAAGATCGAGGTGAGCCTGCGCGGCTTCGCCTCGCGGGTTTTCACCGCTTCGACACGTGAGGAAAGGACGCGCTCCATCCGGCGCATGAAATCGGGGCTTTGCATCGGCACATACTCAACTGACCACAGGGAACGCGCGTCAGTCTGCCCGGCGATTTTGGCAAAATTCAGGCCCACGCGGATCGGGAGCGTCCCGTGATGCGAACGCCCCCTGAATGACCTGCTTCAGACCCGCTTGAGAACCAGCGTCGTCCAGTCGCCGATCTCTTCGCGCTCGGCTTCCGCAAAGCCCGCTGCCTCGTATGCCGCCAGCACATCCGCCGCCTGCGTGTTCAACAGGCCCGACAGGATCGCAAGGCTGCCCGCTTCGGTATGCTTGGCCATATCGGGCGCGATCATGATCAGCGGGCCCTTGAGGATATTGGCGAAAACCAGATCGAAGGGGGCGCGGGCTTCGATCAGCGGATGGTGGAAGCCCACCGCCTCGATGCATTCGACCCGGCCTGCCAAACCATTGGCGAGGACATTGGCCTCGGCCACGTCGACCGCGACCTCGTCGATATCGCTGGCCAGCACCGTTTCCGGCCAGATCTTCGCCGCCGCCATCGCCAATACGGCGGTGCCGCAGCCCACATCGATCACGTTCTTGCCGTGAAAGCCGCGTTCGGCCAGCCGGTCCAGCGCGCGCAGACAGCCAAGCGTGGTGCCGTGATGGCCGGTCCCGAACGCCATCGCCGCTTCGATCAAGAGACCGATCCGGTCTTCGGGCAGCTTGTCGGCATCATGGGCGCCATAGACGAAGAAGCGCCCGGCCTCGACCGGCTTCAATTCGCGGCGGACATGCGCAACCCAGTCGATTTCGGGCAGTTCCGAGACCGCAAATTCCGCCGCGCCAAAGGCCGCAGCCATCAGCGTCAGGGCGATATCGTCGGGGATCTCGGTGAAGTAGGCGCCGACTTCCCACAGGCCCGAGCCATCTTCCAGCTCGAACACGCCGACGCCGACGGGTTCGGGCTCCATCTCTTCCAGCGCTTCGCCCAGAGCCTGGGCGCGGGCCTCGTCGGGCAGGGTGGTCAGAGCGGTATAGGTCGGCATGGGGCGGTCTCCGAAGGGATATACCGCCCTAGCCGCTCAGGGGTCAGACCGCAAGGCCCACGGGGCAGCTGACGCCGGTGCCGCCGATGCCGCAATAGCCGCCCGGGTTCTTGGCGAGGTATTGCTGGTGATAATCCTCGGCCATGAAGAACGGTGTCGCATCGCGGATCTCGGTGGTGATCGTGCCCAGCCCGGCGGCGCGCAGGCGCTCTTGATACACTTTGCGGCTGGCCTCGGCGGCGTCGCGCTGCGCCTGCGAGGTTGGGTAGATACCGCTGCGGTACTGCGTGCCGCGATCATTGCCCTGACGCATGCCCTGCGTCGGATCGTGACCTTCCCAGAACACCTTGAGCAGCGCCTCGTAGCTTACGACCTTGGGGTCGTAGATCACGCGGACCAGTTCGTTATGCGCGGTCTTGCCGGTGCACACTTCCTGATAGGTCGGGTTGGGCGTGTGCCCCGCGCCGTAGCCGACCATGGTCAGCCAGACGCCTTCGGTATTCCAGAACATCCGTTCGACGCCCCAGAAGCAGCCCATGCCGAAGATCGCCTCTTCCATGCCTTCGGGGATCGGGGCGGCAAGCGGGCGGCCGGTCAGGAAATGCGTCTCGGCGGTCGGGATCGGCTGGGCGCGGCCGGGCAGCGCCTCGTCGGGCGAGACCAAATCGTAGGATTTCGAGGAAAAGAACATCGGCGGTCCTCCTGTTGATCCACGCCAGATAATCCGCCGGGCGCGCGATGCAAGGCACGAGACTGGGCCGGGGGCCGGGCCGAGGGGCGCCTCAGCCGTCGAGCCCCGGCTCGTCGAGCAGGGTGCGGCCGTGGCGGTCCTCGACCTCGATCACCCACAGATCGGGGTCGCGTGCGCGTTCGCGGGCGATCTGCGCGTCGATCTCGGGCTCGGGGCCGCGCGCGATCTCGGTCCAGTGGCGGCTATCGCTCAGCAGGTCGAATTGCCGCTGATGCAGGCTGGCGGTGCCGTCGAGCGGGCTTTGCTTGATCAGCACGCTGCCCGCATTCGCATCGCCCTTGGACACGACGAAGGCTGGGATATCGGCCAGACGCAGGCGCGCGAGATAGGCGCCGACCCAGAAGTCGGCGGTCAGCCGCGCGCTCACGGGCGAGGTCCGTCAGGATGCGAGGGGCTGCGCGCCCCTCGCGCTCCCGCGCCAAAGGGGGGCACGCCCCCCTTTGGAAACCCCGTGAGTATTGGGAGCAAAGTGAAATCAGGCATTGCCGTCGCGGAAATCGAGGCCCATTTCGCCGTAGCGCTCGGCCTCGTTCAGCCAGTTGGCGCGCACCCGCACGGTCAGGAACAGGTGCACTTTGCGGCCGAGGAATTCGGTGATCTCGGCGCGGGCCTGCTGGCCGATCGCCTTTACCGTCTCGCCCTTGTGGCCCAGCACGATGCCCTTGTGGCCGTCGCGGGCGACGAAGATCACCTGATCGATGCGCACCGAGCCGTCGTCGCGTTCTTCCCAGTTCTCGGTCTCGACCGTCAATTCATAGGGCAGTTCCTGATGCAGACGGAGCGTGCATTTCTCGCGCGTCATCTCGGCGGCGATCATGCGCATCGGCAGGTCGGCGATCTGGTCCTCGGGGTAGAGCCACGGGCCTTCGGGCAGTTCCGCGCCGAGCCAGGCTTTCAGATCCTGCGCCCCGTGGCCGCGTTCGGCGGAGATGAGGAAGGTTTTCACGAACGGGTAGGCCGCGTTCATCTGTTCGGTCAGCGCGAGCAGGACCTCGGCCTTGACCTTGTCGATCTTGTTGATCGCCAGCGCGACCTTCTGGCGGGGATTGGCGCGGGTTTCGAGCGCTTCGAGGATTGCCTTGACGCCGTCGGTCATGCCGCGATGGGCCTCGATCAGAAGCACGACGATATCGGCATCCGCCGCCCCGCCCCAGGCTGCCGCGACCATCGCGCGGTCGAGCCGGCGGCGCGGGCGGAACAGTCCCGGCGTGTCGACGAAGACGATCTGCGCGTCGCCTTCGAGGGCGATACCCCGGATGCGGGCGCGCGTCGTCTGCACCTTGTGGGTAACGATCGACACCTTGGCACCGACCATCCGGTTGGTGAGGGTCGATTTGCCCGCATTGGGCTCTCCGATCAGGGCAACGAAGCCCGCGCGTGTGGTCATGGGGAGATCTCCAGCTGAAGCTGTGGGCCTTATACCATGCGCCGTCCGCGGGCCAGCGTGAAGAGTCCCGAGCCCACGATCAGCACGCAGCCCGCGATCATCCAGCCATCGGGGACCTCGTTGAACATCACGGCTGCAAGGATCAGCGCAAAGATCAGGCGGGTGTAGCGGAAGGGCGTCACCACCGAGACCTCGCCCGTGCGCATCGCCACGGTGAGCGAGGCATAGGCGGCGACGCCGAACAGGGCGGTCGCGGCAATAAGCGCGGCGGGAAGCGGTGCGGGCAGAACCAGCGGCGTACCCGAGGCCAGCTGCACGACCAGCCCGGCCACGAACAGGACCGACATGCCCAGCACCCCGAGTTGCGCATTGGTGACGCTGAGCGGCGCGGCGCGCGTGGCAAGATCGCGCCCGGCAAAGCCCAGCATCCCCAGCACGGCAAAGATCGCGGCCATATCCATGCCTTCGCCCGTGGGCCGCAGCACCATCATCACGCCGACCAGACCCACGGCAATGGCGAGCCAGCGGCGCCAGCCCACGCGTTCGCCGAACACCACGACGGCGCCCGCGACCACCACCAGCGGCGTCGCCTGCAGGATGGCCGAGGTCAGGCCCAGCCCGGTAAAGGCCAGCGCGAGCGAATAGAACAGCCGCCCGCAAAGCTCGATCCCCGAGCGCAGCATCAGCCCGCGCGTCAGGCGCGGCACCGGGCGTTCGCCGCGCAGCAGGGCGATCAGGCTGAAAGCCGCGACCCCAAGCAGGCCGAAGCCCATGATGGCGATGGCGGGTGGCACAGACTGGGTGGCGGCCTTGAGACAGGCGTCTTCGAGCGCGAAACAGGCCATGGCCAGCACCATGAACAGGGCGCCGCGCCGGTTCTGGGCGGGGTTCACGCCGCGCCCCGTGACGGGGTCGTCATTCCTGTGCC
Source organism: Rhodobacter sp. NTK016B (assembly GCF_017303295.1). GTDB lineage: Bacteria > Pseudomonadota > Alphaproteobacteria > Rhodobacterales > Rhodobacteraceae > Pararhodobacter. The sequence continues at coordinate 145,345 of NZ_JAFKOK010000002.1, read as the reverse complement.
ACCTGTTTGAGAAGCGCCTTGGCGGCGGCCTGTTCGGCCTGCCGCTTGGCCCCGGCGGTGCCCTGCGCGTGGCGCCCGTCTTCGAGCCGGGCCTCGATGGTGAAGATCGGCGCATGCGGCGGGCCGTCGCGGCCCAGTTCGACATAGCGCGGCGGCGTTTCGCCGCGCGCCTGCGCCCATTCCTGCAGCGCGGTTTTGGGGTCGCGCGCATCGTCGTCGACCTGATCGATCTTGTCGTCCCAATGCGACAGGATCACCGCGCGCGCGGCCTCCAGCCCGGCATCGAGATAGATTGCGGCCAGCACGGCCTCCATCGCGTCGCCCAGAAGCGCCTCTTTGCGCCGCCCGCCCGAGATCATCTCGGACCGGCCCAGCCTGAGCACGGCGCCGAGGTCGATCTTGCGGGCGATGGCCGCGCAGGCCTCCTTGCGCACCAGCGCGTTGAAGCGTGGGGCGAGTTGCCCTTCGGTCGCGTCCTTGTCGGCCGAAAACAGCGTCTCGGCCATCACCAGGCCAAGCACCCGGTCGCCGAGGAATTCCAGCCGCTGGTTATGCGGTCGGGTGGCCGAGCCCGCCGAGGCATGCGTCAACGCGCGCTGCAACAGCGCGGGACGCTCGAAACGGTGGCCGAGACGGTCGGAAAAAGCCGCCATTTCGGCGGAAAGCGTAGGACCCTTGGACATCAGTGCAGCGCGTGAAACAGTCTGTCGAAACGCCAGGTCCAGACCGCCAGAAGCGAGGACCCGGCCGAGGAGAATACCACCCGGTCGGCCCGCCCGATCAGGTTCTCGACGGGGACAAAGCCGACCCCGCCGCGCGCCAGCGCATAGCGCGAATCGAGCGAGTTGTCACGATTGTCGCCCATGACGAAGACATGACCGGGCGGCACCGTGAAGGTGGTGGTGGTATCGGCGAAACTCAGATCGGAAATGCTGAGCACCGGATAGCTGACGCCGTTGGGCAGCGTCTCGATCGCGCGGTCCTTCAGGCAGATTTCATCGGGGCGCGGCCGGTTGCGACAGCGCGGCATCGCGCGGGCGGGGCCTTGCGGGGCATAGACCTCGCGGTAGGTGCCCGCTTCGCGGTGTGCGACCATGCGGTCGTTGAGAAACAGCAGGCCGTCGCGCATCTGGATCCGATCACCGGGCAGGCCGATCAGCCGCTTGATGTAATCGTCGCCGCTGCGCGGATGGCGGAACACGACGATGTCACCGCGCTCGGGCAGGGCGCCCCAGAGCCGACCCTCGATCGGGCACAGGGCGAAGGGGCAGGAAAAGCGCGACCAGCCATAGGCGAATTTGTTGACGAAGAGAAAGTCGCCGACCAGCAGCGTTTCCTTCATCGACCCCGAGGGGATCCAGAACGGCTGCACGAGGAACGAACGCACCATCCCCGCCAGCAACAGCGCGACCACGACGGTCTTCACCGTCTGCCACCAGCCATGCCGTTTGGGGAATTCGCCGCTGACCAAGCTGAAGACGCGCCTCCGATCCGGCCACGCCGCCCGGTTGCGGACGCGACGGCAACCTTCTGCGGAGTGCGGCGCAGGGTGTCAAGCGGCGACGGTGTCGCGCAAGTATGGGAAAGGGCGCGCGGCGGGGCTGAAATCCCCGATCCGCGCGCCCTTTGTCAGGCTCGGTCCCCTGCGGGGGGATCAGTCCTGATAGTGCAGCGAGTGGAAGAAACGGTCCATGCGCCAGGTCCAGAAGGCCAGCATCGAGGTTCCGGCTGACGAGAACATCACCCGGTCGGCGCGGCCGATCAGGTTTTCGAACGGCACCATGCCCACCCCGCCCGACGGTTGCGGGAAGCGCGAGTCGACCGAATTGTCGCGGTTGTCGCCCATGAAGAAGAAATGGCCCTCGGGCACGGTGAAGACCGGCGTGTCATCGGCATAGCCGCCGTCTTCGATATTCAGGACCGGATAGCTCACGCCGTTGGGCAGTGTCTCGATCTCGCGGCCCTTCAGGCACTGGCCCCCCTGACCGACAGGCGCGTTCTCGCAGCGTGGATATTGACCGGCGCTGCCCTGACGTTCGTAGGTTTCGGCGAAATCGCCGTCGGGGCGACGCTCGACCGGCTCGTCATTGATATAAAGCAGGCCGTCGCGCACCTGAATCCGGTCGCCCGGCAGGCCCACCAGACGCTTGATCAGGTCGTCGCCGCTGACCGGATGGCGGAACACGACGATATCGCCGCGCTCGGGCATCGAGGCGAAGATCCGGCCCGAGATCGGGCAGATCGCGAAGGGGCAGGAATAGCGCGAATAGCCATAGGCCCATTTGTTGACGAACAGGAAATCGCCGATCAGCAGCGTCTCTTTCATCGAGCCCGATGGGATCCAGAAGGGCTGGAAGAACAGCGTGCGGAAAACACCCGCAATCAGCAGCGCCCAGATCACGGTTTTCACCGTTTCCCAGATCCCGTCTTTCTTTTCTGCGCCGGCAGCCATGGTTCATCCTCACGTTGCTGCCCGCAGGCATGTCACGCGGGGTTTCTGAACCGGCCCCGGCGGCGTGTCAAGCGCGCGGCGGGGTGGTCCCGGAGGCGTGATGGCGCGCCTGTGGCGGCCGGGGCAGGGGGGCTGTCTGCCCCCCTCTTGGCCTTGCGGCCAATTCACCCCCCGAGGATATTTCGGGATTAAAGATGCGCGCGGGAGGCCTCGTCACCGGCGCGGCGCGCGGCTAGGATTGCAGGCTGTATGGCGGCACGGGAGAAAGCGTGTGAAGTTGAAGCGGCTCGAGACCTTTCACAACGAATTCGTCTGCATGGTGCGCGCCACCGACGAGGAAGGCGCGTTCGGCTGGGGGCAATGTTCGACCTATAATGCCGATATCACCGCGCAGGTCTTTCACCGCCAGATCGTGCCCTGGGCGCTGGGTCAAGAGACAGGCGATATCGCCGGGCTGGTGGCGCGGATCGAGCGGGCCGAGCACAAGTTTCCGGGATCTTATCGCAACCGGGCGATGGCAGGGCTGGATACCGCCTTGTGGGATCTTGCCGGGCGGCGCGCGGGGTTGCCGGTGGCGGCGCTGATCGGCGGGACGGCGGGGCCGGTGCGCGCCTATGCCAGTTCGATGCGCCGCGACCTGACGCCCGGCGACGAGGCCGAGCGGCTGAAGCGGATCTGCGGCGAGCAGGGATTCACCGCGGCCAAGTTCCGCATCGGTGCCGAGATGGGCGAGGATCGCGACCAATGGGAGGGGCGGACCGAGGCGATCATTCCCGCCGTCACCGCCGCTTTGCCGGGGATCGAGACGCTGGTCGACGCCAATTCCGGTTTCAGCGCGGCGCGGGCGATCGCCGTCGGGCGGATGTTGCAGGACCACGGTGTCGGCCATTTCGAAGAGCCGGTTTTGTGGTGGGATCTGGACGCAACGTGTGCGGTGGCCGAGGCGCTGGAGATTGACGTTGCGGGGGGCGAGCAGGAGGTGGAACCGGGCCGCTTTGCGCAGATGATCGGTACGCGTGCGGTGGATATCGTCCAGCCCGACGTGATGTATCTGGGCGGGCTGGCGAAGACGCTGCAGGTTGCGCGGATGGCGGAGGCGGCCGGGCTGCCGGTGACGCCGCATGCCGCCAATCTGGGGCTGGTGACGATGGCGACGATGCATCTGCTCAGGGCGCTGCCGAATGCGGGCAAGTATCTGGAATTCTCGATCGAGGGCGACGATTACTATCCTTGGCAGCGGGGCCTCTTCGCGGGTGATCCGTTCCGGGTGACGGACGGGCAGCTTACGGTCAGCGAGGCGCCGGGCTGGGGCATTGCGCCCGACCCCGACTGGCTGGCCGGGGCGATCCATACCGATTCCGACATGGGGCAGGCCAGTGCCTATGCCGCGCTTTACCATGACACGCTGGGCGCGCGGCTCTAGCGCCCCTTTTCACCAGTGCGCGCATCCGCTATCTGACGCTCTGACCCAGCCGAGGCCAGCAGATGACCGAGCTCGACCGAATCCGCAATTTCTCCATCGTGGCGCATATCGACCACGGTAAATCCACGCTTGCCGACCGGCTGATCCAGCTGACCGGCACCGTGGCCGAGCGCGATATGAAGGCGCAGATGCTCGACGCGATGGATATCGAGCGCGAGCGCGGTATCACCATCAAGGCCAACTCGGTGCGGATCGAGTATCCGGCCAAGGACGGCCACACCTATATCCTGAACCTGATCGATACGCCCGGCCATGTCGACTTCGCCTATGAAGTCAGCCGCTCGATGCGCGCGGTCGAAGGCTCGCTTCTGGTTGTCGATGCCTCTCAGGGTGTCGAGGCGCAGACGCTTGCCAATGTCTATCAGGCGATCGACGCGAACCATGAAATCGTGCCGGTTCTCAACAAGATCGACCTGCCCGCCGCCGAGCCCGAGCGGGTAAAGGAGCAGATCGAGGACGTGATCGGGATCGACGCGTCGGACGCGATCCCGATCTCGGCCAAGTCGGGGATGGGGATCCCCGAGGTGCTGGAAGCCATCGTCAACCGCCTGCCCGCGCCCAAGGGCGACCGCAACGCACCGCTGAAGGCGATGCTGGTCGATAGCTGGTACGACCCGTATCTGGGGGTCGTCGTGATGATCCGCGTCATGGACGGCGTGATCCGCAAGGGCGACCGTATCAAGATGATGCAGACGGGCGCGGTTTACGGCGTCGACAAGCTGGCCGTTCTGAAGCCGCAGATGGTCGATATCGCCGAGCTGGGACCGGGCGAGATCGGCATCTGGACCGGCTCGATCAAGCAGGTGCGCGACACCCGCGTGGGCGATACGATCACCACCGAGAAGAAGGGTTGCGAGAAACCCCTGCCGGGCTTCAAACCCGCGCAGCCGGTGGTGTTCTGCGGCCTGTTCCCGGTCGATGCCAACGACTTCGAGGATCTGCGCGATGCGATCGAAAAGCTGCAGCTCAACGATGCGTCGTTCAGCTCGGAAATGGAGACCTCGGCGGCGCTGGGCTTCGGCTTCCGCTGCGGGTTCCTGGGGCTGTTGCACCTGGAAGTGATCCGCGACCGGCTGGAGCGCGAATACGATCTGGACCTGATCACCACCGCGCCCTCGGTCGTCTACAAGATCCACATGCGCGACGGCACGATGCAGGAGCTGCACAACCCCGCCGACATGCCCGACCTGACCCATGTCGACCATGTCGAAGAGCCGCGCATCAAGGCCACGATCATGGTGCCCGACGAATATCTGGGCGACGTGCTGAAGCTGTGTCAGGACCGCCGCGGCATCCAGCTGAACCTGACCTATGCCGGCGCGCGGGCGATGGTGGAATATGACCTGCCACTGAATGAAGTGGTGTTCGATTTCTATGATCGCCTGAAATCCGTAACGAAAGGTTACGCGAGCTTCGATTACGCCATCACGGGTTATCGCGAGGATAATCTGGTGAAGATGCAGATCCTTGTGAATGACGAGCCGGTCGATGCGCTGTCGATGATGGTCCATCGCGACCGCGCCGAGGCGCGTGGACGTCAGATGTGCGAGAAGCTGAAAGAGCTGATCCCCCGGCACATGTTCAAGATCCCGATTCAGGCGGCCATCGGTGGCCGCGTGGTGGCGCGTGAGACGCTGTCGGCGATGCGCAAGGACGTGACGGCAAAATGCTACGGCGGCGATGCGACGCGGAAGCGCAAGCTTCTGGACAAGCAGAAGGCCGGCAAGAAGAAGATGCGCCAGTTCGGCAAGGTCGAGATCCCGCAATCGGCGTTCATTGCCGCCCTGAAGATGGACAGCTGAGGCTGTCCGTCTTCAGGGCCGGTGCGGGAAAGCGATTTGCGTCAGCAAATTGCGGTCGCACTTGGTGAAAGTAAGAGCGGATGGGGATTGACAGCTGAGGCTGTCTGCCTTCGGGCTGTCGCCGGGACGCGATGTGCGCAGCACCGTGATGCCGTATTCGTTCGAACAGCGCGGTACGGTTTTCGAGGCGGCAACGCTGTAGGGTGCGTGGTTTCCACGCACCGATCCGGCAAGTGGTGCGTGGAAACCACGCACCCTACGGGCGCAGCCCGACACGTCGATCGCGGTGCACCGAGGAGAATGGCCAGTCCTCGGGCCGCGCGACCAGTCCGTGTTTCACCGGATCGTCGCGACAATAGGCCAGAAGCGCCGCGTATTCGTCGTCGTCGCGCACATGGTGTTCCCAATAGCGCCGTTGCCACAGCGCCTTTTCCCCCCGATTCACATGGCTGGCCCGTCGCGATCCTGCGGGCAGATCCCTGGAAAACCGGGCCTTGATCAGCCGCCAGCGGGTGGCGTAGTCGCAATCCGCTTCGGGCAGGGTCCAGACGCAGTGCAAATGGTCAGGCAGGACCACCATCGCGTCGATGGTAAAGCCGCGTTCGCGCCGCGTGCGGGCAACGGCGAGGCGCAGGCGATCGACCTGATCGGTCAGCAGCGTGTCGCCGCGCCGCGCGAGATGCACGGTAAAGAAGATCGTGGCCCCGGGAAGCCTGATGCGGCGATAGGATGACATCGCGCAATCAGGCCAGCGAAGGTTGAAATAAGCGTTAAGCCGTCCGCACCGGCCCTGAGCGCCGCCGAAACCGGCTTTGCACCCGGGCCAAACGCCCGTTATTCCGCCGCCTGCCGGACGCGGGTATCTTCCTCGGGCAACGTTCCCTGTTCTTCGATCTCGGGCAGCCCTTCGCGTGACAGCAGCACGGCGACCGGGCGGGCCGAAGGAATATGCGAGCAAACGATCATCGCCGCGACCATGATCGGCACGGCAAGGAACATCCCCGGTATCCCCCACAGCGCCCCCCAGAAGGCGAGCGAGATGATGATCCCGAAGGAAGACACCCTGAGCGCGCGGCCCATGAGCATCGGGTCGATCACCGAGCCCAGCACGAATTGGACCATGCCCGCGATGACGAACACCAGAAGCGCGGTCGCGGGTTCGGGGACCTGAATCAGCGCGACGAGGCCCAGAAGGATCGTCGCGATAATCGAACCGACCGAGGGGATATAGTTCAGAACGAAGGTCAGGATCGCCATCGGCCCCGCGAAATCGAGCCGGAATCCCTCCATCAGCGCGTAGACGGCGATGGCGGTGGCGACCGAGACGGCGGTCTTGACCAGCAGATAATGGTTTACCCGGCGGACGATGGAATGGATGATCCTGCCCACCCGGCGGGCCTTGGCCGGGTCGTGCAGCAGGTTTTCGAGCTTGGTATTGAACCACAGCCGTTCGGCGAACATGAAGCCCACGAACAGGATCACCAGCGTCGTCGCCGACAACAGGTTCGAGGCCTGCCCGGCCAGCGTCGACAGATAGCCCGAGACTTCGATCGACCGGATCGAGGTTTCGACCATCTGCTCGGCCTCGGGCGAGATCCACGCGGCGAGGCGCGAAATCGCGGTGATCGCCTGATCGGTATAGCCCACCGTCGTGGTGACGACCGCGTTGACCTGACTGATGACGATCCCGGACAGCGTCAGCAGCAGCACCGCGATCATCGTGAAGGCGCCCATCGAGGCGAGCCAGTTGGTGATCTTCCACGAGCCGATGCGCAGCTTCGAGAAAGCATTGATCGCGTCGGCGGTCATCGAGAACAGGATGATCGCGATCACCAGCGAAATCAGGATGAACCGGGCCTGAACCAGCAGGAACAGGATCATCGAAAAGGCAAGGATACCCAGGAACCAGGTTTGCAGCCGGTTGCGGTCAACCAGCGAAAGCCGATGCGCGCTGTCGGTATCCGGAGTGGCGGGGTCGATCTCGTGCGGGGTCATCGGTGCTTGTTTCGCAAGGTTTTCTCAAGACTAGGATGCGGGGCGGTCCGACACAACTGCGGAAGGGACGCGTGCCTCATCCGCGCCGCGCCGCGGCGGCTTCGAGCGCGGGAACGAGGTCCCCATACCCCGTCACGCGGCGTTCATAGGCAAGTCCCAAACGCTTTGCACAATCGCGCGCCATCGCGTCCAGCGCCGGATCGTCGGTCTGGGCCAGATAGATCAGTGTCTCGTAATTGCCGAACATCATCTCGATCAGTTCGGGATGGCGGTCAAAGCCCATCGGGCGCCAGACGAAAGCGTCGAATTGCCGGACCAGAAAGTCGGTCAGGTAAAAGGCGGTGATTTCGTCCTCGGCCCGCGCGGCGAAGTCAGCATTGCCCGAGAAAAAGGCATAGCAATGCGGCCCCTCGACCATCTCGACACCCAGCGCCTTGCAGCGCGCCTGCAACAGCCCGCCGGTGCCGCAATCGGCATAGACCACGAAGATCTCGTTATAGCGCGCGCGGTATTTCTCGACCGCCGCCTCGACCGCGTCGGGGATCCGGTCGGGCCACAGATGCAGGTTCGCGGGCAGGCAATGCAGGTCGAGATGGGTCCAGCCATTCGCTGCCTTGATGGCGATGATCTCATGCGCCAGCGCGCCGCAGGCCAGCGCCAGAACCCGGCCCTCGCCCCCGGCCTCACGCTCGGGGCGAAGCCCCTGCGCCGTCAGTTGAGCGTCGGATGGGGCTTCGGGCAGGGAGGGCATCTCAGCTTGCGCCGCCCTGCGCGCGCTCGATCACCGGGCGCAGGCGTTCTTCGACGACTTCTTCGGTGATAGGTCCGGCATGGCGCATCAGGATATTCCCGTCGCCGTCGACCACGAAGGTCTCAGGCAGCCCGACAACGCCCCAGTCCAGCCCCATCCGCGCACGCGGATCGGCGCCGATCGCGGTGAACGGGTTGCCCAGCTCGTCCAGAAAATCCATCGCGCGGTCGGGTTCGTCGCGGTAATTGACGCCCAGTACGGTGAAACCTTCTTCGGCCAGCGCCTCGACCACGGGGGCCTCGGCGCGGCAGGGCGGGCACCACGACGCCCAGAAATTCACCAGCGTCAGCTCGCCCGAGCGCAGCATGTCGTCGGTAAAGAGCGGCAGGTCTTCCAGCTGCGACAGCTCGACCATCGGCGCAGGATGGCCCGCGCGGGCCGAGGGCAGGTCGTCGCGGTCTTCGCGGAAATTGCCCACCGCCACGAAGGCGACGAAACCGGCCAGCAGAACCGGGGGCAGGATAAGGAGCGGGTTGATCTTCATGGTCAGCCTCGGGTTTGGCGGGCTTCCAGATCGGCCAGCGCGCGCTTGACGCGCCGAGAGCGGATCCAGGTGCCCAGAATAAGCAGGGCCAGAACGCCCAGCGACAAGGCATAGGCGAGCAGGATTTCGGTGGCGTAGCTTCCAAGATCGGGCATCAGGCGCGGGCTCTCTCACGGGTCAGCAGGGCACGGGCGCGCCGCGCGCGGATCTCGGTCCGGGTTCCGGCCAGCACAAGGGCGAGAAACAGCAGCCCGAAGCCGATCATGCACAGGTAAAGCGGCATCCGATAGCTCAGATCCATCCGCTCGCCCGGGGCGACCGACAGCGAAGCACCCTGATGCAGGCCCTGATTCCAGAAGATCGCCGCATAGCGTGACAGAATCGCGAAGACCGAGCCCACAAGGCACAGGACCGAGGTCAGATCGGCCGCCGTATCGGCGTCGTCGATGGCCGACCACAGCGCGATATAGCCCAGATAGAACAGGAACAGGATCAGGAACGAGGTCAGGCGCGGATCCCATGCCCACCATGTGCCCCACATCGGCTGGCCCCAGATCGCGCCGGTCATGAGCGCGATCATCGTCATCGCCGCGCCTACGGGGGCCGCGGCCTTGGCGGCCAGCGCGCTGACATGGTGGCGGCGGATCAGCCAGATCAACGAAGCAATCAGCATCATCGCCCAGGCATTGATCGCCATCAGCGCCGAAGGAACATGGATGAAGATGATCTTCACCGAGGACCCCATGCGGTAATCCTCGGCGGTGAAGAACAGGCCCCAGATCAGCCCGGTCACGATCAGCCCAGCAGCGAGCACGGCGCTCAGCGGCATCAGCCAGCCCGAGAGCCGCATGAACTTGACCGGATTCGCGTATTCCCAGAGCGATGCCATGCAGAAGTCCTAATGTGAGCCGGGGCGGGCCTCAACCCACGCCCGCGTGATATGCCTGAGGCAGGTTAACGCAGGTTGATCCTGAGCGCGAAGGCGGCGGCGAAGGGCAGCAGCGCGACCGAGCCCGCAGTGATGCCCGACAACAGCAAAAGCGGCGTCGCGGCGTCCAGTCCCTGCGCCGCCCGCGTCACCGCCTGCGCGCCGAAAACCAGCGTCGGCATGTAGAGCGGCAGCACCAGCAGCGACATCAACAGCCCGCCGCGTTTCAGCCCCACGGTCAGCGCCGCGCCGAACGCGCCGATCATGCTGAGCGCGGGCGTGCCAAGGGCAAGCGAGACGATCAGCACCCCGAAGCCCGGCGCCGCAAGGTTCAGCAGGATCCCCAGCACTGGTGCCGCCAGCGCCAGCGGCAGGCCGGTGGTGATCCAGTGTGCCAGCGCCTTGATTGCCACCACGCCCTCCAGCGGGATGGGCGAGGTCGCCAGCAGGTCGAGCGAGCCATCCTCGTGGTCGAGCGCGAAGATCCGGTCGAGCGACAGCAGGCAGGCCAGCAGCGCGCCGACCCACAGGATGCCGGGCGCGATCAGGCCCAGCGTCGCCGGATCAGGCCCCACGCCCAGCGGCACCAGCACGGCGAGGATCAGAAAGAACCCCAGACCCAGCCCGAAGCCGCCGCCCGCGCGAAAGGCAAGCCGTAGGTCGCGGATCAAGAGCGCGATCACAGAAAGGCGCCCCCGTTCTCTCCGTCGAAGCCGCCAAAGCCCAGATCGGCGGGGATCTCGGCCTTGTAGGGGCCCAGATCCAGCACCCGCGCTTCGGGCAGGCCCAGATCGATATGCGTGGCCAGAAGCGCCGCCCCGCCCGTGGCCAGATGCGCGCGCACCACCCCGGCAAACAGCGCGACCGAGGCCGCGTCCAGCGACACGGTCGGCTCATCCAGCACCCATAGCCAGCGCCCGGTGACGATCAGCCGCGCAAGCCCCAGCCGCCGCTTTTGTCCGGCCGAAAGATGCTGCGCCTGCCGATCCGCCAGATCGCGCAGGTTCATCGCCTCCAGGGCCGGCTCGATGTCGCTCACCCCGTGGATCGCAGCCCAGAAGCCGAGATTCTCGCGCACGCTGAGGGTCGATTTCAGCCCGTCGGCATGCGCGGCATAGGCCATCTGTTCGGGCGGGCAGGAAATCTCGCCGTCCAGCGCGGGCTGCAATCCGGCGAGCGTGCGCAACAGCGTCGTCTTGCCCGAGCCGTTCGGCCCGCGCAGCACCAGCGCCTCGCCGGGGCCCACGGCAAAGCTCAGCCCCTCGATCAGTGGCAATCCCCCGCGGGCGCAGGCCAGTTCCGTGACACGCAATTCCATGGTCAGGGCTTATCCAATCCCGCGCCCGGCTGCCAAGCAAAACCGCGCCCCTGCTTCATTCTGCCCTAAATACTCACCCTGAAGACGAGAAAAGGCAGACGGCCGAAGGCGCCCGCTCGTTTCCTCTCACCGTGTCGGAAATACTCCGCGGGAGGTGGGGGGGCGAAGCCCCCACACTCACACGTTGAGCAACAGGTGCTCGCGTTCCCAGGGCGAGATCACCTGCTGGAACTCGTTGTATTCATCGCGTTTCACCGCCTCGTAGAGATGCACGAAGTCCGGGCCCAGCACCTCGACCATCGCCTCGTCGGCGACCAGAAGGTCGATCGCCGCGTTCAGCGTCAGTGGCAATTCGTCCTCGCCCATATAGGCGTTGATGCGGCATTCCGGGCGCGGATCGCGTTTTTCCTTCAGCCCCAGATACCCGCAGGCCAGCGACGCGGCGATGCCCAGATAGGGGTTGCAATCCATCCCCGCCAGCCGGTTCTCGACCCGGCGCGCGGCAGGCCCCGAGATCGGCACGCGGATCCCGGTCGTGCGGTTGTCGCGGCCCCATTCCAGATTGATCGGCGCGGCGAAGTCAGGGACATAGCGGCGGTAGCTGTTCACATAGGGCGCCAGCAGCGCCACGGCGGCGGGCAGGTGGTTCTGCATCCCGGCGATGAAATGCAGGAAGGCGGGCGTTTCGCTGCCATCCTCGGCCGAGAAAATGTTGTTGCCGGTGTTCAGATCGACCACCGAATGGTGGATATGCATGGCCGAGCCCGGCTCGCCCTCGATCGGTTTGGCCATGAAGGTGGCGAAGCAATCGTGGCGCAAGGCCGCCTCGCGGATCATGCGCTTGAAATAGAAGATGTGGTCGGCCAGATCGACCGGGTTGCCATGGGCGAGGTTGATCTCGACCTGACCCGCGCCGCCTTCCTGCAGGATGCCGTCGATTTCAAGCCCCATCGCCTCGGCGTAATCGTAGACGTCGTCGATCACCTTGCCGTATTCGTCGACCGCCGACATCGAATAGGCCTGTTTCGCTGCCGCCTTGCGCCCCGAGCGGCCCATGGGCGGCACGATCGGCATGTTGGGATCGACGTTGCGGGCGACGAAATAGAATTCCATCTCGGGTGCGACAACGGGTTTCCAGCCTTCGGCGGCATAGAGGTCGAGCACCCGCTTGAGCACGTTGCGCGGCGCGGTCGGCACCGGCTGGCCCGCCTGCGTCATCGCGTCATGGATGATTTGCAGCGTGATATCGGCGGTCCAGGGCGCGGCGGTAGCGGTCGAGAAATCCGGCACCAGCGTCATGTCCGGTTCCTTGTACTCGTCCTCGCCGCCCGGCGCATTCGCCCATTCGCCGGTGATGGTCTGCAGGAAGATCGAGGTCGGCAGGTAGAAATGCGTCTGCTTGTCGAACTTGAAGGCGGGCATCGCCTTGCCGCGGGCAACCCCCGCGATATCGGGCAGGATGCATTCGATCTCGTCCAGTCGCCGCCCGGCAATGTATTCGCGGGCCGCATCGGGGATCTTTGTGGTCCAGTCGTTCATGGAAATATCCTTGGAAATATCCTTGGGCGGCGGGTCACGACGCCGCGTGCGCCTGCGCCTTGTGCGCGGCGGTGAAGAAGGCGGCAAGCTGGTCGGCGATACGGGCGCTGTCGGTCCGGTCGCCGAATTTCGTGCGCGCTTCGTCCATCAGTCCATCGGGTACCACGCCCTTGCCGCGCGTGTCGATCAGCCCCTCAATGAAGCCGTCGCCATATTCGGGATGGGGCTGCACCGAATAGCCCAGATCGCCATAGGCAAGCCCGGCATAACGGCAGAAGGGCGACGAGGCGATGACCGTGGCGGTGTCGGGCTTCTCGACGACCTGATCCTGATGCCAGGCATTCAGGCGCAGCGTCTCGCCGCCGAAATCGTACTCGGTCTGGCCCACCGACCAGCCGCCCGCGAATTTCTCGACCTTGCCGCCCAGCGCCTGCGCCATGATCTGGTGCCCGAAGCAGATGCCTGCGACCGGGATCTTCGCGGCGAAGGCGTCGCGGATGAACTGCTCAAGCGGCGCGATGAAGGGGTGGTCTTCGTAGACCCCGTGGCGCGAGCCGGTGATGAGCCAGCCGTCGCATTCGGTGACCGAGCCGGGAAATTCCATCCCGTTCACCCGCCAGCGCGCGAAGGTGAAACCGCGCCCGGCGAGCAGCTGCTCGAACATGTCGGGGTAGGTCCCGAATTCCGTCAGTTCCGCGGGCGCGTCGCCCGTTTGCAGGATGCCGATTTTCATGTCTGCCTCAAACCGTGTCGAGATAGAGTTCGAGCATCTCCTGCGGCGTCATCTCGGCCATGTAGCGCAGCTCCTGGCGCTTGGTGCGCACCAGATTGTCAATCAGCTGCGGGGCGAAGATGCGCGCCATTTCGGGGCTGCTTTCGAACGCGTCGATCGCATCTTGCCACTTTGTCGGCATTTGCGGAAGGTCGAGATCATAGGCATTGCCGGTGATCGGCGTGGGCGGGGTCAGGCCGTCCTCGATCCCCAGCAGAGCGCCGCCCAGAACGCCCGCCATCATCAGGTATGGATTGATGTCGCCGCCCGCCACGCGGTGCTCGATACGCCGCGCCTTGAAGCTGCCCGAGGGGATGCGCAAGGCAGCCGTGCGGTTCTCATAGGCCCAGGCGATGCCGGTCGGCGCGTGGTTGCCGGGCGCGAATCGGTCATAGCTGTTCCAGTGCGGCGCCAGCAGCAGCGTGGTGCCGGGCATCGCCTTCAGACACCCTGCCACCGCGTTTTTAAGCAGGTCCGAGCCGCCGCGCGTGCCGTCGTCGAACAGGTTCGTGCCGTCCTCGTCGGTGACCGAGAAATGCATGTGCATGCCATTGCCGGGCCAGTCCTCATAGGGTTTCGCCATGAAGCTCGCGGCAAAGCCGTGCTTGCGCGCAAGGCCCCGCACCAGTTGCTTGAAGAGCCACGTGTCGTCGGCGATCTTCATCACGTTGTCGGAATGCAGCAGGTTCACCTCGAACTGCCCCAGACCCGCTTCCGAGATCGCCGTGTCGGCGTCGATATCCATCACTTCGCAAGCGTCATAGAGATCGGTGAAGAAACGGTCGAAGGCGTCGAGCGCGCGCAGCGCCAGCGTGTCGGCGCCGGGACGCCGCTTGCCCGAACGCGGCGAGGGCGGTACGCGCAATTCGCGGCCGGAATCGTCGATCAGGTAGAATTCCAGCTCGGTCGCGCAGACCGGGTGCAGGCCCTTCGCGTGGAACCGCTCGACCACGCGGGCCAGCGCATGGCGGGGGTCGCCGGCAAAGGGCGTGCCGTCTTCGTGGAACATCCACAGCGGCATCAGTGCGGTCGGGGCTTCAAGCCATGGCATCGGCAGGAAGCCGCGCTCGGTGGGTTTGAGCACCCCGTCGGCATCGCCCGAATCGAACACCAGCGGGCTATCTTCGATATCCTCGCCCCAGATGTCGAGATTCATGACCGAGAAAGGGAACCGCGTGCCCTCATCGACAACCTTGTCGGCAAAGCGCGAGGGCACGCGCTTGCCCCGGGCTTGCCCGTTGAGGTCGACAGCAGCGATGCGGATGGTTTTGACGTCGGGGTGATGGCGGAGCCAATCACGCATGGATCACCTGATATATTGGGGCCGGAACCGGAGCCGGGCACGCGCCGCCCGCGGAAGATGCCGGTTGAGCCTTCGATTGACCGCACCGAACAACCCGATCACCGCCAGCGTCAGCACGATGAAGTAAAGCCCCACCAGCGGATAGGCAACGAACGGGTTGAAGGTCTGCGCGGCGAAATAGTTCGCGTAGTAAAGGGCGTCGCCCATCTGCTGCCAGGCCGGGAAGGCCGAAAAGAACACCAGGGTCGTGGCGTGCAGCAGAAAGATCGCCTCGTTGGTGTAGCTGGGCCAGGCAAGGCGCAGCATGGTCGGGAAGGTAATGCGGCGGAACTTGCTCCAGCCGGTCAACCCGTAGGCATCGGCGGCTTCCATATCCCCCTTGGGGATGGATTTCAGCGCGCCGAAGAAGATCTCGGCGGTATAGGCCGAGGTATTGAGAAACAGCACGAACAGCGCCCCCGCCCAGGCGCGGGTCATCCATTGCGTGTCCATGGTGATCGGGCCGATCTCGATCCCGGTGCGGGGCAGCAGGACCAGCGCCTCGTAGACGAAGAAGAACTGCACAAAAAGCGGCGAGCCCCGGAACAGGAAGACGAACCAGTCCGCCGGTCGCGACAGCCAGCGGCTGGGGCTGGCCTTGCCCAAAGCCACGGCGGTGGCGAGGAAAAAGCCGAAGAACAGCGCAAGGATGGCGAAATAGACGTTCCAGATCAGGCCCGAGGCGATCAGGAAGACCTGATCGCAGAAATTGATCTCAAGCCCGCGCGGCAGCAGCCGGTCGCCGAAATCGCGTCCCAGTGCGCGCAGGATGAGTCCGCTGAAGCTTTCCCCGCAACTGCTCATGCGGGCGCCTTTCTGAGCGCTTCACCGCCCGACGTGGCCTGCCCGTGATTGAGCCGCGCCATGATCCGGTCGAAGATCTTCTGACTGACCCATGTCAGCGTCAGGTAGAAAGCCAGCACGCCGAGGAAGTACCAGACCCGCCAGTCGGGATGGGTATACGCGTAATGCCCGGTCTTCTGCCCGCCCAGTTCGCGCGCCCAGAACACCACGTCCTGAATGCCCAGCAGGAACAAGAGCGGGGTGGCCTTGGTCAGGATCATCCACAGATTCGACAGGCCGGGCAGGGCATAGACCCACATCTGCGGCAGCAGGACCCGGCGAAAGCTCTGGCCCGGCGTCATGCCATAGGCCTCGGCGGTTTCGATCTGCGTGCGCGGCACCGCGTTCATCGCACCGTTGAGCGTGTTCGCCGCGAACGCGCCGAAGACCAGCGCGAAGGCGATCAGCGCCAGCGCGAAGCCCCAGACATTGTGAACCCAGGCCGGATCGGTGGCGAGCGGCATTTTCGCCGCCTGACAGACGATGAAATCGTTGCCCTGCCGGATCGGTTGGTCCCAGTCGGGGCACAGGATCTTGTGGCGCAGATATTCGACGCCCTGATCTATGGCGAAGGGGACGAACAGGAAAAAGATGATGTCGGGAACGCCGCGCACCATCGAGACATAGATGGTGCCGATGCCCTTGAGCAGCGGGTTGCCCGAGCGCACCGCCAGCGCGCCCAGAAACCCCATGCCAAGCGCCAGCGGTGCCGCGAGTGCGAGCAAAAGCAGCACGACCAGCACCGACCGATAGAGCGCGAAATGCGAGCCGGTGGTCAGGTAGCAGGCCATCCATTGCCAGTCGGGCAGGACAGACGGATCAGCGCAAAAGGAAAACATCGGGCACCGGCGATAGGCCCTTCGCGGCGGACGCGAAGGGCCGGGCTGTCAGATCATTCGAACTGCGGCACCTCGTCGCCGAACCATTGCACCAGCATTTCGTTGAGCGAGCCGTCGGCCTTCATCTCGTCGAGCGCCGCGTTGAAGGTCGCTTGCAGCTCGGTGTCGGACTGGCGCAGGCCGATCGACACGCCAGCACCCGGCGAGGGCACGGTGGCCAGGAATTCCAGCTCGCCGCCGGACTCGTCTACATAGGTCATCAGGAAGTCGCGGTCGGCCAGCACGGCGTCGGCAGTGCCGTTGCGCACCGCGGCGATGGTCTCGTCGGCGGTCGGGAATTCGATCAGCGTGGCCGAGGTGTCGGCGACCATGCCCGATTGCATCGTGTTCGACTGCGCGGCGATCACACCCTCTTCCATGACCGAGGTATCGGTGCCCGCCAGCGCCATATAGGCCGAGGGATCAGGCAGCTTGTAGGGATCCGAGAACATGATGACCTCGGCGCGTTCGGGCGTGGCATTCATGCCGGCCATGATCGCGTCGTAATTGCCGCCCACAAGGTTGGGGATGATCGAATCCCAGTCGTTCTGCACCCATTCGCAGGTCAGACCGGCGCGCTCGCACAGGGCGTTGCCCAGGTCGATCTCGAAGCCGACCAGTTCGTTGGATTCGTCGATATAGTTATACGGAGGATAGGCGCCCTCGGTACCGAGACGGACGACATCCTGCGCCAGCGCGCCGGTCGCGGCAAAGGCGAGCGTGGCGGCGGAAAGAAGAAGTTTCTTCATTTTTGATTACCTCTGTTGGACTTGGGGTCTTTTTTGTTTTGTTTGCCCTCAGCCCGACTGGGTCGCGCTGAGGAATTGCTGAAGGCGCGTCGATTTGGGCGCGCCGAACAGCTCTGCGGGCGGGCCCTCTTCTTCGATCAGGCCCTGATGCAGGAAGATGACGTGATCGGACACGTCATTGGCCAGCCGCATGTCGTGGGTGACGATGATCATCGTGCGCCCCTCATCGGCCAGCGCCTTGATGACGCGTACCACCTCTTGCTCAAGCTCGGGGTCCAGCGCCGAGGTCGGCTCGTCGAACAACAGCGCGCGCGGCTCCATGCACAGGGCACGGGCGATTGCCGCGCGCTGCTGCTGGCCGCCCGACATCTGCGCCGGATAGACGTCGCATTTGTCGCCGATCCCCACCTTGTCCAGCAGGGCGCGGGCGCGTTTCTCGACCGTGGCCTTGTCCTGCTTCAGCACCGTGACGGGGGCTTCCATGACGTTCTGCAGAACGGTCATGTGCGACCACAGATTGAAGTTCTGGAACACCATCGCAAGATTGGTGCGGATGCGCGCGACCTGCGCGCGGTCTGCCGGGTGACGGTTCAGCCCGGTGCCGCGCCAATGGACGCTTTCGCCCTCGAAGATGATGTCGCCCTGCTGGCTGTCTTCGAGCAGGTTGCAGCAGCGCAGAAGCGTCGATTTGCCCGACCCGGACGAACCGATGAGCGAGATCACCTGACCGGGCATTGCCTTGACATCGACCCCTTTGAGGACCTCGAGCGAGCCATAGGCCTTGTGCAGGCCATTGATCTCGATGACCGGGACAGTCGCGGCAGCGTCTGTCGGACCGGGTTCGGGCGGGGCAGTCAGTGTATCGGCGGTCACGCAGACTCCGTCATTATTTGATCAAGTTTTCTACTAGGGCGCATTTCGATTTTGAATGCAACGGCGTATTGACGATTCTGTCAACGGTCCCGAGGGGTCAGCCGCGCCCGGTGACCCGGCGTGGGGGTCACGATCCGTGCCAGCACCGCGCCGGTGACAAAACCGCCCAGATGTGCCTCCCATGCGAGCATTCCGCTGACGAGAAACCACAGCAGCACGTTCATCACCGCCAGACCGATCATCATCCGGATCGGCTGATCGATCGACATGCCGATTTTGCGCCGGACCTGAATGTCCCAGAAGATCGTCATGCCGAAAAAACCGAACACCGCGCCCGAGGCGCCCAGCATCGGCGAGTCTGAGCCGTTGAGCAGCCAGTAGCCCGCCGCCCCGCCGATCGCGCACAGGACGAAGGCCAGCAGAAAGCCGCCCTGTCCCAGCCGGATCACCGACTGACGGCCCAGATGGACCAACAGCAGCATGTTGAAGGCCATGTGCAGAAAGCCGCCATGCAGAAAGGCATAGCTGACGAACATCGTCACCCGCTGGCCGGGAAAAACCGGCTCCCATCCCTCCAGCAAGCCGGGCCAGAACGCACCATGGACGATGGCGACCCGGCGCAGGCTGTCGAACTGAAAGAAGGGCATTTCGGCCAGCGTGAAGGCCAGCTCGAGCAATGCGCACAGACCGACGATGCCCAGCACAACCGGGGCGGGCCGCGTTGCGCTGGCTCTGAAATTCTGGGTCATGGGCAAGGGATGGCAGCAGCGTCGCATGACCGCAAGACCAAACGCAAAGCCCCGCCGGCTTTCGTAGGGTCCGCGTCAGGGACTCTGTCGCCGGGCAGGGTCAGTAGCCGGTGGCGCGCAGGATCGAACCGAAGGTCGCTGCCATGATCTTCAGGTCCCGCCACAGCGAAACCCGCTCGGCATACCGCAGGTCGATGGCCGCACGCAGCGCGAAGCTGTCCTCGTTGCGCGCGGTGACCTGCCACAGCCCGGTGATCCCCGGACGCAGGCCCAGATAGGCGGGCGGATTGGCGTAGATGGCCATTTGCTGCGGCAGCATCGGGCGGGGGCCGACAAGGCTCATGTCGCCCTTGATGACGTTCAGCAGCTGCGGCAGCTCATCCAGCGAGGTCTTGCGCAGCAGGCGGCCCAGCGGGGTGATGCGGGGATCGCGCTTGAGCTTCTGCGTCAGGTCCCATTCGGCACGCATCGCCGGGTCGCGGTCGAGATACTCGACCAGCCGGGCCGAGGCGTCGGGCACCATCGAGCGCAGCTTGTACATGCGGAAATGCCGTCCGTGCCGCCCGAGACGTTCCTGCGTATAGAAGGGGTTACCGCCTTCGATCCACAGCAGGGCCGCCAGCAGAACCAGCACCGGCGCGGCCACAAGCAACGCGACGCTGGCCAGCACGAGATCCAACAGGCGTTTGCCGGTCACCGCATAATCCCCGCCCAGCGCGGGCAGAAGCTCGGCAGGTTCGGCCTCGCTCATCGGAGAGGTCAGGGTCGGTCCCTTGCTCCAGTCCTGCAGCGCGTAGTTTGCAGGCATCGGATTCAGGTCGACTCCGGTGAAGTCGGGTAGTGCACGATAGTGCAGGGTCATGGCAGCGCCCAGATAGTGATGCGGTCGGACTTCACCCCCCCAGGCGCAGTCGACGTCTCTTAACCTTCTTTAGCCGTGTTTGTGTCGCGGAAAAAACAAATTGCGGCAATTTCGCCATAATTAGGCCCTAAACTGTTTGTTTCCAAATGGGCATCAGGGGGCGTTTTCGCAAAATGCCGCTTAACATGCGAACTTTTGCAGGATGCGAGGGTGATCGTCCCTGTAGTGGAAACATTTCCGTCGCGGAAAGCCCGATAGGCGCTGATTGCGTCAAGGGCTGATTTGCACGCATGAGGCGAACTTCTGCCACAATTACGCCGTGTTCCGTGTCGCGCCGCCGAATCACCCCGGCTTGTGGCGCTTGGATGGCAGGGGAAAGGCCGCAGGTCCAGCTTGCCCAGAAAGCGCCCCGAGAATTTGGTAATCTGGCCCCACTTCGCCTATATCCCGACGGACAACGCCATGGCTCTGGCTGACAACGATCAGCGGGGCGGGGGCGCAACTAAACCGGAACGGGCATGGCACAGGCGCTTAATTATTATCTGGAGCATTTCGGGCTGCGCGAACGTCCCTTCGCGTTGGCACCCGATCCTGAGTTCCTGTACTGGTCGCCCGAACATCGCGGCGCGTACGCGATGCTTGATTACGGCCTGTCGACGCGGGCGCCGATCACGCTGCTGACGGGCGAGATCGGGGCGGGCAAGACCACGCTTCTGCACCATTTCATCGACGGGCTCGACGACAGCGTGACGATCGGCATGATCTCGAACGCACGGCCCGGCGTGAACGACATCATGCGGCGCGTCTGCGCGGCGCTGGGCCTGTCCGTGCCGGGCGGCGGCGCCGAAGACGATGCGTTTCCGGCGATTCAGGATTTCCTGCTGGCGGAACATGCCCATGGCAACCGCGTGCTTCTGGTCATCGACGAGGCGCAGAACCTCAACCGCGATGCGCTCGAAGACCTGCGGATGCTGACCAATATCAATGCCGGGCGCGACGAGGTGCTTCAGCTTCTGCTGGTGGGCCAGCCCGAGCTGCGCGCGATGGTGCGCCGCCCCGACCTGATCCAGTTCGCCCAGCGTGTCGCGGCAAGCTATCACCTGCCGCGGCTCGATATCGCTTCGACCGGGGGATATATCGCCTCGCGCATCCGTCATGCGGGCGGCAATCCCGGTATCTTCAGCCGTCAGGCCGCCGAGCTGGTGCATCAGGCGACCGACGGGGTGCCGCGGCTTATCAACCAGCTGTGCGACCTGTCGCTGACCTATGCCTATGCCGCCAAGGAGCCGATGGTGAAACGCGATACCGTGGCGCAGGTGCTGCGTGACGGCGTGTTCTTTGGCGCCAGCGACGGCACTGGCGATGGCGCGCAGGGCTGAGCCGGTTTGCAGCGCCGTTTTCGGCGCCCGAACCGCACGCAAAAGCCGCCACCCTTGACTTCCACCGCCTGACGCTGTTTCTCCGGGCCGATCCATAGCCCCAGCCCCGGAGTTCCCGATGCACGCCTATCGCAGCCATACCTGTGCCGACCTCAACAAGGCGCATGTCGGCGATACCGTCCGCCTCGCGGGCTGGGTGCACCGCGTGCGCGACCATGGCGGCGTGCTGTTCATCGACCTGCGCGACCATTACGGCATCACGCAGGTGCTGGCCGACAGCGACAGCGCGGCTTTCGCCGAGCTGGAGAAGGTCCGCTCGGAATGGGTGATCTCGATCGAGGGCAGCGTGAAGGCCCGCGACGAGAGCCTGATCAACACCAAGATCCCGACCGGCGAGATCGAAGTCTATGCCCGCAAGGTCGAGATTCTGGGCGAGGCGGGCGAATTGCCGCTGCCCGTTTTCGGCGAGCCGGACTATCCCGAAGAAACGCGCCTGACCTACCGCTTCCTCGACCTGCGCCGCGAGACGCTGCACGCCAACATGATGCTGCGCTCGAATGTCGTGCGCTCGATCCGCAACCGGATGTGGGACGAAGGCTTCAACGAATTCCAGACGCCGATCATCACGGCCTCGTCGCCCGAAGGCGCGCGCGACTTCCTCGTGCCCTCGCGTCTGCATCCGGGCAAGTTCTACGCGCTGCCGCAGGCGCCCCAGCAGTTCAAGCAGCTGATCATGGTGGCGGGCTTCGACAAGTATTTCCAGATCGCGCCCTGTTTCCGCGATGAAGACCCGCGCGCCGACCGCTCGCCCACCGATTTCTACCAGCTCGACGTGGAAATGAGCTTCGTGCGGCAGGAAGACGTCTTCGCCGCCGTGCAGCCGGTCATCCAGGGCGTGTTCGAGGAATTCGGCGGCGGCAAGACGGTCGATGCCGACTGGCCGCTCATTGCCTACAAGGATTCGATGCTGTGGTACGGCTCGGACAAGCCCGACCTGCGCAACCCGCTCAAGATGCAGGTCGTGTCCGAGCATTTCGCGGGCTCGGGCTTTGCCATTTTCGCCAAGCTGCTGGAAAACGCGGGCACGCAGATCCGCGCGATCCCGGCGCCGGGCGGCGGTTCGCGCAAGTTCTGCGACCGGATGAACAGCTTCGCGCAGTCGCAGGGCCTGCCCGGCATGGGCTATATCTTCTGGCGCAAGGGCGATGCCGGGCTGGAAGCGGCGGGGCCGCTGGCCAAGAATATCGGCCCGGAACGTACTGAGGCGATCCGCCAGCAGCTGGGTCTGGACGAGGGCGATGCGGCCTTCTTCCTCGGCGGCAAGCCCGAGCAGTTCGAGGCCGTCGCGGGCCGCGCGCGCACCGAGATCGGGCGCGAGCTGGGCCTAATCGACGAGAACGTCTTCAAATTCGCCTGGATCGTCGATTTCCCGATGTACGAGAAGGATCCCGAAACCGGGACCATCGACTTCAGCCACAACCCGTTCTCGATGCCGCAGGGTGGGATGGAGGCGCTGCAGGGCGATCCGCTCGAGGTGCTGGGCTATCAGTACGACCTTGCCTGCAACGGCTACGAGCTGGTCTCGGGCGCGATCCGGAACCACAAGCCCGAGATCATGTTCAAGGCGTTCGAACTGGCGGGCTATGGCAAGGACGAGGTCGAGAAGCGCTTCGGCGGCATGGTCAAGGCGTTCAAATACGGCGCGCCCCCGCACGGCGGCTGCGCGGCGGGGATCGACCGGATCGTCATGCTGCTGGCCGATACCGCGAATATCCGCGAGGTCATCATGTTCCCGATGAACCAGCGCGCCGAAGACCTGATGATGAACGCGCCTTCGGAGGCCACCAACGAACAGCTGCGCGAACTCCGCCTGCGGGTGCTGCCGCCGGAAAGCTGAGCTGGCGCAGGGGGCTGCGCCCCCTGCATATTTATTCCAGGCAGAGGCGAGGGGGCCACGCGCCCCCTCGCGCTCCCCTGCGCCAAGGGGGGCTGTCTGCCCCCTTGGTCCCCCCGAGGATATTTCCGGATAAAAGTGAGGGTGGCGCGCGCTTTCCCGATGGGATGGGGTGCGCTATCGGTTAGGGATCTGTGAAAGGATCCTGCCATGACCGATCTGTCTTCGTGGTCTCCGCCGCAATTGCCGCCGCGCACTGACATCAAGGGGCGCTATGTCACGCTTGAACCGCTGGCGCGCGCGCATGCGGAGGGGCTGTTCGCGGCCTATGCCGAGGATGGCGGGGCGATGTGGGATTACCTGCCGGTCGGCCCTTTCGCGGATCAGGGCGCTTATATCGGCTGGCTGGATGCCGCGCGGCTGGGCTGGGATCCGCTGCATTTTGCGGTGCGCATGGAAGACGGGCGGCTGGGCGGCACGATGAGCCTGATGCGGATCGATCCGCGCGCGGGATCGGCCGAGGCAGGCTGGCTGACCTTTGCGCCGCGCCTTCAGCGCACGCGCGAGGCGACCGAGGCGGTTTATCGGCTGATGGAATGGTGCTTCGAGGCAGGCTATCGACGGTTTGAGTGGAAATGCCATGCGGCCAACCTGCCGTCGCGCCGGGCGGCGCAGCGGTTCGGGTTGAGTTATGAGGGTGTGTTTCGGCAGGCGGGCGTGGTCAAGGGCGGCAATCGCGATACCGCATGGTACGCGGCGATCGATCTGGAATGGCCGGCGCTGAAAGGGGCGTTCGAGACTTGGCTGGATCCCGCGAATTTCCGAGCTGAGGGGGGGCAGAAGCAGAGCCTCGCGGCGCTGACGCGGCCCGTCCTAGCGGCGCTCGATCCCTTGGTGGGCTGAGCCGCGCATTGCGCAGGATCCGGGTCGCGGTGTCTCATGCGGTCGGCGAAGACGGGGCATCCCTGGAAGACGGGGCATACCTGACGGAGGACCCCGATGACGTTTCAGATCCATGCCCTGCCAGAGGCCGACTTCGCGCCGCTTTTCGCGTTATCCGACGAGGACCTTGCCGCGCGCCATGCCCGGCGCTCGGTCGTTACGCATTCGCCGGGCGTGCCCTGCCGGGTGAGCCTTGAGGATGCGGCGATTGGCGAGACCGTGTTGCTGATCAACTACACCCATCAGCCGGCCTCGACGCCGTATCGGGCCTCTCATGCGATCTTTGTGCGCGCGGGGGTACGGCAGGCGCGGCCTGCGCCGGGCGCGGTGCCGGCGGTGTTTCACGCGCGGCTGATATCGGTGCGGAGGTTCGACCGGGATGACATGATGATCGACGCCGAAGCGGTCGAGGGGCGGGAGCTGGGCATGGTGCTGACGCGGTGTTTCTGGAACCCGGCGGTCGCCTATATCCACCTTCACTACGCCAAGCCCGGCTGTTTTGCCGCCTTGGTGCGGCGGGCCTGAAGCCTGTCCCTGACCGAGGCGCGTCCCTGGCTCAGGCGCGGCGCAGGGCGACGATCCAGAGCGCGGCCAGCGCGAAGGACAGGATCGCGTTCCACGAGGCCATCGACAGGCCCAGCATCTCCCACGCGACATCGGTGCAGCGCACGACTGGCGCCGCCATGATCACGTCGAGCGCATCCGAGGGGCTGAGGCTGGAAATATCGGCGGTGCCCGAGCAGGCGGTGGGGCCTTCCCACCAGCCTCGCTCGACGCCGGTGTGATAGATCCCCAGTGCGCCCGATGTGGCCACGGCGAGCGCGCCCAGTGCCATCAGCCAGCGCGCGGGGAAGAACCAGACGGCCACGCCGATGAGGAACGCCGCCAGATGCGGCCAGCGCTGTTCGACGCAGAGTTCGCAGGGCGCGAGGCCCATGACGTATTGAAAATACAGGGCGCCGCCCAGAAGCGCTGCAGAACCGAGCCCCGCAAGCGAGGCGAGCGACCAGTTTTTCACAGGAACCTCACAGCCAGAAATCCGCCGAGCAGCAGTACCACGAAGAGGAAGGTCATCAAGCCCAGCCGGCGCTCAATGAATTCACGAATGGGTGCGCCGAAGAAATAGAGCAGCCCCGCCACCAGAAAGAACCGTCCCGCGCGCGCCACGATCGAGGTAACGATGAAGGTGCCCAGCGGCAGGCCGGTCCAGCCCGACATGATGGTGATCACCTTGTAGGGGAAGGGCGTGAGACCGGCGATCAGCACGGGCCAGAAATCCATGCTGTTGAAACGGTCGTTGAATTCGAGCACAGCATCGCCCTTGCCCAGCGCTTCGAGGATCGGAAAGCCGATACTGTCGAAGGCCAGCGCGCCGATCGCGTAGCCCAGAAGCCCGCCCAGAACCGAGGACAGCGTCGCCACCCCCGCAATCAAAAAGGCGCGGCGCGGGGCGGCGATGATCATCGGGATCATCAGCGCGTCGGGCGGGATCGGGAAGACCGAGCTTTCGATGAAGGCTACGATAGCAAGCGCCCAAAGCGCGCGCGGATGCGCGGCAAGCGAGATCGTCCAGTCGTAGAGAGATCGCAGCATGGGGTCTCCGCTCGGGCTGTGCGCGTTTCTGGTGCCCCAGCGGGACGGGGGCGTCAAGCCAGCATCGCCCGCACTGTGCCCGTCCGGTATCCGCTCGGTGCCTTCAGCCTGCCCATGCGGACGATACCACGATGGCATCCACCCCGTTGACCGCGCCGCGTGGGCGGGATAATCCGCTTCTGCGTGCCCGAGTGGCGGAACGGTAGACGCAGGGGATTCAAAATCCTCCGCCCTAGCGGGTGTGCGAGTTCGAATCTCGCCTCGGGCACCAATTTTCGTCAGATCACCTGTGCCCTTTGACCGGACCTGTTCCCCAGAGCGGTTCGCCACGCCCCATTGGCTCTTTGTTGGGACGGATTTTGGCTTCTCCCCGTCTCATATCCATTGCTGCGGTTCGTGTTGCCGGATGCCGTAAGCCGCTGCGCCTATGATGATGGCAGGGGGCATCGGCGGCTCTTGGCAGCCCCGGGTAGTCGCTCAATTGGCCAGGTTTCCTGCAGGCTACGGGGTCAGGAACTGACATGGCCACAGCCGCGAAAATGAAACAACGCCAAAGACTTGCGCGGAAGGAATGCGCCGGGATAGGGGCGCAATCTACCGGAGACGTGTTAATCGTGGGGTAAGCTCTCGGCGGTATCTCAAGGTGAACTTTGATTCTCTTCGGGAACCCCGTGATGCGCGTCGCTGCGATGATATGCTTGATCTTCGGACCCTTGATCGCGGCGCCTCTGTTGGCTCTCACCGGTCGCCCGCTTCAATCAGCAACCACATTTCTCGTTGTCGGACCTCCGAACGGTTTGCCGGGTATCCTGCACCGCGCGGGCGGACGTCCCATCGGCCCGACATCCGCACCGCTTGCCCTGCTCGCCGTTGCAGAAACGGAGCCTGCGGGCTTCGCCGAGCGGTTAAAAAACGAAGGTGCCTGGTTGGTCCTCGACGGCGCGATCGCAGCGCAACTTTGCGGAGCTTAAAATGACCGAAACCACCACTTCCCTGGAAGCTGCGCAGGCAAAGGGTCTACGTCTGATTGGCTATCTCAACGGTTTGCTGACGCCTGTTCCGGCGATCGGCGCCTGGCTGGCGGGTCTGTCGCCCTGGCCGTTTCTTGCGATGTCTCTCGCAATTGCCGCAGTGACGATCGGCGTTCAGCTTCGCGGCGGAGAGATCGCGCGGATCGCGGTGTCGCTTGGGGCTATGGGGCAATTGCCGTTGCTGACGGCTGCATTGGCCGGAAATCCGTGGCAGCTTGACTCACACCTGATCTACTTTGCCGTGCTGGCTGTGCTGGTTATCCTGCAAGATCAGCGGGCGCTTCTCGCCGCGTCAGGGATCGTCATCGTCCATCACGCACTGCTCACGTTTTTCCTGCCGACGCTGATTTATCCAAGCGGTGGCCTGCTGATAGATTTGGGTCGTCTGGCGCTACACGGCACCGTTTGGGTGGCTGAAACCGCAGGTCTGTTCTACCTATTGCGAATGCAGCTGAGCCAGCGCGATCAGATCGAGCAAGAGGCGGCAAGGCTCTCCGATGCGTTGACCAGTTCGCACGAGCTGCAAAGGAACCTGACCAAAAAGGAAGCAGAACAGCTCAACGTCATGGAACACTTTAGCGTGGCGCTGACCCGGTTGGCAAAAGGGGATCTTGCAACGCGTATTCTTACGGTGTTTCCGGAACAGTTCGAGCCGCTGCGAAACGAATTCAACAGCGCAGTCAAAGCGTTGTCCGTCGCCATGACCCGTGTCCAGGAAAACGCGGACTCAATCAAAGCGGATACAAGAAGCATTGCTTCTGCATCCGACAAACTCGCCAAGCGGACAGAGGAACAGGCCTATGCACTGGGCAGTGTGACCACGCGTATCGACAGGATCAGCGAGGTCATGTCCACCACGTCAGGAGACGCCCAACAGGCCGCGCTGATGACGGCAGAGACAAGAACCGACGCGGAAAACGGCATGAAGGTGGTCGATGGCGCGTTGGATGCGATGGCCCAGATCAAGAGCAGCTCGGACCGGATCCTGTCGGTTGTCGATCTGATCGAAGACGTGGCGTTGCAGACCAACCTCTTGGCGCTCAATGCCGGGGTCGAGGCCGCACGTGCGGGGACGGCCGGTCAAGGGTTCGCCGTCGTCGCCACGGAAGTTCGCGCGCTTGCAGGGCGTTCTTCGGATGCGGCGCAGGAAATCAGCGTTCTGATAAACGACAGTTCCCGTCAGGTTCAAAACGGTGTGGAACTTGTCAACAACGCCGGTGCAGTCCTTCGCGGTGTTCTCGAAGCGGTGCGCAAGGCCTCTGATGCCATGCAAAGCATCGCATCGACGGTCGGGACCCATTCACAAGGAATCGCTGATCTGAAAAACACCATGGGTGAACTTGATCAGCTCACACAGCATAATACAGCCATGTTTGAGGAAACCTCTGCTGCAACGACAGCTTTGAATGCCGCGACCAATCTGCTTAGCGAGGTGGTGGCGGAATTTCAGAATGCTTCCGAGCGGAATGACCCCGCTCCGGTGATCCGCAATGTGGCATAGGGGGTGAGCGCCAAGGTTTGGCGAGGGCGAGGCGCGGTGTATTGTGGACGTCCTGAAGCTGTTTTCAGCGTTCGGGGTAGAGCAGACCATCCGCGTTTTATTAATCCGAGTGTGCCATGTTACGATTTTCCCGCTTATCCGTGCCGCCCAGCGCCGTTTTCCGGGCGCTTTGTCTGACGCTTTTTCTGTCGCTGATCCCCGCCGCTTTGTCGGCGCAGGTCCGGTCACTGCACTTCGCGGCGGAAGAGGGGTTTGTCCTGTCGCCCGAACGCGGCTTCTGGATCAGCGAGCACGAGGATTTCCTACGCAGCGACAACTGGACCTATGAGTGGATGGCGCGTCAGCGCGACGAGAACGGCTATACTGTCGTCTTCGCGCTGATCCGGCTCGATGCCTGGCGCAATGCGCCCTTGCCCGACTGGGAACTTAGCTGGATCGAGGGCGCGCTGGGCAATGCGCGTCGCGCCGG
This sequence comes from Rhodobacter sp. NTK016B, assembly GCF_017303295.1. Taxonomy (GTDB): domain Bacteria; phylum Pseudomonadota; class Alphaproteobacteria; order Rhodobacterales; family Rhodobacteraceae; genus Pararhodobacter. The sequence goes on along the minus strand of NZ_JAFKOK010000002.1, from coordinate 116,656 downwards.
GGTCAAGCTGATCGTGCGGTTCAGCTATAATTACGGCGGCAACCAGCCGGATGCGCCCTTGTGGCGGGTCCTGCAACACATTCGCCAGCTCGGCCCGGTCCTGCGGCGCAACCGCGACACGCTGGCGGTGATACAGGCGGGTTTCATCGGGCAATGGGGCGAGGGGCATGGCTCGGCCAACGGGCTGGAAAGCCCGGCGAACAAGGCGGCCATCCGGGATGCGCTGCTCGAATATTTCCCGCTCGAAGTGCCGCTGCAATGGCGCCGGCCACCCGACCTGATGGCCTGGGGCGCCGAGGGGCGCGGGCGGTTCGGGTTTCACAACGATTGTTTCCTGTCCGCGCCCGACGATACCGGCACCTATACCGGCTGGGCGGGACAGCAGCTGGCGCAACGTCTCTTCGCGCAGGACATGACCGAGAGCACGCCCTTCTCCGTGCAGACCTGCCGCGGCAGCGCGCCACGGCTGGGGTGCTGGGCGATCCTTGATGAAGGGGCGCTTTACCACCTGAACACGTTGGATGCCGCCTATCACCCGGACTTCCACGACCGCTGGCGCGCCGAAGGCTGCCGGGACGCGGTCGAGCGGCGGCTGGGCTACCGGCTGCGCATGGATTTCGCCCGCATCGATCAGCCTGCGCATGAGGTGACGGTCTGGGTCGTCAATGACGGCTGGTCGCGTATCTTCTCGCCGCGCCCACTGCTGGCGACGCTGTATCGTGGCGGCACCGCGCTGCAGACGATCACGCTTGGCCCGGCCGCGCTGCTGGGACGTGGGGCGCCAGAGGGCGGGCTGCGTCTGGGCGACGTGGCCCCGGGTGAAACCGTGCCGTTTCAGGGGCGTTTCCGCAGCTGGATCGGACGCAACGATGTCATCTGCCTGTCGTCGCCCGATCCCCGTCAGCCGGATATCGCGGCTTATGCCGTACGGTTCGCGAATGCGGCGGTGCCGGGGCAATCGTGGTGGTCGGACCCGCGTGCTGCGTTCTGTTTCCGGGCGGTACCCTGACGTTCCAGCACTGGTGGCAATCCTAGCGGGGCGCCGCTGCCCGGCGAAGCCGGTCGTTCACCGCGCGTCCAAGCCCGCTTTCGGGTACCGGCGCGAAGGCGATGCGCCCCCCGGGCCCCGCCAGCGCGTCGGCTTCGTGCAGCGCGTGGAACAGCCGCGCCGCGGCCTCGGTCGTGTCGCCCGCTTCCGACAAAGTCAGCGCGGCGCCGGGGCAGGGGCCGAAGCCCACCCAGACCTCGCCGGGTTCGGGCGCCTCGGCCCCCAGCCGCACGCGCCCGCGCGGCGCGTAATGCGAAGCCAGCTGGCCCGGCGCGGTGATCCGTCCGTCCTTTGGGCGCTGCAGCGTCAGGCCGAGGGCTTCGACCGCCTCGCTTGCCAGACCGCCCGCGCGCAGCAGCACCGGCGCCTCGCCCCGGGCGTCGAGGATCGTCGATTCCAGTCCCACCGCGCAGCTTCCGCCGTCGACCACGGCCTCGATCCGTCCGTCGAGACCGTCCAACACATGCCGCGCCGTCACCGGGCTGATGCGCCCCGACGGGTTGGCCGAGGGCGCGGCGAGCGGGCCGCCGAACGCGTCAAGCAGCGCGCGCGCGACCGGATGGGCGGGCAGGCGGATCGCCACGCTGTCGAGCCCGGCGGTCACCAGCGGCGACAACCCGCCTTTCAACGGTAGCACCAGCGTCATCGGACCGGGCCAGAAAGCCCGCGCCAGGCGCTCGGCCAGTGGGGTCAGCACGGCGTAGCGCTCGACCATCGACAGGTCGGGCAGATGCGCGATCAGCGGGTTGAAGCGGGGGCGGCCCTTGGCCTCGAAGATGCGGGCGACGGCGTCGTCGCAGGTCGCATCGGCGCCCAGCCCGTAGACCGTCTCGGTCGGGAACGCGACCAGACCGCCGCGCCGCAGCAGGCCCGCCGCCTGCGACAGCCCCTTGGCATCTGGGGACAAAACTCGGGTCTCGGGCATGGCGAGGTGACGCTGCGTTTTCGTGTCGAGGGCTGTTCCGGGCGCTATAATTGCGGCAATACAGCCCGCGACGCGGCTTGCCAAGCGCGCTTGGCGCGGCTGCAACAGCGATTGCCTGGAGGAAACCGATGCCATTCACGTCCCCCGTTGCCGATGTGCGTTTCCTGCTCGACAAGGTGTTGGGCTACGACCGCCTTGCCGAGACCGACACTTTCGCCGAAGCCGGCGCCGATGTGACCGAGGCGATCCTGTCCGAGCTGGGCCGGCTGTGCGACGAGGTGCTGGCGCCCGTCAATCGCAATGGCGACCTGACGCCCGCCAAGCTGGAAAACGGCGTCGTGCGCACCTCGCCCGGTTTCAAGGACGCCTATCAGGCGATTGCCGAGGGCGGCTGGCTGGGCATTTCTGCCACGCCCGAGTTCGGCGGCATGGGGCTGCCGCAGACGCTGAACACCGCGATGAACGAGATGATGTCGGGCGCCAACCTTGCGCTGCAGCTCTGCCCGCTGCTGAGCCAGGGCCAGATCGAGGCGCTGGAACACCATGCCAGCGACGAGTTGAAGGCGCTTTACCTGCCCAAGCTGATTTCCGGCCAATGGACCGGCTCGATGAACCTGACCGAGCCGCAGGCGGGTTCGGATGTGGGCGCGCTGAGCACCAAGGCGGTAGAAAAAGACGACGGCACCTTCGCGATCACCGGCCAGAAGATCTATATCACCTGGGGCGATCACGACGTGGCCGAGAATGTCTGCCATCTTGTGCTGGCCCGGCTGCCCGATGCGGCGCCCGGCACCAAGGGGATCAGCCTGTTCATGGTGCCCAAGCTCATCCCCGATGCCGAGGGCAATCCCGGCGAGCGCAACGACCTGCGTGTCGTCTCGCTCGAGCACAAGCTGGGGATCCACGGCTCGCCCACCTGCGTGATGAGCTTCGAAGGCGCCAAAGGCTGGATGGTCGGCAAGCCCAATGGCGGCATGGCGGCGATGTTCACGATGATGAACAATGCCCGTCTGGGCGTGGGCACGCAGGGGATCGGCGTGGCCGAAGCTGCCTATCAGCACGCGCTGGCCTATGCGCAGGAGCGCAAGCAGGGCAAGACGCCGATGGGCAACACCGCGATCATCGACCATGCCGATGTGCGCCGGATGCTGGCGGTCATGCGGGCCGAGATCTTTGCCGCCCGCGCCATCGCGCTGGAATGCGGTCTGGCGCTGGATATGGGCAAGGCCACCGGCAAGGACAGCTGGAAGGCGCGCGCCGCGTTGCTGACGCCGATCGCCAAGGCACACGGCACCGATATCGGCTGCGAGGTCGCGTCGATGGGGGTGCAGGTCCATGGCGGTATGGGCTTCATCGAGGAAACTGGCGCCGCGCAGTATTTCCGCGATGTCCGCATCACGCCGATCTATGAGGGCACGAACGGCATTCAGGCGATGGATCTTGTTGCGCGCAAGATGATGGACGGGGGCGAGGCCGCCGCCCGTCTGTTGCAGGAAGTTCAGGACAATGCCGAGGCCGCGCGCGGCACGCTTCCCGAACTGGCCGAGGCGACGTGGGAGGCGAGCGAAACCCTGCGCGAAGCGACCGAGTGGCTGGTGGCGCAGGAGATGAACGAGCGCTTCGCCGGTGCCGTCCCCTATCTGCGGGCCTTCGCGCGGGTGCTGGGCGCACATTACCACCTGAAAGCCGCGATGGTGGATCCCGAAGGCGGGCGTGCCCGGCTTGCGCGCGTCTTCATCGAGCGTATTCTCCCCGAGCATGCCGCCCTGCTTGCGCAAGCGCGCTCGGGGGCCGGGCCGCTTTACGATCTCAGCGTCGAGGATCTTCAGACCGCATGACGACAGCCAGCCCGCACCCGGCAGAACAGGGCATCCACTTTCCACATGAAGCCCCGCCCGAGAAGGGGCAGGCGATTGAGGTCGCGCCGGGGATTTTGTGGATGCGCATGTCGCTGCCGATGCAGCTGGATCATGTCAATGTCTACGCGCTCGACGATGGCGATGGCTGGACGCTGGTCGATACCGGCTTTGCCACCAAGAGCACAAAGCGCGACTGGCAGGCGCTGATCGCCGGGCCGCTGGCGGCGAAACCCGTGCGGCGGCTGATCGTTACCCATCACCATCCCGATCATATCGGGCTGGCCGGGTGGTTTCAGACCGAATACGGCGTCGAGCTTGTGACCACCCGCACCGCGTGGCTCTTCGCGCGGATGCTGATGCTCGACGCCCATACGAAGCCGGTGCCGGAAACCGTGGCTTATTGGCGCGGCGCGGGAGTGGACGAGGAAGAGATCGCGCGCCGCATGGCCGAGCGGCCGTTCAACTTCGCCGATGTCGTCGATCCGATGCCCTTGGGGTTCACCCGCATCGCCGAGGGGGACGAGATCGTCATCGGCGGGCGCAACTGGATCGTGCGTTGCGGCGACGGCCACGCGCCCGAGCACGCGACGTTCTGGAGCCTCGACGACGATCTGGTCATTGGCGGCGACCAGCTTTTGCCGGGCATCAGCGCCAATCTGGGCGTCTACGCGACCGAGCCCGGCGCCGATCCGGTGGCCGAATGGATCCGGAGCTGCAAGAAGTTCGGCGAGATCGCCGAGGATCGTCATTACGTGCTGCCCGGCCACAAGCTGCCCTTTACCGGCCTGCCGCTGCGGCTGCGCCAGATGGTCGAGAACCATCAGGGCGCGCTTTCCCGGCTCGAGCAATACCTGTCCGAGCCGCGCACGGCCGCCGAATGCTTCCTGCCGCTTTTCAAGCGCGAGATCACCGACTCGGCGGCGGGCATGGCGCTGGTCGAATCGGTGGCCCATCTCAACCATCTGCTCAAGGCCGGCCGGGCCACGCGCCAGCGCGACGCGCGCGGCGTCTGGCTGTGGCAGCGCGCCGCCTGAAACCGCACTTGCGGCCCGCGACGGGCCACCCGATCCATGAATGTGGCGCCGCCACGTCACTTGGATGCGGCGAAACGCCCGGCCCTCTCTGGCGGGGTGACAGGGGTTTCGGCTTCCGCTATGGAAAGGAAAAACCACGGGAATGGAGACTTCCGACATGGCGCACGAACACGGGTCGATGGACACCACCGAACAGGAAAAGACCTTTGCCGGTTTCATCAAGGCGGCTGTCTGGGTCGGCGGTTTCTCTATCGCTGTCCTGATCTTCCTGGCGCTCGCCAATTCCTGACGCGCCTGCTTTGATGCGGCGTCCCTATGACCCCGCGCAAACGCGGTAGCCGGGCGCGCTTTGCGCCCGGTTTCATGGAAAGGACGCCGCCATGCCCCTGCTGACAAGAGCCTTCGCTCTGGTTGCCCTCGTCATTCTGGCAGCCTGTACGACCAAGCCCACCGTCTGGGCGCCCGAAGCCGATGTGATCGCCGCCCGCTACCAGCATGACGGCCCGGCCGAGATCGTGCTGTTCAACGTCATCAAGAACGATGGCGGTCAGGGCGAGCACGCGGCGCTGATGATCAATGCGCCCAGCCAGCGGGTGCTGTTCGATCCGGCAGGGACGTGGACCCATCCCGACGCGCCCGAGCGTCACGATGTCCATTACGGCTTCGACGATACGCAGCTTTATCGCTACACCTATTACCACGCGCGTCGCACGCACCATGTGCGCATCCAGACGCTGCGGGTGCCGCCCGAAACAGCCGAGATGATCCTGCGGCTGGCCGAGCGTGAGGGCCCTGTCCCCGATGCGTTCTGCGCCAAATCCATCGTCGCCATCCTGACGCAGGTACCGGGGTTCGAGTGGATCGAGGACAGCTTCTATCCCAACAGCCTGTCCGAACAATTCGCGACGATACCGGGGGTGATGGAAGAGCGGGTCTATTCCGACGCCGAGCCAACGGAACGCCAGCAATACACGGAATGACAAAACGGGGCCTTCGGGCCCCGTTTTCGTATCCGGTGATGCGTCCCGACGCTCAGGCCAAAAGCAGGGTCAGAACCGTCAGCGTCGCGGCGCCGCTGAGCATTGCCCAGATCGCGTTCTTGGTCCACACGCCCAGTGCCAGCGTGACCAGCGCGGTGGCCAGCAGCGTCGGGTCGGGCGTCGTCGCCCCTTCGGGCGGCAGGAAGACGCGCGGTGCGACCAGCCCCGGCAAGACCGCCACCGGCGTATAGCGCAGCAGCCTGAGGGCCCAGGCGGGCAGCGGGCGCGACCCCAGCAGGCCAAGGAACGAAAAGCGCAGCGCGAAGGTGCCTATCCCGAGCCCGATGACGATCAGCCAGATGATCGGTTGCGACAGGGTCATGGGCGTTCCTCCTGACGGCGCGCCAGCCAGACCTCGACGCCCGAGCCGACGATCATCGCCAGAAGCCCTGCCACCAGCAGCCCGAGGCTATAGGGCAGTCCCGCCAGCAGCAGCGCGGCAATGACCGATGTCAGCGCCGCCGCGACATGCGCCAGCGTGCGCAGCATCGGACCGATAAGCGCGATAAAGGCGATGGGGATCGCCGCGCCGATCGGGATCGTGTCGGGGATCTGCGCGCCCAGCACCGCCCCCGCCAGCGTGCCGACATACCAGATCGGGCAGATCAGCGTGACCACGCCGAAGTAATAGGCGACTTTGGCCGGGGTGCTCCAGCCCGGGGTCTTTTCGTATTGCAGGGCTGAGACGGCGAAGGCCTGATCGACCATCAGATAGGCAATAAGCGCCCGCTGCCAGACCGGCGCCCGCCCCAGATGCGGCGTGAGCGAGGCCGAATACATCGCCATCCGCAGGTTCACGGCCAGCGCGGTGACAAGGATGATCGCGACGGGTGCGTTGTCGGTCATCATCTGGATCGCGGTCAGCTGTGCGGCCCCGGCGATGACGGCGATCGAGAAGGCCATCGTTTGCAGCACGTCGAGCCCGGCTTCGGTCGCGACCACCCCGAACACCACGCCGAACGGCGCGACGACCAGGATGAACGGCCAGCCGTGTTTGAAACCCCGCCAGAAGGCTTGGCGCTGCGTTGGGTTGTCAGTCATCGTGTTATCCAAAAATTCCGGTCACTCGACCCAGAAGCATGAAAGCGCGCGCCGAACGGGTTTCGGCGAATTGCGCGATCTCGCCATCCGAGGCGGCGGCCTCGAAGACGACGAAACGGCGGTCGAACGTGCGCAGGAAATGATGCGCCGCCTCGCGAAAACCGGGGTCCGAGCGCATGCGGGCATAGGTCAGCGCCAGCGACGAGCGGTCGCGAATCCCCCCCAGCGCCGCCACTTCCGGTCCCCGCGCGCCCAGTGCAAAGGCCCGCCAGATTTCGGGGCGGGCCCGGTCGGGGCGCAGGTCGTCCATATAGATGCCTTCCTGCGCCAGCACCGTCAGCACGGATTGCGCAGCGTGGATCAGCAACGCGGTGCCGTGATCCTCCATCGCGCGGCGCAGGGCGGCGAAGCCCTCTTCGTCATGCTCGGTCTCGGGGAAGTTGAGCGCGCGGATGAAATCGGCCGGGCGCACCGGTTCGGGCGCGGGCTCGGGATTGTCGAGCGCCAGCGCGGGCTGGGCATCGTCGGCGGTCTCTGGCTTGGCATTGGGCGAGACGGTGAAGGGCATGTGCCGGCGCGTGCTGAACATCGCCATACGGTCTTCGGCGGCGCGCTGGGCGGCGGCGATCTCGTCGAGCTTTTCTTCGACCGAAGGTTTCAGCGCCAGCCCCGCTGCCTGCTGTTCGCGGATCCACGCGCGGCGCATCCCCTCGACCGTGCTCTGCAGCCGCGCCGCGTCGTCGCGCATCCCGCGCGCGGCTTTCAGCACCAGCACCGCGACCCAGATCAGCGCGACCGGCAGGAACACCGCCAGCGCGATCACCACAAGACCCAGTGTGTCCGAGATACTCATGCCCTGCCGGTCGAGCACCACCAGCGCCGCGACCATCATGCCAAGCCACACAAGCGACAGGCCGAAAGCCAGCCCTTCGCCGGCCATCCGGGCGGGCTTGGCCGCCGGGGCATTGGTCGTGGCGGGATCGGATGCGCCGTCGTCTGCCGCGTGCGGCGGCGCGACGAAGGCGGGCGGCGTGTGGCGGGCCTTGGGCGCGGTGTCGCCGGAATTGGCGTTCGGCTGGCTTGCGCCATTTCCGCCGTCAGCCTGCGATTCGGGTGGCGTTTCCGGCCGGGGCGACTGGTCCGGTTCCGATCCGCTCAACGGTGGCGGGGTGCGGGATCCGGCCGGGGCCTGTCCCCCCTTGGCCGGGCCTGAAGCCCGAGGCGGGACGCTTGAAGCGGCGTCGTCATTGGGGGCCTCGGAATCGGACATGCCATTGCTGTCAGCGATACACGATCGCCAGCACCTCGTAGCTGCGCTCGCCGCCGGGCGTGCGGACTTCGACGGAATCGCCCTCTTCCTTGCCGATCAGCGCCCGTGCGAGGGGCGACTTGATGTTCAGCAGGTTGTTCTCGATATCGGCCTCGGCCTCGCCCACGATCTGGTAGGTCTTTTCCTCGTCGGTGTCCTCGTCGACGATGGTCACCGTCGCGCCGAACTTGATCGAGCCCGACAGCTTCGCCGGGTCGATGACCTCGGCCAGCCCCAGAAGGCCTTCGACCTCCTTGATGCGGCCCTCGATGAAGCTCTGCTTCTCGCGCGCGGCATGGTATTCGGCGTTCTCCGACAGATCGCCATGTTCACGCGCCTCGGCAATCGCACGGATCACGGCCGGGCGCTCGACGGATTTGAGGTTGCGCAGTTCCGCGTTCAGGGCATCGAAGCCGCGGCGGGTCATGAGGATCTTTTCCATCGGGTCTCACACGCAAATGAAAACGCCCTCGGCCAACGGCCGGGGCAGTTCTGAGGTCAACGCAACCATCTGATAACAAGGGGCGGGTGAAATGCAAGCCCCGCCTGAAGGCCCGCCGGGGCAGGGCGGCGCACAACCGCCGGCTGTGGTTCCGCAGGCCCCTGACGTCGTGATACAGAGATTGTCTGCAACGCAGCATTCTGACGCGCGGTCTGGATTGACCCTTACGCCCTGCAAAGGGTATCCACCACGAAACAAAGTTGCGCCATTTGGCAGCCATTCGTCACGAGGAGCCACCATGCCAGAGACCGGACCCGCGATCGAACGCGAATCGATGGAATACGATGTCGTCATCGTCGGTGCCGGCCCCGCCGGCCTGTCGGCGGCGATCCGGCTCAAGCAGCTCGACGCGGATCTCAGCGTCGTGGTGCTGGAGAAGGGCTCGGAAGTGGGCGCGCATATCCTGTCGGGCGCGGTGCTGGACCCGTCGGGCCTGAACCGGCTGATCCCGGACTGGAAGGAAAAGGGCGCGCCGCTCAACGTGCCGGTGACGCACGACAATTTCTACATGCTGGGCGAGGGGGGCTCGGTCCGTGTGCCGAACTGGCCGATGCCGCCCTTGATGAACAACCACGGCAATTACATCGTCTCGATGGGCAATGTCTGCCGCTGGATGGCCGAACAGGCCGAAGCGCTGGGCGTCGAGATCTTCCCGGGCATGGCGGCAAGCGAACTGGTCTATGACGGCGACCGCGTGAAGGGCGTCGTCGCCGGGGTGTTCGGTCTGGAGCCCGATGGCTCGATCGGCGAAAACACCGAAGTCGGCATGGAGCTGCACGGCAAATACGTGTTCATCGCGGAAGGCGTGCGCGGCTCGCTGGCCAAGGAACTGATCCAGAAATACGAGCTGTCGAAGGGTCATTGCCCGCAGAAATTCGGCCTCGGGATGAAAGAGATCTGGGAAATCGACCCCGAGAAGCACCGCGAAGGCACCGTCACGCACACGATGGGCTGGCCGCTGGGTGGCAATGCGGGCGGCGGGTCGTTCATCTACCATTTCGAAAACAATCAGGTTCTGATCGGTTTCGTAGTTCACCTGAACTACAAGAACCCGCATCTGTATCCCTACATGGAATTCCAGCGCTTCAAGCACCATCCGATGGTTGCCGAGCTGCTGAAAGGCGGCAAGCGCGTGGCCTATGGCGCGCGCGCGATTTCCGAAGGCGGCTGGCAGTCGATCCCGAAAATGACCATGCCGGGTGCGGTGCTGCTGGGCTGCTCGGCCGGGCTGGTGAACGTGCCGCGCATCAAGGGCAACCATAACGCGATGCATTCGGGCATCGAGGCCGCCGAGGCCGCCTATGAGGCGATCAAGGCCGGCCGTGAGGGCGACGAGCTGCCGATCTACGAAGAGAACGTGCGCGGCGGCGTGATCGGCAAGGATCTGAAGCGGGTCCGCAACGTCAAGCCGATGTGGTCGAAATGGGGCCTCGTGGCCTCGACCGCGCTGGGCGGGCTCGACATGTGGACGAACACGCTGGGCTTTTCGCTGTTCGGCACGCTGCGCCACCGGATCAACGACGCGCAGGCCACGGGCGAGGCGGCGAAATACAAGCCCATCGACTATCCGCGGCCCGATGGCGTGTTGTCTTTCGACCGGCTGACCAACGTGTCCTTCAGCGCCACGAACCACGAAGAAAGCCAGCCCTGCCACCTGAAGCTCAAGGATCCCTCGATCCCGATTTCAGTGAACCTGCCGAAATTCGACGAGCCCGCGCAGCGCTATTGCCCGGCGGGCGTCTACGAGGTGGTCGAGAAGGACGGCAAGCCGGAATTCGTGATCAACTTCCAGAACTGCGTTCATTGCAAGACCTGCGACATCAAGGATCCCAGCCAGAACATCAACTGGACCACGCCGCAGGGCGGAGACGGGCCCAACTACCCGAATATGTGACGCTGATGCCGGGCCGCTCGCGCTTGCGTGATCCTTCACGCGGGCGCGGGCAGGCCACGCGCATTGCCCTTGACCGGTCAGCCCGCTACATCTGGGGACAGACGATCCCTCAGCCTCGCGGGAGACACCCTTGCCTTTTCCCCCCTTTCTTCGCCCGGCCCTTCTGGCCGTTCTGACGACCACGGGCGTGCTTGCGCCGTCTATGGCCAGCGCGCAGGGGGCCGCCGGTGCGTTCCTGGCGGCGCGGCAGGCGGGGATCATGAACGATTTCTCGGCCTCGCTGCCGTATCTCGAGCGGCTTCACAGCCTCAATCCCGACGATTTGTCGACGCTTGAGGGGCTGGTGATCAGCGCGTTCACGGTGGGCGAGGTCGAACAGGCCACGCGCAACGCGACCGATATGCTGGCGCTCGATCCGTCGAACCGCATCGCCTCGCTGGTGCTGCTGGCGCAGGCCTTTGTCGAGGCCGACTACACCCGCGCGCTGGAGCTGACGCAAAGCGACGCCGACATGCACCCGCTGATCGAAGGGCTGGCACAGGCCTGGGCGCATCTGGGGGCCGGGCGAATGTCCGAAGCGCTGGAAACGCTCGACCAGATTTCCGGCATGGAGGGGATGGAGGCTTTCGCGGGCTATTGCCGCGCGCTGTCGCTGGCGCTGGTGGGCGATGTCGAAGGCGCACTTGCCGCCGTCGAGAACCCCGATACCGGCGTGGCCAGTGCGCTGAACCGTCGCGGATATATGGCTTACGCGCAGCTTCTGGCGCTCAACGAGCGCTATGACGAGGCCGTGACGCTGATCGACACGGTGTTTCTGGGCGGGACCGATCCGCGCATCGACCAGATGCGCGCCGCCTATACCGAAGGCCGTGCGCTGCCCTTCGACGTGATCGCAACCCCGGCACAGGGCATGGCCGAGGTGTTCTCGGTCATGGCGACGGCGATGGAAAACGCCCGCAACCCGGTCGAGGCGCTGATCTACGCGCAGGCGGCAGTCTGGGTGAATCCGGCGCTGTCGGAATCGCAGCTGATGATCGGCCAGATCTTCGAAGACATGGAACAGCCGCATATGGCCGCTCAGGCCTATGATGCGATCCCCGACGACGACGTGCTGGGCAATGCCGCGCGGATGGGCCGGGCGCAGGTGCTGGAAACGTTGGGCCGCCGGGACGAGGCGATCGCCGATCTGACCGCGATGGCCGACGAGAACCCCGACAGCTATGCGGCCAGCAGCGTGCTGGCCGATTTCCTGCGCCGCGACGAGCAATTCGCCGCCGCCGCCGAGGCCTATTCCCGCGCCATCGCGCTGATGGAGGATGCGGGTCTGTCGCCGGAATGGCCGATCTGGTTCTCGCGCGCGGTGGCCTATTCGCGCGCCGACAATTGGGAGGCCGCCGAGGCCGATTTCCGCCGCGCGCTCGAAGTCGAGCCCGATCAGCCCACGGTGCTGAACTATCTGGGCTATTCGCTGATCGAACGCGGCGAGAAGCTGGACGAGGCGCTCGACATGATCGAGCGCGCCGTCGCGGGCGATCCCGACAGCGGCTATATCCTCGACAGTCTTGCCTGGGCGCTGTTCCGTCTGGGCCGCTATGACGAAGCGCTGCCGCATATGGAGCGTTCGGTCGAGATGGAGCCCACCGACGCAGTGCTCAACGACCATCTGGGCGATGTCTACTGGGCCGTGGGCCGTCAGCGAGAGGCCCGCTTCCAGTGGCGCCGCGCGCTGTCCTTCGCGCCTGCCGACCAGCTCGATCAGGACCGCGTGCGCCGCAAGCTCGACCTCGGGCTGGATGCGGTGCGTCAGGAGGCGGGAGAACCGCCGCTGCATCCGGCCGAGTGATGCCGGGCGCGACCCGGGTTGCCCCGGCCAAGATCAACCTGACGCTGCACGTCACCGGCCAGCGCGAGGACGGCTATCACCTGCTGGATTCGCTGGTGGTCTTTGCCGAGGCCGGCGACGGGCTGACGCTCGGTCCCGGGCCGGGCCTGTCGCTGGATATTCACGGCCCGCAGGCCGCGGCTCTGGCACCCGAGCCTGACAACCTGATCCTGCGCGCCGCGCGGTTGATGGGGGCCGAAGGCGCGGCCTTCACGCTGGATAAATGGCTGCCGGTGGCGTCGGGGATGGGGGGCGGTTCGTCCGATGCCGCCGCCGCGATCCGGCTGTTGGCCGAGCGGGACGCGAAACCCCTTCCCGGTATCGACGCGCTGATGCGGCTGGGCGCCGATCTGCCGGTCTGCATGGCCGCGCCGCAGCCCTCGCGGATGCAGGGGCTGGGCGAGCAGGTGGTGCCGCTTGCGGGCATCCCGGCCTTGTGGCTGCTTCTGGTCAATCCGGGGCAGGGGCTGTCGACGCCCGCCGTCTTCAAGGCCATGACCGAGCGCCGGAACCCGCCCATGCCCGACGCCTTGCCTGAGGGGTTGGACGCGCCCGCGCTTTGTGACTGGCTTGGGGGGATGCGCAACGATCTGCAAGATCCGGCGATCCGCCTGATGCCCGCGATCCGTGATCTGCTGGATATGATCGAGGCCCAGCCCGGCTGCGCGCTGGCGCGCATGACCGGATCAGGCGCGACCTGTTTCGGGATCTTCCGCGATCAGGCCAGCCGCGATGACGCGGCTTCGGCCCTGAACTTGGCCCTGAACTCGGCCGTGAATGGGCAGGCGGCTTTCGTTCTGGCGACCCGGACCCTGCCGTCGCCTAGTTGACGCGCTCCACGACGAAATCCGCCAGATCCGACAGCATCGCTTTCAGCGGATGCCCGGGCATCGGCGCCAGCGCGCCGCGCGCTCGCGCGGCCCAGTCCAGCGCCGCCTGACGGGTCGAGGCCAGCGCGCCGTGTTTCTCAAGCAGCGCCATCGCGGTGTCCAGATCGCCGTCTTCCTGCTGGCCGCGCGCAATCGTGCGGTCCCAGAACGCGCGCTCCTCGTCATCGGCTGCGGCGATGGCGCGGATCACCGGCATGGTCAGTTTGCGCTCGCGGAAATCGTCGCCAAGGTTCTTGCCGATCGCATTCCCGGCGCCGCCGTAATCCAGATAATCGTCGACGATCTGAAAGCAGATCCCCAGCGCGTCGCCGTAATCGAACATCGCTTGCACCTGCTCTTCGGGTGCGCCGGTGATGACCGGTCCGACCTGCGTCGCCGCCGAGAACAAGGCCGCTGTCTTGCCACGGATCACCGTCATGTAGGTGTCTTCCGTGGTGGCGATGTTCTGCGCCGCTGTCAGTTGCAGAACCTCGCCCTCGGCGATCACGGCGGCTGCGTTCGACAGGATCGACAGGGCGCGGAGATTGCCGGGCTCGACCATCAGCTGGAACGCCCGGGCGAACAGATAGTCGCCCACCAGCACGCTTGATTTGTTGTCCCAAAGCAGGTTCGCCGTCGGACGCCCGCGCCGCTGGCCGCTTTCATCGACCACATCGTCATGCAAGAGCGTCGCGGTGTGGATGAACTCGACCGTCGCGGCCAGCTTGACGTGATCGTCGCCCTGATAGCCGCATAGCCGCGCCGCGGCGAGCGTCAGCATCGGGCGGATGCGTTTGCCGCCCGCTTCGATCAGATGCGCGGTCACCTCGGGGATGCGCGGCGCGTTCTCTGACATCATGCGGGTGCGAATCAGGGCGTTCACCTGATCCATGTCATCGGTCAGGACTCGAGACAGGGCTTCGAGCGGGCTGACGGAGGTGACATTCATCGGCGGCTGCCTCTGCTTTGACAAGCTCCAGGGCTTGCCGTTTAGTGATCTCATGAAAGAACTGCTGCGTACGACCGACCCGACGGTCATCCCCTTCGCAACGGCGCTTCTTGCGGCGGAAGGTATAGAGGCGTTTCCCGTGGACGTCCATATGAGCGCGTTGTCCATCGTGCCGCAGCGGCTGCTGGTCCGCGACGAACAACTCTTCATGGCAAAGGCAATCCTGCGTGACAACAACGTGCCGGTTGATGACTGACCCGACGCTGACCCGCGACGTCTATATGGATGGCCGTTTCACCATCGCGCAACCGCGCGATGGCTACCGCGCGGCGACCGATCCACTGCTTTTAGCGGCGGCCGTGCCCGCACAGCCTGGCCAGTCGGTGCTGGAACTCGGCTGCGGCGCGGGAACGGCGCTGATCGCGCTGGCGTCGCGGGTGGCGGGGCTGTCGCTGTCCGGGGTTGAACGGCAGCCCTTCTACGCCGATCTGGCACGGCGGAACATGGCCGAGAATGGTCTGGAGGCCTGCGTCGCGACCGGGGACCTGCGGTCGATTCCCGCTGAGCTGCGTCTGCCTTTCGATCATGTTCTGGCCAATCCGCCCTATTATCGCCCAACTGGCCCCGCCGCCCGCGATGCCGGGCGCGATGCCGCGCTGCGCGAGGAAACGCCGCTGGCCGATTGGGTGGATTGCGGTCTCAAGCGGCTGAAAAGCGGCGGTTATCTGACGATCATCCATCTGGCCGAGCGGTTGCCTGAGCTCTTGATCGCCATTGGAACGCGCGCCGCCTGCCGGGTGCGTCCGATCGCCGCGCGGCAACAACGATCCGCCGGAAGGATCGTGTTGCAAGCCCGAAAGGGCAGCCGGGCGGCTTTCGTGATGCAGGCCCCCCTCGTGATGCATGAAGGCGAGGCACATGTCGCCGACGGTGACGACTTTACACGCAAAGCGCGAGCGATCCTGCGGGGCGGAGCGGCGCTGGATTGGGACTGAAGGCCGCTCGGCTTGTTCTCGCTGGTGAAACCAAATTTCCACAAATCGCCTTCGGGTTTTGTGTGACAAAAGCATGAAGATGTGGTGCACTTGACCATACGGACACCCGTATAAGGAGGATACTCATGTCGCTGACTTCGCATCTTCACGAATTGCGCCGTCGTCACCAGGTACTTTCCGATCAGGTCGAAGCCGCGCAACGTGCACCGGGCTCCGATGACATGACCATCGCCCATATGAAGAAGCAGAAGTTGCGCCTGAAGGAAGAGATTACGCGTCTCGCCGCCGAATAAGGCGGCCTGAACGGCGCGATCCGGCGCGTGCGGCCAGAACGGCGCCGCCCGTGATCAGCAAGGCAGCCACGGCCAGCGAAAGGCTGGCCCTGGCCATACCGGCAACGACAAGGGCGAGGGTCGACAACAGGGGCGCTGCATAGGACGCCGTCCCCAAAAGCTGAATGTCCCCGCCCTTCACGCCGATGTCCCATGTGTAAAAGGCCAGCCCGACTGGTCCGAGTCCCAGCGCAATCACGGCCAGCCAGCCCGTCGCATCGACGGGCCATATCGTGGCTTCCAGACCGATATGCGCCACAACCGACAGCAACGCGGTCAGCAGGCAGTTGACCGCGACAGCAGCCGTCGGAACGCCTTTCAACCGCCGCGAGCCCAGCGAATAGGTTGCCCAGGTCAGCGCCGCCGCGAAGGCAACGCCGTAGCCCGCCAGCGCGCCTGACAAGGCCCCCAATCCGCCCGCGACGATCAGTGCGGCCCCCGCAAAGGCCATCAGCGCGCCGATCAGGTGACCGGGCCGGAGCGTTTCACCGGGAAGAAGCCCTGAGAAAACGACGATGAACAGCGGCCAGAGATAGCAGATCAACCCCGCCTCGGCGGCGGGGGCCATGCGCAGGGCGGTGAAATACAGGAAATGATAGCCGAACAGCCCCAGCGTCCCGAAGGCATAGGCGCCCAGAGGCACCTGTCGCAATTGCCGCAACCCGCCGGTCGCGCCGATCCAGATCAGACCCACCGCGCCGCCGATCCCGAAGGTCAGCGCGTTCAGCAGGAACGGGGGCACGGGTTCCGACGCGACCGTGAACAGCGCCAGCAGCGCCCAGAGCGCCACCGCCGAAAAGCCCACCCATGTTGCCTTGTCCCGCGTCATGTCTCTCGCCTTGGTTGAACCGGGCGCGTGCGCCGGCGCGCCAAGGAAACGCAACCGGCGCGAAAGGACAAGCCGTTCTTTGTCCGGCGCTTGGGGTCATGCAAAAGGGCGGGGCAACGGCCCCGCCCTGTACCGCCATGGGACAGCGATCAGACGAAGAACTGCGCACCGTTGGCGCTGATCGTCGAGCCGTTGATGAAGCCCGCATCGTCGGAGGCAAGGAACGCCACGCAGCGGGCGATTTCCTCGGGCTCGCCCAGACGACCGGCGGGGATGCCCGCGATGATCGATTCCCGTACCTTCTCGGGCACGGCCATGACCATTTCGGTCGCGATATAGCCCGGGCAGACGGCGTTGGCGGTGATGCCGAAACGCGCGCCTTCCTGCGCCAGCGACTTGACGATACCCAGATCACCCGCCTTGGTCGCGGCGTAGTTCACCTGACCGAACTGGCCCTTCTGCCCGTTGATCGAGCTGATGACCACGACACGGCCGAATTTACGCTCGCGCAGGCCCGGCCAGATCGGGTGCACGGTGTTGAACACGCCGGTAAGGTTGGTGTCGATGACCGCGTTCCATTGCTCGGGCGTCATCTTGTGGAACGGCGCGTCCTTGGTGATACCGGCATTGGCGACGACGATGTCGATCGGGCCCAGATCGGCCTCGACCGCGGCGATCCCGGTTTTCGACGCCTCGTAATCGGCGACGTTCCATTTATAGGTCTTGATGCCGGTTTCTTCGGTGAATTTTGCCGCCGCTTCGTCATTGCCCGCATAGCTTGCAGCGACGGTGCAGCCCGCGTCTTTCAGCGCCTTCGAGATCGCCGCGCCGATGCCCCGCGAACCCCCGGTAACCAATGCAACTCGTGCCATTTCACTCCTCCTCTAAACTTATCTTAGAAACGTTGTTACTTGTAGTGGATTTCTCACGCAAGATTATTGCGCAACTATTTCAGCCTTTTCGCCATCGGCCATGAGCCGCTCGGCGTCTTGCGCGCCCAATTCCCATGTTCGCCGCAATTTGCCCGGATCGGTGAAATCGATCTTGTCGGCGGGCGTTTCTTCCGAGGGATGCAGGTAGACCCGGCTCGGCACCTCCGGCAGTCGTTTGTAGCGCCGGGTGAGCAGGATCACCGTACAGCCCTCATCGGGATCGGGCAGCGGCGCCTGATCGGCCATACCGCCATCGACGACACGCGCCCCGTCCCAGAGCGGCGGCTCGAAAACCGGCGGGATCACCGCCGCGGCGCTGACCAGATCGACCAGCCGGCCGTTGCGCGCGGCCTCGTTCGCGTCGATCAGCCGGGCGCTGAGGCCCATTTTTTCGGCCCAGCCGAAATGCGGCGCGTTCACCATGTGCAGCTCGGCCTCATAGGCGGCGGCAAGGGCCGTGCCGGTCAGCGTCGGCAGGCCGGTCTTCGGCGGATGGGCGATCAGGATCTGAAAGCGCGGCCCTTCAGCCACCTTGGCCTGCGCCGTGTCATCGAGGACATCGGCCACAACCTGCGAATAAAGCCGTTGATGCGGGGTGATGCCCTCGGCATCGGCGTTAAACAGGTCGAGATTGCTGTCCCGCTGTTCGAACGCATCGCACATCGCCTCAAGCAGACGTTGGGCATTGCCCGAAAGCCATGCCGCCCCGGCCAGGGCCCCACCGCTGACGCCCGTGATCCGGCGCGGGTGAAAGGCGCGGTCCTGTGCCAGCCGGGTCAGGAACCCGCCCTGCCAGAAGCAGCGCAGCCCGCCGCCGGAAAAGACCAGCTGGTCGGGATCGGTCAGGGCAGGGTGGCTCATGGCGGCTCGGTCCGGTCGGTCGCGGGGCGGCAGGGGCCGCCCCGGATTGAGTGACGGTCCGAAGGTTACGGACGTTCGAGGCACATGGCGACACCCATGCCGCCGCCGATGCACAGCGTGGCCAGACCCTTTTTCGAGCCGCGGCGCTGCATTTCGAACAGCAGGGTGTTGAGGATCCGCGCGCCCGAGGCCCCGATCGGGTGGCCGATGGCGATGGCGCCGCCGTTCACGTTCACGATCGACGGGTCCCAGCCCATATCCTTGTTGACCGCGCAGGCCTGCGCCGCGAAGGCCTCGTTCGCTTCGACGAGGTCGAGGTCCTCGGCCTTCCAGCCCGCCTTGTCGAGCGCCTTGCGCGAGGCAAAGATCGGGCCTACGCCCATGATCGACGGGTCGAGACCGGCGGTCGCGTACGAGGCGATGCGCGCAAGCGGGGTCAGGCCGCGCTTTTCCGCTTCCTCGGCCGACATCAGCACAACCGCCGCCGCGCCGTCATTGATGCCCGACGCGTTGGCTGCCGTGACCGAGCCGTCCTTGGTGAAGGCCGGGCGCAGTTTCTGCATCGTTTCAATCGTCGCGCCGTGACGGATGTATTCGTCGGCATCGACCACCGTCTCGCCTTTGCGGGACTTGATGGTGAAGGGGATCACCTCGTCCTTGAACTTGCCGGCTTTCTGGGCGGCTTCGGCCTTGTTCTGGCTGGCGACCGCGAATTCGTCCTGTTGCTCGCGCGAGATCTGCCATTGCTCGGCGACGTTCTCGGCGGTCTGGCCCATGTGATAGCCGTTGAAAGCGTCCCACAGACCGTCCTTGATCATCGAGTCGATGAACTTGACGTCGCCCATCTTGTAGCCCGCGCGCATGTGCGCGACGTGGGGGGCGAGCGACATGTTTTCCTGCCCGCCGGCAATGACGATGCCTGCATCGCCAAGCTGCACATGCTGTGCGCCCAGCGCGACCGCGCGCAGGCCCGAGCCGCAGACCTGATTGAGGCTCCAGGCCGAGGCTTCCTTGGCCAGTCCCGCCGCGATTGCCGCCTGACGCGCCGGATTCTGGCCCTGACCGGCGGTGAGAACCTGACCCAGGATCGTTTCCGACACTTCCGACTTGTCGATGCCGGCGCGCGCGACCACGGCCTCGATCACCGCAGCGCCGAGTTCATGCGCCGGCGTGTTGGCAAAGCTGCCATTGAAAGAGCCCACGGCGGTGCGTGCGGCGGAAACGATCACGACGTTGGTCATTAGGAGTCCTCTCGCGTCTGGCGCGTCCGAAGGGACGCGCATCTGCGCGAAGGTTTACGCTCCGGACCCTTTCAAATCAATGCCGCAGTGCGGAAACGGCAGGCGTTTTGCCGGGTTTGGCGCCGTTAGCGCCCGCTGTTTGCGCAGACATCGTCTGACGTTTTGCGGCGTCACGCCCGTTTGGGCAGACGCGACGTCAACCACGGTGCTTCGGTCGAGGGGACGCCATAGAAATATCCCTGAAGGCAGTCGAAACCGATATCGATCAGGTAGCGCGCATCCTCGGCCGTTTCGACCGATTCGGCGACGGTGAACATGTCGAAATGCCGCCCGATCGATACCAGCGCCTGCGCCAGAACCTGATTGTCCGGATCGCGCGCGATGCCGCGTATGAACTGGCCGTCGATCTTGATGATGTCGAAGTAGAAATCCTTGAGATAACGGAATGCGGTATAGCCCGCGCCGAAATCGTCGAGCGCGAAGCAGATGCCGCGCGATTGCATGTCGGCCATGAACACCGTCACCAGATCGGGCATCACCATGGCCGAGCTTTCAGTGATTTCCAAAATCAGCCGCTCGGCAATGCCGGGATCGGCGCGCAGGTTGCGTTCCAGCGTGGTCAGCCATTGCGGATAGCCGATGGAGCGCGCGGACATGTTGACGCTGAGCCGGATCGTCGGTTCCTGCCTGAGCGCGGCAAGCCCCATTTCCAGCGCAAGACAGTCGATCCGGCGCCCCAGTTCATGGGTTTCCACGTCACCCATGAAGTCGCGCGCGGGGATCACCCGGCCCTGTGGGTCCAGAATGCGGATGAACGCTTCGTAGAACGCGGCGCGGTTGGTCAGGCGCGCCTGTACCACGGGTTGAAAGGCCAGCATCGCGCGTTTTTCGTCCAGCGCTTTGCGCACCATGGCAATGGTTTCCTTTTCGCGCAGGTCGTCGGCCACCGAAAGCGGGCTGTCGAGCCTGTGTTCGGGCAAGCGGCGGGCGGGCGGATCTGGCGGAAGCGGGGGCATTGGGTGATTCCCTGACAGCGTTTTCCCGATCGTGCCGCTTGGCCGTTAATACGCCGTGAACCCGTGTCCGAACGCCTCTCTCGCCCCGATTGCGCCATCCGGTCGCGGGGCGTATACCGGCGCCGCAAACACAGGGGTGAGCGATGACCGACGCGACGTCAGCAGGGGCAAACAGCATGTGGGGCGGCCGCTTTGCCGGCGGCGTGGACGCGATCATGGAGGCGATCAATGCCTCGATCGGCTTCGACAAGCGGCTCTACGCTCAGGACATTGCAGGCTCGCGCGCGCATGCTGCCATGCTGGCCGCGCAGGGCATCATCACCGAGGCCGACCAGAAGGCCATCGACGCCGGGCTGGCGCAGGTCAAGGCCGAAATCGAGGCGGGCGATTTCGTCTATTCGACGGCGCTCGAAGACATCCATATGAACGTGGAAGCGCGGCTCAAGCAGATCATCGGCGAGCCCGCCGGGCGGCTGCACACGGCGCGGTCGCGTAACGATCAGGTGGCGGTCGATTTCCGGCTGTGGGTGCGCGATCAGGCCGACGCGGCGATCGAGGGTATCGAGAAGCTGATGCGCGCCTTTCTTTCGCAGGCCGAAGCCGGTGCCGACTGGGTCATGCCGGGCTTCACCCACCTGCAGACCGCGCAGCCTGTCACATGGGGCCATCACATGCTGGCCTATGTCGAGATGCTGGGCCGCGACAAATCGCGGTTCGAGGACGCCCGCAAGCGCATGAACGAAAGCCCGCTGGGCGCGGCGGCGCTGGCCGGGACCTCGTTCCCGATCGACCGGCACGCAACGGCCAAGGCGCTGGGTTTCGACCGGCCCACGGCCAACAGCCTCGACAGCGTGTCGGACCGCGATTTCGCGCTGGAATTCCTTGGCGCGGCGTCGATCTGCGCGATGCACCTGTCGCGCTTTGCCGAAGAGCTGGTGATCTGGTCCTCGGCGCAGTTCCGCTTCGTCAATCTGTCGGATGCCTTCACCACCGGCTCGTCGATCATGCCGCAAAAGAAGAACCCCGACGCGGCCGAGCTGATCCGCGCCAAGCTGGCGCGCATCCTTGGCGCGACGGTGGCCTTGTTCACGGTGATGAAGGGGCTGGCGCTGACCTATTCCAAGGACATGCAGGAAGACAAGGAACAGGTCTTTGACGCTGCCGACAACCTGATGCTGGGCCTTGCCGCGATGGAGGGGATGGTCAAGGACATGAACGCCAACCGCGAGTCGCTGGCCGCCGCCGCGTCCTCGGGCTTCTCGACCGCGACCGATCTTGCCGACTGGCTCGTGCGCGAGCTGAACCTGCCGTTCCGCGACGCGCATCATGTCACCGGCTCGCTTGTCGCCATGGCCGAGGGCAAGGGCTGCGACCTGCCCGACCTGACGCTGGCCGAGATGCAATCCGAGCATCCGGGCATCACGCAGGCGGTTTACGATGTGCTGGGGGTCGACAACTCGGTGCGCTCTCGTGTCTCCTATGGCGGAACGGCGCCGGACAATGTCCGCGCGCAGGTCGCGCGCTGGAAGGAGATTCTGGGATGACACGCATGGTCTGGATCGCGCTGACGGGGCTGGCCCTGCTGGCCGGTTGCGGCGCGGGGGATCCGCCGGAGGCGCAGGGCGGTATCGACCTGCACGAATTCTGGCGCGCGGCGCCGTAAGGAGACAACATGCGGTTCTTATGGCTGGCGCTGGCGATCTGGGGCACCGTGCACCCGATGGCCTATTTCCTGAACTGGTTCGGCGAGAACGGCTTTTCGATCATGGGCATGGTCGAGGCATGGCACGCCAACGCGGCGTCGTCCGGGCTGGTCTGGGATCTGGTAATCGCAGCCGTCACCCTGACGATCTGGGTGCTGGTCGAATGCGCGCGCACCGGGCGCTGGTGGGGCCTGCTGGCGATTCCGGCGACCTTCTGCATCGGCGTAAGCTGCGGTTTCCCGCTTTACCTCTTCCTGCGCGCGCCGCGCGGGACTTCTTGAAAAACTGACAGCGCTTGGCGCTTATCCGGGACGTATCGTGGATCATTTTCTGTACAAGGACGGTCAGTTGCACGCCGAAGACGTGCCGATGTCCGACATTGCCGCTTCGGTGGGAACGCCGTTTTATTGCTATTCCGCCGCGACCCTGTCGCGCCACTTCCTGCTGTTCAAGGAAGCGCTCGAGCCGATGCCGTCGCTGGTTTGCTACGCGGTCAAGGCCAATTCCAACGTCGCCGTGCTGAAGCTGCTGGGCGATCTGGGGGCCGGTATGGACGTGGTGTCCATCGGCGAATACCTGCGCGCCAAGGCGGCGGGCGTGCCGGGCGAACGGATCGTGTTCTCGGGCGTGGGCAAGACGCCCGCCGAGATGCGCATGGCGCTCGAAGGCGGCATCCGGCAGTTCAATGTCGAAAGCGAGCCCGAGCTGGAAGCGCTGTCGCGGGTTGCCGCCGCGATGGGCGCCGAGGCGCCGATCACCCTGCGCGTCAATCCCGATGTCGACGCCAAGACGCATGAGAAAATCTCGACCGGGCGCAAGGAAGACAAGTTCGGCGTGCCGATCAGCCGCGCCCGCGAGATCTATGCGCGGGCCGCGAAACTGCCGGGCATCAAGGTCGTCGGCATCGATATGCATATCGGCAGCCAGCTGACCGATCTGGCCCCGTTCGAAGCGGCCTATACCAAGATGGCCGAGCTGACCCGCGCGCTGCGCGCCGACGGGCACCAGATCAGCCGTCTGGATCTGGGTGGCGGGCTGGGCATTCCCTATACCCGCTCGAACGAAGCGCCGCCTTTGCCCACCGATTACGGCGCGATGGTCAAGCGGGTGCTGGGCGATCTGGACTGCGAGATCGAGATCGAACCCGGCCGCCTGATCGCCGGCAACGCAGGGATGCTGGTCACGCAAGTGATCTACCGCAAACAGTCCGAAGAGCGCGAATTCCTGATCGTCGATGCGGCGATGAACGACCTGATCCGCCCGGCCATGTACGGCGCGCATCACGATATCCTGCCGGTGACCGAGGCCGAGCCGGGCGTGCCGCTGACGCCTGTCGATCTGGTCGGGCCGATCTGCGAATCGGGCGACACCTTCGCCAAGCAGCGCGCGATGCCGCCCGTGACGGCGGGCGACCTGATCGCGTTCCGCTCGGCGGGGGCTTACGGTGCGGTCATGTCGTCTGAGTACAATTCGCGCCTTCTGATCCCCGAGGTTCTGGTGCAGGGCGATCATTTCGCCGTTATTCGGCAACGCCCCACCTATGACGAGATGATCGCCCGCGATAGCATCCCGGCGTGGCTGTAGAGAAACGATTCACGCCGGTCCCCACGGACCCCCTTCATCCGGCCGCGCGTGCCCTTCGGGGTACGCGCGCCGCCATGCTGGCCGAACGCGTCGCGCGCGCGTTGTGGCTGCCGGTATCGCTGGCGCTGATCGCCGCCACGCTCTGGGCTTTCGATCTTCATACACACCTGCCGGGCGATGCCGCGCTCTGGGTCGCGGGCGGCTTCGCGCTGGCGATCGTGATCTCGCTGGGGATGGGGCTGTGGCGGTTTCGCTGGCCCCGCCGGGCCGAGGCGGTCGCCCGGCTCGACCGCACGCTGGCGGGCCGGCCTCTGGCGGCGCTGACCGACCAACAGGCGATCAATGCAAGCGATCCCGCCTCGGCGGCGATCTGGCAGGCCCACCGCGCGCGCATGGCCGCCGCCGCGGCCCGGGCCCGCGCCGTCCGGCCCAAGCCGGACCTCGCCCGCCGCGACCCCTATGCCCTGCGCCTTGTCGCGCTGACCGCCGCCGCCATGGCGCTTCTGTTTGCCGTGCCCGGCCAGCAGGGGCCGCTTGCCGGAATGCCGGGGGCTGCCGGGGCGGCCATCGGGCCAAGCTGGGAGGGCTGGATCATGCCGCCCAGCTATACCGACCGGCCGGGCCTGTATCTGAACGAGATCGAGCGTGACAGCTTCGAGGTGCCGCAGGGCAGCCGCGTCGTTTTGCGCTTTTACGGCGCGCCCGGCGCGCTGACGCTGGAGCAGTCGCTTGATGACGGTGTGCGGTCGGACGAATCCGGGCAGGCGCTGGAATTCGACGCCCGCCGGGCGGGCCGGATCGAAATCGACGGCCCCAATGGCCGCGCCTGGGACGTGGCCGTCGCCGCCGATGCGCTGCCGCAGATTACCGCCGACGGCGCGATGACCCGCGCGCGGGGCGGCGTGGCCGAGCAGGCCTTTACCGCGACCGACGATTACGGCGTCCAAACGGGCGAGGCGATCATCACCCTCGACATGGCGGCGCTCGACCGCCGTTACGGGCTTGCTGTCGATCCCGAACCCCGCGACCCGCTGCGGCTGGCGCTGCCGATGCCGATGTCGGGCGCGCGCGACACGGTGACGGAAACCCTGCGCGAGGATCTGTCGCTGCACCCGTGGGCCAACATGCCCGTGCGCGTGGTGCTCAGCGCGACCGATGCTGCGGGCCAGACCGGCGAAAGCCCGGCTTCGGCCACGCTGTTGCCCGGGCGGCGCTTTTTCGAACCCTCGGCGCAGGCGCTGATCGAGATTCGGCGCGATCTTCTCTGGAGCCGCGAGAACGCCCATCGCTCCGCCATGCTGATGCGCGCGATGCTGTACCGCTCGGACAATGCCTTCCTGTTCCGGGGCGCCCCGTCGATGATCCGTGGCGCCGTGGCCTTCATCGAAACCCGGCTCGAGGATGACAGCTTCACCCCCGAAGCGCGCGACGAGCTGGCACAGGACCTGTGGGATCTGGCGTTGCTGATCGAAGAGGGCGAGCTGGCCAATGCCCGCGAACGCCTGCAGCGTGCCCGCGACCGTCTGGACGAGGCGATGGAGCGCGGGGCCGATCCGTCCGAGATTCAGGACCTGATGGACGAGCTGCGCGAAGCCACGCGCGATTACATGGAGATGCTGGCCGAGCAGATGCCCGACGCCGAGCCCGAGCAGGGCGATCAGCGGGATATGGGCGAGGACGGCGAGAACCAGACCGTCACCCAGAGCCAGATCCAGGAAATGATGGATCGCATTCAGGAGCTGATGGAAGAAGGCCGGATGGACGAGGCCGCCGAGCTGATGGCGCAGTTGAACGCGCTGCTCGACAACCTTCAGATGACGCGCGGCGAGGGCGGCGAATCGATGCCCGGTGGCGAGGCGATGGAAGGGCTGGGCGATACGCTGGGCGACCAGCAGAGCCTTGCCGACGAGACGTTCGAGCAATTGCAGGAACAGTTCGGCGAGAACGGTCAGGACGGCCAGCAGCAATCGGGCGAGGGCGAGCCAAACGGCGAAGACGGCCAGCAGGGCGAGATCGGCAAGGATACCGAACAGGCGCTGCAAGACCTCGCCGAGCGTCAGCGCGCGCTGCGCGAGCGGCTGCGCGATCAGCAGCTCGAGGATCTGCCGGGCGATGGCACGGCGGAGGGCGAGAACGGGCTCACCGCGCTGGAAGAGGCCAACCGCGCGATGGAGCGCGCGGCCGAGGCGCTTGAGCAGGGCGACATGCGCGGTGCGCTGCAACGCCAGGCCGAGGCGCTGGACGCGCTGCGCGAGGGCCTGCGCGAATTCCGCGATGCCCAGACCGCCGACCGGCGCGAGCAGCAGGGCAGCGACGGCGACCAGATGGTCGAAGGGCAGGGCACCGGCCGCGACCCGCTCGGCCGGGAGCTGGGTTCGGAAGGCCAGCAGGGTGAGACGGGGTCGACCCTTCCGGGCGAAAACCCGCGTGCCCGCGCGCGCGAATTGATGGACGAAATCCGCCGCCGGCTGGCAGAGCGCGAGCGCTCGGATGACGAGCGGGATTATCTGGACCGGCTGATCGAATCGTATTGAGGTCCCGGTTTCCCCAACCGCCGTTGCCAGATCCGGTCGGATGTCGGGCCGGGGCGGGAAAAGCGGACAGAAAAAAGGGGGGCTGTCTGCCCCCCTCGGCGCTACCGCGCCTCACCCCCCGAGGATATTTGCGGATTAAAGATGGGGCGCCGCCGCTATAGCGCGCGCGCGGTCCTTCGGCCCCGGTCTGTCGCCTCAGTCCCTTTGATCAGTCCTTCAGGCGAGCGGCGCGGCCGCCCCGGCGGGTGCGCAGGCGCGGCGCGCGGTCGGGCAGCGCGGCGGTGATCTCGGCGCGTTCCTCGGGGCTCATCTTCGACCAGCGGGCGATTTCGTCGAGCGTGCGCAGGCAGCCCACGCAAATCCGCTCGGTCGGATGCACCACGCATGTCTTCACACAGGGGCTGTCGATTTCCTTGCGCATCCAGATCCTGTCGGTCGAAATGTCCTGAACAAAGTCTTTCATCGGGGGCGCGCCGCTCGTGAGAGTGATTCCTGCGCCCGAATTTAGCGGGAAGGGAACGCCGTGACAGTCCGTTAGCGACGCATCACGGCAAGTCTGTCCAGAACCCCCTGCAAGATGAAGCCGGCCGCGACATGGTCGATCACCGCCGCCCGCTTGGCGCGCGACGTGTCGAACTCGAGAAGCGCGCGCTCGGCGGCGACGGTGGACAGGCGTTCGTCCCAGAAGCCGATGGGCAGGTCGGTCAGGGCCGAGAAGTTGCGCGCGAAGGCCCGCGTCGACTGGCAGCGCGGCCCCTCGGTCCCGTCCATGTTCAACGGCAGGCCCAGCACGAAGCCCGCGAGCTGTTTCGCCTTGGCGATTTCGATCAGCCGCGCGGCGTCGAGGGTGAATTTCTTGCGCTTCACCGTCTCAAGCGGGGTCGCCACCGTGCGGCGCAGATCCGAGACCGCGACACCGATCGTCTTGGTGCCCAGATCGAGCGCGGCGATGGGGCCCTGCGGGGCGAGGGCGGCGAAGAAATCGTCCGGGCTGTCATGGACGCTCATTCGCCGAATCCCTGCGCCTGACCGGCGGCGTCGATCTGCGCCAGTGCTTCGGCGTCGTCGGCGAAGACCAGTCTGGCCTCGGACCAGATCGCGCGGGCGCGGTCGGTCTGGCCCAGAACCCCCAGCGCGCCGATGAGCCGCGTCCAGTCCTCGACCGGGCCGCCCTGATTGGCGAGCCGCTGCGCCAGCCCTTCGACCATGCCGCCGATCATGTCCTGACGTTCCGCGTCGGTCATGTCGGCGGCGGCGTCGATATCGGCGGCAGAGGGGCCGCGACCGCCGGTCGTCTGCGGCGGCAGGGTGTAGCGCACGCCGGCGATATCGGCGAGTTCCTCGATCGTGCCGCGGATCGCGGGCACCCAGGGATCATCCGCCGCGCTGTCTTCAAGCAGGCCGCGCCAGAGCCGGAAGGTCAGGTCGGGCCGCCCGGTCTGCGCGAACATCAGCCCGAGGTAATAGCGTGCGGTGCCGTTCTGCGGATCGCGCTGCAGGATGCGTTCGAGAACCACTTCGGCCTCGGGCGAGACCACGCCGCCGGTTGCCATGATCATCGCTTCGGCCAGCGCATCCATATCGGCCACGGGCGTATCGGGGCCCTGCAGGTCGATCAGCCGGATCCATGCATCGGCGGACGCGGCGTAATTCCCGATATTGCCTTCGTTCACCGCCAGCAGACGCAGGCCGCGCGGGTCGTCGGGACGCTCGGTCAGGGCGGCACGCAGTTGCGCCATCAGGTCGAGATATTGCGATTCGACCGGCGCGGTTTCGGGGCGTTCGGGGTCGTTCTGCCATGCCGTTTCCAGCGCATCCTGCGACAGGCGGTCCGCGCGCATCTGCTGGGCCAGCGCATAGCGGTCGGCGAGCGGCATGTCCTCGTATCCCGGCGCGCCCTCGCGCCAGTAGAGCGCGCCTGCGCCCAGCGCGACCAGCACCACAAGCCCCAGCGCCACCGTCTTCATCGACCGGGGCGATTCGCCCAGCTCAGACGCGCCACGACGGTCGGCATCAAGCAGGCGTCTGGCGGTTTCGGCACGCAGGCGCTCGGCCTCGTCGGGGGCGATCAGGCCGCGTGCGGCGTCGCGCTCGATTTCCTTGAGCTGATCGCGGTAGATCCGCATCTCGCGCCGCTGGCCGGGTTCCGAGGCCTGCACCCGTGCGCCGCGCTGCAATCCCAGCACGACCACGGACAGGATGAGAAGGGTCAGCGCGATGGCTGGACCGAGGAACCACCAATTCAACATTCACGCCCCCTGTTTCGCGCTGTCCGGTCTATCTGCTTGGCGCGCAGGAAAAAAGCAAAACCGGGGTCACGTTGCCGCGACAAAGGGCGCAGGCAGGGTCGCGCAGGCCGGCAAAACCCTGCCGCGCTGCGGCGGTTTGGCACAGGACCGAGGGAATGTCGGTTTTGGCGCCATTGTGCCGCTTGCAGCCAAGGCATAAGCGTCGCGGCGATCCATGACCTGACGGATACGCGGCCCAGGAGGGAGAGCGCTCATGAAACGTTATTCGGCCTTCGCCATCGCCCGCGAAGCGATGCGCCAGCACACCGGCTGGACGAAAGCCTGGGCCTCGCCCGAACCCCGGACGCATTACGACGTGGTGATCGTCGGTGCGGGCGGGCACGGGCTGGCCACGGCCTATTATCTCGGCAAGAATTTCGGCATCACCAATGTCGCGATCATCGAGAAGGGCTGGCTGGGCGGCGGCAATACCGGCCGCAACACCACCATTATCCGCTCGAACTATCTGCAGGATCCGTCAGCGGCGATCTATGAAAAGGCCCGCTCGCTCTATGAGACGATGAGCCAGGACCTGAACTATAACGTCATGTTCTCGCCGCGCGGCGTGATGATGCTGGCGCAGACCGAGCATGAGGTGCGCGGCTACAAGCGGACCGAGATGGCTAACAAGCTGCAGGGCGTCGAGACCCGCTTCATCGGCCCGGCCGAGGTGAAGCGCCTCGTGCCGATCATGAATATCGAGGGGCCGCGCTATCCGGTGCTGGGCGCTTTGTGGCAGGCCCGCGGGGGCACGGCGCGTCACGATGCCGTCGCTTGGGGCTATGCGCGCGCCTGTTCCGATATGGGCATGCATGTCATCCAGAACTGCGAAGTGATCGGCGTGGAAAGCGTCGGCGGCGAGGTTTCGGCGGTTGCCACAACCAAGGGCACGATCGGCTGCAAAAAGCTGGGTATCGTCGTAGCAGGGCATTCGGGCCATCTGGCCGAGCTGGCCGGGTTCCGGCTGCCGGTCGAATCGGTGGCGCTGCAGGCCATGGTGTCCGAGCCGATCAAACCCTGCATGGATGTGGTCGTGATGGCCAACACCGTGCACGGCTACCTGTCGCAATCGGACAAGGGCGAGATGGTCATCGGCGGCGGCGCGGACCATTTCAACAACTACACGCAGCGCGGCTCGTGGATGCATATCGAGGAAACCGTGCGCTCGCTGGTCGAGACCTTCCCGATGCTGTCGCGGCTGAAGATGCTGCGGCAATGGGGCGGGATCGTCGACATGACCGGCGACCGCTCGCCCATCATCTCGAAGACGCCGCTGGGCAATACCTTCATCAATTGCGGCTGGGGCACCGGCGGGTTCAAGGCGATCCCCGGCTCGGGCTGGGCGATGGCCGAACTGATGGCCAAGGGCGAAAGCCCGCTTGCCGATGCGTTCAGCATGTACCGTTTCCGCGAAGGCCGCTTCATCGACGAAAGCGTCGCGGCGGGTGTGGCGCACTGATGAACCGGGCGCGCCTCTCGTCAGCTCTGCGCGATGCGGACCGGGCTTCGGCCCGGCCTGTCATGCTGCGCGCGGTGGCCGGGTCTGGTGCGTCGATTTCCACCCTTGAAAACAAAGGCCTGATGGCGGTACAGCCCCGTCGTCGCGCGGGTTTCCGCCCAATCTGTTCCCCGGTCGGGAACGCGATAAGCCCGGATGTCGTTCTCCCTGCAACGCGATTTTGCAAAGGAGAAATCCAATGGCTTACACGACGGAACGCACCCCGAACCACACGACCAACAACTACACGACCAACACCACTGTGCCGCCGCAACGCTCGGGCTCGGGCGTCGCTCTGGCGGTCGGTGTCGTCGTCGCCCTTGTCGCTGTCATCGCCTATTTCGTCATCGCGTCGCCCACGACGCCTGCCGACGACAACGTCAACATTTCGGTCGATGCCCCGGCTGCTGTCGAAAACTCGGCCGAGCGCGTCGGTGACGCTGCCGCCGGTGCGGCTGAATCGGTCGGCGATGCTGCTGCCGGCGCGGCTTCGGCTGTCGAAGGCGCTGCTCAGGAAGCGGCCCGGGACGCCAACTAAACACACGGCTTGCGCCCCGCGCGCGGGCCTTCTTCCCCTATTCATTCATGAACGGGCTGGTTGCGGCATTGCCGCGGCCAGCTCTTTTGCATGCGCCACCCAGGCCGGCATCAAGGAGGTCCCATGCTGCTGCTAACCTGTCCCTGCTGCGGGGTCACAGCCGAGGAAACCGAGTTCTCGAACGGGGGCGAGGCGCATCTCAAGCGCTTCGGTCCCGGTTCGACCGATGCCGAATACGAGGCCTATATGTTCGCCCGCAAGAACCCGCGCGGCGTCCATTTCGAGCGCTGGCGCCATGCTTATGGCTGCGGCAAATGGTTCCTCATGGCGCGCGACACGATGACTCTGGAAGTCTACGGCACCTACAAGGCCCAGACCACCGAGCCGCCCGCCGATATCGTCGACAAGATCAAGGCCCGCCGGCCCGAGTGGGAGGGATACAAATGAGCCACCGTCTGGGAACCGGGGGGCGGCTTATCAACCGCACCCGTCCGCTCGACTTCACCTTCAACGGCAAGACGATGCGCGGCTATGCCGGCGACACTCTGGCTTCCGGCCTTCTGGGCGCGGGGCAGGTGCTGGTCGGGCGGTCCTTCAAGTACCACCGCCCGCGCGGCATCGTCGCCTCGGGCGCGGAAGAGCCGAACGCATTGGTGGGGCTGGGCGAGGGGCAGCGCTTCGAGCCGAACCAGCGCGTCACCACGACCGAGCTGTTCTCGGGGCTGAAAGCGGTCAGCCAGAACCACTGG
Organism: Rhodobacter sp. NTK016B; assembly: GCF_017303295.1. Lineage (GTDB taxonomy): Bacteria > Pseudomonadota > Alphaproteobacteria > Rhodobacterales > Rhodobacteraceae > Pararhodobacter. The sequence goes on along the minus strand of NZ_JAFKOK010000002.1, from coordinate 85,204 downwards.
CCGAGCCTCGAATTCGACGTGGGCGCGATCAACGCCAAGCTGTGGCGTTTCCTGCCGGCGGGGTTCTATTACAAGACCTTCATCTCGCCGCGTCCGCTGTGGAAGCATGTCTACGAGCCGATCATCCGCAAATCGGCGGGTCTGGGCAAGGCGCCCGACGCCGAAACGCGCGATATCGACCGCTACGAGCAGCTCTATGCGTTCTGCGACGTGCTGATTGCGGGCGGCGGTGTGGCCGGGATCCGGGCCGCGCTTGACGCGGCGCAGGCCGGCAAGCGCGTGGTCCTGACCGAGCAGACCGCCAGCTTCGGCGGGCGTGCCGTGGTCGATGGCGACGACATCGACGGCCAATCCGCCGATGCCTGGGTCGACAGCCAGCTGGCCGCACTGAAAGGGATGGAGAACGTCACCGTTCTGCCCCGCACCATGGTCGCGGGCGTGCATGACCACGGCTATGCGCTGGCCTATGAGCGTGTGGCCGACCATCAGCCGGGCGCCGACAAGCCGCGCCACCGACTGTGGCGCATCCGCGCCGGGCAGATCGTCGCCGCGACGGGTGCGATCGAGCGTCCGCTGAGCTTCGCGGGCAACGACATGCCGGGCGTCATGCTGGCCGCCGCGATCCGCGATTACGCCGTCAATTTCGGCGTCGCGGTCGGCAAGACTGTGGCCATCGTCACCAACAATGACGACGCCTATCGCACGGCGCTGATCCTGAACGATCTGGGTGTGAATATCGCCGCCGTTATCGATGCGCGGGTCGAAGCCACGGGTGATCTGCCCGCCAAAGCCCGCGCTGCCGGGATCCGCGTGATCGAGGACGCCGCCGTGCGCTATGTCGAGGGCGGGAAATCCGTCACCGGCGTGCAATTGTGCCGCTTCAACTCGGATGGCGGCGCTGTGTTCGAGACGCTCGCTTGCGATGCGCTCGGCATGTCGGGCGGCTGGTCGCCGGTCGTTCACCTGTGGTCGCATTGCGGCGGCAAGCTCAACTGGGACGAGGCCGGGGCCTTTTTCCGCCCCGATCCGAACCGTCCGCCGCTGGGCCATGACGGCAAGGGCTTCGTCTCTTGCGTGGGCGCCGCCAATGGCGAGCTGGGCAACGAAGACGAGGCGCCGATGCTGCCGGTCTGGCTGATGCCCGCGCAGGCCAGCTACGAGCTGCGCGCGAAAGCGTGGCTCGATCCGCAGAACGATGTGAAGGTCTCGGACGTGCAGCTGGCTGCGCGCGAAGGCTATGCCTCGGTCGAGCATACCAAGCGTTACACGACGCTGGGCATGGCGACCGATCAGGGCAAGCTGTCCAACATCAACGGTCTGGCGATCCTGTCCGATGCGCTGGGCCAGCCCATCCCGCAAACCGGCACGACGACCTTCCGCCCGCCCTATACCCCGATCTCGCTCGGCGCGATCACCGGCGAAGCGCGCGGCGAGATCTTCCAGCCGCTGCGCAAGACGCCGATGCATGACTGGCACGAGGCCAAGGGCGCGCATTGGGAGCCGGTCGGCCATTGGCGCCGTCCCTATTGCTATCCCAAAGCGGGCGAAAGCCATGCCGAGGCCGTGAGCCGCGAGATCAACCAGACGCGCAATGCGGTGGGCCTGCTCGATGCGACGACGCTCGGCAAGATCCTGGTGAAGGGGCCCGATGCGGGCCGCTTCATGGACATGCTCTACACCAACATGATGAGCACTCTGAAAGTCGGCAAATGCCGCTACGGGCTGATGTGCAACGAGAACGGCTTCCTGTCGGATGACGGTGTCGTCGCGCGTCTGTCCGAGGATAGCTGGCTGTGCCACACCACCTCGGGCGGGGCTGATCGCATCCATGCGTGGATGGAGGATTGGCTGCAATGTGAATGGTGGGACTGGAAGGTCCATGTGGTCAACCTGACCGAGCAATTCGCGCAGATCGCCGTGGTCGGCCCGAAGGCGCGTCAGGTGCTCGAAAAACTCGGCGGCGATATCGATCTGTCGGCCGACAGCTTCCCGTTCATGGACTGGAAGGAAGGCCAGCTCGGCGGCACTGCGGCGCGGATCTTCCGCATCTCGTTCTCGGGCGAGCTGAGCTACGAAGTCGCGGTTCCGGCCTCGCAGGGGCTGGCGTTCTGGGAGAAACTGCTCGCCGCTGGTGAGGAATTCGGCATCAGCGCATACGGCACCGAGGCGCTGCACGTGATGCGGGCCGAAAAGGGCTTCATCATGATCGGGGACGAAACCGACGGCACCGTGATCCCGCAGGATCTGGGGCTGAACTGGGCGATCTCGAAGAAAAAGGACGACTTCCTCGGCAAGCGCGGGATGGAGCGCGAGGCGATGGTGTCGCCCGATCGCTGGAAACTCGTCGGGCTGGAAACGCTCGACGGCTCGGTGCTGGCCGATGGCGCGCTGGCGCCCTTGCCGGGCAAGAACGCGAACGGCCAGTCCGAAACGCAGGGCCGCGTGACCTCGACCTATCACTCGCCCACGCTGGGCAAGGGCATCGCCATGGGCCTCGTCCATAACGGGCCTGCACGGATGGGCGAGGTGATCGAGTTCCAAGCGGCCAGCGGTGGCACCGTCTCGGCGCGGATCGTCGATCCGTGCTTCTACGACAAGGCAGGGGAGAAACAAAATGTCTGATGCTGTGAGCGCGCTGAAGGGCGCGCGGGCTTCGGGGATGGTCGATCTGGCCGATGCAGGCCCGACCGGCATGATCACCCTGCGTGGCGATCACGGGTTGCTGGGCGATTCGCTGTCGTCGGTTCTGGGCCTCTCGGCGCCGGAACGGCGCCGGGTCGTCACCGGCGAGGCGGGCGAGGTCCTGTGGATGTCCCCCGACGAACTGCTGGTCGTGCTGCCCTATGACACGGCGCCCGACGTTGCGGCCGCGCTTGAGACCGCGCTGGGCGATGCCTTCGCGACAGTTGCCGTGGTCTCGGATGCCCGCTCGGTGATGCATCTGAGCGGCGCCCAGACCCGCGACGTGCTGGCCAAGCTGATGCCGGTCGATTTCGCCGGGTTCGAGCTGGGCGAGCTGCGCCGCTCGCGCGTGGCGCAGGTCGCGGCGGCGGTCTGGCGGCGGTCGGAAAACGACTGGGCACTGATCTGCTTCCGTTCGGTCGGGGGCTATGTCTTCGAAGCCCTCGCCACGGTCGGCAAACCGGGCGGCGAGGTCGGGCTCTATCGCTGAGCCGGGCCCGACGGGCACTGCCAGGAACCAAGGGGCTACCGTTACGCGGTAGCCCTTTTTTCGTGGTCTGAGCCACGCTTGCACCCGGTGCATCCCTCGGGCAATCATGCGCCGATGACCCGCCTGATCGTGACCTTCTTCCTGCTCTTCGCAGCACTCCCCGCCGCCGCCCAGCCGCTATGTCTTATGGTGGCCGAGGCCGAGACGGGGCGCGTGCTGATCGAAGACGGACGCTGCGACACCCGCGTGACGCCCGCCTCGACCTTCAAGCTGGCGCCGGCGGTGATCGGCTTCGACACCGGATTGCTGCAGGACGCGGACCGCCCGCTGATGACATGGCAACCGGGCGAGCCGGACTGGGGCGGCGCGGCCTGGCAGAGCGATGTGACACCCGCAAGCTGGATGCGCGACTCGGTCGTCTGGTATTCCCAGCGCCTTGCCCGCGCACTGGGCACGGACCGCTTCGCGGGCGCCGTCCGGGCGTTCGATTACGGCAATGCGGATGTGTCGGGCGATCCGGGCTATGACAACGGGCTCGAACGGGCATGGATCGCCTCGTCTCTGGCGATATCGCCGCGCGAACAGGTTGATTTCCTGCACCGGCTGTTGACCCGCCAATTGCCCGCAGCGCCAAGCGCGCAGGCTCGGGCCGAGGCGCTGGCCACCCGCCACGCCGTCGCGGGCTGGACCTTCGCGGGCAAGACCGGTGGCGCCTATCCGCGCCGAGCCGACCGCAGCTTCGACTATGCGCGCGGCTGGGGCTGGTATGTTGGCTGGGCCGAGCGCGACGGGCAGCGGCTGATCGTCGTGCGGCTGGCGCAGGATACCGAGCGGCTGCCCGGCTCTCCCGGCCGGCGCAGCCGCGATGCGCTGTTCGCGGATTGGCCGCAGATCGCGCGACGGCTGTAGGGTGCGTGATTCACGCACCGTTCCCCGGCTCCGTCAGCCGGGCAGGGTGACGATCAGCGCGCCCTTTTCCGTCGCCACCACCGTATGTTCGAACTGCACGCAATCCGCGCGCGGCTCGGAATACAGCGTCCAGCCATCCTCGCTATCGCTGGCGTAATAGCCGCCGCGCGACAGGAACGGCTCGATGGTAAAGACAAGCCCCTTGTCGATCCGCCGCCGGTCGCCGCGCGTGGGCCATGTCGGGATCTCGCCGGGCTCCTCATGCAGTGCGCGCCCGACGCCGTGGCTGGCGAGGTTGCGGATCAGCGTATAGCCGCGCTTCTCGGCAAAGCGACCGATGGCCTGCCCGATCCCCGCCAGCGGCCTGCCGGCGCCGACCTGGGCGATGCCGATCTGCGTGGCGCGGCGCCCGTCGCGGCGCAGCCGGTCCAGACGCGCGGGCAGGGCACCCACGCCGAAACTGGCGCCGGTATCGGCGAAATACCCGTTTTTCGAGGCCGAGACGTCGATATTGACCAGCTCACCCGCCTTGATCCTGCGCGGGCCGGGGATGCCATGGGCGATTTCCTCGCCGACACTGATACAGGTGGCGCCGGGAAAGCCATAGGTGGATTGCGGGGCCGACACCGCGCCCGCACGCTCGAGCGCTGCGCGACCGATCTCGTCCAACTCTTGCGTGGTGATGCCCGGCTCAAGCGCGCGCGCCATCTCCTGCAGAGTGTTGGCGACGATCCGCCCGATTTCCTGCACGCCCTGCAACTCGTCGTCCTGGGTGATGGTCATGACGGGGCTCCTTTTCCCAACGGAGCTAATAGCTGGCGCCGCGATTGCCCAGTCCCGGCGCAGATTTTCCCCGGTCGCCCGGTTCCGGCCCCTTTCCCGTACCCGCGCCTTGCCCTAGCTGAGGGGCATGACCAGACCTCTCCATCCTACCGCCCTTGTGACCGGGGGCAATCGCGGCATCGGCCGCGCCATCGTCGCGGGCCTCAAGGCCAAAGGCTGCGCCGTCACTCTGGGGGCACGCTCGGAAGAGGCGGGGCGCCGCGCTGCGGCCGAGCTGGGCGTCGGCTTCGCGCGCATCGACCTGTCCGAGCCCGACAGCTATTTCGAGGCGATGACCCGCACGGGCGGCTTCGACATCCTCGTCAATAACGCGGGCGTGCTGAGCCATGCCTCGCTTCTGTCGCGCCAATCGGATTTCACCGAGGCGATGGAGGTGATGGTGAACGCCCCGCTCGACCTCATCCGCCTCGGCACGCCGCATTGGCGCGCGCGGGGCTGGGGGCGAATCGTCAACCTGTCCTCGGGCTGGGGCGCGCATGCCGAGGGGCTGGAAGGGCCAGGCGCCTACGGCGTCGCCAAGGCCGCGCTCAACGCGCTGACCCGTGCTCTTGTGCGCGATCTGCCGCCGGGGGTGAAGATCAACGCCTGTTGCCCCGGCTGGGTGAAGACCCGGATGGGCGGCGAGGGCGCGACGCTCAGCCCGGACGAGGGCGCGGAGACGGCGATCTGGCTTGCCACCTTGCCCGATGACGGCCCCACCGGCGGCTTCTATCGCAACCGTGCGCCGATCGGCTGGTAGCGCCTTTTCATTCCGTGTCCGGCTTCTCCCGCCCGCGCCCTTCCGGTCGCGGGCGTTTTTTCTGCGCGTTTTTCCTGTGGACAAGTTGAAATTCGCGATTGCGTGATTTAATAAAATTAGGCTAAGAAATATTTAGGCAAGAAAAACCGAGCAAATGGCCGCCCAGTCACCGCGCCCAAAGTCGCCGCCGCTTACTGCGCTGCGCGCCTTCGAGGCTGCAGGAAGGCTGGGCGGCTTCACGCCTGCCGCCCGCGAACTGGGCGTCACGCCCGCCGCCGTCACCGCGCATCTCAAGACACTCGAAGGGGCGCTGGGGGTTCAACTGTTCGACCGCCGTCACAAGGGGGTGGCGCTGACGGAACTGGGCGCGCGCGTGCTGCCCGATTTCACCCATGCTTTCCGCCAGCTCGACGCCGCCGTGCAGCATCTGCGGCGCGAGGCGATCCCGGGCCTCGTGCGGATCGCTACCACGGCGGATCTGGCGCAGCTCTGGCTGTCGCCGCGCCTGCCGGGCCTTCGCGCACAGGGTCTGCAGGTGGTGCCGGTGCCGGTCTCGGGCCCGGAGGAGGCGCGCAACCTCGCCGATCTGGCCCTGTTTCCCGCGCCGGGGCCGGGCCATCCCGCGCCGCTCGTCGCCGTTGCCGCGCCGGGTTTCGCTCCCGCCTCTCTGGCCGCGCTCGATCCCGATCGCACGCTTGTTCTGGACGGTCCGCTGGGCGACTGGTCGCTTTGGGCGACAGCGGCAGGTCTTTCCGATTTTCAGCCGCGCGGGCCGGTCCATGGCTCGGCGGCGCTGGCGCTGGAAGAGGCGGCGAATGGCGCGGGCGTGCTTGTCATCGCCCGCCCACTGGCCGAAGCGGCCCTGCGTCAGGGCCGTGTCACAACGCTGTTCGGGGTCGAGGCCGCCAGCCCGTTCAGCCTGACGCTCACCCCGCTGCGCGAAGCGGGGGACGCCGCCGCACGCGTGCTGGCGGCTCTGTCAGGGCGCTGACGCCCTTTCATCTTTGTTCTTTAAATATCCCGGGGGTGAGGCCGCAGGCCGAGGGGGCAGAGCCCCCCGACCCTGTTCTCAGGCGAAAGCCGCGCCCAGAGCGATCTCGATCATCTCGCCGAACGAGCGCTCGCGCTCGGATGAGGGCAGCGCCTCATGGGTGATCAGGTGGTCCGAAATCGTCAGCACCGCCAGCGCCCGAGCGCCATGTCGGGCACAGACATTGTAGAGCTCGGCCGCTTCCATCTCGACGCAGAGCACGCCGTGACGGGTCATGATGTCGGTCAGGTCCTGCCGCTCGTCATAGAACACGTCCGAGGAATAGATATTGCCGACATGCGTGGTGATGCCCTTGTCGCCCGCCACCTTGTGCGCCGCCGCCAGCAGGCCGAAATCGGCGCAGGGCGCGAAGTTCAGCTCGCGGAAGATGCCTGCGGACGGGGTCGACAGCGTCGTCGCCGTCTGTGCCAGCACCACGTCGCGGATATTCACGGTCTTCTGCATCGCTCCGGCGGAACCCACGCGAATGAGCGTCTTGGCGCCGAAATCGCGGATCAGTTCGTTGGCATAGATCGACAGCGACGGCATCCCCATGCCCGAGCCGTGGATCGTCACCGGGTTGCCGTTCCACGTCCCGGTATAGCCCAGCATCCCGCGCACTTCGTTGACCAGCCGCGCGTCCTTCAGGAAGGTCTCGGCGGCCCAGCGGGCGCGGTAGGGGTCGCCGGGCATCAGCACGGTGGGGGCGATGTCGCCGGGCTGGGCGCCGATATGCACGGTCATCTTGGGCTCTCCTGTTCTTGCTTTGGCGCCGAGGCTAGCAGCTTCGCCGGGGCCAAGAAAGCCGTGGCGTGACGGCAGAATGGGGCCGTTTGCCGGGCCGGGCGAAAGCCTGCCATCGCCCCTTTCCTCTGGCCCGCCCGCGGCCTAGGCTTGGCGTCAGCCCGACCCCTCAACGCCCCTCGCCCCGGACAGGAGACACCATGCAGGTTTTCGACGGTCACAACGATGTCCTCAGCCGGATCTGGAGCGCCGAGGTCGATCCGGTGACGCAATTCTCGAAACCCGGCCTGCATATCAACACCCCCGATGCCAAGGCGGGCGGCTTTGCCGGCGGGTTCTTCGCGCTCTATTCGCCGCAGCGCCGGGCGGCTTTCGATTTCAAGGGCTTCCGGGGCGGCGCCATGCCGCTTTCGGCGGCCATTGCCCAGCCTGAAGCGCTGCAATCGGTGATCGCCGAGATCGGGATCGCACAGCAGCTCGCCCGCGCCGGGCTGATCCGGCTGTGCACCGATGCCTCGGGGATCGAGGCGGCGATGGCAGACGGTATACCGGCCGCCCTGCTGCATCTCGAAGGTGCGGAATGTATCGACCGCGAGCTCTTCGTCCTCGACGCGCTGCACGCTCTGGGCCTGCGCTCGCTGGGGCCCGTCTGGTCGCGTCCGACCATCTGGGGCGACGGCGTGCCTTTCGGCTACGATCAGGACGGCGATACCGGACCGGGGCTGACGGCGGACGGCAAGCGGCTGGTCGCGCGCTGCGCCGAGCTGGGCATGGTGGTGGATACCAGCCACCTGACGATGAAAGGCTTCTGGGAGATCGGCGAGATGGGGCTGCCGTTGGTCGCCACGCATTCGAACGCCTTCGATCTCTGCCCGGTGACGCGCAACCTGACCGCTGCGCAGCTCAAGGCGATCGGCGAAAGCGGCGGCATGGTGGGGCTGAACTATGCCACGGTTTTCCTGTCGCCCGAGGGCTGGAAGACCGGCCGCGCGACGCTTGACGATTGCCTGCGCCAGCTTGACGCGATGATCGAAGGCGCTGGCGAGGACCATGTCGGGCTCGGCTCGGATTTCGACGGCGCGCCGCTGCCCGAGGGGATGGAAAGCTGTGCCGATCTGCCCGCGCTGGTCACGGCGATGGAGCGCCACGGCTTCGGCGCCGATCTGGTGCGCAAGCTGTGCCACGGCAACTGGCTGGATTTCCTGCGCCGTCAATTCGGCGGCTGAAACCGGCGGGGCGGACCGTCCCGCGACGACGCATCTCCCCCCTTGCAACGCCCCCGCCAAGCCGCTACATCACGGCCAGCCTTTGGCAACGGTGGGTTGGCGGAGAGGTTACGCACCGGATTGCAAATCCGTGAAGACCGGTTCGATTCCGGTACCCACCTCCAAGGTTTTTCAAGCCCATAGCCTGTTTTTCCCGCGTTGCCCTTGCCGCGTTTCAACAGGCATTTCAAGAATCATGTGCTGCGCTCGTTCCAGTCCTCCGGGGGTGGATCTGGTTGGCGTGGGCTGTGCAAGCCTTTGTCGCGTTGTCGCTGCCCCCTGCGCATCATTTGGGCTATCGCCCGGCGCGCAGGGCGTCACCCTGCGCTTTTGTCTGAACGCAGCCATCACGTGAGGGGTTGCGGGTCTCGTTGTCTCCAAATATGTAATGTTATTACATTGCAGATACTGAGATGGAGAGACAATCCGATGCCCGCAACCGACAAGCGCCTGCCCGTGACCGTGCTCTCCGGTTTTCTGGGGGCGGGCAAGACGACCCTTCTGAACGATGTCCTGAACAACCGTGACGGCCGGAAGGTCGCGGTGATCGTCAATGACATGTCCGAGGTGAATATCGATGCGGACCTTGTGCGCGACGGTGGTGCCGATCTCAGCCATACCGAGGAAAAGCTGGTCGAGATGTCCAATGGCTGCATCTGCTGCACCCTGCGCGACGACCTTCTGGTCGAGGTGCGCCGCCTCGCCGAGGAAGGGCGTTTCGACTACCTGCTGATCGAAAGCACGGGCATCTCCGAACCGCTGCCCGTCGCCGCCACCTTCGATTTCCGCGATGAGCAGGGCGAAAGCCTGAGCGACGTGGCGCGGCTGGATACGATGGTCACGGTCGTCGACACGGTGAACCTGCTGGGGGATTATTCCAGCCACGACTTCATCCGCGACCGCGGGGAATCGCTGGGCGGTGAGGATGAGCGGACGCTGGTGGACCTGCTGGTCGAACAGATCGAGTTCGCCGACATCGTCGTACTCAACAAGGTCACGGATGCCGGTCCCTCACGACTGGATGCCGCGCGCAAGATCGTCACGGCGCTGAATCCCGACGCGCAGATCATCGAGGCCGATTACGGGCACGTGCCGCAGGATCGCATCTTCGACACCGGGCTTTTCGATTTCGAAAAGGCGCATATGCACCCGATGTGGGCCAAGGAGCTGTACGGTTTCGCCGATCACGTGCCCGAGACCGAGGAATACGGCGTGACCTCGTTCGTCTACCGCGCCCGGCGACCGTTCCATCCGCAGCGCCTCCATGACGTGCTGAACGCCCCGCTTCCCGGCGTGATCCGCGCCAAGGGCCATTTCTGGATCGCCACAAGGCCCGACTGGCTGGCCGAGTTCTCGCTGGCGGGCGCGTTGTCGAGCGTCAAGCCGCTGGGCATCTGGTGGGCTACGGTCCCCGAGGAACGCCGCCCCGATCACCCCGAGGCGCGCGCCTATCTGCAGGCGCATTGGCAGGAACCTTTCGGCGACCGCCGGCAGGAGCTTGTGTTCATCGGCACCGGCATGGACCGCGCGGCGATCACGGCGTCACTGGACGCGGCGCTTCTGGAGGACGCCGACAGCTTCACCCCTCATCTTTGGCAGGACCTGCCCGATCCGTTCCCCGGCTGGCGCCGCGCGCCGCAGGCTGCCTGAGACTTCCGTCGGAGCGTTTTCCATGACCGCGCGCAACGGCAATCTGCGATGCAGCCTGAAACGGCGGGCTGCGCGCGGAAACCCGATGACGGCTTTCGATCGTCTTCCGCCAGAGCTTCGCGGGTGGCTTTCGCAAGCCGCCCTGCCATGGTCGCCGCATTCGGCGCTCAAACTCTGGCGGCGGTCGCTGGCAAAACATAACGGCGACACGGAACAGGTGCTTGCCCATCTGTCCCGTGCCGAACGGGCCATGCTCTTGCGCGATGCGCCGGCGGTATGGGGGCGCGAGGGGGAAGCCACGGATGTGTCGGGCCGGTCCGCGTAGGCTCAACGAGGGCAATTCACACCTCAGGCTCGAAAGCGCGCAACGCGGCTCTCAGGCCTCGTTGGTCTCGGGACTGTCTTCGGCCAGCTCCCAGCGGTTCTGCTCGGACCAGACCTTTCGGAACACCTCGCCCTGTCCGGTAAAGCGGGCGCCGGTCGCTTCGCAGGCATAGATCCGGTCGGTGCGGAAGTGGCGCAGGCCGCCGCGCAATTCGCACCATGCCGCCAGAAGCACCGCGTTGATGTGATAGACGATGCCGATGGGCCGGATGTCGCGCGTGGTTCGCAGGCCCTCGGCATCCTGATACTCGATCCTCAGCACGCGCTCGTCGCGCACCGCCGCGCGGAGCATGGCCTTCGATACGCATCCGAGGTCGGGGTCGTCTTCCGGCGCGCCCCAGGGCGAGACCTTGAGCCATGTGGCGGGGGTGTGGAGCGCATCGATCTTGGCCGAAATCCTCTCCGCCGCGCGCCGCAGCGCCCGGTCGCCCGAGCGGCTGATCATGCACAGGCCGACACGCAGCGCCTCGACTTCCTCTTCGTCGAAGTTCAGGGGCGGCAGATCGTATCCGCGACGCATGACATAGCCGATGCCGGGTTCGCCCTCGATCGGTGTGCGCATCGCCTGCAGGGCGGCGATGTCGCGGTAGACCGTGCGCACGGACACTTCCAGACGCGCCGCCAGATCCTCGGCGCGAACCGGGCCCTTGGCCGCGCGGAAGATCTGGATGGTCTCGAAAAGGCGGTTTGATTTGTGCATGCTGGGCCGGCGGTCTGATGTCTCTCCTGCCACTATAGCCCTCACCCCTGACAACACCATGTCAGGAGCGATCCGCGATGGTCTGTCCTCCAGACGGCAGGAGACCGACCATGAGCTATTACGATCACGCATCCCTTCTCGCGTTGCGGCTTGGCCCATGGGCGAATCCCGCAAAGACGGGGCACCCGCGCGCCGCGTGGCAGATCGAGTCAGAGCGCGCCGGGGCAGGGACGACCCCGCTTGCGTCACGCGCCTCGGCTGACCGTTTCAGACCGCTCAGCACCTTCGTCGCCCGTCTCGGTTTGCGGCAGCGGACCGATTGAGCGCGCAGCGTTAGCGCGCCTTCCGGGCCGCGCGATGAAGGCCCCGAGAAGGATCAGGGGACCGGCCAGAAGGAAGGCCAGACCGGGGACCTCGGCAAAGAAGGCAAAGCCAAGTGCGACCGCCCAGAGAACCGAAAGGTACTCGAACGGGGCCAGCGCCGAGGCATCGGCATGGCTGAAAGACAGCGTCATCAGAATATGGGCCAGCCCGCCCGCAAGGCCCGTGGCAATGAGCAGGGTCAGGGCTGCCGGTCCGGGCCAGACCCAGCCCCAGGGTAGTGTCGCAAGCCCGCCAAGGGCCGAGACGACCGCAAACCAGAAGGCGATGGCCCCGGCACGCTCGCCCAGCAAGGTCAGCCGCCGCACCTGTATCAGCGCACCCGCCGTCAGCGCGGCGGTCACAAGGCCGAGCACGACACCAAGCCCGCCCGATTCCGGCAGGACGCCCGCGAAGGCCGGCACGCAGAAAGCAGCCGCCCCGGCAAGGCCGAGGGCAATGCCGCCGATGCGACGCTTGTTCAGCCGTTCGCCAAGAAGTGCCCAGCCGAGCACCGCAAGCATGACCGGCGCGAGGTAGGACAGCATGGTCGCTTCGGCCAGCGGCAGAAGCCGGATCGCCGCGAACGAGGTGAACATGGCCACGGCCCCCATGACGCAACGCCCGATATGGCCCAGCGGGCGGGACGTCGCCAGCCCCCTAGGCCAGTCGCCTTGCCACCACAGGAAGATCACCAGTGGCACCAGCGCCACGGCGGAGCGAAAGAACACCACCTGTCCCAGGGGCACCGTGTCTCCGAGCGCCTTGACGCAGACACCCATCAGCGCAAAGGCCAGCGTCGACAGAATGCGCAGGGTGATCCCGAGGCCTTCGTTCGGCACGGGGCGCGCCGGGGTCACCGATGGCTGCTTCATCGCGCGGCTCCCCGCGACGGGGCAGGGGCTCTCGGGGCATCGGGCGCGGGATGTTGTGTCACGGCGATCTCGTTCATTCCGGGCTGAAGCGAATATGCGGGCGACCGGATTCCGGCGATCCGCTGACATGCGCCGAGACCCGGAACACATCGTGCAGGGTCTCGGGCGTAAGGACTGCGGCAGGTGTCCCGCAGGCCCGCACCGCGCCGGATTCGAGCACCACGATCCGGTCGCAGAACATCGCAGCGAGGTTCAGATCGTGCAAGGCGATAATGCTGGTCAGATCGAGGTCACGAACCATGCGCAGGATCTCAATCTGGTGGTGAATGTCGAGATGGTTGGTCGGCTCGTCCAAAAACATCACCTGCGGGCTCTGGGCCAGTGCGCGGGCGATATGCAAGCGCTGACGCTCGCCTCCCGACAGGGTCTGCCATGGCTGTTTGCGGCGCGTGCCCATTTCCACGCGGTCGAGCGCTTGGGTCACCGCAACCTCGTCTGCCTCGGACCAGCCCGCAAGGGCCGAGCGATGCGGGGTCCGGCCAAGCCGCACGACATCGGCGACGGTGACATTGGTGTCGGTGGCCGCGCTTTGCTGGACAAAAGCCACCTGCCGCGACAAGGCCTTGCGCGGCACCTGCGCGATATCCTGACCGTTGATCTGGACCCGGCCCGAAGCGGGGCGCTTCAAGCCCGCGAGAAGGCGCAGCAACGAGGATTTGCCAGACCCGTTCGGTCCGATCAGGCCCAGCGTCTCGCCCGGCGCGACGCTCAGCGAGACATCCTGCACGATGGTCCGGCGCTTCACGCCCCAGATCAGGTTTTCCGCGACAACGCTCATGCCTGCGGCCTCGCACGGTAGAGGATGATGGCAAAGAACGGCACGCCGACCAGCGCCGTGACGACACCGATGGGGACAGTCTGCTGTGTGGCGATCATGCGCGACGCGATATCGGCGATCACCATGAAGACCGCGCCGACCATCGCGCAGGCGGGCAACAGGCGCATATGCATCGGCCCGACGACATAGCGCGCCGCGTGCGGCACCACGAGGCCCACGAAACCGATAGCACCGACCATGCTGACGATGGTCGCGGTCAGAAGCGCCGTCACGCCGAACAGCACAAGCCGGATGCGGACTACCGGCACGCCGAGGGCGGCGGCGTCTTCATCCCCGAAGGTGAAGGCATCAAGCGAGCGGGCCATCAGGATGCAGATGACAAAGCTGACGATCACCACGATGAGCAAAAGCTGAAAATCCGGCCAGCGCACGCCGCCGAAGCTGCCCAGCAGCCAGAACATCACGTCGCGCGCCTGCTGCGCATTGCCCGAGGTCGTGACGATATACGAGGTCAGCGCGTTGAAAAGCTGCGACGCCGCGACGCCGGCCAGAATGGTGTGGTTGGGCCCGCTGGTCGCGCCGTTCGACAAAAGCGCCACCAGCGCGAAGGCGGCAAAGGCGCCCGCGAAGGCGCCCAGCGACAGCGACAGGCTGCCTGCGCCGATGCCCAGCACGATCACGCAGACCGCCCCGGTCGAGGCCCCGGCCGAGACACCCAGCACGAAGGGTTCGGCCAACGCGTTGCGCAACAATGCCTGCAGGATCGCCCCGCACAGCGCCAGCCCGGCCCCAGCGAGCGCCGCCACCAGCGCGCGGCTCAGGCGCAGGTTCCAGATGACGCTCTGTTCGATGGGCGCGATCTCGGCGCCTGTCAGGCCCAGCTCGTTCGTGACTGACAGGAAGACGGTGCGCAGGCCGATATTATAGTCGCCAAACGCCGTCGCGGCGGCGACGGCGGCGATCAGCGCGACCAGCGACAGGCAAAGGAAAAGGACGAGGCGCGCGGCCCCGTCCTCGGAGACGCCGGAAGACATCACGGAAGGTCGAGCGCTTGCAGCTGTTCGGCCACCTGCTCGGCGCCGTAGAGCGTGCGGATGCTGGGATTCATCGCAGCCCCGCTCATCACCACGATCCGGCCGTTGCGAACCGCGTCCATCTGGCTGACGGTCGGATCGGATGTCAGGAATTCGATCTTGTTTTCCGCCGTGTCCAGATCCCAGCGGTTACGGTCGACCTGCGCCGCGACGAACACGGTCGGATCGGCAGCCATGATACCTTCCCAGCCGACGGCGGGCCAGTCCGCCTCGGTCCGGATGGCGTTCGAGCCGCCGAGGATGTCGGCGATATAGCCCGAGGGCCCGTTGCCGCCGCCGAGATAGGCGTCATCGGCGGGCGAGGGGCTTGAGAACCAGAACAGAAAGGTCAGGTCCTCATTCTCGGAGAATTGTTCGCGCAGCGCGGCTTCGCGGGCGCGGAAATCGTCGATCAGCGCCTGACCGCGATCCGGCACATCGAAGATGCGCGACAGGTCCTCGATCTCTTTGTAGAGCAGCTCCATGCTCCACAATTCCTCGCGCGAGCCATAGGCGTCCCCCGCATCCAGCGCCGTCGAACACGCGCTGGGCGACAGGTATGTCGGGATGCCCAGCTCTTCGAAATCGCCGCGATTGGCGACGGTGCTGTCCGGGCCCAGAAGCGTCGTCAGCATGGCCGCCACGAAGTCCGGCTGACGTGAGAGCACGGCTTCCAGCGTGGGGAATTCGACGGTCAGCACCTCGACTTCGGCATTCGCCTCGGCCAGTTCGGGCAGCACCGAATTCGGCCAGAAGGCGCTGGCCGCCATCCGGTCTTCCAGCCCCAGAAGCAGCATGATCTCGGCGCTGTTCTGACCCAGAGCCACGGCGTTCTGCGGCGCCCGGGTGAAGGTGACGGACTGGCCGCAATTCTCGATGGTCAGGGGATAGCTCGTCTGGGCCAATGCCGCGCTGCCTGCGAAGACCAGAGCGGCGGTTGCGAGGGGCAGGAAGGGCGTGTGCGACATCGGCAAGCTCTCATAGTTGAGTAATCTTGTCGGGAAGCGCTATACGCCCGACGGGGCGAGATCAAGAGCGTTTTTGTCGGGATAATTCCGGCACCACACCCGTGCTGGAATCTGCTGAAAGCGGTGCCTTCGGCGGGTTCGCTTGATGCATGACGCAACCGCGATAAATGGTCTCAGGCACGAGGGCCGTTCTTCGGGAATTCTTGCGCAATCACAGGTCTTCTAACCTTGGCGCCCCACACCTGCGCCGGGGCTTTCTTCGAAAAAACGTAAGAATCCGGAAACACTGGCGCAAGGTCCCCCTTGGAACATGTGAACCGGCGCCAATGCCGTCCCAGCCACCGAAGCGAAAGAACGATAGTATGAGCAACACCCTCGCCAGCCTTCTCGATCTGTCCAAGAGGGCGGTGGTGCCGATTGTTGCGGCGATCCTGCTTCTGGTCGCGCTGGTGCTTGGATGGGTCTGGCTGGCGCTGCTGATGGCGGCGGTCGTGCTGCTGGGGCTGTTCGACGCGTTCCAGACCCGCTGGGCCATCACGCGCAATTATCCCGTGGCGGGCCGCATCCGGTGGCTGTTCCACGATCTGCGGCCCTATCTGCACAGCTATATCGTCGAGGACGATCTTGGCGGCACGCCCTATTCGCTGGCGGCGCGGCGTCTTGTCCATGCCCGCGCCGATGGTGTCACCGACACGCAGCCTTTCGGCACCGAGCGCGACACCGACGCGGATACCTATCACTGGGTCGGGCATTCCATCGCGCCCACCAAGGACCCGATCAAGTCCCCCCGGGTGGATGTCGGCTCGGATCAATGCAGCAAGCCTTATTCGGCGTCGGTGCTGAACATCTCGGCCATGAGCTTTGGCGCGCTGTCTGCCAACGCCGTGCGGGCGCTGAACCTTGGGGCGAAGAAGGGCGGGTATTACCACGATACGGGCGAAGGCGGGCTCTCGCCCTATCACCTTGAAAACGGCGGCGATATCGTGTGGGAGCTTGGCTCGGGCTATTTCGGTGCGCGTGACAGGGACGGCAATTTCGACCCCGGTAAATTCGCCGAGACTGCGCAGCGCGACGAGGTCAAGATGACCGAAATCAAGCTGAGCCAGGGCGCCAAGCCCGGCCATGGCGGCCTGTTGCCCGCCGCCAAGGTGACCGAGGAGATCGCGAAGATCCGACAGGTTCCGGCGCATGAGGATTGCCTGTCGCCACGCGGCCATTCGGCGTTTTCCACGCCCATCGAGATGCTGGAATTCGCCGCAAGGATGCGCGATCTGTCGGGCGGCAAACCCGTGGGCCTGAAGCTGTGCATCGGCCAGCCGCATGAGCCCTTCGCCATCATGAAAGCGATCCTCGAGACCGGGATCCATCCCGACTTCATCGTCGTCGACGGGGGCGAAGGCGGCACCGGCGCTGCGCCGCTGGAGCTGTCGGACTGGGTCGGGATGCCCCTGTCCGAAGGTCTGATCCTGATGCGCAACGCGCTGGTCGGCGCCGGCGTCAAATCGCAGATCCGGCTGGCGGCCAGCGGCAAGGTCTATTCCGGCATGGGGCTGGCGCGAAACATCGCTCAGGGGGCGGATTGGTGCAACGCGGCGCGGGCCTTCATGTTCTCGGTCGGCTGCATTCAGGCGCAGCGTTGCCATCTCGGGACCTGTCCGACCGGCGTCACCGCGCAAGACCCGATCCGCCAGCGCGGATTGGTCCCCGAGGTGCAAGGCGAACGGTCGGCCCGGTTCCACGACAAGACCGTCGAGGCGCTGATGGAGATCGTCGCCTCGGCCGGGCTGGACCATCCCGGCGAGTTGGAGCCGCATCACATGATGCACCGCAACGGGCCCGAAAAGGCGGTGCCGATGGATCAGGTCCATCCCTTCCTTGCCGAAGGGGCGCTTGTCGAGGCGCCGGAAGACACGATTTACGCCGATTTCTGGCGCGCGGCGCAGGCGACCAGTTTCCGCCCGGCCATCAATCTCGCCAAGGCGCGCGCGAAGTAAGCGCATTCATCTGGAAGGATACCGAGAATGACCAAGGTTGCCGATGTCGTCGTGGACGCACTTGTCGAAGCGGGTGCAAAGCGCTGCTGGGGGATCGTGGGCGATACGATCAATCACTTCACCGATGCGGTGCGCCGGTCCGACCTGCGTTGGGTCCATGTGCGTCACGAAGAAGTTGGCGGGCTGGCCGCAGGCGGCGAGGCCTATTTCACCGGCGAACTGGCCGTCTGCGCAGGCACCTGCGGGCCGGGATCGCTGCATTTCGTCAACGGGATCTTCGAGAGCCATCGCAACGGCGCGCCCGTGCTGCTCATCGCCTCGGATGTGGCGCGGGCCGAGGCCGGGCTGGGCTTCCCGCAAGAGGTCGATCAGCGCAAGATCTACGAGCAGCACAGCGTGTTCTGCGAATATATCTCGCATCCCGATCAGGCGCGCCGCATTGTTGTGCAGGCCGCGCAGGCGGCGCTGACCCAGGGCGGCGTCGCGGTGGTCATCGTCAATGGTGACATGTTCGAGGAAGACAGCAAGGACGCGCTGCCCTGGTCCGTCCACCGCCCCAAGCCGCGCCTGCGCCCGTCCGATGACGAACTGGATGCGCTGGCCGACAGGCTCAACGCGGCCCGGGCCGTTACGCTCTATGCCGGGATCGGCGCGCGTGATGCCAAGCCTCAGCTGGTGGCGCTGGCCGAAAGGCTGGCCGCGCCCATTGCGCATACAAGCCGGTCGAAGGAATTCATCGAGCCCGACAACGCCTATAATGTCGGCATGATCGGCATTCTTGGTAACAAGGCCGGGGTCGAGGCCGTGGACGGCGCGGATGTGATGCTCTGCCTCGGCACCGATTTCGCCTACACGCAGTTCTATCCGGGTCAGGAAAAGATCATCCAGATCGACCGCGACCCCGCGCATATCGGGCGCCGCGCCCCCGTTGGCATGGGGCTGGTCGGCGATGTGGGCCCGACCGTCGAGGCGCTGCTGGACAGGCTGGATCAGAAGGACGACAAGGCGCATCTGGAAGCCGCGCGCAAGCAGTGGAAAGACGATCTCGACGGTTATGTCGGCGAGGCGCGGGAAAGCGACCCGTCGCTGATCCATCCGCAATTCGTCACACAAACGCTCGACCGGCTGGCCGCCCCGGACGCGATCTTCACCGCCGATGGCGGCTCGCCCATGGTCTGGCTGCTGCGGCACCTGACGGCAAACGGCGACCGGCGCTTCCTGACCAGCCTGCTGCACGGCACGATGGCGAATGCCTATCCGCAGGCCATGGGCGCCGTCGCCGCCTATCCGGGCCGTCAGGTTATCTCAATGAGCGGCGATGGCGGCATGACGATGCTGATGGGCGACCTGTTGACGCTCAGGCAAGAGAAACTGCCGGTCAAGATCCTGATCTACAACAACGGCTCACTCGGCTTCGTCGAGATGGAGCAACGGGTGGAAGGGCTGCTCGACAGTTTCACCGGGTTGGACAATCCCGATTTCGCCAAGCTGGCCGAGGTCTGCGGGCTCAAGGGCTGGCGGGTCGAGACGGCGGGCCAGCTGGAAGGGGCGATGAGCGAATGGCTCGCCGCCGATGGCCCCGCTTTGCTGGACGTTCGGGTCAACCGGATGGAGCTGGTCATGCCGCCAAAGGTGGAAGCCGGTCAGGTCGCCTCGACCGCGTTGTTCGGGGCCAAGGCGGTTCTGGACGGTCGTGCGCGTGAAGTGGTCTCGCTGCTGCGTGACAACTTCTTGCGGTAAGGGGCTGAATTGCGGGCGATGCTGACAGGCCGATCTTATCGCGCTGACCGGAAACGGCAACGAGGGCTGAGCGGGTCTGTCGGGGCCCTTGGCTCACCGTCAGGAAGCTCCGGGCGTCTTAAGGGGCCACGAGCGGGGCAGGACCCCGCTCGTGATTGTCTGTCAGCTCAGAAGCGGCGGCAGGTAGACCGGCTTGAGCGCATGAATGGCGTTGCGGGCTTCGTCCCCCGGTGTGCCATAGACCACGAAGCGCGCGGGCGTGGCGATGCCGAAAAGCTGGCGCGCGAATTTCGCGTTCAGGTTCTTCACATGGGTCACGACGGCCTCGTCATCGGCGTAGCCTTCGAGGATGTGGCACTGGGTCCCATCCTCGGAGATGAACCACTCGTACAGCGTGCAGCCCGGCTCGTCCGCACGGACGCTTTCGGACATATCGGCTGCCAGAGCGCGCAATTCGTCGGCGCGACCAGGGTCGAGCGTGGTTTCAAGGATCCAGGTAATGGCCATCTTGCCCCTTTCAGCGCGGCAGGTTGAACAGATTGACGAGATACAGCGACAACGCCGGGAAAGCGATGAGCAGCGTCAACCTGAGGATGTCGGCGGCGATGAACGGCGCCACGCCCGCGAAGATGGTCGATAGTTTGGTTCGTGGCAACATGGCTTTCATAACAAACACATTCATGCCGATGGGTGGGGTAATCATGCCGATCTCGATCACCATCACCGTCAGCACGCCCCACCAGATCGGATCGTAGCCATAGCTGAGGATCAGCGGAAAGACGAAGGGGATGGTGATGACCATCGACGAGATGGTCTCGAAGATCGAGCCGAGGATCAGATACATCACCATCAGCAGCATGATCACCCAGATGCCGGGCAGGCCGGTATCCTGAATGCCGCCGACGATCATCCGGGGCAGGCCCGAGATCGTCACCGCATAGGTGAAGATCGAAGCGCCGATGGTCATCAGGTAGATCATCGATGTGGTGGCGGCGGTTTCCTGCAGCGCGCTCCAGAATTTCGGCAGCGTCAGGCGGCCGCGCAGCAGCGCGATGAGGAAGGCGGCAAAGGCGCCCACGGCGGCGGATTCGTTGACCGAGAAGACGCCCGCATAGATCCCGCCCGAAACCATCACCATCAGCAGAACGGCGGTCCAGCCGTCGCGCAGCGCGTGCCAGCTTTCGCTCCACGGCTGCTTTTCGCTGCTCGAAGCCAGTTCAGGATTGCGCCGCACGAGGATCATGATCGTCAGGATATGCAGCGCCACGGCCAGCAGACCGGGGATCAGCGCGGCGACGAACAGGGTCTTGACGAATTGCTCGGTCAGCACGCCGTAAAGCACAAGGATGATCGAGGGTGGGATCAGCATCCCCAGCGTCCCGCCCGCCGCGATCGACCCGGTGGCGAGACGTTCGGAATAGTTGCGCTTCATCATCTCGGGCAGCGCGATGCGGGTCATCGTGGTGGCGGTGGCCACCGACGAGCCGCAGATCGCCCCGAAACCGGCGCAGCCGCCGATCGTCGCGACCGCCAGCCCGCCGCGGATATGTCCGATCAGCGCAAAGGCGATGCGATAGAGATCCGCCGATAGCCCGCCCACGGTGGCAAAGGATCCCATCAGCAGGAACAGCGGGATCACGGCCAGTTCGGCGCTGGATACTTTCGAGACGGTTTCCGAGCCGAACAGCGTCAGGGCAGGGCCCAGATCGCCGCGGATCAGGCCGAAGGTCGCAACCCCGGCGATACCCATGGCGACGCCGATGGGAACGTGCAGGACGATCAGGGCGAACATCACGCCCATGCCGATCAATCCGATGACATGCGGGTCCATCATTGGCCTCGTATTCAGCTATCGTGTTCAGGGGCGGGGTGATCGAGGATCTCGGCCACCACGACGAAGGTCTGCGCGGGAATGCAGATCCAGAAACAGGCGGCGGCGACCCACCACCAGGGCGCGACGGGCCAGTGCAGGACCATGGTGTATTCGTTCGACGCGGTGACGCGCTGGGCGTGCAGCGTGACATAATAGGCGATGGCCGCGAACATCAGCGCGGTGCACAGCGCCCCGAAGATCTCCAGCGCCCGGTTGCCCCAGCGCGGCAGCATGGCGCCCAGAAAGGCCACCTTGATCTGCCGCCGCTCCAGCAGACCGGCAGGAAAACAGGCGGCAATGACGATGATCGTCATCAGTTCGGACAGGTCATAGGCCCCGCGGATGGGCCGCCCGGTGGCTTCGCGGGTCAGGATATCGGCGACCGAAAGCGCCGCCACGAAGAGAAGAAACAGCACGCCCAGAATGGCTGCGGCGCGCGAAATGATCAGGAATGGCCGCTCGAGTCGTTGCACGACGCTCTCCGTTGCAAGAGGGAAGGGGGCCGGGCGTGTTCTGCCCGGCCCCCGCAGAGGGATCAGCGGCTGCGGATATCCTCGAGCTTGGCGACATAGGCGTCGATCAGTCCGGGCGTCGCATTCGCGGCCACCATGTCGATCACCGGCTGCACGCGGCGGGCGATCTCGGCGCGCTCTTCATCGGTGGGGATGACCAGCGTGTGGGTGTCCGAGTTGCGCCAGTCCTCGACATTGGATTCGATGGCGGGGCCGTAAAATTCGATCTGGCGGTCGACGATGTACTGGCCCGATTGCGCAAGGACTTCGTGCACATGCTCGGGCAGGCTTTCATAGACGCCGCGATTCATCAGGATGGTGAAGACCAGAACGCCCAGATTGCTGTCGTAATGGTTCTGCGCCACATCGGCGACGCGGAAGGTGCGCGCGACCGAGGCGTCGGTCATCGCGCCGTCGATCAGGCCGCGGTCGATGGCCTCGGCCATTTCGCCCGCGCTCATGGATTGCGCCACGCCGCCCAGAGCCTCGATCACCGCCGTCTGGATCTGCCCCGCAACGCGGAAGCGCAGACCTTCGACATCGGCAAGCGTGGCGACCGGCTCGCTGGTATGCAGCATGTACGAGCCCGAGCTGTACATGGCGACGACATAGTAGTCCTCGTACCCGGTCAGCGCGCCTTCCTGATAGAGTTCCAGCGCAGCCTGCGAGCCCTCGGCGGTGTTCTGCGCGAAGCCGGGCAGTTCGAACACGTCGAAATCGGGATAGACGCCGGGCGTGTAGCTGGGCACGGTCAGCGCCAGATCGGCCACGCCATCGGCGACCATCTGCGCCTGCGCCAGCGGGTTGCGGCCCAACGTGCCGCCCGCATAGAGCGTGATCTGCACGTCATCGTCGGCGGTCTGTTCATTGAACCAGTCGACCCAGGGCTGGTAGACATGCTGCACCGTGGGCGAGGCCGCCGGCACGAAGACCGAAAAGGCCAGATCGCGCGCCTGAGCGGCCCCGGCGGCAAGGGTTAGGGCCAATGTGGCCGCGAAGGCTGTCTTGGTTCTGTTCATCGTGATCTCCTCCCTAAGATCGTGATTATGTCCGGGCTTTGCCCGGGGCGTTCGTTCTATCCGCGACCGACGACAAAGGACGCGATGGTGGTCGTCGAGCCGCCGATATTCAACAGGCCCACGCGTTTCGCGTCCTCGACCTGATAATCGCCGGCCTTGCCGGTGACCTGTTTGTAGCCGTCGAGCATCATGCGCACGCCGGTGGCGCCCACCGGATGGCCCAGCCCGATCAGCCCGCCCGACGGGTTGATCGGCAGCTTGCCGCCCGGCGCGATCACGCCCTCTTCCACCGCCTTCCAGCTTTCGCCCGGCGCGGTGATCTCGTAGCTGTCGATGGCCGCGTATTCGGTCATCGCAAAGCAATCGTGGGTTTCGATGGCATCCAGCTGAAACGCGTTGTCGATCCCGGCGCGCGCGAAGCTTTCGCGGATCGCCTTGTTGACATGTGGTAGCACGAAACGGTCGTTGCGGCTCTCAGTCAGCTTTTCCGACAGCATCATTGGCGCGGTGCGATGGCCCCAGCCGTCGATCTTGGCCAGATCCGACAGTTGCAGCCCGCGTGCCTTGGCGTATTCCGCTGCGCGTTTGGCCGAGGCCAGAAACACCACCGCAGCGCCGTCCGTGACCTGCCCGCAATCGTTGCGGCGCACGCGGCCTTCGATCACCGGGTTGGCGTCGTCATCCTCGGTGAAAGAACGGTCGTTGAAGGCCCATTTCCGGGTCTGCGAATTGGGATTGCGCTTGCCGTTGGCGTAGTTGATGCGCGCGATCTCGCCCAGATGGGCGTAATCGATGCGGCCGAATTTCTCGCCGTAAGCGTCGATCAGATCGGCGAAGGCGGCGGGCCAGACATAGGTCGCGTCTTGCCATTCGCGCCCTGCCCAGGCGGCGGCGCCGAGGTTCTCGGCGGCCTTCTGGCCGGGCACGTTGCGCATGTATTCCACACCCAGAACGGCCACCAGATCATAGCGCCCCGCTTCGATTTCCGCCGCCGCCGCCAGCGCCGCCATCGAGCCCGAGGCGCAGGCGGCCTCGTGGCGCTGGGTGGGGATGCCCGACAGGTCGGGATGCAGCGATGCGATCATGCCGCCAAGCTGGCCCTGACCGCAGAACAGTTCGGCCACGAAATTGCCGACATGCACCGATTGCAGGTCGCGCGGCTCAAGACGGGTATTCTCCAGCCCCTCGAACAGCACGTCACGCATCATCGCGTCGATGCCCAGCCCTTCGCGGGCCCAGTTGCGGGCGAAATCGCTTTGTGCGCCGCCGAGGATATAGACGGGTTCAGGCATGGGCTTCTCCATGTTCGGCGAGCCAACGGGCCAGCGCCTTGCGGTCGAGTTTGGCCAGCGGCGTGCGGGGCAGGGCCTCGACGATTTCCAGCCGCTCTGGCCATTTGAATTTTGCCATCCCCACGCGGTCGCAGAAGGCGGCGACATCGGGCAGCGTCAGGTTGTGGCCGGGGTCCAGCGCGGCGAACAGGCAGACCTTTTCGCCCATCTGGGGATCGGCATAGGCGGCGGTCGCCACCTCGCGCACGCCGGGCAGGGCCGAGAGCGTGTTGTCGAGCTCGACAGGCGAGATCTTCATGCCGCCGCGCACGATGAGTTCGCGCGAGCGTGCATGGAAGCGGATCAGCGTGCCGCATTCCGAGATCTGGAACAGATCGCCCGAGGGAAAGAACCCGTCCTCGGTGAACTTGCTGCGATCGAGCCCCGCGCGGGAATAATAGCCGGGGAGCAGCGCCGGCCCCCGGTGATACATCTCGCCCAGCTTGCCCGGTTCGGTGACGGCGGCACCGGTGGCGGGATCGACCAGCTTGAAGCTGCCGCCATTGGCGGTGCGCAGCTCGGGCTTCCAGCTTTCATCGCCGTCGCGCGGGAAGAAGGCGGCGCGCTGTCGCGGATCGGGCAGGCGATCGACCGACGAACACATCTGCGCGCCCTCGTTCGAGCCGAAGAAATTGACGATCGGGATGCCGAACTTGTCCTGGAAAAAGACGAAGACCTCGGGGTCGGGCGGGGCCGAGCCGGTGCCGATGGCAATGAGCCGGTTCAGCGCGGGATGCAGATCAGGGTCGGACGCCAGTCCGCGCAGATAGACCAGCACGGTGGGCGCGACCATCGTATAGGTGATGTCTTCGCTTTTCAGCTGCATTAGGAACACCGCCACGTCGAACGGGTGGTGCAGGAACAGCGCCCCCGCCGTGCGCATCCAGCACATCATCAGCCCGCTGACGGCGGCGGCATTCACGAAGGGGAAGGGTGCAAGGATATTGGCGCCGTCGGGCAGGTTGAGCTTCTTCCACGCGCCAAGGGACGAGGCCATCATGTTGTTGTGGGTCTTGGGCACGGCCTTCGGCACGCCCTCGGTCCCCGAGGTCCAGAACACGGCGTAAAGCGCGTCGGCATCCAGCTTGGCGGGCTTCGGGGCTGCAATCCCGGGCGCGTCTATATCGAGCGGCGTCACACCGTCGGGCAGGCCGTCGCCGATGCCCAGCCGCAGCACGCTGTCGGGCAGCGCGTCGAGCCGCTCGGCATAGAAGGGCTGCCCTTTCAGGCTGGCCAGCGAGATATAGGCGTCGAAGCCCGCGACCTTGGACAGGTCGCGCAGCTCGCCCGAGCGATAGGCAATGGAAATCGGGCTGAGCACCGCGCCGATCTGGCCGATGGCGAGGTACAGCAGCACGGTTTCGGCGATATTGGGTAATTGCGTCGCGATCAGCGATCCGGGGCCCAGCCCGTGCGCCTGCAACAGCGCCGCATAGCGGTCGACGGCCACGCGCATCTGCGCATAGGTCAGCCGCTGGATCTGCCCGCCCGCGACCTGCGGGCGGTTGGGGGCATCGACAAGGCCCAGCCTTTCGGGCACGCGCTCGCAGGTCGTGGCGAACATCGCGGGCAGGGTGATGTCACCCCAATGCCCCTCGTCGCGGTAGCGGGCGCGGATCTCGGGCGGAAAGGGGCTGGTCATGCGCACAGGCTCCGGGTGCGGGCCTTGGCGGCGTCGT
Organism: Rhodobacter sp. NTK016B; assembly: GCF_017303295.1. Lineage (GTDB taxonomy): Bacteria > Pseudomonadota > Alphaproteobacteria > Rhodobacterales > Rhodobacteraceae > Pararhodobacter. Next base: position 59,506 of record NZ_JAFKOK010000002.1, on the reverse strand, counting down.
ACTCGCGGGCCAGCCGGTCGACGATGACGGCGGTGGGTTCGACGGCTTCGATCTTGCCCACCCCTTGCCCCGCGGCCCAGATACCGGACCACGGTTTGACGGTTTCGTTCTGGCGACCCGTGAAGTTCAACTTGGCCACCTTGAATTCCAGCTCGGCCGGATCGAGGCCCTTGTTGATCATCGACGGCTTCATCATCGAGGCGCGCGCGCCGGTGAAGGCCCGCGTGACCATCAGGTCCGAGGCGTCGCATTCGATGCACATCTCGCGGTATTCGGGCTGGGCGATGTTTTCCTCGGCGGCAAGGAAAGCGGTGCCGATATAGCCGAAATCGGCACCCAGAACCTGCGCCGCCAGCACGGCCTCGCCGGTATTGATGGCGCCGCCAAGCGCGATGTAGCCGTCGAAGAACTGGCGCACGCGCTCAACGAACACCATCGGGCTCAGCTCACCGGTATGCCCGCCCGCGCCCGAGCAGACCAGCACAAGCCCGTCGACGCCCGCATCGGCAGCCTTTTTCGCCAGCTCGACCGAGATCACATCGGCAAAGACCAGCCCGCCATAGGCGTGAACGGTCGGGATCACCGGCTTGGGGCTGCCGAGCGCGGTGATGACCATAGGCGGCTGGTATTCGGCCACCTGTTCCAGATCGCCGGGCAGGCGCGGGCTGGTGGAATGGGTCACGAGGTTCAGCGCCCATGGCGCGTCGTCTTCGGTCAGGCGCGACCGAATGTCGGACATCCAGCCGCCCAGTTCCTTGCTGGTACGCAGGTTCGGCGCGGGAAAGCTACCGATAATGCCCGCTTTCGAGCAGGCAACGACCAGATCGGGCCCCGATACCAGAAACATCGGCGCCGCGAAGGCGGGCAGACGCAGGCGGGCGAGGCGGTCTTTCAAATTCATTGCGTCGTATCCTTCAGCCGCGCAGGGTTAGCGTGAAAATCTTCGATCAGTGCCGCCACGGCCTCGGGTGCTTCAAGCACCGCCATATGTCCGACCCCGTCAAGCTCAACATAGCGGCCCTTGGTGACGCCCTCGGCCACCGCGCGCCCGGCTGCGGGCGGGGTCACGGTGTCGGCGCTGCCGGTGATCACGAGGACCGGGCAGGCAAGGGCGGCAAGGCTTTCGGATTGGTCGGGGCGCGTGGCAAGCGCGGTCTGGTGGTCGGTGAAACGCCCGATCCCCTGCGCTGCGGCCATTCTGCGGATCGTCTCGCGCAGGGTGGCATCGTCGCGGCGCGCGGGCGAAAGCATGGTGTCGGCGATGATCGTCGCCAGCGCCTCGATCCCTTCGCGCGCGGCCCAGCGGGCGACCTTGCCGCGCTGGGTGGCCGCTTCGGGCGAGTCGGCGGCGGCGTTGGTGCCGACCAGAATCAGCGCGCCGACCTTGGCCGGATAACGGCGCGCGAGGGCGAGGGCGAGGTAGCTGCCCATCGACATGCCCAGAAGCGTGGCGCCGTCGGGAATCTGCGGGGCAAGGGTGTCGACGATGGCGTCGAAGCTGTCGCTGCGAGGCAGGGCGATGGCGCGTGCCGGTATGTTCAGTGCGGCCAAAAGTGGCGCGAAGACCTCGGTCTCGCACAACAATCCCGGCAAGCAGACCAGTTCCGGCATGTCTCGCTCCTCCCTCGTTGATACAATTACTAGACCTTGAATTTTGCGTTGGTCAAGGCAGAAATTGGATTTTTCAGAATGATGTTTTGATAAGCGGAACCCGCTTCGACGGAGTCCTGGCTGCATTTTGAAGAAATCGCGTAATTTCGGTCGCTTGGGTTGACCGGCGGCGGTGTGTGTTTGCGGCGCGACCGCTTCTTCTTGACTTCTGGTCTCGTTATCTGCATTTTTGGTCTAGATAACGAAACATAGGATGCCGCCATGCCCCTCGATCCTCCGCACGAGCACGACGACACGCCGCTGGCCGTGACGCGGGCGAATGTCCGCATGTATGCCCCGGACGGCACCCCGCCGCCCGATGCGCCGGACTGGATCTGGCATTACGATCACCCCTATCTGCACGGCGCCTTCGCGCCCACGGATGTGGAATACGAGGCCGAGGATCTGGAGGTCGAAGGCGAGATCCCCGACGATCTGTGCGGCGCCTACGTGATGAACGGCCCCTCGCAGCGCTTCGAGCCGGTGAATTCCAAGTACCACTACTATGATGGCGATGCGCAGCTTCGGGCGATCTATTTCCGCGACGGGAAAGCGACCTTCCGGCAGAAATACGTGCGCAACGGTGCCTTTCTTGTCGAAGAGAAAGCCGGCAAGGCGATCTGGCCAGGTCTGGCCGGGCCTTACGATTTCCGGCTGCCCGGCTCGCCCATCAAGGATGTCTCGAACACCGATGTCATCTTTTACAACGGCCATGTCCTGTCGCTGTGGTACATGGCGGGTGATCCTTACCGGGTGGATCCGCTGACGCTGGAAACCGTGGGGCGCGAGACGCTGGGCGGCAAGCTGCACCATTCGGTCTCGGCGCATTCGAAGACCGATCCCTTCACCAAGGAGCTGTTCTTCTTCAATTATCAGGACGAGCCGCCCTACATGTCTTACGGCATGGCCGATCCCGACGGGAATCTGCTGTTCGACATCGATATCGATCTGGGCGGCCCGCGCTCGCCGCACGATATGGGCCTGACCGAGAATTACGCGATCCTGCACGATCTGCCGTTCTACCACGATGTCGAGCTGCTGAAGAAACACAAGCGCCGGGTGATGGGCTTTCATCGCGACGTGCCCGCGCGATTCGGGCTGATCGACCGGTTCGGGCGCTCGGACAAGGTGCAGTGGTTCGAGGCCGAGCCCTGCTACATCCTGCATATCTCGAATTCGTGGGAAGAGGGCGAGTGGGTCCACATGATCGGCTGCCGTCAGGAAGACCCGATGCCGGTCAAGGACCCCGCCGATCACCATCTGGCCTCGATGATGGCTTATCGCCGCCGCTCGCATATCCTCTATCGCTGGAGCTTCAACACCCGCACCGGCGAGACGCGCGAAGGCCCGATCGACGACCGCAACACCGAATTCCCGACGGTCAACGGCAATTATCTGGGCCGCAAGACGCGCTATTCCTACAACCAGATCATCCCCGAAGCGCGCGACGGCACGCTTGAGGGGCGCTGCCAGACCTTCAACGGGATGATGCGCTACGATCTCGAAACCGGCGAGACGCAGACCTACGATTACGGCGCGGGCGTCTACGGTTCGGAAGCGCCGGTCGCGCCGGCCCGGGGCGCGGGGCGCGACGGCGGCGAGGGCAAGGCCTATCCCGTCACCTTCGTCACCGATTCCAACGACTGGTCGTCGGCCTGTCTGATCTTCGACGCCGACGACATCACCAAGCCGATTGCCAAGGTGAAGATCCCCCGCCGGATCTCGATCGGGTTCCATACGACTTGGATCGACGGCGCGGATATCTGGCCGGCCTGAGGTCGCCCGGATGGACAGCGGCGCGGGGGCGTGCTTGGGTCGGCGCAAAAAGGATGCCGATCTGACTGCCCCCGACCCCCTGCACCCGCACGCCGACACGTCCTATGACGCCGAAGCCGATACCCCGGCAGGACCGCCCGCCACGGCGCTGCGCCGGGCGCTGCGCGTGCTGGCCGATCCGTGGACGATGCTGATCCTCAAGGAGATCTTCAACGGCACGCGGCGTTTCGCGGTGATGCAGCGCGCGCTCAACATCCCCAAGCAGACGCTGTCGCTGCGTCTGGCGACCCTGTGTCACGAACAGATGCTCTATCGCCGTTTCGTCGGTCCGGGGCAGGGGGTGCTGGAATACGCGCCGACCGCAAAGACCTACGATCTGTCGGACGCGATGTACGCGATCTGGCTGTGGCATCAGGCCAATCCCAACGACGCCGACATCCTGCCCTTCGATATCGTGCACAAGGGCTGCGGCCATGTGCTGGGCGCGCAATATTGCTGTAGCGCCTGCGGCGAGCCTGCGACCGGCGCCAGCGTGACGGTCGAGCGCAGCCAGCCCGAGCAGTTCGAAAGCGGACCGCGCCCCCGGCTGGCGCGGCGCAACGATGCCAGCTTCACCGCCGCCGCGCCGCAGGCCGGGGGAATGGTCGCGGCATCGCTGGTGGGGGATCTGCCGTGCAACGAGATCCTGTATTTGCTGTTTCAGGGCCCGCGTCACATGCTGGCCATCGCGGGCGAGCTGGGGCTCGGTCCGAACGTGGTGCGCGACCGGCTGGACAAGCTGCGCGCGCTGGGTCTGATCCGGGAAGAAGCGCAGGGGCGCAAGCTGCTCTATTCCGTGCTTCCGCGCGCCGAAGGGTTCTTTCCGCTGCTTCTGGCGATTGCCGAATGGGGCGACCGCTGGTGCAACGAAGGCCAGCCCCCGCCCGATCCGCGCCGTCATGCCTGTGGCGCGATCCTGCGCGGGCGCTACCGTTGCGATCATTGCGGGGAATGGCTGGCGCGCGAGTCGCTGGCCATTCGCCCGAGACGGAGTACATAACTACCGGGAGTTGCGTTTCAATTTTGGAATAGTATTCTGCCATGCGGAATATCGGTGGCGAGGACACGGATTTGAGAGACGATGACGACGGCCCCGACGTGGTTGAAGCCGAGAGCAGCGATCCGAAATTCGTCACCGCGCTGGCGCGGGGCCTGTCGATTCTGAGGGCCTTCAGGCCCAACGAAGTCTATCTGTCCAACCAGATCTTCGCGCAGCGCACGGGCTTGCCCAAGGCCACCGTTACGCGGCTGACCTATACGCTGTGCAAGCTCGGCTATCTGGTGCAGGCCGATCCGGGCGGCGCCTATCGCCTGGGTCCGGGGGCGCTGACGCTGGGTTACGGTGTGCTGTCGGGCATGGAACTGAAGGACCGCGCGGCCATGGAACTGGCCGAGGTCTGCAAGGGCGACAACCACAACGTCGCCGCCGCCCTTGGTGAGCGCTATGGCCAGTCGATCGTGTATCTCTCGACCTATCGCTTTCCGAACTCGGTCTCGATGGTGTTTCATCTGGGGGCGCAGGTGCCGCTGTTTCACAGCTCGATCGGGCGCGCGACCCTGATGGGCCTGCCCGAAGACAAGCAGGACGCCCTGCTGGCCGAAGCGCAGCACGACGCCGCGCCCGAAGATCGCGAGCGGATGGCTAACGGTCTGGCCCGCGCGCGCGAAGACTATGCGCGGTGGGGTTTCTGTACCTCGTTCGGGGAATGGCGGCGCGAGATCAACGGCGTCGCGGCACCGGTCATTCCGCAGCAGGGCAATGCGCTCTACAGCATCAATGTCGGCGGTTTCGGCTTCCTGAACCCGCCCGAAGATCTTCTCACCCATTATGCGCCGCGCCTTCTGCGCGCGGCACGGACCCTTAGCCTGAGGCCCGAAGCCGATGCCTGACACGACGAAGACAGTCACGAAAAATGCCGACGCGACGACAGGGGATGAACCCGAATCGTTCTTTGCTCAGGGCGGGTTTCTGCAGGGGCTGGGCCTCAGGCGCAGCCTGTTCGAAGAGGACCGCGCGCGCTTCGAGCTGGCGGTCGAGCCCCGGCACATGAACAGGCTGGGGATTCCGCATGGCGGCGTCTATGCGACGATGCTGGACAGCGCGCTGGGCGCGGCGGGGTGCTGGGATGGCGCGCCCGACAGGTTCCGCCCCTCGGTCACGCTGAACCTCAATGTCAGCTATCTGGCCCAGCCCAAAGGCTCGCGGCTGATCGCCGACGGGCGTCGGACCGGCGGCGGCAAGTCGATCTATTTCTCTGAAGGCGAGATCCGCGACGATACCGGCGTTCTCATCGCGACCGCGACCGGCACGTTCAAGGTCGTCAGGCCGCGCTCATGAGGCCAGCCCGGCGACCAGCTGGGCCTTCATGATCTTGCCATTGGCATTGAGCGGCATCTCCGCCACGACGGTGACGATCTGCGGCCGCTTATAGGCTGCCAGACGGTCGTCGAGGAAGCTCTTGATCGTCGCCGCGTCGGTGCTGCCATCGGTGGTGACGAAGGCCAGGACCTCTTCGTTGTCCTGCGCCTGCCGTCCCGCGACGGCGGCCTGCCGCACGCCGGGGCAGGTCAGCAAGAGTGTCTCGATCTCGGCCGGATAGACGTTGAAGCCCGAGCGGATGATCAGTTCCTTCGAGCGCCCGGCAAGATGCAGGGCGCCGTCGGGGTCGAGCCGCACCAGATCGCCGGTGCGCAGGAAGCCGTCTTCGGTCATCGCCTGCGCGGTGGCGTCGGGGTCGCGGAAATAGCCCAGCATCACGTTGGGGCCACGCACCTGCAACTCGCCCACGCCGTCCTCGCCCGGGCTGTCGACGCGCAATTCGCAGCCGGGAAAGGCATAACCGACCGAGCCGTCCTCGCGTTTTGGCCCCATCGTGGTCGAGGCGATGCCCGGCCCCGCCTCGGTCATGCCGTAGCCGTTATGCAGCGGAAGGCCGAACACGGTTTCAATCCGCGCCTTGAGTCCGGGATCGAGCGGGGCGCCGCCGCAGCCGATCTGGCGCAGGCGTGGGGCGACAAGCGGGGTTCCGGCGTCGATCCGGTCCAGCAAAAGGCGGTAGACCTGCGGCACCACCGAGAAAATCGTCGCGCCCTGCGCCAGCCCGTTCAGTGCGCCGTCGACGCTGAAACGCGTCATCAGTCGCACCGCCGCCCCGGCCCGCAGCGCGGCAAGATAACCGGTCGCCAGCGCCATGATATGGGTGCCGGGGATGGTGAGCAGAAGCTCGTCCTCGGGCGTCATCGCGCGCATCTCGGCGGCGATGCGGGCATTCCAGCTGACGCTGGCATGGCTGAGCATCACGCCCTTGGGCGCGCCGGTCGTGCCCGAGGTATAGATCAGCAGCATCGGCTGGGTCTGCGGCGTCTTGCCGACGGGTTCGGGCCGCGCCTTGAGATCGGTCAGATAGGTCAGTTGCCGGCGCATCACCGGCGGCCCCGACTTTGCGCCCAGACGCTTGGCATGGGCAGCGGCATCGGGCGAGACCACGTTGGTAAAGATCGTCACCCGCGGCGTGGAATGGGCGCGCAGCGCGTCCAGTTCGGCGGCGGTCAGGCGGGCATTGACCGGCACGCACCACGCCCGCAGCCGCGCGCAGGCCAGCAGCACGGGGGCGATGAGCGGGCTGTTCTCGGCCACCAGCATCACCCGGTCGCCGGGACGCACGCCCGCCGCGACCAGCGCTGCGTCGCAATCCTCGGTCTCGCGGCGCAGGGTGCGATAATCGGTCCGCTTGCCTGAATCGTCGATGATCGCGGTCAGCGCGCCGTCATGCCCGTCGATCAGCTTGTCGACCCAGTCCATCACGTCCCTCCAGCACTGTCCGTGCGGGGAGGTAACGCCAAGACGGGCAAGTCGTCAATATTTTCAGAACGAAGTACCGGATGATGGAACGTGGCTGCTCATCCAATCAGCGTGAACAGGACGAACATTCCACCCAGAAGCACCGGCTGGTGCAACAGATAAATGATCAGGCTGTGCCGCCCGGCCCAAGCCAGTGCCAGTCCGGTTTGGCCGGGTTGCGGGCCGGGTCTGGCATCGATCAGAAAAGCGCGCGCCAGCGCCATGCCCAGCAGAAACGGGCCGAACCACGGAAAGATCGGTTCCAGATCCATGCTGGGCGGTTGCAGCACGGAAAACCCGATCCATGCCAGCCAGCGCGTATCGAAGACCGGGAACTGCACCAGATAGGGTAGCGCCCAGACCGCGACGCCCAGAAGCGCCAGCGCCCATGCGCGCCAGCGCAGCACCAGCAGCCCGAGGATGCGCCCGACGACGATCATGTGCAGGATGCCGAAGAACACCCAGACCTCGCCCAGAGCTACATAGGTGACCATGCTGACCAGCAGCGCCGCCAGCGCGATTTTGGCGGTGTCGCGCCAGAAGGCCGGGCGGTTCAGTCCCCCGCGCGCGGCCAGTATCAGGCTGACCCCGGCGAGCAGGACGAAACTGCCAGCAACCAGCCGGGCGAAAAGCCGCCAAGGCAGCGAGGTGATCGTGCCCGGGTCGATCTGTCCGAAGAATTCCAGATCGAAGGTGAAATGAAAGATCACCATGCCGATCAGAGCCACGCCCCGCGCGATGTCTATCGAGGCGAGGCGGGAAGGGGTGCGCGCGGCTTCGGGGGGTGAGTATTCGTCCATGCCGCGCCGCGCCTTCTGCCTTGGGTCCGTTCAGGACAGAAAGCGCCGCGCGCTGCGCTGTCAAGGGCGGCGCGCGCGCAGGGAGCGCGCGCCCATGCCTCAGACGCCGCTTTCCACGGTCGCCTCGATCTCGCGCACGAGACCCTGTTCAAGCCGCAGGCTGTGGGCCAGCTGGTCGAGATAGGCGCGTTCCTCGGGCGTGTCGGGATCCATCGCCAGCAGCGAGGCCGCATAGAGCTCCGCGGCCACTTCGGGTGACGAGGCAAAGGCGGTTACGCGGGCGGGATCTTGCGGCGCGGCGAGTTCGTCCATCACGAAAGCCTTGGCATCGGGTGACAGATCGAGCGTCTCTATATGGCCGAAGATGCGCTGTTGTTCCTGTGCATCGACATGGCCGTCGGCCTTCGCGCCCTGGATCATCGCGACGATCACCCCGCGCGCCAGCGTCTCGGCTCCGGCGGGCGTGCGCTCGGGCGCGAAGGTGCTGTCTGCGGGCGGCGCCTGAAGCTGCGCCGTCCGGGACGCGCCCTGCGCGCCGTCCTGCGCCCCCTTGTGGCGCTGCCACGCGGTATAGGCGAGCGCGCCGACAGCGGCGAGGCCGCCGAGCTTCAATGCCGTGCCCGCGCCCTTGCCCAGCATCTTGCGCGATTTCTTGTTGCCGATCAGCAGGCCCACAAGGCCCCCGGCGGCGGCCCCTTTCCAGAGCTGGCTGTTGCCCGACGGCGCCTGCGGGGCGGTGCCGGATGCGGCCTCTGGCAGACCGGCATTGCCCGCGCCGCCTGTCAGGTCGCGCGCCATGCGGGACAGATCGCCCCCTTGGGCCGAGTTCATAACTTGATCCAGCAAGCGCCGCGCGTCGAACATCCGTGCAATCCTTCCGTGTTTCCGGGGTCCGATTTCGACGTGGGGACGATCCGGGGAAATTCAAGAATGACAAAAGGTGCGCCCACGCCATGGTGATCGTATCGCCGGTTTTCCGCTGGGCGGCGCTTTCCAATCGGGGGGAAATGGTGTCTCCTCCGCCGCGCGCCGAACCCCGGGCCCGCCCGGACACGGCACAGACGAGGGGGGAACCATGAGCGACACGACTTACTGCCACCAATCCATCGCGCAGGCGGTACTGGATCACGGCATCGACACGATCTTCGGCCTGATGGGCGATGCCAACCTGTTCATGGTGAACCACTACGTCCGCGAAGGCGGCGGCACCTTCGTTCCCGTCGCGCATGAGGGCAGTGCAGTGCTGATGGCGCTGGCCTATGCGCAGGTCTCGGGCAAGGTGGGGCTGGCCACGATCACCCACGGCCCGGCGCTAACCAATTGCTCGACCGCGCTGACCGAAGGGGTGCGCGGGCGGGTGCCGATCGTGCTGCTGGCGGGCGATACGGCGGTGACCACGCCGCAGAATTCGCAAAATATCGACCAGCGCGAGGTTGTGAAAGCAACCGGGGCCGGGTTCGAGCAGATGCGCTCGGCGGCCCACGCGGCCGAGGATGTCGCCACCGCTTTCTACCGCGCGCGGGTCGAGCGGCGGCCCATCGTTGTGAACATGCCTTCGGACCTGATGTGGCAGGAAGTGGCGCATCGCCGGACGGTCCTGCCGGTCTTCGACACGCCCGCTTTCGTGCCCGAGGGGGACGCGCTGGACGAGGCCATCGGCATGATCGCCTCGGCCCGGCGGCCCGTGATTCTGGCGGGCCGTGGCGCGGTCGGGGCGAAGGACAGGCTGATCGCGCTGGCCGAGCGGCTGGAAGCGCCGCTCGCCACCACGCTCAAGGGCAAGGGGCTGTTCGCGGGCCATCCCAACAATATCGGCATCTTCGGCACGCTCAGCGCGCCCGGCGCCTATGACGTGATCGCCAAGGCCGATTGCGTCATCGCCTTCGGCGCCAGTCTGCATCAGTTCACCACCGACAAGGGCAAGCTTCTGGAGGGCAAGCGGGTGGTGCAGGTCAACACCGATCCCGCGACCTTCACCGCAAATTACCGCCCTGACGCCGCGCTGATCGCCGATGCCGGTCTGACTGCCGGAAATATCCTGCACTGGCTCGACGAAGCCGAGATCGCGCCTTCGGGCTTCGCGGGTGAGATCGACGCGGCCAGTGTGGCACAGCATCCGCCGGGGCGCCCCGAGGGGGCATCCCCCGGTCATGTGGATTTCGCCCATGCGCTGGACCGGCTGGACGCGGCGCTTCCGCGCGGGCGGGTGCTGGCCACCGATGGCGGGCGCTTCATGACCGAGGTCTGGTGCCGTCTTTCCGCCCCCGAGCCGAGGCGATTCCTTGTCTCGACCAATTTCGGCTCGATCGGGCTGGGCCTGCAGCAGGCGATCGGCGCGGGACTGGCCGCGCCGGGCGTGCCGGTGGCGCTGTTTACGGGCGATGGCGGCTTCATGGCTGGCGGGCTGACCGAGTTCAACACGGCGGTACGGATGGGGCTGGACCTGATCGTCATCATCGCCAATGACGCGGCTTACGGCGCCGAGCATATCCAGTTCCGCGACCGGCAGATGGACCCGGCGCTGTCGCAATTCGACTGGCCCTCTTTCGCCGACATCGCGACCGCGCTGGGCGGGGCGGGGGTCACGGTGGCCTCGGCCGACGATCTCGACGCGGCGGCCGAGGCGATCGCGAACCGCGACCGCCCGCTTCTGATCGAACTGAAGCTCGACCCCGACGACGTGCCACGCATGCGGATGTAACGGGACGGGGCGGCGGTCCGGCGCTTAGAGCCGGAACAGGCCCAGAGCCTCGACCACCTCGCGCTTTGTGGCTTCGGTCCGGGCGCGGGCGCGCTCGGTGCCGTCGCGGATGATGTCCAGCACATGCGCTTTGTCCCGGGCCAGCAAGGCGCGGCGTTCCCGGATCGGCGCGATCAGGGCCTGCAGGATGCCTTCGAGCCGCGCCTTGATCTTCCCGTCGCCCAGACCGCCGCGGCGGTAATGCGCCTTGAGTTCGGCCAGAGCGTCGCGGTCTTCGTCGAAAGCGTCGAGATAGGTGAAGACGACATTCCCCTCGACCCGGCCCGGATCCTCGACGCGCAGATGGTCCGGGTCGGTGAACATTGCCCGGACGGCGGCACGGATCGTGTCGGGCGAGGCCGAAAGCGTGATGGCATTGCCGCCGGATTTCGACATTTTCGCTTTGCCGTCGATGCCCGGCAGGCGGCCCGTTTCCGGGATCACCGCCTGGGCTTCGGGCAGGACCGCGCGCCCGGCGGCGGCGTTGATGCGGCGCGCGATCTCGTTGGTCTGTTCGATCAGCGGCGCCTGATCGGCCCCCACCGGCACCACGGTCGCCTTGAAGGCGGTGATATCGGCCGCCTGCGCCGCCGGGTAGCACAGAAAGCCCGCCGGGATGTCGCGCCCGAAGCCACGCGCGCGGATCTCGTCCTTGATGGTGGGATTGCGTTCCAGCCGCGCGACGGTGACGAAATTCAGGTAGAGCATCGACAATTCCGCCAGCGCGGGCAGATGCGATTGCAGGCAGATCGTCGAGCGCGCCGGGTCGATCCCGACCGCAAGATAATCCAGCGCGACCTCGATCACGCTGCGCCGCACCTTGTCCGGGTCATGGGCGTTATCGGTCAGGGCCTGCGTATCGGCGAGCAGCAGGAATTGCTCGTGGCTGTCCTGACTGCGCAGCCGGTTCGCAAGCGAGCCCGCGTAATGGCCGATATGCAGCGGGCCGGTGGTGCGGTCTCCGGTCAGGATGACGGGTCTGGTCATGATGTGTCCTCGTGAAACGGGCGAGGGGCCGCAGGGGGGACACGTGGAAAACAAAAGGCCGCCCATGCGGCGGCCTCGGGGAAAGTGGATGTTCCGGCCGCCTTGTCAGGAGACCAGCCACCAGAGGGTTGCGATGTTCATCGTGTTTTCCATGGCCAAGGCATGTAGCGGCGGGCGCCGAGGCCGTCAATCGGCAAGCGCGCAGCGGCAGTCGCGGTATGACGGATAGCGCGGGACGGCAAAGAAAAAGGGCCCGGACACGCGGTCCAAGCCCTTGAATTCTTTGGCGCACCCGAAAGGATTCGAACCTCTGACCCCCAGATTCGTAGTCTGGTGCTCTATCCAGCTGAGCTACGGGTGCGCTGTGGGGCGTCATGTACCGCCCTCTGTCGGACAGCGCAAGGGGGGCATGCGGATTTCTTGTGCGAAATTTCTAGGGGGCGTTCGGGGGGCTGGTGCGCGCCTGCCGCTTCCCTCGGCGCTTACATCGAATGCGGCAGCAGGATGCGGAATTCGGTGCCTTCCTCGTCGCTGCGCTCAAGGCTCAGCGCGCCGCCATGGCCGCGGATCAGCTCGGCCGCGATCACCAGACCCAGCCCGGTTCCGCCCTTGCGCGCGCCGCCCTGAAAGGCCGCGAACAGGTTTTCGCGCGCACGCTGCGGCAGGCCCGGCCCGGTATCGATGACGCGAATCGCCGTACCCTCTTCGGTGTCGCGGGCGGTGACCTCGATGCAGCCCTGCTTGCCGGTGGCCTCGATCGCCTGCCGCGCATTGCGCACCAGATTGGTCAGCACGCGGTGGATCTGTTCGGGATCGGCGCGCAGGCTCAGCGTGGCAGGGACATCGACAAGGAATTCGACCAGCTGTGTGCCGTCGCCTGCCGCCATCGTTTCGCTTTCCACCAGATCCTCGACCATCGGGCGCAGGACGAACTGGGTCAGGCGGGGCGGCGGTTCTTCGGCCTTGCCGAAGGCGAGCGTCGATTCGCACAGGCTGATCGCGCGCGAGAGCGAGTTGAGCAGCTTGGGCGCGGCGCGCGCGACCTTGGGATCGTCCGAGCGCTCGATCCGGTCGGCCAGCAGCGAGGCGGTGGACAAGATGTTGCGCAAATCGTGGCTGACGCGCGCGACGGCGCCGCCAAGCTGCGCCAGCCGCTCTTTCTGACGCAGGGCCTTCATCAGGTCTTCCTGCAGATGCAGCAGCGCTTCCTCGGCCTCGCGCAATTCGGTCACCCGGCTGTCGGGAACGATGAGCGAGCGCGCATCCTCGGGCGCCTTGGCGTAGGTCGCCATCGAACGCACGACGCGCCGGATCGGCGTCACGATCAGCCGCTGCACCGACAAAAACAGTAAGGCGGCGGTGGCGACCGATATGATCAGAGACAGAACGAGGATACGCATCGCGTAATCCTGCAGGCTGTCGCGCATCGGGTCCGCGTTCATCGTGACTTCGATCAGCAGCCCCGCTTCCTGTACCGGGTCGCCGATCAGCCGGATGACGGTGTTGTCGGGCAGAAACAGCGCGGCGAGGCCGTCGCGCATCAGCGGCCAGATCGAGCCGTCGCGCAGATCATAGGTCGCGCTGACGGGGGCCGGGACGGGCGAGGACAGCACGAGTTCGCGCACCGCGTCGCGCCGCAGCACGACGTTGTAGACCCCCGCGGTATCGAGCAGTTCCTCGGCCAGCTTGTCGCTGATCTGCCCGTCCGAGGCCAAGAGCGCGAGCGACGCGATCTGAGCCCGCTCGACGCGCGTCAGCAGGTAATCCTCGCGGTAGCGTGCCACATAGGGCACGAAGATCAGCACCTCGGCCAGCAGCACGAAGATCATCGTGAGCAGCAGGAAGCGGCCTGAAAGCGTCCGAAAGAACATACCCGTCCCGCGATCGTCGTGGCTACGGGACCCAGCGCTGAAGCGCCCGTACCACGTTTCTGATCAAATGATTATCAAACAGTTTCGGGCTAAAATAGGCAGAGGCCGCGCGTTTGGAAAGCTCTGCCATGGTCGGATAGGGCATAACGGTTGCGGCCAAAGCGCCCATTTTCATCTTGTTGGCGATCATCATCGACCACAGGGCGATCTGCTCGCCAGCCCCTGCGCCCACAAGCGTGGCGCCGACAGGGCGACCGCCGACCTCCATGACCTTCAGGAAGCCCTGCACATGCCCCTCGGCAAGGGCGCGGTCGTTGCCGTCCATCGCGACCCGCAGCACCTGCATCCGTCCGCCGAATCGGTCGCGCGCCTGCGATTCGGTCAGCCCCACCTGCGCCAGTTCGGGCTGGGTATAGGTGACGCGCGGTATGTGGTCGTCGCGGACCCGCGCGGGCAGGGCAAAGAGCGCCGAGCGCACGACCTGCCCGGCATGATAGCCCGCAAGATGGGTGAACTGGCCGCGCCCCGCCGCGTCGCCCACGGCATAGACGCGCCGGTTGGTGCGGCTGCGCAGGCTGTCGTCGGTGTCGATCCCGCTTTTCGTCTGCCGCACATTCGCGCAGTCCAGATCAAGCCGTTCAAGCGACGGGCGGCGCCCGACCGCGACCAGCAGATGGGTGCCCACGAAGATCGTACCGCCCGCGACCTCGACCTCGATGCCGCCGGTGCGACCGCCGACGCGGTTGGCCTGCGCGTGTTCGACGATCTCGATTCCCTCGCCGCGCAGCCGCTCGAGCACCAGCGCCGCCGCCTCGGGGTCTTCACGCCCCAGCGCGGCGCCGGCCTCGATCACGGTGACCGAGCTGCCCAGCCGCCGATGCGCCTGCGCCATTTCCAGCCCGATCGGCCCACCGCCGATGATCAGCAGATGGCCCGGCGCTTCGCGCAGGTCGAAGATCGTCTCGTTGGTCAGATAGGGCGTGGCGTCGATCCCCGCGATCGGCGGCACGAAGGGACGCGAGCCGGTGGCGATGACGAAACGCCGGGCGCGGATCCGCTCGCCGCCCGCCTCGACCTCGTCGGGGCCGGTGAAGCGCGCCCAGTCGCGGATCACGGTAACGCCGAGCCCTTCGAACCGCTCCTGGCTGTCATGGGGCGCGATGGCGGCGATGGTATCGGTGACATGGCGCTTGGCGGCGGCGAAATCCACCTGCGGCGGTGTGCCCTCGACACCCGGCCCGCCGGTGCGGACCGCCTGCGCGGCCTTGCCTGCGGCCAGCAGCGCTTTCGACGGCACGCAGCCGTAATTCAGGCAATCGCCGCCCATCCGGTGCCCCTCGATCAGCACGACCGAGGCGCCCATCTGCGCCGCGCCTGCCGCCACCGAAAGGCCGCCGGAACCGGCGCCGATGACGCAGAGATCGGTCTTGAGCATGGTCTAGGGTCTCCGCTTGCGGTTGATGAGAACGGGCAGCAGCGACAGCGCCGCCAGCCCAAGGATAGGCCCCAGCACATAAGGTTCAAATATGACAGACAGATCGGGCCGCTCGCCGCGCTCGAAAACCGCGCCCAGACCCGCGCCGATCCATGTATAGACCAGCGCGCCGGGCAGGATTCCGACAAAAGTCGTCCAGCCGAAACGCCGCGCCGGCACATCGAGCAAGGCGGGGATCAGGTTGGCCACGAAGAACGGCACGACCGGGATCAGCCGCATGGACATAAGCATCGGCACCTCGTTGGCGCGGATCCCGTCGCTCAGGCGCCGCACCCGCCCGTCCGAGGCATCGATCCGGGCCCGCAGCCCTCGTCCGAAGCCACGCCGCACGGCAAGAAACAGCGCCAGCGCGCCCAGCGTGGCGCCGGTGACATTGTAGAACACGCCCGGAAACAGCCCGAACAGGAAGCCGCCCGTGAGCGTGGCCCATGTGGCGCCGGGCAGCGAGAAGGCGACGATCAGCAGATAGCTGGCCATGAACAGCGCGGGCGTGGCCACGGGATGCGCGGCGGCGAAGGCGAGCAGCGCCTCGCGGTTCTGGGCCAGCGTGTCAAAGGTCAGCCGGTCGCGAAACAGCACGAAGCCCGCCACCGCGCCGGTGACGATCAGCGCCAGCGGCAGCCAGCGGCGCAGGGCGGAAAAGAACGAAGTCTGCTGTGTCATGCCTGCCGGGACGAAACGGAGCACGGTGTTGTTACACGCGCTTGCCGGGATTCGCTCTTTCGTGGCAGGCTAACGGCCCGAGAGCAACCGCCATGCGCGCTCGCACGGGGCCGGTTGGCGCAGGACAGCGTTAAGGGTGGCGTTTTTTGGTGTTCCGGGCCTGAATATCGGCGTGTTTCGGCCCGCGCGGCGTTGACTTGGGGCGCGACCCCGGCTATTGCCCGGCCCTCAGAACATGAAGCCCTCGAATCCCGGCCATTGGATTCGGGCCGACAAGAAGGACCGAAGCAATGAAACGTACTTTCCAGCCGTCGAACCTGGTTCGCAAGAAGCGTCACGGGTTCCGTTCGCGCATGGCCACCAAGGCCGGCCAGAAGATCCTGAACGCGCGTCGTGCGCGCGGTCGCAAGAAGCTGTCGGCCTGATCTTTCGGGATCGGGCTTTTCGGCCCGAGGTGACGCCTTTGACGCCGCCGGATGTGCCCCTGACCCGCTTTTCTGCGGAGGACAGGCGGCCCCGGCGGCTTCGTCATGCGTGGGTGCTGGCATGAATGTCCTCAAGCAACGCCGTGAATTCGTCGCCGCGTCCAAGGCCCGCCGCGCCCCGGCGCCCGGCTTTCTGCTGCAGGCGCGCGAGCGCGCCGAGGGCGAGCCCGGCGAGGGGCTGCGGGTGGGCTTTACCTGTTCCAAGAAGGTCGGCAACGCGGTGGCGCGCAACCGCGCCAAGCGGCGGCTGAGAGCGCTGGCACACGAGGTGTTGCTGGCCGAGGGGCTGACGGGCTGGGATTACGTGCTGGTGGGCAAGCCGGGCGCCACGGCCGAGCGGGATTTCGACGCGCTGCGCGGCGATCTGCGCAAGGCGCTGGCGCGGGTCCACGGCTGAGGCGGGAAGGGGGGCTTTGCCCCCCTCGGGCTTGCGCCCTCACCCCCCAGGATATTTGTCGATTAAAGATGAGGGGCGCCGGTTTCGGGCGCCCCTTTGTCGTTCAGCCGTCGAGCTTGCCGAGATCGGCGACGGACAGGCAGATCTGCCGGATGCGGCTGAGCAGGTTCAGCCGGTTGCGGCGCAGGATCTCGTTGTCGGAATTGATCTGCACGGCGGTGAAGAAGGCATCGGCCGGGGCGCGCAGGGCAGCCATAGCCGCCATGGCGGTGGCGAAGTCTTCCTGTGCCATGGCGGGGGCGATCTGCGCCTGTGCGGTGTCGAGGGCGGTGAAGAGCGCGCGTTCCTCGTCCGTTTCGGCGAATTTCGGGTCGGCGCCGAAAGAGTATTCGACGCCGTCCTTTTCCTCGGCCTGCGTCAGGATGTTGTTGGCGCGCTTATAGGCCTGGATCAGGTTCTCGCCGTCATCGGTTTCCAGCGTGGCCTGCAGCGCCCGGGCACGGGCGACGAGGAGGGTGAGGTCGTCATTGCCGGGCATGGCCAAGCAGGCGTCGATCACGTCGTGGCGGATGCCCTGATCACGCAGGTACACCTTCAGGCGGTCGTGGAAGAAGGCGAGGAGGTCGGTGACATCGGCGCCGGGATAAGCTTTGGCGAAAACCTCGGTAAGAGGGGCGCGCAGATCGTTGGTCAGGATCAGCCGGATCACCCCCAGCGCCGCGCGCCGCAGCGCGAAGGGGTCTTTCGAGCCCGTCGGCTTCTCGTCGATGGCCCAGAAGCCGGTGAGCGTGTCGATCTTGTCGGCCAGCGCCACGGCGACGGAAACCGGCTCGGTCGGGACGTCGTCCGAGGGGCCGAGGGGCTGGTAATGCGCCTTGCAGGCATGGGCGACGGCGTCGGGCAGGCCTGCGGCCTTGGCGTAGTAGACGCCCATCGTGCCCTGCAGTTCGGGGAACTCGCCCACCATGGCCGATTGGAGATCGGCCTTGGCGACTTCGGCGGCTTCATGCGCGAGGTCGGGCGAGGCGCCGACCAGCGGGGCGATTTCGCGGGCGAGGGCAGAAATGCGATCTATCCGCGCTTTCTGGCTGCCCAGCTTGTTGTGGAAGGTGACGTTGGCGAGGCCCTCGGCCATGCCCGAAAGTCCGACATTCGCCACTACGCGCAAGTCGTTCTCCCAGAAGAATTTCGCGTCCGACAGGCGGGCGGCGAGCACCTTCTGGTTGCCGGCGAGGATGGTGGCGCCGTTATCGGCGGTCTCGCGGTTGGCGACTGTCACGAAACGAACAATCTGCCCAGACTTGTCTTTCAGCGAAAAGAACTTCTGATGTTCGCGCATCGAGGTCTGCAGCACTTCGGGCGGCAGCGACAGGAAGTCGGCGCCGATCTCGCCCACCAGCACGACGGGCCATTCGACGAGGCCTGCGACCTCGGCCAGAAGACCCTTGTCCTCGACCAGTTCAAGCCCCAGCGCGAAGGCCTGGTTCTGCGTCTCGTTGAGGATCGTCTCGGCGCGCTCGGCCGCGTCGAGCACGACGCAGGCGCGTTTCAGCTTGGCCGCGTAATCTTCGAAGCCGGACACGGTGAAGGGCTCGGGCGCCATGAAGCGGTGGCCGCGCGTGGTATTGCCCGCCTTGATGCCGTCGATGTCGAGCGGCACGATTTCGGCGCCCGCTTCGGACACCATCAGCGCGATGATCGAATGCAGCGGACGCACCCAGCGCAGGCTGCCCGCCCCCCAGCGCATGGATTTCGGCCAGGGGAAGTTGCGGATGGTTTTTTCCAGCACGGCCGAGAGGATTTCGGCGGCGGGCTGACCGGGTTTCTCGATCATCGCGAGGTAGAAGGCGCCCTTCTTGTCCTCTTTGGTGATCAGGTCGTCCATCGTCAGCCCGGTTGCGCGCAGAAAGCCGTCGATGGCCTGCTGGGGCGCGCCGACCTTGGGGCCCTTGCGCTCTTCGCGCAGGGTGGGGCTTTCGTCGGTCAGGCCCTCGATGGCCAGAACCAGCCGGCGCGGGGTCGAAAAGCTGCGGGCATGGGCATAGGTGAGACCGCCCTCGACCAGCCCGTCGGTGACCAGCTTGCGGAGATCCTCGGCGGCGCGGGTCTGCATGCGCGCAGGGATTTCCTCGGAAAAGAGTTCGATCAGGATATCGGGCATGGCATCACCGGGGCGCTCTGTGGGGCATCTGTCTTGACGCCCCGGTGCTTATCGGTCCTGCCGTTGCGCGGCAAGCCGATAGCGCGATTTCCTAGGTCGCGCGCTCGGCCTGCGCCCTGACATGCTGCGCGATCGTCGTCAGCCTGCGCGAGCCGCTGACGCCGGGGACCACGCGGTAGCGCGCCTCGACAAGGTTCTCGACGCCAAAGCCGAGGATGCCCAGACCGATCACGCCCAGCAGGATGCGCCCGGCGGTCAGCGAGTGGATGTATTCCAGCGCGCCGCCGATGCCCTTGGCCTCGGACGGGTCGGTGCTGATCGCGGCGTAGAGCAGGAAGGCGCCGGCGATGCCCAGCACGATGCCGTAGCTGACGAAACCCCATCGCAGAAGCGGTTGCAGTTTCTGCGTCGTCTCGGTGCTCTGGATGTAGCGCTGGTACTTCTTCTGCCAGCCCTTGAGGACGTAGTGCACCCCGGCACCGATGATGCACAGCGCGCCGACGCTCACGAGCCAGCGACCTGCCGGCATCTGCATGATCGTCGCGGTCCAGTCCGAGGCCCCGCCCGATCCGCCCCCGGAGCCGGCGCCTATGCTGAGCGGAAAGGTGGCGATGGCGCCGCCGATACCGATATGGATCAGCCCGGTGACAACAAGGCCGAAGCGCTTGGCGTGGCCTTCCTCGTCATCGCCGCGTTGCTCAAGGTCGTAATACGCGGCGATAAGGCGCCAGATGCCGTAGCAGAGAAACCCGATGGCCACGAGCCAGAGCAGCACCTGTCCGAATGGCGCCTCGCGCAGGGTCTGGACGGCGCCTTGCGTGCCCTCGGCCCGCCCGCCGGTGGCGGCGGCTGTCAGCGACAGGGCGCCGAGGATGAGATAGACGATTCCCCGCGAAGAATAGCCCGCGCGCATCATTGGCACGACCCAGTCCGGAGCACGTTGATCGGTCATGCGGCTTCTCCCATGGCTGCGCAGGCATGGAAGGAAAGCGCGCGAAGGGGCGAAAAGGTTCCCTAGTCGCGGGGCACGGCGGGCGGGGGCGGGCAATCGGCGGGGGCCGGATCGCCGTCATAGACCGCTTCGCCGCAATGGTTGATCATCGGCCAGACATAGGCGCGGCCATCGGGATAGAGCGCCATCACGCGGTCGAATCCGTAGGGCGCGTTTTCCTCGACCATGACCGGGCGGGCGCGGCCCGCCAGAAGATCCTCGCCGATGGTTTCGGCGTCGAAACAATCGAACCAGCCGGGCGCGTTCAGGGGCTCGGAATGGTCACGCTCGACCAGATCGGGGATTGCGCCGGCAATCTGGAAGCAGGCGCGATAGCGCAGCGGCGACGAATAGCTGTCGATGCCGCGGAAATCCGCGATCTCGAGCCGCGCGGTGCCGCCGTCGGGCGTCGCGACCTGATAGCCGATCTGCGGCTCGAGCTCTTCGTAATAGCCGTAGACCTGCAGATAATACATGAACCCGCCGGTCAGCAGAGCGGCCAGCACGATGACGCTCGCGGCGATGCGGCCGGTCACGCCCGGGCCCCTTCGGGCGTCCAGCCGCCTGCCTCGGTCTGCACGAAGGCGTCGGCGCATTTCTTGGCCAGCGCGCGGACCCGGCCGATATAGGCCTGCCGCTCGGTGACCGAGATCACGCCGCGCGCGTCCAGCAGGTTGAACAGGTGGCTGGCCTTGATGCACTGGTCATAGGCCGGGTGGGCCATGACGATGCGCTTGCCGCTATTGGGATCCTGCGGCTCGAAGGAGAGCAGGTGCTCGCATTCGGCCTCGGCATCCTCGAAATGGCGAAGCAGCATCTCGGTGGTGGCGCCGTCGAAATTGTGGCGGGAATATTCCTGCTCTGTCTGGCGGAAAATGTCGCCATAGGTCAGCGCAATGGGCGCCTGCGGGTCGTTGAACGGCATCTCCATCACGTGGTCGATGCCCAGCACATACATCGCCAGACGCTCAAGCCCGTAGGTCAACTCGCCCGAGACCGGCTTGCAATCATGGCCGCCGACCTGCTGGAAATAGGTGAATTGCGACACTTCCATCCCGTCGCACCAGACCTCCCAGCCCAGACCCCAGGCGCCCAGCGTGGGCGATTCCCAGTCGTCCTCGACGAAGCGCACATCATGCAGCGCGGTGTCGATGCCGATCGCGTCGAGCGAGCCGAGATACAGCTCTTGCAGGTCGGGCGGCGAGGGTTTGATCAGGACCTGATACTGGTAGTAGTGCTGCAGGCGGTTCGGGTTCTCGCCATAGCGCCCGTCGGTCGGGCGGCGCGAGGGCTGAACATAGGCCGCAGCCCAGGGCTGCGAGCCGAGCGAACGCAGTGTGGTCGCCGGGTGGAAGGTCCCCGCGCCCACTTCCATGTCGTACGGTTGCAGCACGGCGCAGCCCTTGGCCGCCCAATAGGCCTGAAGCCTCAGAATGATTTCCTGGAAGCTGCGCGGTTTGTCGGAACTGGCGGACATGCTGGGCCTATAGACAGGGACAGAAATGGCGGAACCTTGGTTCAGCGCTTCAATAGGCTCAGGGCGGGGCAGGGTCAACGTCGCGCGCCCGTGCGGCGGCCACCGTGCGGTGTGACGTTTCGCCCTCGGTGGGTGGCATCGTCCCGGTTCACACGAGCCGGTTGCAGGCCATGCGGAAAAGGCGCGGAAAAAATGACACGCCCCGTGGTCAAGGCCCCTATCTAACCTAATTTTTATCGGCACTTGCTTGACGACCCTGCTAGGGTCTCGGGGAATCATAAAAAAACAACCAATCGTGGAACGAACGTGACCGATCGAATAGTTAAAGCCTTTTTCGCAACCCTTGTGGCGGTGATCCTCGTTCCCGCTGCGGCGCTGGCGCAGGCGTCGCATTGGGTGCAGATCGAAGCGCATGCGACGCTGCGCACCGCCGAGGAATTCGCCACCCGCTACGAGGAACGGATCGGCAATATCTCGGGCTTCCGGATCGCCGGGGGCTGGTATGCGCTGGCCGTGGGCCCGTTCGAAAGCACCGAAGACGCCGAAGCACGCCGCGCCGCGCTGATCGCCGCGCGTGAGATCCGCGAAGACAGCTATGTGACCGACGATTCGATCTATGGTCAGCGCTTCTGGCCGGTCGGCGGTCAGTCCGGCACCGCGACGCCCGCGCGTGACGCGACCCAGCCCGCGGCGGAAGCGGACGAGCCTGTCGCCGATGAGCCGGTCGCCGAGGCCGAGGCGCCTGAGACGGAAGCCGAGCTGTCGGGATTGCTAGCGCAGGCCGAAACCGCGCCCGCTCAGGAGGCCGTCGAAACCGCTCCGGCAGCGCCTGCCGAGCCCACGATCGAGGATCTGCCGATCGAATCCGTCGCCGAGGCGCGGCAGATGGAATACCAGCTGACCCGCGACGAGCGCATGGAGATCCAGATCGCCCTGCAATGGTTCGGCTTCTATCGCAGCGGCATCGACGCGGCCTTCGGTCCCGGCACGCGCGGCGCGATCAGCGACTGGCAGGCGGCGAACGGGTTCGAGCCCTCGGGCTTCCTGACCACCCGTGGCCGCGCCACGCTGATGCGCGATTACGAAGAAGCGGTCGCCCGCTATGCGTTCGGCCCGTTCCGCGACGAGGCGGCGGGGATCGAGATCACCCTGCCGCTCGGCATGGTCGAATTCGACCGGCACGAGGCCCCCTTTGCGCATTTCAACGAGATCAACGACAGCGGCATGCGCGTGCTGCTGATCAGCCAGGAGGGCACGCAGAGCACCTTCTTCGGTCTCTATGAAATCCTGCAGACGCTGGAAGTGATCCCGCTCGAAGGCGAGCGTGAGCGCGGCCGCAACAGCTTTACCATCACCGGTCGCAACGCCTCCGAGCGCGCGCATGTCGAAGCGCGCCTGTCGAACGGCCAGATCAAGGGCTGGATGCTGCTGTGGGATGCCTCGGCCGACGACGATGCGCAGGTCATCCTGTCGACGATGCGCGACAGCTTCACGCCGATCGCGGGCGTTCTGCCCTCGACGATGGGGGCGACCGCCTCGACCGTGGCGCGCCGCGACCTGATCTCGGGTCTCGACGTGCGCCGCCCGGAACGCTCGCGCACCGGCTTCTTCGTCGATGCCGTGGGCAGCGTGGTGACCAGCGCCGAGGCCGTGAACCAATGCGACCGCGTCACCATCGACGAGGCCTATACCGCCACCGTGCGGTCGGTCGATGAGGAACTCGGCATCGCCGTGATCACCCCCGACGATCCGCTGGTCCCGCTGGCCTTCGCGCAATTCGCCCCTGCCGCGCCCACGCCCGGCAGCGAAGTCCGCGTGTCGGGCTTCAGCTATCAGGACACGCTGACCCGCCCCATCGTCAGCTTCGGCCAGCTGAGCGAATTGTCCGGGCTCGAGGGCGAAGAATATCTCTGGCGCCTGTCGCTCGAGGCGGAAGAGGGCGATTCCGGCGGTCCGGTCTTCGACATGAATGGCGGCGTCGTCGGCATGCTGCTGCCGCGCCCGGAAACGCCCGGCCGCATGCTGCCCGACGACGTGAATTTTGCGCTGTCGGGGGATGCGGTGCAGCGCATGCTGGCCGATTCGGGGCTGCGCGGCAGCGTGGCCCGCGTCTCGCGCCCGATGTCGGCCGAGATGCTGACGCGCATGTCGGGGGACCTGACGGTGCTGGTCTCCTGCTGGAACTGACGCGGCTCGGGCGGTGAGGGGCGGCGCGCGCGCGTCGCTCCCACCCACCCGCCCCGCTTGCGCGCGCGCCCTTGCCGCTGCTGCGTTTGCCGAAAGGCGGATGAGTATTTAGGGCAGAATGAAACAGGGCCGCTTCCCTATCCGGGAGGCGGCCCTCATCTTTGATCCATAAATATCCTCGGGGGTGAATTGGCCGCAGGCCAAGAGGGGGCAGACAGCCCCCTGACCCCGCAGCGGGTCAGTCGCGCGACCGGATGACCTTGCCGAAGCCTTCGAAGATCTCGGCATTCGCGGCGATCAGGTTGCCCGATTCGACCGGGTCCTGCCCGTCGCGGATCGGACCGACGAAGCCGCCCGCCTCTTTCACAAGGATCACGCCCGCGGCGATGTCCCAGGATTGCAGCCCGCGTTCCCAATAGCCGTCGTAGCGCCCCGCCGCGACATAGGCGAGGTCGAGCGCCGCCGAGCCGAAGCGGCGCACGCCCGCGCAGACCGGCATCAGCCGCGCCAGATCCTGCAGCGTCGCCGGCAGGGCCGGGCGACCGCCGAAAGGCACGCCGGTGGCGAAGATGCATTCGATCATCGACCGGCGCCCCGAGACCCGCAGGCGGGTTTCGTTCATATACGCGCCAAGGCCCTTCTCGGCGTAGAACAATTCGTCCTTGGCGGCGTCGAAGACCACGCCCGCGACGATCTCGCCCTTGTGTTCCAGCGCCACCGATACCGCCCAGTGCGGCAGGCCGTGCAGGAAGTTCGTGGTGCCGTCGAGCGGGTCGACGATCCACCGGCGCGTCGGGTCGACGCCCTCGGTCTCGCCGGTTTCCTCGCCAAGCCAGCCGTAATTCGGCCGGCCGGCCATGAGTTCGTCCTTGAGGATCCGCTCGGCTTCGCGGTCGGCTTTCGACACGAAGTCGCCCGGCCCCTTGGAAGAGACCTGGAGGTTCTCGACCTCGCGGAAGTCCTTGACCAGCGAGCGGCCCGCCTTGCGCGCGGCCTTGATCATCAGGTTGAGATTGGCGCTTCCCTGCATCGATGCGGCTCCGTTTACAACAGAGCAGGGCCATACGGGAAAGGCGTCCGGTTGAAAAGGGAAAGCTGGCGAATAGGCGCGATCGGGCGCATGGACGCTGCGGCGGGGTCCGGCTAGGGTCGCCGGGACTGACAGGAGGGCTCGTCATGATCATCCGCCATCCCCAAGACAGCGACCGCGCCGACTGGGAGCGGCTCTATGCCGGCTATGCCGAATTCTACGGCGTCGAGCAGGACGCGGCGATGCGCGCGCGGGTCTGGGGTTGGATCCATGACCATGCCCACGAGGTCGAGGCGTTCGTGGCCGAAGACGATGCGGGCCGCTTGGTCGGGCTCGCCCATTTCCGGCCCTTCGCGCGCCCGCTCGCGGCCAGCATCGGCGGCTATCTGGACGATCTGTTCGTGGCGCCCGAGGCGCGCGGTTCGGGCGCGGCGCCCGCGCTGATCGAAGCGCTGCGCGACGAGGGGCGCAAGCGGGGCTGGACGCTCGTTCGCTGGATCACCGCCGAGGACAATGCCCGCGCCCGCAATCTCTATGACAAGCTTGCCCGCGCGACGGCGTGGCGGACTTACGATCTGCTGATCTGATAAGGGGTTCGGGCGCCGATCTGAGAGCTGTCTTGCGCCCGGGCCCTTGGGCTGCCGCAGCGCTTATTCCGGCGCTTTCGCCCCGAACGTCGGCCGGGCCGGGCGGGCCCGCGCGCCTTGTGTCGTTGCGGGCCTTGATTCCCCCCGTCCGACCCCGTAGAGACAGCCCGATTCACACAGGAGCCGTCCGATGTCCGCAGCACCCGCCCAGCCGCGCCCGACCGCTTGCCTTGTCCTTGCCGACGGAACGATTTTCTACGGTCACGGCTTCGGTGCCACCGGCGTGACGGTCGCGGAGTTGTGCTTCAACACCGCCATGACCGGCTATCAGGAAATCATGACCGATCCGTCCTATGCAGGGCAGGTCGTGACTTTCACCTTCCCGCATATCGGCAATGTCGGCGTCAACACCGATGACGACGAGGCGCAGCGCGCCGTGGCCGAAGGCATGGTGGTGAAATGGGATCCGACCGAGCCGTCGAACTGGCGCGCGGCGTCCGAGCTGACCGACTGGATGCGCCTGCAGGGCCGGATCGGCATCGGCGGCGTCGATACTCGCCGCCTGACCCGCGCGATCCGTCAGCTGGGCGCGCCGCATGTCGCGCTGGCGCATGACCCCGAGGGGAATTTCGATCTGGACGATCTGCTCGCCCGGGCGCGCGGCTGGAAGGGCCTTGTCGGGCTCGATCTGGCCAAGGACGTGACCTGCGCGCAAAGCTACCGCTGGAACGAGATGCGCTGGGCATGGCCCGAAGGCTACAAGCCGCAGGAAAATCCGGTGCACAAGGTCGTGGCCATTGATTACGGCGCGAAGAAGAACATCCTGCGCTGCCTCGCCTCGGCGGGGTGCGACGTGACGGTTCTGCCGGCCTCCGCAACCGCGGAAGAGGTGCTGGCGCTCAATCCCGACGGGGTTTTCCTGTCGAACGGTCCGGGCGATCCGGCTGCGACCGGCGAATATGCGGTGCCGATGATCAAGGGCGTTCTGGCGGCCGATCTGCCGGTCTTCGGCATCTGCCTTGGCCACCAGATGCTGGCGCTGGCTCTAGGTGCGAAGACCGTGAAGATGAACCACGGCCACCACGGCGCGAACCATCCGGTGAAGGATAACGACACCGGCAAGGTCGAAATCACGTCGATGAACCACGGCTTCACGGTCGATACCCAGACGCTGCCGAAAGGCGTGCTCGAGACCCATGTGTCGCTGTTCGACGGGTCGAATTGCGGGATCCGGCTGGCCGACAAACCGGTCTTCTCGGTCCAGTACCACCCCGAGGCCAGCCCCGGCCCGCAGGACAGCTATTACCTGTTCGAGCGGTTCTCTGCGGCCATGGCGGAGCGCAAGGCACTCGCGGGCTGACGGCCCGCGCGCCGGTGACGTTAACCGGCCGTTAAGATCCTCGCCCGCACCATGGCGGTGCAGGGGGGATCGACATGGCGCTGGCCGAGATTGGCTTCCACGAGATTGTCAGCCCGGCGCCACCCGTGCCGGAGCCCGCGCACTTAACCGCGCCCAGCGGGGGCGAGGGGGCAGGGTTGCCTTCGCCGGCCGTCAGCGTCTCGAAGGGGGCGCTGCTGGGGGCGATCTTGTTGAAGCGGGGTGCGATCGGGTCGAGCGATCTGCTGCGCGCGCTGGAATTGCAGCGTCGGCAGCATTCGCGACTGGGCGATATCCTGCGTGCGCATGGCATGGCCTCCGAAGCCGAGGTGATGGCCGCTCTGGCCGAGCAGTTCGGCACCGGCGTCATCGACCAAAGGCAAGGCCGACCCGACCCGCGGCTCATCGACCTTGTCGGCACGCGGCGCTGTCTGAAAATCGGCTGCCTGCCATGGCTTCGTGCGGGGGCGGTGACGGTGGTGGCCTGTTCGCAGCCCGACCATTTCGCCGAGCATCGCGAGTCGCTTGAACAGGTGCTGGGGCCGGTGGCGATGGCGGTGATTTCCGAAGAGCGCTTGCACGCTGCGCTGATTGCCTCGCGCCGCAACACGCTGCGGCTGATGGCCGAAACCTGCGTCGCCGCCGAGGAAAGCTGCCGCGCCTGGGACGGTCGACGTTTTAGCTGGATCATCGGGTTTATGGGCGCGGCGATGCTGGCGGGGCTGATCTTCGCCACGCTGCCCACTTTCTTCGTGCTGTTCGGCATTGTGCTGGCCTTTCAGGGCGCTGGCAACGTGATGAAACTGGCGGCGACGGTGACGCAGCTGATGGCGCGGCGGCGCGCGGCGCGCGGGCGGGACCACAAGCCGCCCGAATCGGTGGTCCGCAAACCGCATATCTCGATCATGGTGCCGCTTTACTGCGAGCCTGATATCGCGCCCCGGCTGGTCAAGCGGCTGGGCGCCATCGCCTATCCGCGCGAATTGCTCGATGTCATGCTGGTGGTCGAGGAACACGACCACGTCACCCGTCAGGCGCTGGCGCGCGCCGCGCTGCCGCACTGGATGCGGGTGATCCCGGTGCCCGATTCGGCGCTGCGCACCAAGCCGCGCGCGCTGAATTACGCGCTCAACCTCGCGCGGGGCAGCGTGATCGGGGTCTATGATGCCGAGGACGCGCCCGCGCCCGATCAACTTCACCGCGTGGCCGAACGCTTCGCTCAGGGCGGGCCGGATCTGGCCTGCCTGCAGGGGGTGCTGGATTACGTCAATCCGCAGACCAACTGGCTGAGCCGCTGCTTCACCATCGAATATGCCGCGTGGTTCCGGCTGATCCTGCCGGGGCTGGCGCGGATGGGGCTGGTGGTGCCGCTGGGCGGCACGACGCTGTTCTTCCGCCGCGACCTGCTGGAAGAGCTGGGCGGCTGGGACGCGCATAACGTTACCGAGGATGCCGATCTGGGCCTCAGGCTGGCGCGCCACGGCTACCGGACCGAGCTCTTCGACAGCGTGACGATGGAAGAGGCCAATTGCCGGGTATGGCCATGGATCAAGCAGCGCTCACGCTGGCTGAAAGGCTATGCGATGACCTATGCAGTGCATATGCGCGACCCGGTTCTGCTGTGGCGTCAGCTGGGCGCGTGGCGGTTCTGCGGCGTGCAATTGCTGTTTCTGGGGACGCTGGTGCAATTCCTCTTCGCGCCGATCCTGTGGAGCTTCTGGCTGATGCTGGTGGGCTTCGGCCATCCGCTGGCCGATTTGCTGAGCTCGAAGGCCGGTGTGGCGCTGGCGCTGATGTTCCTGCTGACCGAGATCGTGTCGATGACGATCAACATCGTCGCCCTGAACGCCCCGCGCCACCGCTTCCTGCGGCCATGGGTGGTCAGTCTGCACCTGTATTTCCCGCTGGCGGCGGTGGCTGCGTGGAAGGGCATCTGGGAAATGCTGTCGAGCCCGTTCTATTGGGACAAGACCGCGCATGGCTTCCATGACGGCGAGGCTTTCGCGGCGCATTAGGGCACCGGCACGTTTAGGGCGCGGGAGCGTTGGCGCGGCGTGTTACATCTGCCGCCGGCGGTCGCCCGATTCCAGCTTGAGCCGGGTTTCAAAGGCGCGCGAGATATGGTCGCGCAAGGCCTTGTCGGCGGCGTCGCCATCGCCGCGCGCGATGGCCTCGACAATGGCTGCGTGCTCTTCGAGCGCGGTGCGCCCACGCCCTTCGGCTTCGAGCGACGTGGTGGCCAGAAGCGCCATCGAGCGGTGCACGAGGTCGAGCTGCTGGACCAGAAACCGGTTATGCGAGGCAAGGTGGATCTGCTTGTGGAACCGCTTGTTGGCCCGGCTGAGCGATTTGGGATCGTCGACGAGGCGCTTGTCCTCGGCCACCATGTCGCGCAGCACGCGGACTTCTTCGATCGAGGCGTGTTTCGATGCCAGCCGCGCCGCCAGCCCTTCGAGCTGCGCGCGCACCACATAGAGTTCGGCAAGCTGATTATGGTCGAGCGAGGCCACGATCAGCGAGCGCCCGTCGCGCGAGAGCAGCGATTGCGTTTCCAGCCGCTGCAACGCCTCGCGGATCGGCGTGCGCGAGACGCCAAAACGCTCGGCCAGCTCGGATTCGACCAGCCGGTCGCCGGGGCGATAGACGCCGTCGTCGATGGCGGCGAGGATCAGCGAATAGGCGTCGAGAAGGGGTTGGCGCTGTTCGGTCATCTGTCACTCCAAGGCGGCGAAGGATAGGCGGGGGCGGCGGCGGTGAAAAGCCCTGAAGCGCCCGGCGAGACGGCGACGCGGAGGAGGCGCGGAGGGCGCGCGGCGGACTTGTGCGCCGCGCGCGCTTGGCTTAGCCAGTGGCCCATGCCCAGTATCGAACCCCGTATTGAACCCAGCAGCGACCGCAACGCCCGGCAAAGCCCCGGGAGCCACCGCGACGATTTTCACCATGTCGACACCTGGGTGTTCGACCTGGACAACACCCTCTATCACCCGCGCGTGCGGCTGTTCGATCAGATCGACCGCAAGATGACCGATTTCGTCATGCGGGTGACCGGCGCCGACCCGGTCGAATCGGATCGGCTGCGGCGCGATTACTGGCTGCAATACGGCACCACGCTGGCCGGGCTGATGGCACATCACGATGTCGATCCGGTGCCGTATCTGGTTGAGGTGCACGATATCGATTTCTCGGTGCTCGACCCCGATCCGGGCCTGCGCGCAGAGATCGAGCGGCTGCGCGGGCGGCGGATCGTCTATACCAACGGCTCGGCCCCCTATGCGCGCCGGGTGCTCGAGGCGCGGGGGCTCGACGGGCTGTTCGACGCGGTCTACGGGGTCGAGAACGCGGATTACCTGCCCAAGCCGCAGGAAGAAGCGTTTGCGCGGATCTTCGGGCTGGACGGGCTGGACCCGTCCCGCGCGGCGATGTTCGAGGACGATCCGCGCAACCTGAAAGTGCCCCATGCGCTGGGGATGCGCACGGTGCTGGTTACGCCCGAACTGCAATCCCATGCGCATGTCCATCACCATACCGACGATCTGACCGCGTTTCTGCGCGGGCTGTGAGCGGGGCCTGCGCGGGGCCTGCGCGCGCAGGCCACGCGAGAGGGGTTTCGCCCTCATCCGCGACGCCTCTGGCGCCGAGGTCTCGGGCGACCGGGCGCGCCGCCTGCGGCGGCGCGCGGGGCCGGCGGTCCCATCGGTGCCGGAGCAAGCCCTGCAAGAGCCGTGGAAACGCCCGATCCGGCGGGCAGGATGACGCACGCGGCGCGTTGCCGCACTGCGGCATCGTGCCGAATGGGCAGAGGCACAGGCAAAAGCCATATCCAGCTAAATCCTTTAGCCCGGAGATACCAATGGCCGTTGCCGATTCTCGCTATGTCCCCACGCCCGTGGCCTATCGCCTGCCGCTGCTCGGCGCTGTCCTGCGCGAACTGGCCGAGGGCGACGCGGATTACCCGCTTTACCTGATCGTCGCGCTGTTGGCGATCTGGGGGATCGCGATCACCTTCTTCGGCCTGCCCGCGCTTTATCTGCCGGCGGTCGTGGCCTCGCCCCTGATGATCGTCGTTCTGGTGATGATCTCGCGCGGGTGAGCGCGACCCTGTGCCGTCTCGCCCCGGTCCGCGACTTGCGCTAGATAGCCTGCGTAACACGGGCTGGGCCAACGGAGGCAGCGATGCGGCAAACGGTGGATGTGCTGATCTCGGGTGGCGGGGTTGCGGGGCTTGCCGCCGCCGCCGCCTTCGGATCGGCGGGGTATTCGGTGATCTGCGTGGACCCCGCGCCGCCGATCACCACGGGTGACGCGCCGGGCGCGGATCTGCGCACGACGGCGTTTCTGCAGCCCTCGATCCCGGTTCTGACGCAGGCCGGTCTGTGGCAGCGGCTTGAGCCGCACGCGATGCCCCTGCAGGTGATGCGGATCGTCGATGCGGGCGGGGCCGAGCCCGAAGCGCGCATCACGCATGATTTCAACGCCGCCGATGTCTCGGACCAACCCTTTGGCTGGAACCTGCCCAACTGGCTGCTGCGGCGCGAATTCGTGGCGCGGCTGGGCGATCTTCCCAATGTGGATTTCCGCCCCGGCACCGCGACTGCGCGCGTTTTCACCCGCGAACGCGAGGCGCTGGTGACGTTGTCGGATGGCACCAAGGTTTCCGCCAAGCTGGTGGTCGCCGCCGATGGCCGCCATTCGCCGGTGCGCCGCGCGCTGGGCATCCCGGTCCATACCCGCCGCTATGGGCAAAAGGCGCTGGCCTTCGCCGTAACCCATCCCGAACCGCACCGGAATGTCTCGACCGAGATCCACCGCTCGGGCGGACCCTTCACGCTGGTGCCGTTGCCCGACCACGAGGGCAAACCCTGTTCTGCGGTGGTTTGGATGGCGACCGGGCCCGAGATCGAGCGGCTGCGGAAGCTGGACCGTGCCGATTTCGACGCGGCGATGAACACGCGGTCCTGCGGGTTGTACGGCTGGCTGGAACGGGCGACGCCGCTGACGGTCTGGCCGATCATCACCCAGCATGCCGAGCGGATGGCGGGCCAGCGCGTGGCGCTGATGGCCGAGGCCGCGCATGT
This sequence comes from Rhodobacter sp. NTK016B, assembly GCF_017303295.1. Lineage (GTDB taxonomy): Bacteria > Pseudomonadota > Alphaproteobacteria > Rhodobacterales > Rhodobacteraceae > Pararhodobacter. The sequence goes on along the minus strand of NZ_JAFKOK010000002.1, from coordinate 27,876 downwards.
CGTCCCGCCGATCGGGGCGCAGGGGCTGAACATGAGCCTGGGCGACCTGACGGCGCTGATGGATCTGTGCACGCCCGCGACGCTGGGCGAGGCCGGGCCTCTGGACGCCTATCACCGGCGGCGCTGGCCCGAGATCCAGCTTCGGCTGGCGGGGGTGGATGCGCTGAACCGGGCATCGATGATGGAGAACCGGGCGCTGCGCGATGCGCGCGGCGCGGCCCTGCACGCGCTCTATTCGCTGGCGCCGGTGCGGCGGGGGCTGATGCAGCTGGGCATCGGCATGCGCTGAGGCATGGCGAGAATGGAGGGGGCTGTCTGCCCCCTCTTGGCCTGCGGCCAATTCACCCCCGAGGATATTTCCGGATCAAAGATGAGCGGCGCGGGGGCGGGCGGTTCGGGCCTGCCTCTTGCGCGGGGCGTCTTGCGGCTTAAGTCCGGAGAAAGGAGTTCACACGTGCACCATTTCTCGATCCTCGATCTGTCGCCCGTGCCCGAAGGGGCGAGCACCGCCGATGCGCTGAAAGCCAGCGTTGCGCTGGCCCAGGCGGGCGAGCGGGCGGGCTATCACCGCTTCTGGCTGGCCGAACATCACAACATGACCGGCATTGCCAGCGCCGCTACCGCCGTGGCCATCGGCCATGTCGCGGGCGCGACTTCGACCATCCGGGTGGGAGCGGGGGGCATCATGCTGCCCAACCACGCGCCTCTGGTCGTGGCCGAGGCCTTTGGTACGCTAGCCACGCTATATCCCGACCGGATCGATCTGGGGCTGGGCCGGGCCCCCGGGACCGACGGGCTGACCATGCGCGCGCTGCGGCGGCATATGTCGCCCGAGGACACCTTCCCGCAGGATGTGGTCGAGCTTCTAAGCTATTTCGGCGACGATCCGCAGGCGCGGGTCAAGGCGGTGCCGGGTATGGGCACGCATGTGCCGGTCTGGATTCTGGGGTCGAGCCTGTTCGGCGCACAGCTTGCGGCCTATCTGGGGCTGCCCTATGCCTTCGCGTCGCATTTCGCGCCGCAGATGCTGGACGAGGCGCTGGCGGTTTATCGCTCGAGCTTCCGGCCTTCGGACTACCTGAAGCGGCCCTATGCGATGGTCGCGGCGGGTTGTTTCGCGGCCGAGACGGATGACGAGGCGCGCTATCTTCGTTCGTCGCAGATGCTGGCTTTCGCGCGGTTGCGCAGCGGTCAGCCCGGCAAGCTGCCGCGCCCGGTTGCCGATATCGAGGCCGAGGTGCCGCCGGCGCTGATGCGACAGGTCGAGGGCGCGCTGTCTTTCTCGGCCACGGGCGGGCCTGCCACGCTGGAGGCCGAACTGAAGCGGCTCATCGACCGCACCGAGCCCGACGAGATCATCCTGACGGGCGGTATCCACGATCCGCAGAAGCGGGTGCGGTCGTTCGAGATTGCCTCGGAAGTGCTGAAAGGGCTGGTGCGCGAACCCGCCTAGGCCGCGAGCTGTACGATCACCGCCCCCGCCGCGATCATCGCCATCAGCGCGACGCGGCGGGGGCCGGTGCTTTCGCCCAGCATGAGCCAGCCGATCAGCGCCGAGAAGACTGTCGAGGTTTCCCGCAGGACCGCCGCCTGTCCGACCGGGCCCAGCCGCGTGGCCAGCATGATGCCCCCGAAGCTGGCGAAAGCGACCAGCGCACCCAGCACGCCCCGGCGCAGCAGGTCTGTGCGGTCAACGCGGGGCATCGCGATCAGGCGGCGCGCGCAGACGAGCGGCATGAAGACGCTGTCGATGACGAAGAACCATGCAAGAAAGGTGAAGGGATCAGCGGCCTGTCGGATGCCGTAGGCGTCGAAGGTCGTATAGAGCGCGACCATGGCGCCGGTCGCCACCGCGAAGCCCAGGGCAGGGACCAGCCGGTCGCGGTTCACGGTGATCTTGCGCAGGTTGTAAAGCGCCAGTCCGTAGATCCCGGCCAGCAGCACGCCCACGCCCAGCCATTGCACGGCGTTGAAATGCTCGCCGAACAGCAGCCCCGCGCCCAGCACGGCAAAGAGCGGCGCGGTGCCACGCACCACCGGGTAGACGACGGTATAGGCGCCGCGCGTATAGGTCATGGCCTGCAGAATCTTGTAGACGACGTGGATCGCCCACATCGCCGCGAAGATCAGCCACATATGCGGCTGCGGCCATGGCACGACGAACAGGGCTACGGGCAGCGCGAGAAGGAAGGTGAACACGTCGATCCCGGCGCGCGACAGCCACGGGTCGTGCCGCCCCTTTTGCAGCGCGCCGAACACCGCGTGAAGCAGGGCCGCAGCAAGGGCGAGACCCATCGACAGGGTCAGCCCGGTCTGCGTGCCGTCGAGTGAGAGGAGCCAGTCGCTCACGATCCGTGCCTTCTTGCGGAGATGACCGAGATGTCACCCGCCCGCGCGGGAATGACAAGACAGACATGGCAGGTTCCCGCCGCCTGCCGGATCCGCGCTGGCCGGAATCACGGCGCGCACTACAATCGGCGGATGTGGCAACAGATCCAGTCCGAATTCACCGATACCTTTGCCATCGTCCCCGCGCCGGTGGCTTTTCTGCGCATCATGATGGCCATGGCGCTGGGCGCCGCGATCGGGATCGAGCGGGAATGGCAGCACAAGGCGGCGGGACTGCGCACGCATATTCTCGTCTCGGTTGCGGCCTGTCTGTTCGTGATCCTCGGGCTTGAGATCAGCGCGCTGGAATTCGGCGGCACCGGCGAGCAGCGCAACGATCCTTTGCGGATGATCGAAGCGGTTACGGCGGGGGTGGCGTTTCTGGCGGCCGGGATGATCTTCACCTCGGGCGAGAAAGTGCGCAACGTGACCACCGGCGCCTCGCTATGGCTGGCGGGCGCGGTGGGACTGGGCTGCGGCGCGGGGCGCGAGACGCTGGCGCTGATGACCACGGTTCTGGTCGTGGTGGTGCTGTCGATCCTGCGGTTGTTCGAGCGGCGCAACCCCGACTGAGGCGTCAGCGCCCGGTGCCGGTCAGCGCTGCGGCGAAATCCTGCGGGTCGAAAGCGTCGAGATCGTCGATCTGCTCGCCCACGCCGATCGCGTGGATCGGCAGGCCAAAGCGGTCGGCCAGCGCCACCAGCACACCGCCCCGCGCCGTGCCGTCGAGCTTGGTCATGATCAACCCCGACACATCGGCCATCTGGCGGAAGACCTCGACCTGCGTGACCGCGTTCTGGCCGGTCGTCGCGTCGAGCACCAGAAGGGTGTTGTGCGGCGCCGTGGGGTCTTTCTTGCGGATCACGCGGACGATCTTGGCCAGTTCCTCCATCAGGTCGGCGCGGTTCTGCAGCCGTCCGGCGGTGTCGATCATCAACAGGTCCGCGCCCTCGGCCTGTGCGCGCGACAGCGCGTCGAAGGCGAGCGAGGCGGGATCCGAGCCTTCGGGCGCGGTCATCACCGGCACGCCTGCGCGGTCGCCCCAGACCTGAAGCTGTTCGACGGCGGCGGCGCGGAACGTGTCGCCCGCGGCGATGATGACCGACTTGCCCGCCGCGCGGAACTGCGAGGCGAGCTTGCCGATCGTGGTGGTCTTGCCCGCGCCGTTGACGCCCACGACCAGCACCACCTGTGGCTTGTTGGGATAGAGCGGCATCGGTTTCGCCACCGGCTCCATGATGCGGGCGACCTCGTCTGCGAGGGCCTGCTTGATCTCCTGCGTGGTGACGCGGCGACCGAAACGCCCGGCGGCGATATTGGCAGTGACCTTGAGCGCGGTCTCGACGCCCAGATCGGCCTGCACCAGAAGATCTTCGAGTTCCTCGATGAAATCGTCGTCCAGCACGCGGCGCGGCGTCTCTGCGCGCCCGGTCAGGCGCGACAGCAGGCCGGGCCGGGCGGCATCGGTCCGCGCATCGGGCGTGGGAACGGGGGCGGGGATCGGCGCGATGGCGGGCGTGCCGCCGGTCTGTGCCGGGGCCTCGGGCGCCGCTTGCGGTTGCCGGGCGGCGGGCGCGTCTTCACGCGCTTCGCTGGGCTCGGCGGGCGCGGGGTCCGAGGCCACCAGCGCATCGAGCCCTTCGTCGAGTTTCGAGGACGAGCGGAACATCCGTTCCTTGAGCTTGCCGAAAAAGGACATGGGGCCTCGCAGAGATTGGCTTGGGCGTCTTTCAGCAAGTAGCCTTTGAGTCGCATGGATGGAAGGGGCGCGAAGCCTTATGCTTGCCCCAATCCCCTGATATACTCGGATAAACCGTTCGTTTAGGTGTGCCCATGCGTCTGATCCTCTACAGTTTCGCCACATTCCTGCCTGCGATCCTGCTTGTGATCGGCGCTTTTACCGGCGGCTGGATCCTGTGGGCGGCCCCCGTCACCATCGGGCTGATGTGGATCGTCATGGACCAGATGCCCGACCCGACCGATGGGCGCGAATTGCCAGTGGGCGACGGGCTGTTGGTGATCCTGGGATTTTTGCAGCTCACCCATATGGTGCTGGGCGTCTGGGCGATGACCTTCAACCTGCATGGCTTCGACTGGATCATGGGGATGATCGGCTTCGGTCTGTTCTTCGGGCAGGTGGGCAACCCCGCCGCGCATGAGCTGATCCACCGCTCGGACCGCTTCATGACCCGGCTGGGGACGGTGGTCTATATCGGCTTCCTGTTCGGGCACCACGTTTCGGCGCATCGGCTGGTGCATCACCCCCATGTCGCGACGCCGCAAGACCCGGTCTCGGCCACCAAGGGAACGAATTTCTGGATCTACCTGCCGGTCGCGTGGTGGGGCAGCTTCATGTCGGGCTACAAGGCCGAGAAGGCCCTGCGCCAGCGCGGCACGGTCAAGAAGCGCAATCCCTATGTTTATTACGTCGGGGGCGAGCTGATCCTGATTGCCATCTGTTTCGCGCTGTGCGGGCCGTGGGGGCTGTTCATCTACGTGATGCTGTGTGCCCATACGCAGGCGCAGATGCTGGTGGCGGATTACGTGCAGCATTACGGTTTGCGCCGCCGTCGCCTGCCCAATGGCCGCTACGAGGCCGCCGGGCCGTGGCATGCGTGGAATTCCAAGGGCTGGTATTCCTCGGCGGTGACGCTGAACGCGCCGCGCCATTCCGATCACCACGCCCATCCCGCGCGTCCCTATCCGCAGCTGACCCTGCCTGAAGGGTCGGCCATGCTGCCCGCGCCGCTGCCCGCGATGGCGATGCTGGCGATGCTGCCGCCCTTCTGGAAGCGGGTGATGGACCCGCGTCTTGCCGCGCTTCTGGACGAGCAGGAAACCGCGCCGCGCGTCTCGCCCGATGCGATGCCCGTGCATTGACGATTGAGGCCGGTCTCGCGGCTTCGTGACGGGGCGGGTGCTGGCTCAGGCGGCGGGGCTCTGTCACACTGGGCCATGGTTTTTTCGGAGGTTTTCATGATCCGTTCCGTTGCCCGTCTTTTGTCCGCCGCCGGGGTCTTCGCTATCGCCACGGGTGTGGTTCTGCCCGCCATGGCGCAGAACGCAGCCCCCACGCCGCAAGGCGCCCCGCTGAGCGCCGAGGAATTTCAGGCGCATACCGAGGGACGGACCCTGTCCTATGCCATCGACGGCACCCCCTACGGGATCGAGGAATACCTGCCCAACCGCCGCGTGCGCTGGGCCTTCGTAAATCAGGAATGCAATGACGGCGTGTGGTATGAGCGTGGCGACGCGATCTGCTTTCTTTACGAAGCCGCGCCCAATGATGAACAATGCTGGCATTTCTACGCCGAAGGCGACGGGCTGCGCGCGGTGTTTCAGGGCGGCGACGGTCCGTCGACCGAGCTTTATGAGGTTGAGCAGAGCGATCAGCCGCTGACCTGCATGGGGCCGGGCGTGGGCGTCTGACCTTCGCGCAATGTCGGATAAGTCAAAGGGCGACCCGCCGGGGCCGCCCTTTTTTGTGCTCTGACGTCGAAAAAGGGCGGGTCAGCCGACCTCGACCGCCAGCACGGCCAGCGTGTCGCCCAGTTGCACCAGCCCGGGGAAATGCCGCGCGACCAGCACCCCGTCGCGCTGCGCGTGAACCACCGCCGGGGCGGCGCCGCTGCGATCCATCGACCAGATCCGCGCCAGCGGCTGGCCCTGAGTGACGGCATCGCCCAGATCGGCCAGCGGTTCGATCAGCCCGGCCTCGGGCGCGGTGTGGTAACAATCGTCATCGGGCATATCCAGCATGATCGACGGCGCGGTCTCGGGCTGACCGGGCAGGATGCCTGCATGTTTCAGCACGTTGCGGATCCCCTTGTGGGCGATGCCCGCGCTGCGCGCCGTGGCCGTGCCGCCGCCGCCCAGTTCGGTAGTGACGAAGGTCTTGCCCTGCTCTTCGACCGCTGTGTCGTACATGCCGACCGCATCGATCTCGCGCAGCATCAGCGTGTAGGGCGCGTTGAAGGCGGTGACGGCGGCGACGCAGGCCGCCTGCTGGGTCGCGTCGTCGAGGTAATGCGCGCAGGCGAAGGGGACGAAATCCAGCGTCTTCCCGCCCGAATGGAAATCGACCACCAGATCGGCCATCGGCACCAGCGTGTCGTTGAAGTAATTGGCGATCTTTTGCGTGACGCTGCCCCCCGGCGCGCCGGGAAAGGCGCGGTTCAGATTGACCTGATCGAGCGGCGAGACCCGTGTCCCGGCGCGGAAGGCGGGGGTGTTCATGTAGGGCACGATGATGAGGCGCCCGGTGACATCCTCGGGCTCGATCTCATGCGCGAGGGCCTGAAGGGCGATGGGCCCCTCATATTCGTCGCCGTGATTGGCGCCGGTCAAAAGGGCGGTGGGGCCCGGTTTGCCCACGATCACCGTGATCGGGATCATCACCGCGCCCCAGGCGCTGTCATTGCGCGAATAGGGCAGTTTCAGATGCCCGTGCCGCTTGCCGGGGGCGTCAAGGGAAAGGGTCGGGCGGATCGGGTTCTGGGTCATGATTTCCTGCCAGTTGGGCGGCGCGTCGCGGCTCCATCCTGCCGCCGGAGTGGGGGAGGGTTCAACCCCGGGCCTTAGGCTGCTAGCGTGCGCGCATAACAGGAGGTTCCCGATGCTGACCAATGACCAACTCGCCCAATGGGACCGCGAGAGCTTTTTCCACCCCTCGACCCATCTGGGCCAATTCGCCCGGGGCGAGGCCCCGCAGCGCATCGTCACCGGGGGCGAAGGCGTCTATATCACCGACCGTGACGGCAATCGTCTGCTCGACGGCTTTGCCGGGCTCTATTGCGTGAATGTGGGCTACGGGCGGCGCGAAGTGACCGACGCCATCGCCAAGCAGGCGGGCGAGCTGTCCTATTACCACGCCTATGTCGGCCACGGGACCGAAGCCTCGATCACGCTGTCGAAGATGGTCATGGACCGCGCGCCCGAGGGCATGTCGAAGGTCTATTTCGGCCTTGGCGGTTCGGACGCGAACGAAACGAACATCAAGCTGGTCTGGTATTACAATAATATCCGCGGCCTGCCGAAAAAGAAGAAGATCATCTCGCGCTGGCGCGGTTATCACGGCTCGGGGCTGATGTCGGGGTCGCTGACAGGGCTCGAGCTGTTCCACAAGAAATTCGACCTGCCGCTTGACGGTGTCGTCCATACCGAGGCCCCCTATTTCTACCGCCGCCCCGAGGCCGATATGTCCGAGGGCGATTTCACCAAGTGGCTGCTGGCCAAGCTGGAAGAGCTGATCCAGCGGGAAGATCCCGACACCATCGCCGCCTTCATCGGCGAGCCGGTGCTGGGCACCGGGGGCATCGTGCCGCCGCCCGTTGGCTACTGGGAAGGCGTGCAGGAAATCCTGCGCAAATACGACATCGTGCTGATCGCCGACGAGGTCGTCACCGGCTTCGGGCGTCTGGGCACGATGTTCGGCTCGCAGCATTACGGGCTGCAGCCCGACCTGATCACCATCGCCAAGGGCCTGACCTCGGCCTATGCGCCGCTGTCGGGCTCGATCGTCGGCGACAAGATGTGGCAGGTGCTGATGCAGGGCACCGATGAAAACGGCCCGATCGGCCACGGCTGGACCTATTCGGCGCACCCGATCGGTGCGGCGGCCGGGGTGGCGAACCTCAAGCTGATTGACGATCTGAACATGGTCGAGAATGCGGGCAAGGTCGGCGCCTATCTGCGCCGGGCCATGGCCGACGCGGTGGGCGATCACCCCAATGTGGGCGAGATCCGGGGCGAGGGGATGCTGTGCGCGGTCGAGCTGACCTCGGACCGCTCGACGCGCGGCAGCTTCTCGCCGGTGGGCAGCGTCGCGGGCAAGGTCGTGGGCGAGATGGTCAAGCGCGGCGTGATCTCGCGGGCCATGCCGCAGGGCGACATTCTGGGCTTTGCCCCGCCCCTGTGCCTGACCGAGGGCGAGGCCGATCAGATCGCCCGCGTCACCGCCGAGGCACTGCGCGAAGTCCTGTAACCACCCGGCGTGACGGCGCTACATCAGCGCCGTCACGCCCTGCCAGACCAGCCGCGCGGACAACAGCAGCAGCATCGCGTTGAGCGCCTGCTTGAACCGCGCGTCGCTCATCCGGTTGAGTACCCGCTTGCCTGTCCATGTGCCCGCCAGCCCGCACAGGATCAGCGCCATGATCAGCCCCGCCCAGGGCAGATAGGCGAAACCCAGTGCGCCGAAGGCCACTGATTTCAGCAGATGCTGCCCCGTCAGCAGCGAGGCGGTCGTGGCGACATGGGCGTGGCGGCCCAGATCCAGCGATTTGACATAGGTGTTCACGAACGGCCCCGAGGCGCCGAAGAACATGCTGAGCACCGAGGTCAGCGTGCCGGTGAAAAACGGCCAGTTGCGCATCCATGCAGGCGGCTTGGCCAGCACCGTCCAGATCAGGAACAGCCCCACGCCGATCAGCAGAACCGGGGCGGGCAGGTTGATGGCGATGCTTGCCCCGATCACGATGCCCAGCACGATCCCCGCGCCGAACCGGGCGACCGCAGGCCAGTGGATATGGCTCAGCATCATCGACGTGCGCCCGGCATTCGAGCCGAACTGCACCACGCCATGCACCGGCACCAGAGCCAGCGGCGGCAGCAACGAGGCCATCACCACCAGCATCAGCCCCCCGCCGCCGATACCGAACGAGATGGTGATGAAGCTCGAGGCGAAGCTGGTCGCCATCAGAAGCAGGACGATGCCGCCCGACAGGTCCGGAGGCATCAGGGCGGCAAGAAGGTGTGTCATTTACGGGGCGCAGCCTGAAATTGAGAATATGCCATGCATTGCCCCGCTTCCCGGCGGATGCAAGCGGCGGATGTCGAAAAAGGCCGCTTCAGCGCCCGGCGGCATAGGCCTGCATCAGCCGGGGCGTTGCCGCCGCTTTCAGCAGCCCGTCGGGACGGCGGCTGACGGCGGTCAGGCGCCCCGCCGACCATGGCGCCGAAACTTGCAGCCGGTGTCCCATCGCCCTGAGCGACGTGATCACCTCGGACGCGAAGGCGGGCTCAATCAGAAGATGCGCGGGCGTGAAGCCATGCGGGTCGAAGCTGGCCTGCAGGTGATCGGTATGGAACAGCGGCGCGTCGATGGCTTCCTGCAGGTTCAGGCCGTGATGGATCACCCGCAGGATGAAGCCTGCCTGCCACTGGTCCTGCTGATCCCCGCCTGGCGTGCCATAGGCCAGCCGCGTGCCATCGGGCGCCAGCGCCATGCTGGGCGACAGCGTCGTGCGCGGCCGGCGCCCCGGTATCAGGCTGGTGGGCAGCCCTTCGTCCAGCCAGAACATCTGCGCGCGGGAATTCAGCGGCATCCCCAGCCCCGGCACGACAGGCGAGGATTGCAGCCACCCGCCCGAAGGCGTGGCGCTGACCATGTTGCCCCACCGGTCGACGACATCGAGATGCACGGTATCGCCGGGGTTTTTCAGATGCCCCATCGTCGGCTCGCCCACGCCCGGCCCGGTATGCGCCTCGCGGCGGGCAAGCCACGCATTGCGGGCAAGCGCCGCCGCGCGCTGGGCCTCGAAGCCGGGGATTTGGCCGGGGTCGAGCTTGGCGCCGGCTGTCCCGGTGATCCCGGCCCGGCGCGCGCGCAGATAGTCGGGATCCAGCGTCAGCGGCCCTGCGGTTTCGGGCGCGTCGCCGTAATAGGCCTCGCGGTCGGCCAGCGCGAGTTTCAGCGCCTCGGTGACGCAGTGGACGAAATCCGCGCCCTCGGGCGGCAGGGCGGCCAGATCGTCCCCCGCCAGCATCCCCAGCACCGATAATTGCACCGGCCCCTGCGACCAGAACCCGCCCTTGAACACCTGCCAGCCTGAATGGTCTCCGGACAGAACCGGCTCGTAGCTGGCGCGCCACCCGGCCATGTCCTGCCCGCGCAGCACGCCTTTGCGACGATGACCGGTCGCGTCCATCACGCAGGCCTCGCGCATCCAGCGATCGATGGCCTCGGCGATGAAACCCTGCGCGAACTGGTCGCGCGCGGCGTCGATCTGCGCCTCGCGCCCCCGGATGCCTGCGACCTCGGAACACAGCCTTTCCCACGTATCGGCCAGATCCGGGTTGGCAAACAGCGTGCCGGGTTCGGGCGGGGCGCCGCCCGGCAGCCAGGTCGCGGCGGATGTGGGCCATTCCGTGCGAAAGAAATCGGCCAGCTCGGCAATCGCATCGGTCACGCGGGGCAGGGTGGGGACCCCGTGACGGGCGTAATGGATGGCGGGGGCGAGGATATCGGCCAGCGGCCATGTCCCGTGATCGCGCAGCATCAGCATCCAGCCGTCGAAAGCGCCGGGAATGACCGTGGCCAAAAGCCCCGAGCCGGGGATCAGGTCGAGCCCCTCGCTTCGGTAATGGGCAATCGTCGCCCCGGCGGGCGCGGTCCCCTGCGCGCAGATCATCGTCGGCGCCGCGTCGCCCGCAGGCCAGATCAGCGCGGGCATGTCGCCCAAGGGACCGTTCAGATGCGGCTCGCAGACCTGAAGCGCGAAGCCGGTGGCCGCGGCCGCGTCGAACGCATTGCCGCCGCGTTCGAGCACCGACATGCCCACCGCAGTCGCGATCCAGTGGGTCGAGGCGGTCATGCCGAACGTGCCGGACAATTCGGGTCGGGTGGTGAAACGCATCTCGGCTCCTTGCGGTCAAAGGACATCCACGGGGCGCCGGTCAGTTCCGGCGGGCGGCGCGGGAGGTTCTGAGGCAGATATAGCGCGGATCTTTGGCGGCGATAATCGCTGGCATTGCCCGCGCGGCGACGGTGAAAGGCAAGCGGCCTCTCGCCCCGCGTTCCTTGCCGTGTTAAGGGGCGGCAGACGAGCCGGGGACGATCATGCTGGATATTTTTCTCACCACATTGCCGATCTATCTGATGATCGCCATTGGCTTTCTGGCCGTGCGGACGCGCTATCTGCCCGAGGCACATATCGCGGCGCTGAGCCAGTTCACCCTGAAAATCGCGCTGATCGCCCTCATCCTGACGGCCATCGCCTTTCCGCGCGGCGATAGCGGCCTCAATGCCTCGTTCTTCGCGGCCTATACGGCGGGATCGGTGATCACGCTGCTCATCGGTTTCGCGGCGCTGCGGCTGTTGATGCGCAAGGCCGCGCCCGAATCCTGGGTGCTGGCGATGGGGATGTCGAATTCCAACAGCGGCTATCTGGGCTTTCCAATTGCCAGCCTGTTCTTCGGCGAGCAGGCCGCTACGGTCTTCGCGATGACGATGATTATCGAGAATGCCGTCACGCTGCCCATTCCGACCATCGCTGCCGGGGCGGCTGGCCATCGCGGCACGTTTCTGGCGCTGTTGCGGCCAGTCGCGAAGCGGATCGTGACCAACCCGCTGGTCATCGCCGTGGCCGTGGCGCTGGCGATCCGGATCTCGGGCCTCGATCTGGGCGAGCCGGTCGAGCGCGGCATCCGCCTGCTGGCGGGGGCGGCCTCGCCGGTGGCGCTGTTCGTGATCGGGGGGACCGTCGCCACCATGTCCCTGAGCGGACATTGGCGCCGCTCGCTGGCCGTGGCGGCGGGGAAACTGGTGCTGCACCCGCTGATGGTGGCGCTGGCGCTGATGTTGGTGCCCGGTGTTCCGCCCGAGCTGATCCCGGTGGGGATCCTGTTCGCGGCGATGCCGATGCTCACGGTCTTCCCGATCTTCGCCGGGCTTTTCGGTTTCGGTGCCGTCGCCTCGGGGGCGACGATGGTGACGACGGTGCTGGGCCTTGTCAGCGTCAGTTTCGTGCTGCACCAGTTGACCGGGCTCTGAGCCGCGTGCCACCCTTCGCGCGTCCGGAAACCGGGCCGGGGAGGGCCATTTGAGACACGCTTTCATCTTTGGTGCGCTGGCGTTGATCCCGCTGGGCTGGCAGGCGGCGGCAACGCTGGGCGCGGCGCGGCCTGAGACGCTGCCGTCGCCCCTGACTGACGCCGATTTCCGCCCCGTCGATCCGGCCGAGGCGCGGCTGGGTCAGCTTCTGTTCTACGATCCGATCCTGTCGGGCAACCGTGAGGTTGCCTGCGCCACCTGCCACCACCCGGCCTTCGGAACCTCGGACGGGCTGTCGCTGGGGCTGGGCGACGGCGGCATCGGACTCGGCCCGGCACGCGTGGTCAATCCCGACAACCCGCCTGAGGAACGCGTGCCGCGCAACGCGCAGGCTTTGTGGAATCTCGGCGCGCTCGAATACCGCTCGATGTTCCATGACGGCCGGGTCGAGATCGACGATGCGCAATACCACGGCATGCGCACGCCTTTGGGCGCCGACATGCTCGACGGCTTCGCCTCGATGCTGGCGGCGCAGACGATGTTCCCGGTGGTCTCGCCCGACGAGATGGCCGGGCATTATCAGGAAAACGAGATCTCGACCGCGGTGCGGATGGGGATGCTGACGGGCGAGGACGGCGCCTGGGCCCGGCTGGCCGCGCGCGTGGCGGGCGTGCCCGATTACGCCCGGATGTTCGCCGAGGTCTATCCCGAGATCGCCGAAGGCCGCGCGATCACCTTCGCCGATGTCTCGAACGCGATCGCGGCCTTCATGGAATTCGAGTTCCGCTCGGACACTGCCCCCTTCGACGCGGTGCTGAGGGGCGAGGCGACGATGGCGCCGCTCGCGGGGCAGGGCATGGCCTTGTTCTATGGCGAGGCGGGCTGCGCGGGCTGCCATGCGGGGCCGTTCCTGACCGACCACGATTTCCACGCGATGGGCGCACCGCAGCTCGGGCCGGGCAAAGGCGCCCGGTTTGAAACCCATCACCGCGACGAGGGGCGTTACCGGGTTACCGGCGATCCGGCGGATTGGTACGCGTTCCGCACCCCCGCCCTGCGCAACGTTGCGCTGACGGCGCCCTATGGGCACGCGGGCGCACATGCGACTCTGGCGGGGTTCCTTGCCGGGCATGGGGCGCAGGGGGTCGACAGCTATGACCGTGCCCAGGCGGTCCTGCCGGCGATGCCGGTCGAGGATTGGGCGGTGATGGACGATCCCGAACAGGTCGCGGATATCCGCGCGGCGGCCGAGCCTGTGGCGACGCTCGACAGCGCGCAGATCGCGGCGCTGGTGGCGTTTCTCGAAACCCTCACCGATCCCGTCGCGCGCGAGGGCCGGCTGGGCGTACCCCAAACGGTTCCATCCGGCCTGCTGGTGCCCAACCCCTAAGCCGGGCTGGCGCCTGCGCCTGCGCTTCGCTGGGCGACACCCGCCCGCCCGGCCACGCCCCATCTTTGTTCCGGAAATATCCTCGGGAGGGTCCGGGAGGGTGGAAAACCCTCCCGGGCGGGTGTGGGCCTGCGGCCCGCGCGGCATTGCGGGGCTCGATGCCCCGCAATGGCGGCTTCACTCTTCCGGCGACAAAACAAGCGCCCGGTCCACGCCGCTGTCATGCGTGCTGATCGTGCCGTCGGGCCAGTCCACGCGGATCCGGACCTCGGTCGCGTCCCCCAGTCCCATATGCAGTGGCAGCGCCTGTCCGCCGGCATGTCCGCCGCCCACGGTGACCTGCTGAACCTGTGTTCCCGCCGCGCTCTCAACCGTCACCACCGCGCCGATGGCGCGGCTGTTGCCGCCGGGCTGACGCAGGTCGAGGGCGATCCAGTGGCCGCGTCCCGGTGTTACGTTGCGATAGAGCTCCATGGGCGCGCGGCGGTTGACCACCACCAGATCCAGCCCGCCATCGCCGTCCAGATCGGCCAGCGCCGCGCCGCGCGCGCGGGTCCGTGTCGCCACGCCCGCCTCGGTCGCGTATTGCACGAAGTGGCCATCGGGTTGCTGCATCAGCAGATCGTTGGGATCTTCGATGGCATTCGTCGGCATCTGGTCGACATTCCCCTTGGCGATGAACAGATCGGGCAGGCCGTCATTGTCCACATCGCCGAACTGCGCGTGCCAGCCGGTCGAGGGGCGGCCGTCGCTGCCATCATGGGGAAGGGTTGCATAAGTCCCCATCGCGTAGGGGGCAGCGGCATACGTGCCGTCGGATTGTGCGATTTGTAGCAGTTGATCGCCCATCGAGGTCAGCATCACCTCGTCGCGCCCGTCGCCATTGAGGTCGCGCGACGCGATGCCCATGCCCCACAGCGAGACGTGCTGCCAGCCGTCTTCCGGCGTCAGGAAACGATGTTCGGCGATATCCCACATCTGCTCGTAGCCGCCGCGCACGTAATAATGCCGGTCGTTCGAGATGCGCAGCGTCGGGCGGCCCCGTGCATCGCGCGCAGCGAGCATCGACAGGGCGCAGAAACCCGGCTCCAGCCGCTCTTCGCGCCAGCTCTCGGTCTCGGGGATCATCAGGCTGTTGGTGTCGCAGGCTTCGAACGGGCCGTCGGGATCGCTGCGGTCGACGTAATGGCCGATGGCCAGCACCGGACGGGACGCCTGATCTTCCCACCATGCGGTGAAGGCGGTGGACCACCGATCCGTCTGAGGAAAGCCCCAGATTTCGGTCACGTCTTCGAAGTGGCAATCGCCCCCGCCGCGCAGAACCCGGTCGGGACCTGCGCGCAGGATATAGAGATCAAGGATCCCGTCGCCATCGAGGTCCAGCGGATAGGCGCCGGTCGTACCCGTCAGAGTTGGAAAAGGCGCAGTCTCGAACGCCATATCGCCCTGATTGAGCAGCAACAGCATCGGATTCGTGCCACCGGCGGCAAGGATTTCGGGCCGGGCATCGCCGTTGCAATCGAACACCGCGACGCCGCCGCCGACGAAATGCTCCCAGCCGCCGGCATAGATATGCTCGGGCAGGGTGGCCGACAGATCTTCGAAGCGCGGGGTCGCAAGGGCGGGGGCGGCGGCCAGAGCCAGCACCGGAAGGACTGCGCGCAGCGTCACGCGGATTGCCCCAGCGCGGTATCCGTCACATGCCCCAGCGCCAGCGCGGCCGCGCCGCGTGCCCAGACCATGTCGCCCCAATTATGGATCTCGACCCTGCAGGCCGGGCGACCGTGATTGAGCGTTAGCGACAGTGCGTCGGCCATGACCTCGTCGGCATAGAGATAATCGTAGCGCATCCGCTCGCCCGACAGGATGATCAGCGCGGGGTCGAAAAGCTGGATGATGTTGGACAGCCCCACGGCGAGATAGCGACCCGCACGGCTGAAGATCGACCGCGCCGCGCTGTTGCCGCCCTTGGCTTCGGTGAAGAGCGTGTCGAGCATGGTTTGTGCCGAGGCCATGTTGCGCGGGTTGCGTCCCAGCGCCGTGCCCGCCTCGCGCGCCAGTGCGTAATCGGCGAGATAGGCCTCGAGACAGCCACGCTGTCCGCAGCGGCACAGCGCGCCGTCGAGCTGCACCTTGATATGGCCCAGCTCCATCCCCATCCCGCGCGTGCCGCGATAAAGCCGATTACCCACCACCAGTCCCATGCCGACGCCGTGTTCGATGGTCACGACCGCAAAGTCGGAATTCGCCCGCCCGGCGCCGAACCACAGCTCGGCAAGCGTCAGCATGTTGGCGTCGTTGTCGACCAGCGCGGGGCAGCCCAGCCTGCGCGTCAGCCGTTCAGCCAGCGCGAGATTCTCGCCTTCGAGCAGCGGCGACCACGGCACCAGCCCCTCGATCGGATCGACGAGGCCCGAAATCCCGACGCCCACCGCCGCGATGTCGGTGATCGTCAGCCCGACCTTGTCGAGCACAAGATCGACAAGCTGTGCGGTTTCGCCGGCGATCTGGTCGAGCGACTTGCGCACCGCCGGAGTGGGCAGCATCGCCTCGGCCAGGATCGTGCCGGCGAAATCCGCGAGCACGGCAGTGTGGCGTTCGTCGGACAGCTTGATACCGACAACGCGATGCGCTTCGGGCACCACCGACAGCGCGACCGAGGGCCGTCCGCGCCCGGTTTCGCGCCGGTCGCGCGTTGCGTCGTCGGATTCCTGCAGATAACCGCGCTCGATCAGATCCGACGTCACCTGCGTCACCGAGCCCGCACTGATCCCCAGCGCGCGAGAGACCTCGGCGCGCGCGGCCTGCCCGGTGGCGCGGACATGTTCGAACACTTTCTGGCGCAGCGGTTTGGTGTCGATCTCGGGACCGGGCAGCAGCGGACCACAGCCGGACGGGGCCGTCGACTCATCGGGGCGCTGCGTCAGGGAAGCGGCCGACATTAGTTCATCCATAAAATAATATCTCCTCGCTGCGGCGCGGCGCGACCCGGCTTCCTCCCCGAAGCGTTCATGGATCGCCCTTTGAAGGGCATTCAAACACGAAAATCAGGCGGATGCGAGAATATTTATTTTGACACCTAAACAAAATAAATTATTCTCCCTGCATCGGGAGGAGCCCGAGGCCCGTGCTTTCGGGTCGTTATCCAGGGAGGAAATACATGCGCAAGGCATTGTACGCCGCAGCCGTCGCGGCTGCGGGTTTCATGACATCCGCGGCCACCACGGCGCTGGCGCAGGACATCACGGTCGGTGTCAGCTGGTCCAATTTCCAGGAAGAGCGCTGGCGCACCGACGAGACCGCCATCGTTGCCGCGCTCGAAGCGGCGGGGGCCGAGTATGTCTCGGCCGACGCGCAATCGTCCTCGGCCAAGCAGCTTTCCGATATCGAGGCGCTGATCGCGCAGGGCGTCGACGCTCTGATCGTTCTGGCGCAGGACGCTCAGGCCATCGGCCCGGCGGTTCAGGCTGCGGCAGACGAGGGCATTCCGGTCATCGCTTATGATCGCCTGATCGAAGACCCGCGCGCCTTCTACCTGACCTTCGACAATGTCGAAGTCGGTCGGATGCAGGCCCGCGCCGTGTTCGAGGCGATGCCCGAAGGGCGCTACGTGATGATCAAGGGCTCGCCCACCGATCCCAACGCCGACTTCCTGCGCGGCGGCCAGCAGGAGATCCTGCAGGACGCCATCGATTCGGGCGCCATCGAGATCGTCGGCGAGGCCTATACCGATGGCTGGCTGCCCGCCAACGCGCAGCGCAACATGGAGCAGATCCTGACCGCCACCGATAACGGTGTCGACGCGGTCGTCGCGTCGAATGACGGCACCGCCGGTGGCGTCGTCGCGGCGCTGACCGCGCAGGGCATGCAGGGCATCCCGGTTTCGGGTCAGGACGGCGACCATGCCGCGTTGAACCGCATCGCGCTGGGCACGCAAACCGTGTCGGTGTGGAAAGATGCCCGCGAACTGGGCCGCGCCGCCGCCGAGATCGCCGTGCAACTGGCCCGCGGCACCGCGATGGCCGATATCGAGGGTGCCGAGGAATGGACCTCGCCGGGTGGCACGACGATGACGTCGATGTTCCTCGCCCCCGTGCCGATCACCGCCGACAACCTGTCGGTCGTGGTCGATGCCGGCTGGATCTCGCAGGAAGCGCTCTGCCAGGGCGTGTCCGACGGCCCCGCGCCGTGCAACTGATCTGAGCACAGGCCCCGGCGACCACGTTGCCGGGGCCCCTTTATCCCCATTCCCTGCACCGAGAGTTCCGCCATGAGCGATACCGCGCGCCCCGCCCAGACGCCCCGGCGCCGTTCCCTGATCGAGTCGCTGGAGATCGACACGCGGCTCTTGGGCATGATCGCCGCTTTCGCGCTGATCTGCATTGCCTTCGATCTGATGACCGGTGGCCGTTTCCTCAGCCCGCGCAACATTTTCAACCTGTCTATCCAGACCGTCAGCGTGGCGATCATGGCGACCGGCATGGTCTTCGTCATCGTCACCCGCCATATCGACCTGTCTGTCGGAGCGCTGCTGGCGACCTGCTCGGCGGTGATGGCGATGATGCAGCAAGCGTGGCTGCCCAACCTGATGGGGCTGGAGCTGGGCCACTGGGCCATCGCACCGCTCGCCATCCTTGCGGGGCTTGTCGCGGGCACCGCGATCGGGGCCGCGCAGGGCTGGCTGGTGGGCTATCTGACCATCCCCGCTTTCATCGTCACTCTGGGCGGTCTGCTCGTGTGGCGCAACGTGGCGTGGTACCTGACCGGCGGCCAGACAATCGGCCCGCTGGACGAGAATTTCCAGCTGTTCGGCGGCATCAACGGCACGCTGGGCACAAGCTGGAGCTGGATCCTGGGCGCCATCGCCGCCGCTGCGGCGGTGTGGATCGTGTTCTCGGCCCGGCGCGCGAAAATCTCGCATGAATTCCCGGTCAAGCCGCTCTGGGCCGAAGGCGCGCTGGCGGCCGTGTTCGTGGTGCTGATCCTTGGATTTGTCGGCATTCTCAACGCCTATCAGGTGCCGATCGGCCGCCTGCGCCGCATCTTCGAGGCGCGCGGCGAAACGGTGCCCGAAGGGTTCTCGATGGGCTATGGGCTGCCGATCTCGGTTCTTCTGCTGATCCTCGTGGCCATTGCCATGACCGTGATCGCCCGCAAGACCCGGCTGGGCCGTTATATCTTTGCTACCGGCGGCAACCCGGATTCGGCTGAATTGTCGGGCATCAATACCCGCTTCCTGACCGTCAAGGTCTTCGCCATCATGGGCTTTCTGTGCGCCCTGTCGGCGGTCGTGGCCTCGGCGCGTCTGACCAACCACGCCAACGATATCGGCACGCTCGATGAGCTGCGGGTCATCGCGGCGGCGGTGATCGGCGGGACCGCGCTGTCGGGCGGGCTTGGCACGATCTACGGGGCCGTGCTGGGCGCGCTGATCATGCAATCGCTGCAATCGGGCATGGCGATGATCGGTGTCGATGCGCCGTTCCAGAACATCGTCGTCGGCGCCGTGCTGGTCGAAGCCGTGCTTCTCGACATCGCTTACCGCGTTCCGGCGGTCCGGCCCAAGGCGCTGCTGTTCCACCTGATTGTGTTGCCTATCCTGATCCTGATGTTCTTCGGCGCGCTGTATTTCGCGGTCTCGGCCGTCGCTGCCGTGGTCCTGGGTGTCTTCTTCAAGCGCAAGGGAGTGCTGTGATGGTCGATCGTACCGGAACCCCTCTGGTCGAGATGCGCGACATCTCGATTTCCTTCGGCGGCATCAAGGCCGTGGATCACGTCAGTGTCGATCTTTTCCCGGGCGAGGTCGTGGGCCTTCTGGGCCATAACGGCGCGGGCAAATCGACGCTGATCAAGTGCCTGTCCGGCGCGTATCGCAAGGATGCGGGGCAGATCTTCGTCGACGGCAAGGAAGTCGAGATCACCAATCCGCGCGACGCGCGCACTCATAATATCGAGACGATCTACCAGACGCTGGCGCTGGCCGACAATCTCGATGCCTCGGCCAACCTGTTCCTTGGCCGCGAGATCACCACCGCGCTGGGATTCGTCGACGATGGCGCGATGGAGGCCGAGACGCGCCGGATCATGGGGCGCCTGAACCCCAATTTCCGCAAGTTCAACGCGCCGGTTTCGGCCCTGTCGGGTGGTCAGCGTCAGTCGGTCGCCATCGCGCGCGCGGTCTATTTCAATGCCCGCGTGCTGATCATGGACGAACCGACCGCAGCGCTTGGCCCGCAGGAAACGCAGATGGTCGCCGACCTGATCGACGAACTGAAGCGTCAGGGGCTGGGGATCTTCCTGATCGACCACGACGTGCATCAGGTGAAGAAGCTGTGTGACCGCGCGGCCGTGATGAAGAACGGCGAGCTGGTCGGCGTGGTGAAGGT
The DNA here is from genome assembly GCF_017303295.1 of Rhodobacter sp. NTK016B. Lineage (GTDB taxonomy): Bacteria > Pseudomonadota > Alphaproteobacteria > Rhodobacterales > Rhodobacteraceae > Pararhodobacter. The sequence continues at coordinate 7,940 of NZ_JAFKOK010000002.1, read as the reverse complement.
GGATGAGGTGACCGAGGACGACATCCTCGCGATGATCATCCTGGGCAAGAAACCCGAACATCTGGCGGCCTGATGTATATTGGACTGGATCTGGGGACGTCTTCTCTGAAGGCGATCCTCATCGATGACGACCAGCGCGTTCTGGCCGAGCACAGCGTCGCGCTGACGGTGGAACGGCTGCATGACGGCTGGTCCGAGCAGAACCCCGAAAGTTGGGAAAAAGCCGTGCGCGAAGCGCTGGCGGCGATCCGGGCACAGCATGATTGCGCCGTACTCACCGGCATCGGGCTGTCGGGGCACATGCACGGCGCGACTCTTTTGGACAAGGACGGCAAGGTCCTGCGGCCCTGCATGTTGTGGAACGATACCCGCAGCCATGTTGAAGCGGCGCAGATGGATGCCGATCCCGCGTTTCGCGAGATCACCGGCAATATCGTCTTTCCGGGCTTTACCGCGCCCAAGGTCGAATGGGTGCGCCGCAACGAGCCCGAGATCTTCGCGAAGACCGCGAAGATCCTGCTGCCCAAGGACTACCTGCGCTTCTATCTGACCGGCGAGTATGTGGCCGAGATGTCGGATGCCGCCGGAACCGCGTGGTTCGATACCGGCGCGCGCGACTGGTCGGACCGGCTGCTGGCCATCTGCGGTTTGTCGCGCGAGTCGATGCCGCGACTGGTCGAAGGGTCCGCGGTTTCGGGGGCGCTGCGCGGCGATCTGGCCGCCGAGCTTGGGTTGCCCGCCTGCGTCGTGGCCGGGGGCGGGGGCGACAATGCCGCCGCCGCGATCGGTGCGGGCGTGGTGCGCGAGGGCGAGGCGTTTCTCAGCCTTGGAACTTCGGGCGTGCTGTTTGCCGCCAATGACCGTTACCGGCCCGATCCGGCGACGGCGGTCCATGCCTTTTGCCACGCCGTGCCCGGAACATGGCACCAGATGGGCGTGATCCTTGCTGCGACCGATGCGCTGAATTGGCTGTCACGGCTGACCGGGCAATCGGCGGCGGCGCTGACTTCGGATCTGGGGGCGCTGCGCGCGCCCGCGCATACCCTGTTCCTGCCCTATCTGGGCGGCGAGCGGACGCCCCATAACGACGCGGCGATCCGGGGCCAGTTCCTGCATCTCGACCATGCGACCGACGCACAGGCGGCGGCGCGCGCGGTGATGGAGGGCGTGGCCTTCGCCTTTGCCGATTGCCGCGATGCGCTGGGCGCCACGGGCACCACCATCGCGCGTGCGCTGGCCATCGGCGGGGGTGCGCGCTCGGGCTACTGGCTCGACGTGCTGGCCACGGCCTGCGGCTTTCCGCTGGATGTACCCGAACAGGGCGAATTCGGCGCGGCGCTGGGTGCGGCGCGTCTGGGGATGATGGCGGCCACCGGCGCCGGACCCGAAATCGCCACCGCGCCCCCCGTCGCGCGCAGCCACGATCCCGACACCGCGCTGGCCCCGGCCTTTGCTGAGGCGCATCAGCGCTACAAGGCGGCTTATGCCGCGATCAAGACCCTCTGATACAGGACACTCCCATGACCGACTTCTTCCACGGCATCGACAAGATCCGCTACGAGGGCCCCGACAGCGACAACGAATTCGCCTTCCGGCATTACAACCCGGACGAGCTGGTTCTGGGCAAGCCGATGAAGGATCATCTGCGCTTTGCGGTGGCCTATTGGCACAGCTTCGCATGGCCCGGCGGCGACCCGTTCGGGGGCCAGACTTTCGAACGCCCGTGGTTCGGCGAGTCGATGGATCACGCCAAGCTCAAGGCCGACGTGGCCTTCGAGATGTTCGAGATCCTCGGCGCGCCGTATTTCTGCTTCCACGATGTCGATGTGCGCCCCGAAGGCGAGGGCTTTGCCGAGAACACCGCGCGGCTGCGCGAGATCACCGAGTATTTCGCCGAGAAGATGGAAAGCTCGGAGACCAAGCTTCTTTGGGGCACGGCGAACCTGTTCAGCCACCGCCGCTTTATGGCCGGTGCCGCGACCAACCCCGACCCCGAGGTCTTCGCCTTCTCGGCGGCGACGATCAAGACCTGCATGGATGCCACGCATCGGCTGGGGGGTGAGAACTATGTCCTGTGGGGCGGGCGCGAAGGCTATGAGACGCTGCTCAATACCGATCTTGCGCGCGAGCGCGCGCAGGCGGGGCGGATGCTGCAGATGGTGGTCGATTACAAACACAAGATCGGCTTCAAGGGCGCGATTCTGATCGAACCCAAGCCGCAGGAGCCGACCAAGCATCAATACGATTACGACGTCGCCACGGTTTACGGCTTCCTCAAGGATTTCGGGCTGGAAAACGAGGTGAAGGTCAATATCGAGCAGGGCCACGCGATCCTTGCGGGCCACAGCTTCGAGCATGAGCTGGCGCTGGCATCCTCGCTGGGGATCTTCGGCTCGATCGACATGAACCGGAACGATTATCAATCGGGCTGGGACACCGACCAGTTCCCCAACAACGTCCCCGAGATGACGCTGGCCTATTACGAGATCCTGAAAGCGGGCGGTTTCACCACCGGCGGCACCAATTTCGACGCCAAGCTGCGCCGTCAGTCGCTGGACCCCGAGGATCTGATCCTTGCCCATGTCGGCGGCATGGATGCCTGCGCGGCCGGTCTGAAGGCGGCGGCGCGGATGCTGGAAGACGGCAAGCTGGAAGCGGCGCGGAACGAGCGTTACGCGGGCTGGGAGACCTCGGACGGGCGCGCGCTGATGGAGAGCGATCTCGATACCATCGCGCATCTGGTCGAGGACAAGAAGATCAACCCGCAGCCGCGTTCGGGTCGGCAGGAGCGGCTGGAAAATCTGGTCAACCGCTATCTGTAACGCGCTCTGTTCCGGTATTGGGACATCGGCGCGATACCCCCTTGGCTTGCCCCGGACGCTGACCTGACAGCGCAGGGCGGGCCGAACCGGGCCTCTTACATATCCGGGCGCTCCGTGACAGGATCGCCCGGATTTTTCATGGCTGCTCCGCGCGGGCGGTGACACGGGGGCTGCGATGACGCTGGCGGAAATCCTTGGGCCACTGGTCGGTGCCGAGCATGTGCTCGGGCCTGAGAAACTGTCGCTCAGGAACCCGGGCTGGTGCGCACATTCGCTGGATGCAGGGCTTTTGGTGCGCCCCGCCGATGCCGCCGACTTGTCGGCGGTGCTGAAAGCCACGCCGGGCGTGCCGGTGGTGGCGCAGGGCGGCGTTACCGGGCTGGTCGAAGGCACTGCCTCGGCCCCGGGCGAGATCATCGTGTCCTTCGAGCGCATGAACCGGATCGAGCAGATCGACCCGGCGCAGGGTGTGGCGTTGGTCGGGGCAGGGGTGACGCTGGCGCAGCTGGATGCCGCGCTGGAACCGCGTGGCCTGATGGCGGGTGTCGATATCGGCGCTCGTGACAGCTGCACCATCGGGGGCATGGTCTCGACCAATGCGGGCGGTATCCGGGTGCTGCGCTACGGCATGATGCGGGCCAGCGTGCTGGGGCTTGAGGTCGTGCGTGCGGACGGGACGGTGCTGGACCTGACCTCGCCCCTGATGAAGAACAATGCGGGCTACGATCTGAAACAGGTCTTCATCGGCTCCGAGGGCACGCTGGGGCTTGTGACCAAGGTCGCGCTGCGGCTGTTCCCGCGCCCCAAGGCGATCGCCACCGCGCTGCTGGGCATCGACCCGCAGGCGCTGTCGGATTTCATGCCCCGGCTGCGGCTGGCGCTGGGAGACGCTTTGGCGGCGCTCGAAGGGATCTGGCCCGATTGCTACCGCCGCTGCGCCGAGCTTCAGGGCGTCACGCCGCTGCCGGTCGAGGCGGGGCCGGACGGGCCCGGGCTTTTCCTGATCGTCGAGGCGTTCGGCACTGACGATGGCGCCGCGCAATCCGCGCTGGCCGAGGCGCTGGTGCCGATGATGGAGGACGGGACCATCCGCGACGCCGTGCTGGCCCAATCGGGGTCTGAGCGCGCCCGCATCTGGCGCATCCGCGAGGGGGCCGGGGTCATCGGCGGCAATGATGTGCCGGGCTATCATTACGACGTGTCGCTGAAGCTGGCCGATCTGGACCCTTACGTGCAGCAATTGCAGGCGCGGGTCGCGGCGGAATTCACCGATATCTCGGTTCTGGTCTTCGGCCATGTGGGGGATGGCAACCTGCATCTGTCGCTGATGCTGGATGGCGAGGTCCCGCCGCGTCCGGCGGTCGATGCCGTGGTCTATGGCGTGCTGGCCGGGTTCGAAGGCAGCGCGATTTCCGCCGAGCATGGCGTGGGGCTGGAAAAGCGCGCGGCGCTAGAGGCATACCGCCCGGCCGAGGTTCTGGCGACGATGCGGATGCTCAAGGCGGCTTTCGATCCCGAAGGGCGGCTCAATCCGGGCAAGGTTCTGGGCTGACGCTTCGCGCCGTAAGCGGGCGCAAACCGGGGCCGGAATGAAAGCCGCCCCGCGCTTGGGCACGCGGGGCGGCAGACCGGATAGTGGAACCGGCTTATTCCGGCATCAGCACGGTGTCGATGACGTGGATCACGCCGTTCGAGGCCTCGATATCGGTCATGATGATGTTGGCCCCATTGACCTGCGGGCCGCCTTCCAGCGTGAAGGTGACGCTCTGGCCGTTGACGGTTTCGGCGGTCATGCCCTCGGTCAGGTCACCGGCCATGACGGCCCCGGGCACCACATGATAGGTCAGGATGCCGGTCAGCGCCTCGGTATCGTCGAGCAGCGCTTCGACCGTGCCCTCGGGCAACATCGCGAAGGCTTCGTCGGTCGGCGCGAAGACGGTGAACGGACCTTCGCCCTTCAGCGTGTCGACCAGACCCGCGGCCTCGACCGCGGCGACGAGGGTGGTGAAGTTGCCGTTCTCGACGGCGATATCGACGATATCCATCTCGCCACCGGCCATGGTGCCGTGATCATCCGCCCATGCGGTCCCGGCAAAAGCGCAGACCGAGGCGAGGGTGATAGCAGTTGTGCGAAGCATGGTGACTCTCCCATTGGATGTTGGTTGTATGGGGGAAACGGTCAGCGCGCGTCCGTGGATCACCCTCACAAACCCGTGCATCACCCTTGACCGGGCGCGGATTTGCGCAAAGCCGGGGCGCGTTTGGCTTTCCACTCACATTTAGTTGACGCATGCGACGGGAATTTTCTCGAATCCGGTGAAACGACAGGGGCTGGCGGTCGTATTGTCCTGCAAAGGCATTGAGCGCGCGGCGCCGGTGCGAAGCAAAGGAGACAGAGATGGCCCGTCGCTGGACGAACGACCTGACCCAAGCCGATGTGACCCCCAAGGCGCTGTGGCTCAACCGTCGCCAGATCATGGCGGGGATGGCCGGGGCCACCGCGCTGTCCATGGCCGGACGGGGCGCCATGGCTCAGGGGCTTGAACCCAACACGCTCGAGCAGATTTCGAGCTACAACAATTACTATGAATTCGGCACCGGCAAGGAAGACCCGATGCGCTATGCCGACGCGCTGCAGGTCGAGCCGTGGTCGATCACCGTCGACGGCATGGTCGACAATCCCGGCGACTACGCGCTGGCCGATCTTCTGGACGGGCTCGATATCGAAGAGCGGATCTATCGCTTCCGCTGCGTCGAGGCCTGGTCGATGGTCGTGCCGTGGAACGGTGTCGAATTGTCGGACGTGCTGGACCGGGTGGGTGTGCAGTCAGGCGCGCGGTTCGTCGCGTTCGAGACGGTGGTGCAGCCCGACAACATGCCGGGCGTGCGGCGTGGTGTCATTCCCTTCCCCTATATCGAAGGTCTGCGGCTTGATGAGGCGCGTCATCCGCTGACGCTGCTGGCGACCGGCATCTATGGCGAGCCGATGCCCAAGCAGAACGGCGCGCCGATCCGGCTGGTCGTGCCGTGGAAATACGGCTTCAAGTCGATCAAGTCGATCGTGCGGATCACCCTGACCGACACGATGCCCGAGACGACGTGGAACAATCTCAACGCGCGCGAATACGGGTTCTATTCGAACGTGAACCCCCAAGTGGACCACCCGCGCTGGAGCCAGGCCACCGAACGGCAGATCGGCGGCGGGCTGTTCTCGCGCCGGCAGGATACGCTGATGTTCAACGGCTATGAGGACGAGGTCGCCGCGCTCTACGAGGGCATGGACCTGCGGGAGAATTACTGATGGCCTCCGTCACCCTTGCGCAGCGGATCAACCGGGCGCAGCGCCATGTGCCCGCTTGGCCGATCTATCTGATCGGGCTGGCCTGGATGGGCTGGCTGTTCTGGCTGGGTCTGAGCGGGCAGCTGGGGCCCGAGCCGATCAACGCGCTCGAGCGGGATTACGGCTTGCTGGCGCTGCAGCTTCTGGTGGCGACGCTGGTCGTGACGCCGCTGCGCCGTTTCACCAATGTCAGCCTAATCAAGTACCGCCGGGCGCTGGGCGTCACCGCTTTCCTCTTCCTGCTGGCGCATTTCCTCGTCTGGACGGTGCTGGACCTGCAATCGCTGTCGCGGATCGGCGGTGAGATCGTCAAGCGCCCTTATATCACCATCGGCTTTGCGGCCTTCCTGATGCTGATCCCGCTGGCGCTGACCTCGAACAACCTGTCGATCCGCAAGCTGGGTCCGCTGGTCTGGCGCCGGATCCATATGCTGACCTATCCGGCGATTCTTCTGGGGGCCATTCACTTCGTCTGGCTGGTGAAAGGCTATCCGTGGGAGCCGTTCCTCTATCTCGGTGCCGTGATCGGCCTTCTGGCGGTCCGGCTGATCCCCAAGCGGCGGCAATCGCGTGCCGCGCCGCCGATGGGGGCTGCGGCCACCCGCTGAGGGTGGCACGCCTTGCTATCAGGTGCCCAATTACCAGGTGACTTCGTCGATGATCCCGGCCAGCAGCTCGTTGGCCGGGATCATGCTTTCTGCGTCCTTGTGCATGTAGCCGATCATGACCTCTTCGCCCGGCCGTTCGATGACATGGATGCCATAGGGGCAATAGACGACATTTTGCCAGTCGGCCTCCATCACCGCGCGCGAGACGGTGGACGAGCAGAACATGTAAATCTCGGCATTGGTGAACAGCACGACGTCGCTGCCCGTGGCTTCGCGCGTGCGTTCCAGCATCTCGCCCACATGGCTGACATAGTCGACCACCAGCCCGCGCCCGACGATCGCGTTTTCCAGCGCGAAGGTCGTGTCCTCGAAAGACATGCCGCTGGGGGTGAGCCGCAGCTCATCGGCCAGGGCAGGGCTTGAGACGGTGAGCGCGCCGGTAAGCAGCGCGCCGGTGATGGCGGCACGTAGTTGATAGGCCATGAGGTCCTCCCGTATTGGGGCGACTCGCCCCGGATCAATATTCGCATTCACGCATGTTTCTGTCCGAGTTGCACCTGTCCAGTTCGGCGCAGACGACGGGGCAGGGCGGCTATGGGCAAGGAACAGGGCCCGTTGAAGCGATTCACACCCGCGTCGCCGGGAATCGAGGATGAGTCGGAGCCGAGTCGGGGCCGATTCAGGGGGTAGCGAAAAAAAATTGGCCAGAATCGCCGTGAATCGGGCCCGAATCCGAGTCGGGATTCGGGCGCAAATGGCCGAATCCTGTCCATCCGGTCAGGAAATTGCGCCCGGCCCGGGGTCCTGCGCAATTTTCACCCCGCTCAAAGAACGGGCATCCGGCGGCCCGGTGCGGGTCGTCGATTTTGTTCGCGCTGACAGAGCCAATAAAACAAGGGCTTGTGACGGTTCTGCGAAAAAAATCGCGATGGGCCTGCATTTTTCCTCTTGCGGGTTTCGGCGCCGGGGCCTAGATACCGCCTCACCGAAGCGGCGGGGACGCGGAAACGCGAACGAAGCAGCGACGGCGGCGGAAACGCCAACAACATATCTGGATGCGAGGCGAGCGAAGGCGCTAGGCAAGACTAGCGAGTTCTTCGTTTTGTGTTCGGAACGCTTTTTGAAAATTTGGTATATGAAGGGATATGTGGGCGGTTTGGTTCATTTCGA